>CAVQZM010000049.1:0-111009 GCA_963718475.1 uncultured Actinomycetes bacterium | reverse complement strand
CCGGGAGCTCACGTGCCCAGTCTCCGGCGGTCCCTGACCCGCCGACTCAGCCCGCCCGGCCTCGGGCCCGCCTTCACCCGGCTGTGGCTGGCCTCCGCTATTTCGACCATCGGCGACGGCGCCCTGATGACCGCTGGGCCGCTGCTGGTGGCGTCGATGACACGGCGGCCGGTCGCGGTGGCGGCGGCCATGTTCGCCCAGGCGCTGCCCTGGCCACTGTTCGCGCTGATCAGCGGGGCGGCCGTCGACCGGCTCAGCCGCCGTCACCTCATCGTCGTCACCGACTGCTGTCGCGGGCTGGCGCTCGTCGCCCTCACCGCCCTCGTCGCGTCCGGGCACGCTGGGCTGTGGCAGGTATACGCCGTCCTGTTCGTCATCGGCACCGGTGAGACCCTCGCCGACAACGCGGCGAGTGCTCTCGTGGTCACCACCGTAGGTCCGGACGTCCTGGGCCGGGCGAACGCCCGCATCTACATGACGTTTACGCTGGGCAACCAGCTTTTCGGGCCGCCGCTGGGAGCGCTCCTGTTCGTCCTCGGCGCGGCCTGGCCGCTCGGCCTGGATGGAGCCACGTTCCTGCTGGCCGCCGCCATCGTTCTGAGAATGAGGCCGCTGACCGGGGCGCCGGACGTCGCGGCCGGACAGAGCCCGGGCCGCCGGCTGCGCGATGACATCGCCGAAGGCATCGGATGGCTGGCCCGTACGCCGGTGCTGCGGACGCTCGCGGTGTGCATCCTCGTCATGAACGTGACGTTCGGCGCGGCGTTCGCGACCTGGGTGCTCTTCGCCCGGGAGCGCCTGGGCGTCACCCAGGCCGAGTTCGGCCTGCTGGTCACGGCCGGCGCCGTCGGCGCCCTGGCCGGGCCGGCCGTCTACCGCTGGCTGGAAGTCCGGGCCGGCGTGCCCACGCTGCTCCGCGCTGGCCTGGTCATCGAAACCGCCACCCATCTGGTCCTGGCCATCACCCGCAGCGCGGTGGTGGCTGGCGTCACGATGACGATCTTCGGCGTGCACGCCATGGTGTGGGGGACCGCCGCGACGACGGCCCGGCAGCGGGCCACCCCGCCGAACCTGCTCGGGCGGGTCGGCAGCGTCTACGGCTTGTTCTCAGTCGGCGGCGCGACCCTCGGCGCCGCGCTCGGCGGATTGGTGGCCCAGGCGGGCGGCCTCGCCGCTCCCTTCTGGCTGGCGTTCGCCGCGATGGTGCCGGTCACCGTGGCCGCCTGGCGTCCCCTGCGCCATACCGCGCAGGGTGACCGCCCGGCGTCCGGCCGAGCGTCAGGAGGAGTTCACCATTTGTCGAGGTAATCGGTGAGCTCGGACAGGCGGGTAATGACGGCGTCCGGGACGGCGGCCCCGTACGGCGGCACCTCGCTGTGCGGGATGAGCACCGCGCGCATCCCGACGCTCTTCGCGCCGTGGATGTCGTCGTAGGGGCGGTCGCCGACGAAGACACACGCGGCCGGGTCGTCGACGCCCACGGCGGCCATCGCGGCGCGGAACGCTTCCGGGTGGGGCTTGGCCCACGGGATCTCGCTGCTGTAGACGGCCCCGTCGATCAGGTCGAGGACCTCGTCCCGGCCGAACACCCGCTCGTGCGCGCTCCGCGGCCACATCGTGTTGGACAGCACCCCGATTTTGATGCCCCGGCGCCGCAGTTCGCGCAGCAGCGGCGGCGCCTCCGGGTCGGTCAGTGTGTGCGGCTGCCAGGCGTCGTAGTAGGCGGCCAGGAAGGTGTCCGTCGGATCGACCCCGGCCCGCTCCATCACCTGCGCGAGCGTCGCGCTGGCCTGGGACCGGTCGGTCTCCTGCCACAGCTCGTGCTCGGCGGCGCAGATGGCGGCGGCGATCTCGTCCGCCCGACCGCCGGGGAAGTGCGGGGTACACACCGTCCGCCACATCAGGTCGTGGTCAATGGTGTGCCACGGGGTCAGCGTGCCGCCCCAGTCGAAGATCACCGCCTGCACCGCCACGTTTGGCATCCTACGGGCCCGCTGCGGGCTTCTCATTCCCTTAACCGCCGGTCACACTGGTAAATGTGCATGACTTCGACCTGCTGGTGATCGGCTCGGGCCCGGGCGGGCAGAAGGCCGCCATCGCCGCGGCCAAGCTCGAGCGCCGGGTCGCCCTCGTCGAACGGCCGGACATGATGGGCGGGGTGTGCCTCAACACGGGCACCATCCCCTCGAAGACCCTCCGCGAGGCCATCCTCTACCTGACCGGGCTCGATCAGCGCGAGATGTACGGCCAGGCCTACCGGGTCAAGGAAGACATCACCATCGGTGACCTGATGGCCCGCACCCAGCACGTGGTGAGCCGGGAAAACGACGTGGTGCGCAGCCAGCTGAGCCGCAACCGGGTCACCGTCGTGCCCGGCACCGGCCCGGTTCGTCGGCCCCAATACCGTCGAAGTCGACCGGGGTGAGGCGCTTGAACCGCCAGGTCAGCGCGGCGAACATCATCATCGCGACCGGTACCCGGCCGGCCAGGCCAGCCAGCGTCGCGTTCGACGAGCGGACGATCATCGACTCCGACGGGATCATCCACCTGCGGCATGTCCCCCGGTCGATGGTGGTGGCCAGCGCCGGCGTGATCGGGATTGAGTACGCGTCCATGTTCGCCGCGCTCGGCACCAAGGTGACCGTGGTCGAGCAGCGGGACCGGATGCTGGAGTTCTGCGACCTGGAGGTCGTCGAGGCGCTCAAGTATCACCTGCGCGACCTGGCCGTGACGTTCCGGTTCGGCGAGAGTGTGTCCGCGGTCGAGGCCAGGCCCGACGGCGCGATCGCCTACCTGGCCAGCGGGAAGAAGATCCCGGCCGACACCGTGCTGTACTCCGCGGGCCGGCAGGGCATGACCGACGACCTCGACCTGGTGGCGGCCGGCCTGAGCGCGGACAAGCGCGGCCGGATCACCGTCAACGAGTTCTTCCAGACCGAGGTGCCGCACATCTACGCGGTCGGCGACGTCATCGGCTTCCCGGCCCTGGCCGCCACGTCGATGGAGCAGGGCCGGCTGGCCGCCCATCACGCGTGCGGCGAGCCGGTGCACACGGCGGACATGCTCCAGCCGATCGGCATCTACAGCATTCCCGAGATCAGCTTCATCGGCCAGACCGAAGATCAGCTCACCGAGGAGTGCGTGCCGTTCGAGGTGGGCGTGTCCCGGTACCGGGAGCTGGCCCGGGGCCAGATCATCGGTGACTCCTACGGCGTGCTCAAGCTGCTGGTCTCACCGGACACCCGCAAGCTCCTCGGCGTCCACGTGTTCGGGACCGGGGCCACCGAGCTCGTCCACATCGGGCAGGCGGTGATGGGCTGCGGCGGCACGATCGACTACCTGGTCGACGCGGTGTTCAACTACCCGACGCTGGCCGAGTCCTACAAGGTCGCCGCGCTCGACGCGACCAACAAGATGCGCCAGATCACCCGCCTGTCCGGCTGACGTCCCGCTCCCCGGCGGGGTGCCTGAATATTTCACGATTGGGTGAACATTTGCGTCTGGCCGCAATATTTAACGAGGCCGCCGGCGGGCATCTCGCCAGCCCTGGTGTGACGCATGACGCAATCGCGGCGGAATAGGTCGTGTGGCAGACTGTTATGCAGTACAAGGCGTGCTCCGGGGTCGGTGAAACTCCGAACCGGCGGTGACAGTCCGCGACCCAGCGATCCCCGTGATCGCTGGTTGATCCGGTGAAACTCCGGAACCGACGGTTAAAGTCCGGATGGGAGGCAGCACGCGCGTGGCAGGCGCAAGCCTGCTGCGGATGTCGCGCATGCGCATTGCCGCCCGCGCCCCCCGGAGCCATGGTTCGGCTCCTGAGGAGGAAGCGCGGATGTTCACCGGGATAGTGGAAGAGCTCGGCGAGATCGTCGCGGTCGACGACCTGGGTGACGCGGCGCGGCTCACCGTGCGCGGCCCGCAGGTGACCGAAGACATTTCTAACGGCGACTCCATCTCGGTCAATGGCGTGTGTCTCACCGTGGCCAGCTTCACCGGCGCCACGTTCACCGCCGACGTGATGCGCGAGACGCTGACCCGCTCCAGCCTCGGCGCCCTGGCCCCCGGAGCGCCGGTCAACCTGGAGCGGTCGGTTCGCCTCGCCGACCGTCTCGGCGGCCATCTGGTCCAGGGGCACGTGGACGGAACGGGAACCGTCGTCTCGCGTGCGCCCGGAGCGCACTGGGACGTCGTCCGGATCACGCTGCCGCCCGGCCTGGCCCGTTACGTCGTGGAGAAAGGCTCCGTCGCGGTGGACGGCATCAGCCTGACCGTCGTGTCCGTGGGCGGCGACGACAGCGGCGACAGCGGCGACCGCGGCGCCTGGTTTGAAGTGAGCCTCATACCCGAGACGCTCAAGCGCACCACCCTCGGGGCGCGGCAGCCGGGGGAAACGGTCAATCTGGAGGTCGACGTGATCGCCAAGTACGTGGAGAAGCTGCTCGGCGGGGCGGTGCACCAGTGAGCGCCGCCCGCACCACCGCTCTTCGGAACCCCGTCCTCGACGGCGTCGAGCGGGCCATCGCCGACATCGCCGCGGGCCGCCCGGTCGTGGTGGTGGACGACGCGGACCGGGAGAACGAGGGCGACCTCGTGTTCGCGGCCAGCCTGGCCACGCCCGAACTGCTCGCCTTCACCATCCGCCACGCCCGCGGGCTGATCTGCGTGCCCATGCTCGGCGAGGATCTCGACCGGCTCCAGTTGCCGCAGATGACCACCGACAACCAGGAGCACATGGGGACGGCGTTCACGATCAGCGTCGACGCCGCGCAGGGGATCACCACCGGCATCTCCGCCGCCGACCGGGCCCGGACCATCCAGATGCTCGCCGACCCGAAGACCCAGGCGAGCGACCTGGTCCGCCCCGGCCACCTCTTCCCGCTGCGCTACACCGAGGGCGGCGTGCTCCGCCGGCAAGGTCACACCGAGGCCGCGGTCGACCTGGCCCGGCTGGCCGGGCTGCCGCCGGCCGGGGTCGTGGCCGAGGTGGTCAACGACGACGGCACGATGGCCCGGCTGCCCCGGCTGCGTGAGTTCGCCGACGAGCATGGCCTGGCGCTCATCTCCATCGAGCAGCTCATCGACTACCGGCGCCGCACCGAGTCCATGGTCACCCAGATGGCCCGCACCCGGCTGCCGAACGCCTACGGCGAATGGCAGGCGTTCGGCTATGTCGGGTCGGTGGACGGCACCGAGCACGTCGCGCTGGTCCTCGGCGACCTGGGCGACGGCGACCAGGTGCTGGCCCGGGTCCACTCCGAATGCCTGACCGGCGACGTCTTCCACTCGCTGCGCTGCGACTGCGGCGTGCAGCTGGAGGCCGCGATGTCGCTGATCGCGGCGGAGGGCCGCGGCGTGGTCCTGTACATGCGGGGCCACGAGGGCCGCGGCATCGGCCTGATCAGCAAGCTGCGCGCCTACCAGCTGCAGGACAACGGCTCCGACACGGTGGACGCCAACCTCGAGCTCGGCCTGCCCGTCGACGCCCGCGACTACTCGATCGGCGCGCAGATCCTGGCCGACCTCGGCGTGCGTTCGGTCCGGCTGCTGACCAACAACCCGGCCAAGGTCGACGGGCTGTCGCGGTACGGCCTCGACGTGACGCGGGTGCCGCTGCCCGTCCCGGTCACGGCCCACAACCTGCGCTACCTGGCCGCGAAGCGGGACCGGCTCGGCCACAAGATCGAGAATCTTCCGCAGCCGAACGGAGCCGTGGTGACACCCGCGAACTCAGTGCAGGAGTCGGCATGAGCGGAAAAGGGCGCCCGGTGCTGGAGACCGTGGACGCCAGGGATATGACGATCGCGATCCGTCGGCACCCGCTGGCACGCTGAGGTGACCGACGTCCTGGTCGAGCGGGCCGCCGAAGCCGCGGTGGCCTGCGGGATCGAAGATCCGCTGATCGTGCGGGTCGCCGGGGCGGGCGAGCTGCCGGTCGTCGCCGCCGAGCTGGCCCGCCACTACGACGCGGTGGCCTGCGTCGGCGCGGTGATCCGCGGCGGCACCCCGCACTTCACCTACGTGTGTGACGCGGTGACCGCCGGGCTGACCCGGGTGGCGCTGGACCGTGGCACTGCCATCGGCAACGGCGTGCTGACCTGTGACACCTTGGATGACGCCCTGGCCAGGTGCGGGGGGCCGGACAGCAGCGAGGACAAGGGATGGGAGGCGGTCGTGGCCGCGCTGGACGCCGCGCTCCTGCTCCGTTCCATCCGCTGCGCCGGACCAGATGGCCACCCCTCCCTCGCCCAGCACCTGGACGCCGTCGCCCGCGGCTCCTCGCGACATTGAGGACCAGGGTCACCACGTCTTCGTTCGGCCGCTGAAAGGTTTTCCGTTGCTCTCCCTTGTTCTGCCGAAGGGCTCGCTCGAGCGGGCCACCCTTGAGCTGTTCGATGCCGCCGACCTGACCGTCCGGCGCTCCTCCGATCGCGACTACCACGCCTCGATCGACGACCCGCGGATCGAGCGGGTCCGGTTCCTGCGCCCGCAGGAGATCCCGTCCTACATCGAGCGCGGCCTGTTCGACATGGGCATCACCGGGCGCGACTGGATCGAGGAGACCCGGGCCGACGTCGTCTCGCTCGGCGAGCTTCAGTACTCCAAGGCGACCTCCCGCCCGGTGCGGATCGTGCTCGCCGTGCCGGAGAACTCCTCCTGGGAGAGCGCCTCCGACCTGCCGGAAGGGGTGCGGATCTCCACCGAGTTCCCCGCGCTGACCAAGCGGTTCCTCGACGCCCGCGGGGTCAAGGCGGTGGTGATCCAGTCCTACGGTGCCACCGAGGCCAAGGTGCCCGACATCGTGGACGCGATCGTGGACCTCACCGAGACCGGCTCGTCCCTGCGCAAGAACGGCCTGCGCATCCTCGACACGCTGCTGACCAGCTACACCGAGCTGATCGTCAGTTCCGCGGCGCACGCCGATCCGGCCAAGCGCGCCGCCATGGAGGACATCGCGCTGCTGCTCCGCGGGGCGATCCAGGCCCGCGGCAACGTCCTGCTCAAGCTGAACGTGCCCACGGAGAAGCTTCCGGCCGTGACCGAGATGCTGCCGGCGCTGTCGTCGCCCACCATCACCACGCTGGCCCGAGGCGACATGAATGCCGTCGAGACCGTGGTGCCCAAACGCGGCGTCAACACGCTCATCCCGGCGCTGAAGGCCGCGGGGGCCCAGGACATCCTGGAGATCCCGATCTCCAAGATCATCGAGTAGCCGAAGCTCAACGTCCCTGCTAAGCCCGCCATCCGGTCGTAGCGCGAAAGGCCGGCCGCGCGCGTAGCGTTAAAGGAGCTAAAGCGAAGGCCGAAGGTGGTTCGATGCGCGACGTGCTGAACGACATCATGAAGTGGTGGGACGCGGGAGAGACGTTCGGGCTGGCCACGGTGGTCCGCACGTTCCGCAGCGCGCCGCGTGAGCCGGGTGCCGCACTCGCCGTCTCGGCCGACGGCGAGGTGGTCGGCAGCGTGTCCGGCGGCTGCGTCGAGGGTGCCGTCTACGAGCTGTGCGGCGAGGTCATCCAGAGCGGGCAGCCCGTGCTCCAGACCTACGGCGTCAGCGACGACGACGCGTTCGCCGTCGGCCTGACCTGCGGCGGGATCCTGGACATCTTCGTCGAGCCGGTGAGCAAGGAACTGTTCCCGGAGCTGGGCGACCTGGCCGCCGCCGTTCAGCGCGAAGAGCCCGTCGCGGTCGCGACCGTCATCAGCGGGCCCGGGACGATCGGCGCGCGCCGGCTGATCTACGCCGGGACGGACGCCGAGTCCGGCGCTTCCGCCGCGGGGGACCTCGGCGCGGGAGACCGGCTGAACGCCGCGGTCGACGACGACGCGCGCGGCATGCTGGCCCAGGGCCAGACCGGCGTGCGCCGCTACGGGGCGCAGGGCGAACGGCGCGGCGACGAGCTGGCTGTCTTCGTCAACTCGTTCGCGCCGCCGCCGCGGATGCTGGTGTTCGGCGCGATCGACTTCGCCGCCGCGGTCGCCCGGGTCGGGAAGTTCCTCGGCTACCGCGTCACCGTGTGCGACGCGCGGGGCGTCTTCGCGACACCCGCGCGGTTCCGCGACGCGGACGAGGTGATCGTCGAGTGGCCGCACCGCTACCTGGAAAACGAGGCGGTCGACGAGCGCACCGTCATCTGCGTGCTGACCCACGACCCGAAGTTCGACGTTCCGCTGCTGGAGGTGGCGCTGCGCACGCCGGCCGGCTACATCGGCGCGATGGGCAGCCGCCGGACGCATGAGGACCGCCTCGACCGGCTCCGCCAGGCCGGGCGTGACCGAGGCCGAGCTGACCCGGCTGCGCTCACCGATCGGCCTCGACCTGGGGGCACGGACACCGGAGGAAACGGCCGTCTCGATCGCCGCCGAGCTGATCCAGCTCCGCTGGGGCGGTTCCGGGCGCCCGCTGACCGCGACCGACGGCCGGATCCACCACGAGAAGCTGTCCCATGGCTAATCGTTGCGGCCGGTAACGGCTAATCCTTGCGGCCGGTGGCGGCCAGGCTGGCCCCGATGCCGATCATCATCAGGCCACCGGTCCCGCCGATGAGCTCCAGCCGCCGGGGCGAACGGCCCAGCCAGGCCCGCGCCGAACCGGCGGCCAGCGCCCAGGCACTGTCCGACACCAGCGCCACGCCGGCGAACACCGCCCCGAGCATTAGCAGCTGCTCCGGGATGTGACCGGCCTGACGGTCGACGAACTGCGGCAGCACCGCGGCGAAGAACACGATCGCCTTCGGGTTCCCGATGCCGACCAGGAAGCCGTCGGCCAGGAGCCGGGCCAGGCTCTTCTTCTGCATCCGGGCTTCCAGCGCCTCGGCCAGCCGTCGGCGGTGCCGGATGGCCTGCACGCCCAGATAGATGAGATAGGCGGCCCCGGCGAACTTGATGATCGTGAACACCATGACCGAGCGCTCGACCAGGGCGCCGATCCCGAACGCGACCGCCATGACCTGGACATACACGCCGATGGTGTTCCCGGCCACGTTCACCACCCCGGCCACGCGGCCCAGCGCGAGGGCCCGGCCCACCGTGAACAGCACGCTCGGTCCCGGCACCACGATCAGCAGGAACGAGGCCAGCGTGAACGCGAGCAAATGCGTCGTCGGCAGCACACCGCGAGCCTAATCGGGCGGAGCCGGCACCGCCAGGGCATTTTCGGCCGACGGCTAGGGCGGGCCCGGCGCGTAGCCTTTGATCGTGAATTCTCGCGTCGCGGGGATCTTGCTGGCCGCGGGGGAGGGCAGCCGCCTGGGCCAGCCGAAGGCACTGGTCGAGATCGGCGGCCAGCGGCTCGCCGACCGCGGCGCCTGGCTGCTGCGCGCCGGCGGCGCTGATCCCATCGTGGTCGTCACCGGCGCCGCGCCGGTCGAGCCGCCGGGCGCGCTGGCCGTCCACAACCCCGACTGGCGCACCGGCATGGGCTCGTCACTGGCTGCGGGCCTGGCCGCGCTGCGTTCGGGTGCGGCGGCCGACTGCACGGCCGCCGTCATCGCCCTGGCGGATCAGCCCCTGGTCGGCCCCGAGTCGGTCCGCCGGCTGATCGCGGCGCACGCCGGCGGTGCGGGCGCGAGCATCGCGGTCGCGTCTTATGGCGGCAAGCCGCGTAACCCGGTCCTGATCGCCCGTGAGCACTGGGACGAAGTGGCCGCGATGGCCACGGGCGACGCCGGTGCCCGTCCCTTCCTGCGCGCCCACCCGGAACTGGTCACGCTGGTCGAATGCGGCGACACCGGGCGCCCCGACGACATCGACACCCCCGAGGACCTGGCCCGCGTCGCGAAGTCAGCCACTGCGAACCCGTTAAGCGCGAACTTTCCGGCGAAGCCGCATCCGATCAAGGGCCAGAGTACTCCCGGTGACGGCTGATCTTCCGCCGACGGTAACGGATTGATCGCATTCGCCCGAAGCGGCGGCTAACGTATGGCCTTCTCCGCGCGCGGCTTTTATGTTTGTCGATGGGAGATCCAGTTCGGTCCCCGGCCTATAGCGCCGGGAAGCGGGGAGATACCGTGAGGCGATCAGGAATGCGGCGGCGTGGCGCCGCCATCGTCCTGGCTGGGTTAACAGTAGCGACCGTTACCGGAGCCGGGACACTCGGGACAGAAGCCCCTACAGCCCAGGGGCCACGGGTGCAGCTGATAGCGGCGCAGAACAACATCACGCTGCCGCAGGTGAGTGGCTCGGTCTACCTGGATCCGGGCATCTAGGCGGTGTCGCTCGGCTCTGCCCTACAGTTCGATGTTCAGCGGGCCAATTATGCATCTCCGCTCATGGTGACGCAGATTATCCATCTACCCGGCGGCGGGATCCAGCGAGTCCCGTTCCCGGGCAGCGTCGTCGGACAGGTGCCCAGCGAACTGCGCGACTTCCTCCAGTTCACTGTGGCGACCACCGGTGGGAAAGTCTTGGACTCCACGAAGGTGGGATTCTGCTCCGACTACTCCGATCCCGAACGAGCGTCCCCGGACAGCCCTCCGACCTCGCCGTACCCGCAGGAATGCGTCGCCGATCCGTTCCCGAAGTCGCTGGTCTGGGGGGTAGCCAAAGGCTGGGCGGTCGACCCGCTCGAGACGGTTCCCCCTCTCTCCCGCTCAGCTTGGGGACCTACCAGGTGACCGAGAGAATCACGTCGGCCTATACGCGGCTGCTGCATATTCCGCCGGCCGATGCCACGGCCAGCGTTAAGGTCACCGTGGTGAAAACAGCGGCGTGTTGTGGCCAGGCGGCTGTCCGCCGGGCCAGCCCGCAGAACAAAGCGCTACCTCCCGCGCCGGAGGTCAACACCCTGAACAACCCGCCTGCCAGCTCGCTCCCGGACCTCATTCCCCTTCCGTCCTGGGGGATCTCTGTCAGCCATACACCCGCAACGGCAACGCAGCCGGTCTCGGATCAGCTGAACTTCAGTGCCACGGTCTCGAACAGCGGCAATGCGCCGCTCGATGTGCAGGGCTTCCGCTCGCACGGCTCGCCGATCATGGCGGCGTATCAGTATTTCTGGGACAACGGGCACGTCATCGGCCGAGCCCCTGTGGGGACGATGGGGTTTGACACCGAGCACGGCCACTATCATTGGCACTTCCAGCAATTCGCGAGCTACAGCCTGCTCACCTCGGCGCGGAAGCTCGCAGCGCCGAGCCACAAGCTTGGTTTCTGCATAGCCCCGACCGACCCGGTCGACCTCCTGCAGCCCAACGCCGTGTGGCAGCCGTCCTCCGTTGGGCTCGGCGGCCAGTGCGGCTTGCCGACCGCGCTGTGGGTGCGCGAGATGCTGCCGGTTGGCTGGGGCGATACCTACGTCCAGTATGTCGCTGGCCAGTCCTTCGATATCACCAGCCTGCCCAATGGCACCTACTACATCGAGATAACCGCCAATCCGCAGCATCTCCTGCACGAGACGGATACTCGCAATGACATCTCGCTGCGGAAGGTGATTCTCAGCGGCACGCCGGGCCACCGGGAAGTGCGAGTGCCCGCCCTGGACGGAATCGACGTAAAGCAAGATCCGTTCTATTGGTCGCTGTCCCGTCATTAATTCTGGCCTCGATCGTGGGCATCGTAGGTATCGCGCCAGCCGCACTGGCAGCACCAAGCGCAAGATCGGCAAATTCTTCGATCGTGCAGACGGCCGGGGCGAGCGCTGCCGATCACGCCTCGCAGGTCCCGCATGCGCTAGTTCCGCCATGCGGCGCGCCCAACGATGGCGCCATCTGGACGAGTCCCACCGGAATCAGGTACGTCTGCACGTACGTGAAGGGCGCGGGATGGCAGTGGGTGCCCATTCTGGGCTGCGGCGCGACTGGCTCTCTCCCGTATGCTAGAGAGCAATCTAGCCCACAATCGTGCTAGTTCCGTTCGGCGCGGCTGCCTCGGCGGCACGGCGCGCGGGCGTAACGAGCTCGCGGCGGCCGCCGAGACGGCTGTGCGGTGCTATGTGAAAAGGGGCGATAAAGCGCAGTGAGTAATAGGGTAACACCTGCCCCCACCCCTCGATACAACAATGTTCTCGACGCGTCGTCTGAAATCGCACTTGCAATGCAGCATACGTATCTCGGAGTGGAACATCTTTTCCTCGCAATTATCCGTGATCGGGGTGCGGTAGCGACGCAGGCACTAGCGCACATGGTTGACCTGGATGAGGTTGAAGCAAGCCTGCTTGAACTAATGAATTCGTCTGGCTATACTACTCCGACACAGGAAGTACAGGGCCAGCCTGGCAATGGAAATGACGATTCCACCTAATCCTGTCTTTTGCCGAGGTCCGCAGGCTGGCGCCGCGCCTGCATGAAGAGTGTTCCTAATCTGCGGCACCGATTAGTTAATGGGCTGACACAGGCCGGGGTCGCTTGACCGCGCCGCGAAGGCGGCCACCCGGAACCGGTGACCGGCTAGCTCGGCGGCGATGGCTTCGCCGTTGCGGACGGGTCGCTGACGTTGTTGACGTGGCTGACGCCGCTGAGGTGGCCGGCCAGGCCGAGGAGACCCTCGACGATCTCCCGCTCGGCGGGCGCCTGGTCGGGGTCGATGAGCCACTGGACGAGGATCCCGGACATCAGGGCCAACTGCACCGAGCCGAGGGTCCGCTCGGTTTCGCCGTCCAGGGTGTCCTCGGCGATCCCGAGCAGTCCGGCCGCCAGCCCGGCGCGACCCTGCCGCAGGCTGGCCGCCATCAGTTCGCGGACTTTCGGCGAGTGCTCGGCCTGCACGGCCGCCTCCAGGGTGGCCACCCAGAGCCACCGGTTGGCGGCGTAGGACGCGAGGACCTGCCGCCAGAACGCTTCGTATTGTTCGCGGCGGCTGGCGCCGGGGGAGACGGCGGCGCGGGCCGCACGCTCGCTCTCGGCGCCAAATTCGTCCATGGCCTGCTCGAACGCCTGGATCAGCAGCGCCTCGCGTGAGCCGAAGTGGTAGCCGATCGCGGCGTGGTTGACGCCCGCGGCCGCCGCGATGTCGCGGACAGTGGTGCGCGTCCAGCCCTTCGTCTTCAGGCAGGCCAGCGCGCCGGCCAGCAGGTCTTCCCGGTTACCCATGGGGCGGATTCTAGCCCGGTTGTCAACCAAGCGGATTATCCAATTGGATTGACCGCATGGATAATCCGCTTGTATGGTGGCCGCATCGAACATCGGGCACCGAAACAGGAGGAGCCATGAACAGGTCGGTACTGATCTCCGGCGCCGGCGTGGCCGGGCCGTCGCTCGCGTATTGGCTGAGCCGGTCCGGGTACGCGGTCACCGTGGTGGAGCGGGCGTTCGCGCTGCGCCTCAGCGGGGCGGCGCCGGTCGACTTCCGGGGCGACCAGCTCGCTCTGCTGGAGCGCATGGGCGTGCTCGGCGACATCCAGGCCAGCCAGACCGGCATGGGCGACCAGCTGGTCATCGGCGCCGACGGCCGCCGGCTGACGACGTTCCCGTCCGCCCTGTTCAGCGGGGACGTCGAGATCGAACGTGGTGATCTGGCCCGGATTCTGTACCAGCAGACCGAGACCTCGGCCGACTACGTGTTCGGCGACCACGTCACCGCCCTGGCCGAAGTGGCGGGCGGCGTCGACGTGACGTTCGCGCACGGGCCGGCGCGCCGCTTCGGCCTCGTGGTCGGGGCGGACGGGCTGCATTCCGCGGTGCGGCGGCTGGCCTTCGGCGAGGAGCGGCAGTTCCGCCACGACCTCGGCCTGTGTGTCGCGGGCTTTTCGATGCCCAACCGCTTCGGTCTCGACCACGGCGGACTGATCTACAACGAGCCGGGCCGGCTCGCGATGGTGGGCAGCGGACGGGACAGCGCACGGGCCGCTGTCGGGCTCATGTTCGCCACCACGCTGCCCGACTACGACCGGCGCGACGCCGAGAGCCAGAAGCGCTTCGTGGCCAAGCATTTCGAGGGGGCCGGATGGCGGGTGCCGGCGTTGCTGGCCGCGATGCAGGACGCGCCGGAGCTGTACTTCGACACCATCAGCCAGATCCGGCTCGGCCAATGGTCGGCCGGGCGGGTCGTGCTGCTCGGCGACGCGGCCTGGTGCACCGGCCCCGGTGGCAACGGGACCGGGCACGCCATGCTCGGCGCGTACACGCTGGCCGGGGAGCTGGCCCTGGCCGGCAGCGACCATGAGGTCGCCTACCGCCGCTACGAGCAGATCATGCGCCCGCTGGTGGCGAAGTCGCAGAAGACCGCGGCCGGCGCGGGCCGCTTCCTCACCCCGGCCACCGAGCGGAAGATCCGCAACCGCAACCGGACGTTCCGGATCCTGTTGTCGCGGCCGATGACCGGACTGTTCGGCTGGCTGGCCAAGCGGACGGCCAACACGGGGGCGCTCAGGGATTATCCGTTCCCCGGCCCCGACCACTCGCTGTCGGCTCCGCCATCGGGTGGGGCGTCCGAGCCCGCGGCCGAACACGCAGGCCGGGTGCGGTAGCTCGGCCAAATCTGTCAGTGCTAGCAGCGTGATCCACCGGTCCGGGCGCTATCGTGCCGCTTTATGGTGCTTAGCGGCCCGGGGAGGCGTCGTGATGTCTGGGCTACGCTTGTGACATGGCTGGTCGAACGTACGCGGAGAACCGCCCGTACCTGCTGCCCGAGACCCTTGGGGAGCTGGCGGGGCCGGTGACTGGTGTCATGCAGTTGCCGTTGCGCCTGGACTGGTCAGAACGAACCGAGTTCCATCTGGATGATCCGGGCGAGCGGAATGTGATGTACGAGCGCGTGATCCGGGAAGCGACCCGGGTCGACGACTTGCGCTCGTACCTCAACGAAGACGTTCTCCGCCAAGTCTGGAGTCGGCTGTTCCTGCCAGCTCGTGTCCGGCGAAGCTGGGAAGATCGTTTCCCCGACCTGAGGCTCGCCGCGTAGACACGGGATCAATCTTCGGCATGGATCCATTTCACGAGCAACTCGCCCGCATCGCGCTGGATGCGGCCGGGTCGTTCGGCTTCGCGCTGGCGGGCGGGTACGCAGTTCAGGCCCACGGCTTCCTGAACCGCCGCTCCTCCGATGTCGACCTTTTCGCTGAAGCCAGCGCCGATTTCGACTTCATGCAGGCAGTGGACGTCGTCATCGCTTCATACCTGCGTGAAGGACTCCAGGTCGAAACCGACCTGCGGAGTGCATCCTTCGCACGCCTTGATGTCAGGTCCGCTGCGGAGAGCGCGAAGGTCGAACTGGGCCTGGACTGGCGAAAGAACGAACCAATCCGTTTGGCGGTTGGGCCTGTGCTGCACGCGGACGATGCCGTGGCTAACAAGGTCTGCGCCTTGGACGGGCAGAGGTTAGGGACTACGTCGACGTGGACGCGATCTTGGCCAGCGGCCGGTACACAGAGGACGAACTGCTCAACCTGGCCGCGGATCACGATCCCGGCTTCGACCAGTCACGGTTCGCGGAGGCACTCGCCGCGATCGACCGCATGCCGGACAGCCTGTTCCAGCCGTACGGCGCGAGCCCGGAGGACACATCGGCGCTCAGGGAACGGATGCACGCATGGGCACGGAGGATCAATACCGCCGACTAGAGCTAGACCAGGCCGAACCTCCAGGAGCCCTGCGCGTTGCCTGAGAATGTAGGCATACTCCGCTGTGCCGGCATCATCACCGATGCAAACAGGCCGAAGGATGGCGGCTCGAGCAACCGTCACCCGGCGTCATGTGCTGGACCACCCCCGCCGGGCGCCGCTACATCACCACGCCGACGACGTATCCGCCGTAACCAGAAGCGGAGAAGGGCCGATGCGGCCGGAGATGAAGGACGGTTCTCCGGCCGGGGCCGCCGTCAGCTGAAGGTGGCCTGGATGCCCCAGGCGTGGGTGACGGTCTCGCCGGGGGACAGGACGATGAGGTCGTCGCCGGTGACGAAGGCGTTGGGCGGGCAGGTCATCGGCTCGACCGCCAGGGCCTTGCGGCGGCGGTCGTCGCCGAGCGTGTCGCCGGTGAAGACCTGGAGCCAGCGGTAGCCTTCGCCGGCCCACAGCGCGACCTCCGAGCCGCCGGCGCGGAGGCGGACCCAGACCCGTCCGTCTTCGGCGCGGTCCAGGCCGGTGAACGCATGGTCGATCTTCGCGGCACCGATCACTCGCGGACGCTGGAAGTCGTGGGGCGTTCCCTCGACGTCCCGGGCCGGGCCGGCCGGAATCCCGCGGTCGTCCGCCGGCAGCCACCGCGACGCGGGCAGGGTCAGCTCGTATTCGTCGACCACGGGCGCGCCGGCCGTCAGGTACGGGTGCTGTCCGGTCCCGTAGGGGGCGGCGCTGGTTCCGCGGTTGGACGCGGTGACGGTGACCTGAAGCCCGGTCCCCGGCGTCAGCCGGTACTCCGTGTCGATCTCCAGGCCGAACGGATATCCCGAAAATCCATGCGGCAGGTGCCGCAGCAGCACGCTGCCGGGCTCCTGGCGCACGGGTATCCAGGCGGCCCAGCGGGTCAGCCCGTGGATCGCATTGCCTCGGGCAGGCTCACTCAGATCCAGCTGATATTCGGCGTCACCGAACTTGTAGCGGCCCTGGTCGACGCGGTTGGGCCAGGGGGCGAGGAGCTGTCCCGCGGCCCCGGGCGGCAGCTCATCCGGCTGGTAACCGAAGACGACCGGTTTGCCCTCGTAGCTGAGCTCGCGCAGCCCGGCGCCCAGTTCGGTGACCACGGCCTGGTAGCCGCCGGCCGAGAGCACGTACTGCTCACCGGTCAGCGGGACGGCGGAGTGAGGCGTCATGATGGTCATCCTGGCAGGGGGCGGGCGGTCAGCGTGCGTCAGGGCCCGACAGGGCGAGCGCCGCCCGGCAGCCGGCCATGAGTCCCCAGGTCAGTTCCGCCCCCGACGCTCGCCCGACCGCCAGCAGCCGCCGGGCCGCGGGCTCGACCGGCTCCTGGCCGGCCAGACCGCGCAGCACCGCTGATACCTCTTCCGCCGCCTGCCCGCGGGCCGCGCAACTAAGCAGCGCAGCGCCCAGCGGCGTGGTCCGCTGCTCCGCGTAGCCCGTGACCGCGGCGGCGAGCCAGTCGGCCAGCCACACCGGCCTGGTTCCGCCGACGGTCGCGCCGCCCAGCAGGCGCAGAGCCAGCAGCAGGCCGCTGATCATGCTGTCTCCGCTGGGCATCAGCCCCGGCCCGAGACCGACCAGGCCCTCGGCCACCTCGACCGCTCCGGCCAGGTCACCGGACGCGCAGCACGCGGCGAGCGCGGCGGGGCTGTCGTGCCCGTCCAGGCCGGGCCGGCAGTCGGCCGCCGAATACACCCGGCCCAGGACGCCCACGCCATGCTCGATCCGGGCCCGGGACAGGGGGCCGAACACGGGGCACGGATCCCACCAGCGGTGGACCTGCACCTCCATGCCGCACGCGGCGACCCGGCCGTTTCCGGCCCACGTGTCATCCGGGTCTTCAGCCGATGCGGCGGCGGCCAGATCGTCCGGGGACAGCTTGAGCGCGATGGCGTTCGGCAGGCAGATCGTGCCTGATGCGGACAGCGCGATGACCCGCGTTTCCCCGGTGCTTTCGCCGAAGTCGAGGTAGATCACGCCGGGCACGACCGCGATGACATGACCGGGCCGGCGTGGCCCGCGAAGAACGTCATGCAGCGCGATGCTCGCCACGCCAGAGATGGCGGGCACGGGTCCGGCCGACGGGGAGACCTGCGGCGTTTGACGTGGCTGGGACGGCGTTCGTGACGATCGCGCCGAGGCTGACGGTGCGTGCGTCCGCTTGCTCGTGATGCGCGCCACATGGTCACCGTACCGGCCACGTAGCCGGCGAGCGCCCGAGCGAGCCGGTCCGGCCGGAAAAAAATTAATGCCGCCGGACTATTCTTGGAAAGAAAGTTCGGAAAGTTGAAAAATGGTAAGTAATGGTGCCAGCGATATCCCTGGCACAGATGGGCCATGCGATAAAGCTGATAGGGGCCGACGGGGCTGCTTGGGGAGCGGGGGACCGTCAGCCCCGCCGGCTATTGAACCCTAGCCTTCCCGCGGGCGATTTGGAACTAATTCTTAAGCCACGTAAGTACTTTGAAATATAGCGAACACTGATCACTCTTAGCGTTGTTGCGGTCGCTGTGCCCGCGATTGATCAGGGTGGCTGTCGTGATGAAGGCGATGCGGCAGTCGTGCGATGTTTCCGCCCTCAACGGGCTGAAAACTACATTGCGCGGTGCGCACGTTATGGCAGCTGGCGGCCTGGTTAAGCAAGGGCCGGCGGGTTGCCGCCCGGGGAATCGCCGTTCCACTGGCCGGACGGCGTCTTTGGCCCGAGATAGCCGCTGCGCACGGCCTCGGCGGCCAGGATGCCGAACAGGTAAAAATATGCCGCCTCCTCGTCATCGAAGAAGCGCACCTCGTGGCGCGACTGGTCGGCGAGGCTGAATACTTCGTAGCCGCCCTTGGCGCGGATCAGGCACATGGCACCGTCAACCTCGTGGTCGACCGCGTAGGCGGATTGCGGAATCGAGGCCAGCTCGAGCAGCTGGGAAAAGATGACCTGAGTAGTGACGCGCGTCTTGCGGGCGGACCGCCGGCCGACGGAACGGCCCGCGATCGCCGCGTATTCGCTAGGCGTGGCGGAGTTGCGGGCCGTGACCGGATCGGCGATAGGCGTGGCCGCCGCGAGGTGGACATCGGGATTCGGCCGGACGACGTCGGGCCGGGGTCCCGGGGGAGGGGCAGGTGCCGGCGCGCCCGCGATGGCCAGGCGCGGCGGTGTGACCGGCATGTTGACCGGCTCCGGCGGTATCCAGTGGCCGGCGTCCTCGGGCGCGGGCGAGCCGTGCCAGACCGCCGCGGCGTCGGGAGTGCGCGGCTGGAGGGGGGTCACCGCCTCGGCTGGTTCCCATCCGGGTGCCGAACGAGCATCTAGCCCGCCGCCAGCTTGCGGACGGGCCGGCGGATCCCACTCGCCCGCGTTGACCGGATCCCACACGACCGTCTCCTGCGGATCCCACCGGGCGACTTCCCGCCGGTTTCCCGCCCCGGCGTCGCGGGCGTCCCACCCGCCGGCGCCGGCTGAGTCCAGGGGGTCGCGGGCGGTGCGGCCGTTGGTCTCGCCAGCCTGCCAGCCGCCGGTGTCGGCCAGGTCGCGGGCGTCCCACGCGCCGGTGTCGCCCATCTCGCGGGCGTCCCACCCGCCGGTGTCAGCCGGGTCGCGGGTCTCGCGGGGAGCGCGGCCGTTCATCTCGCGGGCGTCCCAGCCGCCGGTGTCGGCCAGGTCGCGGGCGTCCCACGCGGCCGTGTCGGCCAGGGCCCGGCCGTCCCGGACCGCCGCTTCCCGGGCCGCTGCCTCCCGTGCTGCGGCTTCCCGGGCCTCTTCCCGCGCCGCCATTTCGGCTATCTCGCGGGCGTCCCAGGTGCCGGTGTCGGGCCGTTCCCAGCCGCCCGTGTCGCGGACGCGCCATCCGCCCCGGCCGCGCGGGTACGGGCCGCCGGGCTCGGGTGACTCGCGGAAATCGGCGTCGCGCACCGCGGCCCAG
Source organism: uncultured Actinomycetes bacterium (assembly GCA_963718475.1). Classification (GTDB taxonomy): domain Bacteria; phylum Actinomycetota; class Actinomycetes; order Streptosporangiales; family Streptosporangiaceae; genus CAVQZM01. Next base: position 91,578 of record CAVQZM010000049.1, on the reverse strand, counting down.
GTGCCGGTGTCACGCGGGTCCTGCGCGCTGGCGTCGCGGTCGGCCCAGCCGTCGGCGTCGCGGTCGACCCAGGCCGCGTCGGCGTCCCGTTCCGCCCAGGCCGCGTCGGCGTCCCGTTCCGCCCCGGCCGCGTCGGCGTCTCGTTCCGCCCAGGCCGCATCCCGCATGGCCCGGGGATCCGCCGCCCGCGATGGCCCGGTGTCCATCAAACCCCGGTCCATCAAACCCCGGTCCATCGCGGCCCGGTCCATCGGGTCGCGGGGGCGGGCACCGGGCGGGGTGAAGGGGCCGGTGTCGCGCGGGCCGGGCGCGTACCGGCCCGCGCCGCGCGGGTCCCAGTCGCGGGGATCCCGGTCGCGGGGGTCCCGTTCCATCGGGTCGCCGTCATAGGGGTCAACCGTGAGTTCGTACTCGCTCCGCTCTTCCCGGAGGTCGTCGATCTCCTGCCGCGGCACGACCACCTCGAAGACGCCCCGGTCCACCTCCCAGAAGCCGAGCCGGCGGGCCATGTACAGATCGTGGCCGAGATAGGCGATGTGCATCCGGTCGCCGAGATCGTCCAGCACCATGCACCGCTCACCGCGGTAGCGCCCGATGGGCCGTGATTCCCACAGCGCGTCGATCTCCTCGACGCTGACCCGCTTGCGCCAGTGGCCCGCCGATGAGCGGAACCCGAGTTCCTCCGGGGCGGGCACGCGGCGAACAGCGTCACCTCTTCGTCGGAGGGGCCGACCCCCGCCTGGTAGGCCGCTCCCCGGAAACTCGCCATCAGCCGGTATCGCATGCCTCAGGCCTCCCTCGCCGGCCGCCGCCAGGCCAGTCCGTCATACCGGGCGATGAGGTCGTCACCGCGCGCGGTGAGCCGGCAGATCGACGCGCCCACCGGGATGGGCATGGGGTCGGTGTAGAACTCGGGTATGACCCGGACACCCAGCGAGCCGCGGGCGGGCGGTGAGGGTTCCGGTCCCGAGGCCGGAACGTAGGTGTCCATCTCCCTGGCCTGCCAGCAGAGGAAGTACACCTCCGGCATCTCAGCCGTGAACTCGGACCCCTCGTAGCCCAGGCCGAGGGCGGCGAAGCACTCCGCGGGATCGCGGAAGGTGACCTCCCGCTCGCGGTAGACGAAGCCGGCCAGGATCGAGCGCAGGCCGTTGAGGTACGGGCCCACCAGTCGTGGGGGGATGACCTTCCGCATCGGCGTTCCCGGCGCGATGCTCATGGGCGGCTGCTCGGTCCAGGTCACGATGCCCCCGGCCCGGGGAAGAGAACGCAGCGGGCCCGCCAGCGAACCGCGAACCTCAACTCGTGCTCCTCTCCGTTCACCTGCCTGGAATCCCGGCGTTCGCGCAAGGAAGGACGTCAATCTCTTCCTGGCTGCAGTGCTGTGCCGTTCACGAGAGTCCCATATCCACAATCCGCTCTCAACTGATTCGGCCAATCATGTCGCACTCATCCTGGTCAGGACCGTAATACGGATAGCCTCATTACATTCCGGAGTCGTTTGGTTACTGGATGACATTTTGCGGCGCGGCGGAATAGCGTGTATCCACCTCATCTCCGTGATCATCTTTTGTGGTGATGTTGTGATAGCGGCGCGGCGCGTCAGTATTCGTGCTGAAGCGCCGCTAAAGTAGTTGATTCGCGTTTGACTGGTTCGGCCGGGTATGCCGGGTAATGAGAAGTTCCCGGGCGGCCCCGGTCTCGGCATAGGGTCGGAGCCGTGTCTGGGCTGAGCATCGGCGGGCGGCGCGAGGGAGACGACGGGACCGCGGATCCCGGCGTGGCGGCCGTCCTGTCCGCCTATGCGGCCGGCCAGGCCGCCGAACGCGCGGTTCTGGCCGCGCTGTCCGGCACGAGGCTGCTGGTCCCGCTGGTCGAACGGGCCGCGGACGACCCAGCGGACTCGTGCGGTAGCCCCGGTTCGGGTAACACCGGAGACGACTGCGGTCACCACGGCGGCCCGGAGATGGCGTCCCCCCGGCTCATCGGGCACGACGGCCTGCCGGCGGTCCTCGCCTTCACCTCGCTCGACGCGCTCAGAAACTGGCGGCCGGACGCCCGTCCGGTACCGTCCGCGGCCGCCGAGGTGTGGAGCACCGCGGCCGGTGAGTCGTGCGCGGTGGTGATCGACGTGGCGGGCCCCGTCCCGCTCGCGATCGACGGAACCCGGCTCGCGGCGCTCTCGTCCGGCGCCCCGCTGCCCGAACCGCACACCGATCCCGACGTGCAGGCCCAGGTCATGGCGGCGATCGCGGCCGAGCCCGCGATCGTGGGGGCGGAACTCGCCGAGGGCCCGGAGGGCGCCGACCTGGCCGTCCGCCTGGTGTTCCGCCCCGGGGAGGAGAGGGCCCGGCCGTGGTCCGCCGCGCGGCCGAGGCGATCGGCGCCCGGCTCGCGGGGCGCCTGCGCCGCGGCATCCAGATCACGGCGGCGCCCGCCCCCGGCGTGACCCGATGACGTCGTGGGCGGCGGCGGGGGCGGCCGCGGCCGCGGGCCTGCTGGCCGGCGGCTACGTCACGGTGCTGGTCGACCGGGCACCGGCCGCGCAGACGATGTCCGGCTCGTTCGGCGAGCTCAGGCGCCATCCGCTCGGTGAGTGCCCGCGCTGCGCCGCCCGGCTCGGGGCGGCCGAGATCATTCCGCTTCTCGGCTGGGCCAGAAGCACCGGGACGTGCCGCCACTGCGCAGAGCCGTTCGGGAAATGGCACCCCACGGCCGAGCTGGTCACAATGGTCCTGTTCGCGCTGATGGGCCTGCGCTTCGGCCTGAGCCCGGTGCTGCCGGCCTACTGCTACTTCGCCGCGGTGGCGGTCGCGCTGGCGTTCGTCGACACCGTCCACAAGCGCCTGCCGGACCTGCTCACCCTCCCGTCGTACCCGGCGGCGCTGGTGCTGCTCGGCATCGCGGCCCCCTTTATCCCGAACGGGACCGGGCATTTCGTCCGGGCCATCATCGGGCTGGCCTGTGCGTCGGCGTTCTATCTGGTGCTCGCGCTGATCTACCCTGCGGGCATCGGCTGGGGCGACGTCAAGCTTTCCGGGCTGCTCGGCCTGTACCTCGGCTGGATCAGCCCCGGAGCGCTGATCATCGGCCTGGCCGCGGGTTTCGTGCTCGCCGCCCTGGCCGGGATCGGCCTGATCGTTGCCGGGCGGGCGACCCGGAAATCGCAGATCCCGTTCGGCCCGTTCATGCTCGCGGGCGCGTTCGCGGTCATCGCCGTCAGCGGTCTCGCGGGCTGACCGGTTCGCGCGCTGGGCGGCCGCATGGAAGGATCACGTGCATGCTTCGCTGGCTTACCGCAGGTGAATCGCACGGGCGCGCGCTCGTCGCGATCTGCGAGGGCGTGCCCGCGGGCGTGCGGGTCTGCACCGATGACATCGCCGCCGCGCTGGCCCGGCGGCGCGCCGGCTACGGCCGGGGCGCCCGGATGAAGTTCGAGCAGGACGAGGTCGAGATCACCGGCGGGGTCCGGCACGGCGTCACGCTGGGCGGCCCGGTCGCGATCCGCATCGGCAACACCGAATGGCCGAAGTGGGAGACGGTGATGTCACCCGACCCGGTGGACGCGGCCGAGCTCGCCGGCCTGGCCCGCAACGCGCCGCTGACCCGGCCGCGCCCGGGGCACGCGGACCTGACCGGCATGCAGAAATACGGTCAGGACGACGCCCGGGCGATCCTCGAGCGGGCCAGCGCGCGCGAGACCGCGTCCCGGGTCGCCCTCGGTGAGGTCGCCCGGCGGCTGCTGCACCAGGCGCTCGGCGCGGAGATCCTCAGCCATGTGGTGGCGCTCGGCGCGGTCAGTGTGCCCGACGGCATGGTGCCCGGCCCGCAGGACGCGGCCCGGATCGACGCCGACCTGGTCCGGTGCGCCGACCCCAAGGTGAGCGCGGCCATGGTCGAGGAGATCGACGCCGCCCGCAAGGAGGGCGACACGCTCGGCGGCGTCGTCGAGGTCGTAGTGCACGGCCTGCCGCCCGGCCTGGGCAGCCACGCCCACTGGGACCGGCGGCTCGACGCCCGGCTGGCCGCGGCGGTCATGAGCATCCAGGCCATCAAGGGCGTGGAGATCGGCGACGGGTTCACCACCGCGCGCCGGCGCGGTTCCCAGGCCCACGACGAGATCGAGACGGGACCCGGTGGCGTGCGCCGCCGCACCAACCGGGCGGGCGGCATCGAGGGCGGCATGAGCAACGGCGAGGTGGTCCGGGTGCGCGCCGCGATGAAGCCCATCTCGACCGTGCCGCGCGCGCTCGACACCATCGACACCCAGACCGGCGAGCCGGCCAAGGCGATCAACCAGCGCAGCGACGCGACGGCGGTCCCGGCCGCGGGAGTGGTGGCGGAGGCGATGACCGCGCTGGTCCTGGCCGACGCCGGATGCGAAAAGTTCGGCGGGGACTCGGTGACCGAACTGCGCCGCAACCTGCAGGGCTACCTGGACTCCCTGGTGATCACGTGACGGACCGCGGACCGCTCGTCGTGCTGACCGGACCGCCCGCGGCCGGGAAATCCGTAGTCGGCAAGCTGCTGGCCGAACGGCTCGGGGCGGCGTTCGTGGACACCGACGCCGAGATCGAGGCGGCGGCGGGCAAGCCGGTCGGTGACATCTTCATCGACGAGGGCGAGCCGGCGTTCCGCGACCTGGAGCGGGCCGAGGCCCAGCGGGCCCTGACCACGGCCGGCGCGGTGGTGGCCCTGGGCAGCGGGGCGGTGACCGACCCCGGTGTCCAGCAAATGCTCGCGGGCCAGCCGGTGGCCTACCTGGCCGCGGGTTTCGCCGCGATCGCCCGCCGCCTCGGCCTCGACCGGCCCCGGGTCGTCATCCCCGGCAACCCCCGGGCCGGCTGCGCAGCATGCTGGACGAGCGGCGGCCGGTCTACGAGCGGCTGGCCGCGGTCACGGTCCAGGCCGACGAGCTGGCACCGGAGGAGATCGCCGGCGAGATCGCCGACTGGCTCGGGACACACAAGGGAACGGTGGCCCGGTGAGCGTCACGCGGATCCCGGTCGGCGGGGAGCAGCCATATGACGTAGTGGTGGGCACCGGCGTGCTGCGTGAGCTGGCCGGGCCTGGTGGGGAAGACGGCGAGCACGGTCTTCGTGATCTACGCGGCCGGCGTGGATCACATCGCGCGGCCCGCCTGCCACGCCCTGGCCGACGCCGGCTACCAGGTGCACGCCGAGGAAGTGCCGGACGGCGAGGCGGCCAAGCAGGCCGACGTGGCGGCCCGGCTGTGGTCCCGGCTGGCCGCCGAGCGCGTCACCCGCTCGGACTGCATCGTCGGGATCGGCGGGGGAGCCGCGACCGACCTGGCCGGGTTCGCCGCGGCCACCTGGCTGCGCGGGATCCGGGCGGTACTCGTGCCGACCACGCTGCTCGGCATGGTCGACGCCGCCATCGGCGGCAAGACGGCCATCGACATCCCCGAGGGCAAGAACCTGGTCGGGGCGTTCCACGCGCCCGCCGGGGTGCTCGCCGACCTGGCGTCGCTGGAAACGGTGCCGCGGGCCGACTACGTCGCCGGGCTGGCCGAGGTGATCAAGGCGGGATTCATCGCCGACCCGGTCATCCTCGACCTGGTCGAAGACGACCCCGAGGGCGCCACGGTGCCGCACGGCCGTCACACCCGCGAGCTGATCGAGCGGGCGGTGCGGATCAAGGCCGGCGTGGTGGCGGCCGACTTCCGCGAGGCCGGGCTGCGGGAAACGCTGAACTACGGGCACACGCTGGGCCACGCGATCGAGCGCGCCGAGGAGTACCGGTTCCGGCACGGCGACGCCGTGGCCATCGGCATGGTCTACGCGGCCGAGCTGAGCCGGCTGGCCGGGCGCCTCGACGGCCCGACCGCCGCGCGGCACCGGAGCGTGCTGACCTCCGTCGGCCTGCCCACGGCCTACCAGCCCGGCACCTGGCCGGAACTGCGGGCCGGGATGGCGGTAGACAAGAAGGCCCGCGGCGCCCGGCTCCGGTTCGTGGTCCTCGACGGCCTGGCCAAGCCCGCCATCCTGGCCGACCCGCCCGAGGAACTGCTGGAGCAGGCCTTTTTGGAGTTGAGCCCATGATGACCCGGGTGATGGTGCTCAACGGCCCGAACCTCGGCCGCCTGGGCTCCCGCGAGCCGGACGTGTACGGGAAGGCCACGCTGGACGACCTGGCCGAGACCTGCCGGACGGTGGGCCGCACGCTGGGGCTGGAGGTCGAGGTCCGGCAGACCGACGACGAGGCCGAGATGATCGGCTGGGTGCACGAGGCGATCGACGCGCGGACCCCGGTGGTGCTGAACCCGGCCGCCTTCACCCACTACTCCTACGCGCTGCGTGACGCCCTGGCCATGCGGACCGCGCCGCTGATCGAGGTCCACCTGACCAACCCGGCGACCCGGGAGTCGTTCCGCCACACCTCGGTCGTCGCCGGGGTGGCGGACGGCACGGTGGCCGGGTTCGGCCTGATGTCCTACGAGCTCGCGCTGCGGGCGATCGCGGAGCTGACGGCGACCGGGGCACCCCGATGATCGTGCTGATCGGCTTCATGGGCGCGGGCAAGACCACGGTGGGCCACCTGCTGGCCGGCCAGCTCGGGCTGCCGTTCATCGACAGCGACGTGGTGATCTGCGAACGCGGCGGCCGCCCGGTCCGGCAGATCTTCGCCGACGACGGCGAGGAGGCGTTCCGCGCCCTGGAGCACGAGACCGTGGCTGGCCTGCTCCGCGGCCGGGACGCGGTCCTGGCCCTCGGCGGCGGCGCCGTGGAGCACCCGGCGACGCAGGCCCTGCTGCGCCCGGCCGACGTCATCTACCTCCACGTGGGGTACTCCGCCGCGATGGCGCGGGTCGGCGGCGATGACGGCCGCCCGATGCTGCGCCGCCCGGACCTGGAGGCCGTCTACCAGCGCCGCCTGGCCGCCTATGCCGCGGCCGCGACGCTCACCGTGCCGACCGACGGCCGCGGACCGGAGGATGTCTGCCTCGACATCGTCGGGCACCTGGCCGCGAGCCGATAACCTCAATCCATTAGCCGAACGCGATTCGGTGGCACTCGACCGGAAGGCTCGCCGATGCGTGTGGGAATGTCGCTCAATTACGCGGGCGGCTTCGCGGAGACGGTCACGGAACTGGCCGACTACGAGAAGGCGGGCCTGGGCATCGTCTTCGTGCCCGAGGCGTACAGCTACGACGCGGTGAGCCAGCTCGGCTACATCGCGGCCAAGACCGAGCGGCTGCAGATCGCGTCCGGGATCCTGCAGATCTACTCGCGCACCCCCGCGCTGACCGCGATGACCGCGGCCGGCCTGGACTACGTCTCGGGCGGCCGGTTCACCCTCGGCATCGGCGCGTCGGGCCCGCAGGTCATCGAGGGCTGGCACGGCGTCCCGTACGACGCGCCGGTCGGCCGCAGCCGGGAACTGATCGAGATCTGCCGGATGGTGTGGCGGCGGGAGCGGCTCAGCTACGCCGGGAAGCACTACACGATCCCGCTGCCGCCCGACCAGGGCACCGGGCTCGGCAAGGCGCTCAAGCTGATCAACCACCCGGTGCGGGATCGGATCCCCATTGCGCTGGCCGCCGTCGGCCCGAAGAACGTCGCGCTCGCCGCCGAACTGGCCGAGGCCTGGCAGCCGTTCTTCTACCTGCCGGAGAAGGCGCTCGAGGTGTGGGGCGGCCCGGTCGCGGAGGGCTTGGCCAATCGGGATCCCGCCCTGGGGCGGCTGGACGTGATCGCGCAGGCGCCGCTGGCCATCGGCGACGACGTGACCGGCCTGCGCGACCTGGCCCGGCCGTTCTTCGCGCTGTACATCGGCGGCATGGGCGCCCGCGGCCGGAACTTCTACTACACGCTGGCCGAGCGGCTCGGCTACGGCGCCGAGGCCAAGCGGATCCAGGACGCCTACCTGGACGGGCGCAAGGACGAGGCGGCGGCCCTGGTCCCGGCCGAACTGCTGGAGCGGACATCGCTGATCGGCCCGGAGGGCTACGTGCGGGAGCGGCTGGCCGCGTTCAATGAGGCGGGCGTGACCACGCTGACCGTCACCCCGCTGGGCGCCACCCACCCCGACCGGGTCCGCCTGATCGAGCGCGCCGCCGAGCTCGCATCCTGAGCCCGGCGGCGCGCCCAGCGCGGGCTGCTACCCGCGCGTCCAGGCGCCGACGGAGGGCCAGGCGCCGCCCCTTATCCACACCTGGTTGTCGGTCCCGAGCCCGAGCACGTACGTCAGCCCGTTGGAGTCCGCGCCGACGCCGGAGGTCAGGCTCCCGCCGAGTGAGTGCCACGCTCCGGCCAGCGTGGGCACCGGGAGGGTGACCTGCTTGGACCACAGCGCGCCGTCGGTCCCGCGCACGAACAGCACGGCCAGCCGGGCGTTCGGGGCCTGCGCGGTGCCGTGCACGAACGCCAGGCCGGGATCGCTGGTCGTCTGGCCGCCCATGTCCCCGTAGGCGAACCCGAAGCCGGCGAAGTCGGCCCACAGGTAGACCGCCTTGTCGCCGCCGACGGCCGTGAGCAGCAGATGGCCGTGGTCGTCGTAGGCGGCGGCCGGCCCGGTGCCGCCCAGCAGGTTGCCGCCGCCCAGGTATTTCCACGCGCCCCAGCCGCTGGAGCCGAGGCTCTTGTACCACATCAGGCCGTCGGTCCCGCGGGCGAACACGGCCAGCTTGCCGTGGTCACCGAACTCGTTGGCCGCCGCGCCCGGCTTGGATGTGAGGCCACCGCCGAGTGACTGCCAGCCGGTCCACCCCGAGGCCGTCTGGTGGGTCCACCACAGCGCGTTGTCCGTTCCGCGCCCGAAGACCGCCAGTTCGTCGCCGGTCTGGGACGGGGACAGCACGCCGGGCGGCATCAGCACGACCGAGGGGCCGCCGATCAGGTGCCCGCCGAGGGAGACAGCGGGCTGCGAGGGGGCCAGCGCGTCGCCGAGGTACACGCCGCCGTTGGTGCCGGTGTAGGCCAGGTGGGCCACAGCGTTACCGCTGGCGGCCGGCGTGAACAGCGCGACGCCCGGCGTGGTGCCGCGCGCCGGGGCCGACGCCGGGGCGGCCGCCGTGGCCGGGCGCGCGGTCTGGGCCGATACCGGTCCGCCGGCCAGCAGGCTGAGCAGGCCGCCCCCGGCCAGCGCCGCTGTGACCAGTGCCGTCTTCCGATGCCGGGCCGGCCTGGCTGGCCCGGCCGACTCCGTCGGGCCAGGCGTCCGGGCCCGTCCTGGTGCGATTGGCATTCATGTCCCCTTTGCGTCATCGTCCCCCCGTAATGGGACGCTCACCTTTGTAGACATCCGGCGGTTCGCGCTGGTTGCGGGCAGATGCCCGATTTTTCTTCCGGCGGCTGCTCTACAGTCGGGGGCATGCCGGACATCCACGCCGCTCGGCGGAAACGCGCCCAAGCCACGATCGCGGAGCTGGACGCGGGTGGCGCGCTCATCACCGCGCCGCCGAACGTCCGCTACCTGACCGGCCTGGCCAGCTCCAACGCAGCGCTGTTGCTCCCGGCGGACGGCCAGGGGATCCTGGCCACCGATTCCCGCTATGAGCTGGCCGCCCGGCGGGACTGTCCCGACGTCGAGCTGATCACCGGCCGCTTCATCGAGACCCTGCTGGCCGGGGAGATGGCCCGGCGCGGGATGGGCCGGGTGGCGTTCGAGGCCCACGAGATGACCGTGGAGCGCCTCCGGGACCTCGCGGCGGCCGCGGAAAGTGTCACCCTTGTTCCGTTCGGGCGGCGGATTGAAGGTTTGCGGACGGTCAAGGACGCCACCGAGCTCGAGCTGCTCGCGACCGCCTGCCGGATCAGCGCCCAGGCCCTCGCGGACATGCTGCCCCGTATCCGGCCCGGCCTCGGCGAGCGGGCGCTGGCCGGGGCCCTGGAACACCGGATGAACGAGCTGGGTGCGGACAAGGCCGCCTTCGACACGATCGTGGCCAGCGGGCCGAACGGCGCGATCCCGCACCACGCCCCGACCGAGCGGCCGCTGCGTCACGGCGACCTGGTGACGATCGACTTCGGGGCCTGCTACGCCGGCTACCACGCCGACATGACCCGTACGATCGCGCTGGGTGAGCCCGCCGGCTGGCAGCGCGAGATCTACGAGCTCGTCGCGGCGGCGCAGCAGGCCGGATTCGCCGCCGCCCGGCCGGGGGCCGAGATCGCGGTGGTCGACGCGGCCGCGCGGGATCTGATCTCCGGCGCCGGCCACGGCCAGCATTTCCAGCACGGGCTGGGCCACGGGGTCGGGCTGGAAGTCCACGAAGCGCCGATGATCGGGTACGGCAGAACAGGTAAACTGGACCCCAGGGTTCCGGTGACCGTCGAGCCCGGCGTGTACCTGCCCGGCAGAGGCGGCGTCCGGATCGAGGACGTCCTTGTCGTGGGGGCCGGCGCGGCGGCCGTTGGTGAACAGGCACCGGAAGCCCAAATTCTTACTACGACCACTAGGGAACTGCTCGCCCTCTGACCGGGGCGGGCGTGCGCGCCCAGGAGAGACGGCAGACGTGGCGACCACGAACGACCTGAAGAACGGCATTACCTTGAACCTCGACGGCAACCTCTGGACCGTCGTCGAGTTCCAGCACGTGAAGCCCGGCAAGGGCGGCGCTTTCGTACGGACCAAGCTCAAGAACGTCATGTCGGGCAAGGTGGTCGACCGGACGTTCAACGCCGGCGTCAAGGTCGATGTGGCCAACGTCGACAAGCGCGAGATGCAGTACCTCTACCGCGAGGGCGAGGACTTCGTCTTCATGGACACCCAGGACTACGACCAGCCCCGGGTGTCCGCGGCGACCGTCGGCGAAGCCGCCAGCTACCTGCTCGAGGAGCAGACCGTGACGGTGGCGTTCAACGACGGCACCCCGCTCTACGTCGACCTGCCCGCCGCGGTGGAGCTCACGGTCAGCGCGACCGACCCCGGCCTGCAGGGTGACCGGTCGACCGGCGGCACCAAGCCGGCCAAGCTGGAGACCGGCGCGGAGATCCAGGTCCCGCTGTTCATCTCCACCGGAGAGAAGGTCAAGGTCGACACCAGGACCGGCCAGTACCTCGGCCGCGCCTGATGAACCTGGGCCGCTGCCGTGGCTGCTCGTAGCAAGGCGCGCAAACGCGCGCTGGACCTGTTGTTCGAGGCCGAACTGCGCGGTGAGCCCGTGCTCGGCCTGCTCGAGGAGCGATCGGCCCAGGGTCCCAACGAGGGCCCGCCGGTGTCGGAGTACACGGCCGAGCTGGTGCGCGGCGTGCAGGCGCACCGGGAGCGGATCGACGAGCTGCTGGGCTCCTACGCCGAGGGCTGGACCCTGGATCGCATGCCGGCGGTGGACCGCAACATCCTGCGGATCGGCGCCTACGAGCTGCTGTGGGCGGATGATGTGCCCGACGGTGTGGCGATCAGCGAGGCGGTCCAGATGGCGCGGGACTTGTCCACCGACGCGTCCCCGGCCTTTGTCAACGGCTTGCTCGCGCGGCTTCTCGGCCTAAAGCCGACCCTTACCCTTTAAATACTAATTAGTAATTCCGGGCCGCTTTTTTACGCAGCAGCAAAGCGAACGCGAAGGCCCGACTTACGTACGACCGCGATGAACCACAGCACCGAGAGCCCGGCGCCGACCACCACGATGCCGGTGGTGACGGCCGTCGTGAGCAGAAGGAAGATCGTCAGTGGCTCGGTGACCATCATGACGGAGAACCCGACGGTCATGAGGAAGAACAGGCCGGCCCACAGCCAGGTCGCGCCCTGGAAGAACCGGTGCAGGGCGGGATGGTGGGTGGAGGGCTGCCGCAGGGCGACGACTTCCGCCGCCAGCTGGGCGATCAGCGGCTTGCGGGTCGGGGCGGTCCGGGCGAACAGGACCGCCATGGCCAGGTTGGCCAGCGGGAACTGGAGCAGGAAGAACCACACGCTGCCGGTGGCGACCACGACGGCAGCTTGCACGGTCATGACGAGGGCCGAGATGGTGACCAGCCCCGGGACACTGCCGGTGACGACCTTGCGGATCAGGGCGATCAGCCACAGCACGCCGGCTCCCGCGAGCATCGCCGCGTTCCGCCCGGCCAGCTCCTCGCCGATGATGTAGCCGACGCCCGGCAACCCGACCGATTCAAACAGGTTCCAGCCCACCGTCCGCAACAGTCGGCAGGGACGCGGCAGCTCGAGGTGCTCAGCCATGGCGAAGAGAATACGTGCTGGAACTGAAGGGAGAGCCCATATCCCGTCAAGGTGTCCGAAGTCCGTTAGAAATCCCAGGCCGGGGGCGGAAAATCGGCTGAGGATAGGCGCGGGAGGGCGTGTCGTAAAGCGTGACGCAGAGCCTGTCCGGGTGGCGTCTTCAGGTGATCTTCGCAGAACGGCGCCGCCCGGGCCGGGAATTGTCGCCCGCCGGCACTACATTGAACCTGCGGCCGGAGCGGGACAGCGCGGCGCGGCCGGACGGCGAGGAGGGGGTGTCATGGGCAGCAGCGAGCAGGCGTCGAAGACCGCATCCGATCAGGCATTGAAGCCGGGCCGGCGCGAGGGGGCGCGCGCCTCGGTCGTCTGGGACGTCCTGCGCGGCGTGCTCGCGGACCGGGCGGCCCAGACCGGCCGGGAGCGGCTGGACGTCATCGACGCCGGCGGCGGGACCGGTGGCTTCGCGGTGCCGCTCGCGGCGCTCGGGCATCACGTCACGGTGGTCGACCCCAGCCCGGATTCCCTCGCGGCGGCCCAGCGGCGCGCGGCCGAGATGAACGTGCCCATCGCCGCGATCCAGGGCGAGGCCGGCGGCCTGGACAGCGTGGCCGGGGAGGAGGCGGCCGACCTCGTCATCTGCCACAGCGTCCTCGAATACGTCGATTCACCCGCCGATGCGCTGTCGGCCATCGCCCGCGTGCTGCGCCCGGACGGCACGGTCAGCGTGCTGGCCGCCAGTGCCGTCGCCGCGGTCCTGCACCGGGCGCTGGCCGGCCGGTTCGCCGACGCGCACGCCCTGCTGGACGAGGCGGTCCACGGCCCGCTCCCCGCCGCGCGGCGGGGAGCCCGCCGACGGCGGGCCGCGCCGGTTCACGCTGCCGGGACTGGCCGCGCTGATCGAGGGCGCGGGGCTCCGTCCCGGGGCCGCGCACGGGGTGCGCATCTTCGCCGACCTCGTGCCCAGCGCGCTCGTGGACACCGATCCGGGCGCGGCGGACGCCCTGCGGTCCCTGGAGGCGGCGGCCGCCGCCCACCCGCCGCTCCGCGACATCGCCGCCCACCTGCACGTGCTGGGGCACCGCTGAGAAGATGACCGGCGACGGCGACACCCGGTTCCACCCGGCGGCGGCCCGGCCGATGACGCCGATGACACGGCGGACGATGCCGGCTGCCACATCCTGCACGTCGACATGGACGCCTTCTACGCGAGCGTCGAGATACGGGACCGGCCCGACCTGGTGGGCAGGCCGGTGATCGTGGGATCCCCGAGCGGGCGGAGCGTGGTGCTGTCGGCGTCCTACGAGGCGCGGGCGTTCGGGGTCCGCTCGGCCATGCCGGCCACGCAGGCCAGGCGGCTGTGCCCGCAGGCCATCTTCATCCCGCCGCGGCACGGCGTCTACAGCGCCGTGTCCAAACAGGTCATGGCGGTCTTCCGGTCGGTCACCCCGCAGGTGGAGCCGCTGGCCCTGGACGAGGCGTTCCTCGACGTCTCCGGCGCGGTCCGGCGGCTGGGGCCGCCGGCCCACATCGGGGCCATGATCAGGCGGCAGATCCAGGGCGAGCAGGGGCTGACCTGCTCCGTCGGCATCGCCCCGTCCAAGTTCGTGGCCAAGATCGCCTCGGTGCGCTGCAAGCCGGACGGCCTGCTGGTCGTCCCGCAGGATGACGTCCTCGGCTTCCTCCACCCGCTGCCGACCTCGGCGCTGTGGGGCGTGGGGGAGCGCACCGGCCAGATCCTGGCCCGGCTCGGCCTGCGGACGGTAGGTGATATCGCTCACGCTCCGCTGGCCACGCTGCAGCACGACCTCGGCGCCGCGCTCGGCACGCACCTGGCCGCGCTGGCCTGGGGCCGGGACGAGCGGGCCGTGGTACCGCACGCGCCGGACAAGAGCATCGGCGCCGAGGAGACCTTCTCCACCGACATCGGCGACCCCGAGGTAATCCGCCGTGAGCTGCTCCGCCTGTCCGAGCGCACCGCACGCGCGCTGCGCGACGCCGGATGCGTGGCCCGCACCGTGACCGTCAAGCTCCGGCTGGCCAACTTCACGACGATCACGCGGTCCCGCACGCTCGCCGAGCCGACCGACGTCACCCGGAAGATCTACGCCACCGCGTGCGCGCTGCACGCCGGCGCCGGGCTCGACCGGGAGGCCCGGCTGCGGCTGGTCGGCGTCCGGGTGACCGGCCTGGCCCCCGCCTCGGCCGCGGTGACCCAGCTGGCGTTCGGCGACCGGCCGACCGGCTGGCGGGAGGCGGAGCAGGCCATGGACCGGATCACGCGGCGTTTCGGCACCGGCGCGGTCCGCCCGGCCGCCCTCGTCGAGCCTGACCCGGACCCCGGGGAGGCATCCCCGTGAGCTTTGGGCGGGGTGCCACCCCCCATGCCCTTCCACGGTGCCCGTTCCGGCTCGTATTCTGGAGGTGGGTCGGGGAAGACAGGTGAAACGTCACCGTGTTGCCCCGGTCCTGCGCGCAAGGTTTCGTGGGAGGCGTCGTGCCGCTCTCTGAGCATGAACAGCGTCAGCTCGAGCAGATCGAGCAGGCGCTCTATACCGAGGATCCGAAGTTTGTGCACGCGGTTCGGTCCAGCGATCCGCGGGTGCACTACAAGCGCCGGGCCTTCCAGGCCGTAGCCGGGTTCGTGCTGGGTGTCGGGCTGCTGCTCGGCGGGGTCATCTCCCAGTACATCTGGGTCGGCGTCGCCGGGTTCATCGTCATGCTTGTATGCAGTATGTGGGCGCTGACCAGCTGGCGGCACGCTAGCGGCACGTTCGGGATGTCACAGGCCGAAGACCACACAGCGTCGCCGCCGGCGGGAGGCGCGCGCCCGGGGCCGGGTCGCCGGGCCCGGAATGATGGAGCGTCTCGAGGAGCGATGGCGGCGCCGGCAGGAAGGTGGCTGAGCGCTAGCGCGTGCCCGGGCCGGCCACCTGGTCGGTGAGTTCGGGCTGCGCCGGAGCCGCCCGTAGTGTCGGGAGAACCGGTGCCCCCGTGGTGCCGCCAGCCTGGGTGGGCCCGGGACGCGGCCCCGGCGGCCTGCGCTGCTCCCGCGCGGAGCGGCACCAGTACCGAAGCCGGGAACAGCCGGGCCTGCCAGCGCGCCCGGCGGCCAGCCGCGCCGAGATACCGCGCCGGACGGCGCCAGGTCGGCGCGGAGCGCCGTCACCGGGCCGGGGGTGCCGGCGTAGCTGGCCCGCTCCTCGGCCAGGGCCAGCCTGCCGAGCGCCCCGGCCGCTTCTTGCGGCAGGCTCAGCTCGTCGGTGAGGCGGCGGGCGATCGCACGCGGAGATTCGCTGGGCCGCCGGCCACGTGGTAATCGGCGAGGTCGTCCAGGACCTCCCGCCAGGCGGCGTGGGCCCGCGTGGCGCAGCGCCGCCTCCGGCGATGGCCTGCGCGCAAGCCGCCGCTGGCGCACCAGCGACCGGCTGGCCCGCGGGGCGGCCAGCAGCACGACCAGCAGGGCGAGCGCAGCGATGCCGTCGGCTCGGCGGGGAAGCCGCCGCCCGGGCGCTGGTGCCGGGCCCCGGTGCGCCCCCGCTCGCCGTGCGGACGTGCGGGCTGATCGCCGCGCTGCCGCCCTTGGTTCCCGCTGATCCGGCCGCCAGCCCGCCGGGCTGGGCGAGGTCTGCGGCGCGCCCGCGTTCCCGGCGACTGCGGGACGGTGTAGGTGGGCGGCATGGCGGTGCCCTGGCGGCCGACTGCCGGACGGGGTCGGCTCGAACCGCAGCCAGCCCGGCCCCTGGAAGTACAGCTCAGGCCAGGCGTGCGCGTCGCTCGTCTTGACCTCACGTGTTGATCCCCGTCGGCGTGCCGGCCGTGAATCCCACCGCCACCCGGGACGGGATGCCCAGCAGCCGGGCCAGCACCGCCATCGCGAACGCGAACTGCTGGCAGTATCCGCGCTTGGTACCGTGAGGAAGCCGGTCAGGCCGGTCGCGTGGACGGCTCGGTCGACGTTCAGGCTGTAGCTGAATCCGCCGGTCTGGGTGAACCACTGCTGGAGGGCGATGGCCTTGTCGTAGGCGGTCGTCGCGGTGCGGGTGACCCGGTCGGTCAGCGCCGTCAGCGAGCGGAACGCGGCCGGGACGCTCAGGTACTCGACCGGCTATCGCCGCCGGAGGCGCGGGCGCCTTGCTCAGCTGCTGGCCCGACGGATCGACATCGTTGCTGTTCACCGTGTAGCTGAGCCCGGACAGGGACGTGCCGAGGCCGTAGACCATGGACGTGCCGAGATCGACCTGCCAGCGCCCGGCCGCGCTGACCCGGGTCGGCGGGTACGGCACGGAAGGAAGCTGACCGCGTTGGTCGCGCTGGCCGCCGATCGGCTGAAGGTGACCCGCGTCGTCACGCCGTACCGGGCCGCTCCGGTCAGGCCCGGGGCATCGGGCAGTTTCCCGGCCGCGCTGGCCGTCGGCCCCAGCCGGGGGCCGATCGTCCAGCTCGTCGTGGTCAGGTTGCCCAGGACGTACATCTGCAGGTACTGCGGCGCCGGGTCGTTGGTGTGGTAGGTGAGCACCGGCACCGGCTGGCTCTCGTGCAGCTCATCGTTCATCGAGGCGAGCGGGTTCGGCACCAGGGCCCCGCCGCCGCTTCCCAGGCCCTGCCCGGCCGCCCCGAAGATGTTCACATGCGCCGGGAACAGGTGGTTCACCCGGAGCCCCGGCACGAGCAGCGGCACGCACACCGCGATCACCATCGAGGCGAGGCCGACCCGCCGGCCCGCCGACCCCAGTGCGCGGGCGTCCGGGGGCCGCGTCACCGCGGGCTGGGGCTGGGCCCGCCGCTCGGGCCGCCACAGGCCGACCGTGCGGCCCCACAGGCGGATCCGCTCCCGGCTGTCCACGCCCAGGATGAGCAGGTATCCGATCACGCCCAGCCCGAAGACGATCGTGGTGCCGACCCCGCCGCGGACGCCGGCGTCGTCGTGGGCACGACGAACAGGGCCAGCAGCGGCAAGCCGGCCACGGCGGAGCCCCGGAGCCGGACGCCGAGCATGTCCGTGGCCACGGCGGCCAGCCCGATGCCCCCCGCCGCGAGCAGCAACAGGCCCGGTGTGACCGGCACCGGGGGTGAGAACCGGTCCGCGTCGACCATGCCCTGCGCGGCCACGTCGCGCAGGTGGCCCAGTGACGATGCGGTCGGTATCACCCCCAGCCACGAGCGCGAGGCCGCGAACACCAGGTTCAGGTAGAGCAGCAGAGCGGCCAGGCTCGCGGCCAGGCCGACGATGACCGGCAGCGGGCGGAGCCGGGTCGCGGCGCCGGTCCCGGCGACCACCACGGTGGCGCCCGCCCCGGCCCAGAACCACGACTGGCCGGCGAACAGCGAATACAGGGCGGTCGAGGCCAGGATGGTCGCGGCCGCCGTGGCCAGCGTGAGCCGGTAGCTCATCGGCTCACCCCGGAACCCTCGCTGGCCCCGGCGGCGCCGGTCCCGGCGGAATCTGCGCGGGCCCGGAACCCGGCCACCGGGCCGTGCAGTTCCCGCCACACGGCGGCCAGCGACGTGCCGGCCGTGACGACCGCGACCCGCCACCCGGCGCCGACGAGGATCTCGGCCGCAACGGTGCACTCGTCCGGCTGGCCCGCGGCGGCGCCGGGCCCCGGGCGGCCAGTGCGGCCCGAATCCCAGTGCGGCACGTCAAGCAGGAGCGCCATGGCCGGACCGCCGCCCCGGTGGCTGGCGGCCAGCTGGCGGGCCTGGTCGGGGGACAGGAGCCCGGTGACCGCGATGACCTGGCCGCGGCTGCTGCCGCGCACCGCCGCCAGCCCGCTGGCCAGGTCGACGCCGCGCGAGGGGCGGATGACGGCCAGCAGGTCCAGCAGGCTGGATCCGGCCGTCCCGGCCGCCGTGACCTCGCCCGAGTCGGTGATAAGCCGGGTGTCGATGCCCTGGGTGGCCAGGTGCACGCCGATCGACGCCGCCGCGCTGACCGCGAACTCGAAGGAAGACCCCGGGCCGCTGCCGATATGCGCGCGCCGCCGGGTATCGAACAGGATCACGGCCCGGTTGTGCCATTGGTGCTCCTCACGGCGCACCATCAGCTCGCCGTACCGGGCGGTGGAGCGCCAGTGGACCCGCCGCAGCTCGTCGCCGTCGCGGTAGGCGCGCGGGGCGATGTCGTCCTCGCCGGCCGCGGCGACCATCCGCATGCCGCTCTCGCCGTCACCGATCCGGTTGCCGGCGATCCCGACGCGGGGCAGCGGGGTGATCTCCGGCGTCACCACCAGCGTGCTCTTGGTCGCGAACGACCGGCCGATCTCGACCAGGCCGAACGCGTCGGCCACCCGGACCTGGAGCGGGCCGATGGTGAACTTGCCGCGCTGCTCGAGCCGGAGCTGGTGACTGAGGTCGCGGCTGCCGCCCGGTTCGATCGCTTCGAGCACGAAACGCGGCCGGCTGCCCAGCGAATAGGGGGTCGCGTCTTCGGCCAGCAGGAGCCCGGTGCGCAACCGGGAGACGTTATGCAGGCGGATGCGCGCTTCGGCCGGCTGCCCGGCCGGGACACGGCGCGGCATGAGCTGCCGGGTGCAGGACAGCCGGTACCGGGCCCGGCTGGCGGCCAGCGCGGACAGCAGCGGCAGGACCAGCAGCAGCACGCCGATCCGCAGCACATCAGCTTCGCCGATGGCCAGGCCGGCGATGGCCGCGACGCCGCCCGCGGCGAGGAACGCCTTGCCCCGCAGGGTCAGCGCGTTTATCAGTGCCCGCATCTGGATGTCCCTCGCTCGCGCGTACCGCGGCCTGTCGCCTACCGCCGGGTGGGCAGCGGCAGCCGGGCCACGATCCCGGCCAGGACCTGTTCGGGAAGCTGGCCCGCCACGAGGGCCTCCGGGGTCGGCAGCAGCCGGTGGGCGAGCACCGGGACCGCCAGCGCCTGCACGTCGTCGGGGATCACGTAGTCACGGCCGTCCAGCGCGGCCCAGGCCCGGCTGGCCCGCAGCAGGTGGAGCGTGGCCCGCGGCGAGGCGCCGAGGCGCAGGCTCTCGTGCGACCGGGTGGCGTTGACCAGGGCGATGACGTACTGCTTCAGGAGGTCCGAGACCATCACCCCACGGACGGCCAGGACGAGTTCCCGCACGTCGTTCGCGTGGGCGGCGGGCTTCACGTCGTCGAGCGGGGACGCCGTGCCGTGCGTCTCCAGCATTTCCAGCTCGGCCGCGGCGGTCGGGTAGCCGATGGAGATGCGGGCGGTGAACCGGTCGCGCTGGGCCTCGGGGAGCGGGTACGTCCCTTCCATCTCCACCGGGTTCTGGGTCGCGATCACCATGAACGGCGACTCCAGCGGGTAGGTGGTCCCGTCCACCGTGACCTGCCGTTCTTCCATGCTCTCCAGCAGTGCGGACTGCGTCTTCGGCGAGGCGCGGTTGATCTCGTCGCCGACGACGATGTTGGCGAACACCGGGCCCGGCTTGAATTCGAATTCGCGGCGCTCCTGGTTGTAGGCGCTCACTCCGGTGACGTCGCTGGGCAGCAGGTCGGGGGTGAACTGGACCCGCCGCACCGAGCAGTCGATCGAGCGAGCCAGCGCCTTGGCCAGCATGGTCTTGCCGACGCCCGGCACGTCCTCGATCAGCAGGTGGCCCTCGGCGAGCAGTACGGCCAGCGTGAGCCGGATCGCGTGCGCCTTCCCGTCGATCACCGATTCCACGGCTGCGCCGATACGGCCGGCCACCTCAACGAGGTCATCGAGCGCGTTCCCGGCGTCGCGCCCCATTTCCACTACCACCTGGCCTCCTCGAAGGGCCTCAGGGCCGCAGCGCCCACCGCCGGCCATGGCGGGCCGTTACGCCCGCGTGACCTTATAAACGACAGTACGTCCTCGCTCGCGGGACAGGCGACGCTTTGGCGGCGGACCGTCACGGTCGGGAGGAAAACCGCCCTATCGGGGGCAATGCCCAGGCCAGCGGGTTTAATGCGCCGCGCCTTCCCGGCCCGGTGGGGAATCCCCCCCGGGCCGGCCAGTGGTCGCCCCACGTCCTCCACTTCGCCCCACCCCTCCTGAGCTGCAGTTTTATCGGCCGACTGGGGGCCGGAGGCCGTTTCTCGGTGTTGACGGTGGAGGAATGTGGAGTACAGTGGAGCGCTGTGGGGCAGCATTAGCCGCATGGCGCTACTCGGGGGAGTGGGGAGGTGGGTGCGATGTTCCTCGGCACCCACACGCCCCGGCTCGACGAGAAAGGGCGGCTGTTCCTGCCCGCCAAGTACCGCGAAGAACTTGCCGGGGGAGTGGTGATCACCAAAGGCCAGGAACGCTGCCTCTACGTCTTCCCGGAGGCGGAGTTCGGCCGGCTCACCGAGGCCCTGCGCGCCGCCCCGGTCACCGCTAAGGCGGTCCGGGACTACAGCCGGGTCTTCTTCGCCAGCGCATCCGATGAGGTCCCCGACAAGCAGGGCCGGATCACGGTTCCTCCCGCCCTGCGCAGCTACGCCGGCCTGGAACGGGACTGCGTGGTCATCGGGGCCAACACCCGGATGGAGATCTGGGACGCCGCGGCCTGGGAGACCTACCTGGCCAGCCAGGAAGAAGCGTTCTCCGACGCATCCGAGGAGGTACTGCCCGGAATTTTGTGACCCGGCACCGGCCCGAAGCCCGGTGCCCGGTGCCCGGCGGGGTCTCCACCCGCGCTGGGCCGCCGCAGGCTGGCACCACTTCCCCGGTGCCAGGCGGCAGTCCGGTGGCCCACGCGGCGCGGATGGGGACCCGGCCGGGTGCCCAGGCAGAACGGAGTCCGCCGTGGCGGACGAACAGCAGCGAGGGGGTCTGATGGGCGAGGCATCCGCCGGCCATCTTCCGGTCATGGCCGACCGGGTCACCGCTCTCCTCGCGCCTGCGCTGGACCAAGACGGCGCCGTCTACCTCGACGCGACGCTGGGCCGGGCCGGTCACGCCCGGGCCCTGCTCGCCGCCCATCGCGGGCTCCGGCTGATCGGCGTCGATGCCGACGAGACCGCGATCGAGCGCTCCCGTGAGCTGCTCGCCGGCTACGAGGACCGGGTCACCCTCGTCCACTCGTTCTACGACGAGATCCCCGCCATCGCCGCCGCCGCGGGCGTCACGAGCGTGCAGGGGATCCTCTTCGACCTCGGAGTTTCCTCGCCGCAGCTCGACGATCGCGAGCGCGGCTTCGCGTACTCCTACGACGCGCCCCTCGACATGCGGATGGACCAAACCCGTGAGCTGACCGCCGCCGAGGTGGTCAACCACTACCCGGCCGGCGAACTGGCCCGGGTGCTGCGCGACTACGGCGAAGAGCGGTTCGCCAAGCGGATCGCGGACGCGGTGGTGCGGGAGCGTTCCCGGTCGCCCCTGACCTCGACGGCCCGGCTGAGCGAGATCGTCCGGGACTCGATTCCCGCCGCCGCCCGGCGGACCGGCGGCCACCCGGCCAAGCGCACGTTCCAGGCGCTGCGGATCGAGGTGAACGGCGAGCTGACCACGCTCGAGCGCGCCCTGCCCGCCGCACTGGACCTCCTCTCGCTGGGCGGCCGGATCGTCGTCCTCGCCTACCACTCACTCGAAGATCGTGCGGTCAAGCGGGCGCTCGCGGCCCGGGCCGCGGACACCACACCCCCCGGCCTGCCGGTGCAGCTGCCGGGTAGCGGTCCTCAGCTCCGCCTGCTCACCAGGGGAGCCACGCGGCCGTCGGACGAAGAGCTCGCCAGCAACCCTCGCGCGGCATCGGCCCGGCTTCGGGCCGCGGAACGAATCCGGGAGGCGGCATGACGCAGGTAGAGGGCGGATGAGATGGCCACCCAGGTGAACGACACGAAGACTGCCCCGCGGACCCGGGGCGCGGCCAGCCGGAGCGGCGCGCGCCGGGAGGCGCCACCCAGTGGACCGCGAGGCCCGGTGCGCGGCGCCGAGCGCGGGACCGTCACCCGGCCGCGGCCTGGACCGGGGCGCGCTGCGCCACCGCGGCCGCGCCCGGCCGCGCCACCTCGCCCAGCGGTTCCGGCGACCCGTCCAGCCACGCGTCCGGCCGCCCGCCCGGCAGGCCGGCGCACGGCCGCCCAGCGCATGCCGTTCATCCTGCTGCTCGTCGGGCTGCTGTGCGGCGCCCTGGTGTGCCTGCTGGTGATCAGCACGACGCTGGCGGCCGGTTCCTTCCGCATCACCAGCCTGCAGCAGCAGGACCAGGCCCTGGCCAAACAGCAGCAGCAACTTCAGCAGCAGGTCTCCCAGGACCAGGCGCCCAGCGTGATCGCCCAGCGCGCGGCCAAGCTCGGCATGCGCCCGGTCGGCCAGATCCAGTTCCTCAACGTGAAGACCGGAAAGATCTCCAGCGACGCGGCGACCGGACCGGACGCGGCGATCCAGGTACCCGGCTACACCCCATGACCATGCGCGGCGGGGGACGCGAGCCGCGTGGGGGCGGCCGCGAGCCGCGCGGCAGCGCGGGGAATCGGCCGGGCTCGATGCGCGGGGCCCGGCGGCCCGGTGACGACCGGCGGGCCAGGCCCGGCGACCGGAGCGCCCGGGGTGGCCGGGGCGACCGGGGTCAACGGTCTGACCGGCGTCAAAGATCAGACCGGGGCGCGAGAGGCCCCGAGCCCGGGCGCGGCCGCCCATCCGGCGGCGCGTCCCGCGACGTGCGGCGGGCCCGCGCGGAGGGCCTCCGGGCCCCGCGCCGGCCCACGGTGGTGCGGCGGCCCATCACCCGCCGGGCCGACCCCGGGCGCCGGCTCGGCGCCACGCTGCTGAGCATCGCGTTCGTCCTCTCGCTGTTCGCGGGCCGCTCGTCCAGCTCCAGGGCTTCGAATCGGGCACGTACGTTCACCTGGCCCAGAGTCTGCGCCAGCAGACCGTCGGCCTCCCGGCGCTCCGCGGCTCGATCACCGCCGCGAACGGCCAGGTGCTGGCCATGACCGTGCAGACCTATCTCGTCTTCGCCGATCCCAAGGAGATGACCCAGGCCCAGATGCCGCAGGTGGCCGCCGACCTGGCGGGCCCCCTGGGCATGAGTGAGACGGCCATTCTCAGCCTCCTGCTGCACCCGACGTCGCCGCAGTACGTGGTGCTCGAGAAGGGCGTGTCGCAGCAGACCGCCGACCAGATCAACGCGATAGCGCCGCTGCCCGGTACGACCGGGCCGGGCCTGCCCGGCATCGCGATGACGGCCAGCTACTCACGCACTTACCCCGACGGCGGCGCGACATCGAACCTGCTGGGCTTCACCGACCCGACCTCATCGGGCAACCTGGCCGGCGCGGCGGGGCTGGAGTACGCCGACAATGCCCTGCTGGCCGGGCGTCCGGGCAGCGAGCAGGTTCAGGTCTCTACCAACGGGGAGCCGATCCCGCTGGCCGGCGGGAAGAACGTCCCGGCCGCCAACGGGAGCAACCTGCGCCTGACCATCATCCCGGCCCTCCAGTGGGAGGCTCAGCAGGCCTGCCAGCAGCAGGTGCAGAAGACCAGGGCCGACAACTGCACCGTCGTGGTCATGCAGCCGCACACCGGCAACATCCTGGCCATGGCCCAGTGGCCGGCCTACGACCCGGCCTCGTCCAATCCCCAGGCCCAGTCCAACCTGGCCGTCCAGAACATCTTCGAGCCGGGCAGCACCGGCAAGGTGATCACCGCGGCCGCCTCGTTCGAGCACGGCGGCCAGACCCCGGAGAGCGTCTACACCGTCCCCGACGTGATCAACGAGGGCGGCTACACCTTCCACGACGCCGAATACCACCCCGTCATGCGGTGGACGATCGCCGGCATCCTGGCCAACTCGAGCAACGACGGCATGGTCCAGGTCGTGCGGCACGTGTCCCCGCAGACCCAGTACGACTACCTGAAGGCGTTCGGCCTGGACTCACCCACCGGCCTGAACCTGCCGGGCGAGAGCCAGGGACTGCTGCCCGCGCTGTCCAAGTGGTGGGGCAACGAGCGCTACACCCTCTCCTTCGGCCAGGGCGTCGACGTGAACGCGGTCCAGATGGCCAGCGTCTACTCCACGATCGCCAACGGGGGCGTCCGGGTCCAGCCGTCCCTGGTGCAGGGGACGACCAACAGCGCGGGGCAGTACACGCCCGCGCCGGCGCCGCAGTCCCGGCGCGTCATCCAGCCGGCCACGGCCCGCGAGCTGATCGGCGCCCTCCAGCAGGTCCCGGGGGTCGACGCGGCCGGCGGCGAGCCGTGGGGCGTCATCCCCGGCTACGCCGTCGCCGCGAAAACCGGCACGTCGCAGGAGTTCGACCCGGTCAAGAAGTGCCTGTGCAAGTACGGTTCCAGCTGGATCGGGATGGCCCCGGGCGACAATCCCCAGCTCGTCGTCGCGGTCAACGTGCAGAACCCCAAGAAGGGCGGCTACTTCGGCGCGGTCGTGGCCGGGCCGGCCTTCTACCAGGTGATGAAGTTCGCGCTGCAGACCATGAAGATCCCGCCGGACGGGGCCCAGCCTGCGGCCGTGCGCCTCACCGGACCCTGATTGGAGGTAGCCTCTCCGCGTGTCCGTGGCCATCCGTCCCACCCATCCTGAGGCGCGCCCGCTGTCCGGTCTCGGCGCCCTGCTCGGCGTGAAACTGGCCGCCGGGCCCGGTCAGGAGCCCGTACCGATGCCGAACGAAGGCTGGTACGTGTCCGGGGTAACGCATGACTCCCGGGTGGTGCAGCCCGGGGACCTCTACGCGGCGCTGCCCGGCGCCACCGTGCACGGGGCCGAGTTCTGTGCCGCCGCCACCGCGGCCGGCGCGGTGGCCATCCTCACCGATCCGGGTGGCCGGGACCGGGCGGCGGCGTGCGGCGTCCCGGTCTTCGTGGTCGCCGACCCGCGGGCCCGGCTCGGCGAGGTGGCCTGCTGGGTGTACGGCGACCCCAGCCGGAAGCTGCGGCTGATCGGCGTGACCGGGACCAGCGGCAAGACCACCACGAGCTACCTGGTCGAGGCCGGGCTGCGGATGGCCGGGCACGTGACCGGCCTGGTCGGCGGGGTGGAGACGCGGATCGGGGCGGACGTGCGGGCCAGTGAGCTCACCACGCCGGAGGCGACCGACCTCCAGGCGCTGTTCGCCGCCATGGCCGAGCGCGGCGTCACCGCCGCGGCCATGGAGGTCTCCAGCCACGCGCTCGCGCTCGGCCGGGTGGCCGGCACCCGCTACGACATCGCGGTCTTCACCAACCTGTCCCAGGACCACCTGGACTTCCACGCCGACCTGGACGACTACTTCGCGGCCAAGGCGAAGCTGTTCACCCCCGAATACGCGGAATCCGGCGTGGTCAACACCGACGACGCCCACGGGCGCCGGCTCGCGGCGGCCGCCACCATCCCGGTCACCACCTTCTCCGCGACGGGCGATCCGGGCGCCGACTGGCGGGCGGAGAACGTCCGCGTCGGCGCGGACGGCAGCACGTTCCGCGTCATCGGGCCCGGGGGAGTAGAGGCCGACGCCTCGCTGGCCCTGGTCGGCCCGTTCAACGTGGCCAACGCCCTGGCCGCGATCGTGGCCCTGGTCGAGGCCGGGATCGGCCTGGACGACGCGGTGGCCGGCGTCGGGTCCTGCCCCGGGGTGCCGGGGCGGCTGGAGCGGGTCGCGGCCGGCGATGCCGCCCCCGACCTGACCGTGTTCGTCGACTACTCGCACAAGCCCGGCGCGGTCGAGGCGGTGCTGACCGCGCTGCGCCCGGTCACCCAGGGCAGCCTGATCATCGTCCTCGGCTGCGGCGGCGACCGGGACCGGGCCAAGCGCCCGCTGATGGGCGCGGCCGCGGCGGCCCTGGCCGATGTGGCCATCTTCACCAGCGACAATCCGCGGTCCGAAGATCCCCTGGCCATCCTCGCCGCCATGCTGGAAGGGGCGGTCGGCGTGCCAGCCCGGGGCCGGGCGCACGTGGCCGTCGAGCCGGACCGGGCCAGCGCCATCGGCCAGGCCATCGCCTTGGCCGGCAAGGGAGACGTCGTGCTGGTGGCCGGCAAGGGGCACGAGCGCGGCCAGTACGTGGCAGGCCGGGTCCTGCCGTTCGACGACCGTGAGGTTTCGGCCGAGGCGCTGCGGCGCCGGGCGCGGCGGCTCACGTGAAGAAGGGGGAACTTTGATCCCGCTCTCGCTCGACGAGATAGCCAGGATCACCGGAGGACGGCCCGACGGGGTCCAGGACCCGGGCGCTGTGGTCTACGGGCCGGTCGTCATCGACTCACGCCGCGCCGGGCCCGGTGGCCTGTTCGCCGCGGTCGCGGGCGAGCGGGCCGACGGGCACGATTTCGCCGCGGCGGCCGTGGCGGCCGGCGCGGTGGCCGTGCTGGCCACCCGGCCGGCCGGCGCGCCCTCGCTGATCGTGGACAACGTGCCCGCCGCGCTGGCCCGGCTGGCTAAGGCGGTGGCCCGGCTGCCCCGGATCACGATCGCCGGGATCACCGGCTCCTCGGGCAAGACGTCGACCAAGGATCTGACCGCCCAGCTGGTCGAGCGGCTCGGGCCGACGGTCGCCCCGGAGGGCTCCTACAACAACGAGTTCGGGTTCCCGCTGACCGTGCTGCGCGCCGGCGAGGACACTCGGTACATGGTGCTGGAACTCGCCGCACGCGGCGCCGGTCACATCGCCAGCCTGTGCGAGATGGCGCCGCCGCGGATCGGTGCCGTCCTCAACGTGGGGCACGCGCACACCGGCGAGTTCGGCGGCATCGAGCAGGTCGCCCGGGCCAAGGGCGAGCTGCCCGAGGCGCTGCCGGCCGACGGCGTCGCGGTGCTGAACGCCGACGACCCGCGGGTCGCGGCGATGGCCGGCCGGACCTCAGCCCGGGTGGTCACGTTCGGCCTGCAAGACGCCGACGTGACCGCGCCGGACGTCCGCCTGGACGACCTCGGCCGCCCCGCCTTCACGCTGGTCACCGCGGCCGGGTCGGCACCGGTGCGGATGGGCCTGCACGGCGCGCACAACGTGCCGAACGCCCTGGCCGCCGCGGCGATCGCCGCCGAGATGGGCCTGGGCCTGGCCGAGATCGCCGCCGCCCTGTCGTCGGCCACCGCGCGGAGCAGGTGGCGGATGGAGGTCGGGCAGAGCGCGGGCGGCGTCACCGTGATCAACGACGCCTACAACGCCAACCCCGAGTCGGTCCGGGCCGCCCTGGACGCCCTGCAGCACATGGCGCGGGGCCGGCGCTCCTTCGCCGTGCTCGGCCACATGGCCGAGCTGGGCGAGGAGTCCCGGGCCAGCCATGAGGACGTCGGTGCGGTGGCCGCTGGAACCGGAGTGACCGGGCTGATCGTTGTGGGAACGGAAGCCGAGCCCATCCTCGCCGGGGCGCGGGCCAACCGCGGCTGGCACGGTGAGGCCATCGGCGTCCCGGACGGTCCCGGCGCGGTCGCCGCGCTCCGCGACCGACTGGGCGCCGGTGACGTCGTGCTGGTCAAGGCGTCCCGCGCCGCGGCCCTGGAAGGCATCGCCGCCGAGCTGCTGGCGCAGCATCAACCCGTGAAGGAGACGGCCCAGTGAAGGCCATCCTCATCTCCGCTGCGGTCTCGATGGCGGTGGCGCTGCTCGGCACGCCGGTGGCCATCCGGGTCTTCTCCCGGCACGGGTACGGCCAGTACATCAGGGAAGAAGGGCCGGCCACTCCTCCAAGCGGGGCACGCCGACGATGGGCGGCACCGTGATCATCATCGCGACGCTGGTCGGCTATTTCGTCGGGCACGTCACCACCGGCGAAGCGGTTTCGGTGTCGGGACTGCTCGTCCTGTTCCTGATGACGGGCCTCGGCGCGGTGGGGTTCGCGGACGACTTCATCAAGCTCTACAAGCAGCGCAGCCTCGGCCTGCGCAGCGGCGCGAAGCTCATGGGCCAGGTGGTGGTCGGCGCGGTGTTCGCCATCCTGGCCCTGCACTTCCCGGACGGCTACGACCTCACGCCGGCGTCGACGCACCTGTCGTTCCTGGCCGACTTCGGGATCTCCATCGGCCCGGTGTTCTTCGTGGCCTGGGTCGTGGTCATGGTGTCCGGGACGTCCAACGCGGTCAACCTGACCGACGGCCTGGACGGCCTGGCCACCGGCGCGGCGATCCTGGTCCTGGCCGCCTACGTCATCATCGGCAACTGGCAGCTCCGCAACGACTGCACGCTGGGCCTCGCGCCGAACTGCTACCCCGTGCGGGACCCGCTTGACCTGGCCGTGGTCGCCGCGGCCCTGATGGCGGCGTGCTTCGGCTTCCTGTGGTGGAACGCGCCGCCGGCCCGGATCTTCATGGGCGACACGGGCTCGCTGGCGCTCGGCGGCGCGCTGGCCGGCCTGGCCATCACCACCCGGACCGAGCTGCTGCTGCTGATCCTGGGCGGCCTGTTCGTCCTCGTGACGCTGTCGGTGGTCATCCAGGTCGGCTCGTTCAAGCTGACCGGTAAACGGGTGTTCCGGATGGCCCCGCTGCAGCACCATTTCGAGCTGCTCGGCTGGGCCGAGACGACGATCGTGGTCCGGTTCTGGCTGATCTCGGGCATGTTCATCGCCTTGGGCCTGGGCGTCTTCTACGTGGCCTGGTTCCCCAGGTAAGGCGTTAATTCCCCCCGTCTTTGGGCGACACGCGCCGGATCTCCACGGTCTGGGCGGCGGGGCCGCCGAGACTGGAGGGATGGAGCGTGTGGTCGATGCGCAGCTGGACAACGTGGCCGATGACGAGGAACTGACCCTGGCGGCCGGGGCCGCGTCGCCGGTGGCCGGGGCCCGGGACCGGATCGCGTCGTGGCTCGCGCTGCTCGACCGGCCGCTCACGTCCTATTACCTCATCGTCGGGATCACCGCGCTCCTGCTCGGGCTCGGGCTGGTCATGGTGCTGTCCACGTCGTCGGTCAAGGATCTGAGCGCGGGACTGCCGGCCTACTCCGACTTCAAGAAGCAGCTTCTGGGGGCGGCCATCGGCCTGCCGGTGATGTACTTCGCGGCCCGGTCCTCGCCGCGGCTGTACCGGGCCGCCGCCTACCCCATGCTGGCCGTGGCCGTGCTGGGCCTGGGGCTGACCCTCATCCCCGGGGTCGGGCAGTCCAGCGGAACCAGCGCCTCGCGGTGGATCGCGTTCGGCGGCTTCCAGCTTCAGCCGTCGGAGTTCGCCAAGCTCGCGCTGGTGCTGTGGGGCGCCGACCTGCTGGCCAGGAAGGAGCGGCTCGGCCAGCTCAACGACTGGCGGCACCTGCTCGTCCCGCTGCTGCCCGGCGCGGGGCTGCTGTGCATGTTCGTCATGGCCGGTGACGACCTGGGCACCACCTTCATCCTGCTGGTCATCTTCCTCACCCTGCTGTGGATCATCGGCACGCCCGGGCGCATCTTCACCGGGATGCTGGCCCTGATGGTCCTGGTCATGCTCCTCCTCGCCGTGACCTCGGCCTACCGGCTGAGGCGCCTCACCGGCTTCGTGCACCAGACCGGCAGCCCGATGGGGGTGAACCAGCAGGGGATCCAGGGCAAGTACGCGGTCGGGTCGGGCGGCCTGTTCGGGGTGGGGCTCGGTGCGAGCCGGGAGAAATGGGGGTACGTGCCCGAGTCCACCAGCGACTTCATCTTCGCCATCATCGGCGAGGAACTCGGGCTGATCGGCACGCTGTGCGTCTGCTTCCTGTACGGCGGCCTGGCCTTCGCCGGGCTCCGGGTGGCCCGCCGGGTGGAGGACACGTTCACCCGGCTGGGCGCCGCCGCGATCACCGCGTGGATCGTCATGCAGGCCGTGGTGAACATCGGGGCGGTGATCGGCGTGCTCCCGATCACCGGCGTGCCGCTCCCGCTCATCTCGGCCGGCCTGTCCTCGCTCCTGGTCACCATGGTCGCGCTCGGGATGCTCATGTCCTTCGCCCGGCGCGAGCCCGGAGCGCTCGAGGCGCTGGCCATGCGCGGTCCCGCCCTTCCGCTGCGCGTTCTAAGCTGGCTGGGCCTGACGCATCGGCGCGAATGAGGCTCGTGCGCCGGCCCCGCGGCCCCGGGGGTTCCGCTGGCGCGCGCGGTGTCTCCCGCTGAAACGGCACGTCGTCCGCGTGCGCTGAGGAGAATGGCAGGAGACTCCCGGGCCCGTGACGACTATCGGCGGCACGGAGCCGGACCGGAGTCAGTGGCGAGGAGGAAGGCCCAACGATGAGGGTTGTGCTAGCCGGCGGCGGGTCCGCCGGACATATCGAACCGGCTCTTGCACTCGCCGATGCGCTGCGGCAGGCGGACCAGCGCGCCGAAATCGTCTGCCTGGGCACCGAGCGGGGGCTGGAGAGCCGCCTGGTGCCGATGCGCGGCTACGAGCTGGCGATGATCCCGGCCGTGCCGCTGCCGCGCTCGATCACCCCGGCGCTGATGGCGGTGCCCGGGCGGCTGGCCGGCGCGGTCAACGCCGCCGCCAAGGTCCTCGACCGGGCCCGGGCCGACGTGCTCGTCGGGTTCGGCGGGTACGTGGCGACGCCCGCGTATCTCGCGGCCCGGCGCCGTCATATCCCGATCGTGGTCCACGAGGCCAACCCCCGCCCGGGTCTGGCCAACAAGCTGGGCGCCCGGCTGACCACCCACGTCTTCACCGGGCACCCCGACACCCAGCTTCCGCACGCCCGGTACCTCGGCATCCCCATCCGGCGCGAGATAGCCGAGCTGGACCGGCTCGCGCTCGGCGACAAGGCGCGGGCCCACTTCGGCCTGCGGCCCGACCTGCCGGTGCTGCTGGTGACGGGCGGCTCCCAGGGGGCCCGCTCGCTCAACCGCGCCATCTTCGGCTCGGTCGGCTGGCTGCGCGGCGCCGGGGTCCAGGTGCTGCACGTGATCGGCCCGCGGAACGCGGCGGAGGTCCCGACGTTCGCCTCCGGCGCGCCGTACGTCGCCGTGCCCTATGTGGACCGGATGGATCTCGCCTACGCCGCCGCCGACTTCGCGCTGTGCCGGGCCGGGGCGATGACCTGCGCCGAGCTGACCGCGGTCGGGCTGCCGGGCGCCTTCGTGCCGCTGCCGCACGGAAACGGTGAGCAGCGGCTGAACGCCGAGCCGGTCGTGGCCGGCGGGGGCGGCCTGCTGGTCGACGACGCCGAGCTCACCCCGGAGTGGGTCCGGGACGTCCTGCTGCCCGTCCTGCTGGACATCGATCGCGTGGCCAACATGTCGGAGGCGGCCGCGGCCCTGGGCCGCGCCGACGCGGACCGGTGGCTGGCCAACGAGGTGATCGAGGTCGTCCGGGCGGCCGCCGAGGACGCCCCGGCGGCCCAAACCGCGCGGCCGGGCGATCAGCCCGAGTTCGACCCCGGGTACGGTCCGCCGCCGGAATTTGAGGCCGATCCCCGGCAAGGTCCGCCGCCGGGCTATCGGGCTGATCCCCGGCAGGGCCCGCCGCCCGGCTACGGGACTGATCCCCGGCAGGGCCCGCCGCCCGGCTACGGGACTGATCCCCGGCAAGGTCCGCCGCCCGGCTACGGG
Source organism: uncultured Actinomycetes bacterium (assembly GCA_963718475.1). Classification (GTDB taxonomy): domain Bacteria; phylum Actinomycetota; class Actinomycetes; order Streptosporangiales; family Streptosporangiaceae; genus CAVQZM01. The sequence goes on along the minus strand of CAVQZM010000049.1, from coordinate 60,085 downwards.
ACTGATCCCCGGTACGGCCCGGGGCCCGGCTACGAGGCTGATCCCCGGCAGGGCCCGCCGCCCGGCTACGGGACTGATCCCCGGCAAGGCCCGCCGCCCGGCTACGGGGCCGATCCCCGGCAAGGTCCGCCGCCTGGCTACGGAGCTGATCCCCGGTACGGGCCGGGGCCGGGACCCGAGGCCGACCCCCGGCGTGGCGCCCCACCTGCGTACGAAGACGGCCCGTGGGGCCCGGCGCCCCGCTACGAGGAACCCCCCTACGAGGAGCCGCGGCGTCCCGAGCCGCGACGCGGCGAGCCCCGCCACGGCGGCGGCCCGTCCCGGCGTGGCCAGCCCCGGCACGGCCAGCCCCGGCACGGCGGCTGAGCAAGCCTGAGCGAAGGACACCTGAGCGGAAAGACATGCGAGAGGACATCCCATGCCCCTGGTGACCCCGGTCGAGGTCGTGCCGGTTGACCAGCTCGGCCGCGTGCACTTCATCGGCATCGGCGGGGCGGGCATGTCCGGGATCGCGCGGGTCATGCTGGCCCGCGGCGTGGCTGTCTCCGGCAGCGACTCCGGCTCGCCCGGGGTGCTGAGCGGGCTCGCCGCGCTCGGGGCCGCCGTGCACGCCGGCCACTCCGCCAGCCATCTCGGCGACGCCGACACCGTCGTGGTGTCCAGCGCGATCCGGGAGGCCAATCCCGAGCTGGCCGAGGCCCGCCGGCGCGGGCTGCGCGTACTGCCCCGGGCGGCCGCGCTCGCCTCGATCATGTCCGGCCGGCGGGCCACGGCGGTGGCCGGCACCCATGGCAAGACCACGACGACGTCGATGCTGACCACGATCCTGCGCCAATGCGGCGCCGGGCCCGGCTACGTCATCGGCGGCATCCTCGCCGAGACCGGCCTCGGTGCGGACGACGGCACCGGCCCGGACCTCGTCGTCGAGGCGGACGAGAGCGACGGCTCGTTCCTGATGCTCACGCCGTACGCCGCGATCATCACCAACGTCGAGGCCGATCATCTCGACAACTACGCCGGCCTGGCCGAGATCCGGTCCGCCTTCGAGGCGTTCGCCCACCGGGTCAGTCCAAGGGGAGTCCTCGTCACCTGTGCCGACGACCCCGGCGCCCGCGCGGTCGCCGGGGCCGCCCGCGACCTGCCGTTCCGCAAGCGCAGTTACGGCGAGTCCGCCAGCGCCGACTACCGGGTCTCCGAGATCGTTCCCCAGGGCATGGGAAGCACGTTCCGGATAACGGGGACCACGGCCTCGTTCGGTTCAGTTGATGAATTGGTCACGGTCGCCGTCCCCGGCCGGCACAACGCGCTCAACGCGGCGGCCGCGTTCGCCGTGGCGGCCGAGCTGGGCGTGCCCGCCCCGGAGGCCGCGGCGGCCCTGTCGGCCTACCGCGGTGCGCAGCGGCGGATGGAGCCGAAGGGCGACGGGGACGGCGTACGGGTCCTCGACAGCTACGCCCATCACCCGACCGAGGTCGCGGCCGACCTCGCGGCCGCCCGCGACCTGGCCGAGGGCGGCCGCGTCATCGCCATCTTCCAGCCCCACCTGTTCAGCCGGACCAGGATCTTCGGCGCCGAGCTCGGGGCCGCGCTGGGCCGCGCCGACGAGGCGGTCGTCCTGGACATCTACGCGGCCCGCGAGGACCCGGAGCCGGGGATCACCGGGCGGCTGGTCGCCGACGCCGTGCCGGGCGGCCGGGCCCATTACGTGCCCGAGGCGGCCCAGGTCCCGGCGGTGATCGCAGACATCGCCAAGCCCGGCGACATCGTCCTGACCATGGGGGCCGGTGACGTCACGCACCTCGGCCCGGAGGTCGTCGCGGCGCTGCGGGCCCGGGGCCGGACGCCGGGGACACCGGAGGGCTGACGGGTGACCGAATCACGGCGCGGTGGCGGTACGGATGCCGGTGTCCCCGAGAGTGGCCCAGCCGGTGCCGGGATGGGAACCCGGGCCGGGGACCCCGCCGGGCCCGGCACTGGGCCGCCGGGCGAGCCAGGACGATCACCGTCCCTGGCCCGCACGCCCAGCCCGTGGCGGACCGCGTTCTTCGGCGTGGCCATCGTCGCCATCGTGGCGGGCGTCGCCTGGGCCCTGCTCGGATCGCGCCTCTTTGTCGTCCGCTCGATCGTCGTGACCGGAACGCATCTGGTGCAGGCCGGCCAGGTGCAGGCGAGCGCGGCCATCCCGGCGGGGGAGCCCATGATCCGGGTCGACACCGGTGCCGCCGCCAGCCGGGTCGACACCATCACGCAAGTCGAGTCGGCGCAGGTCACCAAGTCATGGCCGGACCGCATCGTCATCACCGTGCGCGAGCGGACGCCCGCCGTGGCCGTCCTGGTCCCGGCGTCGGTGTCGGCCAGCGGGGGATACGACCTGGTCGACGCGTCCGGCGTCATCGTCCGCTGGGTGCGGACCGCGCCCTCCGGGATGCCGCGGTACGAGACCCCGATCGCCCCGGCCGCGCTGCGCGGCAACCCGGCGCTGGAGGCGGCGGTCACCGTGCTGCATCAGGTTCCCGGATGGATCTCCCGGCCGGCCGCCGCGGTCTGGGCGTCCAGCCCGCAGGCCGTGACGCTGTGGCTGTCCGACGGAGTGACGATCGTGTGGGGGAGCACCGACCGGGCCTCAGCCAAAACACGCGAGCTTGCTATCCTGATGCGCACCCACGCGCGCTACTACGACGTCAGCGCGCCAGGATCTGCGGTGACAAGGTGATACCCCGGCAATGCGTTCGAATCTTCGCCTGCCATATGCGTCTTCCTGCTTCTGTCAGCAGTCGGCCGGGCATCATCTGCGGCCACGGGGACCGGGCCGTCCGCACACGACACGCCGCGCGGGTTCGCGCGTGGTTAGTTGACCCCGGTCCCTTCCCATCCTACTGTCCGTAGCAATTGCCAGGCTGACAAAACTCTAAATCTCTACCTGAAGGTGAAACCTGATGGTGAGTGCTGAGTGCGGACAATCGCATGAGGCGCTCAGCCAATGCCAATGGCGGCGAATTCCGCTTCGCTGTCGGGGTTTCCCGAGCCCAGGGCCATGATCGGCCGGAATTGGCGACCCGGGACCGTGGATAGAGTTAAAACGAGCGGAAAGGTACCCTCCTCGTGGCAGCACCGCAGAACTACCTGGCGGTCATCAAGGTCGTCGGAATCGGCGGCGGTGGCGTTAATGCCGTTAATCGAATGATCGAAGAGGGGCTCAAGGGCGTCGAGTTCATCGCGATCAACACCGACGCCCAGGCGCTGCTCATGAGTGACGCCGACGTCAAGCTCGACGTCGGCCGCGAACTCACCCGCGGTCTGGGCGCCGGCGCCGACCCCGACGTGGGCTGCCGGGCCGCCGAGGACCACCGCGAGGAGATCGAGGAGGTGCTCAAGGGCGCCGACATGGTCTTCGTCACGGCGGGCGAGGGCGGTGGCACGGGTACCGGCGGCGCCCCGGTCGTGGCGAACGTGGCCCGGTCGCTGGGCGCCCTGACCATCGGCGTGGTGACCCGCCCGTTCGGTTTCGAGGGCAAGCGCCGGGCCATCCAGGCCGAGGCCGGGATCGAGCGGCTGCGCAGCGAGGTCGACACCCTCATCGTCATCCCGAACGACCGGCTGCTGTCCATCTCCGACCGGCACGTCAGCGTGCTCGACGCGTTCAAGGCGGCCGACCAGGTGCTGCTGTCCGGTGTTCAGGGCATCACCGACCTGATCACCACGCCGGGGCTGATCAACCTGGACTTCGCCGACGTGAAGTCGGTCATGTCCGGCGCCGGGTCGGCGCTGATGGGGATCGGCTCCTCGCGCGGCGACGACCGCGCGGTCGCGGCGGCCGAGATGGCGATCTCCAGCCCGCTGCTCGAGGCGAGCATCGACGGGGCGCACGGCGTCCTCCTGTCCATTCAGGGCGGCTCCGACCTGGGCCTGTTCGAGATCAACGAGGCCGCGCAGCTGGTCTCCAACTCCGCCGCCGTCGACGCCAACATCATCTTCGGCGCGGTCATCGACGACGCGCTCGGCGACGAGGTCCGGGTCACGGTGATCGCGGCCGGGTTCGACGAGAACCAGATGGGGCGGACCACATCCGGCGCGGGCGGCTTCGCCGCCTCCGGGCGCGGGGATTCCGGCGGTGGCGCTATGTCCGGCGGTTCGGCCCCCGCGGACACCACGCCGTCGCGGAACGGCTCGGCGGGCGGCTACGGCAGCTCGGTGCAGTACACCCCATCCGCAGGCGGCGGGGCCACGGGCAACAGCGGAGCAGGCGCTTCCGGATGGGACGCGGGCCATGGCCGCCCGGCCGGCAGCGGGCCGCCGGCCGCGAGTGCCGCGGCGGCGGACGGGTCTTCCTGGGCGCTGGAAAGCGGCTCCCGGCCCGGCGAGGACGACCCGGCCGGTGCGGTGCTCGACCCGGCCGATGGCGGCTCCGCTGCCGACGCGACGTCTCCGGCGTGGGACACCTCCGGGCCGAGCGGTGCGACCGATGCGGCTGGTGACGATTCCGCTGACGCCTGCCTCGCGCCGGACGACGGTGGCGACGGAGATCCTCAGGCCGGCGTGCCGGGCGAGACGAGCGACGCGGCCGGGTCCGCAGACGAGGCCAGCGCGCCGGACGACCGCGCGCCCGCACCGGCCGCGGAACCGGCGTCCGCGCCGAACCCGGCCCGGCCCAGCGGCACCGAGCCCGGCGGGAGCCATGGCCGGGGCGGTACCACTCCGGCCGACAGTGGCACGGGGCGCGTGTTCGACGTGCCGACCACCCGGCGGCGGCCCGTCATCTTCGAAGAAGACGACGACCTGGACGTGCCCGACTTCCTCAAGTGAGCGAAGCGGACCGGGCCGAAGCGCGGCGCGGGGAACTGGCTGGGCACCTGGACCAGGTGCGGAAGCGGATCGTGGCGGCCTGCGCGGCGGCTGGCCGGGACCCCGCCGAGACGACGCTCGTCGCGGTGACCAAGACATGGCCCGCCTCTGACGTCCGGCTGCTGTATGAGCTCGGGCTGACGGATTTCGGCGAGAACCGGGACGCCGAGGCCGCGGGCAAGGCGGCACAGCTGACCGGCCTGGCGATCACCTGGCATTTCGTCGGCCAGCTTCAGACCAACAAGGCGGCCAGCGTCGCGCGGTATGCCGACGTCATCCACTCGGTCGACCGGATCCGCCTGGTCCGCGCGCTGGGTGCGGCGGCCCGCCGCCAGGAGCGCACCCTGACCTGCCTCGTCCAGGTCAGCCTCGATCCGGTGGATGCTGACGCCGGCCGGGGCGGTGCGCCGCCGGACCAGGTGAGGGCAGTGGCGGAGGCGGTCGCGGGGGAGGAAGGCCTGGTTCTCGGCGGCGTCATGGCTGTCGCGCCGATCGGCGTCCCGGCCGGGGAGGCCTTCGCCGGACTCGCGCCAAGCGCCGCCGCCGTCCGCTCCGTGCGGCCGGAGGCGACCGTGGTGTCGGCCGGTATGAGCGGCGATCTCGAAGCGGCGGTCGCGGCGGGCGCGACACACCTGCGAATCGGTACGGCGTTGCTCGGCGATCGGAGGCCGCCTGTCATGTAATGTCCCTGGCGTGAGCCCCGTGTGGCTCGCGGCAGCGTGGGATGTGGTTCGCAGTCGAAGTTGCGGGGGGTTCCGGGGGTCATCTCCCGGGCTAAGCGCCGGGGGGCTGCCAGATAGGCACGACGGAGGACTGACGGATGGCCAGCGCAATGCGCAAGATGGCGGTCTACCTCGGCCTCGTGGAGGACGATCACCGCTACCAGGACAGGTATGACTCCTCGTACGAGGACTATGACGAGTACGACGAGCCAGGAGACCGCCTCGGCGTGCCCGACGAACTTGACGGGCCGGGCCGGGATGGCGACGTGTACACCGCAGCGCCCGCCCGTCCGGACGGCGTCCGCCAGACGACCGACCTGGCACGGATCACTACGCTGCACCCTCGCACCTACAATGAAGCACGTACCATTGGGGAGCACTTCCGCGAGGGAATCCCCGTCATCATGAACCTGACCGAGATGGTCGACAGTGACGCCAAGCGCCTCGTCGACTTCGCGGCAGGCCTGATCTTCGGCCTGCACGGGAGCATCGAGCGGGTGACCAACAAGGTCTTCCTGCTCTCTCCCGCCAACGTCGAGGTGACGGCAGAGGACAAGGCTCGCATCGCGGAGAGAGGCTTCTTCAACCAGAGCTAGCGGACAAATAGTGATGGTGTGATGCAAATCAGCGTCTCTGCACGCGAAACTGGGTCAGGCCGATGGGAATCCTAAGGGTCGTTCTCACCTACCTGCTGACGATCTACCTGGTGATCCTCATCGGGAGGATGATCTTCTCCTGGATCCAGATGTTCGCCCGGTCATGGAGCCCTACGGGCATCATTCTGCTGATCGCGGAGAGCATCTATACGGTTACCGATCCTCCACTAAAATTTCTACGGCGCTACATACCCACGCTGCGGATAGGTACAGTAGCCATGGACCTCAGCTTCATGGTGCTGTTCATCGTGATCCTGATCGCGATGCAAGCCGTGACGCTGCTTTGATCGGGTACCGTCCGATAGGTACACAGTCCAGGCGCGCCGAGGAGACGAGATGCCGCTGACGCCCGCGGATGTGCGGAACAAGCAATTCAGTACGACCAGGCTCCGGCCCGGCTACGACGAGGAAGAGGTCGACGCCTTCCTCGATGAGGTTGAGGCCGAGCTCGACCGGCTGATCCAGGAGAACGAAGAGCTCCGGGCGAAGCTGGCCGAGAGCCTGCGAGGGGGCAAGTCCTCGGTGCCCGCACTCAGCTCGCCGCTGGCCGAGACCAAGATGGACATGATGGCGCCGGAGCCGCAGCGCGCGGAGCCGGAGCGCCGTCAGCCTGAGCCGGTCATGATGGGCTCGATGCCCCCGGCTGAGGACAACATGGACACGGCCGCGCGCGTCCTGTCGCTCGCCCAGCAGACCGCCGACCAGGCGATCGCGGACGCGCGCCGGGAGGCCGACGAGACGCTCGGCCGCGCGCGCCGGGAGGCCGACGAGGTGCTGACCAAGGCACGCCGCCAGGCCGAGCAGATCACGGGCGACGCCCGGGCCCGGGCGGAAAGCCTCGAGCGGGACGCTCAGGAGCGTCACCGCCAGGCGATGGGCTCCCTGGTCCAGCAGCGCGAGGAACTCGAGCGCCGGGTGGACGACCTGCGGGCCTTCGAGCGTGAGTACCGCAGCAGGCTCAAGGCGTACCTCGAGGGTCAGCTCCGGGACCTGGAGGCAGGTGTCACGGACAGCGGTGCGTTCCCGACGATGGGTTCCGCGCCGCAGCCGCCGGTGCCGGCCGGACTCGGCCAGAACAACGCGCGTAACGGTGGCCAGTCGACCGGGCAGTACTCGGTGCCGGAAGTCGTGCAGCACGCGGGAAGCTTCCACGCGGGCGACGGCGCGGCGGCGCACGACCGCCGATAGGCGGAGTTTGGGGGGGCGGCCGCGGCTCCGGGACGAGCCGCGGCACCCTTTGCACAGTGAAAGCACAGAGCGGGGCGGAGTTGTTGAACGGGATGGCACTCTCCGCATGACGGTGGGTGTTCCGGGGCGACGCCGCGAAGGTGGGCGGCCGGGGTGGCCGTATGTGCTGGGAGAACACCTGTGATCCGGTTCAGCCCCTTCCTGGTGGTTGCGGCGTTCGGGCTGCTGGCCGCCGGAGTGGTGACAAGCCAGCTAGCGCTCGTTTACCTCGCGATCGCCGTTGGTGTGGTCTCGCTTCTCACCCTGGTCGTCGGGATCCTGCTGAACCGCGACGATGTATTCGGCAAGACGCGGCAGAGCGCGGCGGACGGCCCGGCCGAGCCGGACGTGGCGTCCGCCCGGGAGACGGCGGTCACCGTCGGCTCCGCGGCCGCGGCCGGGCCTGCTCGGGAGTTCCGCGGCAACGGGGCGCGGCCCCGGCCGTGACCGGACCGGAAAGGCCGCCTTCGGAGGCGGCCGGGCCGACCAGCCGTCCGGCCGCGACGATGCCGGCTACCGCGAGGAACTCCTCTACCGCGACGACACCGGTTTTGAGCAGCGCACCCGCGGCTACCAGCCTGAGCGGTCCGGCAGCCAGACGCGCGGAAACGCGCGCGAGTTCGACTACCAGGACCAGGGCCAATCCGCGGGCTACGGAGCCTACGCCTGGCAGCGTGAGCGTGACAGCGGCCGACGTGAGCATTCGGGCCGCTCCGGCGAGCCGCCGTGGGGCGACCGGAGCCGGGACGCCGACACGGCGCCGGCGACCGGTTCCGGCTCACCGCCGCGGCCCGGAACACCCACCCGGCCAGGCTCACCGTCCCGCCCGGGGACGCCCAGTCCGGGGGACGCCCACCGGGGACGCCCAGCCCCGACCCGTGGGCGGCGCAGGGCTGGCCGGTCGAAGACTGGCCGGAGCGCCCCGGCGAGGCCAGGGACCGGCCCGCTGAGCCCAGGGACCGTGACCGGCGCGCCGCGCCGTGGGAGCGGGCAGGCCGCTGAGCTCACGGACCGGGACCGCAGCGCCGAGCCGAGGGACCGGGACCGCACCGCCGAGCCGAGGGATCGGGACCGGCCAGGCGAGCCAAGGGACCGCGAGCAGCGTTCCCGGGACCCGTGGAATGCCGGACTGGGCCGGACCGAGCCGCCCCGCGACCTCGGCCAGCGCCCGGCCGAGCCGCCGTGGGAAACCGGCCAGCGCCCGGGCGGACCGCGCCCGGCGGACCGGCGCGCCGAAGACCAGCGCCCCGGGGACCGGCGCCCCGGGGATCAGCGTCCCGCCGAGCGGCGCGCCGACGACCAGCGTCCCGCGGAGCCGCCGACGCGCGGCGCGGCCGCGCGGATCAGCGTCCGGCCGACACCCGGCCGTTCGTTTCCGCGCAGCCCCCGGCCGGGCCAGAAGACCTGCGCTACCGGCCGGCGGATTTCTGGCGCCGTCCATCCACCCCCGAGAGCACGCCCGCGGGCGCCGGGCCCTCGGAACCCCGGACCCGCGACGTTCCGGCGGGCGCGGAGGACTCCGCACCCCCCACGCGAGAATCGGCGGCCGGCCCGGTCAGCGTGCCCGCGCCCCCCGCCGCGGACGAACGACCGCTGGCCGGCGCGGCGGGAAACCGCCGGAGAACACCGGCCCGGCCCCGCGGACCGACACCGGCGAGGACTCACCCGCCGGCGCGTCCGCCCCGGCTGCCGAACGCGACGAGCCCGCGCGTGCGCAGGAGCCCGCGGGGCCGGCGAAGAGGACGCGGCGGCCACGGTCAGCGCCCCCGCGCGTCCGGGAGAACCGGCGCCCGGGAAGCTGGGCGAAGCCGGCCGAGGCGAGGAGCTCGGAGACGAGGAGCCTGGCCGAGACGAGGAGCCGGCCCCCCGCGAGGCGCCCGAGCCGTCCGCGGAGTCCGCGCGAGACGACGAGTCGGCCCGGCGGGGCGGATCTGGCGAAGCCGCTGAGAAGCCTGACTCGGCCCCCTCCGGCGACTCGGCCCCCTCCGGCGACTCGGCCGCCGCCACGGAATCGGCCCACCCCGTCGGCTCGGCCCCCTCGACCGAATCGGCACTGTCCGGCGACTCGGCCCAGGCCCGAATCGGCTTTGTCCGGCGATTCCCCCCGACACACCGAAACGTCACCGTCCGGCGACGCGGCTCAGTCCGCCGAGTCGGCCGCCGATCGGGAGCCGCGCGGGCCGGGCGAGTCAGCGTTGGCGGAGGAGCCGGCGCGGGCCGGGGCACCGGCCAGCGAGCAGGCGACCGCGGACGACCCGCCCAGCGCCAGCGAACCGGACGCGCCGGGCGCCGATGCCGCCCCGGCCGACCACACACCAGAGGATTCGGGCTCCTCGGATGAGGCGGCCGGGGACGCGCCGACGGCGGACGATACCGTCACCGTGGTTCCCGGGGTGCCCCGGTACCACCGCAGCGACTGCATCCTCATCCGGTTCATGGGCGATGACGACCTCCAGCGGATGACGCTGGAGGCCGCCAAAGAAGCCGGATGCACGCCCTGCCGCGCCTGCCAGGAGGTCTAGCGGCCTGCCCGGGGGCGGCCCGGGGCTAACCCCGCCGGTGCTGGTGGGCGGTCACCACCGTTTCGTTCGGTAGCTGGCTAATTCTTCCCCTGGGACCGCTGGAGCCAGAAGCGGAGGCCTAGCCCGGCGTCGGCGTGTTCGTGGATCGGGGGGCTGTCCGGCGTGTCGGTCACGTCGGCTGCCGGCCGGCCCGCCTCGTAGCGCGTGGCCAGGACCTCGCCCGCGATCAGCGGCCCGTGCTCGGTCAGCGCGGCGGACAGTTCCGGGTCGACGGTCTCCCACCACAGCGAGATCCGGTCGGTGACGTCGAGGCCGTCGCTCTTGCGCGCATCCTGGATCAGCCTGATCGCCTCGCGCGCGAGTCCCTCGCGGCGCAGTTCCGGGGTGAGGGCCACCTCCAGGGCGACGGTCTCGCCCCCGTCGGTCGCGACCGTCCAGCCCGCCTTCGGCGTCTGGGTCACGATGACCTCGTCGGGGCCGAGGGAGACGGGCTCACCGTCCACCGTGACCACCGCCGTCCCGGCCGTGCGAAGCTCCTCGGCGAGCGCGGCCGGATCCGCGGTCGTGATCGCCTTCGCGACCGCCGGGGTGGCCCGGTCGAACCGGCCGCCCAGCGCCTTGAAGTTCGGCTTCACCGTGTAGTCCACGAGGTCCGTGCCGACCGCCGCGAGCGGCTCGAGCGCGGCGGACGTTCAGCTCCTCGGCGATCTGCCGGCGCAGCTCGTCCGGCAGCGACGCGAACCCCGGCGCGCCGATGAGCGCGCGGGCCAGCGGCTGCCGGGTATTGACCGTCGCGGCGGCCCGGGCCGAGCGCCCCAGCTCCACCAGCCGCCGGGTCAGCGCCATGTCGGCCGAGAGGTTCTCGTCGATGAGCGCCGGGTCGGGCACCGGCCAGCCGGCCAGGTGCACCGACTCCGGGCTGCCCGCCGAACGCAGCACGCTCCACACATAGTCGGTGAGGAACGGCGTGATCGGGGCCATCAGCCGGGTGACGGTCTCCAGGCACTCGTACAGCGTCGCGAACGCCGACGCCGACTCAGGGCTCGCGGGCCCTTCCCAGAACCGCCGGCGCGACCGGCGGACGTACCAGTTGGACAGATTGTCGGTGAAGCCCGCGATGCGCCGCGGCGGCGGCCGTGTCGAAGCCTTCGAGGTTCCCGGTGACATCCCGGACGACCGCGTGCAGCTCGCTGAGTATCCACCGGTCGAGGACCGGGCGGTCCGCGGGCGGCGGCGCCTCGCCGAGGCGTTCCGGGCTCCAGGCGTTGCCGTCGGCGGCGGCCGCGTTGGCGTAGAGCACCAGGAACGAAACGGTATTCCAGTAGGTCAGGAGCACCTTGCGGACGATCTCCTCCAGCGCCGCGTGCCCGACCCGCCGGGTCGACCACGGAGAGCCGGAGGCCGCGAAGAACCAGCGCAGCGCGTCAGCGCCGTGGGCGTCCATGAGCGGCAGCGGCTCGAGCACGTTGCCGAGGTGCTTGCTCATCTTGCGCCCGTCCTCGTCGACGACGAGCCCGAGGCAGACCACGTTCTCATACGAATTCCGGCCGAACACCATCACGGCGACCGCCATCAGCGAGTAGAACCAGCCGCGGGTCTGGTCGATCGCCTCGCAGATGAACTGGGCCGGGAACGCGCGCTCGAATTCGGCCTCGTTGCGCAGCGGCGCACCGTGCCGGGCGAACGGCATCGAGCCGGAGTCGTACCAGGCGTCGATGACGTCGGGAACGCGGCGCGCTGGCCCGCCGCACTCCGGGCAGCCGAACGTGATCTCGTCCACGAAGGGCCGGTGCGGGTCAAGACCAGACAGGTCCCGGCCCGCCAGCTCGGACAGCTCCGCCCGCGAGCCGACGCACGTCACGTGCTCGTTCTCGCATTCCCACAGCGGCAGCGGGGTGCCCCAGTACCTGGTCCGGGACAGAGCCCAGTCCACGTTGTTGCGGAGCCACTCGCCGTACCGGCCGTGCTTGATGCTCGGCGGCTGCCAGTTGGTCTTCTCGTTCTCCTCGAGGAGCTGCTCCTTGACCGCGGTGGTCCGGATGTACCAGGACGGCAGCGCGTAGTACAGCAGCCGCGTGTGGCACCGCCAGCAGTGCGGATAGCTGTGCTCGTAGGGTTCGGCCTTGAACAGCAGGCCGCGGTCGGCCAGGTCCTGGATCAGCGGGGGGTCGGCGTCCTTGAAGAACATCCCGCCCACCAGCGGGATGCCGTCCTCGAACCGGCCGTCCGGGCGGATCGGGTTGACGACCGGCAGCCCGTGGGTGCGGGAGGTCTCCATGTCGTCCGCGCCGAACGCGGGCGCGATGTGCACCAGCCCGGTGCCGTCCTCGGTCGTCACGAACTGTCCGGGCACCACGACGTGAGCGTCGGGGATGTCGATGAGGCGGAACGGCTTGGAGTAGGTGGCGCCGAGCATCTCATAGCCCGGGAACCGCGCGGCGACGTGCCACTCCTCGTCGAGCACCGTCGGCATCAGGGCCTCGGCGACGACCACCCGGTCGCCGTCGCGGGAACGGCGGGCGACCACGTATGTCACCTCGGGGTGCACGGCCACGGCCGTGTTCGACACCAGCGTCCACGGCGTTGTCGTCCAGACCAGCAGGTCGGCACCGGCCAGTTCGGCGTTGGCCGTCTCGGGCAGGGTCTTCAGCGGGAACCGGACCGTGACCGTCTCGTCGGTGACCGTTTCGTACACACCAGGCTGGCCCATCTCGTGGTCGGACAGCGGGGTGCCGCAGCGCGGGCAGTACGGGCTGATGCGGAAGTCCTTGACCAGCAGGCCACGTTCGTAGATGACCTTCAGCGACCACCAGACGGACTCGATGTAGGACGGGTCCATGGTCCGGTACGCCTTGGACAGGTCGATCCAGTAGCCCATGCGCTCGGTCAGCTCGGTGAACGCGTCCACGTGGCGGAGGACCGACTCGCGGCACCGCTCGTTGAACTCGGTGATGCCGTACGCCTCGATGTCCTTCTTGCCGGAGATGCCCAGCTCGCGCTCCACGGCCACCTCGACCGGCAGGCCGTGGCAGTCCCAGCCGGCCTGGCGCGGCACGTGGAAGCCCTGCATGGTCTTGAACCGGGGGAAGAGGTCCTTGAACACCCGGGCCTCGACGTGGTGGACGCCCGGCATGCCGTTGGCGGTCGGCGGTCCCTCGTAGAAGGTCCACGGCAGGCCGCCTTCGGTCTGCTTCAGCGAGCGCTCGAAGACGTCGGCGTCCTGCCACCGGACCAGCATCTCGCGCTCGATGGCGGGCAGGTCGATCTGGCCCGGCAGCGCGGGGAAACGCGGCGCGCCGGGCGCGGTGTCGTTTGCCTGCGACATCGTGGGGTGGCCTCCAGCAAGTCGAAATGAACTCCGCTGGAGGGACGAGGCGCGCCGTGCGGGCGCCCCGCGGTACCACCCTCCTTGGCCGCCTGCGCCAGAGGCATGTGCGGCCCGCTCGAATGATCTCTGCGGCCGGTTCTACTCGGCGCGCTCGGTCCGGGGTTTCCCCGGCCTCGGGCGGCGGCCTTTCTTCCGGCGGCTCCGGGGTGATCTGGTCCGCTGGGCCTGCCTCCGGGCTCGCACCGTCCCCGGATCGCTCATGGCCTGCTGTTCAGCGGCAGCTGTCCCCTTCAGTGCCGTGCAGACTGCCAGTTTATCCGACGCCGCCGGCGCGGCAGAACTTACCCGCCGCGTCCCGCCGCGTCCTGCTGCGTCGCGGCCCGGCCCGGCCTGGAGGGCGGGATGCTCGACGCGTAAGAAGTCCGAATGCTTGGTTTGGCGAAAAATGCTAGCGCGACTTATCCTCCGGTGACTGCTTGCATCCATGATCATCTATAACTTTTCGTGGGAGGCGCGGAATGGTGACAACCCCGCGTTCCGGTGCCGCTGCTCTTCCCGTGCGGCCAGGGGAAGATCCCTGGACCGACTCGGACCTCGCCGAGGTGCGGAAAGAGCTCGAGACGGAGGCCGCGGGACTGCGGGCCGACATCGCGAAGGCCGAGGCGGAGATCGCCGCGCGGCTGGACGAGGCGGCTCAGGACGCCGGGGACGACCCGGCCGACGCGGGCGCGAAGACGTTCGAGCGGGAGCACGAGCTGGCGCTGACCCACAACGCCCGTGACCTCCTTGAGCAGACCGAACGCGCGCTGGGCCGGATTAATGCGGGAACATATGGAGCGTGCGAATCCTGTGGGCAGCCAATCGGGAAGGCGCGGCTGATGGCCTTTCCGCGCGCAACACTGTGCGTGACGTGCAAGCAGCGCGAAGAACGCCGCTGAGCGCGCCGGGGGTACCCGGCGAATCTGTGAGCGACCCGGTGGGCGAATCTGCGAGCGACCCGGTGGGCGACCGGCCGCGGTCGGGGCGGAAGCTTGCCTTCCTGCTCGCGGTGGCTCTCGTCGTGCTGGCCCTGGACGTGGTGTCCAAGGTGATCGTGGTCGGCTCGCTGTCGCACCGCGCCCCGATCCGGCTGCTAGGCGGGCTGCTGACGCTCCGGCTGCTGCGCAACAGCGGGGCGGCGTTCAGCATCGGCACCTCGATGACGATCGTGTTCACCGTCATCGCGGCCGCGGTCATCTTCTACATCCTGCGGACGGCCCGCAACCTTCAGAGCCTGCCGTGGGCGATCACGCTCGGCCTGCTCCTCGGCGGGGCGATGGGGAACCTGGCCGACCGGATCTTCCGCGCGCCCGGCCTGTTCCGGGGTGACGTGGTCGACTGGATCGAGCTGCCGCACTGGCCCGTGTTCAACCTGGCCGATTCGGCCATCGTGTGTGGCGGGGTGGTGGCGGTCCTGCTGGCCAGCCGGGGTATGCACCTGGACGGCACCCGGGACCGGCGGCACGCGGACGGAGACGGCAGCGGCGGCGTCGCCGGCAGCGGCGGCAGCGGCAGCTCGCCGGGAGTGGCGGCGTGGAGGCCGGGAGTGGCGGCGTAGAGGGCAGGAGCGACGGCGTGGTGGGCAGGGATGACGGCGCCGGGCCAGCGTTACCTGCCGGTGCCCGAGGGCCTCGATGGCGAGCGGCTCGATGCCGCCCTGGCCCGCATGTTCGGCTTGTCGAGGTCCCGCGCCGCCGAGCTGATCAGTGACGGCATGGTGCTGGTCGACGGTCGGCCCGCGGCTAAATCGGACCGGGTCGCGGCGGGTGAACCGCTGGAGGTGACCCTGCCGGCCCCGCGCCCGGTGGAACCGCCCCGCCCGGTCGAGGGGCTGAACGTCGTCTACGAGGACGACGACATCGTGGTGGTGGACAAGCCGATCGGGGTCGCCGCCCACCCGGCGCCCGGCTGGACCGGCCCGACCGTGATCCAGGGCCTGCTCGCGGGCGGCCACTCCATCGCCACCAGCGGCGCGGCCGAACGGCAAGGCATCGTGCACCGGCTGGACGCCAACACCACCGGCCTCATGGTCGTGGCCAAGAGCGAGAATGCCTACAGCGTCCTGAAGCGCGCGTTCCGTGAGCGCGAGGTGGACAAGCGCTACCACGCGCTGGTCCAGGGGCACCCCGATCCGCTGCACGGCACCGTCGACGCGCCGATCGGCCGGCATCCGTCCGGCGACGGCCGGTTCGCGGTGGTCACCGGGGGACGGCCCAGCGTCACCCACTACGACACCATCGAGGCGTTCCGCGGCGCGAGCCTGGTCGACGTCGGCCTGGAGACCGGCCGGACCCACCAGATCCGCGTGCACATGGCCGCGATCCGGCATCCGGTCGCCGGCGACCTGCTCTACGGCGCGGACCCGGTGCTGGCCGAGCGGCTGGGGCTGCGCCGGCAGTGGCTGCACGCCGTCCGCCTGGCTTTCCATCATCCGGCGGACGGGCGATTGGTGGAGTTCCGCAGTGACTACCCGGCCGACCTGGCGCGCGCCCTGGACATCCTCCGTGACGAGGGATAGCGGGGGAGCCGGAAGCGGGTAGCTGGGGCTTTTGCACTCCACCGGAGACCCAAGCCGGGGCTAACACCGGGACCCAAAGCCTGGGAAATGCCCGGTAAAAGCCCCGTTGCGCCCGTAGGGTTATTTATGCCCGGCACGGTAACTACCCTCGGCACGCGACGGGAGGGTGGAGGAGCCCTGGAGCCATTCGATCCGACCAAGCCGAACATCGCCCGCGTCTATGACTACTGGCTAGGGGGCAAGGACAACTTCGCCCCGGACCGGGAACTCGCCGAGCGGCTGCTGGAGATCTACCCGCTCGCCGCCCAGGTGGCCCAGGAGAACCGGCAGTTCCTGGGCCGGGCCATCGCGCAGGTGACGCGGCAGGGCATCACCCAGTTCATCGACGTGGGGGCGGGACTGCCCACCGTGCTGAACACGCACGACGTGGCCCAGCACGCCGAGCCGGCCGCGAAGGTCGCCTACGTCGACAACGACCCGGTGGTGATCAGCCACGCCTGCGCCATCCTGGCCCAGGACACCGGGGTGACCGTCGTGCCCGGCGACATGCGCGACCCGGCGTCGATCCTGGCCAACTCCGCCCTGAACTCCGTGATCGACCTCGGCCGGCCCGTGGGCCTGATGCTGGCCGGCGTCCTGCACTTCCTCGCCGCGGATGCCGCGCGCGAGGTGGTGCGCGCGTTCACCGACCGTATCGCGCCCGGCAGCTACGTGATCATCTCGGTCGGCACCGGCGACCGGGACATCGCCGAACGCTTCAGCGAGACGTACACGGCTTCGCCGCTCTACCTCCACCGCCGGGACGAGATCGCCCGGTTCCTCGACGGGCTCGAACTGGTCCCGCCCGGCCTGGTCGAGGCCCGGGCCTGGGCGGACGGCCCCGCCGGGGCGCCTCCGCCTCCGCCCCCGCCGCCCCGCGAGGCGACGTTCCTGGCCGCAGTGGCCCGCAAGCCGCGTAGCGGCGGCGGGCCGCCCAGGCGCGGGCTGGTCACGGGTCCACGGGGCACAGGTCCACGGGGGAACCGATATGGGTGTAGGTCTCCGGCCGGCCGTCACGCCAGAGCCGGGCCCCTGGGGCGGCCATAACGGGGAGGAGCGGCCGTGGCTGGTGAGGAGCGGCCGGTCAGCCGCGCATGTCGACCGCGTTCACGCGCACGGGCCGGATGGTCACCTTGACCCGGGACTCGCCCGGCTTGTCATTCTCGCGGAGATCCGCCTTGTACTTGGCACCGACCTTGTTGGCGAACGAGTAGTCGTCATCCGGCGTGATCTCGGCGTCGCCGCGTATCTCCAGGTAGCGGTAGGGGACGGCCAGGTCGAGGATGAAGAGGTTCATGGCCGGGTTCCTGAGCAAGTTCCTGGTTTTCTGCCGCGCGGCGTTGAGCGAGATGCCGATCGTGTCGCCCTCGGCGAGAAACCAGACTTCCGACAGTTGCGGCCGGCCGTCTGGGCCGATGGTGGCCAGGGTAGCGACCTCGCTGTCGAGCAGGTCACGGTGGGAGGAAGGGATCTCTGGCATGGCTCTCCTCTGTTCTACGTCAGGTTAACGAGGCGCCCTCCTCGTAGCGGATGCCAGGCCCCATGCTCGGGTCACGCCTGTCCTGATCAGCGCGCGCGCTCGCGGCTGTCCCGCAGTTGGCCGAGCCTCTGATCAGATCGGGTATTGGGTGGGTCCGGTGGTGTAGGTGCGGCCGGAGGGGGTGGTCCAGGTGTGGTGGCCGGGCTGGTGCTGGTGCAGTCGCCAGCCGGGGGCTTGTTTGGCGTGGTGGTGGTGTCTGCAGCGGGCGCCGGCGTTGCACGCGCAGGTCCGGCCGCCTTGGTCGTAGGGCACCGCGTGCTCGAAGTCGCAGGCGCGGGCGTGCCGGCGGCACGGCGGCCAGGTGCATTCCCCGTCCCGGATCTCCACGAGGTGGCGGAGCCGGTCGCTGGGCTGGTACCCGGCGGACTCGTCCCGGTGGTCGCAGCCGGTGACGGCGAGCGGGCCGATGTCGATGCTGTAGTCCCGCCCGGCGGGGCCGGGGGTGGTCAGCCGCCATCGGCCGTGCCCGCCTGGGCCGGGTGGCCCGTGGTCGTCTTCGTGGGGTGAAGGCGGGGCCGTCTCGGTGTGCTGTTTCCGCCGGTCCCTGCTGGCCGGGCGGGTGGTGCGGGGCGTGCGCAGCCGTGGGCGGTGGGGTGGCCGTGCTGGTCGGTGATGGTCAGGCACCAGCTGGTGCGGGGGTTGGTGGCGGCGGCGTTGGCGAGGGTGCGGGCGAGGTCGGGGTCGATGGGGCCGAGGCCGTGGGCGTCGCCGGGCCGGTCGGCCAGGCCGAGCAGGGTGGCCAGCGGGATGGTCAGGTTGATCCGCGCGGCCGGGCCGGTCGCCGGCGGGGCCGGCGGGGTGGCGGCCGGGTTGCCGGGTGCGGGCGGGCCGGTGGGTGCCCCGCCGCGCTTGCGTCACGCGCCGGGGCACCCGGACCAAAGTCGCCGGTTGCCGGCGGTGGGCCGGAACCGTCCGTGCCGGGCCTCGGCTGGGCGCCGGAGCCGCCGGGCTGGCCTGGCCGTCCGCGCTGCCCGGGCTGGGCTGGCTGCGGGTGCCGGGCCGGTCGCGCTGGGCCCCCATGCCCCTCTCCGAGAGGTGCCGGTGCCAGCGGAGGGGCCCGCCGGGCCCGGGCCGGGCGTGCCGCGGGCTGGGTGTGGCCGCGGCGCCGTGGCCGGGCCGCCGGCACGGGGCGTCCCGTTGGGTGTCACCGCCGCCGGGCTGGCCTGGCCGTCCGCCTGCTGGCCGGGCTGGGGCTGTCCGGGCCGGGCCGCTGGCGGGGTGGGGGCCGCGGGGCTGGCCTGGCCGTGGCCGCGTGCGTGGGGCCGCTGGCTGGCTGCCCTGCTGGCTGGCGGGGGGCGGGAAGGAGCTGACGCCGAGGGTGAAGTCCAGGAACGCGCGGGCCCGGAGCTGATCCATCGTCCCCTCAACCCCGGCGGCCCGCAGGTCCCGGGCATAAGCGGTGATCCGCTGGTCGGCGGCCAGCGCGTCGGCGGGGGGCAGGTCCCGGCCGCACACCGCGGCGGTGCCGGCGTCCTCGCGCCACAACTCCACCCGCGTGTCCCGCTGCGCCCGTTCGCGGCGGGCCCGGGCCGCGGCGGGGTCGATGGTGAGCACCGCGCGGGCGATCGCCGCCCGGATCTGCCCCGGCGTCTTCCCCGCGATCCCCGGCAGCACCAGCGCCTCGGCCGCCGCCGCCCCGGCCGCGTCCAGCACCCCGGTCGCATCAGCGATGATCCGCGCCTTATAGACGTCGATCGCCCCGTCATACAAGGCGCCTGGCGGTGCCGCGCAGCCGGATGGCCAGGTCGTGGGCCAGGCTCAGGGTCTTCTCCGCCGCCTGCCCGGAACACGCGGTCGCGGCGGCCAGCTCGTCGGCGCAGAACTTGCCCCACGCCCGCGGCATCCCGCCCGGCCCGGCGGGGCGCAGCCGGGCGCCGGGCGGCGGCGGATCAGCTCCGCGATCACCGCCAGTTTCCGGGCGGCGGCCCGGGATTCCTGCCGCTGCCAGGACCCCAGCACCCCGATCAGCTCATCATCGCTCGCCCCGGCGCAGCGGCCGTCCGGGCCGGTGACGTCCTCGGCGAAGTGGGCGACAGCCAGCTCCGGCGGGGCGCCATCCAGCGGCCCGCCCGACGCGAACCCGCCCGCCGCCCCCGCGCTCCGTACCGTCGCCGGGACGTCGCGGGGCAGGAACCCGGCCTCCCACGCCTCCGCCGCGGTCTCCGCCGCCCGCGCGTCGGCCTCGGCGAAGACCTCCCGCAGCGGCACCCCCACATACTCCGGCGGGCACGAGCTGTCCGGGTCCTGCCCGGCTTCGGCGTCCTCCAGGCCCCACACGCCGTAGCCGTCCGGGGCGATGGCCTGGTCCGGGATCCGGGCCGGGCCTGGCCGCGCACTGGGCGTCGCCTTCCGGGCCGGAGCCGCCGGGACCCGGGGAGGTGGGGTCGGGACGCGGGGAGGTGGAGTCGTGCGGCGGCGAGGTGGGGTCGTAGGGCGGGTCTTGGCCCGGCCCGGGGCCTGGGGTTGGTTCCGCTGGCACTTGCCACCTCCTCGCGTGGGGCTGGCGCTGGCTGAGTGTCTTCGAATAGACTATCAGTATACGTAGCTATCTGGAAGTATTGATCGATATCAAATTCGATCGAAAGGGACTGCGGGGTTAGCTGCTGGTCGAGGTCTTGTGCTGGGTCGTCGTGGCGTCACGTGAGGCGGGGCCGCTCCGCTCGGCTCCGTACCGCGCTGCTCCGATCCGTGCCGCCCCGTGCCTCCCGGTCGCGCCGCCCGCTCCACGGTCGCGCCGCCCGCTCCACGGTCGCGCCGCCCGCTCCACGGTCGCGCCGCCCGCTCCACGGTCGCTCCGCCCGCTCCACGGTCGCTCCGCCCGCTCCACGATCGCTCCGCCCGCTCCACGATCGCTCCGCCCCGCGCTCCGCCCCTCCGCACCGCGGCCCCGCCTCTCCGGTCGCGGCCGCGAAACCCGCCCATTTCCTCCCGCGCCGGCGTGTACGCCAGGGGGCACGAACGCCGGCGATGTAGGCTCGGGATCACCGGGTCGGCGCGGTCGCCTGAGGCAAGAATCGCCAGCGCGGAGGCCTGCTGCGGAGGGCAATTTCCGCAGCAAGAAGCCTCACAAGCAGGTGCGGCTCGTGCCGCCTTCCCCCCGGAACATGACTCGTCCACGATGACGCGTGCCCGTGCCGGTCGGCACAAGCGAAGTCGACCGGCCCGGGCTGCGCGGCAGCATGCCCGAAGGAGGCGGCTCAGTCCCATGGCGGAACCCGCGGCCCGTCAGAGCCAGAGTCAAAGCCAGAGTCAGAGTCACAGCCAGACTCAGCCGTTCGCACACCTTCATGTGCACACGGAGTACTCCATGCTGGACGGGGCCGCCCGCCTCAAGGAGCTGTTCAAGGAGGCCAGCGCGCAGGGCATGACCCATGTCGCGATGACCGACCACGGCAACATGTACGGCGCGGCCGAATTCCACCGCCAGGCCAAGGAAGCCGGGATCACCCCGGTCATCGGCATCGAGGCCTACGTGGCCCCGGAAGCAAGGTCGAACACCAAGCGCATCCTCTGGGGCCAGCCGCACCAGAAGAAGGACGACGTCTCGGCGAGCGGCGCCTACCTGCACAAGACCATCTGGGCCCGCAATAAAGAAGGCCTGCACAACCTGTTCAAGCTGTCCTCCCGCTCCTACGCCGAAGGCTGGCTGGTCAAGTGGCCGCGGATGGACAAGGAGATCATCGCCGAGCATCGCCAGGCCTGATGGCCTCCACCGGGTGCCCGTCCGGTGAGCTGCAGACCCGGCTGCGCCTGGGCCAGTTCGACGACGCACTGAAGTCCGCCGCGGAGTATCAGGAGATATTCGGGAAAGAAAATTACTTCCTGGAGCTGATGGACCACGGCCTGGACATCGAGCGCCGCGTACGCGACGGCCTGCTTGAGATCGGCAAGAAGCTCGGCATCCCCCCGGTCGTCACCAACGACTCCCACTACACCCGGGAAGCCGACGCCACCTCCCATGACCTCCTGCTGTGCATCCAGACCGGCAAGAGCCTGGCGGACGCGGACCGTTTCCGTTTCGAGGGCAGCGGCTACTACATCAAGTCCGCCGGCGAGATGTACGCGGTCGACACCTCCGACGTGTGGCAGGAGGGCTGCCGCAACAGCCAGCTGCTGGTCGCCGACCGGGTCGATTCCTCTGGCATGTTCGAGTTCGTCAACCTCATGCCGCGCTTCCCGATCCCGGAGGGCTACGAGTCCGAGGAGGAGCTGTTCCGCGCCGAGGTGTGGAAGGGCATGGACCGGCGCTACCCCGACGGCTACGACGAGGTCCGCAAGCAGCAGGCCGAGTACGAGATCGGCATCATCTGCCAGATGGGGTTCCCGGCCTACTTCCTGGTCGTGGCCGACTTCATCATGTGGGCGAAGAACCACGGCGTCGCGGTCGGCCCGGGCCGCGGATCCGCCGCCGGGTCGATCGTCGCCTACGCCATGGGCATCACCGACCTGGATCCGCTCCAGCACGGCCTGATCTTCGAGCGGTTTCTCAACCCCGAGCGCGTGTCCATGCCCGACATCGACGTGGACTTCGACGAACGCGGGCGGGCCGACGTCATCCGCTACGTGACCGAGAAGTGGGGCTCGGACCGGGTCGCCCAGATCGTCACCTACGGCACCATCAAGGCCAAGGCCGCCATCAAGGACTCGTCCCGGGTCCTGGGCTTCCCCTACGCGCTGGGCGACCGGATCACCAAGGCGTTCCCGCCCGCCGTGATGGGCAAGGACATCCCGCTGTCGGGCATCTTCGACTCCGACCACCCCCGGTACAGCGAGGCGGGCGAGCTGCGTGGCCTCTACGACGCCGAACCCGAGGTCAAGCAGGTCATCGACACGGCGCGCGGGATCGAGGGGCTGATCCGCCAGCCCGGCGTGCACGCCGCGGGCGTCATCATGAGCGCCGAGACGATCACCGACCACATCCCGGTGTGGACCCGGCACACCGACGGCGCGGTCATCACGCAGTTCGACTACCCGACCTGCGAGGGCCTCGGCCTGCTCAAGATGGACTTCCTGGGCCTGCGGAACCTCACGATCATGGCCGACGCGGTCAAGGCGATCGAGAAGAACCAGAACACCACCATCGACCTGCTGAGCCTGCCGCTGGACGACAAGCCCACCTACGAACTGCTCGGCCGCGGCGACACGCTCGGGGTGTTCCAGTTCGACGGCGGCCCGATGCGCTCCCTGCTCCGGATGATGAAGCCGGACAACTTCGAGGACATCTCCGCGGTCGGCGCCCTGTACCGGCCCGGCCCGATGGGCGTGAACTCCCACACCAACTACGCCCTCCGCAAGAACGGGCAGCAGCAGATCACGCCCATCCACCCGGAACTCGAAGAGCCGCTGCGCGAGGTGCTTGAGCCGACCTACGGGCTAATCGTCTACCAGGAGCAGGTCCAGAAGGCGGCCCAGATCCTGGCCGGGTACACGCTCGGACAGGCCGACCTGCTCCGCCGGGCCATGGGCAAGAAGAAGAAGGAGATCCTGGACAAGGAGTACGTCCCCTTCCAGCAGGGCTGCCGGGAGCGCGGCTACTCCGAGCGGGCGGTCAAGGCCGTCTGGGACGTGCTGGTCCCGTTCGCGGGCTACGCGTTCAACAAGGCGCACTCCGCCGCGTACGGCCTGGTCTCCTACTGGACCGCCTACCTCAAGGCCAACTACCCGGCCGAATACATGGCCGCGCTGCTCACGTCCGTCGGTGACGACAAGGACAAGTCGGCGCTCTACCTGAGCGAATGCCGCCGGATGGGCATCAAGGTGCTCCCGCCCGACGTCAACGCCTCGGTCGCGACGTTCACCGCGGTCGGCCGGGACGTCCGGTTCGGCCTGGCCGCGATCCGCAACGTCGGGAACAACGTCGTCGACGCGATCGTGGCCACCCGCAAGTCCAAGGGTGAGTTCACCAGCTTCTCCGACTTCCTGCGCAAGGTGCCCGCCGTGGTGTGCAACAAGCGCGTGATCGAGTCGCTGGCCAAGGCGGGCGCGTTCGACTCGTTCAGCCATCCGCGCAAGGGCCTGGTGCTCGTGCACGAGCAGGCCGTCGACGCGGTGATCGACATCAAGCGCAACGAGGCGATCGGGCAGGACTCGCTGTTCGGCGGGGACACCGAGACCGAGTCCTTCTTCGACGTGCCGATCCCCGAGGGGGAGTGGGACAAGACCACCCTGCTCGCCTTCGAGCGCGAGATGCTCGGCCTCTATGTATCCGACCACCCGCTGCTCGGCGTCGAGCATCTGCTCGCCCGGGAAACGGACCGTTCCCTGGCCGATCTGCTGAGTTCAACAACCGATGATTCCGAACGAAACCGTGGTGACCGTTCCGACGGAAGCGTGGTCAAGGTCGGCGGAATTCTCTCGGGCGTCCAGCGCAAGGTGACCAAGCAGGGCAACCCGTGGGCGGCGGCCACGCTGGAGGATCTGGCCGGCGCGATCGAGGTGCTGTTCTTCCCCGCGACCTACCAGCTGTACGCGACCTCGATCGCCGAAGACGCGATCGTCGTGGTCAAGGGCCGGATCGACCGCCGCGACGACGTGCCCAAGCTGATCGCGATGGACGTGAGCGTCCCCGACATGTCGGTGAGCGACGACGGCCCTTTCGTGGTGTCGATGCCGGTGACGCGGTGCGTCCCGCCCGTGGTGGAGCAGCTCAAGGAGGTGCTGCTCACCCACCCCGGCAATACGGAAGTGCACCTGCGGCTCAAGGGGGCGCAGCGGACGACGGTTGTCCGGCTCGATGAGAAGCTCCGGGTCAGCGCCTCGCCGTCCCTGCTGGGCGACCTCAAGCAGCTCCTCGGCCCGGCCTGCATCAGCTAGCCGGAGCCCGAAAGGTTGCGCTGTATCTCCCGCAGCGCGCGGATGACGCTCGGTCCGGTCCGCCGCGCCGAACGTCGACAATGCCCGCTCGGTCAGCTGGTCCATCTCCTGGTCGATGGCCTCCTGCAGGGCGCGTCCCCGCTCGGTGAGCCGCAACCGCACCAGGCGCCGGTCGTAGGCGTGCGGCTCCCGGCGCAGCAGGCCGACCGCCTCCATCCGCGCGGTCGCCCGGGTCACCGTGGAGGTGGCCAGCCCCAGCCGCTTGGCTACCTCGCCCGGGGTGAGCCCGTCGTCCGCCCACAGGCAGCGCAGGATGAACTGCTGGCCCTCGTGCACGCCGTGCCGGGAGAAGGCGGCCGCCGAGGCCAGCGCGAGAGCGTGCTTCGCCGCCCAGAACGCCGACTGGAAGTCGTCGGGCGCCAAGGTGTCACCGCGTGGCTTGGAGTCAGGTTCCGTTGACATGGCCCGCTAAGCGTACGACGCGCACAACGCTGGAATTCGTTAGCCGGCTCGCGATAGGATCGTTGTCCGGCTAACGAAAAGAGGAGCGTCAGTATGAAGCTCGGAATCGGGATTACCAACTTCTCCTGGCCCGGCCCCGTCACCGAGATCGGCCCCACGGTGTCGCGCATCGCCCGCTCGGCCGATGACGCCGGATTCGACAGCTTGTGGGTGATGGACCACTTCTTCCAGATCCGGATCACCGGGCTGCCGCCCGAGTCGCCCATGCCCGAGGCGTACGCCACGCTGTCCTTCCTGGGCGGCCTGACCAAGCGCATCCGGCTCGGCACGCTGGTGACCTCCGTGGCCTACCGCCACCCGGGCGTGCTGGTCAAGGCGGTGACCGCGCTGGACGTGATGAGCGGCGGGCGAGTGATCTTCGGCGTGGGAGCGGGCGCGCCGTTCAACGTCCCCCCGGCCGGGCCGGGGACGGCCTTCGAGTCCGAGGGGCTCGGTATCCCGTTCCCGTCGCTGGCCGAGCGGTTCGAGCGGCTGGAGGAAACGCTGCAGATCGCGCACCAGATGTGGCGCGGCGACGAGAAGCCCTACGAGGGACGGCACTATCAGCTGGTCCGGCCGCTCAACTCGCCGAACTCGGTGCAGCGCCCGCACCCGCCGATCATGATCGGCGGCAGCGGCGAGCGGAAGACGCTGCGGCTGGTCGCGCAGTACGGCGACGCCTGCAACCTCTTCGATCTGCCGGGCACCGGGTTCCGCGACAACCTCGAGCACAAGCTGAGCGTCCTCCGGGAGCACTGCGCAGAAGTCGGGCGGGACTACGCCGAGATCGAGAAGACCACGACGACCAATTTCGACCTGGGCCCCGACCGGCAGGCGGGGCTGGCCGTGCTCGTCGCTCACCTGCGGGAACTGGCCGCCCTCGGCATCGACCATGTGCTCGTCGCACCCCAGGGCCCCTGGGATGAGGCGACCCTCGACGCGGTGGCCTCGATCGTGCCGGAAGTCCATGACCTGGGTCAGTAAGCGGCCTAGAGGCGGATGACGCTGACGCCGGGCATGTTGTCGTAGTCGGTGTCCTGGGTTGCGATGGTGACGTCGCGGGCGATCGCCGTCGCGGCGATCCAGCAATCGTTGACCGGGATCTTGCGGCCTCCTTCCCGGAGTCTGGCGGTGAGCATGGCCCAGGCGTCGGCGACCTCGTCATCAACGGGCAGCGGCTGGAGTGACTCCGCGAACCGCAGCGTAGCCAGCCGCTTGCCCCGGGCCCCGATCGTCTGGGCGGTAAGCACACCCAGCCGCAGCTCCGCGATGGTCACGACGGACACCGACATGCCGACCCGCATATCCGTCCACCGGGCCGCGGCCCGGTCGAAGCGTCCGTTTCCGAGCCCGATGAAGACGCTGGTGTCGGCGAGCACGCGCCGCTCCGGATCGGTGCGCTGTCCGCTGGCCGTCTCGGTCACTCGATTTTCACATCGTCGGTGGTGTCGGTCAGCATCTCGCGCAGCTCGTCACGCAGGGCCGGATCGGCGCCCCCGCCCAGCTCGGCCAGGCGGGCGAAGAATTCGCGCGCGGGCATCGATTCCGGCTGGCCGCGCCCGGGCAGTGGGACCAGGCGCGCCACCGGGCGCCGGTCCACGGTGACCGTCACCGTCTCACCGGCCTCGACCCGCCGGAGTACCTCGCTTGTGTGGTTGCGAAGGTCGCGCACGGAGACCCCCCGATCCTCGCCAGAGTGCCAGTGGACATCGGGCATGACACAACCGTAGCACATGTTCTACACCCGGCGCGTGGCCAGGCGGAGCTGGGCGCGGCTCATTGACTCCGGGCGGCGGGAGCGGTGTACTGCCGGTCATGACGGAAACAGTCGGGACTTCGGTGGCCGTGTTCCCGGTCACCACCGCGCTCGAACTTCAGGGGATGACCGTGGAGCGGGACCTTGGGGTCGCGTTCGGCCTAGTCGTACGGAGCATGGGCGTGGTGCGCTCGGTCGGGGCTGGGTTCAAGGCCATGCGCCAGGGTGAGGTCACGCAGTACACCGAGCTGCTCGAGGACAGCCGCCGGCACGCGATGGATCGGATGATCGACAACGCGAAGCTGCTCGGCGCCAATGCGGTGGTCGCGATGCGGTTCGACTCCTCGGAGATCGGCCAGCAGCTGACGGAGATCGTCGCCTACGGCAGCGCGGTGGTTGTCGCCCCGTCGACGTGACCGCGCCCGGGCCGGAGCAGCCGGGCCGCGGTCCCGCCGGGCCGCCGCCGGCTCAGGGGGGCGCGGGTCCCGCCCGGCGGCGCTCGCTCCTGGGAGACGCCGACCGCGAGCGCTTCGTCGCGATCCTGCGCGAGCATTACGCGGCCGGGCGGCTCGACCTGGATGAGCTGCGCCGCCGGGTCGGGATCGTGCTGTCCGCGCGGTACGCGGACGAAGCCATGGCGACTCTCGTGGACCTGTCGCCGATCGATACCGTCGGCGGCGCGGGCGGCCCGGCTGCTCAGGCTGCCCCGGGCGGCGCGGCGCGGGCGCGTGGCCGCCGGCATGCCCAGTCAGCCGCGCCGGAGCCTGGCTGGGTACCGACACCGGAACGCTTCCGCGACCCTTCCACCGGGACAATCATGCGCGTCTGGACGGATCCGGCCGACGGCAGCCGCCACTACGTGCCGGATAATTGACCCCGGCCGCCTACGTCATCTCCGAGGTCGAGATATTCGGCGAAGCCGGGGCGCAGTTGTGGAGGGTGAAGAGTAAGCTCGCCTGCGGCAAAATCACCGGAAGGGGCATCACGGACATCAGGGACATCCCCGTTCCGGCGGGCGAACCGCTCCCGGGCCCCCGGCCGGCCGCGGGCTCGATCGCGCGCGGCGGGGCCGTCCGCGGGCTGGGTGCCGGGGCTCTCGTCTTCGCGGCCGCGGCCGCCGGGATGGCCGTCTGGGGGATTCCCGCCGGGCTGGTCTGGGCCGCACTGGCCCCGCGGGCGCTCCTGCAGGTGGTCAGCCGGGGCGCCGCGGTGGTGGTGAACGCCGAGACGAGCGCGTTCATCACCGCGGACGCCTGGTTCTGCATCATCGCCGCCGTCGGCGGGGTGCTCACCGGTTTGCTCGGCTATCTGTTCGCCGTCCGCCGTCGGGGGGCAGTGGCCGCTCTGGGACTGATTCTCGGCGCCCTGGCCGCTGCGCTGGTCATGTTGTGGCTGGGCCGTCAGATTGGGCTGGCCTCGTTTCACCATCGGCTCGCGGTCAGCCCGCCGGGGGCGCGCTTTAATTCGTCGCTGGGCCTCGGGGCCACGAGCGCGGTGGCGTTCTGGCCGATGTTCACCGCGCTAGTGATCTTGGTCGCCGAGGCCGGGAAGTACCGCCGATCACGGGCCCGGGAATCCTAGGGCCAGACCCGCGCCGTGCCGTCGAGGTCGCGGCGGGCCGGCGGAGTTCCTGGCCGTCCGGGATCGTGCCGAGGTAGACGAAGCCGACGATGTCGTCGCCATCGGCGAAACCGAGCGCGGCCTTCACGTACGGGTCCCGGGCCGGAGCGCCGGTCCGCCACATCGCGCCGTAGCCGAGGGCGGTCGCGGCCAGCAGCAGGTTCTGCGCGGCGGCCGCGGTCGCCGCGAGCCGCTCGGTCCGGGGCACCTTCTCGTCGCCGCCGGCCGCGCAGGCCACGACGATGATGGCCGGCGCGCGCATCGGCTTGGCCCGCTCACGCTCTACGGCCGCGGGATCGGGCGCCTGCCCGCGCTCCGCAAGCTGCTTCCGGTACGCCTCGGCGAGCACGTCACCGAACGCTTCCCGGCCCGGGCCCGCGATGACCACGAACCGCCACGGCTGGTGGCGCCCGTGGTCCGGCGCGGCGGCCGCGGCCGACAGGATGGCGCGCAGGTCGTCCTGGCCGGGGCCCGGATCGGCCAGGATCTTGTGGGACCGGCGGGCATGAATAGCGGTAATGGCGTCCATCATCGTGGCCGAGCCTAGTGCCTGCGCGGCGATGACCGCCCGGCCCCGCCGCCAGCCCGCCGCCAGCCCGCCGCCTGCCGCGCCCGCCGCCGGCCCGCCGCCGGTGAACAGGATGGCTGTCCGCTATCTGGACGCGGCGGCCGGCCGGTGGGCACTCTCCGTAGACTGGGCGGGTGATCTCCCGTATCGACCTGCGTGAGCGCGGTCCCGCCGAGCTGAGCCGCGCCAGCCTGACCGGTGTCCTGCCGCGGGCCACCCTGGACGTAGCGGCCGCCGCCGAGCAGATCCGGCCGGTCTGCGAGGACGTGCGGCGCCGCGGCGCCGCCGCGGTGCGCGAGTACACCGCCCGCTTCGACGGCGTCGACCTGGAGACGACCCGCGTCCCGCCGGACGCGCTCGAGGCGGCCCTGCGCGACCTTGACCCCGCGGTCAGGGCCGCGCTCGAGGAGGCCGCCCGCCGGACCCGGCTCGTGCACCAGGCCCAGCTTCCGGCGGAGAACGCCGTGACCCCGGCGCCGGGACTGACGGTGACCGGCCGGTTCGTCCCGGTCGGCCGGGCCGGCGTGTACGTGCCGGGCGGCCTGGTCGCCTATCCGTCCTCCGTCGTAATGAACGTCGTCCCGGCCCAGGTCGCCGGGGTCGGTTCGGTCGCGGTGGCCTCGCCGCCCCGGGCCGGCAACGGGGGCCTGCCGCACCCGGCCGTGCTGGCCGGGTGCGCCCTGCTCGGCGTGGACGAGGTGCACGCCGTCGGCGGCGCGCAGGCCCTCGCGATGTTCGCCTACGGGACAGCCGACTGCCCGCCGGCCGACGTCCTCACCGGGCCGGGCAACGTCTACGTCGCCGCGGCCAAGCGGCTGCTGGGCGGGATCGTGGGCACCGACGGGGAGAACGGCCCCACCGAGATCGCGATCATCGCCGACCACACGGCCGAGCCCGGATGCGTCGCCGCCGACCTGATCGCGCAGGCCGAGCACGACCCGCTCGCCGCGTGCCTGCTGATCACCTCCGACCCGCACCTCCCGGACCGCACCGACGCGGAACTGGCCACCCAGCTTCCCGGTGCCCTGAACCGGGAACGCATCGAGCAGGCCCTGGCCGGGCAGTCGGCCTACGTGCTGGTGGACGACATCGACGCCGCGCTGGCCGTCTCCGACGCCTGGGCGCCGGAGCACCTGGAGATCCAGACCGAGGACGCGGGCAAGGTCGCCGCGCGGGTCAGGAACGCGGGCGCGATCTTCGCCGGGCCGTACTCGCCGGTGTCGCTCGGCGACTACCTCGCGGGCTCCAACCACGTGCTGCCGACCGGCGGTACCGCCCGGCATGCGGCCGGGCTCACCGTGCTGCCGTTCCTGCGCCTCATCAACCTGGTGGAATGCTCCCGGGAGGCGCTGGCCGAGGCGGCGCCGTACATCGACGCGCTGGGCGGCGAAGAGCAGCTGGCCGCCCACGTCGCGGCGGTGAGGGTACGGGTCCCGCGATGATCGACGACGATCCCACCGGCCTGCCGATCCGCCCGGACCTGGCCGACCTGGAGCCGTACGGGGCGCCGCAGCTGGACGTGCCGGTCCGGCTGAACACCAACGAGAACCCGTACCCGCCCACGGCGCGGCTGGCCGGCGCGGTGGCCGACGCCGTGACGGCCGTCGCGGGCGGCCTGAACCGTTATCCGGACCGCGACGCCACCGAGCTCCGCAAGGACCTCGCCGACTACCTCGGCCACGGGCTGACCGGCCGCCAGCTGTGGGCGGCCAACGGCTCGAACGAGATCATCCAGCAGCTGCTGCTGGCCTTCGGCGGGGCGGGCCGCGCCGCACTCGGGTTCGAGCCGTCCTACTCGATGCACGCCCTTATATCCCGGGTCACCGGCACCGCGTGGCTGGCCGCGCCCCGGGACGAGGACTTCGGCATCGACCCGGGCCGCGCGGGTGAGTTCATCCGCAACACCAAGCCCAGCGTGGTCTTCCTGACCTCGCCGAACAACCCGACCGGCACGGCGCTGCCGCTGGATGTGATCGAGGCGGCGTGTAAGGCGGCCCCCGGCATCGTCGTGGTCGACGAGGCGTACGCCGAATTCGCCCGCGAGGGGACGGCCAGCGCCCTGACGCTGCTGCCCAGGTTCCCCCGGCTCGTGGTGACCCGCACCATGTCCAAGGCGTTCGCCATGGCCGGCGCGCGGGTCGGCTACCTGGCCGCCAGCCCCGACATCATCGACAAGCTGCTGATCGTCCGGCTGCCCTATCACCTGTCCTCGGTCACCCAGGCCGTGGCGCGGGCCGCCCTGGCCAACGCCGCGGACCCGCTGGCCAGCGTGGCCGCGCTGCGGGCCGAGCGGGACGCGGCCGTGGCCTGGCTCCGGGACCAGGGCCTGTCGGTGGCCGACTCCGACGCTAACTTCGCCATGTTCGGCACGTTCACCGACCGGCACGCGGTCTGGCAGCGCCTGCTCGACCGGGGCGTCCTCATCCGGGAGACCGGGCCGCCGGGGTGGCTGCGGGTGACGATCGGGACGCCGGAGGAGATGGCGGCGTTCCGCGCGGCGCTGACCGAGGTGCTGGCCACCGAACGGCTCCAGGAGCGGACCCAGTGAACCGGCTGCGGAAATCCCGGGTCGAGCGCCTGACCCACGAGACCAAGATCTTCGTCGAGCTCGACCTGGACGGCATCGGCGTGGTGGAGGTGTCCACCGGCGTGCCGTTCTTCGACCACATGCTGGCCCAGCTGGGCAAGCACGGCGGCCTCGACCTGACCGTGCGGGCCAAGGGCGACACCGAGATCGACGCCCACCACACCGTGGAGGACACCGCGATCGCGCTCGGCCAGGCGCTGCGTGAGGCGCTGGGTGACAAGTCCGGGATTACCCGGTTCGGTGACGCGCTCGTGCCGCTGGACGAGACCCTGGTCCTGGCGGCTGTGGACCTGTCGGGGCGGCCGTACGTGGTGCACGAGGAGCCGGAGGGCATGGCCCCGCTGATCGGCAGCTACGACTCCACCTTGACCCGGCACATCTTCGAGTCGCTGGCCGCCTCGGCCGGGATCTGCCTGCATGTCCGGGTGCTGTCCGGGCGCAACCCGCACCACATCGTCGAGGCGCAGTTCAAGGCGGTCGCCCGGGCGCTGCGGACCGCGGTCTCGCCCGATCCCCGGGCCGGGGGCGTGCCGAGCACCAAGGGCGTGCTGTGAACCGGCCGAAAGTCGTGGTCCTCGACTACGGGTCGGGCAACCTCCGTTCGGCCGAACGAGCTCTGGTCCGGGCCGGAGCCGATGTCTCGGTGACCGCGGACCCGGACGCGGCGCTGGACGCGGACGGGCTGGCCGTGCCCGGCGTGGGGGCCTTCGCCGCGTGCATGGCCGGGCTGCGGGCCGTGGGCGGGGACAAGCTGATCGCGCAGCGGCTGGCCGCCGGCCGCCCGGTGCTGGGCATCTGCGTCGGGATGCAGGTGCTGTTCCAGGCCGGTGTCGAGCATGGCCTGCACACCGAGGGGTGCGGCCAGTGGCCGGGGACCGTCGAGCGCCTGCAGGCCGACGTCCTGCCGCACATGGGCTGGAACACGGTCCTGCCGCCCGCGGGCTCCGCGCTGTTCGCCGGGATCGGCCCGGCCACGCGGTTCTACTTCGTGCACTCCTACGCGCTGCGGTCCGCGCGGGCGGCGGCGCTGCGCGAATCCGGCGCGCTGATCGCCTGGACCACGCACGGGGAGCCGTTCGCGGCCGCGGTGGAAGACGGCCCGCTGTCCGCGACCCAGTTCCACCCGGAGAAGTCCGGTGACGCCGGAGCCGTCCTGCTGTCCAACTGGCTGGAGAAGATCACTTGACGACACGGGGCCTCACGCTCCTGCCGGCCGTGGACGTGGCGGACGGGCAGGCGGTGCGGCTGGTCCAGGGGGCCGCGGGGACGGAGACCGGTTACGGCGACCCGATGGAGGCCGCGCTGGCCTGGCAGCGGTCGGGCGCGGACTGGATCCACCTGGTCGACCTGGACGCCGCCTTCGGCCGGGGCTCCAACGCCGGCCTCCTGGGCAAGGTGGTCCGGCGGCTCGACGTGGCCGTGGAACTGTCCGGCGGCATCCGGGACGACGACTCGCTGGCCGCCGCGCTCGCGACCGGATGCGCCCGGGTCAACATCGGCACCGCGGCCATGGAGAACCCCGGCTGGGTGCGCTCGGTGATCGCCCGCCACGGCGACAAGATCGCCGTGGGCCTTGACGTGCGCGGGACCCGGCTGGCCGCCCGGGGCTGGACCGCGGAGGGCGGCGACCTGTACGAGACGCTGGAGCGGCTCGACGCCGACGGCTGCGCGCGCTACGTGGTCACCGACGTGACCAAGGACGGCACGCTGCGCGGCCCGAACCTGGACCTGCTCCGGGAGGTGTGCGCGCGGACCGCCCGGCCGGTCGTGGCCAGCGGGGGAGTGTCCAGCCTGGACGACCTGCGGGCGATCGCGGCGCTGACCCCGCTCGGGGTGGAGGGCGCCATCGTCGGCAAGGCCCTGTACGCGGGGGCGTTCACGCTGGAAGAGGCGCTGGCGGCGGTGGCGGCGGTGGCGGGTGACGGTCGCCGTCCGGGTCATCCCCTGCCTCGACGTGGACGGCGGGCGGGTGGTCAAGGGAATCAACTTCACCGGTCTGCGGGACGCCGGTGACCCGGTGGAACTGGCCGCCGCCTACGACGCCGAAGGCGCCGACGAGCTCACGTTCCTGGACATCACGGCGTCCAGCGGCGGCCGGGAGACCATGTACGACGTCGTCCGCAGGACCGCCGAGCAGGTGTTCATCCCGCTGACGGTGGGCGGCGGCGTCCGCAGCGAGGACGACATCGACCGGTTGCTGCGGGCCGGCGCGGACAAGGTCTCGCTCAACACCGCGGCCATCGCCCGGCCCGAGCTGCTGGGCGAGGCGGCCCGGCGGTTCGGCTCCCAGTGCGTGGTCCTGTCGGTCGACGCCCGCCGCGTCACCGATGGCGACGGCCCGTCCCGCCCTCTGACGCCGAGCGGATTCGAGGTCACCACGCACGGCGGCCGGCGCGGCACCGGGATCGACGCCGTCGAATGGGCCCGCCGGGGCGCGGAACTGGGCGCGGGGGAGATCCTGCTCAACTCGATGGACGCGGACGGCACGACGGCCGGCTTCGACCTGGAACTGATCCGCGCGGTGCGCGGTGCGGTGACCGTGCCCGTGATCGCCAGCGGCGGCGCGGGGGAGGTGGCGCACTTCGCCCCGGCGGTGGACGCCGGCGCCGACGCGGTGCTCGCGGCGAGCGTCTTCCACTTCGGCACGCTGCGCATCGCCCAGGTCAAGGACGGGCTCCGCGCGGCCGGGCACCCGGTCCGGTAACGCCGGCCCCTGGCCCGGTAACTCGGGCAGTCCGTAACTCAGGCAGCCCCGGGGTGGGAAAACGCGGACTGGGGATACCCTGGCTGGCCGTGGCGCCGGGGCCGGCCCACGGCGGTGCCGCCGAGCCGGGGTGGGCCGACATGGCCGCGCCGACGATTCCGGCGTCGTTGTGCAGCGCGGCCGGGACGAGGCGGGCCTGGACGCTGGTCAGCAGCGGAACGAACTTGTCGGACTCCTTGCTGATCCCGCCGCCGATGATAATGAGGTGCGGGGACAGCAGGCTCTCCACGTGGGCCAGGTATTCGTCGACGTGCTTAGCCCACTGCTTCCAGCTCATGCCCTCGGCGGTCTTGGCCCGTTCGGACGCCCGCTGCTCCGCGTCCTTGCCCCGGATCTCCAGGTGGCCGAACTCGGTGTTGGGCACGAGAATGCCGTCGATGAACAAGGCGCTGCCGATCCCGGTGCCGAACGTCACCATCAGCACCGTGCCGGGTTGCCCCCGGCCGACCCCGAACGTCATCTCCGCGACCCCAGCCGCGTCCGCGTCGTTCAGCAGCCGCACGTCCTGACCGGCCGCCTTGGCCAGCAGTTTCTCGGCGTCGAGGCCGATCCACGCCCGGTCGAGGTTGGCCGCGGTCCGCGTCACGCCGCCCATGACCACCCCGGGAAACGTGATGCCGGTCGGCCCGGTCCAGCCGAAGGACTGCGTGAGCTGACGCACTACCTCGGCCACGGCGTCCGGAAGCGCCGGGCGCGGCGTGGCGATCTTCTGCCGTGGGGCCAGCAGCTTGCCGGTCGCGAGGTCGACCGGGGCCGCCTTGATCCCTGTGCCCCCGATATCGATCCCGAATGCATGCATCGTTGCTCCTTCTCCCGCCCGGCGGGCTGCTGTGCCTTGCCGGCCGACGCTGCCAGTATCCCGCACGCGCGGGGTAAGCTCGGCAGTAGAGCATGCCCGGTCAGGGCATGGGAGCCGCGGAAAGGGGGCGGCTGGTGAGCTGGATCAAGGTGGGCTTGATCGCCGTCGGCGCCCTGATTGCCTTCGTCATCGTCGAATCGGTCCTGGGCCTCCTGCGCTGGGCGTTCATCGCCCTGGTCATCGCGGTAGCGATCGCGCTGGCGCTCAAGGCGCGCAGCCAGTACCGCATCGCGAAGGAGCGCCACGCTCAGGTGCGGCAGGAAAAGGCACAGGAGAAGGCCCAGCGCAAGCAGGTCCAGCAACGCCGCACCGGCCAGGTGGCGGCCGCTCCGGCCTGGATGCCAGAGGAGATGACGGCGGAGATGCCGGCGCAGACCACGCGTCCTCAGCCGGCCGCCGCGCCACGCCATCATGACGTGGAAGACGAACTGGCCCGGCTCAAGCGCGAAATGGGCGCCCAGTAGCTGGGTTCACCGGCCCGTTACAGGCGCCAGTGGGCCTGCGACAGCGTGCGGACGGCGGCGTCGGTCCCGTCCAGCCGCACGTGCGCGTCCGAGTTGCGGCCCATCGCCCACATCGTCAGCTCCTCCGGCGGGCCGATGACGGTGACGACCGGCGTCCCGCGCCGTATGGTCATGCGGAACCTTGAGCCGTCGGCGGTCCCGTCCGCTCCGTCGTCGTCACGGGCGAACTCCAGGCCGACCGGCAGCTTGCGGAGCACGAACTTCGCCATCCGCAGCCGGTCCCACAGCACGTTCGACAGGCCGGGGCTGATGTCGCGCGGCTTCCAGTCCGGCGCGGCCCGGCGCACGTCCTCGTGGTGGACGAAGTACTCGACGACGTTGGCCCGCTCGTCGAGGCCGGGAATCCCCCACAGGGAGAACTTCGGCGGGCCGGTCCTGATCGCGTTGACCAGGTCCGGGTAGGGCATCCGCGTGCTGAGCTTGTCCTGGACCCGGGCGGTGTAGCCGAGCGGCGCCGACCATGATGCCCGCGCCGGCGTCCGGGCGATGCTCGCGCAGCACCAGGTGGGCGGCCAGGTCGCGGGAGGTCCAGCCGGCGCACAGCGTCGGCGCCTCCGGGCCTACTTCGTCGAGCAGGGTGCACAGCCCGAGGCGCTCATCTCGCGAATATCCCATCTGGGAATCCTAGGGCCGTACGCTACCGGGCGGTAGTACCGCGTCACGCGTGCGCTGGGAGCGGCCGTTCAGGCTGGGGCCGAGGTTACGCCCAGGAAGAAGGGGACGATGAGCACTGCCGCCCGCCCGTCGCGGCTGGATCCCGAGATCGCCCGGCGGCTGAAGCGAGACCCGGCCGGCCTGGTGGTCGCCGTGGCGCAGCAGCACGACACCGGTGAAGTCCTGATGGTCGGCTGGATGGACGACGAGGCGCTGCATCGGACCCTGACCACGGGCCGCTGCACATACTGGTCGCGCAGCCGCCAGGAGTACTGGGTCAAGGGCGACACGTCCGGGCATCAGCAATGGGTCAAGTCGGTGGCGCTCGACTGCGACGGCGACACCCTGCTCGTGCAGGTCGACCAGGTCGGGGCGGCCTGTCACACCGGCGAGCGCACGTGCTTCGACCTGGGCCGGCTCGAAGCGGTCACCGGCGAGCGGCCCGAGCGCGTCGCCGCGGGGCAGCCCGAGGAAGCGTGAGCGCGATGCCGGCGTCCACGGCCCGGGCGGCGTCCCGCCGGCCGTTCGCGCTGACGCTGCTGCTCGGCGCGGCCGGGGCCGGGCTGGCCCTGCTGGCCGTCCGGCAGTCCTGGGCGCGGGCGGTGTACGTGCCGCCCCGGCCGCTGCCGTCACAGTCCATCACCGTCTCCGGCCAGGACCTGGTCCCGGCGGCGGGCGCGCTCGCGCTGGCCGGCCTGGCCTGCCTGGCCGCCGTCATCGCGACCCGCGGCGTCGGGCGCCGGGCCGCCGGCCTGGTGCTGGCCCTGTGCGGCGCGGGAACGGCGGTGGCGGTGAGCGGCTCGCTCAGCGGGTCCAGCGTCCTGGCCGCCGCCGCCACCAAGGCGAGTTCCTCGGCGTCGGTCGCTTCCGGCGGCGCGGGGTCCACGACCGGCGGGACGTCCTCGGGCGCCGGCGCGGTGGTCACCGGCGGCTCGTCGGCGCACGCGGTGCTGCTGGGCGTGCCGTGGCGGGCCGCGGTGGTCGCCGGCGCGCTCGCGATCCTGGCCGCGGGGCTGCTGACGATCTGGCGCGGGGCCCGGTGGCCGGTGATGTCGGGCCGGTACGAGCGCGCGGGCCAGGCGGACGCCGGGGCGGCGAGAGCGAGACCCGCCACTGAGCCGGCCGCGCTGTGGGACTCGATCAGCCGCGGGGACGACCCGACGGAACTGCGGACCGGCGGGCCCCCCGATGGGCACGCGGCAGGCTGAGCCGCAGGCCGGCTCGGCCGTGGCCGTCCTGCTGGCCGAGCACGAGCCCGAGGTCGCCGAGCTGGCGCGCCGTTACCTGGCCCGCGCCGGCCTGCGGGTCCACGTCACCACCAGCCCGGACGAGACCACGGCCGCGCTCGGTGAGCGCTCGGCCGCGGTCGCCGTGCTCGACCTGACCATGCCCGGCCTGGACGCGCGGCGGGTCCGGCGGCTCGGGATTCCCGCCGTCTTCCTGATCGGCCACCGGATGCGGCCGCGGGACCTCCGGGTCAGCGCGGATTCCTGCCTGTCCCGCCCGTTCAGCCCGCGCACGCTCGTCGCCCGCGTCCTCGGGGTCCTGCCCCGGGACGCTGACCCGGCCCGCGCGGAGCCGGCCCAGCGGACCTTCGGCCGCCTCACGCTGGCTCCCGCGGAGCTCCGGGTCTCATCCGCCGGCCGGGATGTCACGCTCACGCCGACCGAGTTCGCGCTGGTCGCCGCCCTGGCCGGGAACGCCGGCCGGGTCATGAGCCGGGCCCAGCTGCTGGCTGCCCTGGGCCGGGAGACCTCGGGCCGGGCGGTCGACACGTACGTCGCGCAGGTTCGGGCGAAGCTGCCCGGCCCCGGCACCATCCGCACCGTCCGCGGGGTCGGCTATGTGCTCGACGTGTGAAACACTGGGGTGCCTGCCTGGCCACTGGCTGACCCCCGCTAGCATCGGTGGCGCACCATTACCGATTTGAGGGGACTGCGGACCGCGTGACAGTGCTCGACGAGATCCTCGACGGCGTGCGTGCTGATCTCGCGGAACGGCAGCGGCGTGTCTCCCTTGACCAGCTCAAGGAGATGGCGGGCCGGGCCCCGTCCCCGCGTGATGCCGCCGCCGCGCTCAAGGCCGAGGGCGTCAGTGTCATCGCCGAAGTCAAACGGGCCAGCCCGTCCCGCGGCTCCATGGCCGAGATCGCCGATCCGGCCGCGCTCGCCGCGGACTACGAGGCCGGCGGGGCCCGGGTCATCAGCGTGCTGACCGAGCCGCGGCGGTTCGGCGGCAGCCTGGAAGACCTGACCGCGGTGCGCAAGGCCGTGCAGGTTCCGGTGCTGCGCAAGGACTTCGTGGTCAGCTCCTATCAGCTGTGGGAGGCCCGTGCGCACGGTGCCGACCTCGTCCTGCTCATCGTCGCGGCCCTGGAGCAGAGCGCGCTGGTGTCCCTCGTGGAGCGGGCCGTGTCCATCGGCCTGGTCCCGCTGGTAGAGATGCACGCCGAAGACGAACTGGACCGGGCGCTGGACGCCGGGGCCCGCGTCATCGGCGTCAACGCCCGCGACCTGACCACCCTCAAGCTCGACCGGGGCATCGTCTCGCGGATGATCCCGCGCATCCCGGACGGCATCGTCAAGATCGCCGAGTCCGGCGTCCGCGGCCCGCACGACCTCCTCGCCTACGCCGCCGCCGGAGCCGACGCGGTGCTGGTCGGCGAGAGCCTGGTCACCGGGAAGGATCCCCGCGCCGCCGTCGCCGACCTGGTGACCGCCGCCTCGCATCCCGCGCTGCGCGGAGACCGGTGATGGCCCCCGCGGAGACCCTGCCCGATCTGACCGGGCACTTCGGCGTCTACGGCGGCAGCTTCGCCCCGGAGGCGCTGACCGCGGCGCTCGACGAGCTGACCGCGCACTACCTGGCGGCCAAGGCCGATCCGGAGTTCCAGGGCGAGCTGGCCCGGCTGCTGCACGACTACGCGGCCCGGCCCACGCTGCTCACCGAGGTGCCGCGGTTCGGGGCCGAGGCCGGCGGCTGCCGGGTCCTGCTCAAGCGGGAAGACCTGACCCACACCGGCTCGCACAAGATCAACAATGTGCTTGGCCAGGCGCTGCTCACCAAGCGGATGGGCAAGACCCGCGTCATCGCCGAGACCGGGGCGGGGCAGCACGGCGTCGCCACCGCGACCGCCTGCGCCCTGTTCGGCCTGGACTGCGTGGTCTACATGGGCGAGGAGGACACCCGCCGGCAGGCGCTGAACGTCGCCCGGATGCGCATGCTCGGCGCGGAGGTCGTCCCGGTCGCCTCGGGCAGCCGCACCCTCAAGGACGCGATGAACGAGGCGTTCCGCGACTGGGTGGCCAGCGTCGAGACCACGCACTACTGCATCGGCTCGGTCGGCGGCCCGCACCCGTTCCCGATGATGGTGCGGGACTTCCAGCGGATCATCGGGGTCGAGGCCCGCGAACAGGTCCTGGCCATGACCGGCCGGCTGCCCGACGCGGTCCTGGCCTGCGTCGGCGGCGGATCCAACGCCATCGGCATCTTCCACGCGTTCATCCCGGACACCTCCGTCCGCCTGATCGGCTTCGAGGCGGGCGGCGAGGGGCCCGAGCCCGGCCACCACGCCGCGACGCTCACCGCCGGCTCGGCCGGCGTGCTGCACGGGATGCGCACCTACCTGCTCCAGGACGACGAGGGCCAGACCCTGCCGACCCACTCGATCTCGGCCGGCCTGGACTACCCGGGTGTCGGTCCCGAGCACGTCTGGCTGCGGGAGACCGGCCGGGCCACCTACCGGGCCGTCACCGACGAGCAGGCGCTGGACGCGTTCGGCGTGCTGTGCCGGACCGAGGGGATCATCCCCGCGCTCGAATCCTCACACGCGCTGGCCGGGGCGCTGGAGACCGGCCGTGAACTCGGCCCGGACGGCCTGATCGTGGTCAACCTGTCCGGCCGCGGCGATAAGGACGTAGCCACCGTCTCCCAACGGCTGGGTCTGTGAGCGTGACCGCCGCCAGCCCGGTCACGCAGGCGTTCGAGAAGGTCGCCGCCGAGAACCGGGCCGCGCTGATCGGCTACCTCCCGGCCGGATTCCCGAGCGTGGACGGCGCGATCACCGCCGCGGTGGCGATGGCCGAGGCGGGCGCCGACATCGTCGAGATCGGCCTGCCGTACTCGGACCCGCTGATGGACGGCCCGGTCATCCAGGAAGCCGTTCATGCCGCGCTGACCGGCGGGACCAGGATCGCCGACGTGCTGCGCACCGTCGAGGCCGTGGCCGGCGCGGGGGTGCCCGCCCTGGTCATGACGTACTGGAACCCGGTCGACCATTACGGCGTCGCCGCCTTCGCGCGGGACCTCGCCGCGGCCGGCGGCGCCGGCCTGATCACCCCGGACCTGACCCCCGAAGAAGCCGGGCCGTGGCTCGAGGCCTCCGACGCCTGCGGGCTCGACCGGGTGTTCCTGGTCGCCCCGAGCTCGACCAACGAGCGCATCGCCACGGTGTCGCAGGTGTGCCGCGGCTTCGTGTACGCGGCCTCGCTGATGGGCATCACCGGCGCCCGCGCCGCGGTCAGCGAGCGCGCCGCCGGGCTGGTCGAACGGGTCCGGGCGCACACCAACCTGCCGGTCGCGGTCGGGCTCGGGGTGCGGGACGGCGCCCAGGCTGCGCAGGTGGCCGGCTTCGCAGATGGCGTGATCGTCGGCTCAGCGTTCGTTCAGTGCCTCCTGAATTCTCCTGACATCACCGCGGGCGCCGCAGCGGTCCGTGACCTGGCCGCCGAGCTGGCCGCCGGGGTCCGGGCCAAGTCCGCCGGGCACGCCACCGGGAGCGGATAACGTTCCTGGCATGCCGGTCGCGTACATTCCGAGTCCCAGCCGGGGGGAGTGGCATCTTGGCCCGCTGCCGGTCCGGGCGTACGCGTTCTGCATCGTCATCGGCGTCGCCGCCGGCGTGTGGCTGGCCGCGAGCCGGTACCAGAAGGCCGGCGGCCGCGGCGGCCTGATCCTGGACGTCGCCGCCTGGGCGGTGCCGTTCGGCCTGATCGGGGCGGCGCTGGGCAGCGTGGTGGCCGAAGCGGAGCAACTGTTCCCGTCGCGTCCGAATCTATGGTCACTGGCCCGGGCCTGGGACGGTGCCATCGGCGTGCCCGGCGCGGTGGGGCTCGGCGCCCTCGGGGCCTGGATCGCCTGCCGCCGGGCCGGCGTGCGGCTGGGACCGGTCGCGGGTGCGGCCGCGCCCAGCGTCGCGTTCGGGGCGGCGATCTGCTCGCTGGGCGGATGGTTCGGCCAGAAGGCCTACGGATTGCCGTCCGGGCTGCCCTGGGCGGTGCGGATCTCGCCGGTTCACCGCCTGCCGGGTTATGAGAACTTCGCCACATTCCAGCCGGTGTTCGCCTACCGGGCCGCTGTGGTGCACGGCCGCCGGGTTCGCCGTGATCTGGGCCGCGCAGCGGTTCTCGCTGCCCGGCGAGCGCGCCTTCGCCGTGGCGCTGGCGCTGACGTTCGCCGGCATCTGCGCCGCGCAATGGCTGCTGATCAGCCCCGCGCCGCGGCTGGCGGGCCTGCGGCCGGACCAGTGGGCCGAGATCGCCACCGTGGCGGGCGCGGCCGTCCACCTGTACCGGACCAGGCACCGGCACGGCCCGGACGTCATCGTGCCCGGGCTGACCAGCGGCCCCGGCACCCCGGCCGGCCGGACCCACGGTGCGCCGTCGGCTCCGTGAACCTGGCATCCTGGATATGGGTCACCGGGCGTCAGGTAGCGATCCGGTAAACGAGTGAATCTCGGGGCCTGCCAGGTCTTGGGCCTGATTCGTCCAGTGATGTAATGTGGGCGTAACTTTCGCGTAGCCAGCGAGCCGCAGTGTGCGGCCTTCGCGGCAGGGCCAGCGCCGTCCCGACCGCTCCACTGAACGCAGACGAGACGACGACAGGAGATTACATGGCGCCTGCCGGCCGAGAAGAGACGCGGGCTTACGGGGCCAGCCGGTCCGCTGACGGGGGACTGTACGACAGCCGTTTCGAGCATGATGCCTGCGGTGTCGGCTTCGTCGCCGATCTGACCGGCCGGCCAGGACACGAGGTCGTGTCCAAGGCCCTTGCCGCGCTTTGCAATCTCGAGCACCGGGGCGCCCAGGGCGGCGACCCCGGCACCGGCGACGGCGCGGGCATAATCACCCAGATCCCGGACGCGTTCTTCCGCGCGGTGTGTGACTTCGATCTGCCGGCCAACGGGGCGTACGCGGCCGGCCTCGCCTTCCTGTCCCCCGAATCAGCCGAACGAGACCGGGTGAGGGCTGACATCGAACGGCTCGCCGGGTCCGAGGGGCTGGTCGTTCTGGGCTGGCGTGACGTGCCCCACGATCCCGCGGCGTGCGGTGGTGGCGCGCGGGCCGTGCTGCCGTACCTCGCGCAGCTGTTCGTGGCCGGAGCGGCGGGACAGTGCGGGATCGAGCTCGAGCGGATGACGTTCTGCCTCCGCAAGCGGGCCGAGCACGAGACCGGCACCTACTTCG
This sequence comes from uncultured Actinomycetes bacterium, assembly GCA_963718475.1. Taxonomy (GTDB): domain Bacteria; phylum Actinomycetota; class Actinomycetes; order Streptosporangiales; family Streptosporangiaceae; genus CAVQZM01. The sequence continues at coordinate 17,542 of CAVQZM010000049.1, read as the reverse complement.
CGAGCCTGTCGCCGCGGACCATCGTTTACAAGGGGATGCTGTCGGCGCCGCAGGTCGAGCCGTTCTTCCCGGACCTGTCGGACGAGCGGTACGGCTCGGCGCTGGCCCTGGTGCACTCGCGCTTCTCCACCAACACGTTCCCGTCCTGGCCGCTCGCTCATCCCTACCGGTACATCGCCCACAACGGCGAGATCAACACGATCCGGGGGAACCGCAACTGGATGCGGGCGCGGGAGGCGATGCTGGCCACCAGCCTGATCCCGGACTCCGCCGATGGGCGCGGGCTCGACCGGCTGTTCCCGATCCTGGACCCGAACGGCAGCGACTCGGCCAGCTTCGACGAATGCCTCGAGCTGCTGCACATGGGCGGCCGTTCGCTGCCCCACGCGGTGCTCATGATGATCCCCGAACCGTGGGAGAACCACGAGGAGATGGACCCGGCGCGGCGCGCGTTCTACGAGTTCCACTCGTCGCTGATGGAGCCGTGGGACGGGCCCGCCCTGATCGCGTTCACCGACGGCACCGTGATCGGCGCGGTCCTCGACCGCAACGGCCTGCGCCCGGGACGGTACTGGGTCACCAAGGACGGCCTGGTCATCCTGGCCAGCGAGGTTGGCGTGCTGGACATCGACCCCGAGACCGTGGTCCGCAAGGGGCGGCTCCAGCCGGGGCGGATCTTCCTCGCCGACACCGGCGCCGGCCGGATCGTGGAGGACGAGGAGGTCAAGGACGCCCTGGCCGCCGAGCATCCGTACGAGGAACTGATCCACGCCGGCCACATCCACCTCAACGACCTGCCGCCCCGCAACCGGCGGCTGCCCACCGCCGGCTGAGCTGGTCACCCGGCAGCAGATGTTCGGCTACACCGAAGAAGAGCTCCGGATCATCCTCGGCCCGATGGCCCGGGCCGGCGCGGAGCCGCTCGGCTCGATGGGCACCGACACGCCGGTCGCGGTGCTCTCGGACCGGCCGCGGCTCCTCTTCGACTACTTCACCCAGATGTTCGCGCAGGTGACCAACCCGCCGCTGGACGCGATCCGGGAAGAACTGGTCACCTCGCTGGCCAGCACGACCGGCCCGGAGCGCAACCTGTTCGAGCCGGCGCCGGCCTCCTGCCGCCAGGTGGTGCTGCCGTTCCCGGTGATCAGCGACACCGACCTGGCCAAGATGGTCCACATCAATGACGACGGCGACATGCCCGGCTTCGCGGCCCACGTGGTCGACGGGCGGTACGAGGCGGCCGGCGGGGGAGCGGCGCTGCGCGAGCGGCTGCGGGAGATCTGCGCCGAGGTGTCGGAAGCGATCACCGGGGGCGCCCGGATCCTGGTGCTGTCCGACCGCGGCGGCGAGCCGGGCTGTGACCCGGCCGACCAGGACTGCACGCTGGCCCCGATCCCGTCGCTGCTGCTGACCGGCGCGGTGCATCACCACCTGATCCGGGAGAAGACCCGGACCCAGGTCGGGCTCATCGCGGAGGCGGGCGACGTCCGCGAGTGCCACCACGTGGCCCTGCTGATCGGCTACGGCGCCTCGGCCGTCGACCCGTACCTGGCCATCGAGACGGTCCAGGACATGGCCCGCTGCGGCGTGCTGGAGGGCGTGGGTGAGGAGCAGGCCGCCGCCAACCTGATCAAGGCGCTGGGCAAGGGCCTGCTGAAGATCATGTCCAAGATGGGCGTGTCCACCGTCGCGTCCTACACGGGCGCGCAGATCTTCGAGGCGATCGGCCTGGGCGAAGAGGTCGTCGACTCCTGTTTCGCCGGGACCACCTCGCGGCTCGGCGGCGTCGGTTTCGACGTGCTCGCGACCGAGACCGGACGGCGGCTGGCCCGGGCCTTCCCGCCGGGCGGCGTCCAGCCCGCCCACCGGCGCCTGGAGGTCGGCGGGGAATACCAGTGGCGGCGCGAGGGCGAGGCGCACCTGTTCAACCCGGACACGGTGTTCAAGCTCCAGCACGCCACCCGGACCCGGCGTTACGAGATCTTCAAGGAGTACACCTCCCTGGTCGACGACCAGGCGGCGCGGCTGATGACGCTGCGCGGGCTGCTGCGGATCAAGGGCGTCGAGGCCCCGGCCGCGCGGGCGCCGATCCCGGTCGAGGAGGTCGAGCCGGTGGCCAGCATCGTCCGGCGGTTCTCCACCGGCGCGATGTCCTACGGCTCGATCTCCGCCGAGGCGCACGAGACGCTGGCCATCGCGATGAACCGCCTCGGCGGCCGGTCCAACACCGGCGAGGGCGGTGAGGACCCGGATCGCTTCACCCGGGACGCGAACGGGGACCTGCGCCGGTCGGCGGTCAAGCAGGTCGCCAGCGGCCGGTTCGGCGTGACCAGCCACTACCTGGTCAACGCCGACGACCTCCAGATCAAGATGGCGCAGGGCGCCAAGCCTGGTGAAGGCGGCCAGCTGCCCGGGCACAAGGTGTACCCGTGGATCGCCGGCACCCGGCACTCCACGCCCGGCGTCGGGCTGATCTCGCCGCCGCCGCACCACGACATCTACTCGATCGAGGACCTGGCCCAGCTCATCCACGACCTGAAGAACGCCAACCCGGCGGCCCGGGTCCACGTCAAGCTGGTCTCCGAGGTCGGGGTCGGCACGGTCGCCGCCGGGGTGTCCAAGGCCCACGCCGACGTGGTCCTGATCTCCGGCCACGACGGCGGCACCGGCGCCTCCCCGCTGACCAGCCTCAAGCACGCCGGGACCCCGTGGGAGCTCGGCCTGGCCGAGACCCAGCAGACGCTGCTGCGCAACAAGCTCCGCGACCGGATCGTCGTCCAGGCCGACGGGCAGCTCAAGACCGGCCGCGACGTGGTCATCGCCGCGCTGCTCGGCGCGGAGGAGTTCGGCTTCGCCAGCGCGCCGCTGGTGGTGGCGGGCTGCGTCATGATGCGGGTCTGTCACCTGGACACCTGCCCGGTCGGGATCGCCACGCAGAACCCCGAGCTGCGCAAGCGGTTCACCGGCCAGCCGGAGTTCGTGGTGAACTTCTTCGAGTTCGTCGCGCAGGAGGTCCGCGAGTACCTCGCGGCGCTGGGGTTCCGGACGCTGGCCGAGGCGGTCGGCCACGCGGACATGCTGGACTCGGCCCAGGCCGTCGAGCACTGGAAGGCGTCCGGGCTCGACCTCGCGCCGGTCCTGCACGTGCCCGACCTGCCGGACGGCGCGGCCCGGCGCAACGCCGTCGCGCAGGACCACGGCATCGAGCGCGCGCTGGACAACACGCTGATCCAGCTGGCCGAGGGCGCCCTGCAGGACGGCCGGCCGGTTCACCTCGAGCTCCCGGTGCGCAACGTGAACCGGACCGTCGGGACCATGCTCGGCTACGAGGTGACCAAACGGTGGGGCGGCGAAGGGCTGCCGGACAACACCATCGACATCTCGTTCCGCGGCTCGGCCGGGCAGTCGTTCGGCGCGTTCCTGCCCCGCGGGATCACGCTGCGGCTGGCCGGCGACGCCAACGACTACGTGGGCAAGGGCCTGTCCGGCGGCCGGATCATCGTGGCCCCGGACCCGGCGGCGCCGTTCGCCGCCGAGGAGCAGACGATCGCCGGCAACGTGATCGGCTACGGCGCCACCGGCGGGGAGATCTTCCTGCGCGGCACCGTCGGCGAGCGCTTCTGCGTCCGTAACTCGGGCGCGCTCGCGGTGGCCGAAGGCGTCGGCGACCACGGCTGTGAGTACATGACGGGCGGCCGGGTGGTCGTCCTCGGGCCGGTCGGCCGGAACTTCGCGGCCGGCATGTCCGGGGGCATCGCCTATGTCCTCGACCTGGCCGCGCGCCGGGTGAACACCGAGATGGTCGACCTGGACCCGCTCGACGCGGAGGACGCCAAATTCCTCCGCGAGGCGGTGGAACGGCACGCGGCCGAGACCGGTTCGGCGGTGGCGGCCCGCCTGCTGGACGAGTGGGACGACGCACTGTCCCGGTTCGGCAAGATCATGCCCAAGGACTACAAGCGGGTGCTGAGCGCGGCCATGATGGCCGAACGCGAGGGCCGGGACGTCGACGAGGCGGTCATGGCCGCGTCGAACGGCTGACCCCGGAAGGCTTGGGCAACAGGCTTGGTCTGTCGCCCAGGTGGCGGGGCCCGCCAACGGCGCCGGGTCCCTCCATGCCCAACCCTGTCCGCTAACGTAAAACTTTCTTACCCAGAGAAATATTTGCCGCGGCGGTGAAATATTTCTCGAGCGCAGATAAGGATGACGTGCGATGGCCGATCCCAAGGGGTTCATGACCACGCCGCGTGAGACGCCGGTCCGCAGGCCCGTGGACGTGCGGATACGGGACTGGCGTGAGGTATACACCGACTTTCCCGCCGGGCGCCTCGAGCGGCAGGCGGGCCGCTGCATGGACTGCGGCATCCCGTTCTGCCACACCGGCTGCCCGCTGGGGAACCTCATCCCCGAGTGGAACGATCTCGTGTGGCGGCACGACTGGCACGAGGCGTCGGAACGGCTGCACGCGACCAACAACTTCCCCGAATTCACCGGCCGGCTCTGCCCGGCGCCGTGCGAGTCGGCCTGCGTGCTCGGGATCAACGCCGATCCCGTGACGATCAAGCAGGTCGAGGTGGAGATCATCGACCGCGCCTGGGCCGAGGGCTGGGTGCAGCCGCGCCCGCCGCCGGTCAAGACGGGCAAGAAGGTCGCGGTGATCGGCTCCGGGCCGGCCTGGCCGCCGCGCAGCAGCTGACCCGCGCGGGCCACGACGTCACCGTCTTCGAGCGGGCCGACACGCCGGGCGGACTGCTCCGCTACGGCATCCCCGAGTTCAAGATGGAAAAGCGGCACCTGGACCGCCGGCTGGCCCAGATGCGCGCCGAGGGCACCGAGTTCCGCTGCGGCGTCAACGTCGGCACCGACGTCACGGCCGAGGAGCTGCGGGCGGAATTCGACGCGATCATGCTGGCCGGCGGGGCGACCGTGCCGCGCGGCCTGCCCGTGCCGGGCGCCGACGCTGACGGCGTTCACCAGGCCATGGAGTACCTGCCGCTGTCCAACCGGGTCGTCGCCGAGGCGGGCAAGTCCGGCACGGTGGCCGAGCCCGCGATCAGCGCGCGCGGCAAGCACGTGGTGATCATCGGCGGCGGCGACACCGGGGCGGACTGTCTCGGCACGGCCCACCGCCAGGGTGCGGCGTCCGTGACCCAGCTGGAGATCATGCCGCGGCCGCCGGAGGCCCGGCCGGGCGGCCAGCCGTGGCCCACCTACCCGATGATCTTCCGGGTCTCCAGCGCGCACGAGGAGGGCGGCGAGCGCGTCTATGCCGTCTCGACCCAGGAGTTCCTGACCGACGAGACGGGCCGGGTCCGGGCGCTGCGGCTGATGGAGGTCGCGTTCTCGCGACGGCAAGTTCGAGCCGGTGCCGGGCACCGAGCGTGAGCTGCCCGCCGACCTGGTCCTGCTCGCGATGGGCTTCACCGGGGCCGAACGGGGCCCGCTGCTGACCGGGCTCGGGGTGGAGTTCGACGCCCGCGGCAACGTGGCCCGCGACGGCGCCTACGCCACGACCGTGCCGGGCGTCTTCGTCGCCGGTGACATGGGCCGCGGCCAGTCGCTCATCGTGTGGGCCATCGCCGAGGGACGCAGCGCCGCGGCCGGACTGGACCGTCACCTGAGCGGCGACACGGTGCTGCCCGTCGCCATCCCGCCGACGGCCCGCCCGATGTCCTGACCGCCGGCCCCACCGACTCGGCGGCCGCCATCCCGCGGCCGCCGACCATGCCGCCGACCGGAGAACAACGGCGTTCTCCGGCGGCCCGGGCCACCGCGCCCGAGCGCCGGTCACGCCGTGATGGACATCAGATGAAAGCTCCATGACGCCGGCGCATGACCGGGCAAATGTCCCCTACAGTGGTATAGACCACCGCCTCCAGGGCGGCAGAGATCAGACAATTCAAGCAGAGGTGCCAGACCATGAGCCGCCGTGCGAAGATCGTGTGCACTCTCGGGCCCGCGACATCCAGCACCGAGCGGATCGCCGGCCTGGTCGCCGCGGGCCTCGACGTGGCCCGGCTGAACCTCAGCCACGGCTCCCACGCCGACCACCAAGTGGCCTACGAGCGGATCCGGGCCGCGTCCAACGCGACCGGCCGCAGCGTCGGCGTCCTGGCCGACCTGCAGGGACCGAAGATCCGGCTCGGCACGTTCCCGGGCGGCCCGGTCCGCCTGTGCGCCGGCGAGGCGTTCACGATCACCGTGGACGACGTCCCCGGCAACCGGAGCGAGGCGTCCACCACCTACCAGGGGCTGGCCGGTGACGTCCAGCCGGGCGACCGCATCCTCATCGACGACGGCCGCGTGCTGCTCGAGGTGACCGGCGTGACCGGGACCCGCGTGGCCACCAGCGTGCTCGTCGGCGGGACGATCTCCGACCACAAGGGCATCAACCTGCCGGGTGTCGCGGTCAGCGCGCCGGCGCTCACCGCCAAGGACGAGGCCGACCTGCGCTGGGCGATCAGCCTGGGCGCCGACATGATCGCGATGTCGTTCGTCCGGAAGCCGTCCGACGCCGAGGCGGCGCGCAACATCATGAACGAGTCCGGCGTCCGGCTGCCGCTGATCGCGAAGATCGAGAAGCCGGAGGCGGTCGAGTCGCTCGCGGAGATCGTCGACGCCTTCGACGGGATCATGGTCGCCCGCGGGGACCTCGGCGTCGAGATGCCGCTGGAGCAGGTCCCGCTGGTGCAGAAGCGCGCGATCGCCCTGGCCAAGGAGAAGGCGCGCCCGGTCATCGTCGCGACTCAGATGCTGGAGTCGATGATCTCCGCGCCGCGCCCGACCCGGGCCGAGGTGTCCGACGTGGCCAACGCCGTGGTCGAGGGGGCCGACGCGGTCATGCTGTCCGCCGAGACCAGCGTCGGGGAGTACCCGGTCGAGACCGTGGCCACCATGGCCCGCGTGATCCGCGCCACCGAGGACGAGAGCCTGCGCCCGCAGTCATCGCTGGCCCGGGTCCCGACGACCACCGGCGGCGCGATCGCCCGCGCCGCCGCGGAGGTGGGAGCGATCGTCGGCGCGCGGGCGCTGGTGGCGTTCACGATGACCGGGGAGACCGCGCGGCGGCTCGCCCGGTACCGTTCGTCGATCCCGCTGCTGGCGTTCACGTCGGTCCCGGCCACCCGCAGCCAGCTCGCGCTGACCTGGGGGGTCGAGACGTTTATCGTGCCGTCGGCCGCCACACCGATGAGATGGTGCGCCAGGTGGAAACCGCCCTGCTCGACATCGGGCGGTGCGAGAAGGGCGACAAGGTCGTCATCGTGGCCGGCAGCCCGCCGGGCAGCCCGGGCAAGACGAACGCGCTGCGCGTCCACCGGATCGGCGACGCCGTAGCCCACGACTGACCTGCTGGCCGCCCTGCTAGCTGAGCTGCAGGTCAGCTCGGGGTCAGCGGCGGCCGCCGGCGTCGCCGTAGCGGCGGCGGAAGCGCTCGATGCGCCCGGCGCTGTCCACCACGCGGGCGGTGCCGGTGTAGAACGGGTGGCTGGCCGAGGACACCTCGACGTCGACCACGGGATAGGTGTTGCCGTCCTCCCACTCCACGGTGCGGTCGCTGGTGGCCGTGGACCGGGTCAGGAACGCGAAACCGGCCGGGCGGTCGCGGTAGACGACGGGGTGGTAATCGGGATGGATTCCGGGCTTCATTGAAACCTCTTCCTCTGTTCAGCGCTCTTCGCGGAACTCGACGTGGCGGCGGGCGACGGGGTCGTACTTGCGCAGGACCATGCGATCCGGGTCGTTCCGCCGGCTCTTGCGGGTGATGTAGGTGAAGCCGGTCCCTGCGGTGGACCGCAGCTTGATGGCCGGCCGCAGCTGGTTGCGTGCCATGAGCCTCCTTCGCCGGACTCAGGGCCGGGTGCCCCACGCCGGCTGGTGAAAATTCGGTAATGAAAACCATTTTCCTTGCCCTAATATTTCCGTGAGGCACGTCGCCTACCGCGTGCGGAGACACCCATGCCCGGACGCCCGGGATCGTTTCGGGCCGGCGTTTGCGATATGGTCGCAGCGGGCCGTGACTGGCGCTGAGGTGGAGAACCACCGGGGAGCGGCCCCCGGACAGCTCGGCCTGCCGCGCGCCTGGGCGATCTTCGTGACCTCATGCCGGGAGAGCGCATGGCCGATGTCAATGTCCGCCACGAGTCTCCGCCGCCTACCGCGCGATGCTCGACGTGATCGCGGCCTCCGAGCCCGGCGTCGCCAGGGCCATCGCCGGCGAACTGGCCGACCAGCGCGCGCCAGCTCAAGCTCATCGCGTCGGAGAACTACGCCTCGCCCGCGGTGCTGCATGGCCATGGGAACGTGGCTGTCGGACAAGTACGCCGAGGGCACCATCGGCCACCGCTTCTACGCGGGCTGCGAGGTCGTCGACAAGGTCGAGGCGCTGGCCGCCGACCACGCCACGCGCTCTGTTCGGCGCCGACCACGCCTACGTCCAGCCGCATTCCGGCATCGACGCGAACCTCGTCGCCTACTGGGCGATCCTGGCCCGCCGGGTCGAGCAGCCCGTTCCTCGACGCGCAGGCGCCGGAACGTGGACGCCCTCGACCCGGCCGCCTGGCAGCGACCTGCGGGGCGAGCTCAATACCAGCGGATGATGGGGATGGCGCTGGACGCGGGCGGCCACCTCACGCACGGCTTCCGGCCGAACATCTCGGGCAAGATGTTCGACCAGGCCAGCTACGGCGTCGACCCGGACACCGGGCTGCTCGACTACGACGCCATCGCGGCCAGGCCCGCGAGTTCCGCCCGCTGATCCTGGTCGCCGGGTACTCCGCCTACCCGCGCAACCCGAATTTCCGGCATGCTGCGCGAGATCGCCGACGAGGTGGGCGCGACGCTTCATGGTCGACATGGCGCACTTCGCCGGGCTGGTCGCCGGGCAGGTGCTGACCGGCGACCTCGACCCGGTCCCGCACGCCGAGGTCGTCACGAGCACCACCCACAAGTCGCTGCGCGGCCCGCGCGGCGGCCTGGTCCTGTGCACCCCCGGCTACGCGCCGTTCGTCGACCGCGGCTGCCCGCTGGTCCTGGGCGGCCCGCTGCCGCACGTGATCGCGGCCAAGGCGGTCGCCCTGGCCGAGGCGCGCCAGCCCGCCTTCGCCGACTACGCGGCCCGGATCGTGGGCAACGCCCGGGCCCTGGCCGAGGGACTGCTCCGCCGGGGCATGCAGCTGGTCACCGGCGGCACCGACAACCATCTGGTTCTGGCCGACGTCGCGGCCAGCTTCGGCCTGACCGGCCGGCAGGCCGAAACGGCCCTGCTGGAGGCGGGCGTGGTGACGAACCGCAACTCGGTCCCGCGCGACCCGAACGGCGCCTGGTACACCTCGGGCATCCGGCTCGGCACACCCGCCCTGACCACGCTGGGGATGGGCCCCGCGGAAATCGACGAGGTGGCCGACATCATGGCCACCGCGCTGAAGGCGACCACCCCGGAGACCGGTTCCAAGGCGAAGCAGACCATCGACGCCCGCACCGCCGAGGAATGCCGCGCCCGCTGCGCCGACCTCCTGGCCCGCTACCCGCTGTATCCGCAGATCCAGCTCTAGGCACTTTGGCCACGGGCGGTACTTTGGCCGCGCGGGCTCGGGGCCTATCGTGGGTTTCTGTTAGCGCTGACCGGCAACGCTGGTAGCCATACGCCCGCTGGCCTATGGCGGCCGCACCAAGGAGGTCCAATGCCCATCGAGCTGGCCGAGTTCGGCCGCACCGGCCACCAGAGCACCCGGGTGATCTTCGGTGGGGCGTCCCTCGCGGAGGTCTCCCAGGGGGTCGCGGACGAGACCCTGGACGTCCTGCTCGAATACGGAGTGAACCATCTGGACGTGGCCTCGGGGTACGGCGAGGCGGAGGTGCGCATCCGGCCCTGGCTGCAGCGCGAACCGGGCCGGTTCTTCCTGGCGACCAAGGGCGACGAGCGCACCGCGGCCGGGGCCCGCGAGGAACTGCACCGGTCCCTGGACCGGATGGGTGTCGACCACGTCGACCTGTGGCAGCTGCACGCCCTGGCCGATCCGATCGAATGGGATGTCGCCCTCAGTCCCGGCGGGGCCCTCGAGGCGGCCGTCGAGGCGCGGGACCAGGGCCTCATCCGCTGGATCGGGGTGACCGGCCACGGCTCCCAGATCGCCGCGACCCACCGTCGCAGCCTCGATCGGTTCGACTTCGACTCGGTGCTGCTCCCGTACAACTACATCACCATGCAGAACTCGTACTACGCCGAGAACTTCGACGCCCTATACGAGACGTGCCGCGAGCGGCGGATAGCGATGCAGACGATCAAGTCCATCGCCTTGCGCCCCTGGCTGGGCCGGCCGCACACCCGGTCGACCTGGTACGAGCCGCTGGAACAGCAGGACGACATCGATCTCGCGGTGTGGTGGGCCCTGAGCCGCCCGGGGGTGTTCCTCGACAGCGTGGGGGACGTTGGCCTGCTCCCCAGGGTGCTCGATGCGGCCAGCCGTTTCGCCGGGGCGGCGCCGGACGACGCGGCGATGAGCGCGCTGGCCCAGCGATCAGCGGCCGAGCCGCTGTTCGTCTGAACGGCGAGTGGCTCAGGGCTGGGCTCAGTACTTCGGCCCGACGAACTGGTCAAGCCGCGCCACGGCCTCCCGGCGCGCCACCGAGATGGTGTTGCGCCGGGAGTACCGCCAGCTGACGCCGAGCTGATCGAGGGTGCCGCCGCACAGGCCCAGAATGTCCCGGGATTCGTTGGTGAACATGTAGCGCGGGTACGCATACCAGTGGTCGCCGTCGGCGAGCGGCCGGCGCACCCGGCTCACGAACCGGCAGCCGTCGGAGTGGAAGAGGCCCCGGGCGAAGTCACCGGGATACTCGGTGACGATGACCCGCTGCCACGGCTGGAGCTCGATCTTCCGCTTGTGCTTCTTGCCCGGGCCGTGCTGCGGAAACAGGCAGGGCCAGTGCCGTGAGGACGCGATGACCATGGTGCATCCGTCGCATTGCTGTGTGCCGACCTTGTTGCCCGGCCGCACAGCGGCCATGGCGGCCTTGCATGCGGCGAGCAGCCCGGGCCATGCATCCGCGCACGCGATCCGCAACGCCCACACCCCTTTGGCCGGGTCGCCTGAGGCGCTTATGCAGCCGTCGCCCAGATAGAGGCCAAGTAAGTAGGCGTAGTCGCGCCGCGGCTCCGGAAGCCAGGGTTGGTCCGCGCATCGCGGGCATACGGCGCGCGTTCCGTCCTTCTCAGGATGGTCGCGCCAGTCGCGCAATGCCGCACGCGAAATCCCAGTAGATCTGCTTACCGACAGCAGGCTCTGCCCAGACTCGATTAACGTGAGCGCCCTGCGCCGCACATCCCGGTTGTACATACCGCGATGGTGCCAGTGTCCACCGACAAAACGGTTGCCGTCGCAGGAGAGGCGCAACTGGAGATCAGGTTCGTGCCCCGGGTGGGACTCGAACCCACACTGCACGGATTTTGAGGCCGCGGACTCTGCCGGTTGGTCTACCGGGGCTTATCAACCGCTTGGAGGGGAGCGGCCAGGGCTTAATCTACCTGCTGCCTGTACCCTCGTCAGCGTGAGCCAGAAGCAGCTGCGTGTCGTTATCGCGGAGGATGAGGCGCTGATCCGCCTGGACCTCAAGGAAATGCTGGAAGAAGAGGGCTATGCCGTCGTGGCCGAGGTCGGGGACGGTGAGGCCGCCGTCGAGCAGGTGACCGCGCTCCGGCCCGAGCTCGCGATCCTCGACGTCAAGATGCCGGTCCTCGACGGCATCTCGGCCGCCGAGCGGATCGCGGCCGAGCGGCTGGCACCCGTGGTCATCCTGACCGCGTTCTCCCAGCGGGAACTGGTGGAGCGAGCGCGTGACGCGGGGGCCATGGCTTATCTGGTCAAGCCGTTCACCAAGGCCGACCTGGTGCCGGCCATCGAGATGGCGGTCAGCCGCTTCCAGGAGATCACCGCGCTCGAATCCGAGGTGGGCAACCTCCGCGAGCGGCTCGAGGTGCGCAAGGTCCTCGACCGGGCCAAGGGCCTGCTCCAGGCCGAGCATGGACTGACCGAGCCCGAGGCGTTCCGCTGGATCCAGAAGACGTCCATGGACCGCAGGCTCACAATGCGTAAGGTCGCCGAAGCCGTGATCGAGGGCACGATGTCGGCCACGCAGCAGTCGGAAACGCCCTCGTCCTGACCTGTGTGCGGCCCCGGGACACGCCCGGGCACCTGGGGTCGGCCGGACACAGGGGAGCCCGGGATGCCTTTGGTGCCGTGTCCGCCTTCCCCGGTCGGACACGTTCTCTACTTAGCGTCCCGGGCTCTCTAGCACCACGTTAGCGAGGTTGCCCCACCCAGCGCAAAGGAGGGCCATCCCCGGGAGGGCGGATGGTCGGCATCTGGTCGCCGGATGTTCATTGTGATGGTGTAGCCGGGCGGCCTGGGGCTCCGGCTTTGTGGGACGCCGCTGGCTTTCCGTGACAGGCGCGGTTCCCGGGCCGCAGGGGGTGCCCGGCGTTCAGGCGCGAAATGACTACGGAAAGTGATCGCGAACCGCAGGGCGCAGCCCGCCCCGGCCGTGCGCGGACGCTCTCGCGATGAGTCGTTCAGATCCGGCGACCCGGCCCACCTGGGTGCTTGCCGGAAGCCGCGGGAGCGTGGTCAGCCGATGAGCGGGCGAGCCGGACGGGCATCCGCGGCGGTCCTCGCGGCCGAAGATAACAATCTCATAGCTGGCCGGCGTCCGGCCGCCCAGAAACGAGGGTCGCGGCGCCGGTAACGGCATCGGGGCCGGCGCAACGAGCCCGAGCGGCGCAGGGGCCTCGCCGGTTCGTGCCCCGTCCGGGGACCGGGGTAGCCGGTTCGCTCCCGTCCGGGGACCGGGGTAGCCGGTTCGCTCCCGTCCGGGGATCTGCGGTGGCCGGTTCGCTCCCGTCCGGGGATCTGCGGTAGCCGGTTCGCTGTCCCGCGACCTTGGGAGTGAGGACGTAGCGGCGAGCTAGCGTCGTTTGTGGTGAGGATGTCTTGGAGGGCAGCCCTGCGGGGTTGTCCTTTTTCGTGTGCGGCGCCACCGTGATCAGGTCCGGGTTGGCGGCGGCCCTCCCGTCTTTCTCTTGGCCGAGGTGGCGGGAGGGCCGCGCGGGGTGCGCGGAGGCACCGATGGTCACGGTAGGCGTTGTTGCGGGCGTGGTCGAGCTGCGGCTGGCGGCGGGGTTGCTGCGCTGCCCGGGGTGCTCGGGTCGGCTGGCTGGGTGGGGGCATGCCCGTGAGCGGGTCATCCGGGGTCAGGGCGGGATCGGCTGGCGGCTGCGCCCGCGCCGGTCGCGGTGCGGGGGCTGCGGGGTCACGCATGTGCTGCTGCCGGTGAGCTGCCTGCTGCGGCGGGCCGATGGGGCGGCGGTGATCTGGGCAGGTCTGGCCGCCAGCGCGGCGGGCGCGGGCCACCGGAAGATCGCGGCGGTGCTGGGCTGCCCGGCTTCGACGGTGCGCGGCTGGCTGGCCCGGTTCACGTCGCGCGCTGAGCTGGTCCGCGGGGTGTTCACCATGTGGCTGTGCGCTCTTGACCCCGATCCGCCGCCGCTGGCACCGGCGGGATCGGCGGCCGCGGACGCGGTGGCGGCGGTCGCCGCGGCTGCCGTTGCGGCCGGGCGCCGCTGGGCGGGGCGGCTGGTCAGCCTGTCGCCGGGTGAGCTGGCCAGTTCGGTGAGCGCGGGGCGGCTGCTGTCGCCGTCGTGGGCGCCGGAGCTGATCAACACCAGTCCGGGCTAGGCGGCGGGCCAGGGGGCCGGCAGGGTTGCCTGGAGCAAGATCAATCCCCTTCTGCCTATGTTCTGGAGGTTGCCCATGACCGCTGCAGGTGATGAAGAGGCCCGCCGCGCGGCGCGGGCGCGTGCCGTCGCGCTATTCCGGTACTCGCTGATCCGCGAGGCAGCCGATCCCGGGCTGAGTACCCGTCAGCGCGGGCGGCTGGTCCGCGAGCTGGCCGCCCGCGAGCATGCCGGGCCATTCGGCGAGCCGGTCACGGTGTCGCGGCCCAGCCTGGACCGCTGGATCCGCGCCTGGCGGTCCGGCGGGTTCGACGCACTGGCACCGCCGTCCCGCCAGGTCACCCTGCGGACCCCGGCCGAGGTACTCAGCCTGGCCGCGGCGCTGAAGCGGGAGAACCCGGCCCGCACCGCTGCGCAGGTCGCCCGGGTCCTGCGCGCCAGCGGCGGATGGTCGCCCTCAGAGCGGACCCTGCAGCGCCACTTCGCGCGCCTGGAACTGGGCACCCGGCCAGACGGCAGCCCGCCGCCGGCGTTCGGCCGGTTCGAGGCGGCCCGCCCCAACGAGATGTGGACTGGAGACGCATTGCACGGGCCCGTCATCGGCGGCCGCAAAACCTACCTTTTCGCTTTCATCGACGACCACTCGCGCCTGATCACCGGGCACCGCTTCGGCCACGCCGAGGACACCGTCCGCCTCGCCGCCGCGCTGCGGCCCGCCCTGGCCAGCCGCGGCGTTCCCGAACGCATCTACGTCGACAACGGCTCCGCGTTCGTGGACGCGTGGCTGCTGCGCGGCTGCGCCGTGCTCGGCATCAAGCTCACCCACAGCACCCCGCGCCGCCCTCAGGGACGAGGGAAGATAGAACGGCTGTTCCTCACCGTCCGCGAGCAGTTCCTGGTCGAGATCACCGGCGATCCCGCCGAGGGCGGGCGGCGGCACGTGACCAGCATCGCCGAGCTGAACCGGCTGTTCACCGCCTGGGCCGAAACCGTCTACCACCGCCGGGTCCACTCCGAGACCGGGCAGGCCCCCCTCCAGCGGTGGGCTGACGGCTGGGCCACCGCCGCGCCGCCGCTGCCGGCCCCCGCCCAGCTGCACGAGGCGTTCTTGTGGAGCGAGCGCCGCACCGTCCGCAAGACCGCCACCGTTTCGCTGCACGGCAACACCTACCAGGTCGACCCCTCACTCACCGGCCGCAAGATCGAGCTGATCTTCGACCCGTTCGACCTGACCAGCATCGAGGTGCGCTGGCAGGGCAGGCCCGCCGGGCAGGCCATCCCGCACGTCATCGGCCGCCACTCCCACCCCAAAGCCCGGCCCGAGCAGCCTGCCCCGCCGCCCGCGCCCACTGGCATCGACTACATGGGGCTGGTCGACGCCGCCCACGACGCCGAGCTCGCCGGCGACGCCATCAGCTTCGCCGGCCTCACCGACCCGCCCCCCAGCCCGCCCGGCCCCGCTCAGCTGCCCGGCCAGATGACCATCGACGAGGCACTGTCCGACAACGCCCAGGAGGAGGAACTGTGAGCATCGAGAAACTCCAGGCCCACCACGGGTTCACCCGGATGCCGTTCCGCCGTGACCTGGCACCGGGCATGCTGCACCGCCACGCCGCCCACGCCGAGGCAGCCGCCCGGATCAGCTGGTGCATCAGCGAGCACGCCCTCGGCGTCATCACCGGGGAAGTCGGCGCCGGCAAGACCGTCGCCCTGCGCGCCGCCCTCGCCAGCCTCGACCCCTCCCGCCACACCCTCATCTACCTGGGCAACCCGTCGGTCGGTGTCCGCGGGATCAACCACGCCATCGTCGCCGCGCTCGGCGGCGTCCCGAAAACCCACCACGCCACCCTCACCCCCCAGGCCATGGACCTGCTCGCCCGCGAGCACGCCGAGCGCGGCCGGATCCCGGTCCTGGCGATCGACGAGGCCCACATGCTCGAGCCCGGCCAGCTCGAAGCCGTCCGCATGCTCACCAACCACGACCTCGACTCCGGCTGCCCGCTGGCCTGCCTGCTCATCGGCCAGCCCACCCTGCGGCGGCGGATCAAGCTCGGCATCCTCGCCGCGCTCGACCAGCGCATCGCCGTCCGCTACACCATGCCCGGCATGACACCCGAGGAGACCACCAGCTACATCAGCCACCACCTGCAACTCGCCGGCCGGTCCGACCCGCTCTTCAGCGACGACGCCATCGCCCTGATCCACGCCACCAGCCGCGGCCTGCCCAGAGCCGTCAACAACCTGGCCATCCAGGCCCTCATCGCCGCCTACGCCACCCGCAAGGCCATCGTCGACGAATCCAGCGCCCGCGCCGCCGCCACCGAGGTCACGTCAGACTGACCACCAAGCCGCCAGCACGACCACCAAGGCCCCGCCGGAACACCACCAGCGGGGCCTTTCCATACCCCTGCGTCATCACCGCCAACGACGCCGCCATCATCACGCTGAACGTCCGTGCACACCAGCGAGAGCGACCCGGGCGACGCCGGGTGGCACATCGAGAGCAGCTACGAAGCCCACGGGCGCCAGCGGGTCAACATTCGCACCCGGGCCCGCGGACTCCTGGCTCTGTATTTGTTCAGCGACGTCGATCAGGACAGCGCGCCGACCCGGTTGCGCCCCGGCTCGCATCTCGACGTCCCCGCCGCTCTCGCCAGCCTGACCTCGGCTTGTCAGCAGCTCTAGCGAGTTGGGCGTTAGCTTCGACCGACACGATCCGGCATCCTGAGGAATCGACTTCCTGTGAACAGAGCCAGCGAGCCCGCGTAGGTCATATCGGGTAAGTAGCGGGTCCGGTGGTGTAAGTGCGGCCCGACGGTGTGGTCCATGTGTGATAGCCGGGCTGGCGCTGGTCCAGGCGCCAGCCGGGGGCTTGTTTGGCGTGGTGGCGGTGCCGGCAGCGGGCTCCGGCGTTGCACGCGCAGGTCCGGCCGCCTTGGTCGTAGGGCACCGCATGCTCGAAGTCGCAGCCGCGGGCGTGCCGGCGGCAGGGCGGCCAGGTGCATTCGCCGTCCCGGATTTCGACCAGGTGGCCGAGCCGGTCGCTGGGCTGGTACCCGGCGGACTCGTCCCGGTCGTCGCAGCCGGTGACGGCGAGCGGGCCGATGTCGATGGTGTAGTCCCGGCCGAAGGGGCGGGGGTGGTCGGCCGCCACCGGCCGTGCCCGCCTGGGCCGGGCGGCCCGTGGTCGTCATCTGGGGTGAAGGCGGGGCCGTCCCGGTTCCCGGCCCCGCCGGTCCCGGTGGTCCCGGTGGCCCGGGCGGGTCGCGCGGGACGCGCGCAGCCGTGCGCGGTGGGGTGGCCGTCCGGTCGGTGATGGTCACGCACCAGGTGGTGCGGGGGTTACCCGCGGCCGCTGCGGCCAGCGTGCGGGCGAGGTCGGGGTCGATGGCGCCGAGCCCGTGGGTCTCCCCGGGCCGGTCTTCGAGGCCGAGCAGGGTGGCCAGCGGGATGGTCAGGTTGAACTGGCCGGCGAAGCCTGCCGCGCCGGGCGCAGCGGGGTGACCGTCCTGGCTGGCAAGACCGGGGCCAGACGCCGGGGCGCCGTCACGGTGCCCGTTTCCGGTCCCGCTCGCCGGGCCGTCGCCGGGCTCACTCCCAGCCCCGTCACCAGTCGCGCTGTCCGGGTGGCCCGCGGCTCGCTGCCGGCCCGGCGCGCGCCGCCGGGGTCATCCGGGCCCCGGCGGTGTCATCCGGTCCAGGACCGCCAGAGCTGGTTGCGGGCGAGCCATCGGGGCTGGCCGGGCCGGGGCCGTCCGGGCCGGGGCCGTCCGGGCCGGGGCCGCTGCAGGTACTCCCGGGGTGGGGGCCGTC
>CAVQZM010000048.1:0-54435 GCA_963718475.1 uncultured Actinomycetes bacterium | reverse complement strand
CAGGGGATGCGGTCAGGCGGCGGCGCGCTCATTGACGGGCCGGCGGCGGAGGTCCGGGCGCTGGAGGGCCGGGGGCAGGTAGGCCATGGTCGAGCGTGCCGACGTCGGTGCCGGGCGGGACGATCTCGTCGATCCGGTCGAGGATCTCGTCGGTGAGCGTGACGTCGACGCCGGCGAGCAGGTCGTCGAGCTGCTCCATCGTGCGCGGCCCGATGATCGCGCTGGTCACGCCAGGATGAGCGATCGCGAACGCCATCGCGAGGTGCGTCATCGGCAGGCCCGCCTCTTCGGCGAGCGGAATGATCTGCTCGACGGCGTCGAGCCGGCGCTCGTCGCTGATGTGCCTGAAGATGGCGGCGCGGCGGAGGTCGGTCTGCTGGCCCTTGCGGACGCGTCCGGTGAGCATTCCCTGCGCGAGCGGGCTCCACACCAGCGTGCCCATCCCGTAGCGCTGGGCGACGGGCAGCACCTCGGCTTCGATGCCGCGGCTGAGGATCGAGTAGGTGCGGCTGCTCGGTGCGGAACCGTTCCAGGCCGCGCCGCTCGGCGACCCACTGGGCCTCGACGATGTCGGACGCGGGCATCGTAGAGGAGCCGATCGCCCGGACTTTGCCGCTGTGGATCAGGTCCGAGAGCGCGGACAGCGTCTCCTCGATGTCGGTGTCGGGGTCCGGCCGGTGGATCTGGTAGAGGTCGATGTAGTCGGTCTGCAGGCGGCGCAGCGAGTTCTCGACCTCGGCGATGATCCAGCGCCGCGAGTTGCCCTGCTGGTTGGGATCATCACCCATCGGCCTCCACAGCTTGGTCGCGAGGACGACGTCGTCGCGGCGCCCCTTGAGCGCCTTTCCCACGATCTCCTCGGACTCGCCGTGGGAGTACGCGTCGGCGGTGTCGATGAAGTTGATCCCCGCATCCAGCGCTTTGTGGATGATGCGGATCGAGTCGTCGTGGTCGGGGTTGCCGATGGCCCCGAACATCATCGCGCCGAGCGCGTAGGGGCTGACCTTGATGCCGGTCCGGCCGAGGGTGCGGTACTGCATGCGGTTTCTCCTGAGTGTGGTCGAGCGTGGTGAGCGCTCCTCCGATGCCGTACCCTGGACCTAAGCGGAACGTTCTTCCGGAACTATACGGAAAGACTTCCGGTTATGCAAGCGAAGGAGTGTCGTGACGGAGAACACGGCGCCGGCCGGAGCCGGCCGCCGGCTCTGCGGATCCGGGCGCACTCGAACGCGCGCCGCGCCGGCTGCGCGCCGACGCGCAACGCAACATCGACTCCTTGCTTGAGGCAGCGAAGGCCGTCTTCGGCACGTCAGGCGTGGACGCGCCCGCGAAGGAGATCGCGGATCTGGCTGGCGTCGGAGTCGGAACGCTGTACCGGCACTTCCCGCAGCGCTCGGACCTGGTCAAGGCCGTGTTTCAGCGCGAGGTGGATGCCTGCGCCGACGCGGCCCCGGCGCTGACCGCAGCGAACGAGCCAGGAGCAGCACTCGCGAAGTGGCTCCACCGGTACACCGAGTTCCTCGCGACCAAACGAGGACTCGCTACAGCCCTTCACTCCGGCGATCCGGCGTTCGACGCCCTGCCCGGCTACTTCATGCAGCGACTCGGACCCACCCTCGGGTCACTGCTCGAAGCCGCGACAGCGAGTGGCGAGATTCGTGCCGACATCAGCGCCAAGTACCTCCTGCACGCCGTCGCCAATCTGTGCCTGCCCGTGGCGGGCGAGGGAGTCGCGTACAGCCAGCGCATGGTCGCGCTCCTCATCGACGGACTGCGCTACGGCGCCGAAACGAGCCAGTCTCGCTCCTGAAGTCGTGCCCGGATCGGTTCATTTCCTTCCCGGGGTATGGCCGGTCCGCCTCGATGAACGACAACGGCAATCCTGGGCCAGGCATCCCTGGGGAAGCGGATGCCTGGCACCTGCACGGCGGAATCAGTAGATGTACGTGGAGTCGCTGGGACCAGCGGTAGTGCACACACCTCCGTCAACCAGAATGGCGTCGCTGCCACCGTCCACCCAGGCGCTCGCGGGCCCGGGGGTCGATGCGCCCCAGCGGCTGTCATCGGCCCAGCTGTAACGGGTGGCTAGGCCGCCACCGAAGGTGTGGCTCGACGTGCCGCCGGGATCGTTCATCCAGTACTTCCACCAGTAAGCAACGGCGGGCACGTTAACGCTGAAGCCGGTTTGCACATCTACCGCGTGATTCCCCACAGCGGTCTCGTAGAGGTAGGAGGACCCGCAGTTGCCGTAGACCTGGTTGTCCGGGGTCGGGCCGGTCGCGGCTCCGGCCTTCATCGAGTAAGTGCGGCCGTGGGAGTCGGTACGGATCACGTATCCATGCGCCCTGGCCACGGCGGCGTCGAAGCCGACGATGCTCATCGGCACGGTGACCCTGATCACGTGGGGAGAGCCGGACGTGGCCGCCGCTCGGGCCGGGGCGGATGAGGCGGGCGCAGGAGCGGCCTGAGCCGCACCGGCGAGCACCGTTCCGGCCGCGAGGACCCCGCCGATGGCGGCGATGGCCCTGCTGAGTTGTCGCATACTTCTCCTTCAACCGATATTTCCGGCCTGAGCGAGATGCCCCCGTCCCCTGATCTGGGTGGCCATCGCTCCGGCCGTAGCCCCCGAAGTCCGGCAGCCACCGGTAACCACGCTCACAGACGCGTCTGCCAGGCCACTGTCAGGCCACTGTCAGGCCACTGCCGGTTTCCGGGGGGCGCGGCCGTGAGCGGGGGCGATTCGGGCCGGATTTTCCGGCCTATTCACGGAAACTCCGACCCGAATCGGTGCGACCAGCCGGGAACCCGAAGTCGGAGAGGCGTTCTTATTGACCGGGAATGGCGCAGGATCTAACATACATCCATTAATAGGAAACTTTCTTATTAATTTTGGGTTCTCTCGCTTCTGGAGGAGATGTGGATCCCGCCTCCCGCACCAGACCGCCCACCCCGAACTCCGTCAGCAGGCCGCGCACTGGCGGTATGGCGCGCGGGCGGCGACGGCGGATGCTGGGCGCGGCCGGGGCGGCCCTGATGGCCGTCGTCGGTGCGGCGGGCGTAGCCGCCGCCATCGCGATCCCGGCCAGCGCGGCCCGGGTCGCGCGGGTCACGTCCACAAACGTCGCCCAGGTCAGCGCGCTGACCGCGAACTGGTACGAGTCGGCGCCGTACTACAGCACCCTCGACTCTTCCGGGCCCGACCTCGGCCAGGTCATGTCGGCGACCGGGCAGAAGGCGTTCGACATGGCGTTCATCCTCGCGTCGGGCGGCTCGTGCGCCCCGGCCTGGGACGGGACCGACCCGGTGCCGTCGGATACGCAGGTCGGGTCGGTGATCAACCAGGTGCGGGCCGGCGGCGGCGACGTCATCGTGTCGGCAGGCGGCTACAACGGGACGAAGCTCGGCCAGGTGTGCTCGTCCGCATCGGCGACGGCGGCCGCGTATCAGCAGGTGATCAACGCCTACGGGCTCCACGCGGTCGACTTCGACCTCAAGGAACCGGAAATCGAGAGCTCCACCGCGATCGCTAACGAGCTGGGCGCGGCGCAGATCCTGCAGCAGCAGAACCCGGGCCTGTTCATCTCCATAACGATGCCGTCCATCCCGACGGGCGCCAATTACTTCGGCCAGCTGTTGCTGAACGAGGCCAAGAGCCTGGGATTCACGCCCAACGACTACACGATCATGCCGTTCGACGGCGGGTTCAGCGGCGGGTCGTCACAGGTCACTGCCCTGCAGGACTTCAACGCTCAGCTGGTCAGCACGTTCGGGTGGAGCAGTGCGCAGGCCTACGCACACGAAGGATTCTCCGGCATGAACGGCCGGACCGACTCGGCCGAGTACTTCTACCAGAGTGATTTCCAGACCGTGCTGAACTTCGCCCAGAGCAGCGGCATGAGCCGGTACACCTTCTGGTCGGTCAACCGGGACCGGCAGTGCAACCCGCCCAGCAACAATGGCTCGCTCTCCAGCGAGTGCAGCAGCGTCCCGCAGAATTCGTGGGACTTCACCGCGTACACCGTGGCGTTCGCCAAGAACGCCCCGGTGACACCGCCGACTCCGGGACCCACTCCGACCCCGACGCCCACCCCGACCCCGACAACAGGCGGGGGCGGCAGCTGCACGGCGGCGGCCTGGGTCTCCAGCAACGCCTACGTCAGCGGCAACGTGGTGTCCTACGGCGGCCACCAGTGGACCGCCAACCAGTGGAGCTACGACGAGGTGCCCGGCGGTCCCTCAGGCGCCTGGAACGACAACGGCGCCTGCTGACCCGCCCCTAGCGGCCGGCGGCCATCCCGTTGGGGCCCGACGGGGCGCGGGATGCGGCGGCCGCGCCGGGAGCGGCGGGGGACGCAGGCGGCGCGGTTGAGGGAGGCGGCCCGGCGGGGGGAGAGGCGGTGCCCGTCCCGGCCACGGTGGGGGAGGCCGGGACGGGTTGCGTGGGCGGGGCGGCCGGCGGCGGAGAGCCCGGCCAGGCGGCCCTCCTGGCCAGCCCGCCGGGGGCTGCCGCCGGGTGGTGCGGCCCCGCTTCGGAAGCGCGGCCCACCGTGCTGTCCGGCTGAGCGCTGATCCCGGATCCGGTGGCACCTGGCGCCGGCTGCTGCGGCGCGGCGCCCGGCACCGCGTCACCGGCGCGGGCCGCATGCCCACGGGACGTGCCGCCCGGCCCGGGCGCGTACCGGACGACCACGGGGCCGTGATGCTGGCCCCACCAGGCGCCGGCGAACACCGCCGAAGCCCCTGTGACCATCGCGAACACGCACGCTCCGGTCACGGATACGGCCGATATACGCTCTTGCCACCTGCTCACGAGCCGCCTCCCGCACGCGCTGGGCTGTTGATGCTTGTGTAGTTCCGGAGGTTCCTCGCCGCGCGAAGCTCAAACACCACCGCGGCTAACGAAGCAATGAACCGTCCCTATGCCGAAGCGCCCCCGCTCAGACCGCACAATGGGAGACATGGCAAGACCTGTGACTATGGCCAAGACCCTGGTGACCGACGACGGCGTCCCGATCGAGGCTGTGCACCTGCCGCAGGACAGTGATCTGGCGATCGTGGTGGCCCACGGGTTCACCTTTTCCTGGCAGCGGCCAGCGGTCTGGCGCATCTCGACCACGCTCAACCGGATCGCGGGCGTCGTCAGCTTCGACTTCCGCGGGCACGGGCGCTCGGGCGGCCTGTCGACCCTCGGGGACCGGGAGACGAGAGACCTCGACGTCGTCGTCGCCTACGCCAGGGAACTCGGCTACGAACGGATCGCGGCGGTCGGGTTCTCGATGGGCGCGTCGGTCGTCCTGCGCTACGCGGGGCTGGTCGGCGGCCTGGACGCCGCCGTCTCGGTCAGCGGCCCGGGCCGCTGGTACTACCGCGGAACCGAGCGGATGCGCCGCGTTCACTTCGCCGCCGAGCGCCGGGTCGGCCGCCTCGCGACGCGGATGATGACCAACACGCGGATCAGCCCGGCCCGGTGGGACCCGACGCCCATGCCTCCCGACGAGGCGGCGGCCCAAATATCGCCCATCCCGCTGCTCATCGTCCACGGTGACAAGGACCTGTACTTCCCCGTCGACCACGCGCAGCGGCTCTACGACGCGGCCCGTGAGCCCAAGGAACTGTGGCTGGTGCCGGGCCTCGGCCACGCCGAGTCCGGGTGCCGTCCGGCCCTGGTCGACCGGATCGGCCGCTGGGTGGCGACGGCAGCGGGCGCGACCCGGGCCCAGGAA
The DNA here is from genome assembly GCA_963718475.1 of uncultured Actinomycetes bacterium. Taxonomy (GTDB): domain Bacteria; phylum Actinomycetota; class Actinomycetes; order Streptosporangiales; family Streptosporangiaceae; genus CAVQZM01. The sequence continues at coordinate 48,712 of CAVQZM010000048.1, read as the reverse complement.
CTGGCCGGCGCACCGGAGGACGCACTGGAGGCCCCCGCAGTCGACGTGACGGCGGAGGCGGACGGAGTAGCGGCAGTGGCCCAGGAAGCAGCGGAGGCGGCGGGAGCGGCCGCCCCGGCCGGTATCGGGCCGGCCGCCGCCATCCGGGCCGAGGCCCTGGAAGCCGAGTCCGCAGGCACGGTCAGCGCCGGCACGCCCTCCGAACGCTGCTCCGGGAGTTAACAGTGCTAGCCCGGGGGGCGCCCCCCCCGGAGCCCCCCGCGACGCCCCGCTGGGGTGCTCGCCGTGGCACCGGCCGCTCACCCGGGCTGGCGCCCGGGGTCGGGTGAACGCCTGTCCGCAGGTCCTTCCCGGCCTACCGGCGGGGAGGGGCTTGCCTTCGCTGTAGCCGGAGGCGCTCTGCAGGCCGATGACCGCCCGCTCGTGCAGTTCCTCCAGGTCGTGGGCGCCGGCGTAGGTGCAGGCGCTGCGCAGGCCGGCCACGATCGTGTCGATCAGGTCCTCGACGCCCGGGCGAGCCGGGTCGAGGTACATCCGCGCCGAGGAGATGCCCTCCTCGAACAGTTCCTTGCGGGCGCGGTCGAACGGCGAGTCTCCGGCGGTCCGCAGCCGGACGGCGCGGGCCGACGCCATGCCGAAGCTCTCCTTGTACAGCCGCCCGTCGGCATCCCGGAACGTGTCGCCGGGTGACTCATAGGTGCCCGCGAACCACGAGCCGATCATGACGCTGGACGCGCCGGCCGCCAGCGCGAGGGCCACGTCGCGCGGATGCCGGACGCCGCCGTCGGCCCATACCTGGGCGCCGAGGCGGCGCGCCTGGGCCGAGCATTCCAGCACCGCGCTGAACTGCGGGCGGCCGACCCCGGTCATCATCCTCGTCGTGCACATCGCGCCGGGCCCGACACCGACCTTGACGATGTCGGCGCCCGCTTCCACCAGGTCGGTGACCCCCTCGGCGGTAACCACGTTGCCCGCCGCGACGAGGGCGTCCGGGCTGTTCTCCCGGACCTGGCGCAGCGCGCTGATCATCTTCTCCTGGTGCCCGTGTGCGGTGTCGACGACGACCATGTCGGCGCCGGCGTCCAGCAGCAGCTTCGCCCTCGCGCCCGGGTCGCCGTTGACCCCGATCGCGGCGGCCACCCGCAGCGGCCCGCGCCGTCCGCCGCCGGGCGGTACAGCGTGGCGCGCAGCGCTCCGGTCCGGGTCAGGATGCCAACGCAGCGGCCCTCGGCGTCGACGACCGGGGCCAGCCGGTGCCGGCCGTCGTGCAGCATGCCGAACGCCCGCTCCGGGTCGGTCCCGGCCGGTACCGTCACCGGGTCGGCCGACATGACCTGGCGGAGCTGGGTGAACCGGTCCACGCCCTGGCAGTCGGCCTCGGTGACCACGCCGACCGGCTGGCCGTCCTCGATGACGATGACGGCGCCGTGAGCGCGCTTGGGCAGCAGGCCGAGGGCCTCGCCCGTGGTGTCGGACGGGCCGAGCGTGAGCGGCGTGTCGTGCACCAGGTCCCGTGACTTGACCCAGGAGATGACGTCCGCGACCACGTCGACCGGGATGTCCTGTGGCAGCACGGCCAGGCCGCCCCGGCGGGCCATCGTCTCGGCCATCCGCGGGCCGGAGACCGCCGTCATGTTGGCCGTCACCAGGGGGATGGTGGCACCGCTGCGGTCATGCGTGGATAGGTCCACGTCGAGCCGGGAGTCGACCGCCGACCGGCCCGGGACCATGAAAACGTCGCTGTAGGTCAGATCCTGCTCGGGGATCTTGGCGCCAAGGAATCGCACGCCCTTGATTGTGCCCGCTACAGCCGGGTGCTACCGCCGTCCGGCCCGCCGCCGCCCGGTACGTCGGCCGAGGCCGGGCGCTTATCCTCTGTCGGTGGTTGCCGACACCAGGTCACGGACGCTGCGCCTCGGGCAGCTTGCGCTGTCACCGGGCTCGTTCGGCATCATGGCGGTCGTCAATGCGACTCCGGACTCCTTCTTCGACCGGGGCGCGACGAGTGAGTTCGGCGCGGCGCTCAAGGCGGCCAGCGCCGCGGTGGCGGACGGCGCGGACATCGTCGACATCGGCGGGGTGAAGGCCGGCCCGGGCGACGAGGTCCGGCCCGCCGAGGAGATCGACCGGGTCGCCGGGCTAGTCGCAGCGGTGCGCGAGCGCCACCCCGAGGTCGTCATCAGCGTCGATACCTGGCGGGCCGAGGTCGGCGAGGCGGTCGGCCAGGCAGGCGCCGACCTCATCAACGACGCGTGGGGCGGCGTGGATCCGCGCCTGGCCGAGGTCGCGGCCGCGCGGGGGATGGGCCTGGTCTGCGCCCATGCCGGGGGCCTCAGGCCGCGCACCCGGCCGCACCGGCCCGCGTACGCCGATGTGGCGGCCGAGGTGACCGCCGCGCTCGTTGACCAGGCCGAACGGGCGCTGGCGACCGGCGTCAGGGAAGAGTCGATCCTCATCGACCCGGCCCATGACTTCGGCAAGAACACCTGGCACTCGCTGGAAGTGACCCGGCGGCTCGGCGAGCTGACCGGGACCGGCTGGCCGGTTCTGGTCGCGGTCTCGAACAAGGACTTCATCGGGGAGACATTGGGCGTCGGCATCGACGACCGGTCCGAGGGGACGACGGCCACGGTGGCGGTCTGCGCGTGGCTGGGCGCGCGGGTCTTCCGGGTCCACGACGTCCGCGCGGCCCGGCAGGCCCTCGACGTCGCGACCAGCCTGCGGGACGGCGCAGGCCCAGGGTTAGGCGGCCGCGGGCGCGAACGCCGCGAACATGATGTCGGCGATCCGGTTCGCCATCTCGTCCACGGGCAGCTTTACTTCGGCGCTGAGCAGGTAGTTCACCCGCTCGAGCATCATCAGGCAGGCCACCGCGGTGAGCTCCACGTGCTCGGTCTGCTGCCCCGATTGGCGGGTGGCCGCCGTCATCCCCGTGGTCATGGCCTCGGAGATGCTGAACAGCATCTGGAGGCCGTCCCCGTACACTTCCTCGGGTACCAGATCGGCCTGGCTGAGGATCCGGATGACGGTCGCGTGCGCGGCGTAGACGTCGAAGAACTTCCGCACCCACCGGCGCAGCACGGTCTTGCCGGTCTCGTCGCGGGTGACGATGGGGAAATCGCCGGCGACGACCTCCATGTCGTGCAGCGCGTCCCGCAGCAGCGCCTTGAACAGGTCCTCTTTGTTGGAGAAGTACAGGTAGAACGTGCCGTGCGAGATGCCCGCCCGGCTGACAACATCATCGACCCGTACCCCGTGGAACCCCCGGTTCTCGAACTCGATCATGCCGGCCTCGAGCAGTCGGCGGACGGTGGCGCGGCCCTGCGCGCGCAGTTCACGGTCACGTGCCGGGACACCGCCGCCGTGCGACGGCTGTCCACCCGGCCCGCCTCGTGCCTGGCTCGGCGGCCGGGCCCGCGGCCGGTTCGCCTCGGTTCCCGGGATGACCGGGCCGTGGCTTCCGTCGTGAGTCATACACAGAGACTAGCCGTCCGCTTCCCGCCCCGGTGGCACTCGGGGTACAGTGCCGCCCGCGCACCATGCGATAGGCCCGTGCGATGGGCAGGTGCCACAAGGGCTAACCGCGGCCCGGCTGGCTAGGCGACCTGCGCTGCTACCCTTCGGGCGGTGAGCAGTCGGGCCGCAGAAGGCGTCGCGGCACCAGTCGCCGGCGCCCCCGCGCCCCGCCCCGGCACGCGCCGGACGAGACTGCGGGTCGCCGCCCTCACCGTGGCGGCGGCCCTCCTGTACTCGGCCGACGCGCTCATCCGGTTCCGGCGGTTCCTGAGCAGCACCTTCGATCTGGTCATCTTCGACCAGGGCGTCCGCGGCTACGCGCACTTCAGCGCGGCCGTCTCGATCGCCCGCGGAGTGGCCGACGGGGGGACGGCGCACTTCCTCCTGCTGTCCGACCACTGGTCGCCGATCCTGGCCATCCTGGCCCCGCTGTACTGGATCCACGACGGCCCGGCGACCCTGCTCGTCGCGCAGGCGGTGCTGTTCGCGCTGGCGATCCCGCCGCTGTGGGCGTTCACCCGCCGGGAACTCGGCGAGACATCCGCCTGCCTCGTGTGCGGCGCCTACGCCCTGTCCCTGCCCATCATGGCCGCCGTCACGTTCGACTTCCACGAGGTGGCCTTCGTCCCGGTGCTGACCGCCGTGATGGCCGAACGCTTCCAGGCCGGGCGGCAGCTGCACGCCATCCTGGCCGCCGCGGTGCTGCTGCTGGTCAAGGAGGACATGGGCCTGCTGGTCGCCGGATACGGTGCGTACCTGCTGCTGACCAGGCGCCGCCGGGCCGGGGTCGCCTTCATCGCCGCGGGCATCGCGGCGACCTGGGTGGCCAGCCGGGTGCTGATTCCCGCGTTCGGCGGGTCGGGCGGCTTCTACTGGGCGTACGGCCAGTTCGGCAGCGGCGCCGGGGCCGCGGCGCTGAACATGGTCGCCCATCCGCTGCACGCCGCGGGTGTGCTGGTGACCCCAAGCGTCAAGGTCCGGACGATGATCGGGCTGCTGGCCCCGTTCGGTTTCCTGCCGCTGGCCTCGCCGCTGACCGTGGCCGCCGTGCCGTTGCTGGCCGAACGGATGCTGGCCTCCGGGTACCCGCTGTGGTGGCAGGCGAAGTTCCAGTACAACGCGTTCATCGTGATGATCCTGGTCCTCGCGGCCGTCGACGGGGCGGCCCGGATCCAGCGCCACTGGCCGGCCCGGCTGACGCTTGACCTCCGGCTGGCGCTGGGCCGGCCCGGGCAGGCGATTCCGGGCCTTATCCGCCGGCCGGCCACCGTCTGGGCGGCCGCGGTCTGCGTCGCCGCCGTGGCCTACTTTCCGTTCTCGCCATTCGGGCAGCTGCTGCACCCGAAGTTCTACATGGTCAACGCGCGGATGCGGGCCGCCGCCCAGGCGATCGCCCGGGTGCCCTCCGGCGTGGAGGTGGAGGCGGCGGACAACCTGGGCCCCCGGCTCTCCGGGCGCGACACGGTCCTCCTGCTCGACGGGACGCCGCGGTGGGCGCCCTGGGTGGTCGCCGACACCAAGGGCCTGGACTTCCCGTTCTGCACGCCGGCCCAGCAGGCTCAGGAGGTGTCCTACCTGGAGGCGCACGGATACCGCCTGATTTTCACCGACGACGGCTACGTCGTCCTGCACCGCCCGCCGGACGCACGGACCAGGCAGGCCCTCGTCCACCCCGCCCTGGCTCCCCGCATCCACACCAGCGTCTGCTATTAACGGCCCCGCCGCCGGGGCTTTTGTCTTCGGTGATGTGCCGATATGGTTGTCAAACTGTGGGAAGGGTGATCTGGTCCAGGCTGTCTGTGATCGCCGCCATGGCCTCGTTTGTGACCATGGCGGCCACGGGAACCGGTGGCCCGGCCATGGCGAGCACACCCGCGGCCGGCGTCACTGTGCCGTTCGGCTCCGCGGCGCAGCAGCAGCTGGCGCTGCTGGGCGATGCCGCAGAAAGCGCGGCGGGCGGCCCGGTGACGGGGACGACGGCCAGCTCGAACCTTCCGCGCGAGCTTGTGGTGCCCGACGTCCTGGCCGTCATTCCCACCGGGATCCCCAGTGCCGATGTCTCCCGGATCCGGAAGCTGGCCGGCGTCCGCAGTGTCCTGACCGTGAGCGGCGGCGCGATCATGATCGGCGGGAAGCCAGCCAACGTCCTCGGCGTCACCCCGCAGCAGTTCCGCGCCTGGACGCCGCCGTCGGCCGCCGGTGACCAGGGTCTGTGGCAGGCGCTCGGGCACGGCAGCTTCATCGCCACCAGCGCGGCCAAGGGCCGCTTGGCCTCACGTCGGGTCGCTCCTACTCGGTCACCGCGGCCAGCCGCACCCAGCTTCCGTTCGGCGGGTCGGCGGACCTCGCCATCCCCGGCGTGGACGCCGTGGTCAGTAACGCGGTCGCGGCCCAGCTCGGCCTGGTCAAGGACCTCGGCGTCCTGATCAACGCGCCCGCCGACAACTTCACCTCGCTGGTGTCGAAGGTGCGCGCGGTGACCGGATCGACGAGCCAGGTCGTCAGCCTCCAGCCGACCACGTCCACCACGCCCGGCCAGCTCCCGGTGGCCACCTCCGTGCCGACCGGCTGGCCGACCACCTACCTCGCGCTGTACCAGGAATCCGCGGCCCGGTACTGCCCGGGGCTGTCCTGGACCGTGCTGGCGGCGATCGGCGAGGTCGAGAGCGGCGACGGTGCCAACATGGGGCCGTCCACCGCCGGCGCGCTCGGGCCCATGCAGTTCTTGCCGTCTACGTGGCAACGGTGGGGGACCGATGGCTTCGGTGACACCGGGGCCCCCAACATCATGAACCCGTTCGACGCGGTGCCGGCCGCCGCCAGGTACCTGTGCGCGGCCGGTGGGGCCCAGGGCGGCTCCGCGCTCTACCAGGCGATCTTCGCCTACAACCACGCCGACTGGTACGTCAGCGAGGTGCTGGCCATCGCGAGGGAATACGCCCAGTCCGGCGGCTGATCACGTCGCGGGCGAGGCCGCTGCCGGGGAGGCGCCGGCTGCGGCGCAGCGGTCCCTCGGATCCCTGAGCCGCCGCAGGCCGAGCAGGCAGGTGAGCACGCAGGCACCACCGCAGCACGCCGCGAACACGTAACCCCATCGTGCCCCGTGGGCGTCGATGATGAACCCGACCGTGGACGAGCCGGCCGCCACCCCCACGCCGATACCGGTGCTCAGCCAGGTCAGCGCCTCGGTTCCGCGCCCGGGCCGGGCCTGCGCCTGGACCAGGCTGAAGCCGGTGATGAGCGTGGGAGCGATCGTGAGCCCGCAGAAATAGATGGCCAGGGTCAGGGTGAGCAGGTTCGGCTGAGCCCAGAAGGTCGCCACGCCGGCCACCGTGCACACCAGCGTCAGGGCGAACCGGCGCTCGGCCGCTCCGCGCCAGTGCCGCGAGCCGTACCACAGGCCGCCCGTCGCGCTGCCCAGGGCGTAGATGCCGAGGACGAACCCGGCCAGCGGCTTGTGCCCGGAGTGCTGCGCGAAGGCCACCGTGCTGAGGTCGACCGCGACGAACATCGCGCCCAGGAACCAGTACAGCGGCACCAGCACGATCAGGGCGGGCGCGGCGATACCGCCCCGGGCAGGCCGGGCCGACCGTGCGCGCCTGCCCGCGCGGGCGGGCCGACCCGGGCCGGGCCGTCCGCCGGGCGTTCCGCCGGCCCGGCGCCGGCCGCGGTGCCCTGACCGCCGGCGGCTCGGTGGCCCGCTGGGCGGTGAACCACAGCGTGCCCGCCACGCACAGGACCGTGGCGATGACCACGCCCGCCGCCGGGTAGACCTCGGTGGCCAGCACGGTCACGGCGGCCGGCCCGAGCACGAACACCAGCTCGTCGGCGACCGACTCGAACGAGAAGGCGGTGTGCAGGCGCGGCGAGCCGGCCAGCAGGACGCTCCACCGGGTCCGGACCATCGAGCCGAGCGACGGCATGGTCGCCCCGGCGGCGGTCGCGGGGATGAACAGGACCCAGGCCGGGGCCCGCAGCTGGGCGGCGGCGACCAGGGCCGCGGTGCTCACGCCGAACGCGATGGCCAGCGGGCGCAGCACGGCGCGCTGGCCGTGCCGGTCGGACAGCCGGGCCAGCTGGGGCGCGCAGAACGCGGTGCCCAGCGACCCGGCCGACGCCACGGCGCCGGCGACGCCGTAGTGACCGGTGCCGGCCGCGATGAGCAGGACCGTGCCGAGGCCGTACATCGACATCTGCATCCGGCCGATGACCCCGGCCGCGGAGAACCGCCACGCGCCCGGGATGCGGAAGATCTCCGCGTACGGGCCGCCGGTGAGGAGCCGCCGGACCCAGCCCGCCTGCCCCGTCCGCCCGGCCGGGCCGGAATCTCGTGTGTCCTCGTCGCAAACGTCCGTCATTGGCCGGCAGCCCTCCCAAAGGGACCTTATCGGGAGGTGGCAACCGGTTTTCCGCCCGAGGGCAGCGCCGGCGCCGGGCACCGGACCGCGCCTGGTTGGATGGAGAGCATGCCGGATTACGACGCGTTCCTGCTGATCTCGTTCGGCGGCCCAGAAGGCCCCGACGACGTGATGCCCTTCCTGCGGAACGTCACCCGCGGCCGCGGCATCCCGCCGGAGCGCCTGGAGGCCGTCGCGGAGCACTACTACGCCTTCGGCGGCGTCAGCCCGATCAACCAGCAGTGCCGGGACCTCATCGCCGCGCTGCGGGACGGCTTCGGTGACGCCGGCCTGGACCTGCCCATCTACTGGGGCAACCGGAACTGGGACCCGTATCTGGCCGACACCGTGGCCACGATGGCGGCCGACGGCGTCCAGCGGGCGCTCGCGTTCGCCACCTCGGCCTACAGCTCGTTCTCCAGCTGCCGGCAGTATCTCGACGACATCGACCGGGCCCGGCAGCAGGTCGGCCCGGGTGCGCCCCGGATCGACAAGATCCGCCGCTATTTCAACCACCCGGGGTTCATCGAGCCGTTCGCCGAGAACGCGCGCGCGGCGCTGGACACGCTGCCGGCCGGCCTGCGGGACGGGGCCCACCTGGTCTTCACCGCGCACAGCATCCCCGGCGTCATGGCCGCGTCGAGCGGCCCTCCCGGCGCCGCGGCCGGTCCGGGCGGCCGGTATGCCGACGAGCTGACCGAGGCGTCCCGGCTGATCGCCGGGCGGGTCGGCGGCGGCCGTCATCCCTGGGAGCTCGTGTACCAGAGCAGGAGCGGGCCCCCGTCGCAGCCGTGGCTCGAGCCGGACGTCCTCGACCACCTCGGTGACCTGTCCAAATCGGGCGCCGGCGCGGCCGTGATCATCCCGGTCGGCTTCGTCTCCGACCACATGGAGGTCCGGCACGACCTGGACACCGAGGCGATGGAGACCGCGGCCGAACTGGGGCTGCCGGTGGCGAGGGCGGCCACGCCCTGGTACCACCCCCGGTTCCAGGCCATGGTGACGGGGCTGGTCCAGGAACGCCTCGGCGCCCCCGCTGACGGGCGTGACGGGGACGCCTCCCCGGGCCCGGAGCGACCGGCCCTGGGCCGGATGGGGCCATCCAGCGACTTCTGCCCGCCCGGCTGCTGCGCACTCCCGCCCCGCCCCGGCCCGGAGGACGTTGGATCAGCAACGGAAGGCGCCGAGCGGCGGGCGGCGGGCGCGGCATGACCGGTCCCGGAATGGAGCCGGCGGCCCGTGCCCCCGCGGCCGGGCCGGTGGGCGCGAACCCGGGTCCGAGCGCGGACGATCTGCTCGCGATCGCGGCGGATGCGGCGGCGATCGCCGGCCCGGCTGCTCGCCGCCCGCTCCCCGGAGGAGCGCCCGGAGGTCGTCGAGACCAAGTCCAGCCCGACCGACATCGTGACCGAGATGGACCGCCGGGCCGAAGCCATGATTACCGAACGGATACGTGCTTCGCGTCCCGGCGACGTGATACTCGGCGAGGAGGCGGGCGAGACCTCCGGCACGCCCGGAGCGGGCACCACGGCCGGCGGCCCCGGGCAGCCGGCCGTGCGCTGGATCGTCGACCCGCTGGACGGCACGGTCAATTACCTCTACGGGCTGCCCGACTGGTCGGTCAGCATCGCCGCCGAAGTGGACGGCACGGTGGTGGCCGGCATCGTCGCGGCCCCGCGCCGGGGCGAGACCTTCACCGCGGTCCGCGGCCAGGGCGCGTGGGTCCACCGTGCTCCGTGGCTCCGCGGGGCCGGCCCGTCAGACACCTCACCGGGCGGGGACTCAGCCCCGGGCGACGGGGGCCCGGGCCGGCGGTGATCCCGCTGCGCTGCACGCGCGGCGTCGCGCTCGGGCAGGCCCTGGTGGGCACGGGGTTCGGCTACGCGGCCAGCCGCCGGCGGGTCCAGGGCGAGGTCGTCAGCGCACTGCTGCCCCGCATCCGGGACATCCGGCGCGGCGGGTCGGCCGCGGTGGACTTGTGCATGGTGGCGGCGGGGCGGCTGGACGCCTACTACGAGCGCGGCCTGAATCACTGGGACTACGCGGCCGGCGCGCTGATCGCGGAGGAGGCGGGCGCCCTGGTCACCGGCCTGTCCGGCCGGCCACCCGGCCCCTCCATGGCGGTCGCCGCCGGCCCGGGCCTGCACGAGGACTTCGCCGCCCTCCTGGCCACCCTCGACCCCGAACGCGACGCCTAACCCGCCGGCTAGCCCTGCCTGCTTCCGTCGATCTGGTCGAAGTCGCCGACGCCGTTGCTCACGCCGCCGCCGCCCGACCACTGCCACATGAGCGCGTAAGCGCTGTTGTAGGTCTGGCCGCCGAAGAACTGCGCGTACGCGCCGGTCCCCAGGCGCCAGCCGTACGGGGCGTCGCCGAAGGTGGTGGTCTCCGGCTCGTAGGTCCACTCGTAGGTGTTCGGGATCAGCGAGTCGGTCCCGGTCCCGAAGATCGACGCCCAGACGCCGGCCGAGGAGTAGACGCCGACCTTGTAGGAGGAGTGCGCGGTGATGTACGCCTGGTACCCGTTGAAGTCGGCGCGGTCCACGGCGGTCGCGATGTAGGACTGCGTGACCACCCCGCTGCACGGCGAGGTGTAGACGCTGTTCCAGCCGTTGTCATAGGCCGCCTGATGCCGGGCAGCTCGATGTCGGCCCACACCACCGGGTAGTTGATGCCCCCGCCGTCGGCGACATCCAGCAGTGTCCGCGCGGCCTGGGCCTGCCCCCACGCGTAGGCCTCCGTGGTGGTCCCGTTGTAGTGCGGGTCCACGCCGGGTCCCCCCATGAACCAGTACACGCCGTAGCCGACGCCCCGGCCGTAGCTGGTGTAGTTGGTGCGCGCCTGCGCGGCGTTGACCGCCGAGTAAGCCAGGAAGCTGCCCGCGCAGCCCTGCCAGTACGCCCAGTTGCCGGTCATCCCCATGTACCCGCCGTAGGCCCCGCCGAGATAGGGCATGTTGTACGGCGCGCTGCCCGGTACGTTGACCCCCCAGCTGTCCGTGCCCCACCAGAATCCCGGTGGCCCATCGCCTGCCGGCAGCTGCTCGGCGGCGGTGACGGCCCGGGCCGTGCCTGCCGTCACGCCGGCCGAAGCCACGCCGCTGCTCGTCAGGGCCAGCGCTACGCAGGCCACTCCAGCCAACCACGCCCGTTTCATGATGCCTCCAGACCAGAACGTCACGTCTTCCCACGATGCCTGCCCAGGTGGCCCCGGGGCATCGGCGCCAGCGGCAATCTGCTGTCGGCGGCTAGCCCGGCCAGCCGGATTCCTGCTAGCGGGTAATGGGCGGGCCACCAAGCGTCCGCCGCCCGGCGGGGGAGCGCTCGGGCCTCGCGGCGGGCTCTGGGAGGGCCGGTGACGCGTTAGAGACCGGGGCCCGCTGTGGCGGAGTCCCCGGTCAGACGCTGGCGTTCTCAGGCGCAGGCAGGCTGCGGGATGCCGTGCGCGGCAGCGATCTGCTGCAGGTGCTCGATCTCGTCGAGCTGGGTGTCGGTGAGGTCCGAGTCCCCGGCGGCCAGGGCCGCTCGAAGGGAATCGTGGGCTTCCCGTAGACGGCCCTGCAGAGTGGCTGCGAACTCGCCCATGCGACTCCCTCCGGTAAAGCACGCGGAATGTGTGGCGAGTCTTACCCCAGTGCCACAGCCGGCTAAACCAGGTTCTTGCCGCGGAGCCGGCCGGCGTGAGTGAGATCCGGGACACACGGGCATACCTCTTCGGGATTGACGGCCAGACCGCAAGGCGGCGCCGGCCTGAGGAGGACAATATGCCGGTACACTTCGCCTTCCGGCGGCACTCGGAGCCGGCCGCGGATCGTCCTGTGATCCCGGCAGCGCCGGCCGCCGGGCCGCGTGGCAGCGGAGGTGCGGTGCACGTCACACCCTCCTCGGCACGACACCTTCTGTGCTGCGTGTGCCCGGCGAGCAAACGTGACAGAATTCCCCGCCGGAATCGGGCACAACCACGGCTTCCCGAGCGTTACACCCGCGCGACGAGGCGCACAACGTATGGAGGGGGAAAGAAGAACCATGGCCACTGATTACGACAGCCCGCGGAAGACAGACGACGACCTCACCGAGGACAGTCTGCAGGAACTTCAGGCACGACGGATGGATCAGTCGTCGAGCACGATCGACATTGATCCGGACGAGGTAGCTGAGGGTATGGAGCTGCCGGGTGCTGACCTGTCGAACGAGGAGCTGTCATTCCGCGTGGTTCCGCGGCAGGCGGATGAGTTCACGTGCTCGCGCTGCTTCCTTGTGCATCACCGCAGCCAGCTTGCCGAAGACCGAAAGGGCCAGCTTGTGTGCCGGGAGTGCGCTGCCTGAGCTGAGGCACGCCCGACCATAGCTGCGCCTGTCCGTGGGTACATAGGGCCCGAAGCCGGGAGCGCTTCGGCGGTACGCCGCCGCGCTCCCGCTCGTGCCGGTGCTTAGTCGCCGGCCTGACCGGCCCGGATGGCCCGTACCCGCTTGGCCGCTGCTCGTGTCGCGAGCAACCGTGCGGCCTCCATCCCGACTCCTGTCACCACCGCCCAGGTCAGTGCCTCCCGGAGCCCGACCTGCGGGTCTTCCGGATGCACGGGCGGCTCCTTGCCCGTCGCCCGGGTCCACACCAGAGCGATGAGCTTGCGCGTGACGAACGCCGCGGCGAGCGCCGCGAGGCCCCCGGCGACGCGGGTGCCGACATCCGCGTGTTCCTGATCCGACATGCCAGTGCCTCCTCCGTACCCCATCATCTGATCATTCCACTTACAGCCCGGACGGCCCGGCGGCCGCCTGGTATCGGCGTGCCGCGAATCCTGGATTTAGCCGACCGGGCCCCGTGATGCTGCCGGGGTTTCCCTGGGGCGGCATCGCTCGATCGCCGCCGCGAGCTCGGCGGGGCGCCGCGTTCCCACCAGCCAGTAGGGAACCTGGCCCGCCGGATCCTGCACTGCTATATATATCGCCCGCTTCAGGTACGGCCGGAGCAGCATGTGCGCGGCCGGGTCGGCCTGCGGGCCCCGCATGGCCGTGGCCTGCCTCTCGTCGAGCGCCACCACCTCGGTGGCGCTGGCGAGCGGCAGCACGGCGCCACCCGCGCTCAGGCGGCCGTCGCTGACTTCGATCCGTGCGGATCCCCAGGCCACCAGCCCCGCGACCAGGCCGACGGCGAAGACGGCGAAGATGACCGCCCCCGCCCACCCGCCGAAACCGGCCCACAGTTCGCCGCCGAGCAGGCCGATGACGGGAACGGCCAGCAGCCACCAGGCAGCCGGCACGGCGAGCCGTTCACGGTAATCACGCATGCACCTAACCGTAGTTGGTTAGATGGGGGCATGTCGGGGCGGTCCGGTTGGGACATAGGCCGAAGAGCGCGGGAACTGCTGACGGCGGCCCGGCAGGGCGGCCGTAGCGGGTTCAGCCCGGGCCACCCGCCGAACGGGACCGGGGCGGATGCGTCGCCCGCGGCCAACGGGACCAGCGCGGACGTGTCGCCGGCCAACGGGACCGGGACCGACGCCCCTCCGGTGAACGGGGCCGGCGCGGCCCCGGTGAACGGCACGGCGGCCGGCATCACGCACGGCGACGCCGCCGCTGGACCCGCGGGGGCGGGCCCGGCAGGAGCCGGCGGGGACGTGGGCAATGGGGCATCCGGGGCGGCCATCCCGCGCTGGCTCCAGACGGCCGGCGGCTGGTCGTGGCGCCTGCTGTTCATTGCCATCGTCGCCTACCTCGCCTACCGGGTGGCCGGACGGCTCGCCGTCGTGGTCCTCCCGTGCCTCGGGGCGCTGCTGCTCACCGCCCTGCTCCAGCCGCTGACCTCACGGCTGCACCGCGCGGGCCTGCCCATGCTGGCGGCGGCGTGGTGCGCGCTGCTCGGCGCGGTCATCGTCCTGGCCGGGGTCATCACGCTGGTCAGCATCAGGGTGCGGGCCGAGTACCCGGGCCTGGTGACCCAGGTCCGGCATACGACGCACCAGATCCAGACGTGGATGGCGGGCGCGCCGCTGCACCTGAAGACCGGCAGCCTGCAGAGCCTGTCCGACAAGCTGCTGAAGTACCTCGGCCAGCACAAGTCGGTGGTCGCCGGGACGGTGCTGACCGGGGGCCAGATCGTCTTCGAGGTGCTCGGCGGCATCGTCCTCATGCTGTTCGTGACGTTCTTCCTGCTGAAGGACGGCCAGCGGATCTGGACCTGGCTGCTCCGCGCCGCCCAGCGCGAGAACCGGCCCCGGGTCGACCGGGCGGCCCGCGCAGCCTGGCATGCCGTCGTCTACTACGTCAGGGGCACGGTCCTCGTCGCGGCGATACACGCCGTCGTGATCGGATCGACGCTGACCATCATGGGGGTCCCGCTCGTCGTGGCCCTGGCCGTGCTGGTCTTCCTCGCGGCGTTCATCCCGCTGGTCGGGATCCTGTTCGCCGGGGCCGTGGTCATCCTGATCACGCTCGCGACCAAGGGCTGGTTCGCCGCGCTGATCCTGCTCATCATCTTCATCGCCGAAAACCAGCTCGAGAGCCACCTGCTGCAGCCGCTCGTCGTGGGGCGGATCATCCGGCTCCACCCGCTCGCGATCATCCTCGCGCTCGCGGTGGGGGGCGTGGTGGGCGGCATTCCCGGTGCCGTGGTCGCCGTCCCGGTCGCCGCGGCGATCACCCGGGCGGCACCGGAACTGCGGCGCCCTCGCCCGGCGCCCGTCCCCGGCGCCGGGGGATGCGGCGGCGATTCGGATTCGGCCCCCGGGCCACGATAAGGTCGCGGCGTACAGAGCCCGTGGTGACCATCCGCAGCCAGCCGCGCCGGTTCGCTGCGACCTGAATATTTCACTAGACTGAATATTTCACTACGACGTGAATGATTGTCGGCCACACCGCAGTTGCGAGGAAAGATGCCCATGAACCGGCCCGGTGAGGGCGTCGATGTTTTGATCAAGCGCATCGACCCGGATCTTCCGCTGCCGGCCTTCGGGCATCCGGGTGATGCCGGCGCGGACCTGTTCGCGGCGGAGGACGTCGACCTGGCGCCGGGCGAGCGGGCGGTGGTTGCGACGGGCGTGGCCATCGCCCTGCCGGCCGGCTATGCGGCCTTCGTGCATCCCCGTTCGGGCCTGGCCGCGCGCCACGGCGTCACGATCGTGAACGCGCCCGGCACCATCGATGCCGGTTACCGGGGTGAGGTGAAGGTCACCTTGCTCAACACGGACTCGTCCCGGCCGGTCAGCTTCCGGCGCGGGGACCGGATCGCTCAGCTCGTCGTCCAGCGGGTGGAGCAGGTGCTGTTCCATGAGGTGGAGTCGCTGCCCGGATCAGCCCGTGGTGAGGGCGGCTTCGGATCGACGGGCGGCCACGCGGCCAGCGACGACGGAAACGGGAGCCGCGCGGCGGAGCGCGCCGCCCGCTGAGGTTGGCGTGATCGCCGCGGACGGGCGCGCATTACGCGCCTGCCACCGCGTCGTGCCGAGTAGCGTGAAGCTGTTAGTGAGGCCCCGCGAGGGAACCCGGTGAGGGGAACTCCGTGAGGGATAAGAAAAAGGAGCGTGTGTAGTGTTCCGTCGGCGTCGGCAACAGGACGCGGACCAGGCCGGTTCGGGCTACCCGGACGCGGCAGACGCCGCCGAGGGCCCGGAGGGCCTGGAAGGCGGCTGGGAAGACGGCGATGAGCCCGGCGGCTGGGATGACGCGGCCGATGCCGGGGATGACGGGCGCGGAACGCCGGGCATGAGCGGCGGCCCGTGGGACGCGAACGAGGCCTACCCGGAGCGGGAGCGGGCGGACTTCGGCAGCCTCCTGGTCCCGGTCGCTCCCATGCAGCAGATCGAGCTGGCCACGGACGGGCAGCGGTTCATCTGGGTCACCGTGAAGAACGGCGCCAGCGAGCTGCGGGTGCACGCCTTCGCGGCGCCGAAGAGCGGGGACCTGTGGGAAGACGTGCGGCAGGAGATCACCGCCGAGCTTGCCTCCGCCGTCGGCACCAATTCCCAGGAGATCTCCGGCCCGTTCGGGCCCGAGGTATTCGCCCATGTGCCGGTGGACCCGGCCAATCCGGGCGCGGGAAC
Organism: uncultured Actinomycetes bacterium; assembly: GCA_963718475.1. GTDB lineage: Bacteria > Actinomycetota > Actinomycetes > Streptosporangiales > Streptosporangiaceae > CAVQZM01. The sequence continues at coordinate 32,761 of CAVQZM010000048.1, read as the reverse complement.
CAGCCCCGTCCGGTTCATCGGCGTCGACGGCCCGCGGTGGCTGCTGCGTGGCCTGATCATCGGCCCGGCGGCCAGTGGCGCCGAGCCCGCTCAGCCCTTCGAGGAGATACTCAGCGACGTCGTGGTCGTGCGCGGTGACCACCCGATGCCGCCCCGGGACATGCTGGAGCTGCGGCTTCCGCCCGAGGTTCAGCAGGCACTAGAGCAGCAGGCGCTCGAGCAGCAGGCCGCGGAGCAGGCTGCCGCGGAGCAGGGTGACGTGGGGCCCGACCCCGAGCAGGAGCAGGGAAACCGGTTCCAGACCGACCTCAACCCGTTCGAACGCGGCCCGGAATTCACCGAGACCCGCTGACTTTGGGCACGGGTCGGCGGCTGGTGGCCGGAACGCCGAAGTTACCGTTGGAAACACATCAGTAACGCGGCTGGGCTAGCGTCTCTCCATGGGGAACGCTATCCAGGGGACCAGTCGCGCAGACCGCCCGCGTGTGCGGGTAGCGGGCACGGTACAGGTGGTCCGGCACGACCGGATCGGCGGGATGCCCGCGCTCGAAGCGGAACTGCGAGAGGGCGCGGACCGCATCGATCTCGTGTGGCTCGGCCGGGCGAATATCCGCGGCATCGAGCCCGGCAGCACGCTGATGGCCGAGGGCCGTCTGGCCGTCCGCCGCGGCCGGACGACCATGTTCAATCCGCGCTACGAGCTCGGCCCGGCCGCGCTGGCCGCCCGGGATCTGTGCATCGCGAGCTGAGGTTCACCGGCTTTCCAGCAGCCGGGCGAGATCGTCCTCCACGTCCTGGCTGGTGACGAAGAGCAGTTCGTCCCCGGCCTCCAGCGGATCGTCCGGCTGCGGCACGATCACCCGGCCTTCACGCAGGATGGCGACCAGGGCCGTGTCGGCCGGCCAGTTGATGTCGCCGTAACGCTGCCCGACCAGCGGTGCGTCGTCCGGCATGGTCAGCTCGACCAGGCTCGCCTCGCTCTGGCGGAACGTCATGAGGCGGACGAGATCACCGACGCTGACGGCCTCCTCGACGAGGGCCGACAGCAGCCGCGGCGTCGAAACCGCCACGTCGACGCCCCACGACTCGTTGAACAGCCACTCGTTGTTCGGGTGGTTGATGCGCGCGACGACCCGGGGGACGCCGTACTCGGTCTTGGCCAGCAGCGAGACGACCAGGTTGACCTTGTCGTCGCCGGTCGCGGCGATCACGACGTTGCAGCGGTCCAGCGCGGCCTCGTCGAGCGAGCTGATCTCGCAGGCGTCCGCGAGGAGCCATTCGGCGCCGGGCAGGCTGTCCGCCTTGATCGACTTGGCCGAGTGGTCGATGAGCAGCACCTCGTGCCCGTTTTCGAGCAGTTCCGCGGCGATGGACCGGCCGACCGCCCCGGCCCCGGCTATCGCGACCCGCATCAGCGGCCTCCCTCGGGACCGGCGGACAGTACCGCCGCGATCCGGTCCAGTTCGCCCTCGGGGGCGATCACATGCAGCACGTCGCCTTCCTGCAGCACCGTGACCGGGGTCGGCACCATGGCCTCGCCGAGCCGGTCGATGAACGCGATGCGGGTGCCCGCCGCCGCCTCGACCGTCTTTATCTTCTCGCCGAACCATCGCGGTGAGACGGCCACCTCGGCCAGGACGATCTTCCCGGTCGGATCCCGCCACAGCGGCTCCGCGCCCTCGGGGAGCAGCTTGCGCAGCATCTGGTCGGCCGTCCAGCGGACGGTCGCCACGGTCGGGATGCCGAGTCGCTGGTAGACCTCGGCCCGGCGGGGGTCGTAGATCCGTGCGGCGACCCGCTCGATGCCGAACGACTCACGGGCCACCCGCGCCGCGATGATGTTGGAGTTGTCTCCGCTGCTGACGGCGGCGAAGGCATCGGATTTGTCGATACCCGCCTGCATGAGCACGTCCCTGTCGAACCCGACCCCGGTGACCCGGCTACCTTTGAACGAGGCGCGGAGCTTGCGGAACGCCTCAGGGTCCTGGTCGATGATGGCGACTGAGTTGCCGCGGTCCTCGAGGATGTGGGCGAGCGTCGACCCGACCCGCCCGCAACCCATGATCACGATGTGCACGGCCGTCCTTCCAGCTTGGAGTGCATCGCCAAAGTTATGCCCTCGTGGGAGCGAAAGCGACCCGAGGCCGGCGGCAATCCACGTGCCGTAGGCTCCGTCCGGGTAGCGGAGGCGGCGGCCCGGCCCGAAGAAGCCAGCAGCAGAAGAAGGTCAGGCGGGAAGAACGAGATGCGAGCGCAAGGTGCGGCCCCGGCCACCGGTCCGGCCGATGAGGCAGAGCCCGGTGCCGACGGGCTGGCGCCGGGTGACCTGGCCGAGGTCGTGGCCGGTGAGGCGGCGCACGGCGGCTGGTGCGTGGGCCGCCTGTCGGGCCGGGTCGTGTTCATCCGGCATACGCTGCCCGGGGAACGGGTGCGGGTCAGGATCACCGAAGTCACCGCGCGCCTGGCCCGGGCCGAGGCGGTCGAGATCCTCGACCCGTCGCCCGACCGGGTGGAGCCGCCCTGCCCGTACGCGCGGCCGGGCGGGTGCGGCGGCTGCGACTGGCAGCACGCGTCGCTTCCGGCCCAGCGCGCGCTCAAGGCCTTCGTGGTGCGCCAGCAGCTCCGGCGCATCGCCGGGATCGACTGGCCGGTCACGGCGGAAGCGCTGCCCGGGGACGAGGAAGGGGCGAGCGGATCCGCGGGTCTCGGCTGGCGGACCCGGGTCAAGTTCGCGGTCGGCCGCGATGGCGCGGCGGGACTGCGCGCCCACCGGTCCCACGAGGTCGTCGAGGTCGCCGACTGCCTCATCGCGCACCCCCGGATCCGGGACCTCGGCGTGACCTCGCACCGGTGGCCGGGCGCGAGGTCGGTCGAGGCGGTCGTCGCCACCGGATCAGGTGAGCGTGGTGTGATTGTCGCCGGCGGGAATCGTTCGGCAAATATGAAAGAGACCTCGGCGGAATCGGTCCTCGCGGCGGGCGGCCCCGGCAGGCCCGGCGGCCGGCTTACGGTCCTGCGCGGGCACTCCCACCTCCGCCAGCACGCGGCCGGGCGGGACTGGCGGGTCAGCGCGGGCGCGTTCTGGCAGGTCCATCCCGCGGCCGCGGACACCCTGGCCGACGCGGTGCTCGGCGCGCTGCGGCCGCGGGCCGGTGACACGGTCCTCGACCTGTACTGCGGCGCCGGCCTGTTCGCCGGCGTGCTGGCCGAGGCGGTCGGGCCGGGCGGGGCGGTCGCCGGCGTCGAGGCCGATTCGGCGGCCGTCCGTGACGCCCGCCGCAACCTGCGGGAGACGCCGTGGGCCAGCGTGTACCAGGGGGACGCCGCCGAGGTCATCGCCCGTGGCGTCCTGCCCGCGGCCCGGCTCGCGGTCCTCGACCCGCCGCGGACCGGGGCGGCCCGGGACGTCGTCGACTACCTCGCCCGCCCGGTCCCCGGGCAGGGCAGTGGCGCGGACGGGGCCGCCGGCGAGCGCCGGATCGCCTACGTCTCCTGTGATCCCGCCACGCTGGCCCGCGACATCGCCGGATTCCTGGCGCACGGCTGGCAGCTGGAGAACCTCCGCGCCTTCGACGCGTTCCCCATGACCCACCACGTCGAGTGCCTGGCCACCCTGGTCCAGGGCGGAACAGGCTGACCGTCCGCCGCCGCCCGGGATCGCCGGTGGTTACGGGAAAGCCGGCGCTTACCTGGCGAAACCGGGCCGGGACGGGCAGGTTCAGATGGGCCAGGTTGCCGGGCGTGGCCGGGAGCCATTGGATATCGGTCTGCGCCGAGAAGCCGGGCTCGATGGCGAAGGCGATCCGGATGGGCAGGTACGTCGAGGAATCGATCCACAGGGTGTCGCTCCCGGCCGCGTGCGACCAGGTAGCGACGATCTTGATGGCGTCGGTCCCGCCGATCTGCCCGTGCCCCGCGATCTTGAACTGGCCGCAGGCCAGCATCGAGCGGATGGTCCCGGTCCAGCCGGTGGCCTGGAAGCCCGCGAATGGGCCCGACCCGGCACAGGGCAGCTCCTGGCCGGGGGCTGCGGCGCGGATCTCGCGGTGATACCAGATCCCGGCCGGGTAGATGACCTCGACTTTCCCCGTCTTCGCGGCGGCCGACGTGAGCACCTCGTCCGCGACCGCCCGGCCGGCGGCGGTATAGGCGGTGAGCCTGTTCCGCGACCCGTAAGACCAGCCGTTCACCTGCGTGACCCTCCAGCGGGACCCGGGCGCCGTCGACACGCCATAACCCCAGGTGACCGTGAGCAGGGACTGCCGCGACGAGGACACTGCCATCTGCGCGCGCTCGACATCGCCCGGGCCGCGCGCGGCCAGTGCGGCGCCGACCCGGCTGACGACATAGGCCGCCGTGCGGGCATGCGGCAGCACACCTGGGCCAGAGGATCCGGCGCCGGTCCCGCCTGTCACCGCGGGGACCGCCACGGCCATTCCGGCGACGGCGGCGGCTGCCCCGGTCGCGGTGGCCGTGCGGACCGCGATGCGGCGCTTCTGGCGGCGCCGGTACGCCTTCCGGGCCAGGCCGGGCGGGACACTTACCTGCGCGGTGAACCGCTCCATGCCCGCGCGGAGCTGATCCTCGAGTTCGGTCGTCATGAAGTTCCCTCCTCGGTGAGCCCGGCCTGGCGCGGCTTCGGTCTCGGTGTATCGCCACGATCCGCTGAGCTCACGCATCCGGGTGAGGCCGCGAGAAGCCGCCGACTTGACCGTTCCGACGGAGCACCCGAGTACCTCGGCGGCTTCGGCCTCACTCAGCTGCTCCCAGTACCGGAGCACGATGACCGCGCGCTGCCGGGGCGGAAGCTGGAGCAGGACCCGCACGAGAGCGTCCCGCAGGTCGACTGCGGCCGTCGCGTCGTCCGCGAGCCCGCCGTGCTCGGGCCGCAGCAGGTGCGCCTTGCGCCGCCAGGTGCGCTCGCGGCGCCAGCCGTCCGCCGCGAGGTGGTACAGCGTCCGGCGCAGATAGCCCTCGGGGTCGCCCTGGATCTTCCGCCAATGCTTGATCAGCCGTTCCAGCGCGGCCTGCAGCAGGTCCTCGCCCGCCTCCTGGCTCCCGGTGAGCAGCACGGCCGAGCGCAGCAGGGGCCTGCCGCGCTCGGCCAGAAACAGCTCCAGGGTCTCGGTGACCCGGTCACGGTCCACGTGGCGGCCTCCCTCTTCCCACTATCCAAGTACGAGGGAACGCGGCCTGAGGTTGATTGATGGGCCGTGCTTGGATGGAACGCATGAAACTCCGGATCTTCACTGAGCCGCAAATGGGTGCGAGCTACGCGACGCTCCTCAAGGTCGCGCAGGCCACCGAAGAGCTCGGTTTCGACGCGTTTTTCCGGTCCGACCACTACCTCACGATGGGCGAGCGGCCGGGCCTGCCGGGACCGACGGACTCGTGGGTGACGCTGGCCGGGCTGGCCCTGCAGACCAGCCGGATCCGGCTCGGCACCATGGTGACGGCCGCGACCTTCCGGCTGCCCGGGCCGCTGGCGATCTCAGTCGCCCAGGTGGACGACATGAGCGGCGGGCGGATCGACTTCGGGTTCGGCACCGGATGGTTCGAGGAAGAGCACACCGCCTACGGCATCCCGTTTCCCAGCGTCGGCGAGCGGTTCGACCGGTTCGAGGAGCAGCTGGCCATCGTGACCGGGCTGTGGGAGACGCCCGTCGGCGAGACGTTCTCGTTTGACGGGCAGTATTACCAGCTGACCGATTCTCCGGCGCTGCCCAAGCCGGCCCAGCGGCCGAAGCCCCGGGTGATCCTGGGCGGCGCCGGCGCCCGCCGGACGCCCCGCCTGGCCGCGCAGTACGCCGACGAGTTCAACGCGCCGTTCCGGAGCATGGCGGACTCAACGGCCTCGTTCGGCCGGGTCCGGGACGCCTGCACGGCGGCCGGGCGGAACCCGTCCTCGATGACGTTCTCCGCGGCCCAGACCGTGTGCTGCGGGAAGGACGACGCCGAGGTGGCCCGCCGCGCCGACGCGATCGGGATGCGGGCGGAGGATCTGCGGGCCAACGGCATCGCCGGAACCCCGGCCGAGGTCGTCGACCGGATCGGCGCGTGGGCGCACGCCGGTGCCGAGCGGCTCTACCTGCAGTTCCTCGACCTGTCCGACCTCGACCACCTCGAACTGCTCGCCTCCGAGGTCCTGCCGCAGGTCTGACCCCGGTCCCTGGCCGGGCGGCCGCCCCGCCGCCCGGCCTCAGCGGGGCGGCAGGCTGAGGCCGGCGACCATGTCTGACGGAACCACGTCGGCACGGAATGGCCGATCAGCGCGGAAAGCCTCACCGCCGCGTGCGTGCGCGACCTGCGTGTAATGGCCATTGTGCAGCTCGAAGGCGGTCAGCGAGGGTGTTCGGAGGTCGGGATTCACGACCCAGTACGAGCCGACGCCGAAGCGTTCGTAAGCCGCCTTCTTCACGTTCAGGTCGACCATGGCCGTACTCGCCGACCTGATTTCCACCGCGAGCAGAGGTGGCACGGTGAACTTCGCGCCGCCCACGTCTTCCAGCCGCACGACGACGATATCCGGACGGCCGGCAGCCGGTGGCCATGCCTCGGCGATGCTCACAGCACCCATCGTGCCTCCTCCGGTCCATGCGGGCCAGTCTGGCGGCGGCCACCGACAGTTCCGGCGCAGCGCGGCCGAGCGGAAAGGCGGTCCAGCGGGAGGCGGTCTAGCGGGTGAAGGCGGGCTTGATGGCCTCGCGGCCGGTGCGCGCGGCGGCCAGGAAACCGTAGGTGCCGCGGTCGCGCAGTTCGGTGGCCGCCTCGGCGACCGCGCCGAGCGCGGCGAAGGCGAACGAGCCGCCGACCGAGACCCGGCTGACGCCCGCGCCGGCTAGTTCCCGGACGTCCGGGGCACCCGGAATGGCCAGCACGCTGACGGGCCGGTCGACCGAGGTGACGACCTGGCGGATGTCCTCCAGCCGGGACAGGCCGGGCGCGAAGAGGACGTCGGCCCCGGCCGCCTGGTAGGCCTGCAGGCGGGCGATCGTGTCGGCCAGGTCCGGGCGTCCATGCAGGTAGTTCTCGGCGCGGGCGGTCAGGACCAGGCGGGCGGCCCCGCCGTGCGCCGCCTCCGCGGCGGCCGTGACGCGCTCCGCGGCCAGCGCGAGGTCATAGATCGGATCGTCGTCGCGGCCGGTGAAGTCCTCCACCGAGCATCCGGCCAGACCGGTCGCGGAGGCGAGCCGGATCGTCTCGGCTACGCCGGCTGGCTCGTCGGCGAAGCCGTTCTCCAGGTCGGCCGAGACGGGAAGGTCGGTTGCGGCGGCCATGACCTGGGCGTGCGCGAGCGCCTCGTCTCGCGTCACCGTGCCGTCGAAGCGGCCGAGGGTCGCCGCGAACCCCGAACTAGTCGTGGCCAGAGCCTCGAAACCGAGCGCGGCGAGTAGCCGGGCCGAGCCCGCGTCCCACGCGTTCGGCATCAGCAGGGCGCTGGGTCCGCGATGAAGCGAGAGAAAATGTTCTGCCTTGTCCGACTGTTCGGTCACCCCGCCAATGTATCGGCCGACCCCGGCGGATAGCGCGATCGGCGCGTGAACACTACACCGGGTGACCGGCATCAACGGGGCGGACCTGGGCATTTGGCTTGCGGGTCCGGCGATGGCAATGCGATCGTGGAGAGGTGCGTACCGGCTCCGATTCCGCCCGGAGGGTGCGGGTCCTCGTCGCCCTGGCGGTAGCGGGGGCTGGAACGCTCATGCTCGGGGTGGTCCTGATCATCGTCGGGGGGACCCTGGGCCACGTGACGGCGGGTAACTGGGGGCGGCTAGTGCGGATAGGCGAGGCAGCGGCCGCAATCGGCATGGCGATCGGGCTCTTGGTCCTCGTCATGTTCGCGATTGGGCGGCTTCTCCCCGGCCGGCGGAAAGAACCGCCGGGCGGCTATTCGGACGATCCATACCCGGGTGACGCCTACGCCGGCGACCCGTACATCGACGCCCCGTACCCGGACGACCCGTACGCCGGCGGCTACCCGCCCGGCGACGGTCCCGGTGCCGCCCGGGCGGACGGCCCGGGCCGGCCGGTGGGAGACGATCGCCACGCGGCCGACGAAGCGCGCGGTTCCGCGCGTCCTGGCCCGTCACGTTCCTCCGGCCGCCCGCATTCCCCGAGGTTCCGCCGGAACGAGGTCCTGCAGCCGACCTCGGTGATCTCGCCCCACGGGCTGGTCGGTGGCCCGAGAGCCGATCACGGCCCGGACGACCCGTACGGCCCCGACCCAAGCGCGCCTCCCGGTCCGCCCGGTCCCGCGGCGCAGTACGACCGCGGCCCGGAATACGGTCCGGGGGCCGGCGACGAGCACGGCGGTGAATACCCGCCGGATCCCGGCTACGGCGTGCCCGGCTACGACGGCGGGACGGTCTACTCACCCGACGCCGGGGGAGCCCCGTACCCGCCGGATGCCGGTTACGGCGGCGTGCCCGGCTACGAGACGGGTGCCGCCTATCCACCGGGCGCGGACGCTGGCCCGGATCCTGACGAGTACGACGACAGCCCGCCCTACGTGCCTAGCCAGCAATACGGGCCCGGGTACGGGCCTCCGCGTGCGGCGGGGCCGCCGCGCGGCGGGGAGTTCGGGTACGGGCCGGGGCGCGATCCCGGCCCGCGGCATGATGCCGCCGGGCCCGGCTACTACGGTCCGCCGCCCGGTGACGGTTACTACGCCGGCCCGTCGGCGGCCGGTTATTACCCGCCGCCGGGCGGGCCGCACGGTCCCGCGTACCCGGGGGGCCCGCCGCCCTACGACCCGGGATACGCCGACGGCGGCTACGCCTACGCCATCCGCGAGGACGACGAGTTCCCGCCCGGACCCGGGGACGGCACCCCCGGGCCGGATGCGCCGTGGGGCGGCCTGCTCCGCACCGGTCCTCAGCCGGTGGTGGGTTACGACGACGGGCCGGACGGGCCGGGCTACCCGGGACCGGACGGCGGTTACGCCCAGGACGCCCAGGACGGCCAGCCGGGCGGCCCGGGATACGGACCATCCAGAACCGGCCCCGGATATCCGCCGCCTGCACCGGGTTACGGGCGACCGGGCTATGGGCCGCCCGGATACGGGCCAGACGGATACGGGCCGGACGGCTATGCGCCGGACGGCTACGACGCGGCGGGAACGGCGCGGGTCTACCCGCCGGGACCGCCTGACATGGATCCTCCCGGCTATGACGGCGAGGACGCGGGGCGCTACCGCGGAGCGGGCGAGTCCCGTGGTTACGGTGGTCCCGGCGAGGCGTCCGGCTACGACCGGCCGGCCGGGGGACACGGCTACGACGGGCCGCCCGGGGGCTACGCCGGCCCGGACCGAGCACGAGGCTACGCCGGCCCGGGCGGGTCACGAGGTTACGCGGGTCCGGACGGGGCACCGGGCTACGACGGCCCAGGCGGGCCATCGGGTTACGCCGGCCCAGGAGGCGCCGGCGGTTACGGCCGCCCGGACGAGCCAGCCGCCTACGCCGACGCCGAACCTCCCTTCTCCTACGTGGAGCCGCAGGAGCCACCGGGCTACGCGGGGCCGCCCGGCCCGTCGCCGTATGCCGCAACGGACGCATCACCGGCCTACGACGGCCCGCCGCCGGCCTACGTCGACCCGGATCGGGGCGGTGGTTACGGCGACCCGGCCGGACCGCCCGTGTACCGGGATCCGGAGCCGGAGCCCGCCTATGGGGCCTCCGGGCCGCCAACGGCTACCCGAGCACGGACCAGCCTGCCGCCTACTACGGCGGCTCCGGGGACTCCGCGGAGCCGCCCGCTTACGGTGACGCGGTCGAGGCCGACCCGTACGCTCCCCCCGAGGAGCCTGAGCCCGCCGTCCCGGCCGAGCCGGTCCGCGGCCCGTTCGAGCCGCCGCCGGGGCAACCCCGCCCGGGCGAGCCGGACGACGGCGGCCTGAGCAACGACACCACTCCGCTGGCCCAGGTGGCAGGCCCTGGCCTGCCCCACGCGGAGGCGGCCGGCGCTGCCGGCCCGGGCGGTACCGCCCGCTACAACGATGTCGGCGAAGAGCCGCCGAGCGAGGGTTCCGAGGAGAAGCTGGAGCAGATCAAGGATCTGTACATGACCGTCGAAGCCATCGGCGACGACAACGTGGACAAGCACTTCGACGAGCTCATGCAGCGCCAGCGCGAGCTGATCAGCGACTACTTCAAGGAAACCGGGATCGGCACCGGCAAGAGCGGCGCTGCCCAGGGCGGGAACTCGGCCGACGGCACGTGAGGTCCCCGGGCATCACGCCCGGCCGCGCCGTCTCCGCACCTGCCGTCCGGCCTCACGCGTTGGGCTCGTCGGGCGTGCCGGGTGCGATCTCGAGGATCGACGGGCCCGTGCGCCGGGCGATGTTCTGCCCGGCTGACGACGAGCCCGCCTCCCGGCGGCCGGCCCGGACCAGTGCGTACAGAAGCACGGCGCCGAGCAGGGTGATCAGGTGCGGCGTCTCGGCCGGAATCGTGGTGTAGGACAGAGCGGAATCGACGAACGAGAGCACGATCAGCGCCGCCGAGGCGAATCCGGCCACCGGCAGCATCCCGCGGGCGAGCGCCGGGCGCAGCGCGGCCACGGCGAAGCCGACGGCCAGCGCCAGGTTGAACACGCCTAGCTCGTGCGACGAGTGCATCGGCGTGCCGCCGCCCGCGTGGCCCAGCAGTGCCGGGATGATGATCACGAACTGGGCGGCCGCGACCGCAGCCAGGGCCGCGCGCACCTGCAGCGTGAACCGGCGCGAACGGCGGTTCGGGGCCTGGTCGGCCTGGTCGGCCAGCACCGCGGCGAGAACCCGCTCGGTCTGGTCGGGGACCGGGCCGCCCTGCGCGGTGCGCACCTGCCGGGTGATCTTCTGGGCCACCTGCTGCCAATCCTGGCAGGCCGTGCAGTCGGCCAGATGCTCGGCGAGCGGAACGGCCAGCGTGACCGCTGCTCGCCGTCCAGCCAGGCCGACAGCTCCGCACGGGCCTCGTCATGCGTCATCAGGCCGCCGCTTCCCGTTCCGTCATGCCTGTGGGTCACGGTGCCACCGTCCCTTCTGCCAGGCGCCGGTGCCGGTCCGCCAGGCTGGCTAGCCGCGTCCCGTGCAACGTACGCCTCTTCATCGTGCTTCTTCCCGGGCGGCTGTCCGCCGGCTCAGCATGCCTCTCCTGAGACGGCTGGCCGCCCGCCGGTCGTGCCCATCGACGGTGGCGCCCCGGCCGTCGCCGTCCTGCGTCGCGCGGAGCGCATCGATGAGGTCGCTGCGGGCCCGCGCCACCCGCGACGCGATGGTGCCGCTCGTCGTGCCGCATGCGCTCGCCGTCTCCTCATACGACAGCCCGATTATCTGGGTCAGGACGAACGCGGCCCGGCGATCCTCGGACAGGTGGCTGAGCAGTTCCCGGACCTCGACCTGCTCGGTCGCGCCGGTCTGGGCCCACTCCTGGCCGCCGAGTTCCAGCATCCGCCTCTCCTGGCGCCTGCGCCGCGTCCGCTGCCGCAACTCGTCCATGCACACCCGGCGTGCGATCGACAACAGCCAGGTCCGCGCCGACGACTCGGCCCGGAACGACCGCAGCGCGCGGAACGCACGCAGGTACGTCTCCTGGGTCAGGTCATCGGCCGATGCCTCGTCGACCAGGTATGCGCACAGCGACCAGACCTGCGGCTGGCTGAGCCGGATGAAGGCGGCCATCGCCGCCGTGTCAGCCGGATCTGCCGCCGCGGTCGCGAGCCGGGTCAGCTCGTCCATTGCGCAGGTGATTCAGTTTCCATCGTTATCTTAGAATCCGATCACGCTGACAGGCGTCCAAATGGGATCTTCAGTGCGGCATTGCCGATCCCTTATTTCGAGGCTATCAACAGGATTCGCGACTCATTATCGGGGTGCCCCGGGACGCTCGCTGATAGGGCGGTATAATGCAGCAGCCGATTCCCGCTCGCGAATCGGCTGCTGCATCATCAGTTCACTTATCGCTGGGATTGAGCGCACGGAAGGCCAGCCCGGCGGCGGCACCCGCGACCAGTTCCACCAGCAGGTAGATCCAGATCGTCGACCAGGCGAAGATGCCCGCGGCGGAGCCGCCCAGCGCGACAGCCGGGTTGAACACGCCGCCCGAGATCCCGCCCACGGCGAAGGCGCCCGCCGCGACCGTGAAGCCGATCGCCAGCCCGTAGAAGCCGTTGTTCGGGTGGTCCTTGCTGGTGGCCACGTTGAGCACGACATAGGCCAGGGCGAAGGTGAACAGCAGTTCCACCAGCGCCGTGGCGGTCAGGGCGTGCCCGGACGGGCTCAGGGCCGTGACGTGGGCCGGGTTGACGATCGCGCGGGCCACGACCCCGGCGATCAGCCCACCGACGACCTGCGAGATCCAGTACCCGGCCGCCTCGCCCGCCTTGATCCGGCCCCGGACCAGCGCGGCCATGGTGACGGCCGGGTTGTAGTGGCCGCCCGAGATGTGGCCGCCCGCGTAGATCATCACCATCAGGACCGCTCCGGCGGCCAGGGGCGTGAACGTGCTGCCGCTGAGCACGGCGGCGGCGACCGTGAACATGAGGAAGAACGTCCCGATCATCTCGACGGCGTACTTCCGTACCGCTGCGACCGGCGCAGCGGCCTGTACCGCGTTTTCTTCACCGGATCCCGAGGCCTCGGCGTACCCGGGAGTTTCGGCGACCCCGGGGACTCCGGGGTGTGTGACGACGCTCACTTGGCATTCCTTCTCTTAGCTCGCTGTCTTCTGAAGGATCAGCTGCGAACTAGCTGACGTGAGAGATAGTCGTCGCCGTGGCCCGGCTTTTTCCCGCGCCTTTAGTGAGCCTCGTCACAGGCGCATTTTTTGCATTTACCGGTAAGCCGAAATTATTAATTAGTCGCTCGGGACGCGTGATTACTTCCCGGGCATGGGGGAGACGCTCGTCACAGTGCGGTCAGGCCAGCGGGCCGAGAGCGTCGGCGAGGGGCGCGAGGAAGTCCGGCCTGCAGTGGTGCGGGAGGTTCATGATCGCGAGATCGGCGCCTGCGTCACGGAAGGCCTCGACCATCCCGACCGCAGGCTCGATGCCGAGGTCCGGGTCGATCCGGATGTTCACCGAGCAGGTGATCTCGGCCGGATCGCGGCCGATGCTCTCGCAGTGCCCGACCAGGACCTGCTTGAGCTCGGTCCACTCGCCGACGCTGTCGGTGATGACGTTCCACTGCTGCGCCCAGCGGGCGACCGTGCGCAGTGTCCGGTTCCGGCCACGTCCGCCGATGGTGATCGGGGGATAGGGGCGCTGAACCGGCTTGGGCTCACACCGGGCGTCGGTCAGGCGGACGTACCGCCCGGCCAGCGTCGTCGTTTCCTGGCTGAGCAGGCCGGCGATGGCCTCCACGCCTTCGTCAAACCGGTCGAAGCGCTCGCGCAGCGGCGGCAGGTCGATCCCGTACGCGTCGCATTCCATCTGGTTCCAGCCGGCGCCGAGCCCGAGTTCGAGACGTCCGCCCGAGATGATGTCGACGGTCGCCGCCATGTTCGCGAGGACCGCCGGGTGACGGTAAATCATGCCCGTGACCTGGCATCCGAGCCTGATCCGCCGGGTGGCCTGGGCCAGCGCGGCCAGCATGGTCCAGGCCTCGAAGTTGGGCCCGTCGAACGGCTCGGTGAGCGGGTAGAAGTGGTCCCAGTTCCACGCCGACTCGAACAGCGGGATCGTGTCGGCGGCCACCCAGACGTCCCGGATCTCCGCCCAGGTCTGATGCTCAGGCCTGGTTTTGATCGCAAACCGCATGCGGTCCTGCCTCTCAGCCGCGAGCCCCCGCGGAGCCTTTCCGCCCGCGGGCAACCTGACGACCCTATTGGGCGGCGGGAACCCCTGACCAGACGGGGCTAGCTGGCGTGGGGACGAGCGGGCTCATCCGCCGTGGGGACCGAAGTTAAGGAACAGGGCCGCTTCGGCGTGGACGGACGCATCCGCCGGAGCCTCCCGCTTGACCACTTGAGCGAGTTCGCTGGCGTCGTCCTCGTTGTTGGCTCCGAGGATCAGGTATTTCCAGCGCCGGATCACCGGATGGCCCTCCGCCTGCAGCCGCGCGGCCAATGCCACCGCCTCGCGATGCGACCGCATATCAGCCCGCACATGCCACCCGGCCTGCCCGTGCTCATGCGACTCCCGAGTCTCCTCCTCCATCAGATGCTGATGTTCCGCCTGCCGCAGCTCGGTGGAATCCGGCATCGGGGCGTCCGCGTCCTCCCACTCCTCTTCGAGCGGGTGCCAGCGGTCGAGCGCGAGAGCGGCGTTCAGCTGGTGCTGGGCCAGCACCTCGCGGACCACTCGGGCTGCCTCACGTGCCGCTTCTTCGGTACCGGCGTAGAAGTACACGGTAGGACCGTCCGCGGACATTGCGACGTGCTGACCAAGGCGGCGGCGAACATTGTCCTCCACTTGATGGCCGGGCAGGGACTGAACCGTCCGCTGGGCATCGGCCTCGTCGTGAAGAGTGACGGTCACCCGCCAGTCGTCGTCTGCCACGGTGCGACTCTACGCCCGCACACACCGCACCCCGGGCCCAGCACGTCACGGGCCGAGTGTTCCGCAGCATGCCGCGGAACACTCGGCCCGACCAGGGGAAAGGGGCTTACCGGCGCGGCCGGATGACGTAGGTGACCAGCGACCGAGCGGGCAGCGTTCCCCCGAACGCGCCGTCCCTGATCGTCGCCGGGGCCTGCGCCGCGGTGTCGTGGGAGGAGTCAGTCAGGTACGGGGTGGCCAGCGTGTCGCCCGGCATCGCCCGGCCGCGCAGCGAGAACGACATCGGAACGGCGCTGGCGGACGTGTTGAGCGCGACGACGGCGACGCTTCCATCGGTGTTCCGGAACGCGATCAGATCGACAGCACTGGCCGGGCTGGTGGCCCCGATCCGGACGGCGCCCGGACGCACGAAGCGGCTGTAGTTGGCGAACGCCCACAGGCGGCCGGATGTCTCGACCGCGGACCCGTTGATCTGGATCAGTCCCTCGTTGTCGCCGTTCTCGGCCGGCGTGGTGCTGCCCCACCAGTACAGGAACGCGCTGAGGTTGGCCTGGGTCAGTCCCGTGTAGATGTGCTGCGCCCAGGTGAGCCCCGACGCGGTGGTGCCGTCGTCCCAGGCCGGGTCCCATTTCTGGAACGTCGACCACTCGGTCTGCCACACCGGCTTGGTCCAGCCGGGCAGCGGGGACGCCGGCGGGGCCGTGTAGCCGTGGCTGGTGAACAGCCGGACGTAGTGGTTGGCCACCGGGTCGTTCTCGATGGCGCTGGCGTACTGCGCGGCGTAATCCCAGCCTTCGGCCGCGCAGCATTCGAGCTGGGTCGCCAGGCCGGAACGGGCCAGGGTCGGGCCGACCACGTCGGCGAAGTTGGCCGTCTGGGCCGGGCTGAGCACCATGCCCGAGTAGCCGGGCCCCAGGTTGGCCTCGTTCTCGAAGCCGAGGTAGCTGAGCCTGATCCCGTCCGCGCGGTAGTCCTTCGCGTACTGCACCAGGTAGTTCGCGTAGGCCTGGCGCCAGTCGCCGCTGGCGCAGGTGGCTCCCGGTACGCCGCACAGCGTGCCGCCGTTGATGTCGGAGTCGTTGGTCTTCATGAACGCGGGCGCGCCCCACGCGTCGGCGAAGAACTGGTGCACGCCGTACTGGCGCTGGATCGTCCGGGCGAACCATGCCTGGCCCTCGTCGTTCCCCAGTGCCCGGTAGGCGGGCGGTGCCGACGGGCTGCTCGGCGCGGTGGGCTCGATCGTGCCGGCTGAGTCCGAGGGGATCTCGTTCCGGAGGATGGTCAGGGCGGCCCCGGATCGTCCGTAGAGCAGGCTGAGCACCTGCTGCTGGGTGGTGGCCGGCGCGTTCATGACCGTAGTCGCCTGGCCGAACGCCTCCGACGCGCCGAAGCCGCTGATGCGCTGATAGGTCGCGGACCCGTTGATCGTCGCCGTGGCGGACGCGGACTCCGGGGGCGCGGCGGGCGACGCGGACGCCGGGGTTGCGGTGGGTGACGCGGACGCCGGGGTTGCGGTGGGTGACGCGGACGCCGGGGTTGCGGTGGCGGCGAGCGCCGGGCTCACGGGCCTGGCGACCGCCAGCGCGCTCGCGGCCAGGGCGGAAACCGCAGCCAGGGCCGTGTACGTGGGTCTTTTCTTCGTAGCGGGCATGGCAGCCGTCCTCTCCGTTGCGGTGCGCTGCTATGTCCGGCCGGTGGTCACGCCACGCCGGATGAGGCCCAAACGTACGAAAACATTCCGAAACAATCAAGCTGCAGTTGTTTCGGAAATGCAGGTTGCAAAGGGATTTGCGGCCGAAAGTTTTCGCTATGACGTTGGACAGTCCGCGCGGTTGCATCATGGGGGGCGTGGGTCCGTCCGTCACCCGGCACTGCCGCCACTGCTGGGGCAACTGCCCCGGCAACTGCCTGGTCCCCGGCCAGCCCGGCGCCTGCATCCACGCCCCGGCCAAGTTGCCGAGGAGCATGCGGGTCATGCTCCTCGGCAGCCGCCGATTCTGGCGCCGCGTCTTCTGGGGCGTCTGGGACGTCCGCTAGCCCATCGCCCCACCTCTCCGTGCCCCGCCCGGCCGTACCGCCGCCAAGCCCCCGCGCGCCGCTCCGGGCCGGCCGTACCCCGCCCCCGCGCGCCGCTCCGGGCCGGCCGTACCCCGCCCCCGCGCGCCGCTCCGGGCCGGCCGTACCCCGCCCCCGCGCGCCGCTCCGGGCCCGCCGTACCCCGCCCCCGCGCGCCGCTCCGGCCCGGCGTCCCGTCCGTCGCGCCAGCCACAACCGCACCACGCTCCGCGCGTCCGTCCATGATCATGCGTTGTTTTCCGCCGCGCGCCCCTGTTCTGTCCATGATCATGTGGAGTTTGCCGCTCAATACGACGCTTCCGTCACATGATCATGAAAAGCCGGGCCCGGGCGTGGTGCCGGTGTGACCTGAGAGGTGGGTGGGGTCCTGCGCCCGGCGGAGCGGCACCCGTCCAGCTCGCCGGCGCACCTCCTCCGGCGGTCACCAGGGCCTGAGCTGGAACGGCGCCAGCGTGATCTGCTCGATGTGCCGTGCCGTGCCGTGCCGGCCGAGCCGAGCGGAGCGGCTGCCGGGCATCACTGCCCGAGTACACGACGCCGATCGTCTTGCCGTCGTCGTTGTATTGCGGGTTGGCGATGACCCTGATCGTGTTGGCGCCGGGCCGGAGGATCACCGGGATAGTGACGTTCCAGAACTGGTTCCAGGAATGAGCCCCCGCGAGCGCTTACGCCCGCTGGCCTCGCCGGTTGCCCGTGGCCCGTGTTGCCCGTGGCCCGTGTTGCCAGTGGCCCTGTGGTCAGTGGCCCGTGCAGCCGACGGCGGCGGCGTACTGGGCGGAACTGATCCCGCGATAGAGGGCCTGCCGTTCTCCGTACCTGGCGCTCAACCTCGGCATGGACGAGGCGCGCGGCTCACGGCGAGGTCAGCCGTATGGCCGCCTGACCGAGGATTACCGGCAGGCCGCCGCGTCAGGTGCCGGCCGTCCCGTTGACCGCAAAGGCGACCGGCGCGGCGTCGCTGCTGGTCCAGGTGCCCTGGAAGCCGAGCGAGGTCGAGCCGCCCGGGGGGATGGTGGCGTCGTAGCCGAGCGTTGGTGACGGTCACGTTCTCGCCGCCTGGCTGGCCGTGCCGTTCCAGGCGTTGGTGATCTTCTGGTCACCGGGAACGTGAAGGTCAGCGTCCATCCGTTGACCGGCGGCCGTTCCGTGGTTGGCTGATCGTCACGTTCGCGACGAACCCGCCGCTCCACTGGCTGCGTGGCGTACGTGACGTGGCATCCGGTGCCGCTGCCCCCGGCGCCGGGTCCACCGTCCAGGTGAACGTGGCGCGAACCGGACGCGCCGGTGGTATCGGTCGCGGTCACCGTGACGGTACGAGGTGCCGGCGGTGGTGGGGGTCCCCGGAGATCAGGCCGGTCGAGGAGCTGATCGCCAGGCCCGGCCGGCAGGCCGGTGGCGGAGTAGGTCAGCGTCTGGCCCGCCGGAGTCGGTCGCGGCGACCGGCACGAGGCGGCCGTGCCCACGGAGGTGGTCTGGCTGCCGGGGTTGGTGACCGGGACCGTGTTCCCGCCGGCCGGCGACGCCGGGATCTGGTAGGTGACCAGGGAACGGCCGGGCAGCGTGCCGGTGAAGGCGCCGCCCGATACGGTGGTCGTCGGCTGCGCCGTCAGGCTGGAAGAGTTGTTGGTTAGGTAGGGAGTGACCACGGCTCCGTTCGCCACCCCGGTGTTCTGCAGCGCGAAGTTCGACCGTGTCCGGCCCGGTGCCGGTGTTCAGCGCCACCACGGTGACGGTGTTGTTGGTGTTCTTGAACGCGTCCAGGGTGAGGTTGCCGTCCGACGTGCTCGCCCCGATCCGGACCGCGCCCGGGCCGGACGAAGCGGCTGAAGTTGCCGAACGCCCACAGCCGGCCCGAAGGCGTCACGCTCGAGCCGTTGATCAGGACGAGGCCCTCGTTGTCCCCGTTCTCCGACGGCGTCGTCGAGCCCCACCAGTACAGGAACGCGCTGAGGTTGGCGTTGTCAAGCCCGGTGAAGATGTGCTGCGCCCAGGCGAGCCCCGAGGCGTCGGACCCGTCGTCCCACGCCGGGTTCCAGCCCTCGAATGTGGACCACTCGGTTTCCAGCGCCGGCTTCGTCCAGCCGGGCATCGGCGACTCGGCGCGGCGTGTAGCCGTGGCTGGTGAAGACGCTCGTTCGGCGCTGGGCCGTCGGGTCGGACTCGATGGCCTGGCGTCCTGCGCCGCGTAGCACCGGCCCTCGGTGGCGCAGCAGTCGACCTGCGTGGGCAGGCCCGGAGCCGCAGCGTCGGGCCCGACCACGTCGCAGGAAGCTCGCGGTCTGCGCGGGGGTGAGCGTCATGCCGTCGTTGTTGCCGGGCGCCGAAGTTGGCCTCGTTCTCCGGGCCGACGTAGGTCAGCGGCACCCCGGCGGCGGCATAGTCCTTGGCGTACTGCACCAGGTAGTTCGCGTACGCCTGGCGCCAGTCGCCGCTGGCGCAGGAGGCGCCCGGCACGCCGCACAGCTGCCGCCGTTATTGACGGAGTTGTTCGTCTTCATGAACCGGGGCGCGCTCCAGGCGTCGGCGAACACGTTGGTTACGCCGTAGCCGCTCCTTGATCTGCTGCGCGAGCCACAACTGGCCCTGGTCGGCGTTGATCGACGACAGCGGCTGGTACGCCGGGGCGGCCGTCGGGGTGGACGGCGCGGTGGGCTCGATGGTGCTGCCGGGGTCCGCGCTGATCTCGTTGCGCAGGATGGTCAGGCCCGCCCCGCTGGCGGGCCGAACAGCAGGTTCAGCGCCTGCTGCTGCGCCGCGACGAGCCGCGTTCATGATCGTCCGAGCCTCGCCGAAGCCCTCCGGAGGCCCCGAAACCGGGATCGTCTGGAACGTCGTCGCCGCCGTTGATCGTCGCGGCCGAAGCCGCGAGCGCGGGAGCCGCCCGCGTGGTCAGGCCCAGCATGCTCAGGGTGAGAACCGTGCCCGCCGCGAGCGGCGCCGCCTGCCACGGCCGGTGCTTTCCCAGACATGAGGCCCTCTTCCCCTCTCCCGCGACGGCGCTCAGCGATGCGCCAAGCCGAGTCCCCGCCGGTGCGAGTCGACCCGCACCCCTGCGCCGTGATGGTCAAGTTAAGGAACGGTCAGTTCCGGGGATCACAGGAGCGGTGTTTTATCCGATCTCAGTTTGCCGAAACCTTTCAGGGGCCGGACGGTCCCCGAAGTCTAGCGGTACCAGGTGGCGACAGCCGTGCCGCCCCGGCGCTAATGCGGAGGCAGCGGACAAGCCGCCTCTGAACAGCCTGGGTAGTTCGTGTACGGTGCTGGTCTCGAGCTGCAGTCATAGGCCCTTCAGGTTTCCCGGTTGTTTTTGGCCCGGGGGACTGGGCTACCGGATGAGGCCAGGCGGTCGTCACCCCATCGTTGAAAGAGTGTCAGCCCGCAGTCAAGCCCATACACGAGTGAGACGTGGCTCCTACTAGTCCGGTAAACTTACGGCCTTCGGATAAGGTATAGACTTGATATCGAGATACCTGTTGAGAGTGTGGGAAGATCCAAGAGAACAGGCGTTCCAGACGCAGCCCGCGACCAGGTAGCCCCCAGAAGCGCTCTCGTGGTGTTAGCACAACCTCGGGGCATGGGCGAGGAGGTTTAGGACGATGACCGGGAACAGTTGGCAGCCGCGCGACGCTGACGTGAGGCACGCCGTACGAGATCTACCGGCTGGACGCGGTCGAGGTTCCGTGCGGCCTCCCGTTCAGCCTGAAGGTCCTGCTGGAGAACCTGCTGCGCACCGAGGACGGCGCGAACGTCACCGCCGACCACGTCCGGGCGCTGGCCCGCTGGGATCCGAAGGCCAGAGCCCGACCCGAGATCCAGTTCACCCCGGCCCGGGTGATCATGCAGGACTTCACCGGCGTGCCGGCGTGGTCGACCTGGCCGCCATGCGCGAGGCGATGCAGGGCTCGGCGGTGACGCGCCAAGATCAACCCGCTGTCCCCGCCGAGCTGGTCATCGACCACTCGGTGATCGCCGACCTCTTCGGCCGCCCGGACGCGTTCGAGCGCAACGTGGAGCTCGAATTCGAGCGCAACCAGGAGCGCTTCCAGTTCCTGCGCTGGGGCCAGCAGGCGTTCGACGAGTTCAAGGTCGTCCCGCCCGGCACCGGGATCGTGCACCAGGTGAACATCGAGCACCTGGCCCGGGTGGTCTTGACCCGCGACAGACGGCGGGCGTCGCCTACCCGGACACCTGGTCGGCACCGACTCGCACACCCGATGCAGAACGGCCTGGGCGTGCTCGGCTGGGGTGTCGGCGGCATCGAGGCCGAGGCCGCCATGCTCGGCCAGCCGATCAGCATGCTGATCCCCAAGGTGGTCGGGTTCCGGCTGACCGGCGAGCTGACAGGCGGCACACCGCCACCGACCTGGTGCTCACCATCACCGAGCTGCTGCGCAAGCACGGCGTGGTCAGCAAGTTCGTGGAGTTCCTCGGCGCGGGCGTGGCCGCGGTCCCGGTGGCCAACCGGGCCACGATCGGGAACATGAGCCCGGAGTTCGGCTCGACCTGCGCGATCTTCCCATCGACGAAGTGACGCTCTGGACTACCTGCGGCTCACCGGCCGCGCCGAGGAGCAGGTCGCCTTGGTCGAGGCGTACGCCAAGGAGCAGGGACTGTGGCACGACCCGGCCCGGGAACCGGTCTACTCCGAGGAGCTCGAACTCGACCTGGCCACCGTCGTCCCGTCATCGCCGGGCCGAAACGCCGCAGGACCGGATCGCGCTCGCCGACGCCAAGACCGCGTTCCGCGACGCGCTGGCCGAGCTTCGTCCCGGGCCGACCCGGACAACGGCGTGGCCGACACCTTCCCGGCCTCCGACCCGGTCGCCGACGAGCGACCGGACGCGGCGCCTCCACGCCCGACCCAGTCGACGCTGGAGGACGGCACCGAAGATCACGCCTGGACCACGGTTCGGTGGTGATCGCGGCCATCACCTCCTGCACGAACACCTCCAACCCCTCGGTCATGGTCGGCGCGGCGCTGCTGGCCAAGAAGGCGGTGGAGCCGGGCTGAACCGCAAGCCCTGGGTGAAGACCACGCTCGCCCCCGGCTCCAAGGTGGTCATGGACTACTACGAGCGGGCCGGCCTGACGCCCTACCTGGACAAGCTTGGCTTCAACCTGGTCGGCTACGGCTGCACCACCTGCATCGGCAACTCCGGGCCGCTGCCGGAGGCGATCAGCCCGGCGGTCAACGACGAGCGACCTGGCCGTGGTGTCCGTGCTGTCCGGCAACCGGAACTTCGAAGGCCGGATCAACCCCGACGTCAAGATGAACTACCTGGCCTCGCCGCCGCTGGTGGTCGCGTACGCGCTGGCCGGCTCCATGGACACCGACCTGGTGAACGACCCGATCGGCTCCGGCTCCGACGGCCAGCCCGTCTACCTGCGCGACATCTGGCCGTCGCCGGCCGAGATCGGCGAGATCGTGCGGGCGCGGTCGCCGCGGAGATGTTCACCCGCGACTACGCCGACGTGTTCGACGGCGACGAGCGGTGGCACGCCCTGGACGTCCCGGCCGGCGACACTTCGCCTGGGACCAGAACTCCACCTACGTGCGCCGCCCGCCCTACTTCGACGGCATGACCGACGAGCCCGAGCCGGTCACCGACATCCACGGCGCCCGGGTGCTGGCCATGCTCGGCGACTCGGTCACCACCGACCACATCTCCCCGGCCGGCGCGATCAAGACCGACAGCCCGGCCGGGAACTACCTCACCGAGCACGGCGTCGAGCGGCCGCGACTTCAACTCCTACGGATCGCGGCGCGGCAACCACGAGGTGATGATCCGCGGCACGTTCGCCAACATCCGGCTGCGCAACCAGCTGGCGCCCGGCACCGAGGGCGGCGTCACCGTCAAGTACCCGAGGGCGAGCAGATGAGCGATCTACGACGCTCGCGGCAGTACCGGAGGAGGGCACCCCGCTGATCGTGCTGGGCGGCAAGGAGTACGGGTCCGGCTCCTCGCGCGACTGGGCGGCCAAGGGCACCGCGCTGCTCGGCGTGCGGGCCGTGCTGGTCGAGTCATTCGAGCGCATCCGCCGGTCCAACCTGATCGGCATGGGCGTGCTGCCGCTGCAGTTCCGCCGGGCGAGTCGGCCGAGTCGCTCGGCCTGACCGGCCACGAGACCTTCGACGTCACCGGCATCGAGGAGATGAATTCCGGCACATGCCGAACGAGGTCGTGGTAACAGCCGACGGCAAGGAATTCCGCGCCTCGTGCGGATCGATACCCCGGGCGAGGCCGACTACTACCGGCACGGCGGCATCATGCAGTACGTCCTGCGCTCCCTCCGCGGCAAGGGCTGACCGGTACAGCCCGCTATCCCATCCCACAAGACACGTAGGACAATCACCCGACGCTGGTCGTCAAGAACGAGGTAGATCGCCAGACCCTGGTCGTGTTTACCGAAGACGTGCGTCCGCATGTTCGCGTCCGGCCGCTGCCTGTTATAGGTCTCGCCGCTCCATGGTGCGGTTTCGAGGAGTGCCATCAGCTCCGCATAGAAAGGCAATACCTCGGCAGGCAGCGCCGCGATCTGTTCCAGCGCGTGCTGCTCCGACTCGACCGAATACACCTACCGGCCCAGGCTGGCCTTTGTCTGTTGCCACGACTCGGTGGCGACGACACCACCCGCGTTGAGTTCGTCAGCGCAAGCCAGCATGTGCCGGTGCGCGTCCGGGTCGTCTCGAGTAGACCAAGCGATCCGCTGCCATCGCCGCAGCATCGACACTACGCCGGACAGGTCGAGGGACTCCGCGGCGTCAGCCATCGTCCGCCGGTATTCACGATCAAAATCAGCGACCTCCGCGCCCGTCAGCGCAGCACGGTCTGCGCGCGGGGTAGACGCTGAGACGAGCTGCTCGCCGTCGGAGGAGGCCATAGGCATCATGGATACACGATATCCGCGCGATGCCCGCGCGGCCCATGGCGACACGGACAATGAGCAACTGGGACAGGCCGCCGGTCTGGTCCGCAGGTCGTCGATGATGGTGGTGAGCTGGCGGGTGACCGAGTTCAGGGCGCGGAGCCTGGACAGGCGGATCAGGCGCTCGGCAGGGGCACGGTGGAGTCGATGAGGCGGTGGTCTTGGCGCAGCCGGGTGAGCTGTCGTGTACCCAGTACAAGACGATCCCCATCGAGTAGAGCCACAGCAGTTTGGGCAGCCGGTCCCGCAGGTCGGCCGGGACCCGGACGTGGGCACCCTCGATGACCTCGGCGTACAGCGCGATCGTGGCGCTCCGGGTGGGGGAGGACTCGCTGCTGAACGGGCTCAGCGGGCTGGCTGGCTCGGCCGCGTGCTTGTACAGCTTCGCGGCGAAGGAGTGGTACGGCGCCTGGACGTCGATGAGCGCCCGCAGCACCCCGCGCAGCCTGGGCGCCAGCTCGGTCTCGGCGTCGAGGACCGGTCGGCACGCGGCGGCGTGCTCGGCGTGGTTGCGCGCGTAGAACTCCTGGATCAGCTCTTCCTTGGAGCCGAAGTAGTAGTAGGCGTTCCCGGTCGCCACCCCGGCCTCACGGGCGATGGCCGGCATGGTCGTCGCCTCGTAGCCGTTCTCGCGGAACAGGCGGAGCGCGGCTTCCACGATCGCGGCCCGCGTCTGCTCCGCCCGCGCGGTCCGCGCCTGCTCCCCGCGCGCCACGGGGCAGGCCCGGACGCGCGGTCTGCTGCTGCTCGGGTGCACTCATCTACCGGCTAATGCTGCCCCGGCTGACCGGGCGCCACTCGACCCGTGACAATCCGCCGTTCCGGCGGCTGATCCGCGCGAGCACGATGACGTTGAGGCCATGCAGCGCCCCGATGATCAGCAGCGCCTCGCCGAGCTTGACCGACAGCAGGTCCATCGCCTGCCGCGTGTCATGGACCGTAGCGGAGCTCCGCATGGCCAGGATCAGGAACCCCAGGTTCAGCAGGTAGAAGCCGACGGCGAGCAGGCGGCTCAGGGCCTGCCCGAGCAGCTCGTCGCCGCCGAACACGCGGGTGAGGAACGTCTTCCCGCTGCGGGTCAGGATCGTCGCCGTGACGATTGTCAGCACGACGCTGACGATCAAGTAGAGGATGTACACGGTCACGATGCCCATGGCGTCTCCCGGGCGCTCGACGCGTCTTGAACACGTTCAAGGTTGAACACGTTCAAGTATGCCCCCCGGACACCCGGGGCGCCATATGAACTTGAACACGTTCAACGATTCCTGCGGCGACCTGCCCTGCGCCCTCCGTACCCCGCGCTCCCGCGCCGCTCCCGCTCCGCTCCCGCACCCGCTCCCATGTCTACGGAGGCACCTCCGTAGCTGCCCTAATCACCACGGCGGCGCCTTTGTGTACATCGACTGGGGGTGGCCGCCCCGCGATGGTGCCCAGCGCGCACTTGTGTGATCCCGTGAGTGCCTTAACGGCGCGGGGTTCTATGGTTGGGGCTGCTGGGAGCGGTCGGTGAATGCCAGGCAGGGAGCGTGATTCGCATGCGTGCGGTGGTTGTCGAGCAACTGGGCGGGCCCGAGGTACTGAAGGTCGCCGAGCTTCCCGATCCGGAACCGCAGCCAGGACAGGTCGTCGTGCGGGTGGCCGCGGCCGGCGTCAACTTCATGGACATCTACCAGCGGCAGGGCGTCGGCGGCTACCGGCCGAAGCAGTTTCCCTTCGTCCTCGGCTCCGAGGAGCCGGCACGATCACCGCGGTCGGGGCCGACGTCAGCGGGCTGTCGGTGGGAGACCGCGTGGCGTGGGCCGGAGTGCCGGGCAGCTACGCCGAGCAGGTGGTCCTGCCGGCCGACCGCGCCGTGCCGGTGCCGCCGGACCTGGACCTGAACGTGGCGGCGGCGGTCATGCTCCAGGGGATGACCGCGCACTACCTGAGCCACAGCACCTACCCGGTGCGCGAGGGCGACGTCACGGTGGTGCACGCCGCCGCCGGCGGCGTCGGGGAGCTGCTGACCCAGATGGTGAAGCAGCGCGGCGGCGTGGTCGTCGCCACGACCTCCGGTGGCAAGAAGGCGGAGGTGGCCCGGGACGCCGGCGCCGACCATGTCGTCGGGTACGACGTGGTCCGGGCCACCGTGACCGAGCTGACCGGCGGCGCAGGCGCCCATGTGGTGTACGACGGCGTGGGCCAGGCCACCTTCGACGAGAGCCTGGCCTCGCTCCGGCACCGGGGCATGATGGTGCTCTACGGCGCGTCGAGCGGCCAGGTACCGCCGTTCGACCCCCAGCGGCTGAACAGCGGCGGCTCGCTGTTCCTGACCAGGCCGACCCTCGTCCACTACATCGCGGACCGCAACGAGCTGATCTGGCGGGCGCGCGACCTGTTCGACTGGCTGGCCAAGGACCAGCTCCAGGTCCGGATCGGGGGCACCTACCCCCTGGCCGACGCGGCGAAGGCCCAGGAGGACCTGGCCGCCCGCCGCACCACCGGAAAGCTCCTGCTCCTGCCCTAACCAGGACATAGTCCGCGGGCCAGCACAGTATTTTAGTTTCGATGGCTAACAAACTCGCGGCGGGCAAGCCTGGCCGGCGGCCGCTGGGAGCGGTGCTGCTGGTCGTCTCGATCGTGGCGCTCGCGGTGAACCTGCGGGCGGCGATTACCAGCCTGCCGCCCGTTTTCCCCGAACTGGCGACGCGGCTGCGGCTGTCGTCCGCGGCGGTGACTGTCCTGGCCACGACCCCGGTGGTGTGCTTCGGCCTCGTCTCCGGGGCGGGAGCCTGGCTGAGCAGGCGGCTCGGCGAGGAGCGCGTGATGTTCGCGGCGCTGCGTGCTGTCCGGCGGCCTGCTGCTGCGCGGGACCGGGCCCGACGTGATGCTTTTTCCCGGCACGGTGCTCGCCACCAGCGCGATCGCCGTCATGAACGTCCTGATGTCCAGCATGATCAAGCGGCGGTGGGCGGAGCCGGGCCGGGCTTCTCATCGGCACCTACCTCACGGCCTGTGGCTCGGCGCGGTCCTCGCCTCGTTGTTCAGCGTGCCGCTGTTCAACTGCTCCGGTGGCTCGGTGCGGCTGACCCTCGGGCTGTCGGCCCTGCGCGCCTGGCGGCGGCGCTGGTGTGGTCTCCCAGCTGCGGTACGGCCCGGCGGCCCGCCGGACGCCCCGGCCCACCGCCCCCCTGGCCGCCCCAACGGCCGGCCCGCTGGCCGCCGCGGCTGGGCCGTCGGGCGCCGCTCCGTCCGGCCCGCGGGCGCGGGTCGCGGTGCACAAGCACGCGCTGGCCTGGCAGGTCACCGCGTTCATGGGCCTGCAGAGCCTGCTCTACTACGCGGCCGTGTCCTGGCTGCCGGACTTTTCCGGAACCGGGGCGCGAGCGCCGGAACCGCGGGCACGCTGGCGGCCGTCATGGCCTTTGGCGGCCTCATCACCTCGCTGAGCACCCCCGTGCTGGCCCAGCGCGTCGCCGACCAGCGCCTTCTCGTCGCCCCGGCCGTCATCGTGACGGCCGCCGGACTGGCGGGCGCCCTTTACGCGCCGCTCGGCTCGGAGGTCATCTGGATGCTGGTCCTCGGCGCGGCCCAGGGTGCGACGCTCGGCCTGGCGATCTTCTTCACCATGGCCCGGGCGCCCGATCCGGGGACCGCCGCGTCGCTGTCTTCGCTGGCCCAGGCGGTCGGCTACCTGGTGGCGGCGGCCGGCCGCTGGCGGTCGGGTTCCTGCACACCGCCACCGGAGGCTGGACGGTCCCCATCTTTGTCCTCCTCGGCATCTGCGTGGCCGAGATATACGCCGGACTGCTGGCCGGCGGGGGCGGGACTTCCCGGCCGCCGGACTGCCCGGGAACCCCGACGCCATCGGCGCGGTCCGGGCCGAAATTAACGCACAGTCACTCTTCGATCATTCGCCGCGACGGCCGGTGTGCGCGATACGTACGTGTAGTTCGGCATGCGGAGAGTCCGACAACCATGGCATCCGCAATCGTTTGCTTCGGTTGAGGGCCAATCCAATTGGGCCCCACGAGAGTACAAAGGAGCACAAGACGAACACGTGACCGGCTAGCCGGGGCGATGGGGCCCGCGACAGCGGTTGCTGGAGGTGTCGTGCAGCTGCTCAGCGTGCCCCAGCCGTGGGCGTGGGCCATCGCGCGCGGCCGGAAGCTGGTCGAGAACCGCGAGTGGGCTCCGCCTTACCGCGGGCAGGCCGCGTACTACGCCTCGATGCGCGTGGATCTGCAAGCCAGCGAGAGCCCGCTGATCTGGTTCGACGGCCGGGATCCCGGCGACCCGGTCGCGGTGATCGGCGGGATCGTCGCGGTGGTGACACTGGCCGACGTCTGTTCGGCGGCGATGTCGGGCCAGAGCTGCGACTGTGGCGAATGGGCCCAGCCGAACGCCTACCACTGGCGCCTCACCGACCCGCAGCCGCTGATCCGCCCGGTGGTGAGCATCGGGCGTTCGGGCCCGATGGCGGACGGCATCCCGATGCGCATCATCAGTCACCCCGGGCTCGCGGCCGAGGAGCTGCCGTCTGACCAGCGCGGCCTGTGGGAAGCCGGCCCCGGCCGTGATCGCCGAAGCCACCGCCGCCGTTGGCTACGCCTGAGCGGTACGCTGACGTTCCCCGTATGCGCGGGTTTCGGCACCCGATGACGCGGGTCGAAGGCCCGTGACGGCACACGGGGGAGGGCAGTTAGGCGACACGCCCGTCAGGCTTTGCCCCCGCGTCGCGTGCGTCCCGGGGGCTGCCGGAAATAGACTCTGGGAATCGCCGTCCCATCCCGCCACCCGGAACTTCCCCACGCAGAACACGAGGAGCACACCAAAGTGACCCTGCTGGAGTCCATCGAATGCCCGGATGACCTCAAGGGCCTCAGCCAGGACCAGCTCACTGTCCTGGCTAGCGAGATCCGCGATGTCCTCATCGAGACGGTGACAAGGACCAGCGGTCATCTGGGTCCTAACCTCGGCGTCGTGGAGCTGACGATAGCGCTGCACCGCGTCTTCGACTCGCCGAAGGACCGCATCGTCTTCGACACGGGCCACCAGGCGTACGTGCACAAGCTGCTCACCGGGCGCCACGCCCAGTTCGGCACGCTCCGCCAGCGCGGCGGGATGTCGGGCTACCCGAGCCGGGCCGAGTCTGAGCACGACATCGTCGAGAACTCGCACGCCTCCACCAGCCTGTCCTACGCCGACGGGCTGGCCAAGGCGTACACGCTGAGCGGCGAGACGGACCGGGCCGTCGTCGCGATCATCGGCGACGGCGCGCTGACCGGCGGGATGGCCTGGGAGGCGCTGAACAACATCTCGGTCGCCAAGACTCCCGCCTGGTCATCGTGGTCAACGACAACGGCCGCTCCTACCAGCCGACGATCGGCGGCCTGGCCAATCACCTGGCGACGGTCCGGATCACCCAGCGGTACGAGAACGTCCTGGACTACATCAAGACCACACTGTCCCGGACCCCGGTGGTCGGGCCGCCGCTGTACGGGACGCTGCACGGCATCAAGAAGGGCATCAAGGACGTCCTCCAGCCGCAGGTGCTCTTCGAGGACCTGGGCCTGAAGTACGTCGGCCCGATCGATGGCCACGACGAGCAGATGCTCGAGCACGCCCTGCGCCGCGCCACGGAGTTCGGCGGCCCCGTGCTGGTGCACGTGATCACGCGCAAGGGCTTCGGGTACGCGCCGGCCGAGGAGAACGAGGACGACCGCCTGCACCAGGTGCCCGCAGCGCCGTGCCCGGGCCGTGCCGGGCGTGGCCAAGCGGACCTGGTCCCAGGTCTTCGGCGACGAGCTGGCGGCGATCGGCGCGCGGCGTCCCGATGTGGTGGCGATCACCGCGGCCATGCTGCACCCGACCGGTCTCGCCCCGTTCGCGCGCGCCTTCCCGGACCGGATCTACGACGTCGGCATCGCCGAGCAGCACGCGATGACCAGCGCGGCCGGCCTGGCCATGGGCGGCCTGCACCCCGTCGTCGCGATCTACGCGACGTTCCTCAACCGCGCCTTCGACCAGGTGCTGATGGACGTGGCGCTGCACCGGCTCCCGGTGACGCTCGTGCTCGACCGGGCCGGCGTCACCGGTCCCGACGGCGCCAGCCACAACGGGATGTGGGACGGCTCCATCCTCCAGGTCGTGCCCGGGCTGAAGATCGCCGCCCCGCGTGACGCGGCCCGCGTCGCCGAACTGCTCAACGAGGCGGTCGCGTTGGCCGACGGCCCGACCGTACTGCGCTTCCCCAAGGGCACGGTCGGCGGCGAGGTAGAGGCCATCGCCAAGCTAGGCGGAATGGACGTGCTCCGCGCGCCGGGCCCGGGGGCTGCCCAGGACGTGCTGCTGCTCGGCGCGGGCCCGATGGCGCTGATGTGCCTGCCGGTGGCGGACCGGCTCGCCGACCACGGCATCGGCGTCACCGTGGTCGACCCGCGCTGGATCAAGCCGGTCGACGAGGCCCTGGTCGACGCGGCCCGCCAGCACCGGCTGGTCGCGGTGGCCGAGGACAACGGCCGGGCCGGCGGCTTCGGCGACGCGGTGTCGCAGCTGCTGCGCGACCAGGACGTGGACGCTCCGGTCAAGACGTTCGGGCTGCCGCAGCCGTTCCTCGCGCACGGCGAGCGAAGGAGGTCCTCGAGGAGGTCGGGCTGACCCCGCAGCACCTGGCCCGGCAGATCACCGAGGCGGTTGCGCGCCGCACCCCCGCGGACGTTCCCGGTGCGGCCGCAGCGGGTGCAGGAACAGCGTGAACCGCAGTAACGTTCATGCCAGGCGTTACCCGCCGGCGGGCTGGCCGACGAGGACACGCGGAACGTGAGGATGAAGGTGCTCAAAGTCGCCGTCGTCGGCTCAGGCCCGGCCGGGCTTTACACGGCCGAGGCGCTGGTCAAGCACGCTGCCGCGCTGCCCGAGCCGGTCCGCGTACGGGTCGACGTCCTGGACCGGCTGCCCACTCCGTACGGCCTGGTCCGCTACGGCGTCGCCCCGGACCACAAGTCGATCAAGTCGATCGCCGAG
The DNA here is from genome assembly GCA_963718475.1 of uncultured Actinomycetes bacterium. GTDB lineage: Bacteria > Actinomycetota > Actinomycetes > Streptosporangiales > Streptosporangiaceae > CAVQZM01. Next base: position 2,278 of record CAVQZM010000048.1, on the reverse strand, counting down.
TACCTGCGCAAGGTGCTGGAAAGCCCCGACGTCCGGTTCCTCGGCGGCGTGCATTTCGGCGAGGACGTGACGCGCGAGGACCTGCTGTCCGCCTACGACGCGGTGGTCTACGCCACGGGCGCGATGCGCGACCGCCGGCTCGGCATCCCCGGCGAGGACCTGCCGGGCAGCTACGCCGCCACCGACTTCGTCAACTGGTACTGCGGCCACCCGGACGTCGGCCCGGCGCGTTCACGCTGGACGCCGAGTCGGTCGCGGTCATCGGCGTCGGCAACGTCGCCGTCGACGTGGCCCGGATCCTCGCGCGTGACCCCGCCGAACTGCACGGCACCGACGTGTCCCAGCCGGTCCTCGAGGCGCTGCTGGCCAGCAAGGTCCGCGAGGTCCACATGATCGGCCGGCGCGGTCCGGCCCACGCCAAGTTCACCACCAAGGAACTGCGCGAACTGGGTGAGCTGCCGGGTGTCGAGGTGATCGTCCCGCCCGCGGAAGCCGACCTGGACTCCTTCGACGCGCCGGGGCCGGGGCCGCGCTGGCCGAGTCCGACCGCCGGGTCCGCGGCAACATGGTCGCGATCAGGAAATGGGCCGACCAGGGCGCGGCCACCGGTGACCAGGAGCCGCGGCCAGCCGGGCACGCGCGGAAGCTGACCGTCCGGTTCTGGCTGAGGCCCGTAGAGATCACCGGCACCGAACGAGTCGCTGGTATCACTCTCGAGCGCACCCGGCTGGACGGCAGTGGGGCGTTCCAGGGCACCGGTGAGCTGGAGACCCTCGAGGCGCAGATGGTCCTGCGCTCGGTCGGCTATCAGAGCGTCCCGCTGGACGGCGTCCCGTTCGACGAGCGGGCCGCCGTGGTGCCGAACGCCGCCGGCCGCGTCCTCGGCCCCGACGGCACCCCGCTTCCCGGCGAGTACGTGGCGGGCTGGCTGAAACGCGGCCCCACCGGCGTCATCGGCACCAACAAGTCCGACGCGGCCGAGACCGTCCGCTCCCTGCTCGCCGACCTGGCGGGCGGCCCGGCACCCGATGACGTCACGCTCCCCGCGCCCGGGCATGCTGCGCTATCCGCCGGCCGCGCCGGATGCCGGACGGATCCCGGGTGAAAGTGCTCGAGGAGACGCTGGCCCGCCGGGGAATACGGCCGGTGAGCTACGCCGAGTGGCTGCGGGTGGAGGCGGCCGAGGCGGAACTCGCCCGGTCGCTGGGACGCGGTGAGCGGGTGAAACTGCACGGCCGGGACGCGCTCTTCGCCGCCTGCCGCCCCGAAGACGAGTAACCCGCGCCCCGTTCCGGGCTCACACCCGGAACGGGAGCATGACCGTCACCAGGGTCCCTCCGCCGGGCGGGCTGTGCATGCTCAGCGTGCCGTCCACGGAACGGACCCGTTCGGCCAGACCGGCCAGCCCGCTTCCCGGCGTGGCGCAAGCGCCCCCGAGCCGTCGTCGGTGACCTGGAGGAACAGGCACTGATCGCGCTGGGCGACCTCGAGGCAGGCGTAGCTGGCCCGGCTGTGCTGGCAGATGTTCTCGAACAGCTCCGCGGCGCAGGAGTAAGCGATCGTCTCGATCCCCGGGGACGGCCGTTCGGCGATGCTGACCCGCAGATCGAGGGGCACCGGGCTATGCGCGGTCAGTGACTCGATCGCGGCACCCAGGCCGTTGTCCAGCGCGGGCGGGCGGATGTCCCGGGCGAGATCACGCAGGTCGGCCATGGCCTGCGTCGCGTCCCGGTGGACCGCCTCGAGCAGTTCCCGGGCCGCCTCGGCGCCCGGCCCGGTGGCCGAGGCCAGCTGTTCCCGGGCCACCGACAGCCGCATGGTCATCGCCACCAGGCTGGCCTGCGCACCCTCCTGCAGATCTCGCTCGATACGGCGCAGCACCTCGGCCGAGTGCTCGATCATCTTCCGCGGGCCAGCTCGAGTTGCCGGACGCGCTGCCGGTCGGCGGCCGGGTCCAGCGTCCGGCGAAGCAGCAGCTTGCTGACGGTCGCCGCGCCTCGCACCGGCCACGGGGCGGCGAACAGCAGGACGACCCCGGCGGCGAAGAAGCTGGCGGTGCCGGGCGTGGTGGTCGGGTGGTCGGTGTAGGACAGCCACAGTGGGCTGACCAGGCAGCCGAGCGCGCCACCCCAGAACGCCACGGCCACGACGAAGACCCCGGCGGCATACGGCAGGCGCGCAGGAACAGATAGGCCACCGCTCGCCATCCGGCCGCATCAGCGGCGACCGTCCTGACCCAGCCGAAGTGGCCACGTAGGGCGCCGGTGATGGCGGCAGC
>CAVQZM010000047.1:0-8968 GCA_963718475.1 uncultured Actinomycetes bacterium | reverse complement strand
ACTGTGCGTACGCCTGGGCGCCGGTACGTATTGCTGGCATCGCCACCACGACGCCGTGCTGGCCGACCCGCACGGGTTTCTCGCGATCACCGGGCGGTACTGGCTGAGCGAGGAACCGCAGCGTTTCGCCGACGCGCCCGGGGCATGGTCGGCTGACGCCGGCGGAGTCACGGTCGCCCTCGACGAGACAGAGGAACTCATCGTCGACGGCGAGCCGGTGCACGGCGAATACTCCTTCGGGATCATCCCGGAGCGGGGCAGCGTCAACGCGGTATCCGGGGACGCGGTCATCGAGGTGGCCAAGCGCGGCGGGTACGACATCGTCCGGCCCCGGCATCCGGACCACCCGCTGCGGGTCAGCTTCAGCGGCGTTCCCGTCTTCCCGGCCGATCCGCGCTGGGTCGTCGCGGGCCGGTTCGTGCCGTTCAGCGCGCCGCGCGCGGTCACGGTCGGCGCCGTGGTCGAGGGGCTGCAGCACGTCTACGAGGCGCCGGGCCTGATCGAGTTCGAGCTCGGCGGCCAGACGCTGCGGCTGACCGCGTTCAACGGCCGGGCCCCGGGCAGCCTGAATGTGCTGTTCACCGACGCGACGTCGGGGGTCACCACCTACCCGGCGAACCGGTCCCTGCAGGTCGACGCGCCCGACGCGGACGGCCGGGTGACGGTGGATTTCAACCGGGCCGTCAACCTGCCCTGCGCGTACACCGACTTCGCGACCTGCCCGCTGCCCCCGGCTGAGAACCGCCTGCCGGTCGCGGTCGAGGCGGGGGAGAAGATCCCGTACGAGCGGGCCTGATCGTCGCCGCCGCCAGCGCGGACGCGATCTTCAGCCGGCACGGCACGCTGGAGGACGGCCGGGCGTTCTACATCGACGTCAAGGGACGCCTGGCCCGGCACGGCCGGACCTGGGACCAGCTGCTGATCTTGCCCGCCGCGACGTTCGTGCTCGGCGATACCGACGCTGAAGCCGCGGAGCTGGCCCGGGAAGTGCGCTTCCAGCAGGTCAGCGGGCCGACGGCGACCGCCTTCCTGGAACAGCTCTGGAACCGGGACCTGTCTGGCTACGATCCGGACGGCCCGCTGCCGGACATCGACCCCGATCCGGGCGAGAACACGATCGCCCGGGGGCGGGCCAGCGTGCGGATGTACCGGGACCCGCTGGCCATCGCGGCGCAGTGGCGGGCCAAGGCGAAGGCAGGGCGCGGACGTGCAGGTGTGGATCCTGGGCAGCAGCGGCGGGCCGAGCGCCCAGGTCGCCGGGGCGAACGGCCTGCGGTTCGCGGCGAACTATCACGTCAGCCCGGCGACCGTGCTCGAGGCCGCCGACGGATACCGGGCCGCGTTCCGGCCCTCCGGCGACCTGGCCCGGCCCCACGTCAGCGCCTCGGCCGACGTGGTGGTCGCACAGGATGAGGCGACCGCGCGGGAACTAGCCACCGGCTACGGCCTGTGGGTCCGGAGCATCCGCTCCGGCGAGGGCGCGATCGCGTTCCCGGCGCCGGAGCAGGCCCGGGCCCATCCGTGGACCGCCGCCGACCGGGAAATGGTCGCCGATCGGGTGGACACCCAGTTCGTCGGCTCCCCGGGGCAGGTCGCCGGCCAGCTCGAGCAACTCCGCGACGCGGCCGGCGCCGACGAGCTGGTTGTCACGACCATTACGCACGACCACGCCGACCGGGTCCGCTCCTACCGGCTGCTCGCCGAGGAATGGCACCGCCGCTGAACGCCGGCTGCCGCGGCGTCAGGACGCCTCGGCGTCAGCCCAGGCGCGATCCAGCGTCTGGACCATGACCTCGACCGGCTGGGCGCCCGAGATCCCGTAACGGCGATCGACGACGAAGAACGGAACGCCGTTCGCGCCGAGCGACCGGGCCAGTGCCTCGTCGGCGTCCACCGCGTCGCCGTACTCTTCGCTCCCGAGCACCTTGAGCACGTCGTCCCGGTCCAGGCCGGCGTCGACGGCCAGCTTGGTCAGCGACGCATGATCGAAGACCGACTGCTCCTCGCTGAAGTAGGCGCGGTGCAGGCGCTCGACCAGATCGGCCTGCCGGTCATGGGCCTTGGCCAGCTGGATCAGCCGGTGGGCGTCGCGGGTGTTGCCGCTGCGCAGCCCGTCCATCCGGAAGTCCAGCCCGTCCTGGGCGGCCCGCTGCACCATCTGCCGCTGGGCGTCCGCGGCCTGCTGAGCGGTCATCCCGTACCGGCTGGCCAGCAGCTCGACGGTCGGTGTGGTCTCGCCCGGGGGCGCGGACGGGTCGAGCTCGAACGACCGGTACACCACCGTCACCTCGTCACGGTGGCCGAAGGACTCCAGTGCTCGCTCGAACCGCCGCTGGCCCAGGTAGCACCACGGGCACACCACGTCGGACCAGATCTCTACCTGCATGCTTCAGCCAACACGCGGCCCGCGCGGTCCCTTCCCGGCGGGCCTACAGTTTCCAGGTCACGTCGGTGAGCTGCTCCGACACGTCCCACAGGCGCCGCGCCGTCTCCTCGTTCCGCGCCGCCGCGGCCGGCTGCACCTCGGCCGGGTAACCGCGCAGCTCGCGGAACCCGCCCGGGCCGTAGAACCGCCCGCTCTCGGCGGCCGGGTCCACGGCCGCGTACAGCTCGGGCAGGGCTCCCATCGCGGCGCTCTGGGCGACGAGCCGGTTGCTGACCTTCATCAGCTGCTTGGCCAGCCCGGTCGGGCCGCTGCTCTGCAGATTCGTGGCCGAGTACCCGGGGTGGGCCAGCACCGACCGGACACCGATCCCCGCCGCACGCACCCGGCGATCCAGCTCCAGGCCGAACAGCACGTTGGCCAACTTGGACTGCTGGTAGAAGGCCCGCGGCGAGTACGACCGCTCCCCGGTCAGGTCGTCGAAGTGGATCGATCCGCCCTTGTGCTCGTTGGAGCTGACCGTGACCACGCGCGGGTCCGGCCCGCGGCGGATCGTGCCGAACAGCAGACCGGTCAGGGCGAAGTGGCCCAGATGGTTGGCCGCGAACTGTGATTCGAAGCCCTCCACGGTGAGGCGGCGGGGCGGGTACATGACGCCGGCGTTGTTGACGAGCACGTCCACCGCGATGCCGTCCCGCTGGATCGCGGCCGCGAAGGCCCGGACCGAGTCGAGATCGGAGAGGTCCAGGGCGCGGAACTCGACGGCGGCCGACGGGAGGGCGGCCGTGAGCCGGGCGACGGCGTCGCGCCCCTTGGCCTGGTTGCGGACGGCCAGCACCACCCGGCCCCCGTGGGCGGCCAGCTGGCGGGCGGTCTCGAATCCGAGCCCGCTGTTGGCGCCGGTCACGACGAAGGTCCGGCCGGACTGATCAGCGATCCGGGCCGCGGTCCAGCGATCCATGGCTGCTCCTCGTGTCCTGCCTCCACGCCATTATCCGCAGGCCGGTCAGCCGCTCGGCAGCGCCCATTGCTGGTTGGCTGCGCCCGTGCACGACCAGATCTGGAGCTTGGTACCCGGCGTGGCCGAGGCGTTGGTGTCGTCCAGGCACTTGCCTGACTGGGGGTTGTACAGCGCGCCGCCGGTTTGCGGCTGATTTAACTAGTGAACTACTTGGTCGTCAAGACGTTCAGGCCTGCCCGAAGCGGCCGCGTCACAATGTTCACCGGAGCGTCAGTACCCGCCCCCGCCAGAGGTGGACGACGGGCTGGACCCGGGCGCGGCCGACCCGGAGGCCGTCACCTCGTGCCACACCCCGCCGGAGAGGTTGAGGCCGTTGCCCTTGGCCTGGCCCGCTGCGGTGTCGCCGACGTAGGTGTACAGCGGGTGCCCGTCATAGGTGGCCTGCGTCGAGCCGTCGGACCGCGTGATCGTGCCGAGCTGGCCGGTGACGCCGGCGCCAGCGGTGGCCGGCCCTTGACCGGCGGCCAGTAGGTGGCACAGGAACCGTTGCAATTCGACTTCGTCGCGGTGTCCGGCACGAACGAGTAGAGGGTGAATCCCTTGGCGCTGGTGAGCACCGCCACCCCGCCGATCTGGGCCGTCTTCAGTGCCGTCCCCGACGAGGACGAGGCCGGGCCCGATGCGGACGCGGACGTGGACGTGGACGTGGACGTGGACGGCGTCCCACCCGCACTGGGCGAACTGCTCGAGCTACTGCACGCGCCGGCCAGCAGGACCGCCCCGGCCAGCGCCGCCCCGGCCAGCCACTTGTTGCTCATGGCGTACCTCCCTTCCGAGGTGGGCGGCTCATACCCGTCCGGCAAAATTCCACGCCTCCCCCGCCACCCGGCGGGGTGACTTTTGCCTGGCCGGGAACGACACAGGTCATGGACAGATCGCAGCTTGGGTGGCGCCTGGGACTGCGGGTGGCGGGCGGCGGCCTGCTGATCGCCACCGGGGCGATTCACCTCGACTTGTACCTGACCGGCTACAAGTCGATCCCGACGATCGGGTGGCTGTTCCTGCTGCAAGTGATCGCCGCCTTCGTCCTGGGGGCGGCCGTGCTCGCCTGGGGAGGCTGGCGCTGGGAAGCCGGCTGGTGGCCGCTGCGGGCGCCGGGTTCGCCCTGGCCACGCTGGGCGGATACCTGCTGACGGTCTGGATCGGCCTGTTCGGCTTCCGGGAGGTCCGGACCACGGCCGGGATCGTGGCCGGGGTGATCGAGGTCGCGGCCTTCGCGGCGCTGGCCGCCCTGGCCCTCGCCCCCGGCCGCCCGCCCGGGCTCCCGGCGTGGGTCGCGGGGGGCGCGGAAACCGCGGCGGTAGCCGGGGTGTCGGCTGTGGCCCTGGTGCTCCTGGGGGTGGCCGTGGCCGGCGCGGGCCCCGCGGGTGCCACCGCGCCCTCGGGCCCGGCCGCATCGGCCGCGGTCCTCAAGACGGCGAAGATCAACGGCGTCGTCGTGATCACCAGCCCCAAAGGCTTCACCCTGTACTCGTTCGCGCCGGACTCCGCCACCGCGTCGGTCTGCAACGGCTCCTGTGCCGCCTACTGGCCACCGGTGCTCGGGACCCCGGCGGCCGGTCCCGGCGTCACCGGCGCTCGGCACGATCAAGCGGCCCGACGGCTCGACGCAAGCCGCCTACGACGGGCATCCGCTGTACACCTACGTCGGTGACAGCTCGCCGGGCCAGGCCAACGGCAACAACCTGAACCTGAACGGCGGACTGTGGCACGAGGTGCCCGTCTCCGGGTAACCGGCTTCAGCCCGGCTGCGCCAGGCCCACCTCGGCATACTCGATCAGCAGGTCGCTGACGGAGATGCCACGTCGCTCGGCCTCGGCGGCCAGGCGCTCGGCCAGGCCGGCCGGGAGCATGATGCTGCGGCGCACGTAGTCGTCGCTTTCCCAGGCTCCGCCGGGTGTCTCAGGCAAGCTGCTTCCCCTCCTCGAGCAGCGGGACCGCCGGTGGCCGTGCCGCGTAGCGACGCAGGACCCGGTCGCTCAACAGGCCGAGGCAGCTGAGATTGGGAAAGCCGGGCCCTTGCGCCAGGCCGCGAGGACCGGCAGATGCAGGGGCGGTTGCAGGCCAGCGACGGACAGGTCGGTGTCGATGCGCCGTTCAAGCTCCTCGCCGGCCGGGGCCTGCCGGAGACGCCGCCGCGCCTCGCCGCCGAGCAGCGGCTCGAACCAGCGCGCATCGAAGCCGATCGCCACGATCACCAGGTCATAGGCGACGCGCTCGCGTTCGGGCCCGTACTCGATGGTGACCACGACCTGGCGCTCCCCGGCCTCGATGCCGGTCGCGCGCCCGGCGAGCGTCCGGAAGCCACGTGAGGCGTTGAGCGCCGCCTCGGCCTGCATTGAGACGACGCCGCGGTCGGTGCGTTCGAGGAACTCGCGCCGGTGGGACTCGGCCAGCCGCGGCCAGTCACCGGGGTCGGAGAAATAACGATTCTCGTCGTAGCTCTCGCCGCGTGAGTAGAGCACACCCCGGCTGGTCAGCACGTCGATGGTCGAGCGCTGGTGGCACCGGGTGACGAGGCTGATCACGATCGAGGCGGCCGTCTCACCGCTGCCGATGACGCAGATGTCCCGGGCCGCGTCCTTGCTCAGCTCGTGCTCGTGCAGCCAGTAGGTGCGGCCGTCCAGAACGCGCGGGTGGTCGCGCGGCTGCCCGGCGATCTCAATTGGCGGCCCGGCTCCGGTCACGACGACTCCGTCGGCCTCGAGCACACCGGCCTCCGAAGCACGGGCGCCGGCGACATCCAGCCGCCACCGTTCGCCGTCGACGTCGAGTCCGGTCAGCTCGCCGGCGAGGATCTCGGCCTGGCATCGCGCCGCGACCTCACGCAGGTAGGCGCTCCACTCGCGGTGCGCCGGGCGCAGGCGCCCCCGGTCAACCCAGTCGGCGTACGCGCACCGAGCGATCAGGTACCGCGGCCAGCTGAACTCGGCCATCGCCGCGGTGACGGCGGCCGACGCCCCATTCCAGCTCGGCGCGTAGGGATAGCCGACATCCTTCTCCGGCGGCGTCCCGAGCGGCAGCGCGCCGCTGGTGTAGCCGTTCTGGCCGGTCCAGTTCCCGGCGACGTCGCCCCGCTCGATCAGCACGACCCGGGGCGGTTCGAGCCCCACCGCGGCCAGCGCCCGGGCCTTGGCGGCGATCGCGATTCCCTTGGGCCCGGCTCCCACAACCGCCAATGTCCCCATGGCGCGAGAATAGCCAGGCGGCCGAACGAGACTCGCGCGTGCTCACGACTAACCGCGCCGGTCCAGCAGCGCAGCGCCGCCGTGCTGGAGCAGCATGCGGGCCAGCTGCCGGCCGAGCGGGTCACCGGGCGGACCGGTCAGGTGCCCGCGGATCACGGCCGAGCCGTCCGCGGCGGCGATGACCCCCGACACGCGAACCGCCGGTTCGGGTCCGGGAGCCAGCACCGCGAGCGCGCCGGTCGGCGTACTGCAGCCCGCGCCGAGCCCGGCCAGGAAGCCGCGTTCGGTTTCCGCCGCGGCCCGGGTGGGTGCGTGATCCAGGGCCTGGAGCTGGGCGGCCGTCGCCGGGTCGTCGCTGCGGCACTCGACGGCCAGCACCCCCTGCGTCGGGGCCGGCATCAGCACCGACGCCTCCAGCGGGGTGGCGACCGCGTCGAGCATCCCGAGCCGGGACAGCCCGGCCATGGCCAGGACCAGGGCGTCGGCCTCGCCGTCGGCCAGCTTGCGCAGCCGGGTGCCGACGTTGCCGCGCATCGGCACGATCTGCGGCTCGAGCCCGGTGGCGCGCAGCAGGGCCGCCCGCCGGGGGGACCCGGTTCCGATCCGCGCTCCGCGCGGCAGCGCGTCCAGGCTGGTCCCGCCGGGCCAGATCAGCGCGTCGCGCGGGTCCTCCCGGGCCGGGAACGCCGCCACCTGCAGTCCCGGTACCGGCGCGGTCGGCAGGTCCTTGCACGAGTGCACGACCACGTCGACCTCGCCGCGCAGCAGCGCCTCGCGCAGCGTCGTGGTGAACACCCCGGTCGTGCCGAGCCTCTCGATCGGCGCGGTCGACTCATCCCCCGGTGTGGCCACCGTGACCAGGACGGCCGGGCGGCGACACCGCTCCTGCAACTGCCGGGCGATCCGGCCGGCCTGGGCCAGCGCGAGCGGACTCCCGCGGGTACCCAGCCGGAACGGGCGCTGACGGCAGGGGACGGTCGCGTACGCGGCGGATCGGATCATGGGCGGGGCTCGCTCACGCTCAGGTCGAACAGCTGGCGCAGGGCCTCCAGGTAGACCGGCCCGGCCGGGCCGGCGCTGAACTCCTTGGCCCGGACGGTCGGCCGGTGCAGGACCTTGCGGAGGATGCGGTGGACGGTGGCGGCCGTCTCGGCCTGCTGCTTTTCGTTCAGGTCGGGGAGCCGATCGTGCAGCCGGGCCAGTTCGGCGTCGGCGAGCTGCCTGATCTGTGCGTGCATCGCAGCGATGACGGGCCCCGCGGCCGCCTCGTTCTGGCGATTGGTGTACTCGGCTACCTCGGCGGCGATGATCGCGCGAACCTGCGGGACCTGGTCCGGCGCGTCCCGGTCGGCCAGGTGCCGGCCGAGCGCGGTCAGGTCGGCCAGCGTGACGCCGGCCAGCCGCCCCACGGCCGGCTCGACGTCCGGCGGCATGCCCAGGTCGAGAACGAACAGGGCAGGCCCGCCCGGCGCGCCCGGACCTGGCCGGCGAGCACGACGGGTGCCGTGGCCCCGGTCGCGGTGACCAGGATGTCGGCCTCGTTGAGTACTGCGGGCAGGTCCGCCGTCCGCACGGGCCGGGCCTGAAGCGCCGTGGCCACCTCGGCGGCTTTCTCTGGCCGGCGGCTGGCGATGGTCAGTAGCCCGACGCCGGCCTCACGCAGCAGCCGCGCCGTGAGCTTGCCCATGCTGCCCGTCCCGAGGACGACCGCGTAGCGGCAGGCCAGGCCGCCCGCCAGGTGCGCTTCGGCGAGATCCAGACCGGCCCGGGCCAGCGAGATGCCGGCCGTGCTGATCGTGGTCTCGGTCCGGGCCCGCTTGCTGGCCCGGAGCGCCGCGTCCATCAGGCCGGTCAGAACGGGGCCGGTCGTCCCGGCTTCGGCGGCGGCCCGGGCGGCCGCCTTGATCTGGGCCACGATCTGGTCCTCGCCGACCGCCATCGAATCCAGTCCGCAGGCCACCGAGAACAGATGCTCAGCGGCCTCGCGGCCGGTGTGCACGCGGGCCGTCCGCAGCACGTCGTCCGCCGGGATCTGCCCGTGGGCGGCCATGACGCCGGCCACGGCCCCGGTCACCTGTTCGGCCGGGCCATCGGACGCCGCGTAGACCTCGATCCGGTTGCAGGTGGACAGGACCATCACTTCGTCGATGGACGGCGCGGAGTGGAGCCGGGCCAGCACGCCGCCCTGCTGGGGAGACGGCACGGCGAGCTTCTCGAGTATCTCGGCCGGAGTGTTCCGGTAGGACAGGCCGATGTTCACCATCGTCATCGCATTGACCGTTCGCCGTAGGGATCTCGCTCGCCGCTGACTAGGGGCCCGGCGCCGGCGCCGGGCCCCCAGGAGGGTTTGATCGGTCAGGACTGCTGTCCGGCGCG
>CAVQZM010000046.1:0-119925 GCA_963718475.1 uncultured Actinomycetes bacterium | reverse complement strand
CGTTCTGACCTGGCGTTTTTACTAACTCTTTAACCTCGTTGATGGCCGTTTCCGGGCAGTGTTTGCTCCACGTTTGCTCGTCAGTCCGAACATAGTTGATCATGGCGACCGAACGCCCCGCGAGGCCCCCCACCGGTGGCTATACACAGCGTGACATCTGGCGAAAAGGCACAGGTAGAGGGATCGCTGCTGACGCAGCCCAGGGAACGACCGGGGTGATGCGCTGGCGCCATGGTCTCGGTGCATGGGGGCTGTAGCGCCTGGATCGCCAGCCAGGTACACGCGAGGTCTATCGCAGGTACATGCCAGGTCTATCGCGCTCCGTAACCGGGAGTCGCGCCGACAGAGGTCGCGGGTTCTGCGGGCCGCTCTCAGGTCCGGCAGGCGGCGCCCGGTCAGCGCTGGGCAACTCAGCCGCGCCTGGGGAAGTCGGCGATGTCCTCAGGTGAACGATGCGACCGGCCATCAGCGGCAGGTCACAAGGCGATGGCTGCGAGCGTGCCCCGGAGGATGAACGGCCCGAGCGGCAGCTGGCTGGTGCGAGTAACCTGAATCAAGATCGGCTTTCAGCGCCTCCTCTAGCATCTGCCGCGTCATTCTGTCCGCAGCACTGGCCGTGCTCGCGCCATCGGGGCGTGCGGCGAGATAGACCATGAACTGACTCAGCCCCCCTGCTCCGGCAGCATGGCCAGGCCCGTGACGTCTACCAGGTCGGTCATGTCAGGGGCTTCCAGCCGGATCCCCGCCTGCGCGGGTGGCTCACCGGAAGTGGCCTGCCCCAGCTCGCCAGACAGAAGCACAGCGAATGCGGCCGGGAGCTGCAAAGCCCGCTCGAATCGCCGCCGCCACAAAGCCGGGCTCACGGGCAGCGCAGGCGCGCCGTCCGCGCCGCGCGGCTCAACATGCACAATCAGGAGCGCATACCCATCGGCCCGGCCGTGCCGCCGGTCGCGGCGGCCGCCTCCTGCCGGCGGCCGCCTCGTGCAGTCGGTCATCGTCGCGTAGAAGTTGCCGAGGAACCGCAGGGTGCGGGCGACCGACCGTCAGGAACCGGCTCAAGCGCACCCAGTACCGGCCTCAGCTCATCGACGGGTTCCTCGCCCAGATCGGACTGACTGTCGAACCCCGAACCGCCGTAGGTCCAAATGCTGGCCTTTCAAGCTCTTGTAGCGGTCCTGTCGGCGGTGGACGGCTCGATCTTGAGGCGTACCGGGCGGCGGCTGAGCGACGGTCGTCGGCGTCCGCCGGTTCGTGGCAGGAGGTGGCGAACCGGGAGATCGCGATCGGATGGAGAGCGAGCAGATGGTAATGTATGATCGTGGTCGGAATATGCACCTATGGAGCAATTTAATTTGATAGCCAGAGATTTCCTGGTTGACGGCCATACCGGTGATGGGCGGCCGGATTCTGTGTTTGTGTTGTGCATGGACCTGCCCGGCTCGACGCTGCTGCGGCTCGCCAGGCAGCCGTGATGGCGCCGGCCAGGTACTGGAGGGATCAGGCCCGTGCCGTAGCCGCAGTGGAGGAGTAGCACCCCAGCAGCTGCCACCGTGTCCGGCACGAGGACATGGTGGCGGGCGCTACATGTGTAGCCCGCCTAGCAATTCGCTTCAGTAATGACCCCTCCGGGGAATTCAAGTGATTAGCGTTATCATTCCTACTGTCAACCGGGTCCTGTTGCTGCGTCATGCATTGGCCAGTCTGGCCGCCCAGAGCTCGTACGGATTTCGAAGCGGTGGTGGTCAATGACGGGGGTGCTTCTGTCGCTGCCATGGCGGAGTGGCGTGACCGGTTTCCGCTCACCATGATCGAGTTGCCAACGACTTCGGGTCCGTCCCGAGCCCGGAACGTGGCGATTGAGCACGCGCAAGGCGATTATCTTGCCTTCCTAGACGATGATGACATTTTTCTGCCCAATCATCTGGAACTTGCCAGTCGAGTGCTGCGATCCAACGAAGTTGATGTAGTATACCTTGGTGCCGTGGTCAGTGGGCGTCGCGTCAACTCACTGCCATCAGACTGGCATGCGATGCATCTCAGATCGTATCCGTTCGACGAACGGTTCCTTTATGTTGCGGATTACATACACACCGGAGCTGTTGTTCTCCGCAACTTCCGTGATTCGCCGATTCGGTTTGATGAATCATTCAGTCTTTGCGAAGACTGGGAGCTATGGCTGTCGCTCCGCCACCGACTCGGATACGGTTTTAGATCAGTAGATGAAGTTACGTCCGTCTACCATCAGATCGCGGGCGCGCCCGGCCTCGTGGCTGACGGACAGTCCATCACGCCAAGTCCATTCTCAATTACGCGAAAGCGGATTTACTCCAAGTGGCCGGTCGACGACGACGGAAAAGTGACTGAGTATCGGATGTGGATGACCGCCTTTGATGCTTATTGCGATCAATGCGTCTCCAGCGGTCGCCCAGTCCCGGCGCGTGTGTTCGACCGGATTCTCCGACATCTCTATCGTGCCTTCAGCGCCGACGAGAACCTCTATCAGGCTGTCATCCCTTCCTTTTCAAGGATTGATGCTGGCTTCATGACCTGCCGAGGCTGCGTCCGCTATGCAGGATTCCGGGAGACCCGCACGTCAAACGACGCTCACGAAGCTGCGCGCCCGGCAAGCTCCCGGATTCCGTCAGTCGCCAGCCGTTCTCCCCAAATTGATTCGAGTACTTCTGCTGCAATACCTGTAGTACCATTAGGAAGGCAGAGGTGTTCGTCGAACACCTTCCCCATGACAAGGTCTTGCTCGCCGTTTATCGGCAACGTGAGTTGGGCTTTGTCATCAAGTACTATAAACCAGCCCGATTTGTTGTAGTCGTGAACCTTGAACACTCCCGGAAACTTGTCGGCTTGCGACTCGGTAAACTCGATAAGCCGATCGATTAGCTGGCCGTCGACGTTCGAAGAGTATTTGCCGTCAACCCTGGCAAGATTCCTTGGGATGTAGGTCTGGAACTGCACATTATTAACTCCGATACTCGAACAAAATTGGAGGAATTTAGGCACGGCTTCCAGCGAGGTCGGCGTGAGCATGTAGTTCACGCCGACCACGATATTTCCGGCCAGCAATCGCTGGGCGACCGTCTTAAGCGCGATGAAATGGCCTTTCCCCATCATTTGGTCATGGAGCACGTCATCTCCATCGAAACTTAGATTGACATATTCGAATTGATCCAGCCATTTTGGTATTTTCTCGGTCAACGCATCGCCATTAGAAGTTAGCGTCTGACGGATACCAAGCTCCTGGCCGAGACGAGAAAGCCGCTCGATATCCCGATAAAGCAGCGGCTCGCCACCGGAGTAGGAGATCTTCTCAACGTTCAGCTCCTTGAGTCGTCTCATGATGGCCACGGGGTCGTGCCCGGGGTGCCGAAACTTTGGGCCACTCCTGGAGAGGCAGAAGTCGCACGCCCGGTTACAATAACGCGAGAGGCGCCAACAAACGATCCTATGCATACTGTAATGCCGCTTGGACATGGGCCCTCCTGCATTGGCGGGTAGTTAACTAACTAGAAGTTGCTTTGAGCGCGAACGCCCGGGCTGCCCACGTATGCTGCTGAAATTCCGCGGCACTCTGATGCTGAGATTGGTACCGCCGAATTGAACGAGAGCCTTTGTCATCATTAGCGAGCCTTGCCTTTCTCCGGCAGACACCGAAGACTGTTACCCTGCCACATAGATACAGCGCGAGGCTGCCATGCCGCTGCCATGCCGCTGCCATGCCGCTGTCATAATTGCCAACGGCCAAGTTGCGGTCGCTCTGACCCGCTTTCCGTGATCTTGCCGTTCGGCGTGGCGTAACCAGTCAGGCCTCCTGTTGATCTGGGGTGTGTCGGTGCTGGTGCCCGGTTGTGATCATGCTTTGGTTCGGGGGTGCCGCATCTCGAGCAGCCGTCGTATGAGGAGCTGGCTGCCCAGAACGCGGAGCTGGCGGCGCGGGTCGCGGAGCTGCTGGCGGTGGTAGCGGAGCAGGCGGCGCTGATCGAGACGCAGCGGGCCGAGGTGGCGGCGCTGCGCCGGCAGGCGGGCCGAGATTCCTCGAACTCCTCCCAGCCGCCGAGCCAGGACGGCCCGGCGGCGAAGGCGAAGGCCGGCCAGGTTAGGAGCGAGGCGGCAGTCGCTTTTCCAGCAGCAGCGCGAGCAGAAAAGGCCATACAGGTGCGAGACTGACGTGAGCTGCAATTACGGGTAAGACAGGGTCATCGAGACGGGCACCTGCGGCGGGTGCGGCGCGGACCTGGCCGCTGCTGCGGGCCGGGTCGCGTCCGGGGTGCAGCTGGCCGATATCCCGCCGGCAGCGCTGACGGTGACCGAGTACCGGATGATGAGCCGTACTGCAGGTGCGGGCAGGTCACGACCGCTGCGCCGCCGCCGGGCGTGACCCGCGGCGCGGTGTGCTATGGCCCGAACGTGGTGGCTGCGGCGCCGCTGCTGGCCAGCACGGACGTGATCGGGGTCGAGCGGGCCGCGGGCCTGATGGCCGCCCTGCTCAGGGCGCCGGTCTCCACGGGGTTCGTGTCGCGGTGCCTGGCCCGCCTCGACACGGCGTTAACCGCTGCCGGGTTCGAGGACGCGCTCAAAGACGATCTGGCATCGGGCGTGCTCGGCACTGACGAGACCCTCGCCCCGCTGGCCACCGCGGCGGCCAGCGGGGAAGGCTACGGGAACCCGCACGTCTTCACGGTACGGACCCTGCGCGCCTGGACCAGCGGCGGGCCGGACCTGATCTGGTCCAGCGCGGCGGGCAACCAGGTGGGCCAGGCACTGCTGCACTCCCGCGAGCGCTGGCCGCGCTTAACCTGTGGGCGGCACCGGACAGGGCCGCATCCGCGCACGTCAAAGCCAAACGTGAAGACCTCACCCGTTCCGGATGGCCACGAGAAGGCCGTTTCCGGCCCGGGTAGTCGACGGTGGCTGAGGTCGTTAACCAGGCGGATGGTTGTCGGCCGCGTCAGCCGTTCCCCAGCGGTAGCTTTCCGGACGCGCGTTCCGCGCCACCCGCCGAATGCCGATTTAATGGCCGGAGCACCGGGCACGCATTACGCGGGCACGGATCGCGCAGGCTGAGTCGAGGTGCCGTGGCCCAGACCTTGCTGCTCCGCAATCGTGGCTTCCGGCTGCTCTGGGTGGCCCGCACTTTCTCGCTGGCGGGCACCCAGGCCGCCCGGGTCGCGCTGACCGTGCTGATCTACCGGCTCGGCGGTGGTGCCGCCGGAGTCAGCATGCTGCTGCTGGCTTTCACCCGTCCCCCGGCTGCTCGGCCCGCTGGCGGGCGCTATCGCTGACCGGGCGGATAACCGGCAGCTGATGGTGTCCTGTGACCTCGCGCAGGCGCTCCTGTTCGCCGGGCTAGCCTGGGTCCGCTGGTGGCCCGGCGTGGTGCTCACCGTCTTGGTCGCCGCCCTGTTCGCTACCGCCTACCTGCCCGCTGGCCGGGGAAACATCCCGCTGATCGCCGATCGGGACAACCTGGCCAGCGCGAACGCGCTGCTGGCCACCGGGTCGAACGCGGCTCTTGCGCTGGGCCCGGCTATCGGCGGGCTCCTGCTCACCCTTCGCGGCCCGGGCTTGGCGCTGCTGGTGAATGCCGCAACGTTCCTGTTCTCCGCGCTGCTCACGCTGGGGATCCCGGGCCTGCGCCGCGGTACCGGAGCCCCTGCCGCCGTCGCCGGCGGCGGCCCGCGTCGTCCCATGACGCTGCTCGGCCAGGCGAAAGCCGGCCTGAGGGACGTCTGGCGCAACCCGGTGGCCCGTGCCCTCGCGATCATGCTGCTGCCCAGCGTGGCATTCGCCTCGCTTGGTAACGCGGCACTGATCTTCCTGGCCCGCCAGGAATTCCATGCCAGCGCGGCCGGATATGCGTGGCTGGTCAGCGCGTTCAGCATCGGCATGGTGGGCGCGCCACTCGCGCTGCCGACCGTCCGTCGGCGGCTGGCCCCGCGGGCGCTGCTGCTCGGCGTGCGAGGGTCTGTTCAGCGGGGGGACATTGGCCACCGGCCTGGCCCCTGGCCTGGGGGCTGGGATCGGGGCCCAGTTCGCCGCGGGCGCGGCGAACGGCATGGAGGGTGTCGCGGTGGACACGCTGCTGCAGCAGTCAGCGCCGGATGAGCGGCTCGGCATGGTGTTCGGCACCGTGTACGGCGCGCTGTACGCCGGGCCAGATCATCGCCGGCCGCCACGCCGGTCATCGTGGCCTTGGGGCCGCGGGACACGTTCGCGCTCGCCGGCGCGGGCGTGCTGGGCGCCCTCGGCCTGGTCGGCTGGATGCTGCAGGCCTCAGCCGGCCCGCGCCCAGACGCCTACCGGCTCTGACGAGCCAGCACAGCCAGGTAATTCACCTGGTCCGCGTGCTGCACCTCGGTGAGTTCCAGGGTGTGCCGGCGGTGAGCCCGGCTAGCTCCGCGGGGGAGCAGAGCAGGTAGCGGAAACCACTCGGTGGCCAGGTCGAGGTACCGGACCCGGACGGTCATCTGCCCCCCGTGCGCCCCGGTTCGTGGTTACGCTCCCGGTAGCGGACATGGACTGGATCACCGTCGTGGACGGGTTGGCCCCGTGACCGATGATCCGGGCCTGGCCGGGCTGGCGGCCGCGGCGAGCCCGGCCAGGAAGGCGGCGGCCTGCTCGCCGGGGTCCCCGAGCAGGCCCAGGTTCTCGCCCATCAACAGGAACGTGTCGTAGGCCCCGGGCGGCCCGCGGTCGGCCCGGCCGGTCCTGCGCGCTGGCCAGCACGGCGTCACGCACTCCCCTGCGGCGGAGACCTCTACGGCGCCGGGAGAGTTGTCCAGCGCCGTGACCGCGTAGCCCCGCTCCTGCGACGCCAGCGCGAACCGGCCCCAGCGCCGCACCCGACGTCGACCACCTGGCCGCCCGCCAGATCCAGGCTTGCGCTCGAACGGCGCCCAGTCGGCCGGGCCGCGAAATAGCGGAACGCCGGCATCCTCGTGCATGTATCCGTCGTCTCGCTCGACGATCTCGGTGACCGCCCGGCCAGCAGCTCGTCCAGGAGCATCTCCCCGAAAGCGTCGTCGGCCCGCGGACCGGTTACCGAGACCATTTCCGCTGGCACTGAGGCCAAACCAATACCTTCCAGCCGAACGCCGTTTCACAGCTCTCACTCACAGCTCTCGCCGCGGCCGCGTTCCCGGCCATCGCGGAATGGGGCGAGCCTGCGGCGCAGGCCGCCGGGATACCCAGATAAGCTGCGCTGCGGGTAGATTTCCGGATAAGCATCGAGCCTCCCGAAGGAGAATGCCATGTCAACCAGGAAGATTATTGCCCGCCACCCGGCCGGGGCAACCAGGCGCTTCAGCCTCATTGAGAAGACGACTAACCAGCAGCAGGACGCCTCGGTGACTGCGGAAGAAGACTAGCCGGTGGGAGACTACAGCCGGTGACAGCGCGGCGCGCCACCGTCGCCGTGGCGCGCCGCCCCTTCCGTAGCGACCGGTGCGTTCACCGGCCGCTGGTGAACTGCGCCGAGGCGACCTCGCGCGGTGTTGTCGTAAGTCTGAGGCGGACCGCCCGGCCATTGCCTAGATCCGTGCCACGCCGTTGCCGATCGCGTTCGATCAGTACCGCGTCGCTCGGGCCTCATCGGGCGGTTTCCCGGCGTACAGCGGATTTCTCACGTTTATGGCATGCTCCCGGGGCTCGGGGTTGCGTGAACTATGGTCGCCCGTTATCACCCGGACGGTAAGTCCGGTTCACGCGGGCCGGATGAGGCGTGCCGCGGGCGGGGGATGCGCTTTAGTTTCACCCGCTATCTGCCCGTTCGCCGACAGCCAGTGACAGCCGCCCAGGTCGCAGGGGTGGGACTCTGAAGCGGGAAGACAGGGACGTAAGGCGTTCGGCTACCCGGACCCGCCGTCGTTCAAGATCACCACCCGGCCCGCCGCCGCCGTGGGTACCGAACAACGCCGCCATGACCAGCTGGGGGGCTGAGACGGGGCTGGACGTCGAGTACGCGCACACGATGGCGCCTGGCGCGAACATCGTGCTCGCTGAGACGCCGGTCGCCGAGACCCAGGGCGTCACCGGCTTCCCGAGCATCGTCCAGTCCGAGCAGGCCGTGCTCGACCACCCGGCGCAGTTCGGGATCACTGGCAAGGTCACCGTCATCAGCCAGTCCTTCTCGGCGACCCAGGAGGGTTTCACCAGCTACGCCCAGCTCCAGCCGCTGCGTGCCGCCCATCTCGACGCCAGTTCTGGTTCGGTAACGCCGGGCCGAACCCGGTGGCCAGCGCGGCGGCGTGTCCGAGTTCTTCAAGCTGCCCGCCTACCGCAGCATCGCCGGGACCATCGCGTCGGCCATCGGCAAGCCGGGGGCCACGTACTTGCCGCGCGCCGTTCCGGACATCTCGATGAGCGGTTCCTGCAACGGCGCGGTCAACTTGTACCTCAGCTACCCGGGCATCGCGCCCGGCTGGCACCTCACCTGCGGCACCTCCAAGGGCGACCCCGCTGTTCGCCGGCGTCGTGGCGCAGGCCGCCCAGGTCGCGGGCCACCCGCTCGGCCTGGTCAACCCGAAGCTGTACTCGATGCTCGCCCGCCACGCCCCCGGCCTGGTGGACGTGACCTCGGGCAACAACACGGTCTCCTTCACACAGGGCAACCCGGCGACCACCTCCACGGTCCAGGGTTACTCCGCCCAGCCCGGCTACGATCTGGTGACCGGCGTTGGCACGCTCAATGCGGCGCAGTTCGTGCCGGAGCTTGCTGGCAGCTAGGCGACTGGCTCGCCGCTGACCTGCCGTTCGAGGGCACCGCACAGCTCGCGGGAATGTTCACCCGCCGGGAGGTCGGGCTGTTTTTCGCCGCCGACGTGGCAGCCACCTGACGGGTTTGGCCATCTGGTCCCGGGGTGGAAGGTAAGGGGTGACTGCCTTCGGGATATACCGAGCCTGCCAGGCCACGTGACGGGTCGTCGCGGAAGTAGATGAGCGCGGTGGCCCGCTGGTGCGGGCCACTGGGACAGGCGCATGCGATGGCCCCGGAGGACCCGGGCCGCGATGATGTCGCGGCCAGCATCACCGAACTACAGGATCTGCTGCTGGCGACCCGGGGAATAGAGGAATTCCTTCAGGAACTGGCGGTGCTGTCGGCCCGGACGGTGGCCAGCGGCCTGTCGTGCGGGATCACGCTGCAGCCCAACGGGCGGCCGCTGACGCTGGCGGCCAGCGATTCGCGCGCCGCGCAGGCGGATGAGGCGCAGTACGGCCTGGACCAGGGGCCGTGCCTGCAGGCCATGCGGACCGGGCAGCAGGTGCTGATCGAAGACATGGCCGGGGAAACACGGTGGGGCGGGTTCGCGGTCCGGGCCGCGGCCAGCGGGATCCGGTCCAGCCTGTCGATGCCGCTGGCCGCGGACGGGATCAGGGGCGCGCTGAACCTCTACCACCGGCACCGCACACGTTCGGCGCCGCCGAGACGCGCCGGGCCGAGACGTTCGCCGCGGCGCGGCCGGCGCGCTGGCCCTGGCCGAACGGCAGGCCTCCTACGCTGCCCTGACCGACCAGCTTCGCGCCGCGCTTGCTTCCCGCTCGGTGATCGATCAGGCGATCGGGATCATCATGGCGCAGGAACGGTGCCCGGCCGCGCAGGCGTTCGCTATCTTGCGGGCCGCTTCGCACAACCGCAACGTCAAGCTGCGCGAGATCGCCCGGGACGTTGTCACCAGCATCAGCGGCGCGCCACCCGAGCCGGCGCCGTTCGAAGAATAGGCCCCCGGCGCAGGGACTCCTTCTCCCGCAGAACCTGGGCCCTACTCACCCGCGGCCAGCCCCGCCTGCTGGCCCGGGCCAGCGGCGCCTTCAATGGCCCGCGGGCCCGCGCCGTCACACCGTGCGGGCGTACCGGCCAGCGCCGCATCCAGGCTCGGGTAGGTGTCGATCACCTGATCTGCTCCGGTAAGTTCAAGCACCCGCCGTACCGCATGGCCGCCCACCGCCAGCCGCAGCGTCACCGGCATGGCCGCGGCGCGCTGGTGGGCGCGCAGCATAGCGTGCACGCCGTCCGATGCGCAGAACGTCGTCCGGATCATGTCCACGACCAGCAACTGCGCGCCCTCATCGAGGACCCGGAGCAGTTCGTCGCTGACCTGGCCAGCATTGTTGATGTCAATCTCAGCCGGCAGCGTGATGATCGCCGAATGGCCCGCCCATCGCACGGGACAAAATCCAGCCACAGCCCCTCCGCCAGTCAACGCCGAGGTAAGCCGGGCCACGCCTCCGGACCCATGGCGGCACCACGCACCGCCGATTCCGAGAAGATAATTATCATCCTGCCGCCGCCCGTGCAAGCCCGCCGGTGGCCCCCTCCGGGGTCAGGTAACGGGCATCCGCAGCAGCACAACGGTGCCGCCGGCGCCGAGGGTGATCTGGACCTCATCGCAGGCCAGCCGCGCGATCCTCAGGCCCATCCAGCCGCCCGCGGCACGGCCGCCGTCGTCCGCGGGCGCCGGTGGCATGGCCAGCCGCCAGCGACCGTTGTCGCTGATCTCGGCGGTCAGCGAGTCCGCGGCCACCTGCAACCGCAGTGCGGCCTGCGGCGACCCATGCCGCACCGCGTTCGCCGCGATCTCATTGACCGCGATGACGAAGTCCGTGGCGCCGGCCGCCGACATACCGGCCTGCCAGGCCCACTCTTCAGTGAACCGGCGGACCTCCGGCAGATCGCCCATTGTGAACGTCATCTCAGCGGGCGGCAGCCACGGACGCCGCCCGTCCGCTCCGCCCGGCGGTGACCTGTCCACGACCGCCTCCTGCCCCGGAATGGCCGGATAACGCGGACGATACCACCGGGTGTCAGACATCGTGCCGGATATCGCCCCTGGCCGCGAGCGAGCTACCCGGACGGTGGTGCGCGGTCACGGTGTGGCTGGCCCGGCGGGGTCGGCAGGAGCGCTACCGGTTGACGCCGGTGATCCTGCCCGGGTGGCCCATCTGGTCTCGACGTTGGCGAGCCGCCAGTAGGCGATGGCGATGGCCCAGACGACGACGAACAGCCCGGCGATCGCGAACCCGGCCTTGTTGATGTTGAAGTTCGCCATGAAGTCCCAGAACCCGCCGCGGATATGCAGCTCACCGGGCAGCAGGCCGAAGATCTCGATCGTGCCGATGAGGAACGCCACCGCGATGGAGAGGCCGGTGATGACCAGGTTGTAGTAGACCTTCCGGACCGGGCGGGCGAACGCCCACCCGTAGGCGAAGTTCATGAAGCACCCGTCGGCGGTGTCGAACAAGGTCATCCCCCCGGCGAACAGCAGCGGCAGCGACAGCACCGCGTACCACGGCAGGCCCTGGGTCGCGGCGGCGGCGGTCGCGGCGAGGAGGAGCACCTCGGTGGCGGTGTCGAAGCCGAGGCCGAAGATGGCCCCGACGAAGAACATGTGCCAGGTCTTGGTGATGGCGCGCATGAACCGGCCGAAGAACCGCCACATCAGGCCCCGGGCCTGGAGCTGGCGCTCGAGTTCTTCCTCGTCGAACTCGCCCTGGCGCATTCCCCGGAAGACCTTGAGGATGCCGGCCAGGACCACGAGATTAAGCACGGCGATCAGGTACAGGAACGTCGCCGCGAGCGAGGTGCCGATGACCCCGCCGAGCGTCTGATACCCGGAGTTCGGGTCAACCATCGCGCCGAAGACCGCCCGGGCGGCGATGGCCAGCCCGGCCCCGGCGACCATGATGAGGGAGGAATGCCCGAGGGCGAAGAAGAACCCGGTCCCCAACGGCCGCTGGCCGTCGGCCATCAGCTTGCGGGTGGTGTTGTCGATCGCCGAGATGTGATCGGCGTCGAACGCATGCCGCGCGCCCAGCGTCCACGCGGTCAGCGCCACGCCCAGGCCCAGCCCCAGGCCCCGGAACTGGAAATGGTGCGGCGCGACGGCGAAGGCGAAGATGCCCCAGCCCCCGGGGTTGAGCGCCAGGACGACAAGGCTCATTGCGCTGAGCCGCCCTCGCTCGCCCCTGGTCAGTTTGCTGGTGTTCGCCTCTGGCTGCGCGGTCCGGGTCGCCAACGGTGCCTCCTCCGGGCGGGAGAAGAGGCGGCCCGGCGGCCAGGCGCCGGACGAGCCGCCCTTCCTCCGAGGGCTGGTCACGTCGGCGCACAGGCAGGCGACCGGGCTCGTCCCCATGAAGGGGCTTTACCGTTGCGGGACAGCGCCGGGCTCTCACCGGACTTCGCTGCGCTGAGCGCCGCCCCGGACTCCGCCCGGGGCACAACGGAACGTACAGCAGGCCCCGGACACCGGTCAAGGCTGATCAGCTAATCAGATGAGTAGCCCATCTTCTGGCAGACTGTCCGCATGCACCTGGTTCCCGCCGAACAGGCCGGCCGCCGGATCATCGACCCGGAGAAGGTCTGCGAAGCCATCGAAGGCACCGGCGACCCAGCCGAGGTTACGGCCTGGGCCCGGCGGTTCGCCCTGCTCGCCGATCCCACCCGGCTGCGCCTGCTGCTCGCCATCAAGGCCGCCGGCCCGATCAGCGTCTCCGACCTCGCCGTCGCCGCCGGCCTCAGCGACGCCACCGTCTCCCAGACCCTCCGGTACCTGCGCGCCAGCGGCACCGTCACCACCCAGCGCGACGGCCGGGTCATCCGCTACCAGATCCAGGACGCCATCATCGAAAAGCTCCTCAACCAGGCCATCTCCGTTCACTGACCCCGCACGCGAGCGGCCGCGGGTTCCAGTGGCAGGTCGGGCGGGCGGGAGACATCTGCGGTTCATGTCCAGCCGGAGCAGGCGTTCGGCCGCCAGGATCTCGCCACCGGGCCGAGGATGGCCGGCATCCGCTCCGGCATCCGTCAGCTGACGGATGTCTCGCCATGCAACTTGCATGAGACTTGCCCTGCAACTAACGGCGTCTGTTCTTCTACTGCGACCTGTTCCTCAAGCATCCGGAGGTGCGGGACATGTTCCCCGTTTCGATGGCGGCACAGCGCAGCCATGTCATCGACGGGCTGGGGAAGGTCATGGAAGCTGGCCGATGTCCGCTGGGCAGGCGCCGGGTGGCGGTAGAAGTTCGGCGTTTGGTCAAAATCCTGGTAGTAGCGGTGGAAGACCGGGGTCGTGCAGGATGCGGCGGGCGGCACGATCCAGGTCCAGTCGGCCGGGCACACCCGGCCGTGCCGTTCTTCCCGCTCTACGTGCTGGAGAAAGCGGACCGACTCGGTGTGGTGGTCGGTGATCGCGACGCCGGCGGCGCCGAACGAATGAAGGACCGCGAGGTTGAGCTCGGTCATTGCCTTGTCTTTCCACAGGTTCCGGTCGTTGGCCGTGGAAAGGCCCATGTGGGCGGCGATCACCGGCAGTTGCCCGTAACGGCCGCTGTCGCCAAGGTCACGCGATCCGATCTCCGTGCCCATATACCAGCCATTGAATGGCGCGGCGGGGTAACAGACGCCGCCGATGTCCAGGTACATGTCGCTGATTACCGGCACGGCGTACCACCGCAGCCCGAGGTTGGCGAACCAGCGAAACTCCGGATGTTCGATGCTTACCTCGAGTACTGCGTCGGCAGGCACCTCGTGCATTGTGACCGGCGCGCCGGTTTCCTGCACGAGCAGAGGAAGTATGTCGAACCGGCCGCCCGGCTGGCCGCCTGGCCAGCCCAGATCGCGGGCGAGCCGGGTGAGGTCGGCGTTGGCCGGGTCCCCGATGACGCCGCCGCCGACGATGTCGTAGCCCGCATACCGGACCAGCTGGGAGTTGAGGATCCGCGGCCCGGGCCGGTCCGGCAGGTCCGGCGCGAACACGGTGATCATCGGCCGGATCTTCCCGCCGTTGGTCGCCTCGCGAAGGTGCGTCACCGACTCGGCGGCGATGTCCGGTGCCGCAGTGACCTCGCGGCGGTCCCGCACCCGCAGGCTCCGCCAGTACAGCCGCCCGATACATCGCGAGCTGTTCCGCCAGGCAACACGCGCACCAAAGGCCAGCTCAGCCGGAGTGTGCCAGTAAGTGCCCGACGCCTCGATCTCGCGGCGAACCTGCCAGATCCGCTGGTCGGGCGCCCCCAGGCCATTCTCCCTGTGGAACAGCGTGATGAACTGCTCGGCGCTGACCAGCAGGCGGTCAGGAGCAGACGGGCCATAGCCCGGCAATGTCCACCCAGCCACGAAGACCTCCCGGGTAGCGTCGAGTCGCTGCGCCCCTCGATAGCGGGCGGTCAGCGACCTCCGGCTACCGGGGACTGCAGCAACATCGTGTGCTACCAGCCTGGACGGTCGTCTTGCCCTTGCCTTGACACTTACCTTGCACCCCAGGTCATGGCGTCAAGCGGGGGCGGGCGGCGGTACGCCGGGCTAGGACATGCGGACGGCAAAGGCGGGGCCCATGGTCTCTATCCGTATCCGCGCTGACTCTGCCTCGGGCACGCCGAGCCGTTCGAAGATGTCCAGCGCCTGCCTCAAGGCAATTCGCGCCGCATCGAATCGCTGCGTGCTGAGCGTCGCTTCCGCGATTCCTTCGAGGATCTTGCCTTCCTCGTATGGGTCGCCGATCTCTCTCGACAACCTGAGAGCGGCGTGGTAATGCTCAAGTGCCTCGCCGGGCCGGCTCGATCCGCGATGTATATCGGCAATCATGCGAAGTGCGATCAACTGCTGGGACAGGCTCCCAATATCCTCGGCGATCGACCGCGCTCTCTGGTGATGAATAAGTGCCTCGTCGTAACATGCCGCGCTCTGGTAAATGGCGCCGATGTCATTGAGCACCTCGGCTTCATCCGGAAGGTCGCCTATATCGCGGTATATCGCGAGCGCCTGCCGGCAGGCAGCAAGCGCTTCCTCGTAGCTGCCCTTGTAACGGTGGACACTGCCAATGTTCTGGTGCAGGATCGCCTCGTTCTGCGGTCCGCCTATTTCACGGAATATCTGCAGAGACTCCTGGTAGGCGTCGAGCGCGTCCCTATGGAACCCGTTGTACAGATGGACCCGGCCCAGGTTGTTGAGCACCTTCGCTTCCCCGCGCCGGTCGCCGGCGTCACGGTAGAGCGAAAGCGCGTCACGCATGTGAGCATTTGCCTCGGGGTAACGCCCCAGATGCCAGCAGGCGATCCCGGAATGGCTCAAGGTATCGGCCACGCCGCGCGGGTCCGCGGCGGCGTGGTACAGAATCCGAGCTTCGGAGAAATAGGCGAGTGCCTCACGGGAGCGGGCTGTGCGCTGGTGGGCCAGGCCAACCTGGTCGAGGGACTCGGCCTCGCCTCTCCGGTCGGCCAGCAACCGGTAAATCGTCGCGGCTTCCTCGGCCAGGGGAATCGCCGCCTCGTGCTGCCCGGTCTGCTGGCACACCGCGCTGAGCGCCAGCGACGCCTGCGCGATCCTGGCCGGATCAGCAATATCCCGGCTGGCCTGCAGGGCAAGGGCGTGGGCTGCGGCCGCCTCGTCCCAGTACGCCGTGATTTCCATGAAGTCAGCCAGCAGGTAGATGAGGTCGGCGCACTTCTGCTTCCACTCATGCCGGCCCGCGTAGCGCGCGGCCTGCAGGATGTTGCGCCACTCCGATTCCAGCCAGCCTGTTGCGTCTTCCTGCGTGCCCAGGGCCGGGCTGTCGGCCGGCAGCTGGGTAACCGGCACGGGAGCCCGGCGCCGGAACGGGTGGAGGACCCGGTCGGCCAGGTCGGCGGTGTGCAGGTAGTAGTCAAGGAGCCTGCTCACGGCCTGCCTCTGCTCAGCCTCGGGGTCATCACGCGTGGCGCGCGTGGCCGCATAGCCGCCGATGAGGTCGTGGAAGCGGAACTGACCGTCGGAGGCCCGCGCCACCAAGTGATAGTCGAGCAGGGCGGCGAGCGCCTTCTCCGCCTCGGCGAGGGTGCAGCCGCCCAGGGCGGCCGCGGCCGGCAGGCTGAAGGAAGCGCACGGACTGATGCCCAGCCGCCGGAACAGCCGCTGATGGTCGGGCTCCAGTGCACCGTAGGACAGATCGAAGGCGGCTATCACCTCCGGGCCCGCCGCGCCGGCCTCACCCAGCCACGCTGGGGACTGCGACAGTTCGTCGATCAGGCCGCTGAGACTCGGCGGGCCGTTCTGCGCGACCCGGCCGGCGGTGAGCTGGATCGCGAGCGGCAGCCGCCCGCACAGTTCCACCGCCGCCGCGATCTGATCCGCGTCCGCGGCCCGGCTCTCGCCGATGATCCGCCGGAACAACGTGATGGCCTCGTCGACCGACAGTACGTCGAGCGTCAGCGAACGGGCGCCGCCGAAGTCGGGGAGCCTTCGCCGGGTGGTGATCAAGATCAGGCACCGGCTCGTCACCGGCAGGAGCGGGCCGATCTGGTCATGCCCGGCCGCGTCGTCCAGTATCACGACGGCGCGACGGCGGCTCAGGTGGGCCCGCCACAGCGCGGTGCGCTCGCCGATGGTCTCCGGTATCTGCGCGGCCGGCACGGACAGCATCTGGAGCAGGCGGTGCAGCGCCTCGGCCGGGTCGAGCGAAGGGCTCCCGGGATCGTGGGAATGAAGGTTGAGGTAGAGCGTCCCGTCCGGGTACTGCCCGGAGACCAGGCGGGCCGCGCGGACCGCCAGCGCGGTCTTTCCCACGCCCGGCATGCCCTCGATGATGGCGATCCCGGGGATGTTGCCGTGCTCCCCAGTGAGCAGCCCGAGTTCTTTGCCGCGGCCCACGAATTCCGCCGTCTCGGGCGGAAGGGTGTCTGGCGGTGCCGCCCAGGCCGAGCGCCGGCCGGAGGCCCTGACGGCCAGCCCGGGGTCGCGGCCCAGGATGCGCTGATGAAGCTCGGACAGCATCGGCCCCGGTTCTGTGCCCTGCTCCTCAACCAGGCGGCTGCGGGTTTCCCGGTAGAGACTCAGTGCGTCGGCTGGCCTTCCGCTCCGGCAAAGAGCGGTCATCTGGTGGGCGACGAGCGTTTCGTCCGTTGGGTACTGAACCAGCAGACGGCGAAGCTCACCGACCAGATCGGCGTGCCGGCCAAGCTCCAGCTCGTACCCGGCTCGTTCGAGAACGGCCGCCCGGCGCTCCTCCTCAAGAGCGTCCCGCATCCGCGCTACCCAGTCGCCGCGGATCCCGGCCAGCGCCGGGCCGCGCCAGAGCGTGTCCGCCTCGCGCAGCAGCCCGGCTGCCTGTTCGTAGTCGCCGCTTGCGGCCAGGGCATCCGCCTGCCGGCGCAGCCGGCGGAACTGATGCACGTCGACCGCCTCGGGATCGACTTCGAGCGTGTAGCCCTGCGCCCGCCCCACCAGCTGAACGCTGTCTCCCACGGCCTGCCGGAGTGACGCCCGGAGCCTGGCGACGTAGACCGAAAGGCTGTCCCTGGCCTTTGGCGGGGGCCGCGTATCCCACAGCCGGTCAATGAGAGTCTCTACCGGGACTAGCGCGCGCGGCGTCAGCAGGAGCATGGCCAGGATAGTTCGCGCCCTGGCGTGCCCAAGATCGTGTCGCCGTCCAGCCGACCAGAGCTCAATCGGTCCGAGGGCCCGGAATTCCATGATCGCCTTGCATCTTCTACCGCCTGTGGACAGGTCGCAGCTGATACCCGAACGGGATGCGCCGAAGCATTCCGTTCCGCTGATACCCGTTCTACGCATTCCCCACCCGTATCCAGAGAGAATTAGCGGAACAGGAAAATAGTGACGCCTCTGGCGCTGGCTTGCGACGCAACTTTCACCGCAATTTCATGGCCTGACCGATCACTTGGACCCTCCACGCCCACCTGCAGGCAGTCCGGATCGTCCGCGTGTCCGGCTGTCCGAACCCATTCCGCTGAGATCATCTCAGTGATCTGTACGGCGTGAGCACATACGGTCATGCGCGGACTCGCGGACGACACCAAGCCTGCCGGACAAAATTGTCCTGTGAATTCACCGAATGGCGCATCGCGAGGTGGATAATGCTGTAGTTTCTCTCTTAGAGACTCTGCGCAGACCTCGTTATCTAAGTTACCGATAAGGGGATCGCCCCGATGAAGACTCATCAGTGGATACTGCCTGTCATTATGCAGGCGCGAATCGGTCCGGCCGAGAACTCAATGGGAGCAACGCGAACCGATCCGCCGGGCCGGGCGGCGCGCGGGATTCTAATTCTGGCTCTCGTGCTCGGCGGCCTCGGTGCCGAAGTCGCGGCAACGTCGGGCCACGGCACCGGCGACCATGCAAGCGCCCCTCATACGGCGGGTAACATTAGTCGTCGGAGCCAGCGCTTACCTGACAAGCTACAGTCACAGCAATCCCTGGATGTACTGATCCCGGTATTACGCTCAGGATCTATGCGTCTTCGGCTACGCGTGCAGCCGCAGAAAGACGGGACGGCCGGGCATGCCCGGCCGTACCGTTGCCCTCACCCTTTTAATGGTGCGGATATGCGTTGCCATCAATCGCCCGTGCCCCGTTAATTGGCACGCCTTGTGCTGCTTCCTGGAGTGAGGCTGCTTCCTTGCGCTCCCACTCCTCGATGCCGCGCAGGATTCCCTCGGTGTAAGCGCGAAGGTGCGCACGGTAGACGTCACTGTAGGTGCGCAGATACGCCAGTTCCGCCTGCGCGGCCCGCTGCTGTTCGTCGGACTGCGGCGCCGCCGCCAGCGTTCAGCGCTGAAACCGCTGCCTCCCGGGCCTTGGTGTGGGCATCTTCCAGGAGCATGTCGGAGTACTGCTGGGCGTCCTGCATGATCTCATCGCGGCGCAGCCTGGCCTCCTCGGTTAGCCGACTGCTGTAATCCTGGGCATCGGCCACGTACCGGTCGGCGGTGACCTGCGCGGTTGACAGTATCCGCACTGCGTGTATGTGCGCGTCTGCCTTACCGAACAGCACCGTCTGCGAATCACCGTCGGCCTCTCCGGCGATGATCCGGCGGCGGAGCCGCTGAACTTCCTGCCACAGAGACGTCCGTTCGTTCACCAGGCGCACGAACTCGGTGTGCACCGCGCTCAGGAACTCCCGGACGGGCCCTCCTCGAAGCCACGCCGCCCCAGCCGCGACGTAGGAAACGTCACGGTCTGCAGCTCTTCCGGAGTCATCCTGCTCTGCTCGTCGAACCATGCTGTGGTCAAGGCTCGCTCCACCCGAAATCCTCGATGTGTATCTGATCCTGCGCCACGCCCGCTGAGGCCAGCCGAGCGGCAGCATCCTGGACCATCTTGGTTGGGCCGGCCAGGTAGGCCTCGTGCCCTGACCAATCGCCGTGCCGGGCCACTACATCCGCGAGGCTGCCGGTCTCGCCGGCGAACCTGGGGTCGGCCGACACGGCTGGCGTGATGGTCAGCCACGAGTACTGGGCGGCCATCTTCTCCAGGCTGTCCAGGTCATAGAGTCCGTCAGCGGTCCGCGCGCCGAAGAACAGGTGCACGTTCGGCGGCTGCGGCAGCGTGGCCACCTGGTCGAGAATGGCTTTCAGCGGGGCCAGTCCGGTACTTCCCGCCACGAGCAAGAGGTCCCGGCCGGAGACGGGCTGACTCAGCGTAAGGACCCCGACGGGAGGTCCCAGCCTGAGTTCGGTGCCAGCGACCGTCCTGCTGGTAAGCGCCATGCTCACCGCGCCGCCGTTGATCAGCCGGATATGGAACTCCAGCAGCCCGTCCTGACGCGGTGCGTTCGCCATGGAGTAGTAGCGCCATAGCCGTGGGCGGCTGGGGGACTCGATCGCCACGGACTGGCCCGGCAGGTAGTCCATTGCCGGCTCCGGCTGGACGAACAGCACGGAGACATCGAACGACCTCCGCTCGTGGGCCACGACCGTGCCCCGCCACCATGGCGGCCGCAGTTGCTCGTCCTCGCTCGCCGCCGCGGTCATGACGGAGCCGATGAGCTCGTAGGCCGCCTTCCAGTCGGCGGCCAGCTCCGGCGTCCAGGCCGGCCCGGAGAAATGTTCCAGGGTCGCCAGCAGACTGGCGCCTACAGCGTCATAGTGGTCGGCGACAGCCCCGAACTTCCGATGATCACGGCCCAGCCCCTGAAGGAACGCGGTCAGATCATCGACGCTGTCTACCTGGGAAACGATCTTCACCAGGGCGTCGACGAGGTGGCTGCGCTGGGCCGCCATCGAGACGGGGAACATGTCCCGTACCTCCGGATGCTTGAGGAACAGGTCGGAGTAGAAGAACAGTGGTAGCTCGTCACCGTGCACCGCGACCTGGGCGAAGCTGTCCCGCAGCCGGGCAACGTCCAACGGTCCCGCCTCTCTCCGCCATCACCGCCAGCTGGCCGATCCCGGCACGCTGACCTGCGGCCGGAGGATCCGCTCACCTGTCGCACACCGGATCACGCCATTACTTGCAGGGCAAGTCTCATGCAAGTTGCATGGCAAGACATCCGTCAGCTGACGTATGTCTGAAGCCCCAGTCCCCGTCGGTCTCCGCGAGTTGGCCAAGGGTCACCGGCCGCGCGGGGCTGGAAGAGGACCTTTCCACGGCCGCTGCCAAGCGGAATCCCAGCGCCTCGGCGAGCCCGCCCGCGGTCGTGACCCTCGACGAACCGCTGCATGAGGGCCCAGGCCTCCTCGCGGGATGGCTGACCGTCTCGGGGAGCCTCACGAATCCAAAAGCGGAGGGCCCCCCTGGACTAAGCGGGGGCCCTCCGCTCTTTTTCTGAATCGACAGCTATCACGAGCAGGGCGCTACAGCGCTTTGCTTGTGCGGTCACTACCTGCCAAAGCTGTCGAATTCTCCGTTACGCGCACCTCCGAGAAACGCATGCCATTCGTCTGGCGTAAATCGCAGAACCGGTCCTTCAGGGTCCCTGCTGTTGCGAAGACCGATCGCGCGATCGGGCAGGTTCGCCACTTCGACGCAGTTGCCGTTGGAGAAACTCAGAGAGCTCTTAACCCAGTCAGGTCCTGAACCGGGCCTTTCGGACGGATTTCCGAACGTAGATCTTTCCACGTTGCTACCTCACTGATTGCTGTGTTTTATATTGATCATGTGACTACGAAGTGTATCCATGATATTACTTAATGTAGTCACTCAATTCTGAGATTAGCAGACATCAGTCGCACCGGCCGTCACACTCACCACAGCAAACACTATGGCTCAGTAAGTCTCTGTTCTCCCCAGAGTGCACCGCAAACCTCAAACGGGCGCAGACATGGCTGCACACGCAGACCAACAGCGCCGCTGGTTGGTTCCGGCTAGGGGGCAGGCTTCGTGTCCCTCAGGCAGGGCAGGACGGCCATGCCGGACGGCCATGGCTGCGGGCGTTGGAGGGTAAACGATGGGATAAACGACGTGGTCAGCTACGCATTAGCGTGCTGATGGGCCCGCCCAATGCGACTCGGCGGTCTCGAGTATGAGGGCCCTAGACGCCGCGGGGTCGAGCGCCGCTCCGGCGAGCATCTCAAATGCGATCCGGTGCAGATACGTCTCCCTCTCCCCCTCCAAGGTGAAGCCGCTCTGCAGATGCTCAGTGCTCACCACATCTTGGAGCATCGCATCACTATCTGCCCCGAATCCGAAAATGACAAAAGACTCCCCAAAGACCGTGTGCTGCGCATCAAGGGGAAGAATCTGCAACGTTCGGTTTGGCCGGTCAGCCTCTTGGACGAGCCGCTGAAGCTGCTCATACATCACCGAGTCATCACCGATCCGGCGCTTCAGGACCGATTCATCGAGCACGACCGACAGCTGGAGCTCTTCGCGATTCAGCACCTGCTGGCGCTGCATCCGGACCCTGACCAATCGCCCGATCATACCCGGCGCGACTGGCTCGACCCGGCTATAGCTGCTGATTATGTGTCTGGCATAAGCTTCCGTTTGAAGTAGGCCAGTAACCACATCAACGTGCCATATGGCCATAGAAGTCGCCTCATACTCGAGGCCGATGAACTGCTGATAGCCATCGGAAAGGCTCTCGCCGAATTCCTCCCACCATCCCTTCTGAGCCGCATCTTCGGCGAGCGCGAGAAGGAGTTCGCGGCGGGCTCCGGCGATCTTGTAGTAGTCGAGCAGCCTCTCAACTTCCCGTGGCCGCAAGCCGGTCTTGGCCCGCTCGTACCGGCTGATCTTGGAGGGCGACCATTTCAACGCGGCGGCGACGGCCTCTCCGCTCTTGCCCCGGCTCTCCCTGATCCCGCGCAGTTCAGCGGCAAGCCGACGCCGCCGCACCGTGGGGCTTCCTGGCGTGGTCATCGGGCACCCTCCTCCTCGGTGCCGTGCGGCGGACTAAGGCCACGGTCACACAGATTTCACGGAAACAATTTGTGCAATCTTTAGTACACCGTGCGCTCCCGCATCGCAACTAAGGCCCCAGTCCTTACCGGTGCGCTTCCGGCGATCCACGGAAGCAGCCAGGCCGCCTCGCTTGGACCGTGTGAGGTCGGCGGCGTCGCCCCGGGCCATTGGCGGTTATCTCCCGGGCGGGGGACCTGGACAATCTGCGAGGCAGCGGCCTCGCTACCGACGGCTCGGCCGCTGATCCGGGCCCACTACCGGGGCGGGCCCAGTCGCCATCTTGGCGTGGCTGATTCGCGGACCGGCCACTGCTATGCCACGTCCCGCCGGTCTTGATAATTCCTGCCGCGAGAGCATACCCGGCGCTGCGACTTCTGTATAGCTATAGGGCGCAAGGGACGACGGTGAAGAGACACGCCTGGAGTTAGCGGCTCAGCCGAACCCGAGACCAGGCCCTGGCGGCCAGTTCCGATTTGCGCCGCAAATGTTCACGTCTGACGGCAATCACACGCCCGGTCTGCTGCGGAATGGATGAATCGGCAACAGGCCGCTAGCCGTGCGGCAGATACTTCACCCGTGATACACATAGCCGGGGATCATGTAAGGGACCGCTGCCTGCACGTGCGCACTGGGCGCCTGCGCAGCCACCGCGGGTACCGCCGAGCCAGCCAGAATTGATCCGGCCGCGCTGAGCGTCAGGATAGCGGGAATGATGATGGCTCGCCTTATGCGCATGACTCCTCCAAGGCGTTGCACAGTTCAGCAGCGTGCAACCTGGCCTCGTCGACCCGCACCGCACCGCACCGCTGAGTCAGTTGGAGTTATTGCCGCTTTTGGCCATTTCATGCACTAAACTAAGCCTTTTTCTGGACTTTTCAGTACTAAAATCTGCGTCACGTTTTTTATTTAATTTTGGTTCGCAATGGTCGCGCCCTCGTGCGAAAAATTGTCAGAAGTCCGTGCAGCGCAAGGATCTACGCAATTTGCACCGCAGGGCGGAGACGGGACAATGATCAGTCCCATGCGGTGTCGTTTAGATGCCGAATTGATGTCCGAAAAATGCCTACTTGTTCGATAGATGTTCTGATAGTAAAGTTCGCTCCATGCCCCCGGTGACCCCGGCCGGTACGCTGATCGGCCGCGACAGCGAGATGGCGCTGCTGACCGGGTTGTTAATAGAGGTATCCCTGGGGCGCGGCAGTTCGGTGCTCATCGAGGGCGAGCCGGGCATCGGCAAGTCCGCGCTCGTCCGGGCCGCGCTGGCCGGGGCGCCGGATGCCGGCTGCCAGGTGTTCTGGGGTGCCGGTGACGAGCTGGGTCAGGCGCTACCGCTCCTGCCATTCCTGGACGGGATGGGGGTACGCCAGCCCTCGACGAATCCGCGGCGGAACACGATCGTCCGGCTTTTGCGCGGCGAGATGGCCGCCGACCGCGGCACGGACGTGCCGGCGGCGCTGGCCGAGCAGTTGCTGGCGCTGGTCACCGAGCAATGCGCTACGCGGCCGACCATCCTGGTTGTCGACGACCTGCAGTGGGCCGACCAGGCCAGCATCACCTTGTGGGGACGGCTGGCCAGATCGGCGCGCCAGGTGCCACTGCTGCTGGTCGGCATGATGCGCCCGGTGCCCCAGCGGGATGACCTGCTGGCGCTGCGGCGAGTGGTGGATGACGCCGCCCGGCTCCAACTCGCCGCGCTCACCGGGACGGCGGTGGCCGACCTGGTAGCAGCCCTGGCCGGCGGCAAGCCGGACGGCAACCTGCTGCGGCTTGCGGACGGGGCGGCAGGCAACCCGCTCTACGTCACTGAACTTGTCGCCGCGCTGGCCCGCGGCTCCAGTCTGACCATCACCGATGCGGGCGCCGCCGAGCTGGCCAGCGGTTCCGCGCCAAACTCCCTGTCAGCGGCCATAGCGGACCGCCTCGGCTTTGTTGCCGGGCCGGTGCGCGAGGTACTACGGGCGGCGGCCCTGCTCGGCATGGATTTCGCGGTCCCTGATCTGGCGGTCGTGCTAGGTCGCAGCGTGGCTGACCTGATCCCGGCGGTTGACGAGGCGTGCGCCGCAGGTGTGCTGGCCGAGTCCGGCAACGGCCTCGGGTTCCGGCATCCGCTGATCCGGGCCGCGCTGTATGACGAGATGCCGGCGCCGGTGCGCGCCGCCTGGCACCGCGATGCGGGGCGCGCCCTGGCGGAGGCGGGTGCGCCGACGGACCGGGTGGCCCGGCAGATGCTGCGGGCGGTCGGCGGACTTGGCGGCACGATCGAGCCGATGGATGAGTGGGTGCTGAACTGGCTGGCCCGTACCGCAGACCCGCTGGTCGGCCAGGCGCCCGGGGTCGCGGCAGAACTCCTCACCCGGGCCATCGCCAGTTCCCCAGCTGGCTCGGCCCAGCACGGCTGGCTGGCCAGCCGGCTCGCCGACGCCCTCTACCGCATCGGTGACCGGGTAGCGGCCGAGCAGGTAGTGAACCGCGCGCTCGAGCATGCCACTGAGCCTGATCTCCTCGTGGACCTGCACTGGACGCTGGCGCAGTGCCGCATGCTGGCCGGCCTGTCCGCGGAGTCCCTGGCGACGCTGGACCAAGCGCTAGCCTCTCCCGGCATTTCGGCCCGGCACCGTGCCAGGCTGCTCGTCCTCGCCGCGCGGACGCACAACAACCTCGGCGAGCTCGAAAAGGCGGGCCGGGTCGCCACCAGCGCGCTCGCGGCGGCGTCGGAGGTGGGCGACAACTGGGCCATGGGGTGGGCATTGCATGTTCTGGCGCTCGTGGCCACGGTGCGGGGGCATCTGACTGACGCGCTGCCGCTGTACGACCGGGCGCTGACCGTGACCCAGACCGATCCGGCGCTGACCGACCTGCGGCTGCTGCTACAGATCAACAAGGCGGTGACATTGGGCTGCCTCGACCAGTACGAACAGGCCTTCGCCGCGGCTGGGCAGGCACGGCGCCTCGCTGACCAGGTCGGCACGACATTCCGGCTGGCTCAGGCGCACGACGCCCTAGGCCAGTTGCTGTTCGAAACGGGGCGATGGGACGAGGCACTGGCCGAGGTGGAGATCGTGCCTGAGAACCTGAAGGAACCTGGTGCGGCCTGCGGCGGCCTCGGCATCGCCGCCGTGATCAGCTTCCATCGCGGCGAGATCGGCGCGGCGCGCCGTCACCTCGCTGCTGCCGTTCCGCACGCCAAGCGGATCGGGCACCGGATTATTGGCCCGTTGCACTTGCCCGCAGCCTGGACTGTGAGCAGGACGGCGCCCTGCCGGAGGCACTCGCCGCGCTGACCGATGGGTTCGATGGCAATACAGAAGAAATCCAGGAGATCGAGGACCTGCTCGCCGACGCCGTCCGCCTCGCCACCGAGACCGGCGACCTGGGCACCGCACAGTCCCTCGCGGGCCACGCCGCCGCGCTCGCCGCCGAATCGAAGATCCCGCATCGGCAGGCGAACGCGCTCTACTGCCGCGGCCTGCTGGACCATGACGCCCCCCGGCTGCTCGCGGCCGCGGAGCGGTATGACGACGCCAGCAGGCCACTACCGAGGGCGAAGGCCCTCGAGGCCGCCGCTCAAGAGTTCGTCGGCACCGGTGACCGCGACCAGGCGCGGGCCGCATTCACCCGGGCCGTGGAGGTCTACACCTCCCTCGGCGCTGCCGCGGACGTCGCCCGGCTCCAGGCCGCGTTCCGCGCCCACGGCATCCGGCGCGGGCCGCACGTCAAACACCGGCGGGCGCGGAGTGGCTGGGACAGCCTCACGCCGACCGAGATCAAGATCGCCGCATTCGTGGAGGAGGGATTGTCCAACCCGGAGATCGCCGCCAGGCTGCTGCTATCCCGGCGGACCGTCGCGACCCACGTCTCCCACATCCTGAAGAAGCTCGACGTCCATTCGCGGACTGACATTGCCCGTGAGTCAGCCCTGCGCACCATCGCGTCGAGGTGATCGCGCCGCCCGAATCGCAGGCGCGTTCAGTGGGGACGGTAAGCCGCCGGGGGGTTCGCGGCTCACCGTCCCCACGTGTCACCCCGGCCGGCCGTGTCCGTTGCCCTCGGAACGATCCGGCTGGAACGCGAGCGTGAAGTACACGGCCTTGCCCGCCGGGGTGCGGTAAGAACCCCACCGAGCCGACAGGGTGGCGACCAGCATCAGGCCCCGTCCGGTCTCCGCATCGGCTGGGGCGTCCACCAGCACCGGCATGGAGCACGACGTGTCGTGGACTTCAACGCGTAGCTGACCGTAGGAGCAGCTGATGCTAAGCATGACGGTCTCGCCCGGCTCGTGCCTGATGGCATTGGTCACCAGTTCGCTGGTGAGCAGGACCGCGACGCCCGGGTCGATA
Organism: uncultured Actinomycetes bacterium; assembly: GCA_963718475.1. Lineage (GTDB taxonomy): Bacteria > Actinomycetota > Actinomycetes > Streptosporangiales > Streptosporangiaceae > CAVQZM01. The sequence goes on along the minus strand of CAVQZM010000046.1, from coordinate 93,468 downwards.
GGGATTTCCCAGGTACAGATGGCCGCCCGGACCTGGCTGCGGGCTTCGGCCGCCGCGGCCGGTCCCGTGGTCAGCCGGACGCGGCGCCCGGTTAGCTCAGTCGGACGGGTCGGCGCCATCGCGTTCATCGGATTCCTTAGTGGACCGGTTGGAGCTGGTCCCGGAGTGCGTTTGTCACTCTGCGTGGCTGCTCCCGGGGAAGGTTGGAGCAGCCACTGAAGTTGCAGAGCGGTTGCACGACAAATAGTGCTGCAAGTTGCACTGAGAGACATCGGTCAGCTGACGGATTTTAAAAACATGACAAATGAGCCCCCCGCGTGTGCTACTTCGCCAGTCCTCAGGGGACCAATTCGTGCGGCTGCTCGTCTACGGGGGTTCGTAGGGCTGGGCCGCCGGATGGATCGGTGCGGCGCAGGCGCAGGCGCAAGGGCTCAGGCCGTCGGTCAGCATGCGGGTCCGGCCGGCCAGGCCGACCGCCGCGGCGGCTGATTCGTTCTAAGTGCTGGGGCCGGTGATGAGGGCGTCGGCCACCCCGGTCTTGACGCTCTCCCCGAATACTGGGGACGACAATAGACCGGCGTTAACGCTTTGCCATCGGGAAAAGCAGCGACGTTACGCGCCAGAGATTAACGGCTGGGCGCGGACCGCCGGCGTCAGCACTTCGCCGACCGCCTCGACCAGCAGCGTCATCTCGTACGAGACCAGTTCCGTGTCGCAGTCCCGGGCGGCGAGGACGGCCAGGCTGGAGCCGTCGCTGATCGCCTTGACGAGCATCAGGCCGCCGTTCATCTCCACCAGTGCCTGAGTGGGCAGGCCGCCCTCGAAGATCCGCGCAGCGCCCTGCATCAGGCTGACTAGCCCAGAGGTGATGGCCGCGAGCTGTTCGGCGAAAACATCGGGGATGTCCTCGGACACCGCTAGCGGTACACCGTCCGCGGATACGACGACCGCGTGCGCGACATCCGCAACTCGCGCGGTGAAGTCGCTGACTAGCCAGTCCAGGTCCTGGCGGTATGCCCTCAACGATCCGCTCCCTCTTCTGTACGCGGTGTCTGGCCCTCGGCCCGGCGAGTTCCGCGCTGGAACCCGGTCAGGCGGCTGCGAGCCATGTCAGGTGATCGCTGCGGCAGCGGTGCGGTCGGCGTCTGCACCTCGTGACCGTCGGCCGGACGGCTGGTTGCGCGGCTGTCTGCGTGGCGGCCTCCGCCCACAGATCCGGGAAGGAGATTCGCCCGCGGGACGCGCACGGGCAGCCCGGCGACGGTGCGGTCGCCCCGGACCGGCTCGGCGATGATCTGGGCGGCTTGCCGGCCTTCGGCCCACCCGTCGGCCCCGAATAGCCCGCCGCCGCCCGCCTGCGGGGCTGGCCCGGGTGGCCTGGCGCCGGCCGTCTGCGGGGCCGCCCCCGATGGCCCGCCGCCGCTCCGGGCCGCAACAGGAGCCGCAGGAGCCACGGAGTTGCGGACGCCCGGCGGCTGCGGAACCAGTTCGACGTCCCCGGGTCAGCGGGCGGCACCGTCTCGCGCAGGCCATCGCCGTTTTGAGTGGGCAGGGGCGCGGTGACGGCAGCCGGCTGGTCGTTCGTGACCCGGTCCTCCGCAGCCGAGCGCGTGGCCAGGCTATGACGGCCGGTCATCCGCGTGGCCTGGAGGTCAGCTTGAGCGCCCAGCGGCCCGCCGTACACGCGGATTCCCCGCGTGATGAGGCTCTCCGGCAGCCAGACCAGAGCGGTCACCCCGTGCGGCGGCGCGGCGCGCAGCCGAACCCGCACCCCGTGTCGTTCGGCCAGGTGCGCCACGGCGAACAACCCCATGTGGCGGGCTACCGATGCGTCGATCACGGGCGGATCATCCAGCCGCCGGTTCATCTCCGCCAGCCGGGCATTGGAAACGCCGACCCCGCTGTCGCTCACCTCGATCAGCACGCCCCCGCTGCTCAGCTCCTGGGCTGACACACGCACCTGGGTGTCCTTGGGGGAGAAAATTGTGGCGTTCTCGATGAGCTCGGCGAGCAGGCGCACGACGTCCGATACCGCCTGCCCGGACACCGCGACCCCGGGCTGAATGTTGAGGACCACCCGGGTGTACTGCTCGATCTCCGATATCGCCGCCCGGGCCACGTCGCGCGAGCGGCACCGGCTCGCTCCACTTTCGCGCGCTCTCGTGTCCGGCGAGCAGGAGAAGGTTCTCGGAGTTCCGGCGCATGCGGGTGACCAGATGGTCCATCGTGAACAGGCTGGACAGCCGATCCGGATCTTCCTCGTTCTGCTCCAGGGAGTCGATCGTGCGCGCCAGGCGCTCGATCAGCGACTGGCTGCGCCGGGACAGGTTGACGAACATCGCGTTGAAGCTGCTGCGCAGCATCGCCTCGTTGCCGGCCAGCCGCACCGCTTCCGCGTGCACCTGGTCGAACGCGCGGGCGACCTGGCCGATCTCGTCGGCGGACAGCACGTCGATCGGCGCCACCTCCAGGCTCGTGGCCGGGTCCAGGGCCTCCCCCAGCTGCCGCACCCGCTCCGGCAGCTGCACCGTCGCGATATCGAGCGCGCCGGCCCGCAGCCGCCGCAGCGGCCGGACCAGGGACCTGGCGACGACGAGCGTCGCGATCAGCACCAGGAGCAGGATCACCGCCGTCAGGATGGCGGTGAACAGCGCGGACTGCTCCGCGCCCCGCTGCAGGACGTGGCTGCGCGCGACGATATTCCTGGCCACCTGCAGCTCGACGGTCTGCATCTTGTCGATCGTGCCGGACATCGCCTGATACCACTGCCGGGCGCCGCCTGGCCGGGCTGGGTTCCGGCGGTGATGCCCAGGGCGGTGGTATCCGGGCTGCCGATGCTGATGACGTACTCCTCGATGCAGCTCGGCCTTGTTCACCAGCGGCCCGGCCACGGTGTTGCGCAAAGAATTCTGTTCATCGGGCGGTGGCGGTCGTGCCGAACGCCGCCTGGTCGGCGCCCTGGACCGATACCGCGGTGGTCAGCGCCTGCTGCTCGCCGTCAGCGAAAAGCTGCTGCGTAAGCGCGTTGAACAAGATCGCGCGCTGCTGGGCGGCCTGGTCCTTGGCCAGGGACAGCGATTGAGCGCCTGGACGTCGTTGACCAGGCCGGAGTCGGCGGTGCCCTGCGCGATCTGGTCGTTCAGGGTGATCATGTCGCTGATGGGACCTGCGTAGTCCGCGATCACGGCCAGCGCGGACTGGCTGGCCTGGGCCGTGCCGCGCAGCTCGCCCGAGGTGGTTGATCACGGAGAGCACGGTGGCCACCCTGGCCTGGATGTTCGCCGGGAAGGAACCGCCGATGCCGGCGGCCAGCACCTTGACCTGGCCGGCCGCGGCGTTCGTCGCGTTGTACCAGGGCTTCAGCGCCGCGGCCGCGGCCTTGGCGCTGGCCGCCGGGATGATCCCGGTCGTCTCGTCGCGTTCGTTCTCCAGGGCCTGCGACCAGGCCAGTGACCTGCTGTCCGAGGTTGGCGAGCTGCGACACGCGGCCGAATTCGGCCGCGCTGCCAGCCGCCGCCGCGACCCGCAGGCCGCCGAAGACCAGGCCCATGACGAGCGCCACCACGATCACGGCGATCAGCCGCCACGACACCGGCCAATTCTGCAAGGTCACGCGCCCGCGAACTGGGGAAATGGAAGCTCGTCGACTTCTTGGCGTGCTTGTTGATGTCACCGGCGCGCAGCTTGGCGCTCACAACCCCATGGTTTCCCACTGCTTATGTCCTCGCTGGTCACGCGCTCGGCAAGCCACCTCACTACCGCGGAACTGATGCCACCGGGGGCACCGTTAAGACCAGCGGCCTCGGCGGTACCAATATGGGCTGCCGCCACTCTAATGCGATAACGTGTGAAATATCCCACAAAGTGACCATCTATAGCTACAGATCGTTACTTGTGATCTTTAGGATGCGCAGCGTGATGTCACCCGCTCGCTCCGTTCAGCGCCAGGCTCGTCGTTCCCAGTAGCCGACCCGAGCGGGTCGATCTGCGCCCGGGGTCAGGGGTCAGCCGGTCCAGGCCGGCTTGGTGGCGAGGATCGATACGGAGCCGGAGGCGCCGGCCGGCAGGACCTGGGTGAAGTTTTTCCTCTGCCACTGGAAGATGAAGGCCGCCGCGGCTCCGTTCTCCCCGAGCGCGTCGAACTTCACCGGGCCCTGCACGCTGTTCAGCGTGACGCCGCTGTGCAGGTAAGAGATGATCTTCGCGTTGTCGATGCCGCCGGTCGCGGTGACCGCCTGGTCCATCACCTGGCCGACCGAGTAGGCCTCGGCCACGTCCGCGTTGACGCCGGACGCGCTGCCCCCGTACTGGGCGACGTACTCCTTGACCATGTTCTGGCTGGCCGTGTTGGGGTACTGGGGAGACCAGCCGTTGGGCACCATCATCCCGTTGGCGTTGCCGGTCCCGACCGCGTTGGTGAACGTCGCGCCCTGGTCCGGGCCGGCCGCGGCGATGAACATTTTCGGCGTGTAGTGCTGCTGCTCGAACGCCTGCATGAACGCATTCGACCGTCGGCACGTCGACCGAGCCGAGCACCACGAGGCTGGCGCCGGTGCTGGCCACCTGGTCGGCCGGGCCCTTGTACGCCGAGATCTGCTCGGGGAAGACCTGGGAGTAGACCGTCTGGACCCCGAGCCTGCTCAGCAGGGTCTCGGCGAGCTGCACCGGCGGGTCGGCGAACGGGTCCTGGGCCATCGGGTAGGCCGCGGTCTTCGGCCGCTGGCTCGGCGGCAGAGAGGCGATCCAGTTCACGAACGGGACCAGTTCGTCCGCGATCGGCAGGCTGACGGCGAACACGTTGTGGTCGGCCTGATTGGACGGCGTGTCGAAGACGGAGGGCGCGCCGCCGGCCCCCTCGACGAACGCCATGCCGTACCGCGCGGCGACCGACGACGCCGGCCCGGTGAGCAAGGAGGAGAACGGCCCGAAGGTCAGGTCGACGTGGTCCGTGCCGATCAGCGTCTGGTAGTTGGTGACCACCTTGCTCGGGCTGCTGTTGTCATCGAGGATCTTCAGCCGGACCTGCCGGCCGAGGAGGCCACCGTGGTCGTTGACGTCCTTAGCCCACAGCTCATACCCCTTCTCCATCGCCTGACCGTCACCCGAGAAGTTGTTTTGAGCGTTGCCGGTCAGGGACAGTGACGCACCGATCGTGATGGGCGCCCTGGAGTTGGTCAAAGAGGTCGCGCCGCTGCTCGGGCCGCTGCTGGTGCACGCGGCCAGGGCGCCCACGCAGAGCACCGCGACGGCGCTGGTAGTGAGTGCAGTGTTTCTTGAGAACCAGGGGAGGTCAGGTCTCACGCCCGGTTCCTCCTTCCGTCCTGGTTGAGGATTCGCCGGGTCCGAGCCCGCCGGAACGTCCGCGTGCTTACTTCGAGGGTTATACCGGCCCCACGCGATCCGCGCTCGCGAATGCGGTGAAATCGATACATTCGCCGCACGCGCCCCGGGTGTGACCGGTCAGGCTACGCACGGGGACCGCCGCGGGGCGCTACTGGTCCGGGCCCCCCGCACGACGCAGGGCCGCTTTATTCCGAACGAAGCTGTCGAAGCCGGACGGAGGACGGCCGAGGACTTCGGCGATGTCGTTCGTGACCCGGTCGTAGCGGTTCTGCTTGTGCAGCCGGGCCATGGTGGCGATGTGGTCGAGCACGTGAGGTGAGAGGGGGAGCGCCCTGAGATCACTTAGCCACTGTTCATAGGGGACGTCGACATACCTCACGGGAGATCCCAGCTCCGCGGAGAACTCGGCGGCGATCGCGGTCATGTCCCGGGACTCGGCCCCGGTCAGTTCGTAGACCCGGCCGACCGGCGGCTCCGGGTCCAGCAGCAGCCGGGTGACGACGTCGGCCACGTCGCGTGCGGCCACCGGGGAGGTCCGGCCCGAGCCGAACGGCAGCCGGATCGTGCCGTCCCGCTCTATCGAGGCCAAGGCGACCGGCCCGAAGAGCGGATTCTCCATGAACACCGTCGGCCGGACGTGGACGACCGGAAGGCCGGACCAGTTGAGGACCTGTTCGGCCAGCCAGTGCAGCCGCTGCTGGCCGGACTCGGCCACACTCGTCAGATCCATCTGCGAAACGGTCATCTGCGACATGTTCACCAGCAGTTCGAGGCGGCCGCCCTCGCGGCCCGCCGCCGCCACCGTGGCCGTGGCCTCCAGGTAGGCGGGTGACACGCTCATCCCGAAGTAGACCCGCTGGCAGCCGGCCAGGGCCGCCACCACGTCGGCGCCCCGGGTGAGATCACCCACCACCACCTCCACGCCGGGGACGGCCCGCAGCACCGCGGCCCGTTCGTCGTCGTGGTGGACCAGGGCGCGAACCGGCACCCCCTGGGCGCTCAGCTCGTCGACGACCATCCGGCCCACTCCCCCGACACCGCCGCCCGCGCCCGTTACGAGGATCGGATGGATGTCCGGCATGGTCGCCTCCTGCCGAGTTGACGGCAATTCCGGTTAGCTTCTTACGGTAGTGTCGCGGCGCGATCGCTTAGCGTCGCTACCCTACGGTCCGCGATCGCGCCGCTGGTGCGGTTTCGGCTCGGCCACCAGCACCACGCTCATCCTCGCCGCGGGATTCGGCACGACCATGGCGGCCAACCGCTGAGCGACTCCTGCAGCGCGTCTCGGCCTGCCCGGGCCCCCGGGCGCACCTGACGGGGGCGCGCCCGGGGGCCCTGGGCCCGGTGGGTTAGGACGAGACCGGGCTGGTCAGGTTGTAGACGGTGATCCCGGAAATCGTCTGGCTGGTGAAGTGCTTGGCCACCCAGGCGGTGATCTGCGCCGCGTCGCCGGTCCCGCCGCCGAAGCTGGCCTGGTTCTGCCCCACGAAGTAGTGGATCTTGTGTTCGGACACGTACTTCTCGAACTGGGCCAGGGTGGGCGCCGGGTCCGTCCCGTTGAAGCCGCCGATGGCCATGATCGGGTTGCCGCTGGCCAGCTGGAGCGGGGCGGCGCTCTCGGCCCCGACCGTGGCTGCCACCCAGGTGTAGCCGGCGGCGCCGTTCTTCAGCAGCTTGGTGAGGGCGCTGCTGACCTGGGTGTTGCGGCCGAGGCCGCCACCCCCGCCGCCAGCGAAGCCCCGGCCGCCCGCGCCGCCCGCGAACCGGCCTGCGCCGGGCTGGCCGCCGGCCGACGCGAGCCGGTGCCCGTGCCGGTGCGACACCTGTCCCCGTGCGGCCGGCCGCCCGCTCCGCCGCCCGTACCGGCCGGCCCGCCGGTACCACCGGCAACCGGCCCCGGCCGCTCCACCGGCCCCCGGGGCCCCACCGGGACCGCCGAATCCGCCCGCGACCGACGGGCCCGCCAGCGGGATCGCGCCGGTGTGCGCGGTGGCATCGGTGCTGACGCTGTACGCGAGCGGGCCCGCCAGGCCGGCGATCATCGCCAGCGCCACCGGGGCCACGGCCAGGAACCTGGGGCCCCGGCCGGCCGGGGTCAGCCCGGCGAACCCGTGGTCCCCGGCGCGGTGGCCGCCCACCGCCCGCGCGGACAGGATGAACCCGGCCGCACCGACCGCGGCCAGCACGATGACCACCCGCAGCCACGGGTACCAGCCCGTGCTGCGCCCGAGCAGCACCCACGCCCAGGCGGCGGTCACCGCCAGCATGGCGGTCAGGGTCAGCCGCGCGGCCAGCCGGTCGCGGATCCGCCACAGCGCCACGGCGGAGATGCCGATCGAGCGCCCCGATCGCCGGGGCCAGGGCGATCGTGTAGTAGGGGTGGATGATGCCGGACATGTAGCTGAACACCAGGCCGGTCAGCACCAGCCAGCCGCCCCACACCAGCGCCGCGGCCCGGGTCCGGTCGGTGCGGGGCGAGCGCCGTGACAGCCACAGCAGCGCCACCAGGCCGATCAGCGCGGCCGGGATCAGCCAGCCGATCTGGCCGCCCATGTCGGAGCTGAACAGCCGGGTCAGGCCCGGGGATCCGCCGAACGCCGCTCCGCCGCCCCGGGTGGAGGGCCCGACCGAGCCGGTCTCGTTCCCGGTCAGCCTGCCGAGCCCGTTGTAGCCGAGGGTCAGCTGCAGGATGTTGTTGTTCGTGGAGCCGCCGACGTACGGGCGGTCAGCGGCCGGGGTCAGCATCACGATCGCCACCCACCAGCCCGCCGCTGCGACCAGGGCTGCCCCGGCCACGAGCAGCTGCCAGATCCGCCGGCCCAGCCGCGGCGGCCCGGCGATCAGGTAGACCAGCGCGAACACCGGCACGACCAGGAAGGCCTGGAGCATCTTGGTCAGGAAACCGAAGCCGAGCAGCGCCCCGGTCAGGGCGAGCCAGCGGGTCCGGCCCGATTCGAGGGCCCGGGTCGTCGCGTACGCGGCGAGCACCATCAGCAGGACCAGCAGGGCGTCGGGGTTGTCGTACCGGAACATCAGCGTGGCGACCGGCGTGACCGCCAGTGCTGCGCCGGCGATGAGGCCGGCGGCCGGGCCGGACCAGCGGCGGACCGTGGCGTACAGGACCCCGACGGTGGCGACGCCCTCCAGCGCCTGCGGGACCAGCAGGCTCCAGGAGTTCAGGCCGAAGATGCGGGCCGAGATTTCCATGACCCACAGCGAGGCCGGGGTCTTGTCGACGGTGATGAAGCTCGAGGCGTCGAAGGACCCGAAGAAGAACGCCTTCCAGCTCTTGGTGCCGGCCTGGACAGCGGCGGCGTAGAAGCCGTTGGCCCAGCCGTTGGTGCTCAGGCCGGCCAGGTACAGCACCGCCGTGGCGGCGAGCAGGGCCAGCAGGGCCGGGCGCACCCAGGCCGGATCCGCCGGCCGCCGCATGAGCCGGGCTATCCGGCCGCGCGGCTGGCCGTGGCCGCCGCGCGCGGACGGCGGCTGGGTCGTGATGGCGGTCAAAGGGATCTCCCATCGGGATTGACGTCGGTGGCCGCGACCGCCTGAGCGGCCGCTGCGGGAGGTGCCGGGGACGGCTGCGGCACACGCGTGCGCGCGGCGGCGTGCCCCCGGAACACCCAGGTCCGGTAGAGGCCGAACCTGACCACGGTGGCGACCAGGTTGGCCGCGACCAGCACGGCCACCTCGGTGGCCCGGCCCGGGTGAGCGGTGGCCGCGTGCAGGGCGACAAGCGCCCCGGAGGTGAGCAGGAGCCCGATGCCGAACGCGATCAGGCCGCGCAACTGGTGGCGGGCGGCGCGGGCCCGCCCCCGGATGCCGAACGTGAACCTCCGGTTGACCGCCGTGTTGGCGATCGCGGTGACCAGCAGGCTGACCGCGTTCGCCGCCTGGGCACCCATCACCTGCCGGAGGAGCAGGTAGAGGACAACGAAGGCCAGCGTGCTGGCCACGCCCACCACGAGGAACCGCGCCAGCTGGCCGGTGATCTCGCCGGGCCGGCCGCCGCTGCCGGGCCGGCCGCGTTCCTGCAGTCCCGGCGGCGACGGGCTGCCCAGTACCGGCACGCTGATCGTGCCCCGGGCCAGCGCGGTGCCGAGGCGGATGATGCCGCGGATGTCGGCCATAGCGGTGCTGACCACATTGACCCGGGAATCCGGATCGTCGATCCAGTCCACCGGCACCTCATGGATCCGCAGACCGGCCCGCTCGGCCAGCACCAGCAGCTCGGTGTCGAAGAACCAGCCGTAGTCGGCGGTCAGGGGCAGGAGCTGCCGGGCCGCGTCCGCGCGGATCGCCTTGAACCCGCACTGGGCGTCCGAGAAACCCGTACCGAGGGTGGCGTGCAGCAGCAGGTTGTAGGAGCGCGAGATGAATTCCCGGCGCGGCCCGCGTACCACCCGGGCGCCCCGGGCCAGCCGGGTGCCGATCGCCACATCGCTGTGTCCGGACAGCAGGGGCGCCAGCAGCGGGTACAGGGCGTTGAGGTCGGTGGACAGGTCCACGTCCATGTAGGCGTACACGTCGGCGTCGCTGGCCGACCAGATAGCGCGCAGCGCGCCGCCGCGGCCCGGCCGCTCGAGCCGGACGGCCCGGACCGCGGGCAGCTGGGCCTGCAGGGCCAGGGCCTGCGCCCAGGTGCCGTCGGTACTGCCGTTGTCCGCGATCGTGATCCGGGTGCTGACCGGGAACTGATCGCGAAGGTAGGCGTGCAGCCGCCGGACGCTGGGCGCCAGGTCGTGGTCCTCGTTGCGGACGGGGATCACGATTTCGATCTGCACACGGTGCGGGGTGCCGGACGGCCGGGGCCGGCCGGGATCGGTCGAGTTGAGCAGGGAGTCAGGCGATCTCATGGGTGCAGGATTGGTAGTTACGCTGCGTAACAGGTGAGGCGCGGCTAGGCACTGGCTATGAACAGGCCGGGGGCCCGTGATCCACTCAGCTGCCGCTCAGCTCGCTGAGAGGGTGGCCGCCGAGCCGGTCCGCCGCGGTTACGGGCCCGCGTCCGGCGGCCCGGCGCTGGCCAGAACCGGAAGCTCGCACGACACCATGGTGCCGCCGCCCGCCGGGCTGCGCATGGAGAACGTGCCGCCCAGCGCCTCGATGCGGTCCTTGAGCCCGACCAGTCCTGAGCCCCGCAGCGGGTCGGCGCCGCCGACACCATCGTCACGTACGCGCACCCGGAGCGTGCCGCCGGAGGCTTCCGCGTCCACCTCGACCACCGAGGCGCGGGCGTGCTTGGCCGCGTTGGTGAGCATCTCAGAGACGACGTAGTAGGCGCCGACCTCGACCGGCCCGGGAAGCCGCCCATCGATTCGCACGTTCATGTTGACCGGGATGGCTGAGCGCCGGCCGAGCGCGCGCAGCGCCGGCCGCAGCCCGGCCGTGGACAGGATCGCCGGATGTATGCCGCGGGAGATCTCCCGCAGCTCGTCGATCACGCCCATCAGGCCGGTGGCCACGTCCGTGATCTCGGTGCGGATCTCGCCGTGCCCGGGAAGGGGTGCCGCGGCGGCCGAACGCAGCCTGAGGGCCAGCGCGACCAGGTGCTGCTGTGCGCCGTCGTGCAGGTCCCGCTCGATCCGCCGGCGGCCCTCGTCCGATGCGGCGACGATCCGCGCGCGGGAAGCGATGAGCTCGGCCCGGTTCTGCGCGTTCGCGACCGCGGTGGCGACCAGGTCGGTGAACTCGGTCATCCGCTGCTCGGTGCCGTCCGGCAGCGGCCCCTCGCCCGGACCCGACGGCGATCATCCCCCACAGCCGCCCGTTGACCAGGATCGGCATACCGACGGCGGACCGCAGGCCCTTCGCGCAGGTAGCGCTCCCCGCCCGGGATGTCACGGTAGTCGTCGACGCGGGCCGCCTGACCGGTCCGCAAGACGGTCGCGGTCAGCCCGGTCGGCGGATAGCCCTCCCAGCGCTTCCCGACCCGGACGTGCGGGCCGGTCGTGCCCTCGTTGGCGACCAGCGTCGCCGTACCGTCGAGCTCGTAGCGGATCATCCGGGCCGTGCCGCCGCCGAAGTGCCGCAGCGCTTCCCTGGTCACAGCGGCGAACACCACCTCGGGCGGTTCGCCCCGCGCGACCAGCATGGCCAGGCGCCGCAGCGCCGCCTGGGTGTCGGCCAGTTCGCGTAGTTCCTGCTCGGCCAGGGCGTTGGCGATCGCCGCCGCGGCGAGTTCCATGAAGTCCGCCATGCGCGACTCGGTACCGGCCGGGAAGTCCTCCCGCGAGGTCGCGGCCACCGTCACGCCCCAGTGGCGCCCCCCGACCACAATCGGCGTGGCGACCCCGGCGCGCATGCCCAGCGTGCCGACCCAGGCGCCGTACGGCCCCTTCGCGAGCTGTTCGCCGCTGACCCGGGCCGGGCGCCCGGTCCGCAGCGTGGTCCGATTGAACCATCCCGGGCACCAGCTGCAGCCGGAAGCCGATCGGCACCTTGTCGCTGACCCGGCCATAGGACCCGACGACGGTAAGATGCCCCTCCGCCTCCCCGTGCTCTCTCCGGCTCCCGGTGCTCCCCGGGCGGGTGATCGACACGGGAGACGAACGTCGCCTCGGCACCGATCAGGTGGCCGAGTTCGTCGGCGACCGCGCTGAAGACCTCGGCCGGCCGCGCTCCGCCGGCGACCAGCGTGGCGACGCGCCGCAGCGCGGCCTGCTCATCGGCCAGCTGGCGCAGCCGGGCCTGGTCGGGTGGATCATGGCCGGCCTCTGGATCGGCGGCATGGCCCACGTCGGCGCCGGTGTCTGGCGCGTTCATAACGCTGACGGTAGCCCGACCCCCGGCGGGCCGACAACGATGCGGTCAGCCGCCTGAACCAGGAGTTCCAGGACCTGGCTCACCGAGACCGGAGCCGGGACTGCTGATCAGCTGACCTCGGTTGCGGCTTCGCGGACGGCCTGGTCGACGTCCTTCGCGCTCACGCCGAGTTCCCTGGCGACGTGCTTCTCGGCCTTCAGCCCGGCCTTCTCCACGGCCTGCGCCAGCTTGCTCTCGCCGATGATGAGCAGGGCGGCCTGTCCGTCATCGAGGATCTCGCCGAACTCCTTGACGTCCGACCGGGACATGCCGCGCCACAGATGGCCGCTGACCCCGCCGACCGCCGCGCCCACCAGCGCGGTGCCGATGATCGCGGGCGGGAACAAGATGCCGACGATCGCGCTTCCGCGCCCACCCAGGCCGTCGTCAATGTCGCGGCCGACCTGGGTGGAGGGTCATGAACCGCCCGCTGCCTCCGCGGCCTTCCCGATGAGCTGGGCCACGTCGCCCGGGTGGGAGACCATCGCCAGGTGACCCGACGGGACTTCCACGGTGGTGGCGCCCATGCGCGCCGCGAACTGGCGCTCGGCGGCGGGCGGGATCGCCTCATCGTTGGCGGCGACCAGATACCAGGACGGGTAGTGATTTCCAGGCCGGGAGACCCATCACGTCCTGGAGGGTGGACGCCGCGAGCGGCTGCTGGACGGCATACATGACCCTAGCCTTGACCGGATCGACGTCGCCCGCGAAGTGGCTCACGAAGTCGTCCTCCGCCAGCCAGGCGAAGCCCTGCTTGTCGATATCCAGGTGGGCCAGGGCGGGGGCGGGGGCCCCTGGGCCAGGAGGGCGCCGATCGATTCACCCTCGTCCAGCCCGAAGGCGGCGACGTAGACCAGGCCGACCACGTTCGGGTGCGTCGGTGCCGAGAGCGGTCACGATCTGCCCGCCGTAGGAGTGGCCAGCGACGATCGGCCGGGCCGCCCTGGCGGGCCAGGACCTGGCGCAGCCGGGCGACGTCAGCCGCCAGCGAGGTCTCCGGGAACTGAGGCGCCGTGACGTTGTAGCCGTTGGCCTGCAGGCGCTCGATGACGGCGCTCCAGCAGGAGCCGTCGGCCCACGCGCCGTGGACAAGGACGATGTTCGGCCGGGTAGCCATTTCAGCGGTCCTTTCTATTGTGGTGACTTCCTGACGGGCTGATCTTCCGGCCGTCGTCCCCTCTGGTGATGACCGCGTTCAGCGTAGGTGATCCCGCCGATGCCCCGCTGCCGTCCGATGACCTGGTAGTCGGCACCCAGGTCCGTGCGGCCAGGCCGGATCGTCGGCCTAGGTCGCGACGATGTCTTGGTCATCTCTACGAATATCGCTCAGCTTCCTTGGCCCTGTCGTGACTCCTCGGCCCAGGCTCTCGATGCGTACATGGTCGCGGCCCGCGGCGTTGCTGAACGCGTCGGGTCGAGGTCGTGGCAAGCGGCGGCGTCGTCCAGGAACAGGAACCGCCGGACGCTTTCTCCGAGCGCATCATGGCCTCGGCCAGGCGCCTTGGCCAGTCTCGTCTCGCTGAACGTCCCGGCGCTCGCGGTCATGTTGATGATGGCAATGGCCGCTTCTTTCTTCCCACCCGAGTGAAATCATAGGACGAGGTGTCCACGGAACTCCTCCGGCGGCCAGCCGCCGGTGCGCCTCGGCGGCTCGCGTCGATGCAGGTCCGCGTCAGCGCTGCTTCCGGCCGCTCTCATCCGGCGATGAGGTTGTACTCGTTTCCTTTGATGTCGGCGAAGGTCGTCCAGCGGAACTTGGTGCTCTGGACGTCGTTCAGCCTTCGCGCGCCGAGGCTCAGGAGGCGTTCGGTCTCGGCGTCGAAGGTGTCGCTGATGACGATCCAGGTGGAGGCGGTTCTTGTTGACCTTCGCCTCCGTACCCGGTAACGTGATGCGCGGGCTGTGTCGGCCTTGTCACCGGTGAGCAGGACGGCGCTCGTCGGTGGTGGCGTCGGCGGCGACCGGCTTGCCGAGGACGGCGCCCCAGAACCGGGCGACTGCGGCGGCGTCGTTGCAGTCGACGGCGATGCCGACGAAGGTGTTGCTCATGGCCGGTGTTCCCTTTCACGGGTGGCGAGTGAATTCCTTCGAGCTAGATGGCGGTGCGGCCGCCGTCGGCGGCGATGACCGCGCCGGTGACGTAGCTGGCCTTCGGGGAGGCCAGGAAGGCGATGACCTCGGCGATCTCGCCGGGCTGGGCGGGCCTGCCGATGATGGGGGTGGCACCGAGGGCCTCGATGCGCTCGGGCGCGGCGCCGCCGGTGAGCACGGGCCCGGGAGCGATGGCATTGACCCGGACGCCCGCCGGGCTGAACTCGGCCGCCCAGGAACGGGTCATCGCGGCCATGGCGGCCTTGGTGGCGCTGTAGGCGGCGCTCCCGGCCAGTCCGATCTGGCCGACCATGCTGCCGAGGTTGATGATGCTGCCGCTTCCCCGGGCGGCCATCTGCGGGGCCAGCGCCGCGACCAGGAAGTACGGGGCCCGGACGTTGGCGGCCAGCATCCGGTCGAAGGTCGCGACGTCCATGTCCGCCGTCGGCCCGAACCGGGAGAACCCGGCGTTGTTGACCAGAATGTCGACCGCGCCGGCCAGCTCGGCCAGGTCGTTCAGCTGGGCCGGGTCGCTGAGTCGGCGGCGGCGAAGCGGGCCTTGCCGCCCTCGGCGGTGATGGCATCGACCACCGCCCCGCCGCGGCCGGCGTCCGTCCGTGCACGATGACTTCCGTGCCGTGCCGGTCGAGCGCTTCGGCCGCGGCCCGGCCGATGCCGGACGCGGCCCCGTGACCAGCCCGCTCAGGCCCCGAGGTCTCGCTGCTCGTTCATGTCGTGCCTTTCGTCGATGGGTCTTGGCCTCGGCAGGGCCGTACGGTCAGCAGAAAGCAGACAGGTTCGAGTCGTTGATCGTGATCGAGATGAAATAGCGTGCAAGGCTTAAGTTGGGACGGCGTACATACATGCGCTCGCCCCTGGTCGGGACCTGGATGCCGTCGAACGGCAAATAACGTGATGGGGGTAATGGACCGCCTGCCCGGAGCCAGGGATGTTGACGGCGTGGTCGATGCGCCGGTAGCAGCCGCTGTCGTCGAGCAGTAAAAATGCCGCCGGCAGGTGGTGGCGAGGTGGCCGGGGTAGGCGACCAGGAAGGAGCTGGCGCGGACATCCTAGGATCGCGTCGATGGTTCAATCTTCTTGATCATGAAAGCCTGGTCGAGGAACACGAACCGCGTCACGACGTAGTTGCAGGCAGTGGCTTCGGCAGCGAAGCAGGCCGGTGTGGTAGTTGTTCCACCGCGTCCGCCGGGACGACCGGCGAACGGGCCGGCGGAATCGAGCTGCTGGGCGACAGGACGATGTCGTTGTCCTGCTTGATCGTTCTGCGGGTCGGATCCCAGGTGGTGCAACGGCCCGGTCCGGTAACGGTCATATCGTGATCCGCTGTCGTGGTCCGCCTGGTCAACACAGATGTATGTCCAGAAGCTAGGCTCCGCCTTCGATGGCAAGATCGCTTCGGTCACCGAGGCGGCGACGCGGAACCGGAAGAACTGCTTCGACCAAAATTGCCCCACCGTGGTCCTGCACCGCTTCGGTCGAAGCAGGTCGATTTCATTGGCCTCTTCGATGCGGCAGAAACCGGCGCCTCCAGCGGACCGGTCGCGTCCGGCATGCCGCGCCCACGTTACCATCCTGCTCGGCCGCCTGGCCCAGCCATCACGTGTGGAGTACGCGGAGTCCCAAGGTCCGCGTCACGATGTGGCGTCGTGCAGCTGGCGGGCGAGTTCACGCCCAGTTTCCGTATACACCTTGCGCAGGTGGTAGTCGATCGCGTTGGCGCTGAACATAGAAATGGTTCGTGATCAAGGCGTCTGGTCGGTACCGGAGGCTGGCCAGGTGGGCGACCAGGGATCCTGCGGCGCTCAGGTTGTCGTACCTCGCGCAGCGGTCGGCGTCGCGGCACCGTGCCCAGCGCGGGACAGTCCGCGCTGCTGGGGCCGCGAAGGCCCCGGGCGCCCATCGTACTGAACAGGTCCGTGCGCGGCTGAAGAAGATGATGGCGGGCCCTTCGGCCCGGCGTTCACGGCGCAGCGCATCGCCGTGGACCAAGTGGCTCGCCGGGCCAGGGAGCCGGTCCCGCGCTGTGCCGGTGATGGTCAATGGCCTCCAGGTAGAGCGCTGGCATTCGGCCCTTCGTAACGTCCTCGTCATTGGCCAGCAGGCGCGGCGCGTGCCAGGTCACTGAGCGTGCGCCGGACCGGTGACATGCGGCGAGCGTGGCGAAGGTGGCCGAGCAGCTCGTGCGCGGCGCCGGGGTCGTCGTAGTGTACCGCGGCCCGATCATGTCGGCCAGTGCGAACTTCAGCTCAAGGTGTAGCCGATCTGGCCGCCCAGGCTCGCGTAGGTCTGCATAGCCGGCCCAGGCCCAATTCCAGGACGAAGCGCGCCAGCCTGGCGCGTACGCCCAGCTGAAAACACTGGATGTAACGGACGGCTTTCAAAGCGATGTAATCGATCAGGCCGCGGGCCAGGCTCGCTTCTCCCTGCCAGGCGGCCATGCAGCAGCGTGCTCATGTCCTCCTCGTATCCGCTGGTCTTGTCCAGGGTCGACCTCTTCGTCGAGCAGCGCCTCGATAAGAAGCTTGCCGCCAGCAGCTTCGACAACCGGGTGCTCGCTGAGCGCCAGCGCGAGCGGGATCGCTGACTCGCTGCTGTGCTCCTAGCGTCCAGTCTGCCACGCCAGCTCGCGGCGTAGAGCGACGTCGTCGGCCAGGATCGTCGCGTCTCGCAGGTCGTGGCCAGCGATCTCGAAGAGCGCTCGGGAGCCTCCTGGCCCTGCTCGCGGATCGCGCCATCGCGTGCCGCAGCGTGGGCGCGGCGGCGCTGGCAGCCTCGAGCCGCAGGAACGGCGTCCGTGTCGAGCAGCGCGTCACTCGCCGTGGCCCTCAGCCGGCGGCATGGCATGTACAAGCCACCCGCGCCACATCGGCCCGGCGGTCCCGGCCGGCGCGAACGGCCGCGACCTGGGCCTGGACGACGGCCTCGACCAGGACGTCGCGCGCCAGCCGCATATCGACTGGGAGTCCAGCTCCACCGCCGCGGCCAGCAACCAGAGTCCCGCTGCCGATCGTGCAGCAGCCGCTTGTCGCGGGCCTGGACCTGCTGCGCGAGCCCGATGTGCCCGCGGTCCGCGCGGTAGGCGGCGGCTTCGTCGAACAGCGCCTGGGCGCGTCCGGGGGCGCCTGGCCATGCAGCTGGCCTCGTGCCGCGCCGAGCAGGCGGCGAGCACGTGCCGGCGGTCCGGCGCTCAGCACGGCGGCCCGGGCCAGCAGGCTGCGAGGCCGCGGCCCAGCCGGCGCGCGCCTGTTCCCGCTGGCTCGGCGCGCTCGAGTTCGCCTGCCACCGCCTCGTCGCGGCGTACGGCCGCCGCGGCCAGATGCCAGGCGCGCCGGTCAAGTTCGCCCATGGCGCCGGCGGACGCGGCGAGCGCGGCATGCACCCGCTGGCGTTGCGCGAGCGGTGCCCCGTAGTAGACCGCGGAGCCGATCAGCGGGTGCGGAACTGGACCACCTCGCGCACGACGAGGAGCTGACGGTCCTCCGCCGCACCGGCGGCCCTCGCGGCGAACCCCAGCTCGGTCCCGGCCCGCCACACCAATTCCTGGTCACCGATGTCGCAGGTCGCCGCGGCGAGCAGCGAGCATCTGGGTGTCCGGCGGCAGGGCCCGGGTTTCCTGCTCGTAGAGCTGCTCGAGGGCGCTGTTCCAGCCGAACCGGTTCCGGTAGCGGCGCATCGCTGGCCAGCTCGGCCGTTGTCAGCTCCTGGGCCACCTCGACCAGCGCCAGCGGGTTGCCGCTGTTCTCGGCGACCAGGCGCGCGTTGACCGCCGGGTGGGCGGGACGGCCAGCCGCCGACACCAGCAGCTGCTCCGCGGCCGCCTCCCGCAGGCTTGCCATCCGCACATATGGCAGCCCGGTGAGCAGGTCGCGGCGCGCTGGACGACTCTCGCAGCGCCAGCACCATGGCCACGGAATCCGCGTACAGGCGCCGTCCGATCAACGTGAGCATGTCCGTAGACTCCTGGTCCAGGCAGTGGGCGTCGTCGACCACGCACAGCAGCGGCCGTCCGGCGAGGCCGGTCAGCAGCCCGAGCGTCACCAGCTCGATCAGGAACTGTTCCAGCAGCCACGCACGCTCCCGCAGGCCGAACACCAATTCGATCACGTCGCGCTGCGGGCCCGGCAGCGAATCCGGCCGGTCGGACAGATCCGGTCAAGGAGCTGGTCGAGGGCGGCGAAGGCGAGTTCGGCCTCCGTTTCCATCTCGTCGAACCGGATGACGTTCGAAGTCGCCCGCCGCGGCCCGCAACGTAGTCCAGGAGCGCGGTCTTCCCGGCCCCGGGCTCGCCCCGCAGGACGAGTACTCCTGCTCAGCCCCTGACGTGCGCGTTCGAGGACCTCCTGTAGCCGCCCGCACTCTGTCTCGCGGCCGAACAGTCCGCCCACCCGGCAACCCTACCCCGTGAGGGTAATTGTGACCGGAGCTGGCCAGTCGGGCAGGCTGGCAGGCCGGACGGGCTGCTGCGCGGTCAGCCGCGGCCCGGCTTGACGTAGCCGAAGAACGCGCGGCGCTTGATGAGCTCGGCGACTCGGAGGGAGCCATGCTTTCCCACGAGTCGTCCGCCTCGGCAATCCGGCGCAGCACGTCACGGCTGAAGATGGGCAGGAACTCAGGCCGGTAGTTGTCCAGGTGGACGAAGCTGCCCCGCCCGGCGAGGTAGTCGTACAGTGGCTGCAACTCGGGCCGGACCTTGATGTCGTTGACCGTCTTGAGCTCGTCGTCCGGCGACGGCTGCACCGGGTAGACGTAGAGCTTCAGGTCGTTTTTGAACAGCCGCCCGAAGCTTTCCAGGATCCCGCCCGGCAGCCGGGCGTGGTTCTTCTCGTCGAACAGGTCGATCAGGCTCGGCACGCCCATGACGATGCCGATACGTTCGCTGGTCCGCTCGGCGATGTAGGCGGCCAGACGGTAGTAGTCGAAGTAGTCGGTGATCAGCACGGTCATGCCGCACGCCGCGAGCAGCTCGGCACGGGCCAGGAAGTCGCGCCGGTCCACGTCGGCCCCGCCCGCCAGGAGGTTACGCATCGTGATCTCCGTGAGGAGCAGTACCGGCTGGCCCGCGACGGCCGGATCCTCCTCGAACCTGGTCCGGGCCGTCTCGAGCATGTCGAGGTTCACATGGGTCAGCGGCCGGAAGCTGCCCCGCTCGACCAGGATCGCCTTCTTGCGCAGCACCTCGCTCGGCTGCAGCACCTCGCGGTCGGGGCCGAACATCGCCACGCCGCTCAGCCCGATCTGGACGAGCTTGAGCGCCATCAGCCGGTTGTCCACGCGGCGGAATTCGATGCCGCGGAACTGGATCATGTCGATCTCGATGCGGCCGGTGGTCAGCCGGTCGAGCAGGCTCTCGATCAGCTTGTCCGGCTCGTGGTGGTGGAAGAACGCCCCGTAGAGCAGGTTCACCCCGACGATGCCGAGCGCCTCCTGCTGCGACCAGGCCTCGACGTCGAGCATCCGCACGTGCATGACGATCTGGCTCGGCTCGTCGTGCGGCTGAGCCTGGAATTTCACGCCCATCCAGCCGTGGCATTCGTTGCCGCCCTGGTAGCTGCGGGCCACGACCGTGTCGGCGAACGCGAAGAAGCAGTTCTCGTCGCCGCGCTCCTCGTCCAGCCGGTCGACGTTGAGCTGGAACTCCTTGTCGAGCATGCCCTGAAGCCGGCCGGAGGAGACGTACCGTTCCGCCTTGCCGTACACGGCGTCGCTGACCGCCATGTCGTAGGCGGAGATCGACTTCGCGACGGTGCCGGCCGCACCTCCCACCCGGAAGAACCAGCGCACCACTTCCTGGCCGGCCCCGATCTCAGCGATCGTTCCGTACCAGCGCGGATCGAGGTTGATGCGCAGGGCCTTTTGATGCGTATCCGACTGATGGGCGCCGACGATGAGCTCGGTCATGGATCCCCCTGCCTGCTCACCCGGCGCGCAAGTGCCGCCTGCCGCCTGCCGATGCGGCGGTCCGGACCGGCCGTTGAACGTTGAAATTCTACTAATTTCGCCGGGCCCGCCGCCAGCCATCCAGCGGCCCGCCGCGGTCGGGTCGCGGGTGGCTGGTGATCGTCGTGCTAGGCTGCGAGCGGCTGTCACCACAGCCACAAAAGAAACGCGGTCAACACAACTTGATATCGTTCATCTGGTCACCCGGAAACCCCCTGCCCGCCGGCACCGGCGGCTCGGAGAACTACACCGTCGGCCAGATCCGGGAATTGACCCGGCGCGGCATCCCAGCGCAGGTCGTCACGGTCGGCCTGGGCGCCGCCGACGGCCGGGACGACTTCACCGGCATCCCGTTCCTGTCCCTTCCGACGTTGACCGAGGTCGCTGAGCTCGACAGCACCGTCGTCTTCGTCAACGAACCGCACCCGGTGGCGACCAGGTATCCGGCGTTCCTGATCCTGCACAACCCGCCGCCGATCCGGGAACGGGAGAAGGCGTTCGCCGTCGAGGGGACCAGGGATCGCGCCCTGATCGCGACCAGCCGGTACGCGGCCGCGCTGTGGTCGGCATACCTGGACGTCGACGTCTCGACGATCAACGTCGTGTACCCATTCGCCGAACCGTGCTTCGCCGTGCAGTCCCGGCCGGGCCGGGTGACCGGGACGACCCGCGTCCTGTTCGCCTCGGCTGAGCCCGGAGAAAGGCGTCTACACCCTGCTGGAGACCCTGCACATCGACATCATCGAGCAGGACCTGGCGCTCACGTTCACCGCGACGACCGCGGGCGCGGACAAGCCGCAAGGGAAGATCATCGAGCGGCTGCTCGGCGAGCACCCCGGAATCTCCGTGGTCGCCACCTGCAAGACGCCGGCCACGATGGCGGCCCTGATGGCCGATCACGACGTCGTGGTCATGCCCTCCAACAGCCAGTACTGGCACGAGACCTTCGGCATCGTCTCGATCGAGGCCCAGCACTCGGGCTGCCGGGTGGTCGCCTCCGACGACGGCGGCCTGCCCGAGACCGACTGCGGCGGGCTGGTGCTCGTCCAGCCGGACAACGCCGAAGCGCTGGCCTGGGGTATCCGTGAGGCCGTGGACAGCGGGCCGCTGCCGGCGGCCGCGAGGCAGGACGCCGGGATGAGGTTCACCGTCGGGCAGTCGGTGGACACGCTGCTGAAGGTATTCGCCCAGCCGCTGCCGATCCCGCCGGCGACCATCGTCCGGCAGCTCGAAGAGCTGATCCTGGCGCCATCGGCGGACGAACCGCGAACCGTCGGCCCGGGCAGCACGCTGACCGAGACAGCGGCGTAGCCGGGACGGGGTGGCCGGGACCGGGTGGCCGAACACTACCCGGTCTGAGGATGCGCGCGGTGCACCCGCAGCGGCAGCCTTTATCCGCGAGGACCCGTGCTGGCCACCCGGGAAGGGGCACGCGGATGGGCTTGGGACGGTGGATCAGCTCGTGGCCGGTGTACCGGCAACTGACCGGGCCGGACCCGTTCGGCCGGGGCAAGGCGGCCGAATCTCCCCGGTCGGAGGCGCTCAGGCCGCGCACGGATGCCGCCGACCGGACGGTCAGCTCGATCTGCCCGTATTGCGCGGTCGGCTGCGCGCAGCACGTGTACGTGAAGGACGAGCAGGTCATCCAGATCGAGGGCCACCCTGACAGCCCGATCTCCCGCGGCCGCCTGTGCCCCAAAGGCTCGGCCAGCAAGCAGCTCGTCACTGGCCCGCAGCGCGAGCAGAAGGTGCTCTACCGGCCGCCGTACGGCACGCAGTGGCAGGAACTGGACCTGGACACCGCGATGGACATGGTGGCCGACCGGGTGCTGGACGCGCGGCGGAAGGGCTGGCAGGACGTCGACCCGGACGGGAACCCGCTCCGGCGGACCATGGGCATCGCGCACCTCGGCGGCGCGACCCTGGACGACGAGGAAAACTACCTGCTCAAAAAGCTGTTCACCGCCCTGGGCGCGGTCCAGATGGAGAACCAGGCGCGTATTTGACACTCCGCCACCGTTCCCGGTCTGGGAGCTTCGTTCGGTCGCGGCGGCGCCACCGATTACCTGCAGGACCTGAGCAACGCCGACTGCATCGTCATCATGGGCTCGAACATGGCCGAAGCCCATCCGGTCGGGTTCCAGTGGGTGACGGAGGCCCAAGCGCGCGGCGCCCGGGTCATACACGTCGACCCGCGGTTCACCCGCACCAGCGCGCTGGCCGATCAGCATGTCACGATCCGGGCCGGCACCGACATCGCCTTCCTCGGCGGCGTCATCAACTACATCCTGGCCAACAACCTCGAGTTCCGGGAGTACGTGCAGGCGTACACGAACGCCTCGTTCCTGCTGAACGAGGGGTACCAGGACACCGAGGACCTGGACGGCCTGTTCAGCGGGTACGACCCGCACAGCGCCTCATACGACCCGGCCACCTGGTCCTATGAGAGCGTGGCGGTCGAGGAGGGGAACGGCCGCCGGAAGAAGGAGCAGTCCGCGCCGTACCAGAGCGGAGCGGGCGGCCCCATCATCGAAGGCGGCGCCGATGAGATCGCGGCCGATCCCACGCTGGAGCATCCGCGCTGCGTGTTCCAGGTCCTCAAGCGGCACTTCGCCCGCTACACCCCGGAGATGGTGGAGCGGATCTGCGGGGTGCCCCAGGAGCCGTTCCTCGACGTATGCCGGGCACTGACGATCAATTCCGGCCGCCAGCGCACCGGCGCGTTCGTGTACAGCGTCGGCTGGACCCAGCACACGGTCGGCCCGCAGTACATCCGGTCGGCGTCGATCATCCAGCTGCTGCTGGGCAACATCGGGCGGCCCGGGGCGGGATATTCGCACTGCGCGGCCACGCCAGCATCCAGGGCTCGACCGACATCCCGACCTTGTTCAACCTGCTGCCCGGCTACCTGCCGATGCCGGACACCTCCCATTCCGACCTGGCCAGCTACCTGGCCACCGTGGCGGGCAACAAGCAGAAGGGGTTCTGGCGTAACGCCGACGCCTACACGATCTCGCTGCTGAAGGAGTACTGGGGCGACGCGGCGACCGCGGACAACGACTATTGCTTCGACTACCTGCCCCGGATCAACGGGGACCACGGCACCTACCGCACCGTGATGGACATGGTCGACGGGAAGGTCTACGGCTACTTCCTGTTCGGCGAGAACCCCGCGATCGGGTCGGCGCACGGCCGCCTGCAGCGCCTGGGCCTGGCCCAGCTGGACTGGCTGGTGGTGCACGACCTCGTCATGGTCGAAAGCGCCACGTTCTGGAAGAACGCGCCCGAGATCGAGACCGGCGAGATCGTCCCCGAACGCTGCCGCACCGAAGTGTTCTTCATGCTGGCCGCCTCGCACGTGGAGAAGTCCGGGACCTTCACCCAGACCCAGCGGATGCTGCAGTTCCGGGACCAGGCGGTTGAGCCGTCCGGGCGACCAGAAGTCGGACCTGTGGTTCGCCTATCATCTCGGCCTGCGGCTGAAGGAGAAGCTGGCCTGGCTCGTCCGACGAGCGCGACCGCCCCCTGCTCGACCTGGCCTGGGACTACACAAGTGGACCGGGACGAGCCGTCCGCGGCGGACGTGCTGCGTCACGTCAACGGGATCGACCTGCGGACCGGGCGGGCGGTCGGCGGCTACCTCGACCTGCGCGCGGACGGGAGCACGTCCTGCGGCTGCTGGATCTACAGCGGGGTGTACGCCGATGAGGTGAACCAGGCCCGGCGCCGCAAGTCGTGGCGGGACCAGGGGCCGTACGAGGCGGAATGGGGCTGGACCTGGCCGCTCAACCGGCGTGTGCTGTACAACCGCGCCTCGGCCGACCCGCAGGGCCGGCCGTGGAGCGAGCGGAAGCAGCTGGTGTGGTGGGACGCCGAGCACGGCGAGTGGACCGGGAACGACGTCCCTGACTTCGAGAAGAACAAGCCACCGGGCTACGTGCCCCCGGAGGGCGCGGTGGGGCCGGAGGCCCTGCACGGCGACGACCCGTTCATCATGCAGTCCGACGGTAAGGCGTGGCTGTTCGCCCCGGCCGGGCTCGCGGACGGGCCGCTGCCGACCCACTACGAGCCGCACGAGTCGCCTGCCCGCAATCTCCTGTACGGCCAGCAGGCCAGCCCGGTGCGCAAGGTCTACGGGCGCCCGGACAAACCGTCCAACCCGGCGCCGCCAGAGGCGCACCGTGAGGTGTTCCCGTACGTGTTCACCGCGGCCCGGCTGACCGAGCACCACACCGCCGGGGGCATGAGCCGGGTGCTCCCGTACCTGTCCGAACTCCAGCCGGAGCTGTTCGTGGAGGTGTCGCCGGAACTGGCCGCCGAGCGCGGCCTGCACCACCTGGACTGGGCGCACGTCATCACCAGCCGCACCGCGGTGGAGGCCCGGGTGATGGTCACCGACCGGATGGCGCCGCTGCGGGTCGACGGCCAGATGGTGCACCAGATCTGGATGCCCTACCACTGGGGCCAGACCGGGCTGACCACCGGCGATGTGGTCAACGACCTGATCGGCGTGGTCGCCGACCCGAACGTGTTCATCCAGGAAAGCAAGGTCCTGACCTGCGACGTCCGCCCCGGGCGCCGCCCAGCAGGGCCGGCCCTGCTGGACTACGTCGCCGACTACCGCCGCCGGGCCCGGATCACACCGGAAACCGGTACCCGGATCCTCACGACCGGCGACCAGGCGGGCCCGACCCACACCGAGTCCACCGGACCGGTGCGGCCGGAGGGACATCCATGACCCACGAGCACAGCTTCTACGGCCCGCTCGCCGACCCCGCCGCGAACGCGGGCCACCTCGAGCATCCGCCCCGGGTCGGGTTCTTCACCGACACCTCGGTCTGCATCGGCTGCAAGGCGTGCGAGGTGGCCTGCAAGGAGTGGAACGGGGTACCCGAGGACGGACTCAACCTGCTGGGCATGTCGTTCGACAACACCGGCATGCTCGGCGCGGACACCTGGCGGCACGTCGCCTTCGTCGAGCAGGACCGGCCGCTGGGTGCCCACGACGCCGGACTGACCGGCCTGCCCACCGGTCCCCCGGTCAGCGAAACCACGGCCGGGGTGGTGGCGTCGGCCCTGGAACATACCGAACGAGGCGGTGGTGATCTCGGCACTGCCCCCGTGGACCTCGGTTTTCCGTCGTTCGAGCTGCCCGGCGCGGCCACCGGGGCCGAGACGCGCACGGAGTTCCGGTGGCTGATGTCCTCCGACGTGTGCAAGCACTGCACGCACGCCGGCTGCCTGGACGTCTGCCCGACCGGGGCGCTGTTCCGCACGGAGTTCGGCACCGTGGTCGTGCAGGAGGACATCTGCAACGGCTGCGGCTACTGCGTGTCCGGCTGCCCCTACAGGGTGATCGACCGGCGGCACGGCGACGGGCGGGCCGCCAAATGCACGCTGTGCTACGACCGTCTGCGCGGCGGCCTCGAACCGGCCTGCGCCAAGGCCTGCCCGACCGAGTCGATCCAGTTCGGCCCGCTGGACGAGCTGCGCGAGCGAGCCGAGCAGCGGCTGGGGCAGTTGCACGAGGCGGGCGTGCCCGAGGCCCGGCTGTACGGCAACGATCCCAACGACGGAGTCGGCGGCGACGGGGCGTTCTTCCTGCTGATGGACGAACCCGAGGTGTACGGGCTGCCGCCGGACCCGGTCGTGCCGACCCGCGACCTGCCGTCGATGTGGAAGTACGCGGGCGTGGCCGCCTCGGCGCTGGTGGCCGCCTCGGTGTCGGCGTTCCTGGGCAGGCGGGGCCGGTGACGGGCCGGCACGCCGGGCGGCGGCGGGATGACGACGGGAGCCGTGAACAGCTCGCCGTGCCGCACGCGGAGTTCAGCTCCACCACGGCCGTCCGGTGCTCAAACCGCCGGTGTGGAGTGGCGGATCCCGGCCGTACTTCTTCACCGGCGGCCTGGCCGCCGGCTGTCCCTGCTCGCGGCGGGCGCCGACCTACCGGGCGCCCGTCGCTGCGGCGGGCGCCGCCTCGGCAGCTTCGCGGCCCTGCTGGTCAGCATGTACTTTCTATCGCCGATCTGGGCCGCCCCGACGCTTTCACCACATGCTCCGGTGGCCAAGCCGAGCTCGCCGATGAGCGTCGGCACCTATCCTCACCGCCTACGGGCCGGCAGCGGCTGGCCGCGGCGGCCGAACTGCTCCCGCTCGCTGCGCCGAACCTGGGCCTGCCTGCGTGCACGCGGCCACGCGGCCAGCCGGGCTGTCCGCCGCCCTCTTCGCCCCGGGCGTGGCTTCCTACACGGCGGTCCTGCTCTCCCAGACCGCCGCGCCGCTGGCACGAAGCCCACCGGGAGCTGCCGTTCGTGTTCACCGGGTCGGCGGCGGCCAGCGGTGGCGGTTTCGGCATGCTGTTCGCGCCGGTGGACGAGGCGGGTCCCGCGTGCCGGCTGGCCGCGGCCGCGGCCGGGCTGGCCCTGCTGACCGGCAGCGCCCTGCAGCGTTTCGGCACCTTCGACGCTGGCGTGGCATCGACCGTGGATCCGAAGTATGTCGTGGTGCCCCAGCGCGAGCGCCTGAACGCGGCCAACGGCGACCGGCGGCCCGCCACGACATGACCTGACCGAAGGTGCCAGGATGCTGGGATGGCTGCTCCCCACTTTGACCTGGCCGTCCGCGGCGGAACGATCATCACTCCGGGCCATCACGAGATCGCCGACATCGGGATCCGGGATGGCCGGATAGCCCAGCTCGGCGGGTCCATGACCGCGGACGCTGACGTCGCCGCCGATGGCCTGCTGGTCATCCCGGGCGGCGTCGACGCTCATGTACACCTGGTCTCGGCCGCGCTGGCCGCGGCGACCGGCCATCCGGACCCGGCCTGGGTGGACGACTTCTGGACCGGCTCGGCGGCGGCCATCGCCGGCGGCATCACGACCTTCGGGAACATGACGTTCCCGCTGCCGGGCGAGTCGATGACCGAGGCGATCAAGCGGGAGATGGCCGGCGCACAGGCGGAAGCCGCGGTGGACTGGTTCCTGCATCCGGTGCTCCCCGGCCTCGGGGACGGCACCGCCGCCGAGATAGCGAGCCTGGCGGCTGATGGGCACACCAGCATCAAGGTGTTCCTGACCAGCCCGGAGTACGCGCCGGGGACGCCGGGCCTGGCCGGTGCCCTCGCGGCGGCCGCCCGCGCCGGCTCGCTGACCCTGGTGCACTGCGAGGACGCCGCGATACTCGAGCAGACCGGCCGGGAGCTGGTCGGGTCGGGACGCGGCGCGATGCGCCACTACCCGGACGCACGGCCGGTCAGCGCCGAGGTCGCGGCGATCGACCAGGCCGTTGGCCTGGCCCGCGACACCGGTGCGCCCGTCTACATCGTGCACCTGTCCTCGGCCGCCGCCCTGGACCGGTGCCAGCAGGCCCGGGCCGCGGGACTGCCCGTCTACGTCGAGACCAGGCCGCTGTACCTGCACCTGACCCAGGAGCTGTTCGGCGAGCCCGACGCGGGCAAGTACGTCGGCGCCCCGCCGCTGCGGGACCAGTCCGACCGGGACGCCCTGTGGCGCGGGCTGGCGGCCGGCGAGGTGGACACCGTCTGCAGCGATCACGCCCCGTGGAGCCTGGCGGCCAAGCTCGACCCCGCCCTCGACGTGGTCACGGCCCGGCAGGGCGTCGCCGACCTCGAGACGCTCATGCCGATGCTGTTCTCCGAGGGGGTCGTGACCGGGCGGATATCGCTGGACCGGTTCGTCGAGCTGACCTCGGGCAGCGCCGCACGGCTGTTCGGCCTTCACCCGCAGAAAGGCGCGATCGCCGTCGGCTCCGACGCCGACCTCGCGCTGTGGGACCCCGAGGAGCGCCGGGTCATCGACGGCGCACGGATGCAGCTCACGCGCCGGGTATTCGGTATACGACGGCTGGACCGTGCAGGGCTGGCCCCGGTTCGTGATCCGCCGCGGTCAGGTGGTGCTGGCCGACGGCGACTGCACCGCCCAGCCCGGCCAGGGACGCTGGCTCCGCCGGGGCCGCACCGGCCAGCCGTCCCCGGCCTAACTCCGCGGCCCGGCCTCAGGCTACCTCCCCGCCAGGTCAAGTCGTCACGGCGCCGGTCAGACCATCTGGACGACGACTTTCCCTTTGGCGCGACCTTGCTCGAGGTAGGCGAAGGCATCCGCGATCTGGCCGAACGGGAAAACGCGGTCGGTGATGACCTCCAGGACCTGTTTATCGACCAGCTCGGCCAGGACCGCAAGGTCATCGCCGGAGGGATGCATGAACATGTAGCGGTAGCTGACGTGATGCCTGCTGGCCTGGCGCCGTAGCTTCGTGCTGCCCAGCCAGATCAGCGCCGTCACCAGCGGCCCGGCATCGAGGTCCTGGCGGGCCGTGGCCGGCTCAGGAAAACCGGCGATGGAGACGACCTTGCCGCCCGCCTTCACGATGGCGAAGGCGTCGGTCAGGTCCCCGCCGCCGATCAGGTCGAAGGCGCCGTCGTAGTCGTGCAGGACGTCCCGGGCTTTTTGCCGGGTGTAGTCGATGACCTGGTCGGCGCCCAGGCGGCGGACGAGCGCTTCCCCACGGGCCGAGGCGGTCGTCGCCACCTCGGCTCCCATCCATTTGGCGAGCTGAATCGCCATCGTGCCGACCCCGCCCGCACCCCCGGAGATGTACAGCCGGTCTCCCCGGGCCACGCCAAGCTCGTCGCGCAGGGCCTGCATCGCGGTCAGGCCGGTCAGAGGCAGGCCGGCGGCCTGGACGAAGTCCAGCCCGGCGGGCATCTTCGCGACCAGGCGCTCGCTGACCGCCACGTAGTCGCCGAACGCCCCCAGCTTCGACTTGTCCACCCGGGCGAACACCCGGTCCCCCTCGGCGAAGGTGGTGACCCCCGGACCCGTGGCCTGCACGACGCCGGCCAGTTCGCTCCCGGCGACCAGCGGCAGGTCCAGCCGGTTGAGCATCCGCATCTTGCCCTGCCGGACCTTGTAGTCGATCGGGTTCAGGCCGGCGGCGTGGACCCGGATGAGGACTTCGCCCGTTCCGGCCACCGGGGTCACGGACGTCACGCAATGTCATCGCGGTCGCGTCACCGTAGCGGTCCATCACATATCCGCGCACGGGCCCCTCCTTAGTCGCCCAGGCCAGAACCATCCGCCTGCGACGAGCGGGTCGCATCCGTGAGATCCCGGCCGGGCCCCAGCCCTTCACTCCCACGCGGCCCGTACCGTCGGCCCGCGTCAGCCGAAGCTGGCCACTAGCTTCGCACGGCGGTCCAGCTCGCGCCGCGACTCGGCCACCTTCCAGGCGGCCATGAAGAGCCGAGCCGGTATAACGTCCGGGCCATGAGGACGGCGATGTCGTCGGCCGGGTTAGCGGCGAGCGTCGTCAGCAGCGTGTCGCAGCACTTCGTTGACCGGCAGGTGGCTGATTGTCTCCAGGGTGCGGGCCAGGCGGGCCATGCCGGTCCTCATATCGGCGGCCGGGCTTTCGATCAGCCCGTCGGTGTACAGGACGAGAGTGCTGGGGCGAGGCACATGGAGGCGGGTCGTCTGGTACGACCGGCGCCTCCACCCCAGTGCCTCCCACCCCAGTGCCTCCGACCCCGACGCCCAGGGGCAGGCCGGGGGGCAGGTCGAGGAAGGCGGTGCGGTGACCGGGGCCGACGATGGCCGGAAGGGGGTGCCCGGCCCGGGCCAGGTCCCAGTCACCCGTGGCCGGGTCGTGGACCGCGTAGACGCACGTGGCGCTGGTTTCCTCGTCGGTCAGGTCGGCGGTGATCTGATCGAGGCGGGTCAGTATGTCCGAGGGTCCGAGGTCGAGGCCGGCCAGGGTGCGGGTGGCCGTGCGGAGCTGGCCCATGAGGGAGGCGGCGCGCACGTCGTGCCCGGTCACGTCACCGACGATCAGGGCGCAGCGGCCGCGGGGCAGCGGAATGACATCGAACCAGTCGCCGCCGATCTCGGCCGCGGTCTCAGCGGGCACATAGCGGTAGGCGAGCTGCAGGCCGGGAACTTCGGGGATCCGGCGCGGGAGGAGGCTGCGCTGGAGGGCCAGCGCGGTGGCCCGCTCGCGCGTGTAATGACGGGCGTTGTCGATGGATACGGCGGCGCGGGTGATCAGGTCCCGGGCCAGTGACAGGTCCGCCGGGGTAAACGGCCCCCAATCTTCGAGGCGGTAGAGGACGACGATGCCCATGATCGCGCCCCGGGCGATCAATGGGACAACCATCAGCGAATGGGCCCCCGCGCCACGCGCGGCCAGCAACCGGTCCAGGCCCATGCCGGAGTCCAGCTCCCTGAGCTGCTCATCGGTCATGGCCGCGAACGCGGGCAGGTAGATCGGCAAGCCGGCGACCAGGCGCTTGTGGTATAGCTTCGTCGGGTCGGTCCCGGCCCAGGTGGCCCGGAGGTAATCCGGCGGGGCAGGCCGGTCGACCGGCCACCGCACCGCGACCCGCTCCCGATGCACCTTGCCGCCGTAGGCCTGCTCGGGCAGCCGGTTGCCCTGGATGACGGTCGAGAGCAGGTCGACCGCGCCCACATCAGCCAGGCGCGGAATGGCGACATCGAGGAGTTCTTCCGCGGTCTGGGCGATGTCCAGCGTGGTCCCGACGCGCGTGCTGGCCTCGTCCGCGATCGCGAGCCGGTGCTCGTTCTGGGCACGTTCGGTGACGTCCCGCATGACCTGGGCCAGCCCGGCGGCCTCGCCGTCCGGTCCTTCGATACGGAACTGGACGCAGCTCCAGAAACGTTCGCCGCTGAGATCGCCGCTGGCGTGGCTGCTGACCTCGAGTTCGGCCACGGGCTTGCCGGTCGCCAGCACCCGCCGCAGCGACTGCTCCATCACGTCTACGTCCAGGCCGGGCAGCACCTCGCCCAGCCGGCGCCCGGGCCACCCCGCAGCCGGCAGGCCGTCGCCGATACGCCCAGCGGCCTCATTCACCCAGACGATCCGCAGCTCAGTGTCGAAGACGACGATGCCGAGCGGGGACTGCCTCAGGCCCATGTGTATCAGCGCATCCGGGGTGACCGGCTCCACGGTTCCTTCTTTCCGGCCGAGGCGCATGGGTGAGCCCGAGGTGGTCTGCAGGCCTAATGAGACAAGCAGTGTCCCCTCAACACGACGTCAACGCAGCGTCAATCCGGGTCAATTCATCCCAATTGCGACCGGCACCGCGAGGTGTCGCTGACGGCGAATGACTGCCCCAGGGCCTCCAGGCCCGGAGTCGTCGGCCGGGCGATGAACGCCGGCCGTCGTGGCCGGCGCCGACCCGGAAGGCGCGACAGCAGGCCTGGAAGCGAAGGCCCCGTGCCACCGGCGGTGACGAGCACGGCCACCGTGGTGACCAGGAACAGCGCGGAACGCGGGGCGCGAGTACGGGAAGCCATCATCGCCTTCCTTCCGGTTCGCTCACCCCCATCTCTCGCCACGTTCCCACGTAAGCCGCCCCCTTTGACAGGGGGCCCACCGTCATCCAGGAGCGGCGGTGGTGGTCAAAATGCACATGCAGCCTCGGGTCATTGCCCCGTCGACAGTCGCGTTGCAGTACCGGGAAGCGATGGCGTCATGCTCATCTGCGGGGTGCCCGCAATGGCACAGCGTGGCCGGCGGCTCGGAAGGCGGCGTTGTCATCAGCTTTCCATTCCTGGAGTGCCTTCGGCGATCAGCAATGCATCGAGGGTCGTTTGCTTCATGGCGCGTCATGCCTCCCGCACCGGCAGGTGCCCGGCGGTTGGTTGAAGATGTTGTCCCGGATATCCCGGATGGCCTGGTCCAGCTCATCGATGGCATGACCGATTGTGCCGGCCACCTGGTGATCGCCCATCAGCGCCAACGCGGCCTGGAGGTCCAGGCCCGCGGCGAATAGCCGACGGGCAACGACGTCGTTCAAGCCCAGGGCAAGCCGCTCGTCACCTTCGGCCTGGGGCATGATTGCGGCGGCCAGTGCG
This sequence comes from uncultured Actinomycetes bacterium, assembly GCA_963718475.1. GTDB lineage: Bacteria > Actinomycetota > Actinomycetes > Streptosporangiales > Streptosporangiaceae > CAVQZM01. Next base: position 61,378 of record CAVQZM010000046.1, on the reverse strand, counting down.
GCGGAAGAAGATGTCGTCTCGCCCATTGCTGAGGCTCCTTGTCCGGTACACGGCCAGCTTTGGCATGGCCGCCAGGGTCCGGAGCGACGCGGTCATCTGCACCCCTATTTCAGCCAGGGCAAGATGGTTGAGCAGTGACTTGGGCAACAGCCTACGCCGGCGCAGTGTGCGTGCCCACGTGTTAGCCGGCCACACCGGCGGCGCCGACGCGGCTGCCGGCGTACACAAAGTCCTCGGTGCTCTGATGGTACCGCTCCGGCCAGCGCCCATCGGCCTGATGGCAGCGGGCCAGCGTGGGCATTTGCCCAGCTAGGACGGGGGCAGCATTCGGCGTAGTGTTCTTCGTGGAAGCTGGCGAACTAGCCGCTGGGCCGGGACCCCGCCTTGCTGCTTTGAGCAGGAAGGCCGCCCTATGCCCAGCGTCGATCTCAGCACCCGCCAATATGAGGGTCACGTCGTCATCGCGTTGCGCGGGGAGCTTGACCTAGCCGACGCCGCCAATGTCGCGGCGGCCCTGACGGAGGTCGTGGCCCGCGCGCCGCAGATCATCGTGGACCTGGCGGCCCTAGAGTTCATCGATTCCAGCGGAGTGGCGGCGCTCGCGCACGGGCGCAGGCAGGCCCGGCTGGCCGGGGGTGACCTGGTGCTCGCTGGGCCGCGGCAGCAGGTGCTGAAGGTGCTCGCTATCACCCGCCTCGCCGATGCCTTCTCCATTCGCGCCAGCGTCGCGGCCGCCTAAGCGATCCGGTCGATCACCGACCTGGCCATCACGGCTCACTAGCGGCCGAACGCTACCAGCGGCAACTCCCGCCCTCTTCCCGGCGCGCCACCGGGCGCGAGGATTACAGCTAGCCGGGATCAGACCGGTGCCGCCAGCCGGGCTGCTCAGTGCCGGGTCGGTCGGCTAGCGTCGGGGTTGTGAACGTGCTGGGGGGCCGCGCCGGCGCGTGGCTGAGCCAGCGGTCGCCCACCCGGCAGGTGACGGCGTGGGTCCTGGCCGTCGTCGGCCCCGCTCTGACAACGCTCGCAGCGCTGCCCGTGCGGTCGCCCCTCGCCTTGGGCGGGTTCCTGTTCTGCACGCTGCTGGCGGTGATCGCGGTCGCGGTCATTGGCGGGACGCCGCCGGCGCTCACCGGGGTCCTGCTTGGTGTCCTGGCCGGAGATTTCTTCTTTGCTCCCCCCTACAACAGCCTGGATGTTGACCGGCGGCCGGACATGGTCGCGCTGTCCGGATTCGTGGTCGTCGGCGCGGCCGTGGCCATCCTGATCGGCGAGCTCGCGCGGTTCGCCGAGGAGCGGGCCTCATCCGGGCGGGTCGAGGCGGCGCTGCGCCGGGTGGCCACACTAGTGGCGCACGGGGCGCCGTCGGAGGACGTGTTCGCGGCGGTCACCGAGGAGGCCGGGCGGTTGCTTCAGGCCGACCGGACCACGATGTGCCGTTACGAATCCGACGGCACGGCGACCATCGTCGCTCGCTGGAGCAGAAGCGGCGCCACCCTCTCCGTCGGCGCACGGGAACCGCTCGGCGGGAACAACGTCACCACGATCATCTCCCAGACCCACCGCCCGGCCCGGATCGACAGCTATGCCGACGCGTCAGGCCCCGTGGCCAAGGTCGCCCGGGGGGTCGGCTTCCGCTCCGCGGTCGGCACGCCGATCATCGTCCAGGGCCGTCCGTGGGGCGTCATGGTCGCCGGTGCGGTCCATGAGGAGCCGCTGGCACCGGACACCGAGGCCCGCCTGGCCTCCTTCACCGAACTGGTCGCCACCGCGGTCTCCAACGCCGAAACCCTCGCCGAGCTCACCGCCTCCCGCGCCCGCGTCGTCGCCACCGCCGACGCAACCCGCCGCCAGATCGAACGCAACCTGCACGACGGCGCCCAGCAGCGCCTGGTCTCCCTCGCCCTCACGCTGCGAACCGCCCAAGCAGCCGTCCCGGCCGAGCTCAGCGACCTCGACGCCGACCTGGCCGCCGTGGCCGACGGGCTGGTCAACGTCCTGGGTGACCTGCGGGAGATGGCCCGCGGCATCCACCCCGCCATCCTCGCCGAAGGCGGCCTCACCCCGGCCCTGAAAACCCTGGCTCGCCGCAGCACCGTCCCGGTGCAACTCGACGTGCGGGCACCGGCCCGGCTGCCGGAGCGGGTCGAGGTCGCCGCCTACTACGTGGTCTCCGAAGCCCTCACCAACGCGGCCAAGTACGCCAGCGCCTCAGTCATTCAGGTCAGCGCGGAGGCAGCCGGCCATGTCCTGCACCTGTCCGTCCGCGACGACGGGGCCGGCGGCGCCGACCCCGGCCGGGGTACTGGCCTGGTCGGGCTGAACGACCGCGTCGAGTCGCTCGGCGGCACCCTCACCATCCTCAGCCCACCCGGCGCCGGCACCACCCTGCACGCCAAACTCCCCCTAACCGGCTAACCGGCTAACCGGCTAGCCGTGGCCGACTGGGCTGCCCAGGGCCAGGCGGGCGGCGCTGACATCCTGCCGGCCGTGCCCGGCGGCCACCGCGGCGTGCCACTGGCTGGAGAGCGCGGCCAGGAGCGGCGGCGTGTCGCCCGGGGCGGCACTGATGGCCAGGTCCACGTCCTTCAGCGCCCACTCGAGCGGGAACTCGGCGGCGTAGTCCCCGCGGTCCATCTTGTGGAGCTTGGCGTCGGCGATCGGCGCGTCGAGCGGGCCGCCCTCGATGACCTCGGCGAGCTGCTGGTGACCGATGCCGAGGCGATCAGCCAGCTCCATGGTCTCCGCCACTCCCTCGATGAGGATGGACATGTAGGCGTTGACGACCACCTTCACCAGGCTGCCTTGGCCGGCGTCCCCCAGCCATACGGTCTTGCGGCCGAGGACGTCGAAGACCGGGCGCAGCGTGTCAGCCGCCGGGGTGGGCCCCGACGCCAGGATCAGCAACTGGCCCTGTTCGGCCGGCCCCTTGCTGCCCGACACCGGGGCGTCCACGAAGACCACGCCGGGCCGCTCGGCAGCCAGCCGGTCCTTGATCCGCTGGGTCGCCTCGACTCCGATCGTGCCCATCTGCGCCCACACGCATCCGTCGGCGAGGACGTCAGCCGCCCCACGGTCGAACATGACCGAGTCCACGGCGTCGGCGGTGGGCAGCATGGTGATCACCACGCCCGCGTCCCGGACCGCGTCCCGGGCCGACTCCGCGACCACCGCGCCGTCGGCGGCCAGCGGGCCGGCCGCCGACGGCGACCGGTCCCACACCCTGGTCGTCAGACCGGCGGCGACCAGATTGCGGGCCATCGCCGACCCCATGATGCCCGCACCGAGCACCGCAATTTCCGTACGGGCATCGCTGCCAGTCGCCGCAGCCATAACGGCCTCTCCTATTCCGGCCCTATTCAGGCCCTATTCCGACCAATCCGAATTCTCGATGATGCCGACGAAGTTGCCGCGCTGGAAGCCAGGGGCGAACCGTTCCAGGACGTCCGCGTTGACGGTGCCGAACGTGGTGTCTGGCTTACGTACCATGCCGTCCGTGAATGCCTGCAGAATACGGCGCTTGAAATCCGGCCGCGGATGCAGTGCGGTGATCTCGGCCCGGTCGGCGTCGCTGACGTCGTGGTACCCGATGCCGAGTACGTCGTATTCGACGCCCGCGGTAACCAGGGCGACCTCGGGTTCCATGAATTCGGGGATACCGGGCGTCGTGTGCAGGGCGATCGCGGTCCAGACCCGCCGGACGCTGTCCTCCGGGACCCCGTGCCCGTGCAGGAACTGGCGGGCCTGATCGGCGCTCTCGACTTCGAAACGCCGGTCGGTGTCGCGGAATTGCTCGCTCAGCCCCACGTCATGGAACATGGCCCCGATGTAGAGCAGTTCCGGGTCGAAGCTGAGCCCGCGGTTCCGGCCCTGCAAGCTGCCGAACCATGAACACCCGCCGGGAATGGTTGTACACCAGTTCGCTGGTGGTGTCGCGGATGAGCTGGGTGGCATCGCGGGCCACTTTCGTGTCGGGGACCTTCACCCCGGCCGCGGCCTGTCCGTTGGTGGACATAGCAACTCCTCACGTTGACTGACAGCCCGGCGAAACGACACGCCGCGCCGCGTATTTCTCACCATCCCGCATAGGCGTCTCCCCGTCTTTGTGGCAGGCGGCCAACTCCCCTACCGGCCAGCAGGAACCCGGAGACCGCCGCCAGCATCAAGGGACCATGGCCGCTGGCGGTGATGCCAATCCCCCAGAAACAGCGTGAACCTGCTCGCCGGGCGCGCCAGCCCAGCCACTATGCGCTGCTCGTCGCGGCCTGGCTCACCGTCAGTGTCCGCCCCGTCCGCGGCAGCATCCGCGGCGACCTGTTCCTCTCGGGCTCAGGTTCCTCTCGGGCTCAGGCGGCCGCGGGCGCCATTCCCGGGCGGGCATCGATCGTCACGACAGTGGCCGCGGGCGGGGAGACGGCCCGGCCGTCGGGCAGGAGTTCACCCGCGTCCTCGAACAGGACCACCCCGTTGCACAGAAGGCTCCACCCTTGCTCCGGATGGCTGACCATAGCTTTCGCAGCCATGCGGTCCGGCGCGTGCGGGTCCGGGCAATGGGGCTGGTGCTGGCACATCTCGTCCTCCGGTACCGTGTGCGAACCTCGGTAACGGCCTGATCTGTCGTTGTCGAGTGCTCTGCATATGGAGTACGGCTCCGCCGTCGCGGCAGATTGCCTGCCTCGTGCGGCTTACCCCCTACGATCGCGCGTGGGCGCGGCCCCGTCGCCCCGGCAGGCGGCCAACTCCGCTACCGGCTAGCCGGAATGTGACGTGGATCGCGTAGCGGTCGCGGGTGATGCCGCTGAGCTCGCGGCGATCGCCTTGGCCGGCTCGCCCAGGGTGCCGAGGGCCTCGCCGCACCTGGCCCGCTTCACCAGCCGCTTGTGTTCCTCGTCGGCGACCGGCGTGGCCTGCTCGGCCAGCATCATCGGGATGCCGTTCTCGATCCGGTAGACCCGATGAAGCCGCGGGTTGTAGAGAATCGCCTCATCCTCGAAGTACAAGAGCGCGCTCTTGTCAATGGGGCAGACGAGGATCTGCAGCAAGGTGCTTTCCAGGGCCATATGTGTCTCCTTTGTGCCGCCGTGACTCGCCGGCGCCGCGGGCCGCGGGCCGCGAGGCCGGCGGCGCCACCGTCGCCTGCCTGGGCAGAACGATGAGGACGAAGCTTGCGACAACGATCCCGGCCAGCCGCAAGGTGAGCTTGGCCGGGTCTGACGGCAGGTGCTCGTGGAAGAGCCAGCTGCCGGCCACCATGAAGTACACGCTCCCGGCGATGCTCGACGCCGGGACCACGATCGAGGCGCGGCAGCGCTGCAGCGCGGTCTGGAACAGGCCGAGGGCGGCCAGCGAGCAGCCGGCCATCACGTAGAGGTAGGGCGAAGACACCACCGCGACGATCGTGTGGGCCAGCCCCCGGTGATCGGCGAGGACCCCGGACAGGGCCTTGATCGCGAGGGCGGCGACCCCGTACAGCAGGCCCGTGCCCACGCCGTAAGAGACGCCCGGGTTAGGTGCCCGGTGCCGGCCGCCGGTCCCGCGCATCGCGCTGGTCGCTACGACCAGGCCGAACAGGCACGATGGCACCGCGACCGCGGCCATCGAGATCGGGCTGGCATTATGCCCCGCTCCGGCGGCGGGCCCGCCCATCGACAGCGCCAGGCACAGCAGCGAGACGGCCATCACGGCGACGCACGCGCGCTCGCCGGTGCCCAGCTGCTCCCGCAGGAGAACGCGCGACAGCACCAGCACCACGGCGACGCCGCACGCCAGCACCGGCTGCACGACGGTGACCGGCTCGAAGGTGAGAACGATCGTCTGGAAGGCAAGTCCGCACAGCATGAGCGCGAACCCGGCCAGCCACTGGGGCGCCGAGATCAGCGTGCGCACGAGCGAGACCACGCGCCGGATGTCGATGGACGGGAGCCGGTCGAGGGCCCGCTTTTCCAGGACGAGGCCGAAGTTGTAGGCGGTCGTGGCCAGCAGGGCCAGCGGGATCCCGAGCGCGGCGGTCATGGCTGGCACCGCCCCGGGCCGCTGCCGGTCAGCGCGGCGAGCGCGGAGAGGTACTCCCCGGCGAAATGCGCTGCCGCCCGCTCATCCAGCAGCGCGCGCCGGTACCTCAGGCACAGGTGCACCTTCCCGCCGACCGTGATCACACCGGCCGAGAGCCCGCGTGGCATGTGCGCGGTCGTCGAGAACCACATTCCCGTGGTGGCGACCGGCCCGAACGCCGGTGGATCGGCGACCTCACCCAGATTGGAGACCAGCGAGGTATCGCACTGCACCGGCCCCAGGATCCGCAGCGCCGCGCGCACCAGCCGGTGCTTGACCCGGGCCGGGAGCCAGACCGCCGCCAATCCGCGCGAGACCGGATCGACCTGCGGGCCGGGATGGGATCTTGGCGTACCGCGTCTGCCGGGCCACGTCGGCGAGAAGCCCGCGGTAGCTGAGGCCGTGCCGGGGCAGGTGCGCGGTGACCGAGGCCAGGCTCGACAGGTTGCCCAGCGCCTCGCCGCCCGCGCGGCCGCCGAGCGGCATCGTGATGCGGATGCGACGGCGCCCCCCGCCGTGGAATCCGTTCCACTGGGCCACGGCCATGATCATGGCCGCGACGAGCACGTCGTTGACCGTGAACCGAAGCCCGCCCGCAGGCGCCGCCGGGACATCCGGCACCGTCACCAGGTGGAACCCGTAGCCCGGCTGGCCTGGTCCAGACTGTCCGTCTTCGTGATGGGGCGCGATCCGCGCGGCCGGGAGGGGCAGCACGCGAGCATGCGGTGGCGCTGACGCGGGCCCGGGCGCCGGGGAGGCAGGCACCGTGGGCGGAGGCGCAGGGGTCGCGGGCGCAGGGGTCGCAGGCGCGGGGCGCTCGGGCGCGGGCGGCGCGGGCGCGGGCGGCGCGGCCGCGGGCGGCGCGGCCGCGGGCGGCGTGGGTGGCGCGGGCGGCGCGGCCGCAGGCCCACGCTCGGGCGCGGGCGGTTCGGCCTGGACCGCTGCTTCCTCTCCGGCGCCGCTCACGGCCTGACCAGCCCCCTTGCTGTAGCGGCCCGCGATCTCCCGCAGCAACTGCAGGCACGAGAGCCCGTCCAGCGCGGCATGGTGCGCGTTGAGGATGACACGGTCCTCGCTGGGCCCGGCGGCCAGGAGCAGCCGGACCGGCGGTGAGCTGTCCAGCGACGGGGCGGCGGCCAGGAACGCCTCGCGCTGGCCGGCCAGGTCCCGCTCGCTGGCCCACGTGGTGCGCTGGACCGGGTCATGATCGGTTTTCCGGGGGAACTCCCAGGCATAGCGCCGGCGCCACCGGCCGCCGGGCGCGCGGCGGCCACGCGCCCGCGGCCGCGCGGCCAGCGCCGCGAGCACCGCGTCCCGCAGCGTCTGCTCGTCCAGGTGCCCGGCCACCCACGCCTCGAGGTGCACGTTCGCGGGTTCACCCGGGGCGTCGTAATAACAGTTCAGTTCATCGACAATCCCGAACGGGACCTGCGCCGGCGTCGTCCGCTCATCCCGGTCCGCCGTCCCCGGGAGCCCCGCGAGGCCAGCCCGGTCCCGGTCCGCCGCCCCCGGGAGCCCCGCGAGGCCAGCCCGGTCCCGGTCCGCCGTCCCCGGGAGCCCCGCGGGGCCGACGGCTCCGGCGTCCGGCCGGTCCGTCTCACCCGGCGCGGCGCGGGACCCGGCCTCGCGCCCCGGGCAGCACCGGAGTCAGCGCGGCGGCCAAAGCGATCAGCGTGCAGGCCTGGGCCGGAGCGCCGAACGTCCCAACGCCCAGCGTGGCCGGCTGCGCCGCCACGGCCGCGAGCACACCCGCGGCCGCCATCGCGGCCAGCGCCAGCCGCGGTATCCACCGCGGCCAGCGATGCTTCACCGCCGCGAGCGCGGGCACGGCCAGCGCGACCGGTCCGCCCACGACGAACATCACCGCGCCCAGCGGCACCAGTCGCCCCACCCGCCCCGGCCAGCGCGCGCTGGCGTTGGGTGATCCCATATCGGGTGGAGTTTTCCGCAGATCCTGCGGGAAACTCCACCCGATCTCGGCCGCCACCCCCGGCGACGCCGGCGTCCGCGATGAGCCCCCGCCCTCCCCCGGGGCTGACCGCGAACGGCCGCGACGGCCAGGCCAGGCGCGGCCCAGCAGCCCGAACACGCCCAGCGCGGCAACGAGCAGCACGAGGACGCCGGCCGCGGAGGCGAGCAGCGCGACGTGGTAGACGCCCGCGGGCTGGTAGCTGAGGGTGACCACGCCACCGTGGCCGGCCTGGCACGACAAAAGCCTGCTCCCAGCCGTCGAGCCGGACCGCCGGCAGCCGCCGGCCAGCCAGCGTGGCCACCCAGCCGGGGTTGAAGTTCTCGTGTACCTCCAGGTAAGCGGCGTCACCCGGGCCGATCTCGACCTGGCGCCGGTCGGCCTGCCAAGTGGTCACCCGCGTGTTCCGGGCCGCCCGCCCGGCGGACGGCGCCGGCGCCGCGGCCAAGGTCCGGGTCAGGCTGACATCGGTCACGCTGAACACTCCCGCCCCGGCCACGGTCAGCGCGTGGCGTCCGGCACCGAGGCTGACCCGGGTGCCCGGGGTGCAGAGCTGCACCTGGACCGGCAGGAACTGGGTCAGATCACCGAACGTGCCGCTGACGCTGGTCGGGTACCGCCGCCCGTCGACGGTGAGCCAGGGCCCCTGGCCGCAGGGCAGGCGGAACTGGGCCGCCGGGTTGGGGGCCGACACGTGAAGGTCCGCGAGAGCCGGGATGGACAGCCGCTGCACCCCGACCGGAAGCGGGGCGAGCTGTCCCGATATGGGATTGGTGATGCTGGCCGTGGCGACCGTGGGAAAGCTGATGTCGATGCGGTCGGTGACCAGCGCCGGGAACTGGACCAGGCCGCCGAAGCCGACGGGGGCGGTACGGGTCCCGGCCGGGCTGGTGATCCGCACGCTCTCGGGCACGGCCGTGATGCCCGACGTCGGCTCGACCGCCATCTCGCTGATGCGGCGCTTGCCGTGCCAGCTCAGGCTGAGGACCGGGTTGGCGGAGCCGGCGATCCAGGGCACCTGACCCGGGCCGGTGAACAGGTTGTCCGGGCTGAACTGCGGGAGCGACCCGAACGTCGAGCTCGCGCTGACGTGCAGGACCGAGTTCCCGGCCGGTGCCAGCCGGTCGAGGACGGTATCGAGTCCCGGGCCCGGCAGGGCCAGGGCGGAGGCCCGGACCCGCAGGCTCTCCCGGCCGGCCGTGGTGAACGTGCGCGCGAGCGGCGGATAGGCGGCCGGGTCGGCCAGGCTGGACGGGGACGGCACCTGCTGCTGGAACGAGTAGGCGGCCGGCGGCCCCGGCGGGCCCGTCTGCGGGGGCTGCAGGTAACGGGTGACCCGCACGCCCGGGATGAGGATGTCGCTGATGCCGGCGCCGGGTCCGCCGGGCAGCACCCCGCGCGCGCCGGTGATGGTCAGGCGCAGCCACCGGGACGGTCCCGGCGGGACCCGCAGCGACTGGGTCGCGCCGGACGCCGCCAGGGAGGTCGAGACCCGGCCTGCCGCGGTGCTGACCTCGACCCGGTCCGCGATGGACCGGATCGGGTTGTCATCGAGGAGCCGGATCCCGACCGTGCGCGGGAGGTTGACCACGTGATCGAAGGTGACCTGGATCCACTGGCCGGCCGGGGTGATGGGGTTGCCTTCCGCCCATGCGGTGGACGGATCACCGTCGAACGCGTTGACGGGATCGTATTGCGGCGTCTCGGCCAGCCAGGAGCCGTACGAGGAGGCCGTCACCTGGGCCGCGCCGGACAGCACGGCGAGGGTCTGGTGACCGGGCGCCGGCACGGGAAGAATCTGGCGCGGCGGTCCCCCTCCGCCGCCGAGCGCGTTGTCGACCGGGTTGGTCTCCGTCGCGGTGTAGGTGTAGGACACGTTGGAGGTGGTCAGCCCGAAGGCGTTGTCGGCCCGGCGCAGCCCGTCGGTCACCACCCAGCGGGACGGCGGGGCGGCGGCGCGGTCGCCCGCGATGACGGCGGGCCGCGCGCCGAGGATGCCCTGGTCCTCGAGCTGGAGCAGGGAGCCGGGGCCGCCGTTGACCAGGACGGTCTGGCTCACCGGTGATGTGGTGACCGGGCCAGCCGGCTGCTGGCCGGAGCTGACCGCCTGGTACACCTCGACCGCCGGGTAGCTCGGCAGCACCGCCTGGATCTGCGGCGACGACTGCGGATCGGTCGCCGCCCCGGACAGCGGCGGGCCGAACGCGGCGACCCGGCGGAAACCGGACAGGCCCAGCGTCTGGTGCACGATCTCCGGCGGCGTGTACCCGAGCATCGCCGGATCGAGGTCGTTACGGACGACGACGTACCGGATGCCCGCGCGGTCCAGGAAGGCGGGCAGCCCGGGAACGCGCTCGCCCGATTCGAGGGCGTTCTCGGCGGTGACGAGCAGGTCCTGCGATCCAGCGCCCCCGTACGGCACCAGGCCGCGCTCCACCCAGGGTGAGCGGGCCAGGGCCTCGAGCGGATCGTCGATCGGGCCGCCCCACAGATAGGTCCCGTGTGAGTCGGCCGGCGTGACGAGCGCGGCCTGGCGCGGGGAGTGGGCGGCCAGGAAGCCCGCGACCTGGTACCAGTAGCCGGGAACCCGGCTGAACGAGCCGGTTCCGAGGATCTGGCCCGACAGGTACGGCAGCGCGAGCCCGGCCAGGATGGCCGCCACCACCGGCACGGTCACGCACCCGCGCGGCCGAACCCGGGGCCATGCGCCGCCAGCGGTGGCCCATCGCGTGCGCCAGCCCGAGCGCGAGGACCACCGCGAGCACCTGTTCCAGCTTGTAGACGCCCCGGAACGGAGCCAGCGGCCCGTCGAGGAGATGTTCCACCTGGGTGTGGAACGGGCCGCCGAGCGGGCCCGGGTAGCCGGCCAGCGCGACGAGCGCCGCGGCCCCGACGGACAGCCGCAGCCACCGCCCCTCCGGCATGTCGCGGCGGGCCAGGCCGTACAGGCCGATGGCCGCGGCCAGCGCGGAGGCGGCGATGGCGGCCGGCGCGGTCACCACGGCCCAGCCGGCCGGAACCCAGGGGGTGCCCAGGTTGAAGTAGGCGGTCCAGTTGCCGGAGCCGCGGGCGAACGCCGCGGCGGACATCGTCCGGGTCGTCGTGGCCGCCTGCTCCACGTACGGCAGGAAGTTGAACGAGTACCGGCCCTGAAGCAGCAGCGGAACGGCCCACCAGGCCGTCGCCCCGGCCACCGCGGCCACCCACCAGGGCAGGAGAGACCGGCGCCGATGTTTCGGGCGGGTCAGCACGAACAGCGCGGGCAGCAGGAGCGCGTCGATCGTGGACACGGCGTTGACCCCGCCCATGCCCAGCACGGCCACACCGGACCGGGCCGCCGCGGTCAGCGGCGAGCGTCGCTCCCCGACCAGGGGCAGGATGGCCCACGGGACGAGCAGCCCCGGAAGGGCGGCCGCCGACGTCGAGCCGATGACGATCGTGAACGTGGGCCACAGGGCGAAGACGGCGCCGGCCAGGGCCCGGGAACCGCCGGAGCCGATGCGAAGCGCGGCGGCGAGCTTCACCATCCCCCAGAACCCGGCCGCCGCGAGCAGCGACAGCCACAGGCGCTCGGTGATCCACACCGGCAGATGGGCCAGCGCCCCGGCCAGATAGAACGGGGCCATCGGGAACGCGTAGCCGATGGACTGATCGCCTAGCGTGCCCTGCCACTCGACCGGGTCCCACAGATGCCACAGACCGGCGTAGAAGCTGGCCGGGCTGATGTCGACCCCGAGCTTGGTATCGAAGATCATCCGGCCGGGCTCGGTGGCGGCCAGGACACCGAAGGCGACCAGCCATGCGGCCGGGAACCACCAGGCCCGGGCCAGGCGCCTGCGCCGTTCCGGCGGCGGCCCGGGCGCGCGGCCGGGCCGGTTCAGCGTGATCAGCCCGAAGTGACCCGGCGGCCGTGCCTCACCGATGACGGCCTGAGAGGGGGCAGGTGACATCGGCAGGCCGTAATCCCTTCCGCCGCAGGATCAGCAGAAGATTCCAGCTCACGATCTCGCGGAGGCCGGGAACGCGGAGCAGCACCCGGCACCAGCGCGGGTAGTAACGGGGCCGGGCGTCGACGACCTCGACGTCGTCGCGGGATCGCAGCAGCCGCAGCACCGGGCCGATGTGCATGGGAAACAGGCTGGTGCCGACCCGGTTCTTGGGCAGCCGCTGATGGCGCCGGACGTACCGGCTCTCGGCGAAGCCGGGGCCGAGGTAATGCCAGGGGGACATCTCGTGACCGCCCCACGGCGAGTACCAGTTGGTGAACGACAGGTAGATGAGCCCGCCGGGCCGGGTGGCCCTGACCATCTCGTCGATCAGGCCGAGGGGATCCCGGACGTGCTCGAGGACGTTGGAGGAGAAGCACACGTCCGCGCAGCCGTCGCGGACGGGAAGCCAGTAACCATCGGCCACCACGGCGCCGCCCGGGACCTCACCGCGACTGGCCAGCTCGCCGTGGTCGGGCTCGAACAAGTAACAGCGGGCGCCCCGGGCGCGGAACGCGGCCGTGAAATAGCCGGCCCCGCCGCCGACGTCGACGACCGTGCTTCCGGCCAGCTCGCAGTAGTCCTCCACCTGGCGAACCGAGTCCTCGGCGAGGCTGGCGTAGAAGCGGTCCGGATCGGTCTGCTCGGCCAGGAACAGCCGGAACAGCCGCACCGACCTGCGTACTCCGCCGTCGCCCCCGGCCTGGGAAACGCCGTTGACATGGCGGAACTGGTTGGTGCCCGCGACGTGCGCATGCGCTTGCGGACGGCGGAAAAGAATGTGCGACAGCAGGCTCATGCACGTCCTCGTAAAGTGCTCTACTGCGCTGATCAGCGACGTCAATGCTCGTGAGCAGTCAACATAGGCTACTACTGAGTAGCATGTCAATATAGGACATAATTCCTCATCAAAACGTTCGCATAACTAGCCCCTGACCTGCGCGGACGCATGGGCAAGCGGGAATTATTAATAAAGGCTTACCGTTGCCAATCTGGCCCGGGGACTTATCCGAACATACCGGTCACGCTCCCGCCACCGGTCCGCTGACCAGCGACGACACAGGGTGACGGCCCAGCGGGCCCGCAGCGCTCCCGTGGCCGCCCGTGTCGCGTACGCCAATCCGGCCCGCTCACCGTCGTTACTCTGCGTGCACGAAACGCTGTTCACACCGGCACCATCCGAAACGTTGGGGTACGCTAATTGCCTGGCATTCCCGCAGGCTACAGAGCGGTCCGGCCCCCCGGGCGGGGTGATCACCCGAATGGCCCGCCGGGACGTTGCCGTTGTCTCGTGCGGACAACTGAACCGGCACCATGTGCGCGCGTAGCACAAAAGCGTCCCCGGTGAATAGCGCGGTCCGCGCAGATTTCCGCCCGGTTTTTATTAGGTGTTGAGTGGCACCCAGCCCGAACCGCCTCAATAATGCTGAAATGCCTCCGCAAAGAACCCTGACCGGGGCCCCCGAGCCGGCCAGGGCCGTCCCGCCCGTGGAGGCGGACCGTCACGGCGACGACCGGGTCCGTCACCCCGGGCGTGACATGCTGTTCGTCGCCTGGCGTGACCTGGCCCATCCGTGGGCCGGGGGCTCCGAGGTGCTCGTCGACCGCCTCGCCGAGGGGATGACGGCCCAGGGGCATCGGGTCACCCTGCTGTGCGGGGGCCCAGCCGGGGAGCGCCCGTACCAGGTGGTGCGAAGCGGCGGTACCTACAGCCAGTATCTCCGGGCGCCGCTGGCCTACCGGCGCCGCTTCCGCCGCAGCGATCTCGTCGTCGAGGTCTGCAACGGGATGCCGTATCTGAGCCCGCTGTGGTGCGGCCGGCCGGTGGTCTGCCTGGTCAACCACGTCCACACCGACCTGTGGCCGATACGTTTCCGGTGGCCGGTGTCGGCCGCCGGGCGCTTCGCCGAGAGCGCCCTCATGCCGTGGGCGCACCGGAAGAACCTGTTCGTCACGGTCTCCGCCTCGACGTCCGCCGTGCTGCAGGAGCTCGGCGTGGACGGCGACCGGATCCGTCTCATCTGCAACGGCGTGGAGCCACCGGCCCCGCTGGCGCCGCGGTCACCGGAGCCGCTGTTCCTCGCGCTCGGGCGGCTCACCGACTACAAGCGGATCGACATGCTGCTGCGGCTGTGGGAACGGGTGCGTCCCGTGACCGGCGGCCGTCTGGTGATCGCCGGGGACGGGCCGGAGCGCCAGCGCCTCGAGGCCCTGGCCGCACCCGACGTGGTCTTCACCGGCCGGGTTTCGGAGGAAGAAAAGCACCGGCTGCTGTGCGCCGCGTGGATGCTGCTGCACCCGGCCATGATCGAGGGCTGGGGCATCGTCGTCGTCGAAGCGGCCATCCGCGGCACCCCGGCCATCGGCTTCGAGGTTCCGGGGCTGCGCGATTCCGTCGTCGACGGCGTGACCGGGCGCCTGGTCCGCAGCGAATGCCAGTTCGCCTCGGCCTGGGCGCTGCTCGCGATCGATCAGCAGACCCGGGAGGCCTTCGGCCGGGCCGCCCGTGAGCGGGCGCTGCAGATGCAATGGTCCGCCGCGGTCGATGGTTTCGGCCAGGTGGCCGAGGAAGCGGTGGCGCGGGAGCGCGACGGCGCGGGCCGGATCTCGTGAAGGCATGAGGGAAAGTGCGATCGACATGAGCGCGCCGGCCGGGCACGACTCCCCCGCCCCGGACCGGGCGGCCGCCAACCCGCTGCACCGCTTCTACGAGACCCCGGACGTTCTGGCCAGCTCCGGCCCCGACCGGGCCCAGCGGCAGGCCCGCATGCTGGCTGAGGTGCTGCGCGGCCGCCCGGCGCCGGCCCGCATCGTGGACGTGGGATGCGGGGACGGCACGGCCACCGGCCTGGCCGCCCGGCTCAACCCGGGGCATCAGGTCATCGGGATGGACTGGTCCGCGGACGTCCTGCGCCGCGCGGGGGCCCACGGCCTCGTCCTGGTCCAGGCCGGGCTGGACCCGCCCGGCCTGCCGGTCGCGGCGGACAGCGTCGACGTGGTCATCATGAGTGAGCTGATCGAGCACCTCGTCGACACCGACGCCGCGCTCGACGAGGTGCGCCGGGTGCTGCGGCCCGGAGGCTCGTTGCTGCTGTCGACCCCGAACCTGGCCGCCTGGTACAACCGCGGATTGCTCGCGATCGGCACCCAGCCGGTGTTCTCCGAGGTCAGCCTGCGCGGAGTGTTCGGCAGGCCGGGCCGCCAGGTGGCCGGCCACCTGCGCCTGTTCACCCGCCGTGCGCTGGTCGAATTCCTCGACGCCCGCGGGTTCGACTGCGTCCGCGTGGCCGGGGCCCGCTATCACGACGTACCGCGGCCGCTCCGTCCCCTGGACCGGCTGTTCTGCCGATGGCCGTCCGCCGCATCGATCCTGCTGGTCCACGCATGCAAGAGGTGACCGGCCCCCCGGCGACCCGCGGCCCGGCCCCGGCCCGCGGGGCTCTCGCGGGCTGGGCGGGCTGGACGGGCGGGCGCGGCCTGGGCGGGCTGGCGCGGGCTGCGCCGGCCCTGGCTGGCCTGGCGCTCGGGCTGCTGGCCGTCGGCCCCGGGCTGGGCCGGGGGTTCCTGCTGTCCTACGACATGGTGTTCGTGCCGGATCCGGCCCTCTCCGCGGCCACGTTCGGGCTGGCCGGCGGGCCGCCCCGGGCGGTGCCCAGCGATGCCGTGGTGGCCGTCTTGTCCCACGTGCTCCCGGGCGACATCCTGCAGAAGCTCGTCCTGATCCTGATCTTCGTGCTCGCGTGCAGCGGGGCGGCCGCCCTGGCCGGCGGCCCGCTGCTGGCCCGGCTGGCGGCCGGCGTCTACTACGCGTGGAACCCGTTCGTCGCCGAACGGCTGATCATCGGGCAGTGGGCCCTGCTGCTGGGCTACGCGGGCCTGCCGTGGGTGCTCCGGTCCCTGTGTTCCACGCCGGCGCGGATCCGGCCGGCGCACTGGGCCGCCGCGCTGATACCCGCCGCGATCGGCGGGTTCGCCGCGATGACCGTGTCCGCGGTCGCGGCCGCCCCCGCCGCCCTGGCCCGCGGCGCCCCGCTCACCCGCGCCCGCCGCCTGGCCGCCGTTCTGCTCGTCCTCGCCGTCCTTAGCTTGCCGTGGGTGATCCCCTCGCTGCTGATCGGCGTGCACACCGATCCGCGCGGGGCGGACGCGTTCGCCGCCCGGGCCGACACACCGTTCGGCCGGCTGGGCAGCCTGCTCATGCTGGGCGGCATCTGGAACGCGCAGACGGTGCCGCGCGGCTACGGCGGCCCGGCCTCGGCCGCATGGCTGGTCCTGGTGATCGTGGCGATCGCCGGGTACGTCCTGGGGACCCGGCGGCAGGCGCGATGCCCGGGTCTGGGCGCCGGCGCGCTGGCGGGCCTGGGCGTCGCGGTTCTCGGGGTGATTCCGTTCGGAATATCGATTGTCCGGGATCTGATCGGGATCTCGCCGGGCTTCGCGGTGCTGCGAGACGGCCAGCAGTACCTGGCCCCGCTGGCCCTGGCCGAGGCGGTCGGGTTCGGCGCCGCGGTGACGTGGGCCGTGCGCGACCTGCCCGCTCCGGGTGCGCGGCGCGCCGCGGGAGCACTGGGCGTGATGGCGGTGCTGGCCCCGTTCCTGCTCCTGCCCGGGCTGGCCTGGGGGGCGGCCGGCCGGCTGCGCCCGGCGTGGTACCCGGCCGACTGGGCGCGGGCCCGGCAGATCATCGACGGCGACCGGCGGCCCGGGTCGGCCCTGGTGCTGCCGTGGGCCGCGTACCGGCGCTACCCGTGGAACCACGCGGAAGCGGCCTACGACCCGTGGACGCTGCTGCTGAGCCGCCGGGTGATCCTGAACGACGCGCTGGCCGTGGGCACGCAGACCGTGGCGGCCGAAGATCCGGACGCGCGCCGGGTGGACCGGATCATCGCCTCACCGGGCCCGCTGACCGGGGCGTTGCGCGCGGCGGGCGTCCGGTACGTGATCGCCGACGCGGGCCCGCTGTTGCAGGCCGCCGGGGCGGATCTGGCCACCCGGGCCCGGCTGCCCGGGGCCTCCGTGGTCCTGGCCAGCCCCGATCTCATCGTGTACCGGCTGGGCCCCGCTCCGGCCGCCAGAAGCCGCTTGCTGCCGCAGGCGGACAGAAGTTACTATCCAGTACACATCCCGGCAAGTGAGCTACGTCACGTCCAGATGTTCGTCACCCGGACGGGCGCCCGGCCTCCGTCCCGGTGCCGGCCAGGGGCACGAACCCCGGCCGCGCCGGGCGAGGGAATGGTCTAGGAGGATCGCTGTGTCGCGCCTAGCACTCGTCATCATCTCGGTGCTGATCGGTTCAGTCCTGGCGGTCGCGGTCGCCTTCACGGTGACCGGGACGGTAGGCAA
The DNA here is from genome assembly GCA_963718475.1 of uncultured Actinomycetes bacterium. Taxonomy (GTDB): domain Bacteria; phylum Actinomycetota; class Actinomycetes; order Streptosporangiales; family Streptosporangiaceae; genus CAVQZM01. The sequence goes on along the minus strand of CAVQZM010000046.1, from coordinate 44,029 downwards.
CGCCAAGCCGCAACCGGTGCACCAGCAGCTTTACAACTACGGGCCCTAACCGAACCCTGCGATACCGGTCTGCCCGCGCCGTCGCGGGCCCGCCTCAGTTGGAGGAGCAGTGCGCCGAGTCATCACGGTACTTGCCGGGGCCGGAGCCTTTCTCGTGGTGCTTGCGTTGCTGACCAAGTTCTACGTGGCCGGCCAGGTGGTCAAGTTCCCGCTGAACGAACACCTCGTGCTGACCCTGGCCGATCCGAACGGCCGGTATTTCAGCGCCAGCCAGCTCATCGAGCTGGACGTCCCGGTGACGGTCACCGACACGATCCAGGGTGACGTGGCGGCCAGCAACGGCAGCACGGCGGTGTGGAGCGAGTTCCGGGTCGTCCACGACGACTTCAACAACGTGAACTTCAACTACCTGCAGCGGCGCGCGCCGTTCGACCGCCGGACGGGCGCGCTGGTCAACTGCTGCGGCGCGTACCTGAACGGCGACCATTCGGTGCACCTGTCCGGCCAGGGCTTCGTGTGGCCGCTCGGCGCGCAGCGGCATACCTACCCGCTGTTCGACACCACCCTGGGAAAGGCGGTGCCGGCCACCTACGCCGGGACCTCGGTTACCGACGGCGTGACCACCTACCGCTACGTCGAGAACGTGCCCGCGCAGCCGGCCGGGACCCTGACGCTGCCCGGCTCGCTGGTCGGCATGAAGAACCAGGCCGAGGTCACGCTGCCCCAGTACTACCAGTCGGTCAACACGTACTGGGTGGATCCCGTCACCGGCATCCCGCTCAGCGTCGAGCGGAACGAGACGCTGACCCTCAGGGACGCCTCGGGGGCGACCCGGCTGCTGGCCTTCCGGGCCGACCTGAAGATGAAGCCGTCCAGCATCGCCAGTCAGGCCAGCACCGCGCGCAGCAACGAGCGCAAGATCAGCCTGGTGACCATGGTCCTGCCCCTCGCCCTGCTGGTCCTGGGCGTGGTGCTGATGGGCGTGGCCATCGGCCTCACCGCCCGTAACCCCGGATCGCGCGGCAGGCCCCGCACCCTCGAGGATGGAACGGAGCCGCTGAGCCCGGTAGATGAAAGCAGCCCATAGCCCCGGCCACCACCGGCTGGGCCGGCCGGCTCGGCCCCTCCGGGTCGCCCTGGCCGCGTGCGGCGTGCTGGCCGGGTTCGCGGTCACGCTCGGCGCGGTGACCGCGTTCCGCAACGACCAGCACGCCCCAGCCAGCGCACCGCGCCCGCCGTCGGCCGCACCCGCGATCCCCGCGGCCGGCGCCTCGCCCGCCGCGCTCGACGCCGAGTGGCACGCCTACTCCGGCCGTTCGACCTGCGCCGACTGGGCCGGGGCCGACGGGGTGTCGGCGGTCCGGCTGAACGCGGCCCAGCTCGCCTGGTTCTTCTCCGACACCTATCTCGGGCCGGCCGGGCCCGGGATCGGTTACTCCCGCGCCAGTGGGTTCCTGCACAACTCGGTGGTCGTGCAGACCACGGCCGGGCGGCGTGACCGTTTGGTCACGGTGACCGGGGGCGGTGCCTGCGCCGGACCAGGCCATTCGAGCACCAGCGGCGGCCGCGCCGGTCTCCGTCCCCGCCGGCGGGCCGCCGCACGAGAGGTACTGGAACGCGGACGGCATCGCGGCGGGCGGGTTCATCGACCGGTTCTACATCAGGTACCTGGCGGGCGGTCCCCCGTTCGTCCCGGCCGGAACCGCGATCGCGCGGTTCGCGGTCAGCCAGCTGAGCGCGGCCGGCCGGGGGCCCGCGTTCGGCGCCGTGGCGCGGCCGCCGGTGACGGTGCTGCCCTCCTACACGCCGCCCGGCGGAGGCACGCCCATCGTCTGGGGCGCCGCCCTGCTGCGGACGCAGGGCACGGTCTACATCTACGGCTGGCAGAGCCCCGACGCGAGCCTCCCGGTCAGCCAGCTGTACCTGGCCCGGGTGGCCGCCTCCCGGCTGGCCGACTTCTCGGCCTGGAGCTTCTACGCCGGCGGGGGGTACTGGGCGGCCGGGCAGGCCAATGCGCAGCCGGTTCAGCCGTCCGGGATGAGCCTGCCGGTGCCGGCCGGGTTCAGCGTGGTCCCGGTGGCGGGCCGCTACTGGCTCATCCAGTCCGCGGCCGACGGCGCGAGCCCGGACATCACCGCCTATCCCGGGCCGACCCCATGGGGACCGTTCGATCCGGGTTCCGGCATCGTGCTGTACCGGTCCCCGGACATCGGGCTCGACGCCGCGCACGACTACCGGATCATGTACGAGGCGCGGGCCGAGCCGGCCCTGTCAACCAGCCAGACGCTGATGATCAGCTACAACGTCAGTTCGGTGGCGGTCAACGCCGGATGCTCGTGGCTGGGCGAGGTCACGAACTCGGTCGCCCAGCCGCGTTTCGTCGCCGTGCCGCTGGCCGCGTTCACCGCCCTGGCGCCCGGTCATGACCCGGTGGTGGCCGGCCCGTCCGCGTATCCCGCGATCACTCAGCAGGACCCGTCGCAATGGTTCAGCAGCTGGGCGTACCCGGGTGGCTGCCCGCCCGTTCCCGGCCTGGTCAACCTGACCGTCCATACCGGCCCCGGGACAGCCTCTCTGGCCTGGGCGGACGCGGGCCTGGGCGTGATGTACCGGGTCTATGAGCGAGGTCCGGCTGACGCCGGGTACGTCCGGGTCCGTAAGGTGCCGGGCACGGGCACGACGCTCACCGGTCTCATCCGCGGCGCGACGTATCAGTTCCTGGTCGTGCCGGTCAACGTCAACTACGCGACCGGGCCGGGCCGGGAGGTCACGGCCGGCATCCCGTAGCCGGGGCAGTCGGGCGGTCAGGCCGGGGCGGGCGCCTGGCCACGGGCGCCTGGCAGGCTGGCCCAGGGCGCCTGGCCTCGGGCGCTTGGCCCTCGGGCAGGAACAGCACCGAGTTCAGGTAGCGCGGGAACGGCCACAGGGCCCGGGCCAGCAGGCCGCGCTCGGACACGTGGGATGTCCGGGCCTGGTGCGCGGCGAGCGGGAAGCCGGCGATCGGCACCCACCGGCGGCCGGGCCGGACCCAGCCGCGGTAACCCCAGGATTCGAGCAGGCCGGTGATGTCCGTGACCGGCTGGATCCGCTGTTCGACCTCGACCAGCAGCCGGGGCCGGTCCCGTTTGACGGTTTCCGCCGCGCCATGCAGCACGGGGACCTCATGCCCGTCCACGTCGATCTTCATGAACGTCACGTCGTGCAGGCCCAGCCCGTCCACCGTGACCAGTGGCACCTTGATCGACGCGCCGTGGATGTCCCGCCGGTGCAGCGAGGAGACGCCCCGCGTGCCCCCGCCCGTGGGCGGCAGCCAGATCTCGGCCTCCCCGCAGTGGTCGGAGGCGGCGGCGGCGATGACGTCGACCGCGGGCGGAAGCGTCCGCCGCAGCACCTGATGCAGCGGCGTCGGCTCGACGATGACGACCTGGTCGGCCCGGTGGACCAGGCGCCGCGTCCACGGCCCGTACCAGCCGCCGATATCCACCATCGTGCCGCCCCGGCCGCACACCTCGTCCAGGCGCCGGATCTCCGGCTCGTAGCGCCGGTAGGCCAGGCTGATGAGCGACACCAGCAGCCGTTCCGGCAGGTGGGCGCTCACGCGTGATGCCAGCGTCACCTCAGGGCTCCTCACGGGCGGAGCGGCTCGGCAACTGTCCCAGCGCGGTGCCGAGTTCCGCGGGATGCGTGGCCAGAAAGTTACTATCGGGTAGCCACCGAGCCTACCGGACATCACCAGGCAAATGCGGACACATCAACGTGGGAGTTTCCCGGATTGAAATAGGAGATGAGCAGCCGGCTGCGGGTGCTGAGCTCCGGATGGCCGATGAGGGCCCGGCACAGGTCCCCCGCTCCCTGCTGGGCCCCGTGCTGGGCCCCGTGCTGGGCGCCGGTGCGGCACGGCACCTGGCCGGTGAGGATCCGCCGCCATGGGCCGGCCGGCGAGGTGGCCTGCCAGACCTGGAAGCCGCCGGCCAGGCTCGTCTGCTCGACCATGACCAGGCCGCGGCCGTCGGCCGTGTAGTCCGCGACCGAGATCCCGAGCGGCCGGCGCCGGGATCAGCGTCGCGGCGGCGGCCTCGTCCGGCGACCACCCGGCGGGTGTCCAGTAGGTGTAGGTGAGCGGATTCTGCCAGTACGCGGGCTGGGCCACGGTCCGGGCCAGGAACACGCGGCCGCGGCCGCATCCGTCCGGCGGGGCGGCGGCCCGGCAGAAACCGAACAGATACAGGTAGCCGTCGTGCCCGGCGACCGGCGAGCCGAGCACCTGCTGCGGCGGGAGCGGCAGGCCGAGGACGCTGGCGAACACCCGGACCGGCGGTCCGAGAAGATTGCGCGCCGGATCGTATTCGGCCAGGCCGAAGCCCTCCGCGGTCAGCGAATCGGCGTTCCCGGTGACGCAGTAGTCGTCGTAGCTGATGAGCAGGTTGGATGAGCCGGGGTCGCGGGTTATCCCTGAGATCCACGAGGCCGGGTAGGCGCCGGGGCCGGTGCAGGCGAGCGCGCCGCCCGGCAGCAGGAGGCCCTGCGGAGCGGGCAGGAACGGCTGCGGGGCGGCGGCGCTGGGCAGGATCAGCGGCGCCGGCGGGGTGGGGATTTCGCTCAGCCGCGAGGGCGCCTGTCCCGCCCGGTACGGGCCCGCGGCCGCCGTGTCCGTGCCCAGGATGAGGTGCTCGAGCCGCCCGCCGCGGGCGCTGGCGATCGCCGTGTCGCAGAACAGCCAGAGGCTCCAGCCTGGCTCGCCGGGCAGCGGGCTGCTGTAGCCGCAGTCACGGGGGACCGTGTTCCCGGTGGCCCGCTCGTAGTTTGACAGCACCCGCACCGGAGCCGGGACGGGACGGGGAGGGGCGGTCGCGCAGGCCGCGAGCCCGACCGGGCCGACGAGGACCGCGAGGACGGCGCCGGCGCGGGCCAGCGGCCGGCACCGGCGGGCGCGCCGCTCAGGCGTGAGCACCGGAACCTCCCGGCTCGCAGACCGCGTCCGTCCCCCAGTGTTACTTCAGAGTAGCCGGTCATCTGCGCCGGGCGCGGGGCGTCCACGGGGGTGGTTCACGCCGCATCCTTAAGTCATGCCGCATCCTTGAGTCATGAGGCAATCCGGCCGGCGGCACCAGCGGTGGATCTACCTGTCGATGGCGGGCAGCGTCCTGGCCGGCGTCTGCGTGACGGCGGCGTGCACTTCGGCATCTGCGCCGGCGCCCGTGGCCGGCAGTCAGCGGGGAGCCACGCCCTCCGCCTCCCACACCCGGGCCAGCTCGCCGACTCCGGCCCGGCCCAGTCCGACGCCGACGCCCCCGCCCCCGCCCCCGCCGCCCGCGCCGCACGTCACCGTCTCCCGGGTGCGGATGGCGGACGGCTCCGTGGTGACCGTGGCCGCCTTCCGCGGCCCGGTGCAGTACGTGCTCCACAACGGCAGCGGCGACCCCGGGCCCGCGGCCGCCGGCCGGGTGACGGCCGGCCCGGCCGTGACCGGCGCCGAACGCCGGCGCCTGCTCGCCGTGTTCAACGGCGGCTTCAAGCTGTCCGCGGGAGCGGGCGGCTATGAGCAGGAAGGCCATGTGATCGCCACGCTGCACACCGGCGTCACCAGCCTGGTGATCGACCGCTCCGGCCAGGCCCGGATCGGGATCTGGGGCCATAACCTGCCCGCACCGAACGAGGCGGTCTACAGCGTCCGGCAGAATCTTCAGCCGCTGGTCTACCGCGGGCAACCGACCGCGGCGTCGGCCGACTGGGGCCTGTGGGGCGCCACTCTCGGCGGCGGAGAGTACGTCGCCCGCAGCGCCGTGGGCCAGGACGGCTACGGCGACCTTCTCTTCGCGGGCAGCGCTTCGACCGCCCCGGCCGACCTGGCCGCCGCGCTGGCCGGGCGGGGAGCGCGGATCGCGATGGAGCTGGACATCAACCCGGAATGGGTCCAGCTCGACATCGCGCCGGCCCCGGGCGGCCCGCTCACCGCCGCCATCCCCGGCCAGGCGCGCCCGGCCGACCAGTACCTCAGCGGCTGGACCCGCGACTTCTTCACCGTCCTCGGCCCGTCCTGAGCGCCGGTCCTAGCGCGCCATGCGGTCCCGGCCCCAGCGGAGAATCAGCGGGTCACGGCGGCGGGCCAGTTCGAGCAGACCGTCGCGGGCCCACGCCGGCAGCGGCCCGATCGGCCGGCGGGTCGCCTCGCTGCCGATGATGCCGCCCTCGTGCAGGAGCACCTTGGCGGCCCGGAGCCCGCATTGCCGGTTCTCGTAGTGGATCAGCGGCAGGTGCTGCTCCCACAGGGCCAGCGCCCGGTCCCGGTCGCCCGCGTGGTGGGCCCGCACCACCTCACCGAGCACGTCCGGGACACTGCTGCTCGGCATCGTGCCGCACGCCCCGGCGTCGAGGTCGGGCATCAGCGTGACGGATTCCTCACCGTCGAACGGCCCGGCCAGCGCCTCTCCCGCCAGCCGGATCACCTCACGCAGCTTGGCCGCGGTGCCGGGCATCTCGATCTTGGCGTACTGCACGAGCGGGATCTCGCGGGCCAGCGCCGCGATCTGCGCCGCGGACAGCCGCGTAGCGCTGAGCGGCGCGTCCTGGATCATGATCGGGATGTCGATCGCGTCGCCGACGGTGCGGAAGTAGTCGAGTACGGCGCGGCCGTCGGCCTCCATCGTGGCCCCGTAGAACGGCGGCATCAGCATGACCATCGCCGCGCCCAGCTCCTGCGCCCGGTAGCTCCGCTCGGCTGCGATCCGGGCACTGTAGTGACTGGTGGTCACGACGACCGGCACCCGGCCCGCGACGTGGCCGAGGACCTCGACGGCGACCTGATCGCGCTCGGCGTCGGTCAGCGAGAACTGCTCGGAATAGTTGGCCAGGATGCAGATCGCGTCGGCCCGCGCGTCGATGAGGAAGTCGATGACCCGTGTCTGGCTGGGCAGGTCGAGGCGCTCGTCGTCGTGGAACGTGGTCGGCGCCACCGGAATCACGCCGCTGATCATGATGCAGTCCCTCGTTGTCCGTTCGGTCCGATGATGATCTCATGCGCTCCGGTGCGCGGCCGCCGGCTGAGGCGCGGGCCCGGCGTTGATCCCGGTCACAGCTTCTGGGTGGAGACGTGGCCGGCCACCGCCTTCCGCAGGGCGTCGATCTCGGCGAGCATCCACGACTGGTAGTCATAGCCGGTGGGCATCGTCTCGTAGACGCCGACGACCGGCACGCCCGCACGCAGGGCGGTGTGGCGGAATGACGTCGTGAGCGCGCTGACCACCTGCTGGTTGTAGACGAACACCTTCACCTGATGCCTGACGAACAAGCCGTTCTCCCGGGCGGTGTCCTGGGGCGTGGGATCGACGCCGTTCATGATGTCGGCCTGAAAGCTGAACGGGGTCAGGTTGTCCGTACCGGCGCCATGCAGCATGTAGTCGGCCACCGGTTCGGTCGTCGCCACCGGAGTGTGTGGGTACCTCGCCCTGAACCGGGCGATGGCATTCAGCCACGGGGCCAGTGAACGGTCGAACTTCTCGAGATTGGCGCCGAAGTAAGCCGCGTGCGCGGGCTCCAGCGCCGACAGGTCGGCGGCCATGGCCTTCGCCGCGGCCGGCATCGTCGCCGGGCTGTACCACAGGTGCGGGTTGGGGGTGTGGTCCGGCAGTCCGAGCAGGTGCTGCACCACGATGACCTTGCGGTCCGGGTTCGGCGAGGCGGACTCGATCCTGCTCATGAACGGGTCATCGCCGGCCCCGTTCTGCACGATGAGCGTGGCCGCGCTGACCTGCCGGGCCACGTCCGGGCTCGCCTCGAACGCGTGCCGGTTGGTGGTGGGGTTGTTCAAGATCGAGGACACACGTACATAACGGCCGCCAATCTGGCTCAGCACGCTGGCGTAGGTGTTCTCGGCCCCGATGGCGTTGATCACCGTGGTGGTCTTCGCGACTTCAGCAGACGTGGGACTGATCCCGCACCGGCCACGGCCGCCGCCACCGCCACCGCCAGTGCCGCGCCGGCCCCCGTCGCAACAGTCACCGGCCGGCGGGCACAACGCCGCGCTCTGGCCCCCGCCGCCACAGCCACCGGCCCGCGGGCACAACGCCGCGCCCCGGCCACCGCCGCGACCGCCGCCGACCGGGCCGCACCGGGGAGTTGTGAGCTAGGTGACTTCTCTGCCTTATTGACCATGAAGCGGAACATATACCGAGACTGAGTCTCAATACAAGTGAGAATCAGACTCAGACCGAGTATCGTTACGGTGGCGCCCTACCAGCTCAGAGAGGAGCCCGATGCCAGGCCTGGAGCGGAGCAGCGACCTGCACGGACTGGTCGAGCAGCGCCTGCGCCGCATCGACCAGCGCTACACCGCCGGCCGCCGGGCGATCATCGACCTGCTCGCCGGCGCGGGCCACCCGGTCAGCATCGGCGAGATCGCCAGCGGGCTTCCGGACCTGCCGCGCAGTTCCGCCTACCGGCACCTGACCGACCTCGAGACCGCCGGGATCGTCCGCCGCGTCACGGCCAGCGACGAGTTCACCCGCTTCGAGCTGGCCGAAGACCTGACCGAGCATCACCACCATCTGTTCTGCGTTAACTGCGGCAAGGTCACCGACGTCACCTTCCCGCCCCGCCTCGAGCGCAGCATCACCGACAGCATCGGCCGGATCGCCGACGCCGAGGGGTTCCAGCCCGACAGTCACCGCCTCGACATCCTGGGCCTGTGCCCCTCCTGCCGTTAATCGCGGTGACGGCGCAGGCCGGTCGGGCCTCCCGGGCCGGGCGGCAGGCGCAGGCGCGGTTCCAGGAGGCTCGCGTCCAGGCGGCCGTCTTCCAGCCAGGCCGTGACGGCCTCCGCATCGGAGCGGGTCAGGACCGGCCCGACAGCGATCGCCATGCCGCGCGGCCGCCGATCCCGGCGACACGGCTGGACCAGCAGGCAGGCGCCCGCGTCGTGCGCCGCGTCCTGCCGGCACCGGTCCGCGGCCAGCAGGCAGCCGGTGCTGACCAGCACCCCCTGCCGGGAGTGCCGGGTGACGGCGCGGAGCCGGTCGAGCAGATGCAGGCCGCGATCGTGCGCGCAGGGGCCGACGCGGCAGATGGCCAGGTTGAACGGCTGATCGTTCACCGCTTCTCCTCATTGGGGGGACGGGGGGCTGGCAGCGTTAATCAAAACGGTTTTCATTATCGTACGCCGCCGCCGTCAGCGTCCACGGCCCCGGGCATCCACCAGTCATCGCAACTACCCCCCTCCCCCAATTCATGCATAGATAGCCATATGCTAATGTCTGATCGCATTGACAGGCTGCGCTCCAGCCCGCCCCGGGACGCGCAGGCGGCGCATCCGGCTTGGAGCGCCCGTACCGAGGAAGGACTTCCGCCATGACGGAGACCAGCGAGCACGACACACACGCCGATCACGCGCACGCCCATGCCGAAGGCTGCGGCCACGTCGCGTTCCAGCACGGCGACCACACCGACTACGCGCACGACGGCCACATCCACCGGGTTCACGGGGAGCACGTCGACGAGTGCGCCACCGGCCAGCACGCGTCCCATGAGGGGCACGAACACCAGCACAGCTCGGACTGCGGCCACGTCGCCGTCCGCCACGACGACCACACCGACTACGTCCATGACGGGCACCGGCATGCCGCTCACAACGGCCACTGGGACGAGCACTGACCACGGCCAGGCGAGCCGGAGCGGAGGCACGTAGAGCCATAGAGTCGTTGTCATATGCTAACTTCCGCATATGACAACGACTGGTTCCCAGGAGCAGTCTCTTCAGGCTGCCACCGAGCTGCTCAAGGCGCTCGCCTCCCCGGTGCGCCTGGGAATCGTGCGGGAACTAGCCACCCGCGGCATGCCCGTTCACGAACTGGTGGCCGCGCTCGGGGTGAGCCAGCCCCTGGTTTCCCAGCACCTGCGGGTTCTGCGGGCATCGCGCATCGTGACCGCCCGCCGCCAAGCCCGCGAGGTCGAGTACTCCCTCGCCGACGACCACGTCGCCCATATCGTCCTGGACGCGATCCGGCACGCGGGGGAAGCCTGACGTCCTATCGGCCTGGGGCGCCCGGTTCCAGGCTGTGCACGGTCCCGCCGCGGGTCGCGGCCAGGAGCATGTCCGGTCCGTTCCAGGCCAGCGCGGCGACCTCTTCCCCCAGGTCCCACAGGCGGTGGTGGTCCGGGGACGCCCCGGCAGGCAGGCTTGCGCGGCCCAGAGCGCGATCGTGCCATCGTCGCCGGCCGTGGCCAGGGTGCCCCCGTCCCCGGGCCGCCAGGCCAGGACGGTCACGGTGTCGTGGCCTCGGAGCATCCGGGGCGCCCGGCCTTCGGGCCCCTTTCCCGCGAAGTCCCAGACGGTGACCTCGGGAGCGCCGTCGGCCGCCAGCCACCGCCCGGAGTCGTCGAAGGCCAGCCGGGACACCTTGCCCGGGTAGCCGGACATGGTCAGCTCGGCGCCGTCGCGGGTACGCCAGATGTGGATGGACGCGTCCTGGTTGCCGGTGCAGATCCAGCGGCCGTCGGGCGGGACCGCCACGGCCAGGTGGGAACCCACGTAGGTGTAGGCAGCGACCGGGCCGGGCTGGTGGCGCTCGTGACAGCGGACCCCGTTGTAGGCGCTGAGGGCGAGCCGCCGCCCGTCGCGCAGCCAGGCCAAGTCGGTGACGGTGCTCGGGGCTTCCCCGGTGCGCCATAGCTCGCCGCCGTTGGCGTCCAGCACGACCGCCGCGCGCCCGTCAGCCACGGCGACCCGGTCCGGGCCGCCCCACCGGGCCCGGGCGGACCAGCGCATGCTGGCCGCGATAAGGGTGCGGCCGCCGGCGGCACTCCACAGCCCGTACGCCGAAGGCCCGCTCATGGCCAGATGGTCACCGCCGGGCGAGAAGGCCAGGTCGAGCAGCCCGCCGGGCAGCGTCACCGTGCCGGCCGGACGGCCGTCCGCCGCGTCGAGGACCCACACGGTCCCGGCCGCACCACCCACCGCCACCAGCCCGCGGCCGCCGCGACGGCGACGGGCGCGTCATCGACCACGGTCTGCCAGGACGTGCCCGCGCGCACGGGGGCGGTCATGCCGCCACTTTCGTCAGGCAGGCGGCAAAGCCGCGCTTGAGCTCGGCCCGGTCGAGGTTGCGGCCGATGAAGACCATCCGGTTCGCCCGTCGTTCACCATCCCGCCACGCACGGCCATTCCCGCCGTCGAACAGCATGTGGACGCCCTGAAAAACGTACTGCAGGCCGGAGCCGGACAGGGCGAGGATTCCCTTGGACCGGAAAATGTCGGCGCCCTTGGACGCCAGCAGCTCACCCAGCCAGTCGTTGAGCCGTTCGACGTCGATCTCGCCGGACAGTTCGAAGCCGACCGAGGAGACGCTCTGGTCGTGCTGGTGATCGGTGTCGGTGAGGAACGCCGGATCGGTATCGAGTACCCGGGTCAGGTCGAACGCGCCAACGTCGAGGATCCGGGCCAACTCGACGTCGGCGTGCGCGGCGGGAATGATCTCGGCCGCGGCGTTGATCGCGCGTAGCCGGTCACGGACGGCGGCCAGGTGACCGTCGCTGACCAGGTCGGTCTTGTTGAGGATGATGCGATCGGCGAAGGCCACCTGCTCGATCGCCTCGTTCTCCACCCCCTGGGGCTTGATCTCGTCCAGGTGCCGGAGCACGTGAGCGGCGTCCACGAGGGTGACGATCGCGTCCAGCCGCAGCCGCGACCCGATCTCGTCGTCGACGAAGAACGTCTGCGCCACCGGCGCAGGATCGGCCAGGCCCGTCGTCTCCACGATGATCCGGTCGAACGATTCACGCCGGCGCATCAGCGTGCCGAGTATCCGGATGAGGTCACCGCGCACGGTGCAGCAGATGCAGCCGTTGTTCATCTCGAAGATCTCTTCTTCGGAATCCAGCACGAGCGCGTCGTCCACGCCGACCTCACCGAACTCGTTCTCGATCACGGCGATGCGGCGCCCGTGCTCCTCGGTGAGGATCCGGTTGAGCAGAGTCGTCTTCCCAGAACCCAGGAACCCGGTCAGCACCGTGACGGGTACCCGGGAATCTTGATCGGCGGCGGTCATCGCCTTCCTTCCTCTTCGGCCCATGGCCCGCGAAATATCCCGCCGCCAACCCTAGCTGATAATGAATCTCATTTTCTATAACATCACGCCGGGCGTACGGCTGATGGAAGCATCCATCGGCTCCAGGGCCCCGGTCTCCCCCGAAAGGTCCGGGTATCGTCGGCCGGCCGGTGTGGTAGCTGGCCCGGCAGGCGGCTGGCCCCGGTTGGGAGCGGCTGGCCGGGGTGGCGGCTTCCCTGGGTTGGCGGCTCGGCCTGGGTTGGCGGCTCGGCCTGGGTTGGCGGCTCGGCCCGGGTTGGCGGCTGGGCCCGGGTTGGCGGCTGGGCCCGGGTTGGCAGGGTGCCCGGGGAGTCCGGGTGCCCGGAGGGCGCCGCCCCAGTGCCTTCGCCGGTGGGTTAGACGGGGTAGGTGGTGGGTCCGGTGGTGTACTGGCGGCCGGAGGGGGTGGTCCAGGTGTGGTAGCCGGGCAGGTGCTGGTCGAGGCGCCAGCCGGGGGCTTGTTTGGCGTGGTGGTGGTGCCGGCAGCAGGCGCCGGCGTTGCACGCGCAGGTCCGGCCGCCTTGCTGCCAGGGGATGGCGTGCTCGAAGTCGGATCGCCGGGCGGCGCGGCGGCAGGGCGGCCAGGTGCATTCGCCGTCCCGGATCTCGACCAGGTGCCGGAGCCGGTCGCCGGGTTCGTACGCGCCGGTCTCGTGCCGGTGGTCACAATCGGTGACCGCGACCGGCTCGATATCCACCGTCAGTGGCGGGCCGTCTGGCCCGGTGTGCAGCCGCCAGGTGCCGTATCGGCCGGGTGGCCCGGGCCCGGATCCCCGGGTGAACGCGGCCGCCGGGCGGCGGCCACTGCCGGGGGCCGGCTGCCGGGGCTGGGGGTGCCGCGAGGGTCACCCGGGCGGCCGGGATCGTTGCCCGGCGGGCTGGGATCGTTGCCCGGCGGCCCGGGGCCGTTGCCCGGCGGGCAGGGGCCGTTGCCTGGTGGGCTGGGATCGTTGCCTGGTGGGCCGGGATTGTTGCCTGGTGGGCTGGAGTCGCTGGCCCGGGTCCGGGGGGTGCGGCGGGCGCATCCGTGCCCGGCTGGGTGGCCGTGCTCGCCGGTCACCGTGATGCACCAGGTGGTCGCCGGGTTGCCGCTGGCGCCGGCGGCCAGGGTCCGGGCCAGGTCGGGATCGATGGCGCCGAACCCGGCCGCCTCGCCGGGACGTTCGGCCAGGCCCAGCAGCGTGGCCAGCGGAATGGTCAAGTTGATCCGGGCCGCGAACCCCGCCGGGTCACCAGCCCGCGCCCCGCGCGTCCCAGCGGCCCCGCCGGCGGTCCCGGCCGCGTTCCCGGGCCGGTCTGCGCCGTCCGGGCACCGGCCCGGCTGCCCTGGCCCGTCCGGGTCCGGGCCTGACTGCCCTGCGCCGTCCGGGCACGAGCCCGGCTGCCCTGCGCCGTCCGGGCCCGGGCCCGGCTGATCCGGGCTGTCCGGGGACGGGCGTGGCCGGTCGACGTTGTCCCCGCCGCGGCCTGGCTGATCGCCGTCCGTCACGTCGTCGTGGGCGGCTGGCGGGCTGCCTGTCCCGGGATCGGCCAGGGAATCCTTGCCGAGCAGGAAGTCGAGGTAGGCGCGGACCCGGAGCTGGTCCATGGTCCCGGCCAGCCCGGCCGCCTTCAGTTCCCTCGCGCGGGTACTGATCGCCTGGTCGGCGGCCAGCGCCGCATCCGGCGGCAACCCGTACCCGCACAGCGCCGCGGTCCCGGCATCTTCGCGCCACAGCTCGACCCGGGCATCGCGCTGGGCCCGCTCCCGCCGCAGCCGGGCCGCATCGGGGTCGGCACTCAGCACCGCGCGGGCGGCCGCGACCCGGATCTGCCCGGGCGTCTTACCGGCGATGGCGGGCAGGATTAATGCGTCCGCGGCGGCCGCGGCGGCGTCGTCCAGGATCCGGGCCGCGTCCGCGATGATCTGCGCCTTATAGGAATCGATCACGCCCTCACGCAGCGCCTGGGCGGTGCCCGGCAGCCGGGCGGCCAGGTCATAGGCCAACGTGAGGGTCTTGCCCGCGGCGACCTTCGAGGTGGCGGTGGCCACCGCGAGCTCGTCATCACAGAACTTCCCCCACTCCGGGCGCAGCACCCCCGGCGCCGCGTCCGGGCGGGCATCGCCGGGCCGCCGCCGGATCAGCTCCGCGGCCGCCGACAGCTTCCCCGACGCCGCCCACGCCTCCGTCTGCTGCCACTTGACCAGCATCCCGATCAGCGCATCATCATCCACGCCGGTATAGCGGCGGTCGCTTCCGGCGACGGCGTCCAGCGACCCAGCCACGCCCGGCCCGGGCAAAGCAGCATCCAGCACACCCCCGGACGCAAAACCGGCCGCCGGGCCGTCATGCATCGTCGTCGCGCCAGCCGGCCCGGCGGCGCCGGCCGGGACGGCATCGCCGATGCCCAGCATCTCGTCGTCATCCGGCGGAATCAGCACCCGGCCCGCCTCGACGGCCGCGACCAGCGCATCCAGCGCCGCGTCCTGGTCCCAGTCCGCGCCGGCCTCTGACTGGGCCGCAGGGCCCGTCACGAACCCGTCCGGCGTGGCAGGCCGGCCCCGCTCAGCGGCCGGTCCGCCGCTGAGCGGATCCTGGTCCGGCTGCCCGTGACCAGGGGGCGGTTCGTGAGCCATGCACCACCATCCGTTCGATAACAGATGCCCGAAGCACTTACCTATCGAATAGACTAGCGATAGTCTCTCGGTAACGCAAGACGCCACAGCTATCGCCGTGCTACTTATATGGCGAAGTTTGGGAGGCTTTCATCCCGGCACGGCAGCGGCCCGGTTAGGGGCCAGGAGCGGTCGCGGGCTGGCGAGCTTGACGCCCGGAGGCACCGCGATGGACTCGCCGCATTGGACTTGCTGCCCAGGCGTGTCCGTTGCTGCCTGGGATTGTCGTTATGTCATGGGGACGCGCCGTTCGCTGCCCAGGGACCTGCCGTTGCTGGCCGGGGACGTGCCACTGCCGAGGGACAGGCGGTTACTGGCCGGGATCTGCCGTTGCTGGCCGGGACGGACCGTTCGCTACCCCGGGGACGGACCGTTCGCTACCCCGGGGACGGACCGTTCGCTACCCCGGGGACGGACCGTTCGCTACCCCGGGGACGGACCGTTCGCTACCCCGGGGACGGACCGTTCGCTACCCCGGGGACGGACCGTTCGCTACCCCGGGGACGGACCGTTCGCTACCCCGGGGACGGACCGTTCGCTACCCCGGGGACGGACCGTTGCTGGCGGGGCGCGTCGTTGCTGCCCAGGACGGCCCGGTGTGCCGGGGACTTGCCTTTGGGCCGGTACGTGCCTCGCCTTCCGGGGCAGCCACCGGCGTACGGCGGGTCCTGCGAGGGACGCTAGGGCTTGCGGCCCAGGCCGCCGATGTAGAGGAGGCTGCTGATGTCGAGCGGGTCGGGTACCGGCTCGTCGGGGAGCCACTCGGGCAGGTAGACGATGCCGGGCTCGACGATATCGAGGCCGTCGAAGAACCGGGTGATCTCCTCGCGGCTACGCAACTGACCGCGGCCCAGCGTACGCAGCAGCACCTGCTCCAGCGCCCGGGCCTCGGGGCTGGATGAGGAGAAGTGGGTGATTAGCAGGTAGCTGCCGGACGGCATCAGCTGCTTGTAGTGATCCACGATGCCGTACGGGTCCTCCTCGTCGAGGACGTGGTGGATGACGGCGTTGAGGATCAGGCCCACCGGCCGGGACAGGTCAAGGAACCGGGCGATGTCGGGGTGGCTGAGGATCTGTTCGGGTTCCCGCAGGTCGGCGGTGACGACGATGGTGCCGGGGTTATCGGCGAGGAGGGCCCGGCCGTGCGCGAGCACAATCGGGTCATTGTCCACGTACACCACCCGCGCGGCAGCGTTCGCGGCCTGGGCGATCTGGTGAGTGTTCTGCACCGTCGGGAGCCCGGAGCCGAGGTCGAGAAACTGATCGATGCCCGCACGGGCCATGTAGCGCACGGCGCGGCCCAGGAGCGCCCGGTTGATGTGCGCCGCCTGACCGCCGTCCGGGAACGCCTGACGGGCCAGGTCGGCGACGGCCCGGTCCGGGGCGAAATTGTCTTTGCCGCCGAGTATCGCGTCGTACACCCGCGCGATGCTGGGCTGGTGAACATCGATCTCGGGCGGCACGTAGCCAGGGTCGGCCCGCGTCCAGCTCATGTCGTGACCCGTCATGCCGCGACCCTCCCGGCTTAACCGCTCATCGAGGGAAAGAAACAGCCGAATCGTACCGCCCGGAAACCGGCCCGCCGCTGCTTCTCGCCGGACCGCCCTGCCCTGTGCCGACCGCCCCGCCGGCCCCCGGCCGCCCGGCCGACCGCCCCGCCGACCGCCCCGCCGGCCCTCCTGCCGTCCGCCCCTGCCGGCCGCCCCTGCCAAGGTCCTGCCCCGGCCGCGGTCAGCGCGTTACCTGCTCCTCCTGGTGCCCGAAACTCGACAGGCTCATCGCTCTCGCGGGCAGGGCCAGTTCGCCGCGCGTGATCCGCTGCTTGAGGTAGGTGAACGTCTGCGCGGTCTGCGCGAACAGGTGCTCCCCCGCCACCAGGGGCGGTCGCGGCACCTGGCCGGGGCGCAGCAGCCGGGGCAGCGGGGCCACGACCGTGTCGTAGTCGAGGTTGAAGAAGAGCGGGAACGAGTAGCGCTCCTCAGCCACGTTCCGGACCCGGTGCATGGTCGCCACGTAATATCCGTTGCTCCACAGTTCCAACAGGTCGCCGATGTTGACGACCAGTGCGTCGTCCCGGGGCGGGACGTCGATCCAGGCGCCCGCGCCGTTGAGTACCTCCAGGCCGGGCGAGGTCGGGCGGAGCAGCGTGAAGCATTCGCAGTCGGTGTGGGCCCCGATCCCGACCGTATCCGCCGCACCGGGATCGTACGGGTAGTGCAGGAGCCGAAGCTGGCTCGGGGGCCGGGTCACGCTCCGGTCGAAGTAGCCCGCGGGCTCGCCCACCGCAGCCGCGAGGGCCCGCAGCAGCGAACGACCCAGCGCCATGACCGCCCCGTAGTACGCCGTGACCGCGGACGCGAACCCGGGCAGGCCGGGCCACTGGTTCGGGCCGAACATCGGGTTGCCGGCCAGGTAGTCCGGGTCGTTGGGCGGCAGGTCCAGGCCGGTGTCAAACGCTTCCTTGCGGTCGATGGAGCCGCCGCTGAACACCTCCTCACCCTCGGGCACATAGCCGCGATGGCAGCGCGACAGCCCGATATAACTGCGCATCTTCACCTCGTGCGGCAGCGCGAAGAACTCCCGGGCCGCGGCCAGCAGGCCGTCGAACACGGCCGGCGCGATGCCCGTCCCGGTGACGTAGCAGAACCCGACCTCGTGCGCGGCGGCGCCGATCTCCCGGACGGCCTGCCGCTGCCGGGCCTGCCGCTGCCGGGCCTGCCGCTGCCGGGCCTCCGGCCCGCCACGCGCGCCGTGGGCCCCAGGCCCGCCGTGGGCCCCGGGCCCGCCGCGCAGCGCGTTGACGTCGATGACGGGGATCTCAGTGAATGCCGTCCCGCTGGTCATGCGGTCAGGCCATCGCGCCGATGTGTCAGGAACGTGCCGCCCGCGTCAACCCGCGGTAACGCCGCCCGTCAGCTCCCCAGTGCGGCGTAGACCACGGCGCCGAAGGCCAGGTGCGGCACGATGTCACTCAGCCACGAGGTCGCGTCCCAGGTGCGCGGATCACTGACGCCGAGCCGGGCCATGCTCAGGTCGGTCGCGAGCATGGCGGCGCCTCCGATCGTTACCGGACCGGCCAGCGGCCCCAGCCGTCGCACGCGCAACGGGCCGGCCACGGCCCCGACCATGACACCGGTCGCGATGCCAGCCAGCGCACTCAGGCCTTCCACGCGGTTCTGGCGGACCTCATCGCTACCGGGAATGGTCAGGCCACTGCGCCTGGCCAGTTCCTCCACGACCTGTTCCGGTGTGCTGCTGGCGCCGCGCCCGCGCAGGACCATGTCCGCGTAGGTGACGGCGTTGAGCGCCGTCGTCCCGGCCGCACCGGCCAGCGCGCCCTTAAGCACTTTCTTCAGCATCCCGCCCACCTTGATCACCTGCATCCGTGTCGGCCTGCCTATACCCATACTCCCGGGGTAGAAGTGAACTGTGCCTGCCTGGGTGCTGCATTTCGACCTCGACCAGTTCATCGCCGCGGTCGAGGTACTCCGCCGTCCCGAACTGCGCGGGAAGCCGGTTGTCGTCGGGGGTGACGGCGACCCGACCAAGCGCGGCGTGGTCAGCACGGCGTCCTACGAGGCGCGCGCGCACGGCGTGCATTCTGGCCTGCCGCTGCGGACAGCGGTCGCGGCGGTCCCCGGACGCGGTGTTCCTGCCCGTGGACCGGGAGGCGTACGAGGCCGTCTCGGCCCAGGTCATGGCGGCGCTGCGGGAGTCCGGCGCGGTGGTCGAAGTGCTGGGCTGGGACGAGGCGTTCCTGGGCATCGACAGCGACGACCCGGAAGGCTTCGCCCAGATGATCCAGCAGCGGGTCCGGGACGCCACGCAGCTGGACAGCACGGTCGGGATCGGCCAGAACAAGCTGCAGGCCAAGCTGGCCACCGGGTTCGGCAAGCCGGCCGGCGTTTTCCGGCTGACCGATGAGAACTGGTACGAGGTGCTGGGCGGCCGCCCCACCGACGCGCTGTGGGGCATCGGGGCCAAGACCGCCCGGGCCCTGAGCGAGCTGGGCATTCACACGGTCCGGGAACTCGCGGCGGCCGACCCGGACGCGCTGGCCCGGCGGTTCGGCCCGGCCACCGGGCCGTGGCTGGTCCTGATCGCCCAAGGCCACGGCGCCCGCGAGGTGGACGACACGCCGTATCAGGCCCGGTCACACGGCCGTGAGGTGACCTTCCAGGAGGACATCGCGGACTGGTCGCGGGTGCGCGCGGAGATCACCCGCCTGGCCGAGGTGGTCGCCGGCGAACTGGCCAGCCGAGGAGCGCCCGGCCACGAGGGTGGTGGTCAAGGTGCGCTACGCGCCGTTCATCACCCAGACGCACGGCCAGGCGCTCGCCGCGCCGACCACCGACGCGGCGGCGATCACGCAGGCCGCCCTGGCCGCCCTGGGCCGGTTCACCGGCCGCCGCCCGGTCCGCCTGCTCGGCGTCCGCGCCGAGTTCGCCCCCTGATCGGGGGCCGTCTCCGCCCCGCGCCGAGTTCGCCCCCTGATCGGGGCCGCCTCCGGCCCCGCGCCCACTCCGCCCCACGAGATCGTGAAATCCAAAAACAATCACGCCGTTATCTCCAGACACACCTCTAACAATTTTAGGCTGATCACGCTGCCGTAACGGAACAATCCAGCGACGATCACGCCGCCAAACGTAATAATGGCGGGGCAGCCTACGAGGTGGGGAAATATGGGGAACCTTGAAACTCGGCCGCAGCTGTCCGCTGATCTTGCGAAGCGGGGGCTCGGCAATGCGTGGACGTGAGGGAGAGCTGCAGATTGCCGCGGGAATTCTCCGCAGCGCGCAGCAGGGCCGCGGCGGCGTATTGCTGATTGAGGGTGAACCCGGCATGGGTAAATCCGAACTCCTCGGCGAAGTAATCGGCCACGCAGCGACGCTGAACTTTTCACTGGCCCGGGCCGAAGCCGACGAGCTGGGGATGCTGATGCCTTTCGCGCCGCTGCTCGGGGCGCTCCAGGAACCGCTGGGCGCCCTGGCCGGCGAAGCGGCCCGTTCCGGGACACCGGACATCCGGATGTGGGCCATCGACGAGATCCGGCGGCTCCTCGAGCGGCGAGCGGCGGAGACTCCGGTTCTGATCAGCCTGGACGACCTGCAGTGGGCGGATCAGGCGACCCTGATGGCGCTGCGCCTGCTCCCCCGCCAGCTCGCGTCCTACCCGCTGGTCTGGAACCTGGCCCGGTGCACGGCCCAGCAGCGCGGCGGCGCCGGTGTCCTGTTCGATCTGCTGGGCAGCGACGGCGCGGCCCGGGTGACGCTGGCCCCGCTGGCCGACCCGGCCATCGCGGCCCTGATGGCTGACGTCCTCGGGGCCATCCCCGATCCGGGCCTGACCGCGCTGGCCTCGGGCGCCACGGGGAACCCCTTCTTGCTGGTCGAGCTGCTCCGGGGCCTGCGCGACGAGGACGCGATCCGGGTCAGCGAGGGAATGGCCACCCTGGTCTCGGGGCACCTGCCCCGGCGATTGCACGCGGTGGCGCGGCGCAGGCTCGACGGCCTGAGCGCCGGGGCCCGGCACCTGCTGGAGACCGCGGCGGTCCTCGGCCTTTCCTTCCGGCTGGAAGACGCGGCCGAGATGCTGCGGGAGACGCCGACCGCCTTGCTGCCGCTGGTCAACGAGGCCGTGGACACCGGGATCCTGATCGTCAGCGCGGAGGCCTTCACCTTCCGGCACGAACTGATCTGGCAGGCCGTGACCGCGGCCCTGCCGCTGCCGGCCCGGCAGGCCCTGCACCGGCAGTTCGGGGAGATCCTCGTGGCCCGGGGCGGCTCGGCGATGACCGCCGCCGCTCACCTGCTCAAGGGCGCCCGCCACGGGGACTCGGCGGCGATCGGCGGTCTCGATACCGCGGCGGACGAGGTCCTGCGGTCTTCCCCCCAGACGGCCGCCGACCTCGCACTGCGGGCGCTCGAGCTCACCCCGCCCGGTGACCCGGCCCGCTCGTCCCGGACCATGCGGGCCGCCGAGGCGCTGACCGCCGCGGCGCGGCTGGAAGAAGCCGCCGCCATGGTGCGGGCCGCACTGGCCCAGCTGCAGCCGCCCGCGATCGACACCCAGCTTCGCTGCTCGTTGTCGTCCATCCTCTGCCTCCAGGGCGACGCCCGGCAGGCCAGCGCCGAGGCGGAAACGGTCCTGGCCCGGCCCCAGCTGGCCAGCCCGCTGCGCGACGAGGCGATCGTCGCCCAGCTCCAGGCCCTGATCGCGCTGGGCGAGAACCAGCGAGCCCGCGCCGTGGCCGAGAACGTCCTGGCCGCATTCGGTGAGCACGATGAGCCCGCGCTGGCCGCGGCGCTGAGCGTGCTGGCCATGATCTCCTGGGATGACGGGCGCCTGGAGCAGGGCATGCACCTGGCCAGCGAGGCGGCCCGGCGCACGACCGGGATCTCGCCGGACGCCCGGCACTTCCAGCCGCTGCTCGCGTTCGCCGCCCGGCTGATCGACCTGCGCCAGCTCGACGAGGCGTCGGCCGTCATCCACAGCGCGGTCGACGGCATCCGGGCGCTGCGATCGAACGTGTCGGAGGCCATCCCCGCGATCCTGCGGGCCCGCGTGGATCTGGCCCGGGGCCGGATCGACGACGCCCGCGCGGAAGCCGAGACCGCGCTGAACATCGCCGACACGCTGGGCAGCCGCACGCACAGCTCACTGGCGCTGTCGGTCCTCAGCGTCATCGCGCTGCGCCGGGGCGACCTGCGCGCCGCCGGGCTGCACATGAGGAGCCGCGCGGACATCACCCACTACACCGACACCTACGCCCGGACCGAGACCCTGCTGGCCAAGGCCCAGTTCGTCGAGGCGGCCGCCGACGCCGAGACGGCGGTCCAGGTGCTCGGCGGCGTCTACGACAGCCTGCCCGCCCGCCGGCACGTCCTGGCCGGCGAGCCAACCGCCTCGGCCTGGCTGGCCCGGACCGCCCTGGCCGCCGGCCGCCTGGAGCTGGCCACCGGTGTGGCCCGGATCGCCGACGAGATCGCGCGGGACAACCCGGCGTTCGACGTGATGACCGTGGCGGCCGCGCATTGCGGCGGCATCGTCGGCCGGGACCCGGCGCGCCTGGCCCACGCGGCCGCCCGGCACACCGATCCGTGGGCCCGCGCGTCGGCGGCCGAGGATCTGGGCACCGTGCTGGCCACGATGACCAACCGGGGGGATGCGGCCATCGCCCACCTGGACGACGCGCTCGCGGGATACGGCCAGACCGGGGCGGCCCGGGACCTGGCCCGCGTCCGGCGCCGGCTGCGGCGGCTGGGCGTGCGGCGGGGACACTCGGCACCGGCCGTGCGCCCCACCGTCGGCTGGGCCAGCCTGACCGAAACCGAAATGGTCACGGCGGCCCTCGTCGCCCAGGGGCTGAGCAATCAGCAGGCCGCCGAGCAGATGTACGTGAGCGTCCATACGGTCGCGTTCCACCTGCGGCAGATTTTCCGCAAGCTCGGCATCGGCTCACGGGTCGAGCTGGCCCGGCTGGTCGCCGAGCAGCCGCACGGCCGGGACGGCAGCCGCCCGATCCCGGGGCTCCGGGAGCTCCGCCGCGACCAGCCCCGCCCCTCACCCCGGCGGCACCGGCGGGGCAAGGGACGCGACCACGGATAAAGCCAGCCAACCCACCGATACCGAACGAGACCCACTCGGGGCTGGCCCTCCGATGGCTGGGTCATTCGGTGCCCGGCCTAATTCGGTTTTCGCCCCGGGGCCGGTACTGCAGGCGCTGGCGGGCCATCTCGCAGATGCCGTTGCGCTCGTTGCTCGCCGCGATCTGCCGGGCCTCGTCCAGGTCGGCCGGGGTCAGCAGGCCGTTGGACAGCAGGAAGTCGGCCAGGTTACGGGCGTGGCCGCGTTCGTTCCAGATCAGGCCCTGCAGCAGCTTCTTGTAGTCCGACACCGCGCCCTCCCCGCTCAGGTCGAGCGCGATGACCACGTCCATCATCGGCACCGTCTGCGGGGCGGCCAGGCCGAGGATGAATTCCTGGTAGTAGTAGGCCATCGCCGTGCGCGCGGTGGCGTTGCGCTCGAAATAACCGCGAACCCGGGCCACCGCCTCCTCCCCGGGCGGGCGCCCGCCCGCGGACCCGGACCTTCCCGTCCTGGGTGGGCGGCGACTTCTCGGCCAGCGGGCTGACCGGGAGGGGGTGCGAGCGCACCGGGACCTCCAGCCGCAGGCGCAGCACCCAGGCGCCGACACTGACGAGCCAGGAGCCCTCCTCGAGCGACGACCGGCAGCGCCTCGTAGTGCAGCGGGGCCACCGGCAGTACGTGACGGGCCGCCCGCTGCACGGCCTCGGCGGCCGGCGGCGCCCCGGCCGGAGGGCCGGTGTCCGGCGCCAGGTACACCCGGTACGTCGTGTCCCGGCTGAACAGCTCCCACCGGTGATGCACGTAGCGAAGGCCCGCGCAGCGCGGGGCCCGGTGGAGGGTGAGATCCTCGTTGCCGCTGAGCATGTCCCGGTCCAGCCAGGTGATCTCATCGGGCGGGCAGCTCACCCACTCGCCGCGCGCCGATGACCAGAGGAAGAGCAGGCCCGTCGCCACTCAGGCAGGATAGGCCCCGGACGGACCGGCCCGCGCCAGTCCCCCGGACCGTTTCAGCCGATCTCGACCCGGGACAGCAGCGCGTCCGGCCTGGTTCCCCAGCGGATCGCGTCATCGTTGCCGACCGGCTGCTCGCCGGCCAGCGAGGTGCCGTTGACGGTGAGCCCGTTGATGCCCAGGTTGGCGATCCACCACTGGCCGTCGGAGAACGTGAACCGGGCGTGCTCCCGCGACACGGTCGGCACGTGAGGAAGCTGCAGTTCGACATTCCCCCGCCCGGCCACGGCGCCCGACATCCGGGTTTCCGCCACCGAGTCACCCGTCACCAGCCGCAGCATGGGGATGGGGGTGTGGACGCGTTCCATCACGGTCGGCAGGCCCTCGCCGGACGTCGCCTCCGGGTGCGCCTGGGTCCTCCCGTCGATGACGGCGAACCCCCGCCACGGCGGGCTGTCGTCGCGCATCGCCCCGGGACCGGCATAGGCCGGCGCGGCGCGGGCACCTCGTATCCGGGCTCGGGGCTGGGGTAAGCCGACTCGGGGCCGGGGTAGGCGGCCTCCGGGCCGGGGTAGGCGGCCTCCGGGCCGGGGTAGGCGGCCTCCGGGCCGGGGTAGGCGGCCTCCGGGCCGGGGTAGGCGGCCTCCGGGCCGGGGTAGGCGGCCTCCGGGCCCCGGTAGGCGAGCTCGGGGCCGGGGTAGGGCGATTCCGGGCCGCGGTAGTAAGGCTCGGAGTCGCGGTAGGAAGGCTCGGGCTGGAAACGCTGGATCCAGGGGTGGTCCCGGTTGACACCCAGGCCCCGGAGGCCCAGCACGGCGGCGACGCCGAGTCCCGCGATGAGCACCAGCACCACGGTCGCCGTGACGGCGGAGCCCGTCACGGCCAGCAGGACCACCCAGCACGCCGCCACGCCGCCCGCTACCGCCCACCTCTTCCGGCTTCGCGGCGGCAGTGGGGCCCGCGCCTGCGCGCACCGCGTCCCTGCGCTCAGTCATTCAAGTACCGTCCTGACCTGTCCGCCGCACGTGCGGCACCCTGGTTCCGTCAGTTGAGGATGCGGGCCCGGGCCCGCCCGTCAACGGATAACGCCCACCTTCCAGACATCTGGAAATTGGCCGGCGGCGTTAGCGGCCGCGCGGGCCGGAATCCGCACTCATCACCGAGCAGGTTACTGGGGACGGGTGATCCAGGCGGCGACCTGGGCGCGTGAGGTGAACCCGAGCTTGTTGAAGATGTGCTCGATGTGCGAGTCGACCGTGCGCTTGGCCAGCACCAGGCGCTCGGCGATCTCACGGTTCCCGAGGCCCTGGGCGACCAGCTCGGCGATCTCCTGCTCGCGCTTGGTCAGCCGGCCGGGGACGACGCGGGCGGCCGGGGCCGCGGTCTCGTTCCGGGCCACGGCGATCGCCTCGGCCACGGACATGTCCATGCCGCGCTGGCGGGCGGCCCCGAACCGCTCGTCGCCCAGCGCCTGCCGGCAGGTGTCCGCCGCGCTGCGCCGGATCTCGGCGTAGTGCGGGCCCTGCTGGACCGGCGCGCGCAGCGTCTTCCACAGCGAATCGCCGGCCCCGCACAGCTCGGCGGCCCGGCCGTAGTCGGCCTGGGCCACCAGGCAGACCGCCATCAGGTCGATCGCCATGGTGATGGTGTGCAGATCGCCGAGTGACTCCTTGATCCGCAGGCAGTCGAGGGTGTCCTCGATGGCCTGGCTCACGTCGCCGGACAGCCAGCGGGCGGCCCCGCGGATCCACAGGGCGGTCCCCCGGGTCCACTGATCGCCCATCGAGTCGCAGATGCGCAGGCACTCCGCGCTGAGGCCGACGGCCCGGTCGAGCTGGCCGGTGAGGCAGCAGACCGAGGCCAGCCGGGCGAAGCTGGACAGGGCGAAGGGCTCGCTGAAGCCGATCTCGGCGTAACTGGCCAGCGCGCGTTCATGGCAGGCGCCCGCCCCGGCCAGGTCCCCGGTGAAGAACAGCGCGATCCCCTGCGCGTCGGTCACGTGCGCGGCCAGGTCCCGGTCACGGAGATCTTCGGCGAGGCTCCCGGCCCGGCCCAGCAACGGGCCGGCGATGTCGATGTCGCCCTGCTGCAAGGCGAGCACGCCGGCCCCGTAGACGGCCCAGGCCCCGTTCCGCGAGCCGCCGCCGGCCGCCAGGGCCCGCTCGTGCCAGCGCCGGCCCTCGCTGAACAGCCCGAGCAAGAGCCAGTAATGCCGCAGCAGCACGGTCAGCCGCACGCCGGCGCCCTCTTCCCCGGGGCAGGCGTAGGAGTAGTCCAGGGCGACCCGCAGGTTGGGGGTCTCCTGGCGGAGCCGGATCAGCCAGCCGACCTGCTCGGTGGTGAGGCTCCCGGCCGCGGCCCGTTCGGCGAGAGCGAGGTAGTGGTCGCGGTGGCGGCGGCGCAGTTCGTCCTGCTCACCCAGCGCCGCCAGCTGCTCGGCTCCGTACTCCGCGGATCGTGTCCAGCATCCGGTACCGGCGCCCGTCCTGCTCGCACAGCACGATCGACTTCTCGACCAGCCGGCCCAGCGTGTCGAACAGGGTGTCGGCGGCCACCGTGTCCCCGGCGCACACGTGCTCGGCCGCTTCCAGGTCGAAGTCGCCGGGAAAGACCGACAGCCGGGCCCACAGCCGCTGTTCGGCGGGCGTGCACAGGTCGTGACTCCAGCCGACCGCCGCACTTAAAGTCTGATGACGATTCAGGCTGGTCCGGGCGGTGCCGAGCAGCCGGAACCGGTCGTCGAGCCGGGCGGCGATCTGCTCGATCGACATGGTGCGCAGCCGGACCGCGGCCAGTTCGAGGGCGAGCGGAATCCCGTCCAGGCCCCGGCACACCTCCGCCACCGGCCGCTGATTCGCCTCGGTGAGGGTGAATCCGGGCATCATCGCGTCCGCCCGGTCCACGAACAGGGTGACCGAATCAGACCCGGCGGCGGGCGCGTCCGGATGCGGGACCTCCAGGGGCGAGATCAGCAGGGCCTGCTCCCCCATGACATCGAGCGGCTCCCGGCTGGTCGCGAGGATCCGCAGCCGCGGCGCCGCCCGCAACAGCGCCTCGGCGAGCTTCGCGCACGCGTCGACCAGGTGCTCGCAGGTGTCCAGGATGAGCAGCAGATGCCGGTCGGCCAGGTGGTCGGCGAGCAGGTCCACCGGGTCGCCGGACGCCTGGTCCGGCAGGCCCAGGCACGCGGCCACCGTGCGGGGCAGCAGTTCCGCGTTCCGCAGCGCCGACAGCTCGACCAGCCAGACGCCGTCGGCGAACGACCGGCGCACGTCGGCGGCCATCCGCACCGCCAGCCGGGTCTTGCCCACGCCGCCGACCCCGCGCAAGGTGACCAGCCGGTACCGTTCGAGGGCGTCCCTGATCTGGGACAGTTCCCGCCGCCGCCCGACGAACCGGGTCACTTCGGCCGGGAGATTGCCCTTCCGCCATTCCAGTTCCAGAGCCGCCACGGCCGCCTCGGGTGCGTTGTTCATCGGTCGCCGGACCGGCGGGGCCAATGGACTCCCACTCACCTCGCCGTATGCGGTTGACCCTACTCCGTGACCGTTCCGTTCGGATGACCGGTTTCCTGATCGCTGCCCCGGCGGCCGGCCGGGCGAGCTCAGCGGCCCGGCGTGACCTGGATCTTGATGCCCTCACCGTTCCGGACGGCCGCCAGAGCCTCGGGAAACTCATCCAGACGGTACGGCTGGCCCAGCAGCGGGCCGGTGCTGATGGCGCCCTCGGCCATGAGGTCCGCCGCGGCGCCGAAGCTGTTCAGCACGGCCATCGAGCCGAGCACGGTGATCTCGTCGTTGTAGATCCGGAACGGCGACAGCGAGATGGCGGCGTCGCCGCTGGTCACACCGAAGATCAGCAGCCGGCCGCCCCGGTCCAGCGAACGGAACGCGGCCTCGATCGCCGCGGGCGCACCGGTGGCGTCCACCGCCACGCCGAACGTCCCGGTGCCGAGGTCGGCGACGTCGGTGGCGACGCTGGCCGCGCCGACCGCGGTGGCGGCCTCCAGGCGGGCCGCCTTACGGTCGACCACGGCCACCGAACGGGCGCCCGCGCGGTTGAGCAGCTGCATCAGGAGCAGCCCCATGGTGCCCGCGCCCATGACCAGGACATCCTGGCCGATGACCGGGCCGATCCGGCGCAGCCCGTGGACGGCGCACGACAGCGGCTCGATCAGGGCGCCCTGCCGGTCGTCCACGCTGTCCGGTATCCGGTAGGCGTTGGCGTACGGGACGGCGACATAGGTGGCGAACGCCCCGTCCACCGTGTCGCCGATCGCGTTCCAGTTCGCGCACAGATTGCCGCGCCCGGAGCGGCAGGCCGGGCAGTAGCCGCAGAACAGCGACGGATCCACCGCGACCCGCTCCCCCTCGCGCCAGTCCCCGGGCACGCCCGGGCCCACGGCGGCGACCCGGCCGGCGAACTCGTGACCGGGGACGATCGGGTACGGGGTGGGCGGGAACTCGCCGTCGGCGATGTGCACGTCGGTGCCGCAGATGCCGCACGCGCCGACCTCGATCACCAGCTGGCCATGCCCGGGCGACGGGTCGGGGACTTCGGTCACCGAGACTTTGCCGGGCGTCTCCCAGACGACGGCGCGCATCTCAGTCGCCGACCCGCAGGCCCGTGCCGGCGTCGAACAGGTGCAGGTGCGCGGTGTCCACGCCGACCTTGATGACCTCCCCGGGGCGGGGATGGTCGCGGCCCGCACCGGACGATCACGCTGGCTGTCCAGGTCGTCGGCCAGGCTCCCGTAGACGAAGGAGTCGCTGCCCAGGTCCTCGACCAGCGCGACCTTGACGGTCAGCTCGCCGCTGCCGCCGATCGACAGGTGCTCGGGCCGGATCCCGACGACGAGCTGGCCGTGGCCCTGGGCCGCGTGCAGCTGCTGATCGGGCGGCCGGAGCAGCGCGCCGCCGGCCCGTACACCGCCGTTCTCCAGCGTGCCGTCGAAGCGGTTCATCGCGGGCGAGCCGATGAAGGAGGCGACGAACACGTTCTGCCGGCTTGTCGTACAGCTCGGTCGGCGAGGCGAACTGCTGCAGCTGGCCGAGCCGCATCACCGCGACCCGGTCGCCCATGGTCATGGCCTCCACCTGGTCGTGGGTCACGTAGACGGTGGTGACCTCCAGCCGGCGCTGCAGCTCGGCGATCTGGGTGCGGGTCTGCACCCGCAGCTGGGCGTCGAGGTTGGACAGCGGCTCGTCCATGCAGAAGACCTTGGGCTCACGGACGATGGCCCGGCCCATCGCCACCCGCTGGCGCTGGCCGCCAGACAGGTTGCGCGGCTTGCGGTCGAGGAAATCCTCCAGGTCGAGCAGCTTGGCCGCGTCCCGGACCCGGCGGATCCGCTCGTCCTTGGCTATGCCGTGCATCTTCAGCGCGAAGCCCATGTTCTCGCCGACCGTCTTGCTCGGGTAGAGGGCGTAGTTCTGGAACACCATCGCGATGTCGCGTTCGCGCGACGGGACGCCCACCATGTCCTTTCCGTCGATGCGGATCGACCCGCCGTCGATCTCCTCCAGGCCGGCCAGCATCCGCAGCGCCGTCGTTTTCCCGCATCCCGAGGGGCCGACCATGACCACGAACTCGCCGTCCCGGATGGGCAGATCGAGCACGTTCACCGCGGGCCGTTCCGCGCCCGGGTAGATGCACGTCGCGTTCTCGTAGGTGACCTCAGCCATGATCGTCTCCTGTATCGAGTGGCTCGGTGCTCACTTGATCGCCCCGAAGGACAGGCCGCGGACGAGGTAGCGCTGCGCCACCCAGCCGGCCAGGACGACGGGCAGGGTCGCGACGGTGGCGGCCGCGGCCAGCTGGGCGAAGTACAGCCCCTCCGACGAGATGAAGCCGACCAGGAACACCGGGACGGTGGCGGCCCGGGCCGCGGTGATGTTCACGGCGAAGAAGAACTCGTTCCACGAGAAGATGCTGCAGATCAGCGCGGTGGCCGCGAGCCCGGGCGCCACGACCGGCAAGATCACCTCGACCACCGTCCGGCGCAGCGGCGCGCCGTCCATCTCGGCCGCCTCCAGCAGCTCGCCCGGCACCTCGAGGAAGAAGGAACGCATCATCCACACGGCGATCGGCAGGTTCATCGCGGTGTAGAGGATGACCAGGGTGAAGATGTTGTCCAGCATGTGCAGGTCGCGTGCGGCGATGTAGATCGGGATGATCGCGGCCACGACCGGCAGCATCTTGGTGCTGATGAAGAAGAACAGCACGTCGCGGGTCTTCCGGACCGGGCGCAGCGACAGGGCGAACGCGCACGGCGTGGCCAGCAGCAGGACGAGGATCGTGGACAGGATCGTGGCGAAGGCCGAGTTGGCCACGTACGGCCAGATGCCGCTGGAGAACACCGTCTTGTACTGCGACAGGGTGGGCGAGAAGACTCACCGTCGGCGTGTTCGTGTACGCCTGGGCCTCGGTCTTGAACGACGTGATCACCATCCACAGGACCGGGAAGAAGAACACGATCCCGACCACCCAGCCGACGATGCCCCACGTGAGGCTGTTGCCGCGCCGCTTCTTGCGGGGCCCGGTGAACTCCGGTGCCGCCGTGGTCGCGCCCGGGGGGGCCGTGATGCTTTCCGCGCTGGTCATCATGCCGCCTGTTCGGTGCCGGAGAACGAGGTGAAGATCAGCCGCAGCGCGAAGGTCGCGACGATGATCGTCGCCACGACGACCACCACGCCCATCGCGGCCGCCTGGCCGACCTGGAACCCGAGGAACGCCCGCTGGTAGATGTAGAAGGGCAGGTTGGCGCTGGAGATGCCGGGGCCGCCCTGGGTCATCATGTAGACCGCGTCGAAGTCGTTGACCACGTAGATGGCGCCGAGCACGACGCCGAGCTCGATGTAGCGGCGCAGGTGCGGCAGGGTCAGCTCGCGGAAGATGGCCACCGGTTTCGCGCCGTCGGTGCGGGCCGCCTCCAGGATGTCCTTGGGCTGGCTCTGCAGCCCGGCCAGCACGAGCAGCATCATGAACGGCGTCCACTGCCAGATCATCTCGATCATCACCGAGCCGAGCGGGAAGCTGCCCAGCCAGTCGAAATGACCGATGCCGAACGGCCGCAGGATGAAGTTGACGAACCCGAACGTCGGGTCGAGCATCGTCGTCTTCCACAGCAGGGCCGCGGCCACCGGCATGACCAGGAACGGCGTGATCAGCAGGGTGCGCACGACGCCCCGGCCGAGGAACTTCCGGTCCAGGACCAAGGCCAGGGCGACGCCGATGACCATGGCGATGAGGACCGTGCCGACGGTCATGATCACCGTGTTCAGCGCCGTCGTGCGGAACTGGCTGTCCTTGAACACGTCGGCGTAGTTGGTCAGCCCGACGAAGTGCTGGGATCCCGGGCGGACCAGGCTCCACGACTGCAGCGAGTAGTACAGCGTCACCAGGAACGGCAGCTGGGTGACGATGATCGTGAACACCAGCGCGGGCAGCAGCGGAGCGCGCCGCACCCAGGCCTTGCGGCGGCGGTCGGTCCGGGCGCGCACCGGCTGGGGCTGGGCGCCGGCGACCGGTGGGGCGATCGCGGTCATCATGGCCTCCCTGAGGGTGGGTGCCGGGCCGCCATCATGCGGTCCGGTAGGTGTCGCCGACGGCCTGGGCGTACTGCTGGGCCTGCGACAGCGCCGCCGCCGCCGACTGTGGCCGGCGATCGCCGCGCTGAACTGCTCGCTGACGTTCGTGCCGAGGTCCTGGAACTCGGGGATGTCGAGGAACTGGACCCCGGTGTACGGCACCGGCTTGACGGTCGGGTGCGCCGAGTTGGTGGCATTGATCGACTGCAGGGTCAGCGGGCCGTAGACGGCGGACAGCTTCTTGTACTGAGGTATCTGGTAGCTGGAGAACCGGCTGCCCGGCGGGACGTGCGACCAGCCCAGCTTGCTGCCGACGGTCTGGATGTAGGACTTCGAGGTCATCCAGGAGACGAAGTCCCACGCCGACTGCTTGTTGGGGCAGGTGTTCGGGATGGCCAGCGACCAGGTGTACAGCCAGCCGGACGGGCGGCCGTCCTGCGACGGCGCCCACGCGTAGCCGTTCTTGCCGGCCACCTTGCTGCTGGCCGGGTCCTCGATCGTGCTGACCGCGGAGCTGGCGTCGTACCACATGGCCGCGTCGCCCTGGCTGTAGAGCGTGGCGCACTGGGAGAAGCCGGCCGCGGGGGCGCCCGGCTCGCCGTAATTCCGCACCAGCGAGACGTAGGTGCTGACCGCGCGCTCCACCTCGGGGCTGGTCAGCTGGGCCTGCCAGGCCGGGTTGAACCAGCGGCCGCCGTAGGAGTTGATCATGGTGTTCATGGGGGCCAGGTTCTCCCCCAGCCCGGGTCACCGCGCAGGCAGATACCGACCTGGCTCTTCTTGGTGTTGTGCATCTTCGCGGCGATCTGCGCCACCTGGTCCCAGGTCGGGTGAAGCGGCATCGTGATGCCCGCCTGGGCCATCAGGTCCTTGCGGTACATGAGGAACGAGGACTCCCCGTAGAACGGCACCGAGTACAGGTCGCCCTTATGGGACAGCGTCGCGCGGAGCTGGGGCAGGAAGTCCTGGGCGTCATAGCCGGGGGTGGCATTGATGTAGGGCTGGAGGTTGACCAGCCAGCCGTTGGCCGACCACATCGGCGTCTCGTAGTTGCTGATCATCACCACGTCGAACTCGCCGCCCTGAGTCGACACGTCGGCGGTGATCTTGGCCCGCGCCTCGTTCTCCGGCAGCGACACGAACTTCAGGTGGACGCCCGGGTGCTCTTGCTCGAAGAGATTGGACAGGCTGATGGCGTCCTGCATCTGGGGGTTGGACACGATCGCCACGGTGATGGTGGTCCCCGAGCTCCCGCCCGAGAACAGCTGCTCGGTGCCGGTGGCGCAGCCGCTGAGCGCGAGTGCGGCCGCGCCGCCCGCGGTCCCGGCCAGGAAAGCCCGGCGGCTGATCGGCGCCGCGGCGGAGCCCGCGGCCATGGATCCCGTGTCTCGTCGTCGAGTCATCGTCGCATCCCGCCGTCCAGGTAACTACGTCCCGCGTATGGCCTCTCACTTGTGCTCATCTGAGCGTCAAGCGCTCATCAGGAGCATGTTCGTAAAGACACCTTGATTGCGCCGGTTGGGGTTGTCAAGGAATCTCGGCGCCCGAGAATTACCCACAAATAGGCATATTCACGGACGAAGCTGGCCATACGGCCGAGGGAAATTATGGCTGGATCACCGGCGAAGCGAGACTGCGGCCAGCATCCGGCGGCCATTGGCAGAGCGCGGACCGCGGCTTACGCTCGGCAGAACGGGAGGTACGCCCATGAACGCTGACCGGCGTGACCCAGCCATGAGCAGGCCGGGAGGGCGTGCCCCGTCCGTGAGCAGCGGCACCGAGACCATCGAATCCGCGGCGGTGGATGCGGTGGCCGCACCCCTGGACCTGCTGCTCGCTGACGCGGTCTTCGGCCCGCTCCGCCGGGTGAACCCGGGTGGTTCCGGTCTGCGCCTGGCGGCCGCGCTGGCTAGGCGGCCCCGGCTCGTGGCCGGGCGCGGGCAGGGACTGCTCGGTGAACTCGGGCGTATTGCCCTAGGCACGTCAACGGTTCAGCCCTCCCGGCGAGACCGCCGGTTCACCGACCCGGGCTGGATGGGCAACCCTCTGCTGCGCCGCGCGATGCAGGCCTACCTGGCGGCCGCGCATACCGCCGAGGGCGTCGTCGGGGACGCCGACCTGGACTGGGCCGACGCTGAGCGGGTCGGTTTCGCGCTGCGCAACGTGATCGATGCGCTGGCCCCGAGCAACAGCCCCGTTCTGAACCCGGCCGCCCTGAAGGCGGCCATCGACACCGGTGGCGGCAGCCTCCTCACCGGCCTGCGGCACCTCATCGCCGACATGGCGGCGCGGCCACGGGTGCCGTCCATGGTCGAGCCCGACGCGTTCGAGGTCGGGGTGGATCTTGCCGTCACCCCGGGCGTTGTGGTCCTGCGGACCCCGGTGTTCGAGCTGATCCAGTACCGCCCGGCGACGGAGCGGGTCAGGCACGTCCCGCTGCTGATCGTGCCGCCCACCATCAACAAGTTCTACGTCATCGATCTGGCGCCCGGCCGTAGCCTGGCCGAGTACCTGGTCGGCCGCGGCCAGCAGGTGTTCATGATCTCGTGGCGCAATCCGGATTCGAGGCACGCGCACTGGGACCTGGACACCTACGGGCAGGCGGTGCTCGAGGCCATGGACGCGGTCTCGCGGATCACCCGGAGCGAGCAGACGGCGCTCATGGGGATCTGCTCCGGCGGCATCATCGCCGCGATGGTCGCCGCGCATCTCGCGCACACCGGACGGCAGGACCGGATCGCCGCGCTCACCCTCCTGGTTACCGTGCTGGACCAGGCGCGGGCGGGCTTGGCCAGCGCCGTCATCGGCGAACGGAAGGCGCGGGCGGCCGCCGCGGCGTCGCAGGCCCGCGGCTACCTGGACGGGCGGGCGCTGGCCGAAGTGTTCGCCTGGCTCCGGCCAAACGACCTGATCTGGAATTACTGGGTCAACAACTACCTGCTGGGACGCCAGCCGCCGCCGTTCGACATCCTGTTCTGGAACGCCGATGCCACCCGGATGACCGCGGGCCTGCACGGCGATTTCCTCCGGCTGGCGGTCGCGAACACGCTGGTCGCAGCCGGGCGGCGCGACGATGCTCGGGTCGCCGGTGGACTTGTCGCTGGTCAACCGGGACTGCTACCTGGTCGCCGGGATCACCGACCACATCTGTCCCTGGACGAGCTGCTACCGCTCGACGGCGCTGCTCGGGGGGACCAACCGGTTCGTGCTGTCCACCAGCGGGCACATCGCCGCCATGGTGAATCCGCCCGCCAACGAGAAGGCCGGCTACCAGGTGGCCAAGGAGTGCCCCGAAGACCCGCAGGAGTGGCTCCGGCTCGCGGAGAGTGGCCGCGGATCCTGGTGGCCGGACTACGCGGCCTGGCTGGCCGAGCGCTCCGGTGAGGAGAAGGCGGCCCCGGCCGAACCGGGCGGCGGTGGCCTGGCGCCGATATGCGATGCACCGGGAACATACGTCCATGACCATTGATCCGGGCGGTCTGCGTTCCACCGGCCGGGGCTGGCCCGGGCGCACCGCGGCGTCCGGGCAGATGCGGACGGTGACCGTCCGGGGCCGGACCCTGCGGGTCGCGGTGCGGCGCGGGAACCTGAAGTCGCCGCCGCTGCTGCTGTGCAACGGCATCGGCGCCAGCCTGGAACTGCTGCAGCCGTTCGTCGACGCGCTGGACCCGCGGCGGGAGGTCGTCCGGTTCGACATGCCCGGCGTCGGCGGGTCTCCGCTGCCGGTGGTCCCCTACCACATGACGACGCTGGCGCCCCTGCTGAGCGGGCTGCTCGACCAGCTCGGCTACTCCCGCGCCGATGTCCTCGGCATCTCCTGGGGCGGCGGGCTCGCGCAGCAGTTCGCCGTGCAGCGCCCGAGGCGAGTGCGCCGCCTGGTGCTGGTGGCCACCGCACCAGGCGCGCTGATGGTGCCCGGGCATCCTCGCGTCGTGCTGCGCATGCTCACCCCGCGACGCCATCGGGACCCGGATTATGCGGCCAGCATCGCCGGTGACCTCTACGGAGGCAGCGTCCGGGACGACCCGGCGCTCGCCCGCGACCTGCTGCATGCCACGAGCCGCCTGGGGCCAGCGCGGGGCTACTACTACCAGCTCGCATCGGGCTTCGGCTGGACGAGCCTCCCGCTGCTGCCGCTGGTGCAGCAGCCCACCCTGATCCTGGCCGGGGACGACGACCCGATCATCCCGCTGGTCAACGCCCGGATCATGCACCGGCTCATCCCGCACAGCGAGCTGCACATCTATCACGGCGGCCATCTTGACCTGGTCTCGGAAGCGGCCAGCCTGGCCCCGGTGGTGGAGACGTTCCTCACGGCCGCCAGGCAACCGCTCCCGACTTGGCTGTCAGCCGACGGGCTGACCGTTGGCGGTCAGCGTGACATCGATGTTGCCCCGCGTGGCGTTCGAGTACGGGCACACCTGATGGGCGGCCGCGACGATCCGGGCCGCCTCCCCGGGGTCCTCGAACCTGGGGCAGGGTCACGTCGAGCTCGACGGCCTCGACGCCGAAGCCCGCGCTCTTCGGTCGGAAGCAGGCTGACCCGGCTGTCGATCGAGACGTCGCCGACCTCGGCCCGCTCACGCCTTACCACGCCGAGGGCACTTTCGAGCAGGCCGCGTTGACCGCGAAGAGCTGTTCGGGGATTCGGTGCCGCCGCCCTCGCCGCCCATCTCCTTCGGTCGCGCGAAGCTGCACATCCAGGACTCCGTCGTTCGTGCGCCCGTGACCGTTCGTCCGGCCGCCGGTGACCGTTGCGTCCGCCGTGTAAAGAACTCGCGCCATGTTGGCTCCATCCTCCGGATCTGCCGCGCCTCAGCGACAACCGGCGCCCGGCGCGGATATTCCGCCGCCCGGCAGGCGCCGGTTTCCAGACTCGGGCGCGCTTCGCCGGTTACCGGGTCAGTGAGCCGGTTCTGGCCGGGGCGCACGGTATACCACGATGGAGCGGGGGCCGACCTTGAGCTGATCGCCCGGGTGCAGGGCGGGCGCTCCGCCCGGGCCGGCCGGGTCGTAGGTGTCCAGCTCGGCCTGCCAGGCCTGGCCTGGGCCGGGCTGCGACGCACGGCACACCGGGATCGTGAAGGCCAGCGGCTCCCACCAGGCGTTGACCAGGACGAGGAAGTCGTCGTCGGTCAGGGGCGTGCCGTCCCGGGCGCGATCCGGGGTGTCGGAGCCGTCCAGGTAGATGGCGATGGCCAGGGCGCTGCCGTCGGCCCAGTCGGCGTCGGTCATGGCCGTTCCGGCCGGGGTGAACCAGTCCAGCCCGGATCGGTCCGCCCCGGTGAGGAACCGGCGCCGCCGGAGCACCGGATGCTCGTTGCGGAGCGCGATAAGCCGCCGGGTGAAGGCCAGGAGGCCGGGGTCGGCGCGGGACCAGTCGAACCACGAGATCTCGTTGTCCTGGCAGTAGGCATTGTTGTTGCCCTGCTGCGTGCGGCCGAACTCGTCCCCGCCGAGCAGCATGGGGATGCCCGCCGACAGGAACAGGGTCGCCAGCATGGCCCGGGACTGGCGGGCCCGCAGGGCCAGGACGCCGGGGTCGTCGGTGGGGCCCTCGGCCCCGCAGTTCCACGACCGGTTGTCGTCGGTCCCGTCGCGGTTGGACTCGCCGTTGGCCTCGTTGTGCTTGCCGTTGTAGGAGACCAGGTCATGGAGGGTGAAGCCGTCATGGACGGTGATCAGGTTGACCGACGCCGTGGGGCGGCGCCGGGAGCGGCCGTACAGGTCCGACGAGCCGGCGAACCGGGTGGCGAACTCGCCGAGCCCGACCGAATGGCTCC
This sequence comes from uncultured Actinomycetes bacterium, assembly GCA_963718475.1. GTDB lineage: Bacteria > Actinomycetota > Actinomycetes > Streptosporangiales > Streptosporangiaceae > CAVQZM01. The sequence continues at coordinate 7,383 of CAVQZM010000046.1, read as the reverse complement.
GCCAGAAGTCCCGCACGGTGTCGCGGTACCGGCCGTTCCATTCGCTCCACAGAGGCGGGAAACGGCCGAGGTCGTAGCTGTCCATCTGGCCGACGTCCCACGGCTCCGCGATCAGCTTGGCCCGCGAGACCACCGGATCCTGGGAGACCATGTCGAAGAACGCGGCCGTCCGGTCGAAGCCGCCCTCCTGCCGGGCCAGCGTGGCCGCGAGGTCGAACCGGAAGCCGTCGACGTGCATCACCGTGAGCCAGTAGCGCAGCGAATCCATGATCAGCTGAAGGGTCAGCGGATGGCCGGCGTTCAGTGAATTGCCCGTGCCGGTCGTGTCGAAGTAGAACCGGGGGTCGTCCGCGTCGAGCCGGTAGTAGGCCGGATTGTCCAGCCCGCGGAAGGAGAACGTCGGGCCCAGCTGGTTGCCTTCCGCGGTGTGGTTGAACACCACGTCGAGCAGGACCTCGATGCCGGCCCGGTGCAGCGCGTCGACCATGGCCTTGAACTCGGCGACCTGACCGCCGGGCCGGCCCGCCCGCACCGCGGCCGAATACGCCTGGCTGGGGGCGAAGTACCCGATCGTGTTGTATCCCCAGTAGTTGGTCAGCCCCCGGCCGGCCAGCCAGCCCTCGGGCACGATCTCGTGGACCGGGAGCAGTTCCACGGCCGTGACGCCGAGCGCGGCGAGGTGGCCGACCGCCGCCCCGTGCCCCAGCCCGGCGTAGGTCCCCCGCAGTTCCGGCGGCACGTCGGGATGCCGCATGGTGAACCCCTTGACGTGCACCTCGTAGATGATCGTGTCGGCGTACCGCCGCCGCAGCGGAGCACCGTCACGCCATCCGAACGCGTCGCCGGTGACCAGGCTGTGCGGCATGTGCCGGGCCGAGTCGAGGGTGCTCGGCGCGTCCGGGTCATCCGCCGCGTAGCCGAGCACCTCGGGCCCGGATCCGGCCCCGCCGGTGTACGCCCGTGCGTACGGGTCGAGCAGCAGCTTGGCGTCGTTGAAGCGCAGCCCCCGGGACGGGTCATAGGGGCCCGCGGCCCGGTATCCGTAGGCCTGGCCCGCGCCGACGCCGGGCACGAAGCCGTGCCACACGCCGGCGTCGTAGTCCGGCAGCGATATCCGCGTCTCCGCCCCCGCGCCGTCGAGCAGGCAGAGCGTCATTCCCTCGGCCACGTCGGAGGCGACGGCGAAGTTCGTTCCCGCGGTTGTTCCCTCGGTGCCGGGCGTCGCGCCCAGCGGGAACGGCCGCCCCGGCCGCGCATCTACCACGCCCCCCGCCTACCCTCCCCGGAGCCAGCAAGCCGCTACCCCCGTGGGGCAGCGCCTAACCGGACATTCCGACTAGCTGCAATGCGGCGGGCGCACGCCGGCCTGGCATGCTGGCTCCATATGAGGGCCGGGGTCAGCGAGAAGGTAGCGGTCAGCGTCGTCTTCGTCGCCGCCATGTTCATGTCCATCATGGACACCACCATCGTCAACGTGGCCCTGCCGACCATCGGCCGTGACTTCTCGGTCAGCCCGACCGCGGTGGACAGCGTCTCCATCGCCTTCCTGGTCAGCCTGGCCGTGTTCATCCCGGCGTCGGGCTGGCTCGGCGACCGGTTCGGCGGCAAGCGGGTGCTGCTCACGGCCATCGTGGTCTTCACCGTGGCTTCCGCGCTGTGCGGCCAGGCGTCCAGCCTGGGCGAGCTGGTCGTGTACCGGGTCCTGCAGGGAGCCGGCGGCGGCATGCTCGCCCCGGTCGGGATGGCCATGCTGTTCCGGGTCTTTCCGCCCGAGGAACGCATCCGGGCGTCCTCGATCCTCACCGTGCCGACCACGCTGGCTCCGGCGCTCGGCCCGGTAATCGGGGGCTTGCTGGTCACCGACCTGTCGTGGCGCTGGGTGTTCTACGTCAATGTGCCCATCGGGGTGGCGGCGCTCGTCTTCGGCGCCATCTTCCTCGGCCGCACGCCGAGGCCCGGCCGGGCCGCTTGACCTGCCCGGGTTCCTGCTGTCGGGGATCGGGCTGGGCTCGCTGATGTACGGCGTCTCGGAGGGACCGGACCTGGGCTGGGGATCGGCCGAGGTGCTGGCCACCGTGGCCGCCGGGGCCGTGCTGCTGGCCGCCATGGTGGCCGTCGAACTGCGCACCGCCCAGCCGATCGTGGCGCTGCGGCTGCTCGGCAACCGCCTGTTCCGGTCGTCCACGGCGGTCATGCTCCTGGCGTCGATCGCCTTTCTCGGCACCCTGTACGTGATCTCGCTGTACTACCAGGACGGCCGCGGCCTGAGCGCGCTCGCCTCCGGCCTGAGCACGTTCCCCGAGGCCATCGGGGTCATGCTCGGTGCCCAGCTGGCCAGCCGGGTGCTCTACCCGCTGCTCGGGCCCCGCCGGCACATTGCCCTCGGGCTGGCCGGCACCGGCCTGTCCATCGGCCTGCTGGCGCTGCTGGGCCCCCACTCCAGCCTGTGGCGGCCCCGCCTGCTGATGTTCACCATGGGACTGGCCATGGCGCAGGTGTTCGTGCCGACCCAGGCGGCGGCGTTCGCCACCATCTCCCCGGCGGCGACGGGCAACGCCTCCACCCTGTTCAACACGGTCCGCCAGCTCGGCGGCGCGGTCGGCGTCGCCCTGTTCACCACGGCCATCGTGCTGGTCGGCGCGACCCATACCGTCGCCGGCCAGCAGGTGGCCCACCTGGCCGCCTACCGGGTCGCCTTCCTGGCCGCCGCCGCGTTCTGCCTGGCCGGGATGCTGCCGGCCCTGTCGATCCACGACAGCGACGCCGCCGCCACCATCCCGGCCGGCGGCCTAGGAGGGACCGTGACGATGGTGCCCGGGCGGCTGCTGGCCATCGGTTAGCCTCACCGTGTGAGCGTGCTGGGAACTCCGGCCGGCGCGTGGCTGAGCCGGCACTTGCCTACCCGCCGGGTGGCGGCGTGGGTCCTCGCGGTCGCCGGCCCGTGCTGATGGCCCTGGCCTTGCTGCCGTTCCGTCCGTCCCTCGGGCCGGGCGGGTTCCTGTTCTGCGCTCTGCTGGTGGTCATGGCGGCCGCGGTCATCGGCGGCACTCGGCCGGCGCTGGCCGGGGTCGTGCTCGGCGACCTGGCCGGGGCATTCTTCTTCGCTCCCCCGTACGACGACCTGCGCGTCCATCTGAACGCCGACCTGGTCTCGCTGGTCGCGTTCGCGATCGCCGGGCTGGCCGCCGCGATCCTGATCGGGAGGCTGGCCCGGCTCGCCGGGGAGCAGACACAGGACCGGCAGGTCGAGGCGGCCTTGCGGCGGGTGGCGACGCTGGTCGCGCACGGTACCCCGGCCGATGAGCTGTTCTCGGTGGTCACCGAGGAAGTGGGGCGGCTGGTGGCGGCCGACTTCTCGCGCATGGGCCGCTACGACTCCGACGATTCGCTGACCTACGTCGCGGCGTGGAGCAGGACCGGCGAGCCTTTCCCGGTGGGCAGCCGGTGGCCCCTGGCCGGGGAGAACGTCACCATCCTGGTCTCCCGGACCGGCCGTCCGGCCCGGATGGACGACCTGGCCAACGCGTCGGGGCCGCTCGCCGCCCACGCCCGTGAGTGGGGCATCCGCTCAGTCGCCGGGGTGCCGATCATTGTCGAGGACCGGATCTGGGGCGTGATGGTCGCCGGATCGAGCCTGGGCGGGCGCCGCCGCCGGACACCGAGGCGCGCCTGGCCTCGTTCACCGACCTGCTGGCCACGGCGATCTCCAACGCCGACAGCCGCGCCGGGCTCACCCGGCTGGCCGAGGAGCAGACGGCCCTGCGGCGGGTCGCGACGCTGGTGGCCCGCGGGGCGCCCCCGGAAGAGGTGTTCGCGGCGGTCAGCGAGGAGGCCGGGCAGTTGCTTCAGGCCGGCCAGACCACGATGAACCGCTACGAGCCCGACGGCACGGTCACCGTCGTCGCCAGCTGGAGCAGAACCGGCAGCGCCGTCCCGCTCGGCGCGCGGGAACCACTCGGGGGAAACAACCTGACCACGATCGTCGCCCAGACCCGCCGCCCGGCCCGGCTGGACAGCTACGCCGACGCCTCCGGCCCGGCTGCCGTAGTCGCCCGCGAGGCCGGCTTCCGCTCGGCGATCGGCACGCCGATCATCGTCCAGGGCCGCCTCTGGGGCGTCATGGCCGCCGCCTCGGCCGACGAGCACCCGTTGGCCCCGGACACCGAGGCGCGGCTGGCCTCCTTCACCGAACTGGTCGCCACCGCGGTCTCCAACGCCGAGAACCTCGCCGAGCTCCCGGCCTCCCGGGCCCGCGTGGTCGCCACCGCCGACGAGACCCGCCGCCAGATCGAACGTGACCTGCACGACGGCGCCCAGCAACGGCTCGTCTCCCTCGCCCTCACCCTGCGCACCACGCAGGCAGGCGTCCCACCGGACGCCCGCGACCTCGAAGCCGAGCTGGCCGACGTAGCCGACGGACTGGTCAACGTCCTGGACGACCTCCGGGAAATGGCGCGCGGCATCCACCCCGCCATCCTCTCCGAGGGCGGCCTCGCCCCGGCGCTCAAGACCCTCGCCCGCCGCAGCACCGTCCCGGTCAACTCGACGTGCGGGCCCCGGCCCGGCTCCCCGAACGGGTCGAGGTCGCCGCCTACTACGTCGTCTCCGAAGCGCTGACCAACGCGGCCAAGCACGCGAACGCGTCGGTCATCCAGGTCGCCGCGGAGACGGCCGGCCCGGTCCTGCACCTTCCGTCCGCGACGACGGTGACGGCGGCGCCGACCCGGACCGGGGCTCGGCCTCGTCGGCCTCAAAGACCGCGTCGAGGCGCTCGGCGGCACCATCACCGTCCACAGCCCGCCCGGCGCCGGCACCACCCTGCACGCTGAACTGCCCCTCACCGGCTGATTAAGTCACGGCGAATTTGGGCTATTGCCGCCCATAGGCCATCAACCCAAACGCCGGCTAATTACCGCTAGCAGGAAGGCGGGAATGGCAGCCAGCCTGGGTCATCCTTCTGCGGCGATTCTGCGGCCATCCGTTCCGCCGGACCAGGTCATCCCGGGTGCGGCGGGCATAGCAGCTAGCCGGGAACCACGCCAGTCCGCTATCCCCTACAATTATATGGCCGCTGGCAACAATGCCCTGCGCCCGCTTTCGGGCGATCGTGAAAGGGTCAAGTTATTCAAGCAGGGGTGAGAAACAGGCCGACGCTGGACGGGCCGCGACATTGTATCGCGTCGCTCATGCCACGCCGCACCGGGCCCCATCGCAAGAAGGAGGAAACGGAATGGCGGACACAATAAGCCGCCAGGAAGCTATGGCCGTCGCGCCGGCGCCCGAATGGGCGCTCGCGGCCCGGAAGTACGTCGTCGAGATCATCGGGACATTCTTCCTGGTCTTCGTGGTGGCCACGGCCAGCTTCGCCGGCAGCGTGTTTACCCCGCTCGCTGCGGGCGCGACCCTGATGGTGATGGTTTACGCCGGGGGACACATCTCCGGCGGCCATTACAACCCGGCCGTGACCATGGCCGCGCTCGTGCGGGGCCGGATCGGGATCCGCGACGCGATCCCGTACTGGATCGTGCAGTGCGTGGCGGCGTGGTCGCCGCGGTCGTGGCGCGCGCGGTCGTGAACCCGGCGGCGGTCAAGACCCTGACCCCGTCCGGTCACGCCCTCGCCGCCGTCTCGGTCGTCGAACTGCTGATCACCTTCGCCCTGTGCTACGTCGTGCTCAACGTCGCGACCAGCAAGGACCAGGTCGGCAACTCGTTCTTCGGCCTGGCCATCGGGTTCACCGTCGTGGCGGGCGCGTTCGCGGTCGGCGGGATCTCCGGCGGCCTGTTCAACCCGGCCGTCTCGCTCGGCGCGGCCACCGGCGGCCTGGTCGCCTGGTCGACGATCTGGGTCTACCTGGTCGTCCAGCTCTTCGCCGGGGTGGTCGCCGGATTGGCGTTCCGCGCGCTCAACCCGGCCGACAAGTAACCCAGTCCATCGACAAAGGGAGACACACGCATGACCACCACCAGAGCCCAACCCGGTCCAGACGAACGACGCCGGAATTCCGGTCCAGAGCGACAAGTATTCGCTGACCGTCGGCGCGGGCGGCCCGATCCTGCTGCAGGACAGTTACCTGATCGAGCAGATGGCCAACTTCAACCGGGAGCGGATCAAGGAGCGGCAGCCGCACGCCAAGGGCAGCGGCGCGTTCGGCCGGTTCGAGGTCACCGGCGACGTCAGCCAATACACCAGGGCGGCGTTTTTGCAGCCGGGAACCACCACCCGGATGGTGGCCAGGTTCTCCACCGTGGCCGGGGAGCGCGGCAGCCCCGACATGTGGCGGGACCTGCGCGGCTTCGCGCTGAAGTTCTACACCACCGAGGGCAACTACGACCTGGTCGGCAACGACACGCCGGTGTTCTTCATGAGGGACCCGATCCACTTCCAGAACTTCATCCGGTCGCAGAAGCGGCTGGCCAAGGTCAACCTGCGCTCCAACGACATGCAGTGGGACTTCTGGACGCTGCTGCCGGAGACGGCGCACCAGGTGATCTGGCTGATGGGCGACCGCGGGTTCCCGAAGGACTTCCGCCACATGAACGGGTACAGCTCGCACACCTACATGTGGATCAACGCCGAGGGCGTGAGGTTCTGGGTGAAGTACCACTTCATCAGCGACCAGGGCGTCGAGTTCCTGGACCCAGGCCGAGGGCGACCGGCTGGCCGGCACCGACCCCGACCTGCACACCAAGGACCTGTACGAGGCGATCGAGCGGGGCGACCACCCGGCTTGGACGCTGAAGATGCAGATCATGCCGTACGAGGACGCCAAGACCTACCGGTTCAACCCGTTCGACATCACCAAGGTCTGGCCGCACGCCGACTACCCGCTCATCGAGGTCGGCAAGATGACCCTCGACCGCAACCCGGAGGACTACCACACCGAGATCGAGCAGCTGGCCGTCGCGCCAGCCAACCTGGTCCCGGGCATCGGGCCGAGCCCGGACAAGCTGCTGCTCGGCCGGCTGTTCTCCTACAACGACGCGCACCGCGCCCGGCTCGGCGTGAACTACACGCAGATCCCGGTCAACGCCCCGATCGCGCCGGTGCACGCCTACAGCAAGGACGGGATCGGGCGGGTCCACAACGTGAGCGACCCGGTGTACTTCCCGAACTCCAAGGGCGGCCCGCAGGCCGACAGCGTGCACAACCCGCCGCCGAGCTGGTACGCCGACGGCGACCTCGTGCGCACCGCCTACGAGCTGCACGCCGAGGACGACGACTGGGGCCAGGCCGGCACGCTGGTCCGCGAGGTGATGGACGACGCGGCCCGGGACCGGCTGGTCAGCAACATCGTGGGAGCGCTGCTCGCCGGTGTGACCGACCGGTGCTCCAGCGCGCCTTCTGGTACCTCGGCAACGTGGACAAGGAGCTGGGCGAGCG
>CAVQZM010000045.1:0-137646 GCA_963718475.1 uncultured Actinomycetes bacterium | reverse complement strand
GCCTGTTCCCGCCGCATGCTCGGATCGCGCCGCACATTCAAATCCCGGTTCAAGTGGTACCGGGCCTTCCCGAGGGTCTGCGACGCCAAGGACTACAGCAAGGAGGTGCGCTGAGCCATTCAGGTGAGCGCCCCGGCTGCCACGGGGACAGCCGGGAGCGCTATGTTGATGCTGGCGTTACCTGCTGATCATCATGATCAGTGCCACTGCTGCGGCGGCAACCGCAAGCAGGGTGATCAGGCGGACGGTCTGAGCCCATCCGGCTCGGGCCGCCCGTCCCATCTCGGTGATCAATCGCTCCAAGGGGTCTTCCCCGTCTTCCAACTGCATGCCTCCTTCGGCCATGACGGCGGCTGTGCACCGCCCGTTCCCTTACGAGCCTGGCGTCGGCTAAGGGCAGTTGGTCCACAAAGTTGAGGTTGGCAAACACGTGTCTTTGATGTGGTTCGGCGTGGCATCACAGAGGCAACCAGCGTTGTCCCTAGACTTCAGTTGACAACCTGAGCTATGGAATGACAGAACGGGGGGCCAATGCCCCGAATCGTGCGCATGCCCACCAAGCAGGAACTGCCGGCCGGGGGCGATCAGAGACTTCGTTGAGGAACTGTTCAACGTCTACCGTGAGGCTCACCGGCCAACGCTCCGCCAAATCAGCCAGTGGATCGAGAAACGCGACTCTGACGCGACAGCGAGTCCCGAGACGATCCGCCGGATGCTCCGAGGAACGACGGTCCCTTCATGGCCCATTGTTCAGGCTGTCTTCGACACTCTTTGCGAAATGGGCAACGTCGATCCGTACACAGAGCGGGCCAGCGGCTATGGCGAGCCCACCCGCCGCGAGCTGATCGAGATCCGATGGAACCAAGCCCTTGATGACCCGGAACCACAACCTGTTGCCAGACCTAGCTCCTTCGGTCGCGCCGAAGCGGACCCCTGGGCAACTGCTGAGGTCAAGGCGGGCGGCTTTTCAGACGAGCCGCCGTTCTAACCACAGGCCGTGCCAGCGAGCGTGCTCCGACGTCTGCTCGCATCCGGGGATGTGCCGCACAGCACCCGCACACTGGGCTGGCGTGCACACCGATGACCGAGGAAGGCACAAACAGCCAAGTACGGGCAGGCGGACGCCGCCGAGGAACCAAGACATTAACGACCGGCCGCTTACGCAGGCGGTAGCTTAAAGCTCCACCGAACCGGCGTGTCCTTTAACCTGGAAACGCTGATCCGTTGGGAAGGTGCGGAACCCTTGAGCGACAACAGCGCTTGGACACCCGGCCAGGCCGCCGTGCTTTACCTGGTGATCAGTGGCGCGCCAGCCCCCGAAGGCATCCCCGAGCTAATAACCCAGTGTCAGCACGCCGGGTGGCAAGTAGTGGTCATCTCTACCCCGGCAGGTACCCGGTTCACCGACACCGCCGAACTGGAACGACTGACGGGCGAACCGGTCCGCTCCGAATACAGGATGCCAGGCACCGCCAAAGGACTTCCCCCGGCCGACGCCGTGCTCGCCTGCCCTCTCACATTCAACAGTGTCAACAAGTTCGCGCACGGCCACGCCGACAACTTCGCAATCGGTCTTCTCTGCGAACTGACCGGATACGGAATCTGTCAACCTGAGTGGGGCACCGGTTGGCGGATATTACTGAGCTTTGGCCTCCGTGGGATCCGGCGGATTGATCCAGGAGTGCGCGGGGATTTTCGGTGGCTCCGGAGGCTGGCGGACGAATCGCTCGGGGTGTGCCTGGAAAGCGGCGGCCAGGACGGCAGCGCGCTGCTCACGGATGGCCACGGCGTGTCCGTGGTGAACGTCGGCGGCGGTGTGCAGGCCGAGGCCGCTGTGCCGGTGGTCGTGGTTGTACCAGGCGAAGAACTGCTGGCAGTGGGCTCGGCTTGCCTCGATGGAGGCGAAGCGGCCGGGGAAGGCGGGCCGGTATTTCAGGGTCTTGAACTGCGCTTCGGAGTAGGGGTTGTCGTCGGAGACGTGCGGGCGGCTGTGGGACTGGGTGACGCCGAGGTCGGCGAGCAGGAACGCGACTGGTTTGGAGGTCATCGAGGAGCCCCGGTCGGCGTGGATGGTGAGCTGCCCGCGCCCGATGTGCTGCTTGGCGCAGGTGTCAGCGATCAGCTTCTCGGCCAGGGCCGCGGACTCGCGGGGGGCGAGCATCCAGCCGACGGCGTAGCGGGAGTAGATGTCGAGGATGACGTAGAGGTAGTAGTAGGTCCATTTCGCCGGCCCGTGCAGCTTGGTGATGTCCCACGACCAGACCTGGTTCGGCCCGGTGGCCAGCAGTTCGGGTTTCACGGCTGCGGGGTGGGTGGCCTGGCGGCGGCGCTCGCGGGTCTCGCCGGCGGCGCGCAGCAGCCGGTAGAAGGTGGACTGGGAGCCCAGGTAGACGCCCTCGTCCAGCAGGATCGCCCACACCTCGCCCGGGGCCAGGTCAGCGAACCGCGGCGCGTGCAGGGCATCCAGGATGGCCTGGCGTTCCGCCGGGGCCAGGGCGCGCGGCTGGTCCCGGTCCCGGTGCGGCACCGGCGCTGGCCGGGCCGGGGCCGGGCTGACCCGGTGGCGGCGGTACCAGCTGGCCTGCGCTACCCCGGCTGCCCGGCATGCGGCCCGGGTGCCGATCCGCGGCGCCATCGCGGTGATCGCCTCACTGGTCACGGCGCCGGCCCCGGCTTGCTGTCCGCGCCCTCGGAGAGCTTCTCCAAGAGCGCCTGAAGTTTTGCCTGGACCTCCACCACGAAGCGGGACGTGGCCAGCTCCTGCTCCAGCTTGGCCTTATCTCGTTCCAGCCGGGCGATCCGCGCGTCCCGCGGATCGGCGGCCGGGCGGCCCCGTGGCTGTTTCAGCCCGGCCAGTGCCCCGGCCTCACGGGCCCGCCGCCACTCGCTGATCAAGCTGGAGTACAGGCCCTCCCGGCGCAAGATCGCGCCCTTCTCACCGTCGGGTGCCGCCTCATAGGCAGCCAGAATCTCCTGCTTGTACTGCGCGGTGAACGTCCGCCGGCGTGCCCTCGCAGGCACCTCGGGGTCCGGATGCCGCTCGTCATCACCAGCCACCCGACCAGGATCGGTGATCCCGGTCAGCCGGTCGAGCCCAGCCACCGTCATCGTCATCTCGGGGAAGATCTCCATCCCCGCCCTGGGGCCATTGATTCTTAGGGGGCGGGTGCCTCACCTGAGGTTGGCAGACAGGGATACGGCACCCCGGTCGTGGCCGTCCCGCACTGCAAACCGCAGCTCGCCAGTCACCTGGCATTTAAGGCAAGCATCGGCACCCTGCGCGATATGGGAATCACGGTTCTGTTCAATCCCGATGCGCCCTACGAGCGGAGGTTGCCACCCTGGGATGAAGTAGTGGCCGCCCTACCCTCGAAAACCACAGCGAGGTAAACCGGTGGACACCAGAGAAGTCGGCCAGCGAATCGCCCGGGCGCGCCGACGGCGCGGCCTATCCCAGACGGTACTCGCGGGCCTCGTGGACCGGTCGGAGTCATGGCTCTCACAGGTCGAGCGCGGTAAGCGCAGCATAGACAGCCACTCCGTCCTAACCCGCTTGGCTGAAATCCTTCACGTGGAAATCAGCGAGCTGACCGGGCCAGACGACGATGATCAGCCCGGCGTGCGGCTGTACTCCGCTGCCGCGCTAATCGAGCAGGCCATGATGTGCTACGCCGCGATTGACGAATCCACCTCCCGGCGATACGCGCCCAAGCCATCCAGCTTCGCCAACCTGTTGCTTCGCATCAGGTCCGCCTACAGCGGCTACCAGGCCACTCGTTACGAGGAAACAGGCCGTCTCCTCCCCGCGATCATCCGCGACGCAGAGGCAGTCAGCCGCGCCACAGGCCCCGGCCATCCGGCGGCATGCGAAGCCCGTACCCTCGCCTACGACACAACGGCGGCACTGCTCAGCAGAGTCGGGAAGAAACGCTCGCATGGACAGCAGCAGACCGCGCCATGTCCGCAGCCGAGCAATCAGGACAGCCAATCCTCACCGCACTAGTCTCCTACCGCCTTACCTATGTGCTCGCCAACCGGAGATACCCCGGTGAAGCCATACAGCTCGCGATGACCGCGGCCACCGCCCTCGAACGAACGATGAACTCCCCTTCACCCGACATGCTCAGTGTCTACGGCGGCCTTCACCTGGCAGCCGCCAGCGCGGCAGCAACCGGCTACGACCGCTCCGCGACACCCCGCCTCCTGCAAAAGGCCCGCGCCGCCGCTGAACGACTCGGCCGCAACGCCAACCTGATGCGAACCGGATTCGGGCCGGTAAACGTCGCCATCCACACAATGGCCACCTCCATTCGGCTCGGTGACGCACGGACAGCCATCGACATCGGGGAATCCCTTGACCCCGGCACGCTGCCCCCTGCACTAGTCGGCAGACGCACGCAAGTCCACCTGGACCTAGCCCAGGCTTATGCCATGCGCAGGCAGGACGCCGCAGCAGTCAACTTGCTGCTTACCGCTGAACGGCTCAGTCCTCAACTCGTCCGATTCGACGACCGGACACGCGACGTCATCACCGCATTGCTTCGCCGTGAGCATCGCGCATCTACACCCGAACTCCGTCCGCTTGCTCGCCGGGCCGGGGTGGCCTGACCCGCACAGCAGTGCGGGTTTTTTACCTTCACGCCAGTACGGGTTACCCGTCCAAGCGATCCCTAGCGTGAGCCTGTAACCAGGCGACCGCAAGGAGGGATCGCGACGAGCACACACAATTCCGTCAATGCATCAGCGCCCGGACTCGCCACGATGCTTGACGACCTGCGAACCGAGTTCGGGGACCGCTGGGACATCAGCCGTATCAGCGGCGGGTACCGTGCCGTTACGCGCGGCACGGACGGCCACACCCCGATCCCGCGCTACGGCCGGACCCCGGCCGAGCTGGCCGAGTCCATTCCGTGGTGGAGGGGCAGCGCCGAACCCGTGGGCGTGGGACGTACTCACCCGCCGCGCCGCCCCCACGCCGGCGACGCTGGCCGAACTGTCCCAGCTCCGCGCGGCCCTGCCCGGCTACGACGTGACCATCACCAGCCCGTAGCGGCAGCCTACCGGTTCGAGGTCATCCGCCGCCCCGGCAGACGGCCCCGGCCCCTGGTGCGTCATCAGCACCGACCCCGCCGACCTGTTGCGCGAACTGCACCGCCCGCACCGGCACACGCGCGACGCCGGAATCCCGACCGCCCGCGCCCCCTGATCAACCTGACGCCTCGCGCACGATCCCTGCTGGCAGCGCGAAGGCCCGGCACACCGCCAAGTGAACACCGGGCCTCCGCTTCCTCCCCAACCAGGAAGGCGTGAACCAGTATGCCCCGTCACCGGCCATCCCCCCTCACCGGCCGGTCTCCGCACCAGGGGCCGCATACTCGCCCTCGCCATGGCCGCCACCGCGCTCACCGCCCCGCGTGCGCCTCCCATCCAGCCAGGCAGCGCATCCGGCGGGCTGACCATTATCACCGTGGGTGCGCTGCCGATCGTTGATGACGTTCCGGTCTACCTGGCCCAGCAGGAAGGGTATTTCCGGCAGCAGGGCCTGAACGTGACCATCAAGACGGTCGCCCAATCCACCTTGGCACTGCCGGACCTGCTGCACGGCTCCGTGGACATCATCACCGGCGCCAACTACGTCTCGTTCTTCCGCGCCCAGGCCAAAGGAATCATCAGCCTCAAGATTCTCGCAGACGGCGAAGACTGCGTAACCGGCACTCACGTCGTGCTCGCGCTGCCGCACTCCGGGATCACCACCCCGGCCGGGCTCGCCGGGAAAACGATCGCCGTCAACCTCCTGGACGACGTGCAGACCATGATGACCGACGAGACCTTAAAAGCCGACGCCATCAACACGCTGCCGCATTACGTCGCAATCCCGTTCGCGGACATGCCCACCGCGCTGGCCCGGCACCAGGTCCAGGCCATCTACGAGGTCGAGCCGTATCTATCCGGCGCGGAAAACACCCTCGGCGCTAACACGATCCTGGATACCTGCACCGGGTACAACGCGAATCTCCCCATCGCCGGGGCGGTCACCACCGCCACATGGACGGGGCAGCACCCGGACATAGCCCGCGCGTTCCAGCGCGCAATGGCCCAAGCCGCGCAACTGGCCGACACCAACCGGGCGGTCGTCGAAAAAGCTGTCGCGCGCTTCTTTCACGTCAGCCCGCAAATCGCGGCGCTGGTCAAGCTCGATGAATTTCCCGGCCGCACCGAACGCCAGCCAGCTTCAGCGGATGGCCGATCACATGCAAGCGTCCGGGCTGCTGGCCGGGCCGCTCAACGTCGCGCCCCTCATCTTCCGGTGACCCGCCATGAGTAACAATCCCCTGCCGGTCCGGTCCCCGCTGGACGTGCTCCGGCTCGACTTCCCCCAATACCAGATCACCATGCGGGCCATCTGCGGGAAGCTGTTCTACCTCGCCGAAGCTGACCGCCCGCAGGTCCAGCCGAGGTTCGCCCAGGCCGGAACCACCGAACGGCTCCGCGCGAAACTGCACGCGCCGATCCGGCCGTTCATTTCGGCGACGGAACCGAGCATTCCCCGGGTGTATGACTACATGCTGGGAGGTAAAGACAACTTCGCCGCCGACCGGCAACAAGCACAAAAGCTCCTCAAAGTGTTCCCGCGCGCGGCCGAGCTGGCCCGCGAAAGCAGGCAGTTCCAGCGCCGCGCCGTGACCTATGTCGCCAAGGCGGGTATCCGGCAGTTCATCGACCTGGGCTGCGGGCTGCCCACCGTGCCCAGCACCCACGAGACGGCCCGGGACATCCAGCCGGACGCGACCGTCGTCTACGTCGATAACGACGAGCAGGTGCTGACCCACGCCCAGAACATCCTGGCCAGGACCGAGGGCGTCCTAGCCGTGGCGGGGGACCTGGGATACCCCGACGAGATCCTTTACGACTGGCGTCATCCGGCAGGCGGTGGACTTCTGCCAGCCGATGTGCCTGGTCATGACCATGACCCTCCACTTCTACAACGCCGGGACCGCCCGCCGGATCGCCGCCCAGTTCATCGGCGGCATCCCGCACGGCACCTACGTCGTCCTTTCCGTGGGGCAGCTCGAAGGCGAGGCCGGCGAGCAGTTCACCGCCGAATACCGCGCCGGGCAGCTCCACCACCACAGCGCGGATGACGTGGCCAGCTTCCTGGACGGCCTCGAACCCGTCGGCCCGGGGATCACCGAGGCCCGCCGGTGGCGCGCACCGGTTGTCAGCCTGGAAGGGGGCCGGCGCGGGCACATCTGGGCCGGCGTCGGCCAGAAAACGGGAACCGCACCATGAGCAGCGACCCGCCCACCCTGGAATCCCTCATGTTTGCCTGGGACGACGCCTACATATTCGGCTACGCCCGGGACCGGTGGATAGCCATCCGCCGGGACGGGATCTGGTTCATGGCCGCCGATACGCTCGCCCTGCTCGAAACGGAGATCGAATTCGACGACCAGAAAAACCCCGTCCTGTCCGAGTGCGACCCGCTGGACGCCGCCCGCGACTACCTGGCAACCAATCACGTCTGCAAACCCGAGTGCACCGATGATCTGCTGGCCCTGGTCGCCCCGGCAGCGGAAGCCATCCTCTGCCAGGCGGCCCAGGAATCGGTCATCCTGGCCGACCTGCGCGTCCTGTTCTCGGACTGGGATATCCGCTACTCGGCACAGTTCAGGGGATGGATCGCGCAGCGCAAAGACCAGACCATCTGCCACAGCTCACCGCAGTTCATACGCATCGCCCTCACCTTGATCGAACGGACCTGGAAGCACAACGGCACCGGCACCCAGGAAGGGCCGCAGCGCCCAGACGGTCCCTGACACGCTCACCGGCCGCACCCATCCAATGCTGTCCGGCTGCCAGCGGGCAGCCTGCACGCCGTGACCGTCACCACGCCGGCACGATCCGTGAAGGGACTCATCGGTCTGGCCGGATCGTCGTGATGCCAAGTCACGGGCCGCGAGGCGGCCTGGGGCGGACGGCCGGTCAGTCAGCCGGCTGCCTCGACCAGCCCGGTGTAACCCGACGGGAGCTGCCCGATGAGATGGCGGTAGTCCTCCTCGCCCAGCGCCCCGCGCAGCGCGGCCAGGACGGCTCCGGTGCCAGCGCGGGTATCTTCATCGCTCAGTCCGGTTCGCTCGCTCAGCTGCCTGATGAAGTCGTTGACCCGGACCGGGTGAGCCCCCTGCTTGCGACGCCGCGGTGCGTACACCTCCTCGGCCAGCGGCTCAGGGAGATCCGTGGCCAGGCGCCGGGCCTCACCCTCGCTGAGCTGGCTTGCGAGGCCCTCCAGCACCGCCCGGGTGATGTCGGCCGACTCTTCGCGCGACAACGTGGTCCGCTCCGCTACCGCGCGGACGAGCTCCTTCTGGTCCATGGCCATGGTCCCTTCGTCGGCCTACCGGCACGCGTCCTGCGCCACTTGGCCTGTTTCCCAGCGCAGCACTCCGATATTCGCACGTGGCCTGGAACCAGCTCAGCGGGCCGGCCGTCCGATCAGCTTCTCCATGGTGCGGCGCTCGCGCTTGGTCGGACGGCCCGCGCCGGGGGGACGAGCAGCCACGGCGGCAAATGCCTCGCGGGGCGGAGGGGGCGGGCTGTTGTCGACATAGCACTCAGCGGCCACCGGCGCGCCGGCCCGCTTGGTGATGACCCGGGTCACGACTACGACACGTTCACGCCCCTCGTGACGCAACCGCACCTCGTCGTCGGCCCGGATGAGATGGGCGGGCTTGACCCGGGCCCCGTTGACCCTGACGTGCCCGGCCCGGCAGGCGCTCGACGCCATCGAGCGGGTCTTGGTCAGCCGCACCGCCCAGATCCAGGCGTCGACCCGTCCCGTTTCGTCACCGGCCACGCAGCAACTGTAATGCGGTGACCACGGCGATTGCTCAGCCGGCGCGATGCCGGCCAGCCCCAGGGATAACCTGTCCGCAATCCGGGCAAAGATCCCCCATGGCCGTCTACACGCCATATGCCCGGCGGCGTAGTCCGCGACATGGCAGCGGAGGTGGAGCGTGAGCATCGGCGCGGCGCTGGCCGATGCGCGCCGCCGGTCAGGTCTCACCGTTGGTGAGCTCAGCCGCCGGACCCGCATCCGGGAAGCAATCATCCACGGAATCGAGTGGGACGACTTCTCAGCATGCGGCGGTGACTTCTACGCTCGCGGCCATATCCGCGCCATCGCCCACGCCGTGGGGGCGGATCCCGTTCCGCTGATTGAGGAGTACGACGCGGCGCACCGGACCACCGAAGAGATCACGGACACGGTGGTCTTGCACCCGGGGGCGCCGGCCAGGATGCCCGAGCGGCGCCGGATCGTCTGGATCGCAGCGCTGGGGCTGGCGGTCCTGGCCATCCTCGGCTGGGCCGGCTACCACTTTGCCTCGAGTACCGGCCACACGCCGGGCACTGCGGCCGCGGCGGCGGCCGACGGCGCCACGGCTTCGCACCAGGCCGGGGCGCCGGCTGCCCACCCCGCCGGGAGCGGCACGCCCCGCCCGACGCCCACGCCGACGCCGACGGCCACGCACAGCACTGTTCCCCCCGTCCCCGCTCCCGCCCCGGCGCAGGCCCTGGCCCCGGTGAGTGCGGCGGCGTTCGGTCCCGATGGCATCGGACAGGGGGACGACCCGCAGAATGCGTCACTCGCCCTCGCCGGCAACCCATCGACCCCCTGGCTATCTTCCTGGTACACCACCGCGGCGTTCGGCAACCTGCAGACGGGCACCGGGCTGCTGGTGGACATGGGCCGGCCAGTGACCATCACTGCCGCGCAGCTCACGCTGGGCAGCATCCCCGGCGCCGACCTCCAGCTGCGCGTCGGCGACGTCCCCGCGCTGGCCGACCTGCGCCCGGTGGCGAATGCGGCCGGTGCGGGCGGCACGGTCCGGCTGCCGCTGACCGCGGCCGCGCACGGCCGCTACGTGCTCATCTGGTTCACCAAACTGCCGCCTGACGACTCGGGCACGTACCGGGCCAGCGTCGCCGACGTCCGCCTGGACGGCAGGCCCTGACCCAGTGGTTTCGTCGTGGCCGGCGAAGCCAATCCTCATGACTGGCGTGCGCGGCGTCGATTACCCGGCAGGTAATGACCGCTGAGATCGTCACCGGCAGGATGTCCGGGACGGGCCGGTGGTCTCGACGTCTTTTGTGGGAAGGCACTGGAGCAGTGCCAGGACGACAGGAGACACTCGTGAAGTACATGATCTTGACCTACGCCTCGCAGCAGGACTACGACGGCATGGCCGGGAAGCCGGCCGCCGGGAAGCCGGCCTGGTCCGCGGAGGACTTCGCGGCGATGGGCGCGTTCATGGAGAAGTTCAACCAGGACCTGGCCGAGTCCGGCGAACTCGTTGAGACCAGGGGCCTGACCGCTCCGGTCCACACCCGGCGGGTGAGCGGCCGGCTGCAGGAAGGAGTGCCGGTCGTGACGGACGGGCCGTATGCCGAAACCCAGGAGGTCCTGGCCGGGTACTGGATCGTCGAGTGCGAGAGCTTCGACCGGGCGACGGAGATCGCCGCCCGGCTGGCCGAGGTACCGGCGCCCGACTTCGTCGGCGAGAGCGCCTACGCGGACGTGCGGCCGCTCGCCGAATCCCGGGATGAGCTGGAGCTCTGACCGCTCTCATGCCTGACACCGATGTTGAGGACCTGCTGCGCCAGCTGGCGCCGCAGGTCCTCGGCGCGGTCGTCCGGCGTTACGGGCATTTCGACACCGCCGAGGACGCGACGCAGGAGGCGCTGCTCGCGGCGGCCATGCAGTGGCCGGCCGATGGCGTCCCGGACAATCCGCGCGGCTGGCTGATCACGGTCGCCTCCCGCAGGCTGACCGACCTGCTGCGCAGCGAGCAGGCCCGGCAGCGCCGCGAAGACTCCGTCGCCCGGTGGACACTGCCGGGCGACTGGCTGGCCCCGGCGGCCGACGCGCCGGCCGCGGAGTCAGACGACACGCTGATCCTGCTGTTCATGTGCTGTCACCCGTCGCTGTCGCCGGCCTCGCAGATCGCTCTGACCTTGCGGGCGGTCGGCGGGCTGACCACGGCGGAGATCGCCCGCGCGTTCCTGGTGCCGGAACCGACCATGACCCGGCGCATCAGCCGGGCCAAGCAGCGGATCAAAGACAGCGGAATCCCGTTCCGCCTGCCCCCGGCGCCGGAGCGCGCCGAACGGCTCGGCGTGGTGCTGCACGTGCTCTACCTGATCTTCAACGAAGGCTACGCAACCACGTCAGGACCGGCCCTGCAGCGCACCGAGCTGGCCGCCGAAGCGATCCGGCTGACCCGCATGGTCTACCGCCTGCTGCCCGGCGACGGTGAGGTCGCCGGGCTGCTCGCGCTCATGCTGCTGACCGACGCGCGGCGGGCCGCCCGGACCGGTCCCGGCGGCGAGCTGGTCCCGATGGCGGAGCAGGACCGCAGCCGGTGGGACGCTGACGCCATCGCCGAGGGCGTGGCCCTCATCACCGAGGCCCTTCCCCGCGGGGCGACCGGCCCGTACCAGCTGCAGGCGGCGATCGCCGCGGTCCACGACGAGGCGCCGACCGCCGAGGCGACCGACTGGCCGCAGATCATGGCCCTGTATGAGCTGCTCATGCGGATCTCCGGCAACCCGATGGTGGCGCTGAACCACGCCGTGGCGGTGGCCATGGCCCGGGGCCCCCGGGCCGGGCTCGACCTGCTCGAAAAGCTCACGGGTGACGGGCGGATCGCCGAGGATCACCGGCTCCACGCGGTCCGGGCCCACCTGCTGGAGATGACTGGTGATCACCGGGCCGCGCACGACTCCTACCTGGCGGCGGCCGAGCGGACCACCAGTCTCCCGCACCAGCGCTACCTGCACGCCCGGGCCGCGCGCGTGTCCGGATGACCGCCGCCGGTCAGACCTGCTGCGCCCACGCGAGCCGGTCCTGGCGCTGGGACCGCATCGGCTCGGCGAGTTCCAGGGCGGCGAACGCGGCCGGCCAGTCCGCCGGGCCGTACCCGGAGCCCAGATCGCAATGATGCAGCTCGACCTCGACCAGCCGGCGGACCGGGAGGTCGGCGGCCGGGAACGGCGCCGAGTCCAGGACCCGCACCTGGACCTGCCACGCCTCGTCGGGCAGTTGCCGCATGATGGTGCGGAACGCCATGGCCGAGCCGGCCAGGTCGGCCATGAGCTCGTGCGGCTTCAGCCGGGCGGCGTGCTCGATGTCGGCGTCCCGCGCCTCCTGGCTCGCGTAGGCCGGGCGCTCCTGCCCGGACCGGATCCCGACCAGCAGGTTGCGCATCGCGTCGGCGCTGCGCGCCAGGTGCGCGAGGACGTGCGCCCGCGTCCAGCCGGGCAGCAGCGACGGCGCCCGCAGGTCCGGCTCGGCGATGACGCGCGCCCGGCTGAGCAGGCGCTGCGTCGCGTCGTCGATCAGGTCGCTCAGGTGGCGCTGGGCGGCGTTCATCCCCTCACCTTAGAGTCAGCACCGGCCGGGTCACCCGAACGGCCCCGGCTTGACCAGCTTGCGCGCGGTCTCCTCGTCGGTCGGGCCCTCCCCGAACGACGGGCACAGCCGGGCCACCCCGCACGCCCCGCACGCCGGCCGGCGGGCGTGACAGACCCGGCGGCCGTGCCAGATCACCCGGTGCGAGGCCGCGGTCCACTCCGCCTTCGGCAGCAGCGCGGCGACGTCGTGCTCGATCTTGTCCGGGTCGGTCTGCGTCGTCCAGCCGAACCGGCGGGCCAGCCGGGCGAGATGGGTGTCGACCGTGATGGCCGGCTTGCCGAAGGCGTCGCCGAGCACCACGCTGGCGGTCTTGCGGCCCACGCCCGGCAGGCTCACCAGCGCTTCCATCGTGTCCGGCACCTCGCAGCCGAACCGGTCGCACAACGCCCGGCCGAGGGCGATGAGGGTCTTGGCCTTGACCCGGAAATACCCGGTCGGCTTGATCAGCTGCTCGAGCTCGGCCGGGTCCGCGTCGGCGTAGTCGGCGGCGGTGGGATACCGGGCGAACAGCGCCGGCGTCACCAAGTTGACCCCGCGGTCCGTGGTCTGGGCGGACAGGATCGTCGCCACCAGCAGCTCGAGCGCACTGGTGTAGTTCAGCTCGGTGTGCGCGCCCGGGTACAGCTGAGCCAGCTCACGGTTGATCCGGCGCGCTCGGCGGACCAGCGCGGTGGGCGACGGGGCAGCCTGGGCCACCGCCCAAGCTTAAACCGTCAGAGGTAGGCGCCGCCGCCTTCACCCGTGCGGTCCACCCACTCAAGGCCCAGCACGTCGGCCGGGTCCAGGACGTCCCACCCGTCGTCGCGCGACATCTCGATGAATCCGTCGTCGCGGACCCGCACGCCGGTCAGCGGGTGTTTCTCGTCACTGACGGTCCACCGCGCGTTCAATCCCCGGTACACCAGCCTGACCTGGCCTTGCTTGCCGGTCACCGGCGTCAGGAGGTCAACGATCACCGCGGCGTCCACAGCACCACCCTACGTCCCCGGGGCCACGCAGGCCCGCTCAGGAGACGTCTTCCAGTTCGCGCTCCGGGTCGGGGACGGGCGGGTAGTGGCCGGCCAGCCAGTCGTGCAGCAGCGCGATCCGGGCGGAATTGTCGTCGTGCCCGACGACCACCGGCGAGGAGTTGTACGGGCTGGCGTCGGAATCGCGGCGCAGCTTGACGTAGAGACCGGAGGCGTCGATCGCGTAGCGCTCCATGTCGTCCTGGAGGGCCCCGATCACGGTGATGTTCCGGTCGCGGCCGATCCGCTCGAACAGGGCGACGGCCTCGGTGCGGTGCTGCTTGCCGAGGTTGCGGCCCAGTTCGTCGAGCACCAGCAGGAGCGGCCGGTCGGTTCCCCCGGCCAGCGCGGCCGCGCAGACCAGCTTGACCGCCTTCTCGTCCATCTGCGCGGTGTTGCCGCGCAGGTTGTAGGGCGACATGCGCTGGCCCTCGGCGCGGCGCCACTTGGGCGTGACCGTCCACCGCCACGGCTTGTCCGGCTCGGCGGGCGGCTCCGGCTCGGGGAAGTCGAGCGTCGCCCCGTAGCCGCCGTACTCCTGGTCCAGCCGGTCGAACTGCTCGGCGACCTTCTTCAGCTTGGCCTTGATGCCCTCGGCGACCGAGCCGCGGTGCGCCGCGGCGGCCTGGCCCGCCTCACCGAGCCCCTTCCGCGCCGCCTCGAGGTCGGCCGTGCGATCGGCCCGCTGCCGGGTGATCCGCTGACGCTGGTACTCGTCCTCCTGCTCGGTCTGGGCCAGGTAGGTCCGCAGGGCCCGGTGCAGCGCCGGGAAGACCTCACCCTGGCCGAGGGTCCCGCGATTCCACCGGACGTCTCCGCGCAGCTCCGCGATCTCCCGCGGCACCTCGTCCTCGGGGGTTCCCCGGGGGAAGCACATGGTGAGCACGGCGTCGAGCTCACCGCAGCTGACCGCGGTCCACTCCGGCTCGCTCCACCGCCTCTCCTGCTCACCGGGCCGGGCGAGCAGGTGGCTCTGGGCCTCGGCGACCGTCCCGCCGAATGCCGTCAGCCGGGCGTCCAGCTTGATCGCGGCCTGTTCGGCGGTCAGCGCGGCCCGCGCGGTGACGTTGCGGTTCTGCAGGTCGTCCCGGGCGTCCGCGTCGGCGCGGAGCCGCTCGGCCTGCTGGGTCCGGGTCTGCACGGCGGCGAGCATCGCGGCGTGTTCCTCGCGGGCCTGGCGCACCTCGGGCTCGAGCTCGGCCCGCTGGGCGGCGAGCTGCTCCAGGCTGTCGCGCAGGCTCCCGATCTCGTCCCAGAGCCGTCCGGCCTGGGCGGCGGCGTTGGCGCCGGCGATCCGGGCCCGCGCGGCGGCGAGCTGGCGGCGGCTGCGGTCGACCGCTTCCGCGGCGTCGCCCAGCCGGGCCGTGGCCTCGGCGACCCGATGGTGGGCCTGCTCGACGCGGGCCGCCCGCCCGGTCAGCGGGCGGGCGAATTCCCCGATGACCCACACCCGCGCGACCTCGTCCACGATTTCGGCAGGCGGCCCGCGCGGCGGGCCAGGGCGGCCAGGAACCCGTCCAGCGGGAGCCGGTCATCGGCGCTGCCCGGCAGGCCAGCCGGGGCACCATCCGGGCCCGGCCCGGCCAGGACCAGCGTGGTGCCGGGCAGGCCGGCCAGCAGATCGCGGGCCCGGCAGGCGTCGGCGGCCGCGACCACGACCGCCTCCCGGTACGGGGACAGCCTCGGCTCCCACTGCGCCCGCTGGTCCGGGGCGACGACCACGCTGTCCAGCAGCGGCGCCGCGGTCAGGCCGTCCGCGCGCAGGCGCTGCAGCGGCCCGGCGGCCAGGTCGTCCCCGTGGTGGCCTCGGCCAGGCCGCTCTGGGCGGTGTCGAGTTCCTGCTGGCGCGCCCCGCGGGCGGCCAGCGCGTCTTCCAGCCCGGCGTTGGCGTCGGCCTCCTCCGCCTGGGCCTGGGCGAGGTCGCGGCCGTCCGCGGCGCGCGCCTCCTCCAGCAGTCCGGCCCGCTGCCGGGTCTTGTCCTCGATCCCCCGGACGGTGGTCCGCTGCTCGACCTCCAGCGCACGGTCCCGTTCGGAAACCTCCGTCCAGCGCCGGTCGGCCTCCGCGCAGTAGCGCTGGAACGACTCGTCGCTGCGCAGGTCCAGCAGCTGGTCCCGGATCCGGGCGATCTGGGCGCCGCGTTCGGCCCACTCCCCTTCCAGGCGGCCGATCTCGCCGCCGATCTCCTCCAGCCGGTGGTGGCCGTCCACGACTAGCCGGGCGCAGCGGCTCTGCCACAGGGCGCCGGCGCGCTCGATCGCGGCCCGGGCCTCGGCCCGCTGGCTGATCCCCTCCTCGATGACCCGGGACTCGGCCTCCCACTGCTCCAGGTCGGCCCGGGCCCGCTGTTCCTCCTCGCGCCGCGCGTGCTCGGTGGTCCGGGACGCGCGCTCCTGCTCCATCTCGCGGTCGATACCGGTCAGCGCCGCGATCGCGTCGAAGATGCGCGCCGGGCTGAGCTCGTTCAGCGGCTGGGCCAGGAGATTCGCCGTGGCGCTGGCCCGGACCGAGGTGGACAGGAACGACACGCACCGGACGTGCCGGCCGTACAGCGTCTGGCCGAGGCGGTTGGCGTGGATGTCGTGGCGGCCGTTGCGGCGGGGCAGCTCGGCCCACAGGGCGTCGGCCGACGCCACCCGGTCCGCGTCGCTGACGCCGGCCGGGACGTACAGCTCGCCGGCCCACCGAAGGTCGATGTAGGGGGCCTTGCGGTTGATCCGCAGCCACACGGTGAGCGCGGAGGCGGCCAGTTCTTCCGGCGGCCGAAGCGCCGTGGCCGGCGAAGACGCCGATGATGTAACCGTGGTCGGCGTTGCCCCACCGGCCGTCCTGGGCGGCGATCTCGGCGCTGAACAGCAGCTCCGCCGCGTCCGGCGCCCCGCTGCTCCAGCGCCACTGCTCGTCGCCGGACAGCAGGCTGATGCCGGCGATGAACGAGGACTTGCCCGCGCCGTTGGAGTCCTTCGGGCCCCTGCGCCGGCCACGGTGACCAGGCCGCCCGAGACCATCGGCACCGGGTGCGCGGACAGCCGGGAGATGTTGATCATCTGGATGCCGGCCAGCACGCGGGCGCCGACGACGTCCACCGTGTCGGCGTCCCCGTCGCCCCACAGCGCCTCTTTGGCCAGTGCCTCCGTGGCCAGGGCCTCCCCGGTCAGGGACTCCTCGGTCAACGCGCTCCCCTCTCGTGCGTCGTCTGCGTGAGGCCCGGCGCCGGCGGATGGCCGCGGCCAGCGGGGTGCCCGGCCCCGCGGCCAGGATGAGTTCCTCCTGGAGCGCGTCGCCGGGCGGCCTCGGTCAGCCGGTGGAACTGCGGGCCGGGCAGGTAGGCGGTGTTCTGCGGCACGTTCCCCGGCCGGAACCGGGCCGGGACCACCCGGACCAGCCCGGCGGCGCGCAGCCGGCTCAGGCTCTGCCGCAGTTCCCCCCGCGGTATCTGGCTGCGGCGCTGAAGCTCCTCCACCGGGGTCGGGGATCCGTCCGACCCAGGAGTCCCCGACCAGGGTCCCTTCCGTGCGCGGAATCGCGACCGAATGGATCAGCACCAGGGTCAGCACCGCCCGGTCGGCCGGCTCCAGGCAGGTCCAGCCGCCGGCGGTCAGCCGCGCGGCGATGTCGTCGCGGTAGCCGGAGGTCCACTTGGCCTGCAGGCCCGGACCAGCGTCCGGCCGATGAGGTTGAGCATCTCCTCGACGCTGCGGCGGAGCGTCGCGTCGCGCAGCCCGGCCAGCAGGCCTTCCGGGACGGGTTCGGGGCTGTTCTCGACCGCGGCGAACGCGGACAGGATCTCGTCCCGGTGCCGCTCGCTGAGGTCGGCCAGGACCGGATCGAAGACCGGGTTCACCGCTCGTCCTCCGCTGGGCCGTCGTCTGGGCCGTCGTCTGGCCCATCGTCGGGCTCGTCGCCCGCCGGGCCGCCGGGCTCGCTCCCGTGGCGGGCCCCGGCTGGGTGGCAGGCAGCGCACCGTCTCGTTCGGGAGCTGAAATGGACCGCCACAACTGCCGGAGCACGCTCAGGTCACTGCTGGTCCACAGCGCGACGCGAGGTCCCAGCCGGATGGCGTCCCCGGGTTCGTCCCGCAGGATCCAGCCGGCCTGGTCCAGGCGGCGCAGCGCGGCCACGGCGCTGCGGCGGTGCGCGGCGTCGTCTCGCGGGCCGGTCAGGTCCCGGAACACGGCCAGGACATCCCCGGACGCGGCGGCCCGCCCGGGCCACGGCGGCTGGAGTGGATCGGCCCAGCAGCACCGCAGGCCCGCGGCGAGCATCCGGGCGGTGTCGTTCGGCTGCTCCAGGAGGGGCCCGGTCAGCCCCAGCTCGGCGAGCACGCGGGCATCGGCGGACTCCGGGACCTGGGGCACCAGCCACGCCGCCATCGACCCGTCCGGCTCGGCCAGCCTGATCATCCCGGCCGGGACCGGTGCGCCCGGCAGGCTCCGCAGCGGCAGGCCGCCCGGGCCCGGGCCCACGCCAGCGCGGTCTCCGTCTCGGCGTCCCCTGGGCTCACGAGATCTCCGCATCGCGCCGGAACTGCCCCCGCGTGACCCACGCCGGGCTGTCGCCGTCCGCGGCGTCCAGCCCGTCCTCCCAGGTCAGCGTGTACGGCAGGTCGGGGTCGTGATGGGCGGCGGTCATGTGGGCCAGAGCCCGGCGGGCGCTGGCCCAGTCCGGCGCGGCCCGGAGAAGGTCAGACACATCTGCCGAACGAGACGCGGCCAGGAGTCCCTCGACCGTGTCCCTCGTCCGGTCCTGGTCGCCCGCGCTGCCGGTGCCGCCCGGGGCCTGGCCGTCGGCCGGGGACGTGTCCGCGTCCCCGGCCGGCCGCGGCGGCGGCATCCGCGCGGCCTCGGGGCGGCCGCCGCTCTCGACGGCCTCGGTCATGGCCTGCGGATCGAACCACGGCGCGGGCGCGTCGAAGACGAAGGTGTCCAGCACGCCCGGCGAGGCGGCCGGCGTCCGCGGTCCGGGCGAACGTCCGCCACTCCTCGGCCGGCAGCAGGCCCAGCGCCCGCGTGGTCCCGGCCCGCTCGATCAGCCGGGCGGCCGCGGCGTCGATCGCGTCCTTGTAGGCGGCCAGGCCGGCGCGCAGCCACTGGCATTCGCGGTCGAGGCCGGGCCATCGCTGCAGGACGACGGCGTGGACGGCTTCGGCCCGGGAGATCGAGGGCCTCGTTGCCCCACAGCAGCTGGGCGTTCTCCCGTAGCTGCTCGACGTCCGCGCCGAGCGACATGATCGACAGCTCGTTCGCGATCAGCCGGAACACCTGCGTCAGGCGCTCCAGCGACGCGGTGGCGCCGGCGTCGGTGGCCGAGGGGGCGGAGACGCTGTCGTGCTCGGCCGACAGGAGCTGGTGCAGCTCGGACTGCCCGCCGCGCTCGCCGATCCGCCGCAGGAACAAAAGCATGATGTAGGGCGCGAACGCCGCCCGGTAGTAGCGCTCGTTCGGCCGCTCGAAGACCTTGCTGATCGCGCCGTAGCCCTTGAGGACCTCGAACCGGCGGCTGACCACGCCGTCGGGGAACCGGCGGCACGCGTTGCGGACCTGCTCCTCGGTCAGCCCGTCGCTGCCGGAGGCGGCGAACGCGCCGAAGATCGCCTCGTCCACGTCGAGCAGCTGCGGGGACAGGATCATCTTCTCGGCCTCGCGGGCCAGGACCGCGAACGCCTGGCGGTAGACGCGCAGGACGGCCGCCTCGCCGGCCAGATCGTCCAGCCCCGGCTGAACAGTCTCCCCCGGACCGTCGTCGGCCATCGCTGCTGCCCCTCCCCGTGCCCGCGCCCGTCGAGATCTCCGACAAGACGGTAGCGCTCCCGGCACGATGACCCGGCATTATCGGCGCCTAAGGCACCCCCGGCCGGGACGCGGGGCGGGCGGACTCTGCTCCCAGATACGAAAAACGGCCTGGTCAATCGGGATGCGCGTCACGCTGATCCCGGTCGCCAGGCCGGCTCGTATTCACCTGTTGCGTCCACTGTCCCCTGGAGTCTGGGGGTCGGCGCGCCAACGGTCATAACACCGCCCGCACAGCTTGGTCAGCCGGTTGATGGCGGTGTAGGCGCCGCACCTGAAGCAGTAGTCCTCATACATCCGAGACCTTCGTCCCCCCTTTCGTTCCTATGTTCAGCGCATACACGCTCCAGGTATTCCCGGTCGGCGCACACGATTGCGCCGGGCTCAGTCCGGGCCCGCGATTCCGCGCTCCGCCGTCGCGTTCTCCCTGGTCAGATCGAGTTTTACGCATATTTTGCGGAAACTCGACCCGACTCGCCGGCCGGGCCCCGGGCCCCTTCGCTAGCCGAGGGTGAAGGGGTCGCGGGTGCTGCCGCTGAGCTCGACCCAGACCGACTTGTTCTCGGTGTAGGCGTTGACCGCGTCGATGCCGTTCTCCCGGCCCAGCCCGGAGGACTTGTAGCCGCCGAACGGGACGCTCGGCGCCACTACCCGGTAGGCGTTGATCCACACCGTGCCCGCCTTGATCCGGGCCGCGACCCGGTGCGCCCGGCGGACGTCCGCGGTCCAGACCGCGCCGGCCAGCCCGTACGGCGTGTCGTTGGCCAGCTTGATCGCTTCGGCCTCGTCGGTGAAGGTGTAGGCCGACAGCACCGGGCCGAAGATCTCCTCCCGGACGACCGTCGACTCGGGACCGACCCCGGTCAGCACGGTCGGCTGGATGAAGTACCCGCCGAGGCGCGCCTCGGCGGCGCCGCCGTAGGCCACGGCGGCGCCCTCGTCGGCGGCGGTCCGCAGGTAGCCGAGGACCTTCTCGTACTGCGGCGCGTTGGCGACCGGCCCCATCTCGGTGTCCGGGTCGTTCGGGTCCCCGAGCCTGATCCGGGCGGCCCGCTCGGCGACCAGGCGGACGACTTCGTCGTGCACGTCGGCGTGGACGATCAGCCGCGAGCCGGCCATGCAGGTCTGTCCCGTCGCCGCGAACACGCCGGCCACGATGCCGTTGGCCGCGGCCGGGAGGTCGGCGTCGGGGAAGACGATCTGCGGGGACTTCCCGCCCAGTTCGAGCGTCACCGGGTTGAGGTTCTCCGCGGCCGCGTGGGCCACCGCGCGTCCCGTCGCCGTCGACCCGGTGAACGCGACCTTGTCCACGCCGGGGTGCCCGGCCAGGGCCGCGCCGACCTCCCGCGACTGCCCGGTGACGACGTTCACCACGCCGGGCGGGAACCCGGCCTGGGCGGCCAGTTCGGCGAACCCGAGCGTAGAGGCGGGCGCGTGCTCCGACGGCTTGATCACGACCGTGCAGCCCGCGGCCAGGGCGGGCGCCAGCTTCCAGGTCATGAGCAGCAACGGCGAGTTCCAGGGCGTGATCGCGGCGACCACCCCGACCGGCTCCCGGCGGGTGTAGACGAGGTAGTCCGGGCTGGGCGCGGGAATCTGGCGGCCCTCCAGCTTGTCGGCCAGCCCGGCGTAGTAGTGGTACCAGGCTCCGAGCCCGTTGAGCTGGCCGATCATCTCCCGGTAGAGCTTGCCCGAGTCCTGGACCTCCAGCCGCGCGAGACGTTCGGCGCTGGCCGAGACCAGGTCGGCCAGCGCGCGCATGAGCCGGGCCCGGGCGAACCCCGTCATCTGGCCCCACTCGCCCTCGAGCGCGGCGCGGGCGGCGGCCACCGCGGCGTCCACGTCCTCCGGGCCTGCGTCCGGGATCACCGCCCACGGACGGCCCGTGTACGGGTTCTCCGATTCGAACGTCTGGCCGGAGATCGCGTCGACGGCCTTCCCGCCGATCACCATCCGGAACTGCTCAAGTGGCGTGTCCACCCTCGGTCCCTCCCGCTCGTCGCCGGCGGCCTGTTCCCTGACCCCGCTATTCAGCGCGCCTCCGGCGGGCAGCGTCAACCCTCGTGCGGGCCCGGCTCGCTCAGGACGGCACGTCTACCGGAAGCCCGGCCGCCGCGGCCGCGCCCGACAGCCGCATGTCATACGTGACGAACGACGTCAGCCGGTCGCCAGCGTGCAACGCGGTGCCCAGGTGGATGGCGTCCAGGCTCCGGACGGTCGCCGGCCTGACCGCCTGCGCGTGGAGGCGGATTCGCGGGTCCAGGTCGACCAGTTCGATCAGGTCGAGCACCCGCTGGAGCGCGCGGCACGGCATCCGGTGCGTGGCGCGCCAGCGCGCGGAACGACTCGATCTCCACCAGGACCGAGCTGATCCAGCCGGTCTCCGCGCGGTCGTCCAGCCAGTCCCGCAGCGCGTGCGACTGGGGCTCGGGGTGGACGAGCTTAACGACCGCCGCCGAGTCGAGGTAGATCATCCGGGCTCGTCGCCGCGCGCGCGGGAAAGCTCCTCGGCCACGTTCACCCCGTCGGGCGGCCCGAGGTCCATCCGCAGGACCGCCCGGCGCATCTCGGCCGCGCGTTCCCGCCGGAAGGCGGCCTCCAGCACTGACTGCCGTATCACCGCCGAGCGTGAACTGCCGTCACGGGTCAGGATGTCCAGCGCGTGCTCGGTTTCCTGATCCGTGCGGATCGTGATCGTGTCCGCCATGACCTCAATGTAAGACGAAATGTCTTACATTGGCAAGGGGCCGCGGGCCGCGCGAGCCCGTGCCCTTACCCTGGGCCGGTGGATTTCACGACACTGCCCACCGGCAAGCCCCTGATCGGCCGGTGGGTCCGGCTCGACCTGCTGGGCGAGGCGGACATCGACGAGATGTACCCGATCCTGGGCGACCCGGCGGTCTACGCCCACGGGTACGTCATGCATCACCGCCCGGAGTCCCTGGAGGACGCCCGCGACCTGGCCCGCTCGGTGTTCCTGGCCGCGCAGGGGCAAGCCGACGGCCGGGGCGGCGGGCGCACCGCCTACGCCATCCGCCTCGTGCGGGACAGTGACCTGGGCCCGGCCGGAACGCTGGTGGGCACCTCGTCGCTGGCCGAAGCCGACCTGCGCCACGAGAGCATCCACCTCGGCTCGACCATGTACGGCTCGCGCTGGTGGGGCACTCAGGTCAACCCCGAAGCCAAGCTGCTGCTGATGGCGCACTGCTTCGAGGACTGCGGGTACGGCCGGGTCAAGATCCAGACCGATCTGCTGAACAGCCGCTCCCAGGCGGCCATCGCCAAGCTCGGCGCCCAGCGCGAGGGAGTCCTCCGGCGCCACAGCAAGCGGGAGGACGGCACCTTCCGCGACACCGTCGTGTTCAGCGTGCTGAAGGACGAGTGGCCGGCCGTCAAGGCGGGCCTGCTGGCCCGCCTTGACTGACCAGTGCCGTCAGTGCCCGGCGAAGAGGGCGAGCTCCGGGACGAACCGGGCCGCGTTCACGGTGCCGACGCCCGAGGCCAGGTCGTAGCCCGGCTGGGCGCTGTAACCGTGGACCGTGTCGGTGTGGCCGCCCTGGCTGAACGACACGGTGTTGTTGCCCGTGGTGATGTCGACGATGCCCGGGGCGCGCGCGGCGGACATCAGGTACAGCGCCGGGTTGATCAGCCCGAGGGGATGCCCGGCGACCTGGTCGGCGAGCGCCACGACCCCGGCGAACAGGGGCGTCGCCTCGCTGGTGCCGCAGGACGGGTACCAGGCCGGGCCGCCCGCCGAAGCTCTGGTAAATGTCCACGGACCCGTTGCAGGCCGCGCTCATCGAGATGTCCGGCACGCCGCGGCTGGTGCCGACGACGTCGCGCACGAGGGCCTGGTAGGACGGCCGGTGGAAGAAGATCGACTTGCCGCCGCCGCCGGACAGCGGGTTCGGCCGGCGTCGCCGAAGATGAACTCGTTGGTCGCCTGGCTGTACGTGTCGTTCCAGACGTTGTCGGGCGCGGTACGGGCCCCGCTCGCATTGAGGTGCAGCTGCGTGCCGCCGACCCCCGTCACCAGCGGGT
This sequence comes from uncultured Actinomycetes bacterium, assembly GCA_963718475.1. Classification (GTDB taxonomy): domain Bacteria; phylum Actinomycetota; class Actinomycetes; order Streptosporangiales; family Streptosporangiaceae; genus CAVQZM01. The sequence goes on along the minus strand of CAVQZM010000045.1, from coordinate 114,337 downwards.
CGCTGTCGGGCCACGACGTCACCGGGTAGGTGTAGTAGGTCGACTGGTCCAGGCCGACGTCGGCGGCGCCGCTGTCGCCCGAGGCGGCCAGCACCGTGACGCCGTTGCGGTCAGCATCCTGGTAGGCGCCGCGCAGCGCCAGCAGGGCGGTCTTGGAGGGGAACGTCTTCTCGGTCGCGCTGAAGCTCTGGCTGATCACCCCGCCGAGGTGGTGATCGATCACGTACTTCTCCGCCGTGACGATCTGCGGGAATCCGGTGACACCCTCGGTCTCCGAAACCGGCGTCTCAACGAGCAGGATCTTGGCGCCCGGCGCCATTGTGTGGGCGTATTCGACGTCGAGCGTCGTTTCGCCCGCCCAGCCGACCATGTCGGAGTTGTTTGGGTTATAGGCCGGGACCTTTCCGGCCGGCTGGATGACCGACAGCGACGGCGGCGCCGGCACGCCGAACGTCTTGTCGAACACGCCCAGGTCATGCCGGATGGTCGGCGAGCCGAAGGAGTCGACGATCACAATCGTCGTGCCCTGGCCATTCACGCCCCGGCTGAACAGGGGGGCCAGGTTATAAGCCTGCTGTATCTGGCCGGCCTCGTAACAGGCGACCTTGTAGGTCTTTTCGCAGTACGCCGTGGTCGGCGGCACACTGTCCGCGTGCCCAGCGTGCCGCACGCCCGGATGGATCACCACATCGGCCTGGCGAGCCGACGCCGCTGGGCCCGCGACCGAGACCACTGACCCAGCCGACACCACAGCGGCGGCGGTCAGCGCGCAGGCTCCGGCGGCTACCGTCATTCTTTTCGCCAGGCGCATTGGCAACTCCCCCACATTCAAGAAACGGCATCTCGGCGGAAGCACCCTAGCACTCATGATCGAACCCCGATCAAAGTCAGCGGACAAAACGCGCTGGCCCCGTTCGGTCATTTCCGGCGGCCCAGTATGGTCGGCCGGGTGAGCGACCAGCGGGAGATCGTGACCGGCGGGATCCGCGTGGCCTACCGGGTCGCCGGCGATCCCGGACGCCCCGCCCATGGTGCTGCTGCACGCACTCGGCGAGAACAGCACCAGCTGGGCCGGGGTCACGGGCTCCTTCGCCGCCAGCTTCCGTGTGTTCGCCCTGGACATGCGCGGCCACGGCGACAGCGACTGGCCCGGGACCTACTCCTTCGAGCTGATGCGCGACGACGTCCTCGGCCTGCTCGACCGGCTCGGCCTGCACCGGATCACCCTCGTCGGGCATTCCATGGGCGGCGTCGTCGCCTACCTGATCGCCGAAGAGCAGCCGGACCGGGTCGAGCGGCTGATCGTCGAGGACGTCCCGCCGCCGTTCCCCCGCGACCGCCCGCCCGCCGAACGCCCGGCCGGACCGCTGGACTTCGACTGGCCCGTGGTGCCGGCCATCGTCGGCCAGGTCAACCAGGGCAACGATGCGGCCTGGGAGCGGCTCAGTGACATCACCGCCCCCACCCTGCTGATCGGCGGCGGCCCGGTCAGCCACATCCCGCAGGACAAGCTCGGCGCGGTGGCCGCCCGCATCCCCGGCGGCCAGCTGATCACCATCCCGGCCGGCCACCACGTGCACGACACCCGCCCCGCCGAGTTCGCCAGTGCCGTGCTCGGATGGCTTCGTCCGGGGCCGGTGGTGTGAGACGGGAAGGCCGCCCGGCCCGGCTCAGGCGATCGCGACCGCGTAGACGACGACGTTGCTGAGATAGGAGCGGGCCGCCGGGTCGAAGGTGCCGCCGCAGGTGATGAGGCGGAGCTGGGGACCGGCGGCGGGGCCGTAGACATCGGCGGCGGGAAACCGGTCCTTGGGATAGGTGCGGACGGCGGTGACCCGGAACGCCGCGAGGGTCCCGTCGGCCCGGCGGACGTAGGCCCGGTCGCCCGGGCGCAGGCCGGCCAGCCGGTAGAAGACCGCCGGGCCGGCCACGCTGTCGATGTGGCCGGCGATAATGGCCGAGCCCGTCGCCCCGGGCCGCGGGCTGCCGTCGTACCAGCCCGCGACGGTGAAGCTGCTGGGGACCTGCAAGGCGCCGGCCCGGGTCAGGCCCAGGCGGATCAGTGAGGTGCGGACCCCGATCGCGGGGATAGTCAGCTCCACGGGCACGGCCACCGGCCGGGCGGCGGATGGCCATGGGACGGACGCGGCCGGGCCGGCCGGAGCGGATACCCAGGCCGCAGCCGGCCTGGCCGCCGGCCCGCTGGTGCGGGACAGCGCCAGGCCGGCCACGCCGGCGGCGATGACGGCCAGGCCCATGGCGAGCGTGGCCAGTTCGGCGAACGCCGCGCGCCGAGCAGTGCGGCGTCTCAACGGGTGCGCGCACCGGCCCGACGGGTCGGCCGGTACCGCCAGGCCCCGGCTCCGGCCAGCAGCGTGCCGGCGCCCATCACGGCCAGCCAGGGCAGTGGCGACGGGCCCGGCCGGGGCGCGGTGCCGCCCATCCCGGTCGCCGCGCCGCCCCGGGGAACGACCTGGCTGCCGGCCGCGTCCTCCAGGTCGGTGATGCGCAGCTTGCTCGCGCCGTCGAGCACCACCAGCGTGTGGATCGTGTCCGCCGGCAGCGAGACGTCCAGCGACGCGTCCTCGCTGTCCCCGGCCACGCGAACCAGCCGGTTGCCGGCGGCGATCGGCTGGTAGGACGTCGTGCTGGCGAACGCCAGCTTCCGCGCGACCACCTGCCCGCCGAGGGTCATGCTCACCACGTCCTGGTGCAGCGAGGCCTGGATCACCCGGACCAGCGCGCGGCCGGCCGGGGCGGCCAGCGTGTCCTTGAGCACCTGCAGCCGCAGCCCGGCCGCCGGGCCCATCCCGGCCACGGTGTAGGCGTCGCCGGTGCCGACCCAGAACCCGGTCGACAGCACGGGCGGTGTCGCCGGCGCGGCGCCGGCCGCGCGCATCGACACCGTGTAGTCCCCCGCCGGCAGCGCCTCATACGGCGAGACCATGCCGTAGCTGACGTGATGCAGCACCAGGCGCGCTCCGGAATTACCGAACGAATACAGGTACACGTCCACCGGCGGCGTATTCGGCGACAGGTGCGCGAGCCGGACCCAACCGGTGCTCGAGGCCCCCCACGCCGGGCCGGCGCCGAGCAGTCCCGCCGACATCACCACCGCGATCGCGGCGGCTAGCCGGAGAAATCTATGCGGCAATCTCATTAGTTGCTGTCCCTCCCCACAATGGCCCGGCGTCAGTGCCGCGCCATGACCGTGCCCTGGCGGTTGACCAGGAGTCGTTAATCGGGTGCGCCCGTGGTCGAACGGCTCGGATTAACCGGCCCGGCTGCGTCTGCAGCAGGCCGACCGGGCTGGGCGCGCCGAACTCGACGCTCAGCACCGGCGACCCGCCGGCCCCCGGGACGATGGCCGACTGCGCCGGCAGGTACGGCGGGTGCTGGGCGCGCACGAACGTGAGCATGGTGTTCAGGCCGGCCGGGCGGCGGTGTCCCCGGCCCCGCCCGGCCCGCCCGGGGCGCCCGGGGCGGCCAGCTCGGCGGACCGCATCGGCGGGCCGGCGCTCGCGCCCGGCCCGCCGTCCCCGAACGCCGTGACTTGCACCGGCCCGGTGGCGGCCAGGGCGGCCAGCGTGATCAGCAGGCGCGGGTCGACGTCGCCGGACGCGAGATCGTCCCGGGCCGGCGCCGAGACGGTGAGCTGCGGGTTCCGCAGCAGCTGGCTTCCGGCGTTCCGCCGCGCCACCAGGTCCGCAGCGAGCGCGGTCTGGTAGGCGGCCGCCCCGTCCGGCGCGACGGCACGCACGTCGATCCGCAGCTGACCGGAGCCGAAGCTCGCGATGACCGCCGGGGCGTACACGTCCGCCAGCCGCGCACCGAACTGGCTGCGCACCGCGGCGGTGGCCGCCACCACGTCGGAGCCGAGCGGATCGGACGCCTCCGGCCGCAGCACCAGCAGGTTTCCCGCCGCGACGCCGTGCGACTGCAGCACGGCGCACATCGCCGGGTCGCAGGCCACGATCGCGTCGCTGCTGACCTGCCGAGCGACCCAGGCCGCCGCCTCGGCCCGTACGGCCGCCGCGCGGCTGCGTTCAGCCGCCGCCGCGCCGCCCGCCACCGGCCGGCCGACCCGCCCGGCCGGGCGCTGGCGGCGGATGACGGCCGGTCGTGCGCGGAGAAGGCGCCGGCCGCGTCGGCGCCGAGGAATGCCGCCACCGTCAGCGCCAGCGCGACCGCGGCCAGGCCGCGCGGGTGCAGCCACCCGGCGGGAATGCCGGTGGGAATGGTACTGCGCCGGCCGCCGGGCCGGCGGTGGCCGCGCCGGCCGCCGTCCTGGGTGCTCGCCCAGCGCAGGTGGTAACCGGCCTCGAGTGCGGCGTGCTGGTCCTGCGGCCAGGCCGTGATGCGCCACCGCCAGTATTCGGCGGCTCGCCGGTGAGCGTCGCTCACCTCGTCCCCGCGTTGCGCCCCGGCCAGGCGGCGGTGGAGCTCCCAGGCGGTCCACCGGTGCACGAAGATCAGAGGCCGTCGGCGCCGCGGTCCACCGTGAGGAGGCCGGCCGCCTCGCACTCGGCCACCAGGCCGTCGAGTTCGCCCTGGCTGTACTGGCCGACCGGGAGCAGCAGGACGTTGCGGCCGACGGGGGCGCGGAAAACCGATGCGCGGATGAGCAGGCCCTGCGCCTCCGCGCCGAGGCGGGCGAACAGCTCACCAAGCAGCCGGTCGCCCGCGACGAGCGCGATCGTTTCGGCCGCTTCCGGGGACAGCTCGGTCGGGGTGGCCGGGCCGGTGCGCATCACGGGCTGGCCGGTCCGGTCCTGTATCGCCTGGGCGAGATGGCGGGCCACCTCGGGGAAACCGAGCTGGCTGGCCGACAGCAGCGCGTCGAGGTACTCCATCGCGCGGGGATGGCCGCCGAGCAGCCGCCACGCACGGTCGAGTTCCTCCTCTGCGAGCGCGGTGAGCGCGGGCAGCGACCTGGCCAGCTCGACGGCGCCGGAGCGGGACAGCGCGCCGAGGTGGCGGAACCCGAACGACGGCCCGGAGGTCCCGGGCCGGCCCCGGAGAAGCCGGAGACGGCGAACGGATGGCGGCAGGTGATCAGCAGCCGACCTAGATGGGGCCGCGCCTGCCCAGCTGGCCAGCAGGGCGGCCAGGGCTGGGTCGCGAACGGTCCATCCGCCGGATTCGGCGGACAGGTTGTCGTCAAAGTCGTCCAGCACGACGAGGACCGGCACCTGGTGCAAGACGTGCTCGCGGAGCAGTCCCAGCCGGTCGAACCACGGCACGTCGATCCGCTCCGCGGTCGTCAGCGCTTGCGCCGGGGGACTGCCGCGGACGGCGGCCGGGTGACGCCGGATGGCTGAGGCGAGCCCGGAGAGGAAGGTATCGGCCGAGATCTCGCCGCTGAGGGCGGTGGTCATGCGTTCCGGCTCGAGATGGCCGACCCGGTCGCTGATCTGGGCGGCCAGCGCGGACTTGCCGATCCCGCCGACGCCGTGCACCACCAGCCCGGCCGTGGCCGGGCTCACCAGCTCGGCGGACCAGCGCCGCCGCTCGGCCGACCGGATCGGCAGCGGCGCGGCCGGGCCCGGCCCGCCCTCGCCGGCCCGGGCATGCCGGGCCGAGTGTGGCCCGCGGGCCTGGCCCGCTCCCCGCGTTCTTCCTTCGCCTCGGCTGGGCGCGCGACGTCCGGCGGAGTTATGGCGGGGGCCGTTTCTGCCACTAATGCGAACTTATCCGCCCGCATGCGAAATGACTTCACCGCCATAACACCCCCCGCCACCAGTCGGCCCCCAACAGCCGCGATCCCTGTTATATAGCACGCTGGGCGATCTTATGAGCCCATTTCTGATTGGCTGCTTTTTGCGCACGTAGAACACGATCCGGGCGCGGTTATTCGCATAGCTATGAGTTTCATAAACTATGGCGAAAAAGCCTTTTGGTCGCGAATGTCCAGCGGAGCGCGAGAAATGGTGCGCGTTGTCCGGATACCGGGATCGCGGGAGTGAGGCCAGCGGCGGAGGGGACGCCGGGGACCCGTGAGGCCGCTGCGGCCGCGCCGATAACGATTGGGTCCGGGTGACGGAGCGGCAGGGGTGCGGGCGCCCTAGCGGTGAGCGCCAGACGTGGGGCGGCCCGGCACATGTCTAGCGCCGCGCCGACCCCACGTTGTAAGCGCAGACAAGCGGGCGGGCCCGGCACGCCGTCTGGCGCCGGGCCCGCCCGCTTGAGCATTACTTACCAGTAATGTCGGCGACCACCGACCGCGTGGCCGACGGCGCCGAGCAGAACGAGGATGAGACCGATCACCAGTGCGAGGATCCCGAGGGACCAGATGATCGCGATCTTGGTGAGGAACCCGATGATGAGCAGGATGATACCGAGGATGATCATGTAAAACTCCTGTTTCGGCAGTGGCTACTTGGGGTCTTGGCCGCTGCTGTCAGGAGGCGTCTTCCCCCAGAAACCGGAAGAAAACGCGGGGACGAGCATCGACGTTCTGGACAGCCGCAACAGTCTGGGCGGCGTCGTGACGGCTTCTTCCAGTATGCCCACGCGGGCCAGGTACGCAAATCGGGGTCACGACGGGCCCGAGGCGTCCTGGATGACCTGCGCGCAGACGGCGCCCAGCTTCCGGCGTTCGGCTCGTGCCTGCGCCCGCAGGCGCTCGTAGGCGGTGCGCGCCGACACGCCCTCCTGCCCCATCAGCACGCCTTTGGCCTGCTCGATCACCTTCCGGGAGTCCAGCGCTCCCTGCAGCTGCGTGGCGAGTTCGGACTGCTGCTCGCCCTGCATCATGCTGGCGATCAGCAGCGCGGCCAGGTCGGTGAAGGCGAGCAGGGCCAGCTCACCCTCGGCCGACCAGGGGCGGCGCTGCTCGGAGAGGACGGCGACGACCCCCACCGCATGCTGGTTGTACGGCAGCGGGCTGGCCAGAACGGCCCGCACGTTCCGGGCCACCGCGGCATCGCTGAACATGGGCCAGCGACCGTCGCGTTCCAGGTCTTCCGCGCCGATCAGCACTTTTTCCTCGAACGCGGCGATGCACGGCCCCTGCTGATGCTGGATCTGCAGCTCTTCCAGGTGCGCGAACCGGTCGTCGGACGCCGCGACGGTGCGAAGGTGCTGGTCGGAATCGGCGAGCATCAGGCCCGCGCCGTCGACGTCGAACATGGTGTGGGTGGTGCGCACGATCTCGCGGATGCCATCTTCCACCCGCATCTCGCCGAACCGCAGCCTCCCCAGCTCGCCCAGGGCCTGGCGCACATCGTGCAGGGAGATGTCCATCTACTTGATTCCTAACCTGAACGTCCGGGCCCGGCCAGGTCGCCTGCCTCGAGGCCGTGGCCGGGCTGGAACGACTCTAGCCATCATCTGACCCGATTTAGCCGGCGTCGCCCGAGCCGGAACGACGCATCGGGCGGCCAGGGCCACCACCGCTTCGTTCGGCCTAATGATCGGAATTAACCGGGAGCAGGCCCGGCAGGACGGCGCGCAGCTCTTCCCACGGGAAGACGGCCGGTTCCTCCCCGGCGTCCGGCAGGCGCGCCGGGTCGAGCAGGACCGTGACTCCCCACTCACGCAGGGTGGTGATGCTGCGCTGGAAGACGGGGTGGCCGGCGAGCGCCGCGTTCGGCCAGGGCACGACCGCGATGGGCAGGGACAGGCCGACAGACTCGTTCAGCAGGCCGAGCGCGAGCGTGTCGCTGATGCCCTGGGTCCATTTGTTGATCGTGTTGAACGTCGCCGGGGCCACGATGAGCGCGTCCGGCGGCGGCAGGACGTCCGGCTCCGTGGGATTCTTGTAGTGGATCCGCACCGGGTGCCCGGTCAGTCCGGCCAGGTTGCGGGGGTCGAGGAACTTCGCGCCGTCGGGCGTGGCGATCACGCACACGTCCCAGCCCTGCCCCTGAGCGAAGCGGACGAAGGCGGGGAGCTGGCCGGCCGGGTAGGCGCCGCAGGCGATGACATAGAGGACAGGGCGCGTATCCGCTGGCACCGGACATCCTTCCGCTCGGATCGGCGGTGGCGGGCAGTTTCAGCGCCAGCCGAGAAACAGCACACTATGCCTTGCAGCGGCCAGGCCGCTCTCCGCAGGACGGTCGCCGTGCGGCATGGCGGCTTCTGATCGTCTTCCGAAAAGCCAGTTGATCGGAGCCCGGACCTCACGAATCGGGCCGCTGGCGCGTCTTCGATGTGTAGCGGCAACAGCGCCCGATGAGAGGAACCGTGTGACATCACCGCGTGCACTACGGAAAGGCTGGCTGCTAAGCGTATTGCTGGTGGCCCCGTTCATGGCCCAGGCTGACGCCACCATCGCCAACGTCGCCACGCCGTCGATCCACACCGACCTGGGTGCCTCGGGCGCCGTACTCGAGCTGGTCATCGGCGGTTACCTGATCGCCTTCGCCGTCCTGCTGATCACCGGCGCCCGACTCGGCCAGGCTCACGGCTACCGGCGGATCTTCCTGCTCGGAGTCGGCATATTCACGCTCGCGTCACTGCTGTGCGGCCTGGCGCCAAGCCCGCTGCTGCTCGTACTCGCGCGGGTCCTGCAGGGGGCCGGCGCCGCACTGATGTTTCCGCAGACGCTGACCGGGCTCCAGCTGAACTTCACCGGCGATGAGCGCAACCGCGCGATCGGACTGTACGCCATCGCGCTGTCCACCGGCGCGGTCGTCGGGCAGATTCTCGGCGGTGCGCTGATCTCCGCTAACGTCGCAGGCAGCCACTGGCGCGGGATCTTCTTGATCAACGTCCCCGTCGGCGCCGCGGTCATCATGGCCGCGCTCCGGTACCTGCCCGCCGACGCACCACGCAAAGTACGGCCGCTCGATCTGCCCGGCGTCGCGACGCTCTCGGCCAGCTTGCTCCTGATCGTCCTGCCGCTGGTTCTCGGCCGTAGCGAAGGGTGGCCGGCCTGGACCTGGATCTGCCTGGGCGCGAGCGCGCCGGCCTTCGTGCTCTTTCTCGCCGCCGAGCGCGGCATCACCGCCCGCGACGGATCGTCGCTGGTCAATGTGCAGGTCCTCGCCCGGCCGGCCATCTGCTGGGCCCTGCTGACCCTGCTCGCCGCGACTGGCACCTATTACGCCTTGCTGTTCACACTGGCCCAGTACCTCCAGCAAGGCCTGGGCGACAGCCCGTTCGTCTCCGGCCTGGCGCTCGTCCCGTGGGTGGCGGCCTTCGGCCTGGCCGGGCAGCTCGTGCGCCGGCTGCCGCCGCGCATGGCGCCCCTCACGCCAGGCGCAGGATGCCTCCTGCTGGCCGCCGCCTACTCGGCGATCAGCGTCATGCTGTTCACCGGCCACCATGTCCAGGCGCTACTGGTCGTCCTCCTCGGCGTCGGAGGCCTGGGTCTGGGAATCCAGTTCAGCGCGCTGATCAGACACCTGACCACCGCCGTGCCCGCGCAGTATGCAGCCGACATTAGCGGGGTCAGCACCACCACCCTGCAAATCGGCGGAGCGGTCGGCGTGGCCGCATTCGGCACCCTCTATCTGAGCCTGACCTCGCGTGCGGGCGCCTGGCCCGGCCACCCATGCCTTCGCGATCACCGCAGCCGCGTTCACCGTTGTAGCGCTCGTCGCCACCGCCAGCGCTGTTCTGACCACCCGGCAGGCCCGCACCAGCGGGGGTACCCGGTTGCCGCCGTCCGGGGCGCCAGCTACCCGCGAGTCCGGCGCCGTGGACAACGGCCTGGGTGATCCGGCCAGCCGCCCCCTGGCCGCAAGCTTGCCATGGCGAGGTCACCCGCCGTCCTGCTAGGGGCCTCGGCTTGTACTGAACAAATATGGTGCACTTGCCGACCACACGAGCGAGGAGCAGAGCTGACCGTTGCCACCATTCCTACGCGACTGGCTCCGAGCAAATAGCAAACCTCAGAGGAGGCCGCGGAGTTCTTCCACACTGAGGCCAGTGTCTTTGAGAATGCCACGCAGCGTGCCTTTGGCCACCTCGCGTCCCGGGTGGACGGGGACCGTCGTGCCACGGCCATCCGGGTGGCGCATGATGTGGTGACTGCCGACGACGCGTGCCACCTTGAATCCGGCCTTTTCTAATGCGCGGACCAGGCGGTCACCGCGGACCGCGGGCACGGGAGGCATCAGGCGACGTCGAGCGTCAATGTCAGCTCGTCCGGCGCGCCGAATTCGGCGATCAATCCGGTGAGGGCTTGACGCAGGTCAGTGACGGCTTCTTCCGGGGTCTGGCCTTCTCCGTGGGCTCCGACCCCCGGACGAAGCTGGGCGTGAGCACACCAAACGCCGTCTTCGTCTTGCTCCACCGTGTAGGGAACGTGAACGACGCGGTTCATAGACCGCAGACTACTCCCACGGCCAGCGGCTAGTGAGATGTCAATGGGCGGCAGCGCGGGCCGGCAGCAATGCGTCCCGCAGTTCGGCGGGCAGGGGCTTGACGGCCTCGCGGAGCGTTACCCCCGACAGGAGGTGCAGCCTCGGCTTGAGCCAGTCCGCGACCACTTCCGGCCGCTTCTTGCCCGTCTCGCGGAGGACCCAGCCGATTGCCTTGCGGATGAAGAACTCCTTCTCGGAGATCATCAGCTCCGCGTACCGGGAAACTCCAGGTCGCTCTTGAGGTACGCCTTCTGGCTCACGGCCCGCTCCGGCGTCCCCGCCGCCCGCAGCTCCGCCGTGATCGCGGCCGCCCCGGCCTCCGCTTCCGCTCCGCTCACACCCCCACACTCCCACGCCCGGCTCGACCATGATCGTGTGGAGAAAACGTCGTATTTAGCGGCAAACTCCACTGATGCTGGCGCAAGGACGACAGGCGCGCCAAGACGGCCGTGGCCTCGTCATCACCCAGCGAACGCACACCGCAAGCTTGCCACGGGACGATCACCGCGGTCCTTCAGGACGCAGCCTCCGCTCGTACTGAACAAATATGGCATAATTTTGTTCAGTAGGCGGGAGGTGTCAGGTGTCCGTCACCAGTGAGCTTGAATATGCCGAGCACGTCGTCTCGGACGTTGCCCTCCTGCGCGACATAGCCGCAGGAAGACTCGACCCACAGCGCGTCAAGCAGGCCGCAGAGATCCTCCTCGAACACAGGCGGAGTGAGCTGCCAAGCGTGTCTGTCGCCGTCGCCGCCCGTCTCTAGACGTCTCACGGACGACTGTCGAAGCGTGGAGTCAGGCGGCCGTCCTTACCCCGGCCGTGGCGCAACGCCAGCGTCATGAGGTCACTATAGACGGCGTCGTCCGGTTGCAGGTGCTCATGGACGAGCTGCGGCGACTGGGCAAAATGAGAGACCTCCGTGATTACATATGGTGGTCCGCCGCGGATGCCGTCGATTACGCCGACGGCCAGCTGGCCGAGGCTCTACGTCAGCTTCGTGCGGGTGAGATAGGCGGTGAATACGTACCCTCAGCCGAGGACGTTGAGTGGGCACGACGCGAACTTGCTGACCATACGGACGGGGAGCAGAACTGACCGTTGCCACCATTCCTACGCGGCTAGCATCCGAACAGATAGCAAGCCTCAAGGGGAAAGCCAAGGCATCATTTGTCTTAGCGGCAGACGACATACGCCGAAGAGGATGCGCGGCGGCCGGGTCGCGCTGGCTGGCGAGGAGCTGTCTCACGTTTCCCGACTCGAGCTGTTTGTGGCGTGGCGAGTCCTGCCCGTCTTTGAAAAAGCTGACCGGCGCATCCTGCTGATCGTGGCGCAGCACACGTGTACTGCAGATCCCTATCAGATGCTGTACCGCATCCTCGGGATCATCCCGCCGCAGCAGGCACGGACCATCAGCGACCCGCTGCGACTCACGTGGCCTGCCACCGATTGAGCCCGCCCTGGCCCGCTCGTTTCAGCCAGGTCTCAGATCTGTCGCCCGCGGATTGTCATCACGCGAATCGCCTCCCTCCAGTCCTCGCTGATAGTACCGGCGGTAGTATCAGCGAACCGCCCGCAGCGGATACCTCTCCTCGGCAGTGAGGGCTTTGCGATGCAGCAGCAGAGATCTGTGACCGGCTATACGGTGTGAGCGGATGCCCGAGGGAGAACAGGATGCCGGTGGATGGCCCGCTGGGCCGGTATGGCGATGATCCCGAGCGGCGCGGCGACCGCAGGCCAGACGAATCCCCTGATCATGGCCGCTTTGGCGGCCACGAGACCGGCGCACCGCTGCGGCTCGCGGAGACCCGCAGCCGTTCGGAGTACTACGAGGCGCTGCGCGCCGCCGACGGCTACCCGGCGGCCGCCGAAGACCAGCGAGATCCGGCGCCTGACCGAGACTCGCCTGAACGGGACTGGCCCAGCTCCGGCTGGGAAACGCCCGGGCTAGCTGACCACCCCGACCGGCCTCTACTCGACTCGTTCCGCGTCCCGCCCGAGCGCGCCGCCCACATCCTCGACGGCGACGCCACCGGCGGCGGCCACCGCCACGGCACCGGCCGCCCTGGCAAGACGGAGTTCCCGGCAACCTGGGACGACAAGAAAATTATCGACACCGTCGTCGACGTGGCCCGGAACCCGGACCGTGTACCCGTTCACCAGGCGTGGAATGACCGCTGGCAGGCACGCGGGGCTCGCAGCGATGTCGATATCGTCGTCATCGTTGAACGCGACGGCACAGTCTGGAGCGGCTGGCCTCTTGAGGGTGGGCCGGGGGTCGTGCGGAACCCGAAGAAGGGGACACAGTGAACGAGACAGAGATCATCGATCGGGCCGAGGCACTTCCAGATCGCTTCGCCGACCGCCTTCCAATGCAGACTCTGGAAAGCCTTCACCTGATGGAGGCCGGCGGCGAATACGGCGAGCTGACCATCGAGCTCGCTGCATCGCTAGCTGCCAGAGGTGTCCCCGTAACGCCCGACGAGCGCGACGAACTTCTCGAATTGCTGACCGCGATGGGCTTGCCGACCGACCCAATCGCGAAGCTCAACGTTCAGCCTTGATACCGCACTGTGAAATGAGTACGAAGTCGCCGAGCGAGTGCTCGCGCTGCCCGATAGGTTCGCAGACTGGGCCTGCCGACCGATCCCGCTGACAAACTAGAGGGTTCGGGACCGGCAGTCCCGGAGCTTTCCAGGGCGACCGCGCTGGCTAGTCTCCGCGCTGCGGACGACCGGCTCAGATGGTTTCGATCCGCAGCCCGGCGCGAGCAGCTTCCGCCACGCGACGGATGTGGGTGATGTTCGATGTCACGATGGCGTCGCCGCGGCGGGCCGCGCCTTCGACCACGGCGACGTCCACGATGTCGTCATGATCGGCTTTCCCAACCATTACACCTACACTCCTGGCCAGTTCCTCACTCATAGGCTCGATGTCACATGCCCGAAGGAAACGGGCTAGGTTCGCCTGCCGGGAACCTCCGCGCCATGCCTCCGCCAGTACCGGGGCAGGCACCGTGGGAACCACCTCCTCGGCCAGGTAGCCCGCGTGCAATGCCCACATCCGCCGGTTATTACGTTCCGCAGCGACCAGCGGGCCCGTGTCGTAGGTGACCCGCCCGTATCTACGATTCCCGGTTCGCGGATGACCTTATGGCAGTACAGGCGGTACGACAGTCGGCGGGCCCGCCGGACGTTGCAACGTGTCCCGCACTTCGGCGGGCAGGGGCTTGAGGGCCTCGCGGAGCGTTACCCCCGACAGGAGGTGCAGCCTCGGCTTGAGCCAGTCCGCGACCACTTCCGGCCGCTTCTTGCCCGTCTCGCGGAGGACCCAGCCGATTGCCTTGCGGATGAAGAACTCCTTCTCGGAGATCATCAGGTCCGCGTACCGGGAGAACCGCCCGAAGTCCCCCTCCCCGCGCCGCAACGGTACGAGCAGCGCCAGCAGCGCCGAACGCCGCAGCCAGAAGTCGTCGTCACCGGCCCACCGGTCGAGCACCGGGCCAAGTTCACCGAAGCGATCGACCAGCCCGCCCATCACGTTGGCCGCGAGGCCGTCGACCAGCGCCCAGGCGCGCGCGTCCCGCAGCATCCGCTCGATCAGCGGCACGTCCGCGGGCCCCAGCAGGGCCGGGTTCGCCTCCAGGAGCAGCTCGGCGGCCAGGCGGCAGTCGTTCACCGGCCGTTCCCACAGCGCGGCCGCGACGGCGACGAGTTCGTCGTGCCCCAGGCCGGGGCGGAATCGGCACCAGGACCCGACCGCCGACCGGATGGCGGGCACCGGCGCGCCGAAAAACTCCAGGTCGCTCTTGAGGTACGCCTTCTGGCTCACGGCCCGCTCCGGCGTCCCCGCCGCCCGCAGCTCCGCCGTGATCGCGGCCGCCTCCGCCTCCGCTCCGCTCACGCCCCCCACACTGCCACGCCCTCCGGCCCGACCATGATCGCGTGAAGAAAACGTCGTATCTGGCGGCAAACTCCACATGATCATGGAAGAACCCGGGGGCGCGGGCTAGCCGGGGGTGCTAGATAGGCGGGACTTGATGTCGGCCTTGAGGATCTTGCCGACGCGGGAGCGCGGGAGGTCGGGCCACACCTCGACCTGCTTCGGCGCTTTGACGCTGCCGAGGCGGGACTTGACGAAGGAGCGCACCTCCGCCGCGGTCACGGTCCGCCCCGGGTGGGGCTGGACGACCGCCGTGACCCGCTCGCCCCATTTCTCGTCGGGCAGGCCGACGACCGCGCAGTCCTGCACGGCGGGGTGGGCCAGGAGGACCTGCTCGACCTCGGCCGAGTAGACGTTGAAGCCGCCTGTGATGATCATGTCTTTGGCCCGGTCGACGATGAACAGGTAGTTCTCGTCGTCGAGGTAGCCGATGTCCCCGGTGTGGTGCCAGCCGTGCCGCCCGGCCTCCGCGGAAGCCGCCGGGTCCTGGTAGTAGCCCGCCATCACCAGGGGGCCGCGGACCACGATCTCGCCCCGCTGCCCGGTGCCGAGCACTTGCCCGTCATCGTCCATGATCGCGACCTGGACCAGCGGCGTCGGGCGCCCGGCCGAGGCCAGGCGCGACCGGGCCACCGAGCCGTCGGGGAGGAAATGATCCTCCGGCGCCATGGTGGAGATCATCATCGGGGCCTCGGTCTGCCCGAACAACTGCCCCATCACGGGCCCGATCCGCTCCAGGGCTTCCTCCAGCCGGGTCGACGGACATGGGGGCCGCGCCGTACCACAGGCACCGCAGCGACGACAGGTCGGCCGAGGCCAGGCCGGGATGGTCGAGCAGCATGTAGATCAGGGTCGGGGGCAGGAACGTGTGCGTGATGCGGTGCCGCCCGATGAGCGCGAGGAACACGCCAAGGTCCGGCGCGGGCATGATGACGATCTCGCCGCCGAGCGTCATGACCGGGAAGCACAGCACGCCGGCCGCGTGGGTCAGCGGGGCCAGGGCCAGGTACCGGGGCCGCGGGCCGAACGGGTAGCTCATCAGGGTCAGCGCCGACATCGTCTCGATGTTGTGCCCGGTCAGCATCACGCCCTTGGGCCGCCCGGTGGTGCCCCCGGTCCCGGCCAGCATGACGACGTCGTCGGGCGGCTCGGCCTGCCACGGTCCGGCGGGCAGGCCGTCCAGCCAGCGCAGAACGCGGTGCGCCACCGGCACGTCGCCGTCCAGGCAGACCAGCGTGGTCAGCGCGGGCAGGTCGGGCAGGATCTTGGCCACCAGCGGCGCGAACGCCGCCTGGAAGATCAGGCACCAGCAGTCGAACAGGCCGAGCAGCTCCCGGTTTTCCGCCGCCTCGTTGCGCGGGTTGACCGGGCACCACACCGCTCCGGCCCGGGAGATGCCGAACACGCAGCTGAACGCGACCGGGTCGTTCGCCGACAAGATCGCGACCTTGTCGCCGGGGCGCACCCCCGACCGGTCCAGCGCCCGGCGATCCGCCACGACAGCCGCCTGCACCTCGCCGTAGGTCGGGTGCGCCCGTCCATGGTCAGGCACGGCGCCCCCGGGCCCAGGGACGCGCCCTTGTCGAGGTAGTCCGTCAGCCGCACGTGTCGTCCCAGCGCCGGGGGTGAAACACCGTCAGTGCTGCACCGTCAGGGTCGGCTCCATCACCAGCCCGAAGCTCCGCAGCACCCCCAGCAGTTCGCGATGGCCGAACGCCTGGCAGCCCGACGCGAAGCCGGCCCGCCGGGGCGGCTGCTGCAGCAGCGAGTACGCCGCGTACGCCTGCAGCAGGCCGGTCTGCTTGTAGTTGGAGTTGCCGTGGATCACGCAGTGCGCGCGGCCCAGCGGGCCGGACGGCGTGCACCGAGTCCAGCGAGGTGTTGACCCGCGTGTTCTCCCGCGGCGGCATCTGGTTCATCACGGCCGCCGCCTGCTCGGCCAGCACCCGGTACTGCTCCGCCTCGGGGCAGGTCCTTGATCTGCTCGACGACCGCGCTGACGATCTGCGGCACGCCCAGCATGAGCGGCCGGTTGAAGACGCCGCCCAGCACCTTGACGTTGGCCACGCGCGGGTCGTGCCGGAACCACACCGGGTGCGACGTGCCGCCCCACGGCAGCGCCAGGCCGGTCTCGTGCTGGCCGGGCACCACCACGTCGTACAGGCCGGCGTCGGCAGGCCATTCGGCGTACGCGTTCTGCTCCAGGTAGTAGCGCCTTGGACAGGGCCGCGTTGACCAGGATCGTCCGGGTCGACGCGATGGTCGGGAAGCCCTTCCAGAAGACCAGGATGTCGAGCGTGTCCAGCCCGGGCGTCTCGAGGCAGAGCTGGCCGCGATCTCGCCGGTGGTGTACATCTGCGCGATGCCGGGCGACAGCAGCAGGCCCTTGTCGGCCATCCGCTGGCCGTAGTTCTCGTCGCAGTCGATCAGCCAGTCCTGCTCGCCGGTGGTGTCCAGGTAGTGGCAGCCGGCGGCCAGGCAGGCCTCGACCACCTCGCGGCCGTACTCGGCGAACGGGCCGACGGTGTTGCAGACGACGCTGGCCCCGCTGAACAGTTCGGTCAGCGGCTGGACGTCGTGCGCGACCTCGACGATCTCGTGGTCCACGGTGTCGATGCCGGGCACCTTGGCCAGCGCTTCGGCGATGCGGGCCTTGTCGCGGCCCGCGGCGACGAACGGGACGTTGAACTCACGCAGGTACTCGCAGATCAGGCGCCCCGTATAGCCGGAGGCTCCGTAGACGACGACGGGCTTGTCAGTAGCCATGTGATCAGCCTTTCGAGGGTCGTGAGGACCGGGCGGGCGGCCGCCTACATGCCCATGCCGCCGTCGACGGGCAGTCCCGCGCCGGTGATGAAGCGGGCCCCGTCCGAGGCGAGGAACACCACGGCGTCCGCCACCTCGGCGACCTCGCCGAGCCGGCCGTGCGGGGTCAGCCCGACCACGGCGCCGACGCACTCTTCCACGTTCGGGAACAGCCCGAGGGTCACCATGTCCTGGGCCAGCTGGTTGCCCATCTCGGTGGGGACCAGGCCCGGGTAGACGCAGTTCACCCGTACGCCGTAGCCGAGCTTGCCCGACTCCATGGCCGCCACCCGGGTCAGCCGGTCGACCGCGGACTTGGTCGCGGAATAGCCCGCGATGCCGGGGAAGGCGATCGTCGCGGCGACCGACGAGACGTTCACCACCGCGCCGCCCTGGCCGGCCGGCCCGCCCGGCCGCATCGCGCGGAAGGCGTGCTTGATGCCGAGGGCCGTGCCGAGCACGTTGACCTCCAGCATCCGCATCACGTCGGCCGGGTCGAGGTCGACGACCAGGCTGGAGATCTCGACGCCGGCGTTGTTGATGACGATGTCCAGTCCGCCGAGCTCGCTGATCGTGGCCGAGATGGCCTGTTCCCAGCTCGCGTCGTCGGTCACGTCGAGCGGCACGAACTCGGCGGTGGCGCCGGACTTCCTGAGCAGCTCGGCGGTCTCCTTGCCGAGGTCCTCCCGCACGTCGCCGAGGGCGACGGCCGCCCCGGCCCGGGCCAGCGCCTCGGCCATCCCGGCCCCCAGCCCGCGCGCCCCGCCGGTCACCAGCGCCTTGCGCCCGGCACAGTCGTACACGCCCATACGGTTCTCCTCCTCGAGATGACCCAGCCCGACGACACCGGCTCCGGCCTTGGAAAACGGCCCCGCCAGAATGCGACGTAGGTCACAGCGTAACGAAAACTTGACAGTCGTCAAGAGTTCTTTGGACGACTGTCCAATCCTCTTCTGGGTGTCCGGTGCGTCCCGAGATACAGTTGATTTTGGCCCGCACCGCGCGGGCGTGAGCACCCGACGGGAAGTCCACCGTGACCGAAGTGGCCGAGACCAGGCGGGAGCGGATCTCGCGGCGGCAGGTCGACAAGTTCGCCGAACGGCGGGCCCAGCTGGCCAGCGCCGCCCTGCAGACCCTCGGCGAGCTCGGCTACGCCCGGACCAGCCTGCGCGAGATCGCGCAGAATTCCGAGTTCTCCCACGGCGTGCTGCACTACTACTTCAGCGACAAGGAAGAGCTGCTCACCCACTGCGTGCGCCAGTACGAGGCCGAGTGTGTCACCCGCTACGACGAGCTGGTCGCCACGGCCGGCTCGGGCGAGCAGCTCAAGCGCGAGTTCAGCGCGGCGATGGCGCAGACCCTGCGGACCGACGCGCCGATGCACCGGCTCTGGTACGACCTGCGCAACCAGAGCCTGTTCGAGGAGTCGTTCCGCGCCGACGTGCTGGAAATCGACCAGCGCCGCGAGGAGATGATCGCGCGCGTCGTCCGCCGGTACGCGGAGTTCACGGGCATCACGCAGGCCGTATCCCCGGCGACCGCCTACGCGATCCTCGACGGCCTGTTCCAGCGGGCCCTGCTTCACCACCTGGCCGGCCGCGAGGAAGCCGCCGGGGACCTGGAGGCCAACGTGGCGCGCGTCCTGGACACCCTCGCCGGCGAGGGATAGCCCGGCCGCGACCTCGGTTCGGCCCGTACGCAATTCCGTGACGCAATGCCGCTTTTTCTGCGCATACATGATGCAATTGCGAGGCGACAGCCGGTAGCGTGGGCTGATATGGCACGAGGCGAGGAGGTCTTGGCCCAGTTCGAGGCCGCGATCTCGGCAATGCACACCCGTGAGATCCAGAGCGCGCTGCAAGGCCTGGTGGTCACCGGGTCGGCCGCCCCTCCCCCGGCCGATGCCGTTGACGCCGAGCCGGACGGCCTGCCCGCGCCCCTCGGCGAACTGCTCGGCACCATCAAGGCCCCGGCCGCCGCGCGGCAGCTGCAGCGGCTGATCCGCGACGCCCGCCTGGACCAGCCGGTCCGGATCACCCCCGACACCGCGGCGCGGATGGCCCGTCCCTACGCGTGGCTGCTCGACCGGGTCGGCCCCGGCGGCATCAAGCTGACCGACGCCGGCCACCTGCCACCGCCGCACGTCGAGGCGGCCGTGGCGGAGCTGGGCCTGGCCGGCCACTGCGGAGGCGCCGGCCGCCGCGAGAACCGGGCGCCACCCGTCCGGCATCTGCGGGAATCGGCGGTGAGCATGGGCCTGCTGCGAAAGCACCACGGGCACCTCTTCCTCACCTCCCGCGGATCCGCGGTGCGGGCCGATCCGGCCGCCCTTTGGTGGCACCTGGCCGAACGGATGCCGGTGACGTCCCCCTTCTCCTGCGAGGTCCACGCCGGGCTCGTCCTGCTGACCTGCGTGGCCGCGAGGTTCACCGACACGCTGGACGAGACGATCGCCCGGCTGCTGGCCGCGATCGGCTGGACGAACCGCGACGGCACCCCGCTGGCGGACGGCGCGGCCGCCCGCGCCGCCTGGGACACCAGAACCGTGCTGCGGCGTCTCGGCGCGTTCTCCGGCGTCCCGGGGCCCGACCAGGCGGACCGGCCGACCCCGGACGGCGTCATGTTCGCCCGCGCGGCCCTGCTCACCTGGCCCGGTCGGCCCGCCACAGGTCCCGGATAAGCCACGCCGCCGACTTCGGCTGCCGGTCGCGGGTGAAGACGCCCTTGTGGTTGCCGCCGGGCCGGTGAACCGCCTGGGCGGTGGCGAAGTCCGCGAAGTTCCAGACGTGCTCGCCGATCACCCCGGGGACCCGGCGGAACACGTCCATCGACATCCTGATCAGTGCCGCCTGGTAGTCCTCGGACCACACGGCCGGCGGCAGCGTGTGCAGGCCGCTTATGGCGTCCGCCCCGAATTCGGTGATCAGGATGGGCTTGCCGTGCCGGGCCCAGGCCCGCAGCTCCGCTTCGAGGTTCCGCTCGGCCGCGGCCAGGTCGCCGGTGTCGACGTACCAGCCGTAGTAGCGGTTCACGCAGACCAGATCGAACAGATCGGTCACCACGTCAGCCTCCGGCGGCGCGGTCGCCACGTTGGCGAAGCAGACCGGGCGGGTCCCGTCGAGTTTCCGCGCCGCGGCCACCAGCGGGGCGAAGTAGTCCCGGGCGGCCGGCTCGGCGGTGTCGGGCTCGTTCGCGATCGACCAGGCGATCACGCTCGGGTGGTTGCGGTCGCGGCCGATGAGCTCACCGATGGCGGCCAGGTGCGCCGCGGCCGCCTGCTCACCGATGGCCTCCGGGGTGAACGTGCGCGCGCCGTGATCCCCCATGTTCCCCAGGCTCAGGTGCAGGCCGACGGCTGGCGCCTCGTCGATGACGAGCAGGCCCTGCCGGTCGGCGTAGTCGAGGACCTCCTCCGCGTACGGGTAGTGGGACGTGCGGAACGAGTTCGCGCCGATCCACTTCAGCAGCGCGAAGTCGCGGACCATCCGCGCGTCGTCGTGGCCCTTGCCGCGCAGGGCCACGTCTTCGTGCATCCCGAAACCGCGCAGCCGGACCGGCTCGCCGTTGAGCAGCAGGCGGTCGCCGTCCACCTGGACCGTCCTGATCCCGACCGGGAGCCAGTACTCGTCGCTGCCGTGCGACACCTCCAGCCGGTACAGGTACGGATCGGCCGGGCTCCACGGCCGGGCCGCCGGGACGGCCAGCACGCCGTCGGCGCCCTCGGCGGCGGCCACCGTCTCCCCGGCCGCGTCCCGGAGGACGACCGAGGTCACGGCGACCGGGCCGGCGTCCCCGGGCGGCTCGCGGAGCTTCGCCGGGCGCGCCGCCGGCCACCTCGACGTGGTAGGTCACGTGGCCCGCGCCGGCCGCCGGGCCGAAGCCGGTGCTGACTGAGATGCCGTCGATGTAGCGGCCGGGCGTGGCGTACAGCCACACGGACCGGGGCAGCCCGGCGTAGTTGTAGAAGTCGTGGAAGTAGCGCTGGGACCGCGCGCCTCCGGGGCCGGTGGAGACGACACCGGGCGGGATCGTCGCCATCGTGAGCTCGTTGCCGACCCGGATCGTGACCCGCAGCGGCTCACCGCACCGGGCCAGCGCGGTGACGTCGGCCTCGAACGGCGTGTAGCCGCCGGAATGGCGCGGCGACCTCGGCGTCACCGGCCCACACGGTGGCGTGGTGGGTCACCGCGTCACACCGCAGCACGATCCGCCGCCCCGCCCACGAGGCAGGCACCAGGACGTCCCGCTGGTACCAGACGTCCCCTACGTGCTCCCTTTCGGTCGCCTCGGTGACCAGATCGTTGTAACTCGCCGGGACGGCCATTTCCCGGCCGCCGGGCAGCGCCGATTCCCACCAGCGCCCGGCAATACCCTCCTGACCTGCGTCGAAGCGGAAACGCCATAGCCCGTCCAGCCGACGGCAGTCGCGGCTCCTGCTCTCCCGTGGCGCCAGCACCAGTGCCCTCCTGACCTTGACAATGACTTACCACACGCCTTAAATCAGACCATAAATTTAGTAGCCCACAAGGAAGAGGAGCTACTGCCAGTGCGTATAACCCGTGTCTCCGCCTTCACCGCGGCGGCCACCGCTTTGTTTACGCTCGTGACAGCGTGCGGCGGGGGGTCCTCCACCACCGGCTCCAGCGGCGGTAACAGTTCGTCATCAACCATCACCTACTGGGCGAGTAATCAGGGCGCGACCCTGCAGACCGACTACTCCGTCCTCAATCCGGAACTGGCCAAGTTCAAGCAGCAGACCGGCATCACCGTCAAGCTCCAGGTCGTCGGCTGGGCGGATCTGCTGAACCGCATCCTGGCCGCCACCACGTCCGGCCAGGGCCCCGACGTCGTCAACATCGGGAATACCTGGTCCGCATCGCTGCAGGCGACCGGCGCGTTCCTGCCGTTCACCAGCAGCACGTTCAATCAGGTCGGCGGCGAGAGCAAGTTCCTCACGTCGGCCATCGGCTCGACCGGGGCGGCCGGGAAGCCGCCGACCGCGGTCCCGATCTATTCACTGGCCTACGCCCTGTACTACAACAAGGCCATGTTCAAGGCGGCCGGGATCGCCAGCCCGCCCACGACGTGGAGTGAACTGGTCGCCGACGGCAAGAAGCTCACCCACGGCAGTCAGTCCGGCCTGGCGGTCGAGGGCGCGAGCATCCCGGAGAACATCCACAACGTCTTCATCCTGTCCAAGCAGATGGGCGGCAGCTTCTTCGACTCGGCCGGCAACCCGACCTTCACCACGCCGCAGAACGTGGCGGCCGTGCAGCAGTGGGTGAACTTCATGGGCGGGGACCACATCGTCAACCCCGGCGACGCCCAGTACGCGCAGAACCAGTCGTTGTCGGACTTCGCGAAGGGCAAGGCGGGCATGCTGCTGTGGCAGGCCGCCGGCACCGCGCTCAAGGCGGACGGCATGGCCCCGGGTGCGTACGGCATCGCATCGGTCCCGGTCGAGTCCGGCACGCCCAGCTCGTCGAACCCGGACTCGATGGTGGCCGGGATCAACCTGGCGGTGTTCAAGGACTCCAAGAACCAGGCCGCCGCGCTGAAGTTCGTCAACTTCATGACCAGCCAGTCCGAGTCGGTCAAGCTCAACGGCGAATACGGGTCGATCCCGCCGATCACCTCCGCCCTGTCCACCCCGGCCGCTACCCCGGAGCAGACCGTGCTGCGCAACGTGCTCAGCAGCAGCGCCGTGGCCCTGCCTCAGGTGGCGAAGGAATCGCAGTTCGAGACGGTCGTCGGCACGGCGGTGAAGAACCTCTTCGCCGACGCCGCGTCCGGCAAACCGGTCAGTGCCTCGACCGTGAAACAGCAGTTGTCCAGCGCCCAGCAGCAGATGCAGGGCTAAGGGCGGCTTTGTGACGGTCAGTGTCAACCGCGACGCGCCCCCGGCTGGCCAGCAGGCCGGCCGGGGGCGCCAGCCCTCGCCGCAGCCGCGGTCGGTGCGTATCCTCAACCGGATCCGCAAGGGCGGCCTGCCGTACCTGTTTCTGCTGCCGGCCCTGCTGCTCGAGATCCTCATCCACTTCGTCCCGATGTTCTTCGGGATCCTGATCAGCTTCAAGCAGCTCACGCTGTTCTTCATCCGGAACTGGCAGGGCGCGCCGTGGGCCGGGTTCGGCAACTACCACATCGCCGTGGACGTCAACCAGGCGATCGGGAGCGCGCTGCTCCACTCGTTCTGGGTCACCTGCGCGTTCACCGTGCTGGCCGTGGGCTTCTCGTGGCTGTTCGGCACGGTCGCGGCCATCCTGACCCAGGACAGCTTCCGGGGCCGGGCCGCGCTGCGCACGATTTTCCTGACGCCGTTCGCGCTTCCCGTGTACGCCTCGGTCATCATCTGGTCGTTCATGTTCCAGTACAACAACGGCCTGGTGAACGACCTCCTGCACAACGTGCTCCACGTGACCAGCCGGCCGTCGTTCTGGCTGCTCGGGCACAACAGCTTCTTCGCCCTGGTCATCATCTCGATCTGGCGAAACTGGCCGTTCGCGTTCCTCTGCGTGATGGCCGGGCTGCAGGGCATCCCGCGCGACCTGTACGAGGCCTCGGCGATTGACGGCGCCGGCATCTGGCAGCAGATCCGGCGGATCACGATGCCGTCCCTGCGCTCGGTCAACCAGGTCCTGGTCCTGGTGCTGTTCCTGTGGACGTTCAACGACTTCACCACGCCGTTCGTGCTGTTCGGCGCGTCGGCGCCGAGCCCGGCCGACGTCATCTCGGTGCACATCTACCAGGCCTCGTTCATCACCTGGAATTTCGGCGAGGGCTCGGCGATGTCCGTGCTGATGCTGATCTTCCTGCTGCTGGTGACCGCCGTGTACCTGACGCCACGTCCCGGAGGAGGAAGAATGCGTAGCGGCCGCCGCGGCCTGAACGCGCCGCCGCCGTCCTTCATCTGGACCCGGCGGATCGTGCTGACGTTGCTGACCCTGTTCGCGCTGGTCCCGGTCTACGTGATGATCAGCAGCTCGCTCAAGCCGCTGCAGGATGTCACCGGGCACGTTCCGCTGGATCCCGGCGCCGCTCACCATCACCCCGTACCGCGACATCTGGTACACGGTCCCGCTGGCCCGGTACTTCCTCAACTCGCTGATCGTGCTCGTCCTCGGCGGCCGCCCTGTCGGTCGCGGTGGCCATCTTCGCCGCGTACGCGGTGAGCCGGTACGGGTTCCGCGGCAAGCGCATCTTCACCGTGGCCGTCCTGTCCACCCAGATGTTCCCGGGGATCCTGTTCGCGCTCCCGCTCTTCCTGATCTTCGTCAGCATCGGCAACGCCACCGGTATCCCGCTGTACGGCTCGCGCGGCGGCCTCATCATCACCTACCTCACCTTCTCCCTCCCCTTCGCGATCTGGATGCTGACCAGCTACTTCGAGTCGGTGCCCCGGGCGCTGGACGAGGCCGCGCTGGTGGACGGGTGCGGGCCGGTCCGCGCGCTGTTCCGCGTGGTCATCCCGTCCGCGATGCCCGGCATCATCGCGGTCACCATCTACGCCTTCATGACCGCCTGGGGCGAGGTGCTGTTCGCGTCGGTGATGACCAACAACACCACCCGGACGCTGGCCGTCGGGCTGGCCGACTACTCGACGCAGAACAACGTGTACTGGAACCAGATCATGGCCGCGTCCCTGGTCGTCAGCGTGCCCGTGGTCGCCGGGTTCCTCCTCATGCAGCGTTACCTGGTGGCCGGCCTGACCAGCGGGGCGGTCAAGTGAGCCCCGCAACGTTCCCCGCACCAAATCCCGTGACAGCAGAAGGGCGGTCGATGGACGACCTCAGTTACCTACCAGCCGGCTTCACCTGGGGCGTTGCCACCTCGGCGTATCAGATCGAGGGAGCGGTCACCGAGGACGGCAGGTCGCCTTCGATCTGGGACACTTTCGCGCACACCGCCGGCAAGACCGCCGGGGGCGACACCGGGGACGTGGCCTGCGACCACTATCACCGCTGGCCCGAGGACCTCGAGATCATCAAGCGGCTCGGCGCCGGGGCGTACCGCTTCTCGATCGCCTGGCCGCGGGTGCAGCCCGGCGGTGACGGGCCGGTCAACCAGGCCGGGCTCGCGTTCTACGACCGACTGGTCGACGCGCTGCTGGACGCGGGCATCACGCCATACCCGACGCTGTACCACTGGGACCTGCCGCAGGCGCTCCAGGACCGGGGCGGCTGGGCGTCGCGCGAGACCGCCGAGCGTTTCGCCGCCTACGCGTCGGCCGTGGCCGGCGTGCTCGGCGACCGGGTCACCGACTGGGTCACGGTCAACGAGCCGCGCTGCTCGGCGTGGATCGGCCATCTCGAGGGCCGCCACGCACCGGGCCTGACCGACATCGGCGCCGCGGTTCCCGCCTCCTACCACCTGCTCCTCGGCCACGGCCTGGCCGCCCAGGCCGTCCGGGCCGCCGCGCCGGGCGCGCGGATCGGCCTGGTCAACGTGCTCAGCACCTGCGAGCCGGCCAGTGACTCCGACGACGACATCGCGGCGGCGGAACGGTTCGACGGGCATGTCAACCGGTGGTGGCTGGACCCGATCCACGGCCGCGGCTTCCCGGCCGACATGCTCAAGGTTTACGGCGTCGACCTGCCCGAACGCCCCGGCGACCTGGAGACGATCGCAGCGCCGCTGGACTGGCTGGGCGCCAACTACTACGCCCCCAGCGTGATCAGCGACGACCCGGCCGGCGGCCCGCCATACGCCCGGGAGACCCGCCCGAACGGGGCACCGGAGACCATGCTGCACTGGGAGGTCCGCGCGGCCGGCCTGGAGCAGGTCCTCGTGCGGCTGGCCAATGAGTACGCGCCGCGCCAGGTGTACGTCACCGAGAACGGCTCGGCCTGGACCGACGCCGTCACCCCCGACGGCCGCGTCCACGACCCGGAGCGGCTGCGGTACCTGGAGGAGCACCTGGCCGCCTGCGGCCGCGCGGTGCGGCGCGGGGTGCCGCTGGCCGGATACTTCGCGTGGTCCCTGCTCGACAACTTCGAGTGGGACTACGGCTATGACGCGCGATTCGGCCTGGTCTACGTCGACTACCCGACGCAGCGGCGGCTGATGAAGGACAGCGGCCGCCGGTACGCGGACATCATCGACGCCCACCGCCTCCGGACGGCCGTGCCGGCCCGGGCGGCGCGGCCTGACGGCCACGGCGGCACCGGGTGGGACCCGCCTGAGGGGCACGTCGGCAGCGAGCGGCACCCGCCCGAGGGCCCCGCCGGCACCAGGCGGCACGGGCCTTCCGGCACGTCGGCCCACCCGCCTCACCAGCCACTTTCGCTCGGCACTTATTATAAGATCTGAGCGAAGGGGGACGCCGATGCCGGAGCGAAGGCGATGGACGGTTCGTGACCTGCGCCGGGACAACCGCTCGGTGCTGCTATGGTCGCTGTACTTTGACCAGCCGTGCAGCCGTCAGGATCTCAGTGAGGCCACCGGGCTGAGCTCGGCCTCGGTCAGCAACGTGATCCGCGAGCTGATAGCCGAAGGCATCGTGGTCGAGGCCGGCTCGGTGGATTCCGACGGCGGCCGGCCTCGTGTCCTGCTCCGGATCAACCCCGACTACGGGTACGTGATCGGGATCGACGTCGGCGAGACCCGGGTGCGCGTCGAGCTGTTCGACCTGACGATGACCGTGCGGGCCAATGCTGACTACCCGCTGGAACCGCGCGAGCATGGCGTGGACGTGGTGGTCGACCGGATCCTGACCTGCCTGTCGGCCGTGCTGGCCGACAGCGGCGTGCCGCCCGCCGCCATTCTCGGGGCCGGCGTCGGCGTCCCGGGTGTGGTCGAGCGGGGCTCCGAGGTGGTGCTCTACGGGCAGACCTACGGCTGGGACGCGGTGCCGCTGGAACGGCTGCTCCGGGCGGGCACCGACCTGCCGCTGTTCATCGACAACGGCGCCAAGACGATGGGCCAGGCCGAGCTGTGGTTCGGCGCGGGCCAGGGTGCCCGCCACGCGGTTGTCTGCCTGGTCGGCTCGGGCGTGGGCGCCAGCATCATCGGCAACGCCGCCGCCGACCGCGGCGCCGCCTCCAGTGGGACCGAATGGGGCCACACGACGGTCGTGGTCGGCGGCCGCCCTGCCGGTGCGGGTCGCGCGGCTGCCTCGAGGCCTACGTCGGCGCCGAAGCGATCCTCGACCGCTACGGCCTCCCGCTGCCGGGCGACGACGAGGAGACCGCGCTCGCCGCGCTGATCGAGACGGCCGCGACGTCGCCGGAAGCGGCGAAGGTCCTCCAGGACACCGCCCTGTACCTGGGCGTCGGGATCGCCAACCTGATCAACCTGTTCAACCCGGACCGGATCATCCTGGGCGGCTGGGCCGGCCTGCTGCTCGGCGGCCACATGCTGCCCGCGATCCGCGCGGCGGCGCGCCAGCACGCCCTGAACCACCCGTTCGCCGCGACCACGATCGACGTCGGCCGGCTGGGACCGGACGCGGTCGCCCTCGGCGCGGCCACCCTCCCCATCCAGGCCTTCCTCAACGGCACCGTGGCCCCGATGGCGAGGAGCACCGCCCCGCCCGACGACATCCGCCCCACCGCCACCGACCGCACCGGCTGACCGCCGCGCCCGCCCGCGGTAGCTCCCGCGCCACCCCATGTCTACGGCGGCGCCTCTGTGTAGCACCTAGCCACCACGGCGGCGCCTCCGTGGACGTCGCCCGCCCGCGGAGGGGGGTGGCCACCGCCCCCCGGGGTGACCGCGATGGGACCTTTGCGTAGCGCCTGGCCACCGCAATGGCACCGGCGCGTATATGGGCCCGCCCGCGGCGCCCCGGCGACATGGGCGCGATCTTCCGCGCGGGCGGGCGCTGGTGATCTAGGGTGGGCGGCTGAGACGTGGTGAGCGGGGGCTCCATGGGTCTCGTTACGCTGGCCCAGGCGGCCGGGCGACGGGACAAGCCACGGATCGCTGGATATGGACGGCGGTACGAGGTGATGACATGCCGAACGGGCGCGTTCCGCGCCATCAGCCGGAGCGCAGCCGGGCTAGCGGCCAGCGGGGCCACGCCAGCCCGCGGGGCCAGGCCAGCAGGGCCAGGCGGCCAGCGGGGCCACGCCGGCCAGCAGGGCCACGCCGGCCAGCAGGGCCACGCCGGCCAGCAGGGCGACGCCCGCCAGCGAGGCCAGCGGCACCAGCCGTCCCGGTCGACGGCCCAGGGGTCGCGGCCGGTATTTGTGGGCTGCGCTGGCGGTACCCGCGCTGGTCGCGGGCGGCTTTTCCCTGGCCCAGAGCCCGGGCCACCCCCAGCGTGCGGCCGGAACTACGGCGGCGGCGCCGGGCGCGGTGAGCGCGCTACGGACGGCGCCTCCGTGCGGGACGGCCGGCCGGTGCGGCCGGGGCGCCGTGCGCGGTCGGCTCGGTGAGCATGGCGAAGATTCCGGCGGGCCGCTCCGGGGCGGCGCCGGCCCGCGCCAGGCGGGCCGCCGCCCGGTCCGCGCCTGCGGCCGCCGCACCGTCCGGGCGGCCTCCGGCCGCTCCCGCGGCGTCCCCGGCGGCGGGGCAGGCGGGCACGCCGGCGGATCAGGTGCTGGCGCTCATCAACCAGGCGCGGGCCCAGGCCGGGCGGCCAGCGCTGATCTTGTCGGCCGGGCTCGACCGCAGCGCGGCAGCGCACAACCAGGCCATGGCGGGCGGCTGCGGCCTATCTCACCAGTGCGCGGGCGAGCCCGCCATCGGCGCCCGGGAGAACGCGGCCGGGATGAGCTGGACATCGGCGGGCGAGAACATCGGCGAAGGCGGCCCGGAACCGGACACCACGGCGGCCATCACGCAGACCGCGGTCGCGCTCACGCAGGACATGCTGAACGAGAAGCCGCCCAACGACGGCCACCGGCGGAACATCCTGAGCAGCACGTTCCGCCATATCGGGATCGCGGTCCACGAAGACAGTGCGGGCACCGTCTGGATGACCCAGGACTTCTCCAACTAGCTGGCCGGCGGGAACGCCCGCCGCGCGGCGAGCAGCAGGAGCGTGCCCGCGGCGGCGAGCACGCCGCCGATGGCCGGGAGATCGCCCAGCAGACCGGAGTCGACCAGCACCGCCCCGGCCAGCGACCCGCCGCCGATGCCGATCTGGAACGCCATGACGTAGAGCGCGGAGGCGGTATCGGCGAAGCGCGGGGCGATGCGCAGGACCCCGGCCTGCAGGCAGACGGGCAGCGCGGTGAACGCCGCGCCCCAGAGGATCACCGCCGCGACCGTGGCGACCGGTGAGCCGGGGGCGAGGGCGGCCAGCGCGAAGAGCGCGGCGGTCAGGCCGAGCGCGCACGCGGCCGCGGCCAGGCGGGGCCGGCGGTCGGTCACCCAGCCGGTCAGCGCGATGCCCCCGATTCCGGCCACGCCGTAGGCGAAGAGCACGGCCGACAGCGCGAGGCCAGCCAGACCGGCGTCGCGGCGCACCAGCGCGGCGATGTAGGTGTACGCGGTGAAGTGCCCGATCACCAGCAGCGTCGTCACCGCGCACAGGACGGCCAGCGGCCCGCTGCGCAGCGCTGGCCTCACCGAGGACGGCCGCGCATCGCCCCGGGCCGCCTCCGGCGGCAGTCGCGCGGCGGCATCGTCATCCTCAGCCCGACGGCGCTGGCCACAGCCGCCCCGCCGATGACGGCCATGGCGACGCGCCAGCCGGTCAGCTGACCGAGGGCGGTGGCGAGCGGGACGCCGAGCACCAGGGCCAGCGAGTTGCCGGCGAACACGGTCGCCGTCGCCCGCCCGGCCCTCCCCGGTGGGGCCAGCCTGGCCGCCACCGGCGCCAGCACCGACCAGAACACCCCGTGCGCCAGCGCGCACAGCAGGCGCGCAGCCATCAGGACGGCGTAGTCCGGCGCGACCGCCATCACGAGCAGCGAGACGGCCAGGAGTGCGACGGCGCCGGTGACTACCTGCCGCCGGGGCCGGGAGCCCATCCGTGCGGTGACCGGCAGGGCGGCCAGCCCGGCGACCCCGGCGTACACCGTCACCAGCAGGCCGACCGCGCCGTCGCTGACGTGCAGGCCCGCGGCCAGCTGGGGCAGCAGGCCCACCGGCAGCGTCTCCGCCGTCACATACACGAATGCGGCGCTGGCCAGCGCGGCCAGGCCGAGGACGTGACGCGCCGGTTCCTGGCCCAGCCGCGGCTCGGCCACCTGGTCACAGCTCACCCCGTCAATGTTATCCTCGCTGACCGAGGATAATAAGATGAGGGCATGAGATGGTTGCCGCGGATGTCACGGCAGGCCGCGCTGCTCAGCCTGGTCCATGAGCGGCCCGGCATCACCCGGGCCGCGGTGGCCCGCGAACTCGGCATGCCGAGTGGCTACGCCGCGGAGACCGTCGCCCGGCTCGTGGCGTCAGACCTGCTGGCCGAGCAGCCCATGACCGCTACCGGGCACCGCGGCCGGCCGACGGCATCCCTGCATCCGCATCCGCACGGGCCCCTGGTCGCCGTGGCCGCCATCGCTCACGAGACCTGGCGGGTCGATGCCGTGCAGCTCGGCGGGACGAGCGTGGCCAGCACCGAACGGGGCCACCGGCGCGAGGAACGCGACGTGCTCCGGGCCGTGACCAGCGAGCTGGACGCGCTCGACCGGAGGTTCGGCCGGCGGATCCAGGCCGTGGCGATCGCCGTTCCGGGCACCGTCGTCGGGACCCGGCTCGTGCAGGCCCCGAACCTCGGCTGGCATGACGTGGACCTGTCGGTGCTGTGGCCGCGCTACGACCCGGCCGGCCCCGTGCACGCGGTCACGGCCGGCAACGATGCCACGTTCGCGGCCGTCGCGGAGTCGCGGCGCGGCGCGGCCGTGGGCGCCGGCACCATGCTGCACGTCTACCTGGACGCGGGGGTCGGCGGCGCCATCATCACCTCGGGCCGCGCGCTGCCCGGCGCGGACGGCATGGCCGGCGAGTTCGGTCACATGCCGTTCGGCGATCCGGCGTTGCGCTGCCGGTGCGGGGCGTTCGGCTGCTGGAACACCTCCATAGACGGGCATGCGCTGGCCCGGGCCATGCGCGACCCGCTACCCGGCGACGAGGTCAGCTACGCCCGCGGCGTCCTGGCCGGCGCCCGTGACGGGCGGGCGGAGGCGCTCGCGGCCGTCGGCGATCTGGCCGCCTCGCTCGGACGCGGGTGCGCGGGCCTGGTCAACGCCCTCGATCCGCACCTGGTCACCGTCGGGGGCCTCGGCCGCGACGTCCTCGGCGTGGCCGGCGAGCAGGCCGCGGCGGCCTACCTGGGGGGAATGATGGCGTTCCGCGTCTCGCCGCCGCCCCGGCTAATCCCCGCGCAGTTCGGCGCCGAGGCCCCGCTGGTCGGGGCGGCTGAGGAGGCGTTCTCCCGCGTGCTCGACGACGAGGGAGTCCAGCACTGGTCAGCGCCCGCGTAGCCACGCGGGCGCGGCGGCCGCTCACCAGATGCCGGGGATGACTCGTTTGCGTTCGGCGGCGAAGCGCTCGTAGTCGGCGCCGAACGCCTGGGTGAGCTGGCGTTCCTCGGCGCGGATCCGCACCGCCAGCCCGATACCGGTCAGGATCACCGCGGCCACCAGGCTCAGGACGTCCCCGCTGGCCAGCGCGACGCCCATGACCGCGAGGGCCACGCCCGTATAGGAGGGGTGGCGCACCCACCGGTAGGGCCCGGCGGTCACCACCATGTGCTCGGCCTGGATCTGGATCTGGTACTGGAAAAAACGGCCCAGCGTGGCGATGGACCAGGCCCGCAGGGCGACGCCGGCCACGAGCAGCGTCATGCCCGCCGCCACCGGCCAGATCCGCCCGCCCGGCCACAGCAGTGGCCCACGGCGGCCGAGAAGCTCCGCGGCGACGATCGAGGCCGCGACGCACAGGTAGAGGACGTAGTACGTCGGATCATGAGCGCGCCACCGGCCCGCCCGCCATCGCTGCCGGACGTTCATGACGAACTCGAAGACGGCCCAGGCGCCCGTCGCGGCAAAGAACGCCGTGCCGACGGCGCCGTTGGTGAAGACGAGCGGCTGGGTCACCCGCCTAGTACAGCACCGCCTGGCCGTGCCGCGCAGGTCACGCCGCGAGGGCGGCACCACCCGCGGGCCAGGCACGGCCGGCGGCCTCAGACGATTTTCGTCAGATGGGGCGGACCTGCTCGGCCTGCGGGCCGCGAGTGCCCTGGCCGACCGAGAACTCGACCCGCTGGTTCTCCCTGCAGGCTGCGGTAGCCGTCAGCCTGGATGGCGGAGAAGTGCACGAAGACGTCGGCGGTGCCGTCGTCCGGTGCGATGAAACCAAAGCCCTTGTCAGCGTTGAACCACTTAACGGTTCCCTGAGCCATTCGCAATCTCTCCTACGAGCGATCTTCGGGTCCACGGGTGTGTTCCCGGGCTGTTGCGACCGCCTGCCTCGAAGGCTTGGCTCCGGGAGGTCCTCGGCGCCCGCTGTCAAAATTTCGCAGGCACCGTAACACGGACAACGAACTTCGACTTAACAACCACGACTATTTAACACCATGCCCGGACCGCGCGCGGGCCGGCTGCACTATCCGGGCGCGGCGGCCCGGCAGGCGGCCGCCCAGGCCGGTCAGAGCGGACGCGGACCGGCCGGGACTCCACCGCGCAAGTGTTGTTGTGTGGCGCGGGGCAGCGGCCAGGACGATGCGCCGGACCGCCGCCGACCCCGGCCAGGTCACCGGGCTGCATCTCGTCGTGCACATCGGCGGAGCCGCCACTGCGTCACGGCGGCACCGCCCCGTAGAAGTCGGCGCGCGCGGCGTCCAGGGTGCGCATGACCGAGAGGGTGTCCGCGAGCGGCATGAGCGGCGATTCGGTCAGGCCCTCGCGCAGGCAGCGGGCCACCTCTTCGGCCTGGTAGGTGTAGCCGTGCCCGCGCAGGATGACCGACTGGGTCCGCGGCTGGCCGGCGTTGGGGTCGATCGTGAAGTGATCCGGGCGGTAGAAGGGCGGCCCGATGGTGATCCGGCCGCCGCTCCCGATGATCGTCGCGGTCTGCGGGGACGTGGCCCACAGGCCGCAGTGGTAGAGGCCGACCGCGCCGCCGGCGTAACGGGCGGTGACGGCGGTGTTGGCATCGACGCCGGTCGGTGCGGCCGCAGCCACCGCGCGGACCGCGTCCGGCTCGCCGAGCAGCATCGAGCCGAACGAGATCGGGTACACCCCAAGGTCCAGCAGCGCGCCGCCCGCCAGGTCAGGGTTCCAGAGCCGGTGCTCGGGCTGGTAGGGGGGCGCGCCGGACAGGTCGGCCTCGATGGCCGTGACCCGGCCGATGGCCCCGCCCGCGACCAGGTCCCTTATCTCGCTGACCAGCGGGCTGAAGCGGGTCCACATCGCCTCCATCGCGAACAGGCGCCGGTCGCGGGCCAGCGCGATGACGTCCGCCGCCTCGGCCGCCGTGACCGTGAACGGCTTTTCCACCAGCACCGCCCGCCCGGCCTGCAGGCACAGCCGCGCCCCGGCCGCGTGATCGGAGTGCGGCGTGGCGACGTAGATGACGTCGAGGCTGCCGTCGGCCGCGAGATCCTCATACGACCCGTAGGCCCGCTCGATCCCGTATTTCTTGGCGAAGTCCCCGGCCCGGCGGCCGTCGCGCGACCCGACGGCCGCGACCACGTGATCGTCGAGGATCAGCAGGTCCTCGGTCAGCGTGGCCGCGATGCCCCCGGTCCCGAGAATCCCCCACCGGACCGGCGCCTGCTCCGAAGTGCTCATGCTGGCTAGCGTAGAGCGGTGGCCTTGAAGAACGTGTAGCAGAACGTGCCGTCGGCGCCGGCCGTCCGATACAGATCGCGGATCCCGGCCGCCCAGCTGGCCGCGTCCATCAGCCCCTGGCCGACCGCCTGCTCGCCGACGCCCTCGACCATCGCGGTGAACGTCTTGCGGGTGAAGCCGTCGGCCAGCGCCTGGCTGCCGTCGACGTAGACCATCCGGGGCGACACGGCGACATCCCGGTAGCCCGCCCCAGCCACCAGCGGATACAGGCGGCGCCCGATCAGGGAATCACCGCCGGCCTGCCGCTGGAGATCGATCAGGCACTGAACGGCGCGGCGAGCGGCGTCGCTGTCCGGGTGGAAGTAAGCCGAGCCGTGATCGCCCTCGATGACGGTGATGGAGCCGCCCGGCTTGACGACCTGCTTAAGCGCCTCCAGCGCCCCGCCCGGGTCCCGCAGGTGCTCGAGAACGAAGCACACGAAGACGTGATCAAAATGGCCCGGCGGGAACGGCAGGCGGAAGATGTCGCCCGGCTGGAAGGACACGTTGGCCAGGCCCGCGTCCCGCACCCGGCGCTGCGCCTCGGCGAGCGATTCCGGCGCGACGTCGACCGAGACGAAGGAGGCGCCGGGGCTGTTGGCGGCCAGGATGACGGTCTGCGCGCCGATCCCGCAGCCGGCCTCCAGCACCAGGCTGCCCGGCCGGTACCGGGTATCGGAGTGCAGCAGTTCGGTGAGCGTGGTGGCCTGGTCGCTGAGCCGGGTTGCCTCCCCGGCCGAATACCCGTGCACGTAATCGGTGCTCATCCCGCCCCGCTTCGCCCGTTTACCCCGGCATCCCAGTCACACGGTACCGCGCACCGGCCTGCCTTTGGTGAGCTGGTGGAGGAAGACCACAAGATCGGCGGGCAACTTTCCCCGATTATGGGGAAGCCGCGTCTAATCAGTGGGCAAAACCCCGCGATGGTGGG
Source organism: uncultured Actinomycetes bacterium (assembly GCA_963718475.1). Taxonomy (GTDB): domain Bacteria; phylum Actinomycetota; class Actinomycetes; order Streptosporangiales; family Streptosporangiaceae; genus CAVQZM01. The sequence continues at coordinate 79,625 of CAVQZM010000045.1, read as the reverse complement.
GCTGGAATGCTGCTGAACGGAAAGCAGCTAATTACCGCTGGCGCATTTAACGAAGAGGCGGCTTTCACCGGGCGGGGCTGCTGCCGGCGCGCCGCCGGGCGAGAGCGCGGGCGCGTTTTCGGTGCCGGCTTTGCTTTCGCGCGCCGGTCGGCCTCCAGCACAGCGGCGACGACGTAGCGCGCCTCGTTCTTATCTATCGCGTGTCCGCAGCGGAGCAATGCCCGGATCGCTACGGATACCACATGCCGGGGGACATTTTCCGGGTCGAACGGGCCGGGGGGAAGGTTCACGGCTCTAATCTCCTCGGGTGACCGCCTCACGCATCCGGGGATTTCCGGCAGCGCGCATTCGGTCGCTTTTTTGTCATAATGCATGCCGGAACCGGCGCCGCCACGCATTGAAGTCGGCGTGTCGCAGATAAGGATCTGCGGGATATGCGCCGCGATTGGGGGCACGCGCCCTTCCGCGCGGACCGCCAGTGCGGAAGGGCGCGAAGCGCGGCGTTACCGCACGGATGGATCCGCCATGCCGAGCACGTCCAGCATGGCCTGCCGGCCGGCGGCCATGGCCGCCGTGATAACCGCGGGATCGGATTCCAGCCGCGACACGTTCGGCGTGCCCGGGCCGGGCCGCACGACGAGGGCGGCCGGACGCGCCGCGGACCGGGCCGCCTCGGCCAGGCGCCGGTCCAGGTCGGCCGCGCGCCGGTGCCGGTCGAGGAACGCCTGCCGCGCGGCCGGGCTGTACCGGCCCAGCCACGCGGCGGTCAGGTGCCGGGCCACGCCGTCCGACGAAACCTGGCCCAGCTGGCGCGACCGCAGGATGAGGACGTGGGTGGCTCCCTGGGCCACTGGGGTGTCAAACGGCACGGCCTCGGACAGCCCGGCGTCGAGATAGCGGTGGCCGTCCAGCACGCACGGGACGGCCGGCCAGGATGGGCAGGGCCGCGCTGGCGCGCATGGTTGCGTGCAGCGTGGCCTTGCTGACGACCAGCGGGTGCAGGTCGGCGGCCCGCCCGGTGTCCACGTCGGTCGCGAGGGGATGGAACTCCACCTGGTTGGCCAGCACGAAGGCCGCGTCCAGGCCAAGCGTCCGGTCGTAGAACTCCCCGATCAGCCCCTCCAGGTCGACGACCGGGCGACGGCGCAGCAGGTTGGTCATCCGGGCGTAGACCCCGTGGGTGTCGGTGTCGGGCCAGGCGTTCAGGCCCCGGTGAGGGTCGGAGCTGAGCAGCCAGGCGGCGGTCAGCGCGCCGGCCGACGAGCCGTAGACGGCGTCGAACGCCGACACCAGCCCGGCGTCGTAGAGGGCCACGGCCATCGCGCCGGCGATGGCGCCCCGGTTGCCGCCTCCCTCGATGGCCAGCACCACGCGGAACCCGTCGTCGCGGTGACCCGCCCGGACCCGGTCCCGCAGGATCCGCAGCAGCCCGTGCGTCATCTCATCGGGCATCTCATTCGTCATCCCGGGCCGCACCCGCCTCGGCCCCGCGGCGGTAAAAGCTCGACGTCATGAACCGGTTCTACCAGCGGGGCGGTTGGGGCCCGCTCCCGCGGGTAGCGGCTGCACATGAGCGGGTCACTGAACGCCGTCCTGTTCGACGTGGACGACACGCTGGTAGACAGCAACTATCTGCACATCGTTACCTGGTGGGAGGCGTTCGGCCAGTTCGGCTACGACGTGCCGATGGCCGCATCCACCGGGCCGTTGGCATGGGCTCCGACCAGCTGCTGGACGCGCTGCTGCCCGCCGACCGGGACCGCGGCAACGACGACAGCGTACGCGCCGCGCACGGCGCGCTGTACGCCACCTACTGGTCCCGGCAGCGGCCGTTCCGGGGAGCGGCGGAGCTCCTGCGGGCGTGCAAGAAACGCGGGCTGCGGGTGGTGCTGGCCAGCTCGGCCGACCAGCAGGAGTTCGCGGCGCTGCGCGCCGCACTGCACGCCGACGACGCGATCGACGTGTCAACCTCGTCCGGCGACGTCGCAGGGCAGCCGGGCCGATCTTGCAGGTCGCCCTGACGAGCCCGGGTCCCCCTGACGCCGCCGGCGTGCGCTTGGGCGTGCGGCGTGCCCAGGCCAGCAGCCTCCTGGGGCGGCGCTCGCCGGCTCAGGCGCGGAGGGAGGCCGAACGGCCGCCGATACGGTGGCCGCGATGAACAAGTCGCCGACGCCGGGCCACCGCGGCGCGCAGCCGCGGGCCCGCACACCGGAGGACCGTATCCCGCCCGCCATCAGCTCAGATGACAGGCCCGTGGTGGCCGTGGCCAACCGGCTGCCGGTCCACCGCGGTGACGAGGGCTGGGAACTGTCAGCCGGCGGCCTCGTCACGGCGCTGCGCCCGGTGATGTCGACGCATTCGGGCGCGTGGGTCGGCTGGGACGGCGGCTCCAAGGGAATGCCGGAGACGCTCCCGGACATGGACGTGCGGCTGCTGCCGATCGGCCTGTCCGCCAGCCAGGTCCGCAACTACTACCACGGGTTCTCGAACGCCACGCTGTGGCCGCTGCTGCACAACGCGATCGAGAAACCCCGGTTCGAGCGGGCCTGGTGGTACACCTACCGGGACGTGAACGCGATCTTCGCCGAGCGGGCACTGGCCGCGCTCAGCGAGCAGCCCGACGCGATCGCCTGGGTCCACGACTACCACCTGATGCTGGTTCCGCAGCTCATCCGGGGGCGGCGGCCGGATCAGCCCATCGGGTTCTTCCTGCACGTGCCGTGGCCGTCACCGGACATCTTCGCCCGCCTCCCGTGGCGGGAGCAGATCCTGGTCGGGCTGCTCGGCGCGGACGTCGTGTCCTTCCACACCGAGCGGTACCGCAACAACTTCGTGCGGGCCTGCTCCCGGCTCCTGGCCGGGTCCGGTGTCGAGGTGCGCGGGTCATCGGTCGTGCTGCCCGACGGCCGGGTCGTGTCGACCACCACCGCGCCGATCTCCATCGACGCCGCCGAGTTCACCCGGCACGCGACCGACCCGGAGACCGACAAAGAGGTACAGGCGCTCACCGAGCAGTTCGCCGGGCGGACCCTGCTGCTCGGTGTCGACCGGCTGGACTACACCAAGGGAATCGTGGAGCGCCTGCTGGCCTTCGAGATGCTCCTGGAACGCACCCCGGAGCTGCGGACAAGCCTGGCGTTCCTGCAGGTGGCCGTGCCCAGCCGGGACAACGTACGGGAGTACCGGCAGCTGCGCGCCTCGGTGGAGCAGCACATCGGGCGGATCAACGGCCGATTCACCGAACCCGGCGCCGACGTGCCCGTGCACTACCTGTACCGGAGCCTGTCGCAGCAGCAGCTGGCCGCCTACTACGCGTTCGCCGACGCGCTGCTCGTCACCCCGCTCATCGACGGCATGAATCTGGTGTGCAAGGAGTACGTCACCGTCCAGCACGCCCGCGGCGACAGCGGCGCGCTCGTGCTGAGCGAATTCACCGGGGCAGCCGTAGAGCTCCCGCAGGCCGTCCTGTGCAACCCGTTCGACGTCGAGGGGCTCTCCTACCGGATCGAGCACGCCCTGCGCCTGCCGCCCGAGGCAAGGAAGGCGGCCATCGACGCCATGGCCGAGCATGTCCGGACCTACGACGTGTACCGCTGGGTCTCCGAGCAGCTGGCCGAGATCACCTCACGCGGCACCGCGACGGCGGGCGCTCCGCTCCCGGCCGACCGGCTGTAGCGCCCGGCCGGAGCCGGTCCGGCCCGATCAGGCCCGCTGCCGGCTGCGCAGGGCCTGGTAGCCGGCCAGCGACGTAGACCGTTCGCGTGAATGGTCCACGATCCGCTCCGGGTAGCCGGCCGGGAGGCCGCCCGCGCGCCGCCACGGCTCGTGGGCCTCACGCCCCGGCAGGCCGGCCAGCTCGGGCACCCAGCGGCGGATGTAAGTCCCGTCCGGGTCGAATTTGGTCCCCTGGGTGACCGGGTTGAAGATCCGGAAATACGGCGCCGCGTCGGTGCCGGTGCCGGCCGTCCACTGCCAGCCGTGCTGGTTGCTGGCCAGGTCCCCGTCGACCAGGTGACGCATGAAGTGCCGAGCGCCCCGCGTCCACTCGATATGCAGGTCCTTGACCAGGAACGACGCCACGATCATCCGCACCCGGTTGTGCATCCAGCCCTCGGCGAGCAGCTGGCGCATCCCGGCGTCCACGATCGGGTATCCGGTCCGCCCGGTGGCCCAGGCGCCGAACGCCTCGTCGGCCGCCTCCCCGGTCGCGTACGGCATCTCGGCCATCGCGGGCTGGAAGTACTCCCGGGCGCTGTCCGGCCAGAAATGCAGGACGGCGGCGTAGAACTCCCGCCAGGCGATCTCCCGCCGGTAGGCCGAATCGCCCGATCCGAGGCCGGCCAGGATCGTCCGCGGGTGAATGGAGCCGAACTTCAGGTACGGCGACATCCGCGACGTGCGGTCAAGGCCGGGCCGGTCCCGCTGCTGCTCGTAACCGGGCAGGTGGCCATCGCGGAACCGGTGCCATGCGGCCAGAGCCGCGGCCTCCCCGGCCTCCGGCAGGCTCAGCCCGGCCGGCAGATGCGGGTCCGGCGGGATGCCGGTGCCGTCGAGCACCCGCCAGGTAACCTCGGCCGGGCCGGACGAGGCGGGCGCGCGCCAGCCGTGGCCGGCCCAGGCCCGGTAGAACGCCGTATACACCTTGAACGGCGTTCCGTCGCCCTTGGTCACCCGGCCCGGCGCCACCGCGTACGGCGAACCGGTGCGCACCAGCGGCGTCTGGCCGAGCGCCGCGGCGACGCGCTGGTCGCGGGCCGCTCCGTACGGGGCGAAGTCGGCGCTGATGTGCACCGACGACGCGCCGTGCTCGCGGGCGACCGCCGGGACGACGTTCTCGGGCGGGCCGCGCCGGACGGTGAGCCCGCCGCCGTGCTCGCGCAACTGCTCATCCAGGGCCCGCAGCGTCCGGTACAGGAATGCGATCCGGGACGTCCCGGACGGCCGGCGCAGCGCGTCGTCCAAGACGAAGAGGGCCACCACCGGCCCTTCCTGCGCGGCGGCCAGCAGGGCCGGGTGATCCCCCAGCCTCAGGTCGCGGCGGAACCACAGCACGGCCGGCATCGGCTCAGCTCCCCTCCATCCCGGCCTCCCCCGGCCGGGCCGTCACGTCCCTCAAGGTAGCGGGTGCGCTGACCGCGGCGGCTCCGGAGTCCCCCGCTTGACGCCCTTGACCTGGACGGCGAGCCGGCGTTCCTGAAGCCGCCCGACCGGCCCGCGCCCGGTGTGAAATGGGGCTCTTGGCGGGAATCCTGCCCGTTGACCCTGGCCAGCGGCGGGTCTAGCGTCGGTGAGGTCACGGGCGCAATGCCGCGTCCGTGGCCACGCGAGGGAAGGCGCGGGCCGTGACCGACTACGATCCCAGGACCACCACCGGAATCCCGACCGAGCCCGTGGGCTCGCTGCCACGCCCCAGCCGGCTGCAGGCGGCGTACGCGCGGTACGACGCGGGAGAGATCACGCGCCAGGAGCTGGGGGCCGAGCAGGACCGGGCGGTCCGTGACTCGGTCGAGCGGGGCGAGGCGACTGGGGCGCCGATCATCTCCGACGGTGAGCAGCGCTGGTCGAGCTTCGCGACCTACGCGATCACCGACACGCTGGCCGGCACCGGGCTGGCCGACCACCTGGCCGCCCGCGGCGGCCAGTACTTCGCGATCTTCGCCGACGGCCACTCACGGCAGCTTCCCCGGCTGACCGGCGGCCCGTTCCGGTACAAGACCTACGCGGCCGACACGCTGGCGAAATCCATCGGCTTGACCCGCACGCCGATGAAGCAGGCGGTCATCGCGCCGTCGATGCTCGCGCTGCTGTACCCCCTCGACGAGGAGGTGCCCGGGTATCCGCGGGAGCAGTTCGAGGACGATCTCGTCGGCGAATGCGAGAAGGACATCCGGGGCGCGTTCGGCGCCGGGGCGGCCCGGGTGTCGATCGACTTCACCGAGGGGCGCCTGTCGACCAGGAACGACCCGCGCAACCCGTGGACCGGCCGGAACATGCTGCCCCACTTCATCGACCTCAACAACCGCGTCCTGGCCCGCTTCACGCCCGAGGAGCGATCCCGGATCGGCATCCACACCTGCCCGGGCGGTGACCGTGACTCGGTGCACAGCGCCGACGTCGACTACAACGACCTGCTGCCGAGCATGTTCGGCATGAACGCGGGCTATTTCCTGATTCAGCTGGCCAGCGAGCGGGACCGGGACCGTGTGTACAAGATCATCGGCGAGCAGATCCGTGACGACGCGGACGGCGTGGCCCAGATGGCCTACGTCGGCGTCATCAATCCGCTGAACCCGAGGGTGGAAAGCCCGGAGGAGGTCCGCGACGCCCTCATCCGGGCGGCCAGCTTCATCCCCCGGGAGCGACTCGGGGCCACCGACGACTGCGGTTTCTCGCCGTTCAGCATCGATGAGAAGCCGAATCACGGCTCGCCGGACTACGCGCGCGACGTCGCGTTCCAGAAGATCACTAACCGGGTCGCGGGAACCAGGCTCGCCGCCGAGAAACTCGGCGTTGGCTAACCGCCGGGGCCGGGGCCGGTGCGCCGTCGCAGTTACCGCCGGTTACGGCTCGGGCGGCAGTGGCGAACCAGGCTCATCCGGCTCCGCTGGCAGCGGCGAACCGGGCTCATCCGGTTCGCGCGGCAGCGGCGAGCCGGATTCGGTGCTGGGCTCCGGCGGCAGCGGCGAGCCGGATTCGGTGCTGGGCTCCGGCGGCAGCGGCGAGCCGGATTCGGTGCTGGGCTCCGGCGGCAGCGGCGAGCCGGTCTCGTCCGGCTCCGGCGGCATAGGCGACGAGTACTCGCTCATCATGTCCTCCTGAGGTTGGACCTCCTCTTAGTGTTCTCTCACCGGCGGAGCCGCTGCGCCCCGGGGCCCCGGCATGAGACGATCGCTCCGGCCAAAGGGAGGTAAGGGACATGTGGGAAAAACTGGAGAGACGTGAGGTCGGACGGCGGAGCCGCGGCATCCGGCCCACCGAGCCCGGTTCGCTGCCCCGGCCCGACCTTCCCGAAGGCACCGATCTGCTGCCGGACATCCGCCACATCGTCGTTCTGATGATGGAGAACCACTCCTACGACAATTACCTCGGCACGCTGGATCGCGGCGAAGGGCTGCCGTCCGGTCCGGACGGCAAGCCGGCGGCGGCCAACCCCCGGCGGGACGGCAGCCCGGTGGCCGCGCACCATCTGGATTCCACCGTCCAGATCCCCAGGGACCCGCCGCAAAGCTGGCACGCCGCTCATATGCAGTGGAACGGCGGTGCGTGCGACGGCTTCGTGCGCAGCGTGGAGCAGACGGTGCCGGGCGCGGATCCGGCCATGCCGATGGGTTACTGGACCGAGGAAGACCTGCCCTTCTACCACGGCCTGGCCCGCACGTTCCCCCTCGCCGACCGCTGGTTCTCCTCGTGCCTCGGCCCGACGTTCCCGAACCGGCGGTTCCTCGTCGCCGGGACCGCGCATGGTCTCATCGACGACCTGTCGTGGGACATCCTGGATCTGCCGCCGGCCGGGACCATCTTCGACATGCTGACCCGCAATCACATCTCGTGGGCCAACTACCACAACGTGCCAGCCGGCCAACGTGCTGCTCAAGCGGGTCCTGGGCCAGCGCGGACTTACGGCGGCCCGGCGGCTGGCCCGGCTGGGCCGCTGGTTCCCCCGCGTCGTGAAGGCGGTGCAGGGCAACAAGCAGTTCACCGCGGACCTGTACCCGCTCGGCATGGCCGCGTGCGTCCGGCACCTGCGCCGGACGCAGCAGTTCTTCGAGGACGCCGACGCCGGGACCCTGCCCGCGTTCAGCATCGTGGACCCGGACTTCGAGTTGTTCTCGGAGGAGAATCCCCAGGACATCAGGAGGGGCGAGAGCTTCGCGGCCGAGGTGATCAAGCACGTCATGCAGGGCAAGGGCTGGCCGCACACCCTGCTGATCTGGGTTTACGACGAGCACGGCGGCTACTACGACCACGTGCCGCCGCCCGAGGCGGTGCCGCCGGACGACGTTCCGGCCCACAACCCCCTGCTCGACTCACCGTCCTGGGTCAAGGCGTGCCTCCGGCCGTTCATCGGCTCCTACCTGAAGAACGTCGAGAACCTGGACGACGGGCCGCGAACCTACGACCGCTACGGGTTCCGGGTCCCGGCGGTGATCGTGTCCCCTTACGCGCGGCCCGACCACGTCACCAGCACGGTCTACGACCACACGTCGGTGCTCAAGCTGGTCCAGCAGAAGTGGAATCTCCCCTCGCTGACCCGCCGCGACGCGGCCGCCGAGTCCCCGCTGGACGCCCTGGACCTCGACGCCGAGCCGGCCTTCCTCGAAGCCCCCGGCCCTGCCCCAGCCCAGCCTGGCCTGGCAGGACTGGGCCACCGAACGGGCCAATGCGTCCCGCTCGCGCCTGCGCAGGCGCCGGCAGTCACGCCCGCGACGTGCCCGGTCGCAGAACCCGAGTTGATCGCGCGGGGCGCGTCCGGTAAGAACGCGGCATGCTGAAAGGGAAGGTGGCTGGGCTGCGGGCCCGGCACGAGAGCGACATCGCCGTCCTGGAGACCGAGCTGTATGACGATGTCGACGTCAGCGTGCGGGCCGACACCCGGCCGTGGCGGCCGATCCCGCCCGGCTCGCCGGCGTCGCGCTACCGGGTCACCGACCCGGCCGGCGATCCTGCCTGCTTCTCGGTGGTCGAGCTGGCCACCGGCGAGCTGGCGGGCGAGGCCGTGCTGTGGGCGGTCGACCTGCACAACCGCGTGGGCCACGTGGGGATCTCCCTCCGGCCGTCGCTCCGGAGCCGCGGGCTCGGCACCGACACGGTGCGGGTGCTGTGCCGGTACGGCTTCGCGATCCGGGGCCTGCAACGGCTGCAGATCGAGACGCTGGCCGACAACGCCGCCATGATCCGGGCCGCCACCCAGGCCGGCTTCACCCGCGAAGGGGTCCTGCGCCGCTCAGCCTGGGTCAACGGCGAGTTCGCCGACGAGGTCATCCTGGGGCAGCTCGCGGCCGAATGGGACGACGCCTGACCCGCCCTGAGGGCCGGACGCCGGGCGGCGCCCGGCCCAGGCCTTTTCGGCACGGTGAGTGTGCGGCGGGAAGGGGCGGGCACCATGCCAGCTGGACGCGAAGCTGCAGTTCACTGAGGAGGCGCCCGCATGTCGAAACCACCGCTCCCCGAAGCCGCATGAGGCAGCGGTACGAGCAGTACGGCGAGTTGCGGGATCTGCTGCGCCGGACCGGTGAGCTGTCGGCGAAGACGGTCGTCTTCGACGTGGAGCCGCTGGTCGCCGGCTGGGACAGCGGCCAGGAGGCGCTCGAGCAGGGGGTGGCTGACGTCGCCGGCCAGGCCGCGGCGGTCCCCGGGGTGCAGGTGGTGTGCTTCGCCACGAACGCGGAGCGGCGCCCGTCTCGCCTGCCCGTCGCTGCGGCCGACGTGCGGGTGATGTACCTGTCCCACGCGGCCAAGCCGCTGCGGACCGCGCCGTACCGGAACCTGCCCGCACCTGGGGTGGTCATCGGTGATCAGGTCGCCACGGACGGGGCACTGGCCTGGAGACTGGGCTACACGTTCCTTCAGTACCGGCCCCGGCTGGACCACGTCCCCGCCGGGCCCCGTCTCATGGACTACGCCGGGAGGCTGGTCCGGCCGGTGCTGTTCACCCGGCCGGGCTGACGGCCGGCGTCTCGCGCGGCGGCCCACCGCGTCCGGCGGCCACGGCCAGAAGATCGGATATTGCCGAACGAGACACGATGTGGATCGCGGCCGCCGCAGGCGAGAGGTTCGGCGCACCACGGGGGACCCGGACCCGGAGCGCGCCCGGGCGGGAGGTGAACACCAGCGGCGGCTGCATCGTGAGCGCCTCGCCGTCGATACCGATCTCGACCGGAGCGCCCGAATCGACCTCGAATCGCGGTGCTTCCCATTCGAGCCAGCCTTCGAACCGTCGCACCTGCCCGGCCGCCTCGAGCGCCACGAACCGCCGGGCCGGCACCGGACCGCTGATCCGGGCGGTCACCACGCCCAGCGTGCCCTGGTCGATCCGCTCCCGGGTGCCCCGGCCACCGAGGTGATCCAGCTGGTAGGGGTCGTTGGACACCAGGATCAGGTGGGCGGCGGGATAGACGGTTCCGTCGGGGCCGGTGAAACGGAGGTCGAGCGGCTTGGCGTCCGGACCGAGCAGGTCCGGGAGCATCCCGGCCGTGGTCTTCAGCTTCGCATCCCGGTACTCGGGGGACTGCACGATCTTGGCGTAGAGGCCGAGCGACGCGTTGTTGACGAACACCCGCCCGTTCACCTCGGCCAGGTCGACGCGCCGCTCGATCCCGTCGAAGAACGCGTCAAGCGCGCCGGCCACGTCGTCCCGGTCAAGCCCCAGATCCAGGGCGAAGTGGTTACGTGTCCCGGCGGGGACCGTCACATGCGGGATGTCGTGCCGGGCGGCCACCGTCGCGACCAGCGCCTGCGACCCGTCGCCGCCGGCCATGCCGATCACGTCGGCCCCGCGGGCAATCGCGTCCTCGGCCAGCTTGACCATGTCGTCGCCCGGGGTCAGGACAATCGGCTCAATGCCCCGGGCCCGGCACTTCTCGGCCAGACCGAACCGCTCGGCCTTCCCGCCACCGGACTTGGGATTCATGATCAGGACCGGGTGGCGGGGCTGGGCGGCCGGGCGGGCCAGCCGGGCGGCCGCGCGACGCGATCGTGCGGTGCGGCCGAGCGCCACCCGGGCGCACACCACCGATGCGGCGGCGAGGGCCACGGTGAGGACGATCCGGGTCAGGTGGGGATTCGAGAGCACCAGCCCCCAGGCCAGCAGGGCCCCGGCCCCGGCCACGAGAACCAGCGCCAGGACGCGCACCAGCCCGGCCCTCGACACCGCATACCAGGCTGCGGTGACGGCGACCAGAAGGGCGGCGGCGGCGAGGATGATCCCGGCCAGGTTCCTCACCGCCCCCACGAGCAGCAGCACCACCGCGGCGGCCAGAGTGAGAACCGACAGCACCGCGGCGACCCGTTCGATGGCGGTCGGGCGGGCCGCCACCTTCACCTGAGTCAACGGGCCATCCACCCCTTCCTGCGCAGCCTGCACCGCCAATGTGGCCGGATCCGGGCGCGCCGGGCATCACCCGGGCCGGGTGACCACAGAGCAAGCGCGTAAGCGGCGGCCGTCAGGATGCGCAGGCGCTCTCATTCGGCCTTGGCCCGTCCGGCGTCCCGCCCGCCACTCACACCACAGGCGCAACACCGCCAGCCATCTCCGCCCATGATCATGTGATGTTTTCCGCTAGCAGGCACCGCTCCTCCCATGATCATGTGTTGTTTGCCGCCAAATACGACGTTTCTGCCGCACGATCATGAACGGGCCACGCGGGGCGGGGCGGGGCGGCGCGGCCGGCGCGGGGCGGGGCGGCGGCGGGGGGCGCGGGGCAGGGCGGCGGCGGGGGGCGCGGGGCAGGGCGGCGCGGGGGGCGCGGGGAAGGGCGGCGCCGGGGTGGGGCGGCGGCGGGGCGGGGGCGTCAGGGGGTCTCGCGGGCCGGCTTGGGCGGGGACTTGGCCGCCTCGGCTAGGGCTTCCATGGCGGGGACCGAGGTGAGCAGGACCTCCGCGGTCTCGGGGGGCAGGCGGCTGAGGCATTCGGACAGGACGCGGGTCCGCCGGTCGCGGATGCGCTCGTGGACCAGTTCGCCGGCCGGGGTGACCTCGACCCGGGCCGCCCGCAGGTCGCTGGGATCGGGCAGCCGCCGGATGAGGCCGTTGTCATCGAGGACCCGGATGACCCGCGACAGCATGGTCGGGTTGAGCCCCTCCAGCTCGGTCAGGTCGGCCAGGCCGAGCGGCCCGCGGCCTCGGACCAGCCCGAGCACCGAGTACTGGGTGGGGGTCAGGCCCTCACCGGTGGACGTGTCGTTGAGCTGGCGGGCGAGCCGGCCGATGACGCCACGCAGGCGCGCCACGAGTTCGGTGTCCATCGCGTCCCGGCTCTCCCTACTGCTGAATGACTTGCTTGCTTGTCGGCAAGCAATTAATGTAGCAACATGTGAACAGGATTGAGACCAGGTGAGTGCGCTCGACCACGGACCCGCCCCGGCCGCCGTTGCCGCCGGCCAGCCGATCGGGCCGCCACCGGCCCGGCGCAACCTGATCTTCGCCATCGTCTCCATCGGCCTGTTCATGGCCTCGATCGATCAGACCATTGTCGCTACCGCGCTGCCCGCCATCCAGCATGAACTGCACACGCAGATCAACTGGAGCGGCTGGACGATCACCATCTACGCACTCGGCCAGGTCGTGGCCATGCCGATGGCGGGCAAGATCAGCGACATGTACGGCCGCAAGCGGGTGTTCCTGGTCTCGGCGGTGGTGTTCACCGCGTCCTCGCTGTGCTGCGGTTTCGCCGGGAACATCTACCTGCTGCTGCTGCCGCGCGCGGTCCAGGCGCTGGGCGGCGGCGCGTTCATGCCCTCGGCCACCGGGATCGTCTCCGACCACTTCGGCGCGGAACGCGACCGCGCGGTGGGGATGTTCACGTCCATCCTGCCGATCGGCGGCATCATCGGGCCGATCATCGGCGGCATCTTCGTGAGTTACTGGTCCTGGCGCGGCATCTTCCTGGTCAACGTGCCCATCGGCATCGTCTTGATCGTGCTGGTGGCCAAGTTCATCCCGGCCACCTCCACCCGGGTGTCCAGCCGCATCGACGCACGCGGGATCGCCCTGCTGGCCGTGCTGATCCTGGCCGCGATGTTCGGCGTGACGTATCTCGGCAGCGGGAGGATCCCGCTGTACAGCCCGGTGTTCCTGGGCTGCGAGGCGATCGCCGCCGCCGCGGCGTGGATGTTCGTCCGGCATTCCAGGCGCTACCCGACGCCGTTCGTCCCGTACCGGCTGCTGCGCGGGCGCGGCTTCGGGGTGATGAACCTGATCAACCTGATCTACGGCGCGGCCGCCCTGGGCTTCGCCGCGCTGGTCCCGCTGTACGCCCAGGACCGGTACGGCATCAAGCCGCTCGGCGCGGGCACCCTGCTGACCGCGCGGGCGGTCGGCATGATCGCCGTGGCCGGCCTGGCCGTGATGGCCCTGCGCCGCACCGGTTACCGGTTGCCCATGATCGCCGGGTTCGTGCTCCTCGCGGCCGGCCTGTTCACGATGGCCAGCACGCCGCCGCTGTCGCCGTACGCCTGGCTGGCCATCTCGGCCGCCATCACCGGCTGTGGCATGGGGCTCTCGGTGCCCGCGTCGAACAACGCGAGCCTGCAGCTCGCCCCGGACCAGGTCGCCGCGATCGCCGGCCTGCGGGGCATGTTCCGGCAGTCCGGCGCGATCATCGCGGTGTCGGTCACGACCGCGCTCGTCGCCCGCAGCAGCGATCCCGGGGTGGCGCAGGCGCACGTGTTCGTGGTGTTCGCCGTCCTGCTGCTGGCCATCCTGCCCCTGGTGTGGCTGGTCCCCGACCATCACGGCAACTGGTGAGGCGGCAGGTCGTCGGACGGCGGCGGCTGGGCCTCCGGCGGCACCTCCGCCGGGCGCGGCTGGTCGTCCGGCGGCAGGTCACCGTCCGGGGATGGCTGGCCGTCCGGCGGCAGGTCACCGTCCGGGGACGGCTGGCCGTCCGGCGGGCGGTGGGTGCCGAGTTCGACCGTACGGAAGCCGGGCAGCAGGCGGGATAGCGCCAGCGCCCCGGCGATGCAGAACAGCCCGCCCGACACGATGGACACCTCGTTGCCGAATGCCGTCGCGACCGCGCCGGACTCCAGGTCCCCGAGGCGCGGGCCGCCCGCGACCACGCCGATCTGGATGGCGGCCAGCCGTCCCTGCAGACGGTCGGGCACGGACAGCTGGATGATCGTGTTCCTTAGCACGGCCGAGATGACGTCGGCCCACCCCGCGACGGCCAGGAACAGCAAGGCCAGCGGCAGGTTCCGGGTCAGGCCGAACGCGACGATCGCCGTACCCCACACGATGACGGCGACGGTCACGGCGCGGCCCTGCCGGCGCAGGTGCGAGATCCAGCCGGTGGTGAGCGCGCCCGCGAGCGCACCGACGCCGGGCGCGGCGTACAGGAATCCCACCACGGCCGCCCCGCCGCCGAACACGTTGGCCGCCAGGGCCGGGAACAGTGCGCGGGGCATGCCGAAGACCATCGCGTTGATGTCGATCAGGTAGGCGCCCTGGATGCGCTGCCGATGCCGGATGAACCGGAGTCCCTCGGCGATCGAGCGCAGGCCGGGGCGCGGCGCGTGCTCCGCCGAGGGCTGCGGGGAGATCGCCCAGGCCGCGGCGACCGCGACGGTGAAGCTCGCGGCGTCGGCCCAGTAGACGAAGTTGATGCCCGCGCCGGCCAGCAGAATCCCGCCCAGCGCCGGGCCCACCACCGAACCGAACTGGCTCAGCACCTGGAACATCGCCGACGCCGTGGCGAACTGCCGGGATGGGACCAGCCGGGGGATGATCGCGTTCCGCGTCGGGCTGTCGAACGCGGTGAGCCCGGCGGAGGCGGCCGGCAGGACGAACAGCGGCCAGATCCGCGCCCCGAGATCGGTGTTGAGCGCCAGTCCGGCGCTGCAGCACGCCATCAGGACCTCGACCCGCAGCAGCAGCCGGCGCCGGTCCGTCGCGTCGATGACCGTCCCGCTGTACAGCGAGCAGATCAGCAGCGGAACGAGCTGCGCCAGGGAGACCAGGCCCACGTCGAGCGATGAGCGGGTCAGGTGGTAGACCTGGTACGGAATGGCCACCGCGGTCAGCTGCGTCCCGAGCAGGGAAACCAGCTGGCCACCCAGGAGGATGCGGAGATCGCGGGATTCCCGCAACGGCGTCAGATCGATGAAGACCCGTCGTCTCGGCACCGGCCCCCCAGCATTTGCCCCCACCCTGAGGCCCGGTCGCGGGCTAAGGGTAGCGACGCCGGGTTTGGGCTAGGTTAGCGGGAACTGCAGCTCGACGCTCGTTCCGGCTGGCCCGACGCCGACCTGGACGATGTCGGAGAACTGCCGGGCGACCCACAGGCCCGCACCCGAGCCGCTGCGCGGGTCCGGCGGACGGAAGCCGGCCGTGGTGACCGCGGCGCCCTCCCCGTGATCGTCGATCCGGACGAGCACGGCCTGGTGATCGCTCCACACCCGGATGCGGCACGGGGCGACGCCGTGCTTGAACGCGTTGGCGATGACCTCGCCCGCGGCGACCTCGGCGCGGCGGCACTCCCCGGGCCTCAGGCCCAGGGCCAGCGCGGCGTCCGCCACCTGGTGCCGCGCGGCGGCGAGGCCGCCGAGGTCGGCCAGTTCGGTGTCGAGGTCGGGCGGCCGCGGGACCTGGGACAGCGGCCCCGGGTGAGCGGCGAGGTAGGACTCGGGCCGGACGTAGGCGGCGTTCCCGGAGGGCCGGCCGCCGGAGCCCAGCAGCAATGGATGGACCAGCGCGACGTGGGCCAGGACCTCGGCCGGATGGCGGCGCCGGTCGTACAGGCACGCCCACGGGAACCCGAACCCGCCGTACAGGTCGTTCGCCGCCGCATCGGCCCGCAGGTAGGCGGCCGCCCGGCCGGGGTGGCCGTTGACGTCGTTCTCGGCCAGCAGCCGGGTCGGGGCCCGCGCGGACCGCTGCCGGGTGAAGAACCCCCGGATCGTCTCGGAGGCCCGGCCGAGGTGACCGTAACTCATGTCCGGCAGGCCCCACCGAATTCTGGCCGCGTACTTCCCCAGCCCGGAGCGCAGGGCCTGCTCGGCCTGGTGCGACACGATCACGACGACGTCCTCGCCGTTCTCGATCCCGGCTCGCAGGTAGGGAAGCACCCGTCCGCGCAGGTCGTCGTCCGAGTCGTACAGGACAGCGGCGTGGCGCGCACCGTCGTGATGCGCGCTGCCGTTGGCCAGTCCGGAGATCATGGACGTTACTTCCGCACGGTTCCCATGTCGGTTCCCTCCGGCCAAGTTTCGCAAGGTCAAGTAATATCGCCCTACCCGCTGCGTGCGGGACAAACCTGCTCCGGGCACCGGCCCTAGTGACCTGATCCTGCGCGCCCGGGTGCGAAGATCATGGTCACCTCCGGTTCCCTGGCTCCCCAGGGGGTGCAGCGGTGGTGCTGCGGACGACCAGGCGCGGAGTGAGCACCACCTCACGCGGCGCCGTCCGGCCGGTCTCCAGCCGCTCCACCGCGAGCGCGACGGCCTGTCCGGCCTGGCTGCGGGCATCCTGATTGACCGTGGTCAGGTCCACATGGGCCAGCCGGGCCAGCATGCTGTCGTCATACCCCACGACCGACCGGGAAGCGGGGACCGGTACGCCGCGGCGCACGAACCCGTCGAGGAGCCCGACCGCACATCGGTCGTTGGACGTTATCACCGCGGTGGGCGGCTGGTTCCCGGCCCCCAGCGTCGCCGCGGCGCGGATGCCCGCCTCCTCGGTGTGGTCGCCGGGGATGATCCGCATCTGGCCGGCCAGCTCGTGGCGGCGCATGGCCCGGCGGTAGCCCCGGCGGCGGTCCGAGGCGATGGTTCCCTGGCCTCCGTCGACGAAGGCGATCTCGCGGTGCCCCAGGGCCGCGAGGTGGCTGACGGCCTGGGCGATGCCCTGGTCGTCGGCCGCCCGCACCACGTCGACGGTGGCGGCCGGGATCCGGCGGCCGATCACCACGACCGGAAGCTCCCGGCCGAGCGCGTTCAGCACCCCGGCCTGGTCCTCCGGCCCGAGCAGGATGAGCGCCTCGCAGCGGAAGTCCAGGAGCACCTCGACCGCGCTCCTCTCGTCACGGGCGGGAGTCAGGGGGCTGAGCACCAGGTCGTAACCGAGGCGCGGTGGCGGCCGCGTCGATATCCGCGACCAGCTCGGCGTGGAAGCTGTTCTGCACGTTCATCATCACGCCCAGGTGGCGGCTCCGCCGCCGGGCCAGCAGGCTGGCCGTCCGGTCCGGGCGGTATCCCAGCTGCCGGGCGGCTTCGAGCACCCGGGTCCGGGTCGCGGCACCGGGCCCGGGCTGGTTTCTGAGCACGAGCGACACCAGCCCGGAGGAGACCCCGGCCCGCGCGGCGACGTCGGCCAGCCGCGGGCGGCGGCCCGCCCGCGCGCCCGCCGACGACGCAGAACCTGGCTCCACCACCCGCCACCCCTCGGCCAGCCCCCGGTTGGCCCCTCGGTCGGGCCCGGCCGCTGGCCCCATTGTCCGGCGGCCCTTGACACCGGCCACGGGCCCGTATACCAAGTCTATTAAAGCGCTTTAAAGGAGGCCGCGTTGACCAAGCCCTCGATCGGCGTGGCGGTGATCGGGGCCGGGATGGCCGGCCGCGCCCACGCCAGCGGCTACCGCGCCGCACCGGGAATTTTCGGCACCGGCCTGCCGGACGTGAGACTGGTGGCCATCGCCGATGCGCACGAGCCGTTCGCCACCGATACCGCCCGGCGCTACGGCTATGCGCGGGCCGAGACCAGCTGGGAAGCCATCGCCGAGGCCCCGGACATCGATGCCGTCAGCGTGGTGGTGGCGAACGAACTGCACCGCGAGATCGTCGAGGCCCTGCTCGACGCGGGTAAGCACGTGCTCTGCGAGAAGCCGCTGGCTCCGTCCGTGGCGGATGCCCAGGCCATGGCGGACCGGGCGGAGAAGTCCGACCGGGTCGCGGCGGTCGGTTTCACCTTCCGCCGCTCGCCGGCGATCAGCGCGATCCGTCAGCAGATCACCGAGGGCAATCTCGGGCCGGCCGTGCACTTCAACGGGCATTACTGGTGTGACTACGGCGCCGACCCCGATGCCCCGCTGAGCTGGCGCTACCAGGGCGGTCCGGGCTCGGGGGCACTGGCGGACATCGGCACGCACCTGGTCGACGTGGGCGAGTTCCTGTGCGGGCCGGTCGCCAGCGTGCGCGGCACGGTCCTGTCGACCATGATCGCGGACCGCCCGGTCCCGCTGGGCGCGGCGGTCGGGCACGCGGCCGGCGTGCCGGTCAGCGAGGCCAGGGAACCGGTCGGGAACGAAGACATCGCCACGTTCACCGCGACCTTCACGGGCGGGGCCACCGGCACGTTCTCGGTCTCGAGAATCGCCTACGGCCTGCCGAACGCGCTCGGCTTCGAGGTCTTCTGCGCGGCCGGCGCGGCCGCGTTCGATCTGGCCCGGATGTCGGAGTTCACCATCGCCGACCGGACGCCGGCCGGGCCGGTGAACGGATACCGCCAGGTGCTCGTGGGGCCGGCCCATCCGTACCTCACCGGGGGCCTCCCGATGGATTTCCCCGGTGTCGGTCACGGGCAGAACGAGCTGTTCGCGTTCCAGGCCCGCGCCTTCCTGGAACAGATCGCGGGGCTGGACCGGCTCCCCCGCTGCCCAGCTCTGGCCGAGGGCCTGCACAACCTGCGCGTGCTCGACGCGGTCGTCGCGTCCGCGCGCCGAGACGGCCAGGCCGTCGCCGTCCCCCGATGAACCACCGGCCCAGCCGAGACGAGAGGAACAGCCATGAAGCTAGGCGCCTATACGGCCTGCCTGCACGACCGGTCCCTGCCCGAGACGCTGAAGATCCTGCAGGACATGGGGCTGACCAGCGCGGAGATCAACGCCGGCGGGTTCGTCCCGGCGCCGCACCTGCCGATCGGGGCGGCTGCTGTCCAGCGCGGCCGCGCGCCAGGACTACCTGGGCCAGTTCGCCGACGCCGGCATCGCGCTGACCGGGCTGAACGTCAACGGCAACCCGCTGAACCCCGACCCGGAGGTGGGCCCGAAGCACGCCGAGGATCTGCGCCGGGCCATCGAGATAGCCGCCCTGCTCGGCGTCCGGCGCGTGGTCGCCATGTCCGGCCTGCCGGCCGCGCACGACGGCGGGCGGGCGGCGTCCTGGGTGGTCAACCCGTGGGACAGTCAGTACCTCGACGTACTCGACTACCAGTGGCAAGAGGTCGCCGTCCCGTTCTGGAAGGACATCCAGGCCCGGGCGCGCGACGGCCGACGTGAAGGTGTGCATCGAGATGCACCCGCACAACGTCGTCTTCAATCCGGGCACGCATGGAGCGGCTGGCCACCGAGATCAACGCGACCCACGTCGGGGCGGAGATGGATCCCAGCCACCTGTTCTGGCAGGGCATCGACCCGATCGCGGCTATCCGGCACCTTAACGATCTCGTGTTTCACGCCGCGGCCAAGGACACGCGCATCAACGAGGAGAACTGCCGGGTCTACGGCGTGCTGGACGACCGCTTCCGGCGGGTCCCGGCCGAGGAGAACCCGGTCGGCCTGGGCGGGCGGAACACGCTGAACCGGTGGCCCGCGGACGCCTCGTGGGAGTTCGTCGCGGTCGGGCGCGGCCACGGCCAGGACTTCTGGGCCCGGTTCCTCCGGGCGCTCGCCGCGGTCGATCCCGGCATGGCCGTCAACATCGAGCACGAGGACACCGAACTGGACCAGGTCGAGGGCCTCCGCCTGGCGGCGCAGGAACCTGCAGGCGGCCGCGGCCGAGGCCGGCGTGTGACTCACCCGCCGATCAGCGTGAGATCGAAGCTGTACCGGGAGGCCCGGTAGACGTGGTTGCCGTGCTCCACCGCACGTCCGTGGTCGTCGTAGGCCGCGCGCTCCATGGTCAGCAGCGGCGCTCCCCGGGTCTCGCCTAGCGCCCGGGCCTCGGCGGCCTTGGCCGCGCGGGCCCCGATCGACTGCTTGGCCACCCTCAGGTTGATGCCGTTGGCCCGGAGCAGGTTGTACAGCCCGTGCTGCTCGAGGTCCTCCGGGGTGAGGCGCAGCAGGTCGGCCGGGACGTGGTTGCGCATCAGCGCGAGCGGCTCCTCATCGGCGTACCGCAGGCGCTCGAAGACGTAGACGTCGGTCCCGTCGGGGATGCCGAGCTCGAGCGCCAGAGCGTCGGGCGCCGATTCCCGGGTGAAGCTGGCGACCCGCGTGTAGGGTTCCCGGCTGGCCTTGGCCAGGTCGTCGAAGCAGGCTGCTCAGCTCGACCTGGCGGCGGACCTTGGCGTGCAGGACCTGCGTGCCGACCCCGCGCTTGCGGACCAGCAGCCCGCGGTCGACCAGGTACTGGATGGCCCGGCGCATCGTCGGCCGGGACAGGCCGAGCTGGTCGGCCAGATCGATCTCGTTCTCCAGCCGCGTCCCCGTGGCCAGCTCCCCCGACTCGATGAGCTTCTCCAGCTGCTGCGCCACCTGGAAGTAGAGGGGGACCGGGCTGTTCCGGTCGACCTGGGGCAGGGCGGCACTGTTCACGGCTACCTCTCTCACGGCCCATCGGGGGGGACGCTTCCATTATGACCCCTTGACAGGTTGCCTGCAGATCAGGATGTAAATATGTCAGGACATACTCTTGACTGCCCCGAAACACGGGCGTAAAAAAACAGCAACTCTTGATCGGGATCGCGGGAGGGCACCGATGCGTGATCACCTCAGGGCCATCCTCGACGTGCGCACGCGGCGCCCGCAGGCCATTGCCGAGGCGGCCACGCAGCGGAAACGCCGGGCCGCGCTGCTCGGCGACGACGATCAGATGTTCATCATCGCCGCCGACCACCCGGCCCGCGGCGCGCTGCGGGCCGGGGAACGCCCGATGGCGATCGCCGACCGGATGGACCTGCTCGACCGCATGTCGCTCGCCCTGTCCCGGCCCGGCGTCGACGGCGTGCTCGGAACCGCCGACGTCCTCGAGGACCTGCTGCTGCTGGGCCTGCTCGACGACAAGGTGGTCATCGGCTCGATGAACCGCGGCGGCCTGGCCGGGACCGTCTTCGAGATCGACGACCGGTTCACCGGGTACGACGCGGCGGCGATCGCGCGCATGGGGTTCGACGGCGGCAAGATGCTGTTCCGCATCGACCCGGACGACCCGGCCACCGTGTCGACCATGGAGTCCTGCGCCCGGGCGGTCAGCGCCCTGGCGGCGCACGGCGTCGTGGCCGTGGTCGAGCCCTTCATCTCCCACCGGGTCGACGGGCGGATACGCAACGACCTGTCGGCCGAAGCGGTGATCCGCTCCATCGCCGTCGCTTCCGGTCTCGGCACGACTTCGGCGTACACCTGGCTCAAGGTGCCGGTCGTCGACGACATGGAACGGGTCCTGGCCGCGTCGACGCTCCCGGCTCTCCTGCTCGGCGGTGAGGTCAGCGCCGACCAGGACGCCGTCTTCAGCCGCTGGCGCGAGGCACTGAAGATGCCCACCGTGCATGGGCTCGTGGCCGGCCGCACGCTGCTCTTTCCTCCTGACGATGACGTCGCCGGCGCTGTCGACGCCGCGGTCGGCTTGGTGCGGGGGTGATGCGTGGGTCTGACTAGCGCCAGCCATCAAGCAATTCCCATGCCAAACGGAGGCACCACATATGTTCAGATCCAGAAAGACAGCCCTGAGCGCGGCGGTGATAGCGATCCTCACGCTCGTCCTGGCCGCGTGCAGCGCCACCGGCGGGAAGAAGGCGGACCGAGGCCGCGGCGGGCGCGGCCTCCGCGGGCCACGCCAACACGCCGCACTACACGTTCGCCATGATCACGCACGCCCAGCCGGGCGACACGTTCTGGGACATCATCCGGGCCGGCGCCAGCGCCGCGGCGGCCAAGGACAACGTGACGTACCACTACACCAGCGACCCGGACCCCACGAAGCAGGCCAACCTGATCCAGGACGCGATCAACAGCCACGTGGATGCCATCGCGGTGACCGACCCCGTTCCCGGGGCCGTGTGCCCGGCCATCCAGAAGGCCAAGGCCGCGGGGATCCCGGTGGTCATGTTCAACGCCGGCATCAGCAACTGGCAGCAGTGCGGCGGGATGGAGTACTTCGGGTCGGATGAGAACATCGCCGGGCAGACGGCCGGCAAGCGGCTGGCCGCGGCCGGCGCCAAGCACGTGCTCTGCGTGCTGCAGGCCCAGGGCCAGGTCCAGCTCGAGGCCCGGTGCACCGGCGTGCAGGCCGGCCTCGGCTCCGAGGGCACGATGACGAAGCTCTACGTCAACGGCACCGACAACGCCGCGATGCAATCGAGCATGAACGCCAAGCTCACCCAGGACAAGAGCATCGACGCGGTCATCACGCTCGGCGCACCGGTCGCGCTGGTCGCGATCAACTCGATCCAGTCGGCGCACAGCAGCGCCAAGCTCTACACCTTCGACACCAACGCCGCCCTGATCGCCAAGGTCAAGTCGGGGCAGGTGCAATGGGCCGTGGACCAGCAGCCCTATCTCCAGGGTTACCTGTCCATCGACTCGCTGTGGCTCTGGAAGACCAACGCCGACGTCCTTGGCGGTGGCCAGACGGTGCTGACCGGCCCCGCGTTCGTCGACGCCAGCAACATCGGCAGGATCGCCCCGTATGCCCAGCGGGGCACGCGGTAAGGACCGCGCCGCCGGGCGCGCCGGCGCTGGCCGGCCGCCCCCAGGGCCGGAGTTTGGAGAACTTTATGAGCGACACCATTGAGGCCGCGCCCCCGCCGCGGCTCGACGAACGGGTGGGGCGCAAATCCCCCCTGGCCCGGCTGTTCGCCCGCCCCGAAGCGGGCGCGCTGGCCGGCGCGATCATCATCTACGTCTTCTTCTTCGCCATCGCCCCGCCGTTCCGCAACGCCAGCTCGTTCTCGAGCGTGCTGTACGTCAGCTCGACCTACGGCCTGATGGCGGCGCCGGTCGCGCTGCTGATGATCGGCGGCGAGTTCGACCTGTCGGCCGGGGTCGCGGTGACCAGCTCGGCGCTGTGCGCGTCCCTGTTCAGCTTCGAGTTCACGACGAACGTGTGGGTCGGCGTGCTCGTCGCCCTGGCCCTGTCGCTGTTCGTTGGATTCCTGAACGGCTGGATCGTGGTCAAAACCGGGATACCGAGCTTCCTGGTCACCCTGGGCACGTTCTTCATGCTGCAGGGCCTGAACCTGGCCCTGACCCAGACCATCACCAACCAGGTGGCCAGCCCGAACATCTCCAACATCCAGGGCTTCAGCTCCGCGCAGAAGGTGTTCGCCGCCAGCTTCACCATCGGCGGCGTGAACATCCGCATCACGATCATCTACTGGATCGTCATCGTGGTCATCGCGACCTGGCTCCTGCTCCGCACCCGCCTCGGCAACTGGATCTTCTCGGTCGGCGGGTCCGCGCCCAGCGCCCGCGCGGTCGGCGTACCGGTGGCCCGGGTAAAGATCGGCCTGTTCATGGGGGTCGGCCTGCTGGCCTGGTTCGTCGGCATGCACACCCTGTTCGAGTTCAACACCATCCAGGCCGGCCAGGGCATCGGCAACGAGTTCGTCTACATCATCGCGGCGGTGGTCGGCGGCTGCCTGCTCACCGGCGGCTACGGCTCCGCGGTCGGCGCCGGGATCGGGGCGCTCATCTTCGGCATGGTCAACCAGGGCATCGTCTACGCCGGCTGGAACCCCGACTGGTTCATGTTCTTCGTCGGCGTCCTGCTGCTCGGCGCGATCCTGCTGAACACCTACATCCGTCGTCGTGCGGAGGCAACCAGATGACCAGCACGCTGGAAAACGAGAACCAGACCGCCGAGCCGCTGGTCCGGCTGACCAGCGCCGGCAAGCACTACGGCACCATCATCGCGCTGTCCGACATCTCGCTGGAGGTCAGCGCGGGCGAAGTGACCTGCGTGCTCGGCGACAACGGCGCGGGCAAGTCGACGCTCATCAAGATCATCGCCGGGCTGCACCAGCCGAGCGAGGGGACGTACGAGGTCGAGGGCACGGTGGTGAACTTCAACTCCCCGCGCGAGGCCCTGGAGCGGGGCATCGCCACCGTGTACCAGGACCTGGCCGTCGTCCCGCTCATGTCCGTGTGGCGCAACTTCTTCCTCGGCAACGAAAAGCGCAAGGGGCCGCGGATGGACATCCCGTTCATGAAGAAGACGTGCAAGGAAGAGATGCTGGCCATGGGCATCGACCTGCGCGACGTCGAGCAGCCGATCGGGACCCTGTCCGGCGGCGAGCGGCAGTGCGTCGCGATCTCCCGGGCGGTCTACTTCGGGGCCAAGGTGCTCATCCTCGACGAGCCCACGGCCGCGCTCGGCGTCAAGCAGTCCGGCATCGTGCTGAAGTACGTCATCCAGGCCCGCGAGCGGGGCCTGGGGGTCATCTTCATCACCCACAACCCGCACCACGCCTACCCGGTCGGTGACCGTTTCCTCCTGCTCAACCGCGGCCGGAGCATCGGCTACTACCGCAAGGACCAGGTCACCCGGGACGAGCTCACCGGGCTGATGGCCGGCGGCGGCGAGCTCGAGCAGCTCAGCCACGAACTCGAGGCCGCGGGGGGCACCGCGGCCGATGTCGGGCAGGTGCTCGGGAAAGAGGTGAGCGAGCTGGGCCTGTCCCGCCAGAAGCCGACCGGCGGTGCGTGACGCGCCGCACCGGTTACGACGACGCAGGAAGGATTCTCCGATGAGCGCGATCGGCACGAGTGCCACGCCGGGGCCGGGGGGCACCGCCCGGCTCCGGCTTGGCACCTGCCCCGACTCCTGGGGCGTGTGGTTCGCCGACGACCCGCTCCAGCCACCGTGGGAGCGTTTCCTCGACGAGGTCGCCGAGGTGGGCTACGAGTGGCTGGAGCTCGGGCCCTACGGCTACCTGCCCACTGACCCGGCGCGGCTGGCCGACGAGGTGGGCCGGCGGGGGCTGACCGTGGCCGGCGGCACCATGCACGGCCACAGCGGGCTGCACCGGGCCGGCGACTGGGCGGACATCGTCCGTATCACGCGCCAGGTCGCCGAGCTGACCGCCGCCGTGGGCGGGGAGCACGTGATCTTCGTGCCGGTGCCCGGCTACCGCGACGACACGACGGGCGCCTACCTGGAGAAGGCGGAACTCGACGCCGGCGCGTGGCAGACGCTCATCTGCGCCACGAACGAGCTGGGCAAGGTGGTGGCCCAGGAGTACGGCGTGCGGCTGCAGTTCCACCCGCACGCGGACAGCCACGTGGAGCGGCAGGAACAGACCGAGCGGTTCCTGGACGACACCGACCCGCGTTACGTATCGCTGTGCCTGGACACCGGGCACCTGGCCTACCGGCACGCCGACAGCGTGGCCATCATCCGCAACTACCCCGAGCGGATCGGGTACGTGCACATCAAGCAGATGGACCCGGCCATCGTCGAGATCGCCGGCCGTGACGACCTCGCGTTCGGCCAGGCCGTCGCCATGGGGGCCAGCTGCGAGCCGCCCGCGGGAGAGCCCGATGTCGAATCGGTGACCAGGGCCCTGCTCGAGCTGGACCGGGACCTGTTCGTGGTCGTGGAGCAGGACATGTACCCGGTGGACTTCGACCAGCCGAAGCCGATCGCGCAGCGTACGTACAGCTACCTGCGCAGCGTGGGAATCGGCCAGCTGGACGACACCGCGGCCGGACCCGGAGGTGAGCGGTGATGACGGTCCGGGTGGGCGTCATCGGCGTCGGAATGATCGGCCAGGACCACATACGCAGGATCACCGAGGTTCTGTCCGGGGGCGTGGTCGTGGCGGTCACCGACGTCGACGCGGCCCGCGCCCAGCAGGTGGCCTCCGGCGTGCCGGGTGTGACGGTGCATGCGACGGGCCGCGAGCTGATCGCCGACCGCGACGTCGACGCGGTTCTCGTGACGTCCTGGGGCCCGACGCACGAGGAGCACGTCCTGGCGGCGATCGGGGCCGGAAAGCCGGTGTTCTGCGAGAAACCGCTCGCGACGACCACGGAGGCGTGCGTGCGGATCATCGACGCCGAGATCGCGAGCGGCCGGCGGCTGGTCCAGGTCGGTTTCATGCGCCGGTACGACCCGGGCTACCACGCCCTCAAGGCCGCGCTGGACAACGGCGAGATCGGCGCCCCGCTGATGATGCACTGCGCCCACCGCAACCCGACCGTGCCGCCGTACGGCTTCACCACGGACATGATCATCAGCGACTCGGCGGTGCACGAGATCGACCTGGTGCGCTGGATGTTCGGCGAGGACATCGTGGCGGCCAACGTCCTGAAGCCGCGCCGGAGCGGCCAGGCCGGCACCGATCTGCAGGACCCGCTCATCGTCCTGCTCGAGATGGCCAGCGGCGTGCTCGTCGACGTCGAGGTGTTCGTCAACGCGACGTACGGCTACGACATCCGCGGCGAGATCGTCGGCGAGACCGGGACCGTGGCCCTGGCCGACGCCGGCGGCGCGACGGTGACGCAGGACGGCCGGCGCAGCAGCCGCGTGCCCGCGAGCTGGCGGGAACGGTTCGGCCGCACGTTCGACGCGGAGTTCCAGGACTGGCTGAAGGCGGTGGCCGCCGGAACGTCGGCCGGCCCGTCCGCCTGGGACGGCTACGCGGCGGCCGTGGCCACCGAGTCGTGCCTGGAGGCGCTGCGGACCGGCCAGCGCACCCCGGTGTCCCTGCCCGAACGGCCCGACTTCTACGCGAAGGTCCAGTGAGGCGGCGGTATGAAGATCGCGCTCGATCCCTACATGTTCCGCCGCGTCCCGCTGACCGACCTGCCCGGCATCGTCGCCGACCTTGACTACTCCTGGATCGAGCTGTCGCCGCGCGAGGATTTCCTGCCGTTCTTCCTGCACCCGCGGGCCGCCGGGCCCAGATCGCCGCCTTCCGCCGGGCGCTGTCCGCGGCCGGCGTCGAGATCGCCTCCGTGCTGCCGCTGTACCGGTGGTCGGGCCCGGACGAGGACGAACGCCAGGCGGCCGTGCGCTACTGGAAGCGGGCGATCGAGATAACCGTGGATCTCGGGGCCAGCGTGATGAACTCCGAGTTCAACGGGCGGCCCGAGGCGCCGGCGGCCAGCGAGGCGCAGTTCTGGCGGTCGATGGAGGAACTGCTGCCGGTCTTCGAGGCCGAGGGCGTGCGTCTGGTGCTCGAGCCGCACCCGGACGACTTCGTCGAGGGCGGCCGGGCCGGGGTAGATCTCGTTCGGGGGATTGATAAGGATTTTGTGTCGTTCCTGTACTGCGCGCCGCACACCTTTCACCAGGGGGGCGACATCGAGGGGATCATGAAGTACGCCGGGCCGCTGCTGACGCAGGTGCACATCGCGGACTCGTTCGATCACCGCGGCTCGTCCGGCCTGCGCTACATCGTGAACCCGCCCGGCTCGCCCGCGCGCGTGCACCAGCACCTCGACATCGGGCAGGGCGAAGTGGACTGGGACGTCTTCTTCCGGACGCTGGCCGACGTGGAGTTCGACGGCATCGCGACCGTGTGCGTGTTCGCCTGGGAGGAACGGGCCCGGGAGTCGTCGGCTCACAACCTCGAGCAGATCCGCCGGTACCTGGCCAAGTACGGAGAGGCCGGCGTGACCCGCCGGACCCGGATCGGGCTGGCCGGGCTGGGCCGGATGGGGCGCATCCACGCCGCCAGCCTGTCCGGCCGGTGCCCGTCGGCTCAGCTGGCCTGCGTCTTCGACGCCGACGCGGCCGTCGCGCGCGAGGCGGCCGGGCAGTTCGGGGTCCCGTGGGTGAAGTCGTACGACGACATGCTGGCCGACGGGTCGGTGGATGCCGTGGCGATCGCCACCCCGACCGGGACGCACGCCGAGTTCTGCGTCCGCGCCGCCCAGGCCGGGGAAGCACATCTTCTGTGAGAAGCCCATCTCGCTCGACCGGCAGGCGACCGTCGAGACCATCGGCGCGGTGGGGGCGGCCGGCGTGACGTTCCAGGTCGGCTTCCACCGCCGGTTCGATCCGGACTGGGCCGCGGCGGCCGACCGGATCCGGGCCGGCGACCTGGGCGACGTCTACCTGTTCCGCACGTCGCTGCGGGACATGACCCCGCCGAAGCCGGAGTTCCTGGCCGGCTCGGGCGGATTCTTCGTGGACGTCACGATCCACGACCTGGACACGGCCCGCTGGATGGTCGGCGAGATCGTGGAGGTGACCGCGCACGGCACCGCGCTCTCGGACCCGGGGTTCGCGGAGATCGGCGACATCGACACCGCCGTGGTCGTGCTCCGCTTCGAGAACGGCGCGCTCGGCGTGATCGACGACAGCCGCGCCGCGGGCTACGGCTACGAGTGCTCCACCGAGGTGATGGGCCGGAACGCGACGGTCCGTATCGACCATCCCCAGTACCGGCACTACGAATGGCGGACCCCGGGCTGGGCGTCACACGGGCTGGCCCGCGACTTCGAGCAGCGCTACCCGCTGGCTTACGCCGGAGAACTCGAATCGTTCGCGCGGTGCGCCCGGGACGGCCAGCCGCCCGCGGTGACCGGTTACGACGCCCTGGCCGCGTTCGACCTGGCCCAGGCGGCCAGCCAGTCCTGGCGATCCGGGCGGACCGTCAGGGTCGAACCTCAGCGGACCGGCCCCGGCGTCGTCTACCAGGTCACGCAGGAGAGCCGATGACGGTGGACCGGCCGTTCGAGGTGCTCACGATGGGCCGCATCGGGGTCGACATCTACCCGCTGCAGATCGGGCGGTCGCTGCGGCAGGTCGAGACGTTCGGCAAGTACCTGGGCGGCAGCCCGACCAACGTCGCGGTCGCGGCGGCCCGCTACGGGCGCCGGGCCGCCGTGATCAGCCGGACCGGCGACGACCCGTTCGGCGAGTTCATCCACGACGCACTGCACGGGTTCAACGTCGACGACCGCTTCGTGTCGGCGCGTTCCGGTGATGCCGACCCCGGTGACGTTCTGCGAGATCTTCCCGCCCGATCACTTCCCGCTGTACTTCTACCGCTACCCCACCGCACCCGACCTGCAGATCGACGCGGACCAGCTGGACCTGGACGCCATCGGGCAGGCCGGGATCTTCTGGGTCACCGTCACCGGCCTGTCTCAGGAGCCGAGCCGGAGCGCCACCTTGCGCGCGCTGGCGGCCCGGGCCCAGGCCAGCCCCGCGGGCCCGACCGTCCTCGACCTGGACTACCGGCCGATGTTCTGGCCGTCCCGGGAGGAAGCACGCCGGTGGGTGCGGCAAGCCCTGTCCTACGCGACCGTCGCCGTGGGCAACCTCGACGAATGCGAGACGGCCGTCGGCACCCGCGAGCCCCACGCGGCGGCGCAGGCCCTGCACGCGGCGGGGATAAGGCTGGCCGTGGTCAAGCAGGGACCGGACGGCGTCATGGCCTCGGACGGCGCGCAGGTCGTCGAGGTGCCGCCCGCTCCGGTCGAGGTCGTCAACGGGCTGGGCGCGGGCGACGCGTTCGGCGGCGCGCTGTGCCACAGCCTGCTGTCCGGCTGGGACCTGGAACGTTCGCTGCGCTTCTGCAACGCCGCCGGCGCGATCGTGGCGTCCCGCCTGGCGTGCGCCGACGCGATGCCGACCGCGGATGAGGTGGAGAAAAAGGTGCAGGAGGCCCAGCATGCGTGAGGCCGAGCTCTTCCCCGTGGTCCGCCGCGGGATAACGGCGAGAGACCCCTATGTCACCCACATCACGCCCGAGGCGAGCCGGCTGGGCCTACAGCGGGCTGCGCATCGCTGAGCTGCCGCCCGGCGGCGTGATCGAACTGGAGACCGGCCCGGACGAGTTCATCGTGCTGCCGCTGTCCGGCGCGGCCACCGTGGACTGCGACGGGCAGCGGTTCACCCTGCGTGGCCGGCGCAGCGTCTTCGACCGCGTCACGGACTTCGCCTACCTGCCCCGCGACGCGGCGGCGGTCATTTCCGCCGAGGGCGGTGGCCGGTTCGCGCTGCCCTCGGCCCGGGCCAGCCAGCGCCTGGAGGCGCGCTACTCGCGCCGCGGAGGACGTCCCGGTCGAGCTGCGCGGCGCGGGCGCGGCCAGCCGGCAGGTGAACAACTTCTGCTCGCCGGAGGCGTTCCGCGCCGACCGGCTGATCGCCGTGGAGGTGCTGACCCCCGGGGGGAACTGGTCCTCCTATCCGCCGCACAAGCACGACGAGGAGACCGGGGACGAGTCGCAGCTCGAGGAGATCTATTACTTCGAGGTGGCCGGGGACGGCCCGGCCTACCAGCGGGTGTACGGGTCCGGGCCCGGGCGTGAGATCGACGTCTGCGCCGAGGTCGGCACCGGCGACGTCGTGCTGATCCCGTACGGCTACCACGGCCCGTCGATGGCCGCGCCCGGCTACCACCTCTACTACCTGAACGTGATGGCCGGCCCCGGGGAACGGATCTGGCGGTTCTGCGACGACCCGGCCCATGCCTGGGTCCGGGCCACCTGGCCGGCACCGGGATCGACCCCCGCCTGCCGCTGACCGACGCGGGAGGGAGCAAATGAGGCTGACCGTCGCCCAGGCCCTCGTCCGGTTCCTGGCCCAGCAATATTCCGAACGAGACGGTGTGGAACAGCGCCTCATCCCGGGATGTTTCGGCATCTTCGGGCACGGCAACGTCGCCGGGGTCGGCCAGGCCCTGCTGCAAGCCCAGCTCACCGGGGACGCGGACCTGCCGTACTACCTGGCCCGCAACGAGCAGGCCATGGTCCACGCCGCGACCGGGTTCGCCCGGATGCGCAACCGGCTCCAGGCCCTGGCCTGCACCGCCTCGATCGGCCCGGGATCGACGAACATGCTGACCGGGGCGGCCCTGGCGACGATCAACCGGATACCCGTGCTGCTGCTGCCGAGCGACCTGTTCGCGACCCGGGTGGCCAGCCCGGTGCTGCAGGAGCTCGAAGATCCCCGGTCGCTCGACGTGTCGGTCAACGACGCGTTCCGGCCGTTGTCGCGGTTCTTCGACCGCATCTACCGGCCCGAGCAGCTGCCGTCCGCGCTGCTGTCGGCGATGCGGGTGCTGACCGACCCGGCGGAGGCCGGCGCGGTCACGCTGGCGCTGCCCCAGGACGTCCAGGCCGAAGCGTTCGACTGGCCGGACGAGCTGTTCCGCAGGCGCGTGTGGCCGGTCGCCCGTCCCGTTCCCGATCCGGAGGCGGTGGCCCGCGCGGCCGAGGTCATCGGCGGCGCCCGCCGGCCGCTGATCATCTCCGGCGGCGGCGTCCTGTACTCCGAAGCCCATGACTCGCTGCGCCGGCTGGCCGAGGCGACCGGCATCCCGGTGGCCGACACCCAGGCCGGGAAGGGCGCGCTGCCCTGGGATCATCCCCTGGCCGTCGGCGGGGTCGGTGCCACCGGGTCGGCGGCGGCCAACTCCCTGGCCGCCCAGGCCGACGTGGTCATCGGCATCGGCACCCGGTACAGCGACTTCACCACCGCGTCCCGCACCGCCTTCCAGGACCCCGGGGTGCGCTTCGTCAACTTCAACGTGGCCAGCTTCGACTCGGTCAAGCACGCCGGGGTGGCCGTCACCGGCGACGCGCGCCGCGGCATCGAGGCCCTGGCGGGCGGGCTGGCCGGGTACCACGTCGGCGAGGACTACACCGCGGAGGTCCAGCGGCTGGTCGCGGACTGGACCCGGGTGGTGGATCACGCCTACCACCTGGGGCATCAGCCGCTGCCGGCCCAGACCGAGGTCATCGGCGCGGTGAACGAGATCGCCGGGCCGCGTGACGTGGTCGTCCAGGCGGCCGGGAGCCTGCCCGGCGACCTGCAGATGCTCTGGCGCGCCCGCGACCCGAAGCAGTACCACGTCGAATACGGCTACTCGTGCATGGGATACGAGATCGCCGGATCATTGGGGATCAAGCTGGCCGCGCCGGACCGGGAAGTCTTCGCGCTGGTCGGGGACGGCTCCTACCTGATGATGGCCCAGGAGATCGTCACCGCGGTCTCGGAGAACATCAAGCTCGTCATCGTGCTGATCGACAATCACGGCTTCTCCAGCATCGGCTCGCTGTCGGAAAGCCTCGGCTCGCAGCGGTTCGGTACTCAGTACCGCTACCGCGATCCGGCCAGCGGGATGCTCGACGGCGAATACCTGCCGGTGGACCTGGCCGCCAACGCCGAGAGCCTGGGCGCGGACGTGCTGCGGACCCAGACGATAGAGGAGTTCCGCGTCGCGCTCGGCAAGGCCAAGGCCGCGCAGCGAACCACCGTCGTCTACATCGAGACCGATCCGCTCGCCCCGGTGCCCTCGTCGCAAAGCTGGTGGGACGTGCCGGTCGCCGAAACCGCCGCCATCGGCAGCACCCGGACGGCCCGGCAGGCCTACGAGCAGGCCAAGCGCGGGCAGCGCCCGTACCTGTAAGCGAGCATGGGCCGTGCGGGCGGCCCGGGCCAGGTCGGGCAGCCGGCCCAGGATGTCGTCGGCCTCGGCGGCGTCGCGGTCCTTGATGTTCGCGGTCACCCGCAGGCCCGCCACGTCCAGGCGCACCGACGCGAGCCCGAGCCGCCGCTGAACCGGCCCCTGGACCCAGCGGATGCTCTGCACCTTCTCCAGCGGAACCCAGGTGGTGGTCCGGCACACCCGGCCGCCGGAGGCGACCACGTAGCGCTCGTTCCCGGACCAGGCCTGGAAGTGGTACCCCAGCGGCTCCTTCCAGCGGGCGCGGCCCGGCGGGCGCTGCGACGGCGCCGGCGGATCGCTCACCAGCTCATGGAGCATCTGCTCGGCGTCCGCGCGTGATCCGACCGGCACGAGCGCGCGCAGCCGGCGGGACTCCGACCGGTTCTCCCGCCGCTGGCGCGGCCCGGCGATATCGACCTCGAGCCGGCACCAGCCGAACGCCCGCCACACCAGCGGCTCGACGATGCGGACCGCCTGGACCCGGCCGGGCCGGATCGTTTCGGCGGTGGTCTGCACCAGCCCCGACCGCAGCCGCAGGCCGTCGGGCGCTTCGGCGACAACGGTCCCGAACTCGCCGTTGAACAGGCGCCAGACCGCGAGCACGATGCCCAGCCCGACCGGCAGCAGCGACGCGAAGACACCCGGCTGGCCGGACAGCTCCGCCGCGGCGACCAGCGCGCCGATCGCGATCGCCGCGACCGCTCCGGTCCTGCTCAGCGCGATCGCGACGGCCAGCCGCCCGGACCTGACCCGGAACAGCAGCCGCTCGGTCCCCTGGGCCCCGGCGGGCGCGCCGGACAGGCGATCCGGGGCCGCCCCGGGGCCGGCGCCCGCCGGTGACGCGGGCGCGGCGGCCACTTCGGCGCTGGACGCGCTGGTCATCGACAGGAGCGTGCGGCGAAGCTGCTCGGCCTCGGCCAGCCGCAGGCACGCCAGGCGGCCCCCGGAGGAGCCGGCGCCCGCCATCCGCAACCGGATCTCGGCCAGCCCGAGCACCCGGGCCAGCCCGGTCTGCACCACGTCGATCGCCTGGACCTGGGACAGCGGGAGCCGCTCTGACTTACGGCGGAGCAGGCCGGTGTCGATCAGCAGGACGCCGCCGGTGACCTGCCAGCGGGTGACCAGCCAGTTGATCACGCCGGCCACCAGCACTACCGCGATGACGATGAGGTCGCTGACCAGGTCGCTGCCGGCCTGGCTCCGGTTGGCGAACAGGAGGACGATGATGATGATGCCGATGCCCACCAGGTGCCGGCCGCCGCGGACCAGGGGCGAGAGCGGGTGCAGGCGGTGCCAGCCCTCGACGTCACGGGCCGGCGGGGCCGGGGCCGGCGGGCTCGTCACAGCCCAGCCGCGAGCGACTCGCCGAGCGCGGCCAGCTGGTCGCGCAGCCTCGCCGCCTCCGCCCGCTCCAGGCCCGGGATGCGTGCGTCGCTCGCCGCGGCGGCGGTGTGCATCCGCACCGTCGCCAGCCCGAGGCTCCGCTCAACCGGGCCCGCCGTCACGTCGATGAACTGCATCCGCCCGTACGGGATGACCGACTGGCGCCGGACCAGCACGCCGCGCCGGACCATCAGGTCGTCCTTCCGCTCGGCGTAGCCCCACGCGGCCACCCGGCGGGCCAGGAACCGTTCGGACAGCAGCCCGGCCACGACCAGCCCGAGGCCGAGACCGAGGCCCAGCGCGGCGGAGCCCACGCTCCCGGCCAGGCCGCCAATCAAGGCGACCGGCACGGTCACCGCGGCGGCCTCGATACGCCTGGCCCGCAGCAGCCGGGGCGACGGCCGGTGCCACCGGAGGCCGCCGTCGCCCCGTATCGTCCGGTGCGCCCGCCTCGCCTACGGCCATGCGGACGTACCGGCCGCCGGGCCGCCGGGGCGGCCGGGAACAACATAAGCAAACGACATAAACGGAAACCTACACTGGCCGATCCGGCGGCCGCGCGATTACTCATGGCCCTCGCCCGACCTGAGGAAGGTCAGGACGGCGCGGATGCGGTTGTTGTCGGTGTCGGTCTGGTCGAGACCCAGCTTGGCGAAGACGCTGGTGACATGGGCCTCGACCGTCCGGGGGCTCAGGAAGAGGTCTTTGGCGATCCCGACGTTCGACCGGCCCTCGGCCATCCGCGCCAGCACGTCGCGCTCGCGCGGGTTGAGCGCGTCCATCCGGCTGGCCCGGCGCTTCCGCTGAATGAGCCGCCGCACGATGCTGGGGTCGATCACGGTCTCGCCGGCCGCGATCCTGCTCAGCTGGCTGATGAGGTTGCCGGCGTCGGTGACGTTGTCTTTCAGCAGGTACCCGACGCCGTAGCCGACCACATCCATTAATTGGCTCGCGTAGCTGGCCTCAGCGAACGTGGACAGCACCAGGATGCCGACGTCCGGATCCTGGGCCCGGATCTCGGCGGCGGTGCTGATCCCCTCCCGGGTGAAGGTCGGGGGCATCCGCAGGTCGAGGATCACCGCGTCGGGCGGATCCCGGCGGATGTCGGCCATGAGCCCGGCGCCGGAGGACGCCTGGGTCGTGACCTTCGCGCCTGAGGCCTCCAGCAGAAGGACCAGGCCGGTGCGGAACAATGCGGAATCGTCGGCCAGGGCTATGCGCACGGGATGCTCACCACAATGCGTGTTCCGTTTCCGGGCGGGCTGTCGATGATGGTGCTGCCGTTCAGGGCGCTGACCCGGTCGATGATGTTGGCCAGGCCACTCCCGGCCGGGTCGGCGCCGCCGATGCCGTCGTCCGCGATTTCCAGCTCCAGTCCGGCCGCACTGACGCGGACCGCCACGGTGGCCTGGTTCGCCTGCGCGTGCTTGACCGCGTTGGTCAGCGCCTCGCACGCGACGAAGTACGCCGTCGCCTCCGCCGCGGGCGCCGCCCGGGCGGGCCCGGCCCTCAGGTCGATGGCCAGCGGAAGCCGCTCCGCGATCTCCTCCAGCGCGGCGGCCAGCCCACCCTGGACCAGCGACGCGGGATGGATGCCGTGGGCCAGGTCGCGCAGTTCCGCGAGGACCTCGCCGAGTTCGGCCCGGGCCTGCTCGAAGGCGGCCGTTGCCTCCGGATCGGTCGTGCGCGCCATCGCGGCCGTCAGGCGGGCGGCCAGGCCGAGCAGGTGCTGCTGCGCCCCGTCATGCAGGTCGCGCTCGAGCCGGCGGCGTTCGGCGAGGGCCGCTTCGACGATCCGGGCCCGGGACGCGCGGACCAGGCTGAGCTCGGCGCGGGCGGCCTGCGCCTGGAGCTGCGCGTTCTTCAGGGCCAGCCCGCTGGTCCGCACCGCGGCGTCGAACAGGCCCCGGTACCGCGCCAGCGCGGGATCCGCGATGACCACCGCGATCGGCGCGCCCGCGTCGGTCCTGATGACCTCGACCAGCCGGCTGTCCGCCCGGGCGGCGGGAAGGGCCTCGACGGCGCCCGGGAGGCGGCCGCCGCGGTCCCCGGCGGGAGCGCCATCGAGGCTGGCCGGGATGTCGGAATCGGACACGTCCAGGACCTCCAGTGTCGGGTCGTGCAGCGTTTCCCGGAGCGCGTAGCGCACGCTGCCGAGGTCCGCGCCGGCCGAAATCCGGGCGCTGAGCCCGGCCAGGTTCCTGGACAGGAGCCCGCGCTGGACCACGGCGACCAGGAAGGCCAGCGGGAGCGTGACGTCAACCAGGCCTTCGGCCACGTAGGCGCTGGTGGCACCGACCGAGATGCTGCCGGCGAATATCTGGGCGATCGCCGTCGCGGACGCGGCGATCACCGCGGCGATACCCGCGGCGCTGATCGGTGCGATGACGATGCGATCGAGGCCCTTGGTCCGCACCAGCCGCAGCACCAGAAGCACGAGGAGCGTGATCCCGAGGAGCCCTTCGCCGCCGTTGTCAATCGCACTGAGCACGTCACTGAGCCGGGCATCGGAAACCAGTGACGGCCACCAGGACGTTGGGGCGTAACCGTTCGATTGCGCGGTCGAGGTGAGCACGACCATGGTCCGCGCGGTCAGCATCCAGCCGGCCAGGACGGCGACGTATACGCGCTGAGGCCGGGTCAGCCGGGGACGCGGGTACCGCAGCACCGCCCACGCGCCGAAGACGCGGTCGATCCCGCCGAATATGACGGCGTAGGCCGGCCACGGCCCCCCGGTCCAGGCGTCGATGAAATCGAGCGGACGGAGGACCCCGGCCAGGATCAGCGCCCAGGCCACACCACGCTGCCCCGGCTCACGGTGCAGCAGGAGCCCGGTCAGGATCAGCGTCAGCGAGGTGGCCAGGTTGACCACGGCCAGGGCCGGCGCCTGGCTCCACAACGGCAGCTCGGCCAGCGTGCCCAGGCTCCCGAGCGCGACCAGGATGGCCGCGGTCATCAGGCAGAAGCGCCATGTCTCCGATAGCCGCGGCCGACCGGGCGCCCCGCCGGGCCGGGGCCCCAGGCCGCCGTGCGGCGGCCGCGGGGCCGGGTCCCCGAGAGGACGGCTCCCCGCGGAGGGCGACCGTGCCCGTGCCACCGTCCACGTCGCCACCTCGCAGGCTCCCAGCGGGACACTGGTCCAGATATAGCCGTCATTATCGCCCGGTACGCCGGATCAGCGCAGCAATGCGGGTGAATTCGGCGCCCGTATGTCAAGAGGGGAACCCCGCGTCAATCGCGGTGCTTTCCACGATTACCCGCCCGCCCCGAGCCGCGCACACTTGGACCGTGATGAACGATCGATCAGGAAAAGGTCACTGCTAGCGGTGGCCGGTGGACCGGAGGGCAAGGAGGGGAGTCCTCCGGACCGTCCTGCCGATCACCACCCGCTCGGGAACGTCGCGTCCGACCATGGCGGAGGTGCGGACGATCTACCGAACGAAACTGGCGCGGAGCGTATGGAAACGCTGACGCTCCCGGATGTCATCATGGCCATCCTTGACTGCCGGTCAAGGTTCCCGCAGGCCGCATCCGCGGCGCTCATCCGGGAGCGTGAGGATGAGGATGTATTCGTCTACATAGTCCTGCTCGACGAGGATCGGCAGCCTATTTTCGCCGGACCGGGGACTATTACGGCCGCCACGTACGTGACCCGTCTTCTCGGTGAGGATCTGGTGGCGGCATTCGGCGACAACCAGGCCATCATCCTCAAATTAATCCCGGCCGTACGCGGGCCGGCCGGGCCAGCTCCCGGCCGGGCCCCCCGGCACGCCTGGCACGCCCACTGAGGAAACGCCGCGGGCGGCTGGCAGTCAGGCAAGCAGCTCGCACCCGCACCAGTCGGAGGAGTTCGTGATCCCGCGTCGGCGCGGCGGGGAGCCAGCACGCGGCCCCCCGGCTGCTGCGGCTCCATACGACAACGTTCTACCGTCTCCCCTCCCCGGGCCGGAAGCCCTTTACGGTACGGATCATGCGGACGCGATCACCGCGCCAGGATGCCCGCAGCCCCCGGCCGGATGTGACCTGGTGTCCTCGGTGGGTGCGGTGGGTGAGCGTGTCAGGGGCCGTCGGGGGGCTGCGGCCCGTCGGGGTTTTCCGGGCCGCCGTGCTCTTGTTTCTGCTCGATCAAGGTGAGGGCGAGGCGGATGTCCAGCGGTGAGTTCTCCCAGATGGTCGCGCCTTTGCGCCGGGCGATCCAGCCCCTCATCTGCTCGCAGTACTCGATGCCCCAGTCCGGGAACAGCGCGCGGAGCTGGCTCAAGATGAGGTGATTTTCTGCCGCCCGGCGGATGATGACCTCGGCGGCGCGGACGGCCCGCGCCAGGTAGAGCTTCGGTGCATTCGGGCGGGCTGTCGTGATCGGCGGTCAGGTAGCTGCGGGCGGCGTCCAGGGCATCACACTCGGACAAGACGGGATTGTTCCCGTAGTCGAAGTCGATTTCCGCTTCGAGCTGGGCGAGGGTGCCGGCGGCGAGGAACAGGAGCCCGTCGCGGCGGATGGCTATCCACCGGTCCCGGGCGTAAGCGAATATGTAGGCATCGCGCCAGGCAAACATCGAGGGATTCCAGGGCGGGCGGTCCGCTGCTCATAGGGCGGTTCCCGTCTTCCGGCCGGCGCCGGCCCAGATGTGCCCGCGCAGGCCGCCTTCCAGGCTGACGACGGGGGCGCGCCACCGGCGGGCCTCGGTGATCCCGGGGCCTACGGGTTCGAGGCCGTCCAGGAAGCTGGCCACCTCATCCGCGCCGTGGTGGTGGAGCTGCCCGGCGCGGTATTCGGCGGTGAACCGGCCGCCGGCGTCTCCTTCGAGCTGCCCGGCGGACACGATGACGTAACTGCCGTAGGGGATGCCGCCGATGAACTGCGCGGCGATCCGGCGGGCCGTCCCGGCGTTGCAGAAATGCAATGTCATGGTCATGACCAGGCACATCGGCTGGCAGAAGTCCACTGCCCGCCGGATACGCCAGTCGTAGAGGATCTCGTCCGGGTAGCTGATGTCCCCCGCCACGGACAGGACGCCCGTCAGTCTTGGCCAGTTGACTTCTGTGCGTGCGAGCAGGACCTGCTCATCGTTGTCGACGTAGACCACGGTCGCGCCGGGCTGGATGTCGCGGGCCGTCTCGTGCGTGTTAGGCGCGGTCGGCAGGCCGCAGCCGAGGTCGATGAACTGGCGGATGCCCCGGCCCGCGACGTAGGTGATGGCGCGGCGCTGAAACTGCCTGCTTTCGCGGGCCAGCTCGGCCGCGCGCGGGAACACTTTGAGCAGTTTCGGCTGCCTGTTCCCGGTCGGCGGCGAAGTTATCTTTCCCGCCGAGCAGGGAGTCGTATACCCGGGGAATGCTCGGCTCGGCCGCCGGGACGAACGGCCGGATCGGCCCGTGCAGCTTCACCCGGAGCCGTTCAGTGGTTTCCGCCTGGGCGAACCGGGGCTGGACGTGCGGACGGCTGGCTTCGGCGAGGTAGAACAGCTTCCCGCAGATGGCCCGCATCGTGATCTGGTAGTCGGGGAAGTCGAGCCGGAGCATGTCCAGCGGGGACCGGACCGGCAGCGGATTATTGCTCATGGTCGCCTCACCGGAAGATGAGGGGCGCGACGTTGAGCGGCCGGGCCAGCAGCCCAGCCGATTGCATGTGATCGGCCATCCGCTGAATCCGCGCCGCGTCCGGCGTGGCCGGGAATTCATCCAGCTTGACCAGCGCGGCGATCTGCGGGCTGACATGAAAGAACCGCACGACGGCCTTCTCAACCACGGGCCGGTTGGTGCCGGCCAGGTCGGCGGCCTGGGCCATGGCGCGCTGGAACCCGCGCGCTACCTCCGGGTGCTGCTGCGCCCACGCGGACGTACTGACCGCCCCGGCGATCGGCAGGTCCACGTTACCGCTGCCCGCGCAGGTGTCCACGATGACGTTCGCGCCGAGGGTGGTTTCCGCGCCGGATAGGTACGGCTCTACCTCATAAATGGCCTGCACCTGGTGCCGGGCCAGCGCGGCCGGCATATCCGCGAACGGGATCGCCACGTAACGCGGCAGGGTGTTCACGGCGTCGGCTTTTAAGGTCTCGTCGGTCATCATCGTCTGCACGTCGTTGAGCAGATTGACCGCGATCGTCTTCCCGGCCAGCCCGGCCGGGGTGGTGATCCCGGAGTCCGGGAGGGCAAGCACGACGTGAGTCCCGGGCAGGCAGTCCTCGCCGTCCTGGAGAATGCGGAGGCTGATGATCCCTTTGGCCTGGGCGCGGAAGAACGACACGTAGTTAGCACCGGTGATGATGTCCACCGAGCCGTGCAGCAGGTCCGGCAGCGCCAAGGTGGACTGCGCGACCGTCCTGATGGTCACCTTGAGGCCCTGCCGCCGGAAATACCCTTCCTGCTGGGCCAGGTAGACCGGAACATCATCAACGATCGGCAGCGCACCGACGGTGATGCTCGTCAGCCCGGCGGGCGCACTGCCGGTGCTTGACGCGCACGCGGGGACCGTGAACGCGGCGGCGGCCACGGTGATGGCGGCTATCCGGCGGCCGGCTGCGGTGTCCCGGTCGATAAGGGGGTGCGGGGGGCATACTAGTGACACCTCTTCATGGGCTATGGGGAGGCATTGCGGAGGCCCGGTTCTCACTTGGCGGTGTGCCGGGTCTTCGCGCTGCCAGCGGTCAATAACGGGGATCGGCGCGGGTGAGAGCGCTTAGGGAGCGCGGGCGGCAGCGGTGGCGGTGTCCGCGCCGTGGTGGGTGCAGGGGGCGAGTTCGCTCCATAGGTCGGCGGGTCGGTGCTGATGACACACCACGGGCCGGGGCCGGTGCGGTTGGGGCGGCTGGTGGCCTCGAACCGGTAGGCGGGGCTGTGGCTGGTCACGATCACGTCGTAGCCCGGTAGCGCGGCGCGCAGCTGGGCCAGTTCGGCCAGCATCCCCGGCGTGGGGGCTGGGCGGCGGTTGAACACGTCCCACGCCCACGGCGTCACGGTCGGCGCTCCAGGTGCCGAATGCTTTCCAGCAGCTCGCCGGGCGTACGCCCATACCGGGGAATCGGCGTCCCGCCCGGCTCTCGAATCACGGCCCGGTAGCCTCCCGTGATCGCGGCGCACTGCCACCGCTCCCCGACCTCACGGCGCACGTCGTCAAGGGTGATGCCGGAGGTTGGCGATGGCGGAGACTCAACAGAGCTGCCGGATGCGGGCTCGATGCTGAGTTGTGGGCCCTGTGTTATCTGGGCTGCGTCATCGGCGGCGCGCCGAAACTGTTCGGTTACCCGTTCTCTGCTGGTTTGCTGCGGCATCGGTCTCTCCCTTCGGATGGGAGATAACCGGATGTTCCCACTGCGCCGTAAGGCGTGAGTGCGCGGCGGGTGCGTGCGCCAGGGGGCGTGCAAATGCGATCACTGATGGGAGATTCGCGGTAACGCGTGGCACACTGACGGCTGACGGGTCCGGGGCCGGACCGATCGGGAAGGCGCAATGACCAGACGGCTTAGGCAGCCAAATCATCACCTTGCCGCGCTAATCGCTGAGGCGGGGTTCTCGAAGAAGGGCCTGGCCGCACGCGTTGTCCGTGCCGGTGAATCGCGTGGCTCCCGTGATCTGCGGTTTAATCACAGTTCGGTTGAGCGTTGGCTGCGTGGGGAGCGGCCACGCCCGCCGACTCCTTCTCTGCTGGCAGAGGTGTTCAGCGCCAAGCTGGCGCGTCCGGTGACTGCCGCTGATCTCGGTATGTCCCATGAGCGGGTGCCGGATGAGACCACTTTGAGTATGCCGTTGACGACTGCGGAAGTTGCTCGTGTCGTGGGTGGCCTGGCGGAACGTGATCTTGAGCAGCGACGGGCGCTGATCAGTTCCGGTTTCGACTCGGCGGCCTATTCGTCGGCTGCGCTGCGGTGGCTATTGTCGCCCCGTACCGTCGTGGAAGGCGGTAACGGGAGTCGCCGTATCGGCGTGGGTGATGTCTCGGCGATCCGTGAGGCGATCCAGGCGTTCCGGGTGCTGGATAACCGCCTTGGTGGGGGGCGTATAAGGCCAACGGTCGTGTCTTATCTTTATGCGGATATCGCGCCGTTGCTGCGCGAGGCGCGCTGCACTGACGATGTTCGGCGGCAGCTCTTTTCAGCCGCTGCCGAGTTGTCGCAGCTTTGCGGGTGGCAGGCGCATGACCTGGAGATGCAGGGCTTGGCGCAGCGTTATCTCGTTCAGGCGCTGTCCATGGCGCGGTTTGCGGGGGATGACGGGCTGGGCGGGGAGATTCTGGCCGCGATGAGTCAGCAGGCGGTCTATGTCGCTCAGGCTGACCAGGGTATTGACATGGCGCACGCGGCACATGCGGCGGCACGGCGGGCGGGGCTGGGCGTGTTGCAGACGGAGACAATCGTCATGGAAGCGCACGGGCACGCGCTGCGGCATGATGCGGTCTCGTGCGCGCGAGCATTGCGGCGCGCGGAAGCCGTGTTTGATCAGGCGTCAAGCTCGAATTTGCCGCCGTGGCTGGGCTATTTCGATGAGGCGTATTTCGCGGCGAAGATTGCTCACTGTTTCCGTGCCTTGGGCCAGGGTGACCTGGCGGAAAGGTACGCGCTGCGGTCGCTGGACATGAACCCGGATTATGTGCGGGGTAAGGCGTTCAACGTGGCGCTCCTGGCGATGAGTTACGCGCTTCAGGGCGAAGTTGAGCATGCGTGCGAGCGCGGGCGGCAGGCGGTTGACCTGGCCGGTGGCCTCGATTCGGTACGGGCGGTGAGTTA
Organism: uncultured Actinomycetes bacterium; assembly: GCA_963718475.1. Classification (GTDB taxonomy): domain Bacteria; phylum Actinomycetota; class Actinomycetes; order Streptosporangiales; family Streptosporangiaceae; genus CAVQZM01. The sequence continues at coordinate 37,524 of CAVQZM010000045.1, read as the reverse complement.
TGTCCGGGGTGTGCTGCGGTGCCTGACGCCGTACGCGGGCGCGCGGCGGGCCGGCGAGTTCAGGAACTATGCCGCTGCGCGGCTGCCTGCGCCGCGTGCATGACGGCGATGACAGTGGCCGCGCCGAGAATCTTGCCTGTGCGGATCATCTGCTCCGCCTCGCTGATGGGTACCCATCGCACGGCCTCGGCCTCGTCGGGGTGAGGGGTGCCGATGAGATCGGCTCCGCGTGCGACGTAGAGATCCTGGGGGGCGTCGGCGGAGCCGATGGCGGGCTGGAAGGTGAGCAGGTAGCGGAGGTTACGGGGCCGCCAGCCGGTTTCTTCCTCGACTTCGCGTGCTGCTGTGGCGGTGCCGTCTTCGCCGGGGTCGGTGTAGCCGCCAGGGACTTCCCAGTTCCATTGGTCGATGATGAACCGATGCCGCCATATGAGGAGGATGTTGTCGCCGGGCTCGTCGAGAACGGCGGTCATGGCGCAGCGTGGCATGCGGAAGACGTACTGGTCGAATCGCTCGCCGTCGGGGAGTTCGACGCTGGCGACCGACAGGCGGATGTGCGGGTTCTCGTCTACCAGGCGTTCGCCGTGGATAGTCCAGCGGGTCCGTTCGGATGAGATGTCGTTGGCCACATCGGGGACGCTACTACGGGCGCGCATGGTGAGCCGGGCCGGTGCCGACGCGGCATGTTATGAAGGTGCGCCAGGGTCTTTACCGGGGGGCCTGTACTTTCTTCGCTCATGTGTGCGGTGAGTAACCGTCACTACGGTTTTGATCTTGGTTTTGACTTTGCGGGCAGGAGTCAGGAGGGGGTGCGGGGGAACCTTGAACCTCGGGGCCGCTTGGGGTGCCGGGGGCAGGGTTCGGGGTTCCCCACGGTTTTGACCTTGTTTTTGATCTTGCTTTTTGTTTTTGCCAGGCAAGCGGCGGTAGCCGCTGTCATCGGGCGCACACAGGGCCCGTACGGGCAGGCGGGCGAGTGCGCGAGGGCTGTGCGGCCGGTGCGGGGTCTGTGCGGGCGGCGCCTGGTGGCGGTTGTTGGTCAGGCACCGGAGAGCCAATAGCCGGACAAGCCCGGACGGGCACTGCTTTCAGTCGTCGGTAACTCTCCACCGGTGTCTGAAGTGCTCAGACGCGTCTTTTAGGTGACCTCCACGGTGCCGTCCACGCCGCTGCGGCGACGCGGCGACTTCGGAATGCTGGTGTGGCAGGTCATCCAAACGGGGCACATGTTCGTCTTATTAGCAGGATGCACAGCGACGGGAAGATCGGTGGGAGACTCTTCGCAGACATGCGGAATGTACCGGCGCATCGTGAGTGATTGGTCCGACGGGTTCAAAACTCTGCGTAGCGATGTCGCGCTCATGAAGGCATGTGAGAGAGCATTGGTGATGAACCATTTATGTATGAAGCAAGGGCAGATAACAGCACCACAATCCGACGGTCTCAACTAGCTGCTGATGGTGGGACAAATGGCTTTAAAGCATAGCCGTAAGCGTGCCAGAGAGAGAATACGGCCGTTGCCCACGCCTGTGGGTGGGACCGATGAGATGCGAAGGCTCGCGGCGTTTCTTATTGCGGTGCTGCAGCCGCCGGATACAGAAGAGGGTTGGATAGCTCTAGGAGAGGTTGCTAGGCGGGTCAGTCGGAAGCGGCAATGTTCGGTGCAGGAAGTGAATGCTTCACTTCATGGCGATGCGGTACCGGCACTGGACATTGTTGACGCCGTCATTGGGCTTCGTGCCGAATTGAGCAACAAGCGTGACAGTTCGCGTTCAGAGCGAATTTTTCATGACGAGGCCGAGAAGCTTCGTACGCGCGCGCTATCCAGCCAGCGCAATTTCCGCCACACCCAGCCATTCCGCAGTCAGCGTCCGTCCAGAAGGCTGGTCAAAGGGCTGAGCTGGGCTGCTGGTATTGCTGGTACGGCTGCCATTACTCTTCTTGTGACCGGCGTGATTCCTGGCGCATTGAGTCAGATCTTTAACGGGTCAAAGATCAAGGACACAATCCGGCAAGGACCAGATATAATTACTAGCGAAAGCATGTATCACCCAGATGGCAATGGTGTCCCGTTGCCGACAGTCGTGCCGGGAAGCTACTATCCCCCCGGCGAACTAGTCCGGGCCTTGTCGCGCCCTATGGCAGCCGCGTCCGCACCGGTCGAGAAGCAGATCAGCGATGCACACGGCGTTGAGACCCAGAGTATTTTCACTCGCGTCATTCTGCAGGGCAACCGCAATGAACCGATACGTATACTCAATATTTATCCCGTGGACTTGCGGCGCGTCGACCCGCTCGACGGTGTTCTCTTTGACATAGGAGGCCAGGGGGTGGGTTCCAACATCCAGATGGACTTTAACCTCGACCAGCCATCCCCGCATGCACTGAACGTTAACGAGCTCGATCATGTCACCAACCAGCCATTCTTCGAAAATCATACGATCTCGCTGGCCGACGGTGAGCAGGCCGTTCTGGTTATTCAAGCGGACACTAACTGTTATAGCGCCAGCTTCGATCTGTCCATCTCTTACACAGTCGGAGACACAGTCCATACCGAGATTATTAACGATAACGGGAAGCCCTTCCGCGTCTCGGCATATCGTTACACAAAGACCGGCTTGCTATCCTACAGGCAAGATTTTGAGCTCCAGGGGAATTTTTCTGTTATCCCGCTTGATCGTCGACAAATTACGCCGATCTCGTACAGTCAAATGCAAGTTATACGAGCTTGCCCATACATTTCAAGCGGGCGAAGCTGACTGCGAATGTCATTCGACACATTATCTGATTTCCAACGCCCCTACCGGCCCGTAAATCTATTGTTGCGGTGGACCGCGTCAACGTCGTGGTGTCAGAGCTCGGCGGTCCACTCGATGACGAGCGGCGGCCGGGACGGCCCGGGTAGGGGTTTCGTTGTCTCCCTATCCGCAGAAAACAGACCCGGCCCATGGCCTGGCCGCCGCAGCAATGGCTAGCGTGTCGGCGGCCGCCTGAACAGGATCCGTGTCGACGACTAGGCCCGAGCACGGTCGGCCGGGTGATGGCGGCCCCGGGTGGCGGCTGGTCCAGTCCCGGCGCCGGGTCAGGAGGCGGGGACCGGGGCGGGGCGCTCGTAGACGTCGAGGACCTGGCGTTCCGCGTCGTCCAGGTACCGCAGGAGTTCCGCCTCGGCCCGCTGGCCGTCGCCGAGCACGATCGACTCGGCGATGACCCGGTTCCGGCTCACGTAGGGCGCGTGAAATTGTTCGGGCTCGGTGATCACGTGGAAGATCAGGCGCATCTCGGCCAGCGCCCGCCGCATGAGCTCGTCGACCCGGGGACTGCCGACCAGGGCCGCCACCGCCTGGTGGAACCGCAGGTCGGCCGTGCGCACTTCCGACCAGTGCCCCGCTGCGACTGCCTTCTCGGCCTGCTCGACGATGGCCATCACGGCCAGGCGGGCGTCCATGCTCGCCGAACCCGCCTGGCGCGCCGCCCCGCCCTCCACCAGGCGCCGCAGCGAGTACAGGTCGATGACGTCTTCGCGGGTCAGCACCGGCACGAAGATGCCGCGGTTCATGTGGTGGACGGCCAGGCGCTCGTGGCACAGCAGGCGGAACGCCTCGCGCAGCGTGTTACGCGACACCTCGAGCGCCTGCCCGATCGCCTCCTCCGACAGCCGGGTGCCCGGCGGGAACAGTCCCTGCATGATGTGGGTGCGCAGCAGCTCGGCCACCCGGTCGGCGGTGCTGGACGGAGCCAGCCCCGGGCGGTCCCTGGCCAGCATGTCGGCCATCTGCCTGGTGATACCTGGGGCCACGACGTTGTCCCCCTCCCTCGCCAGGGTCCAGTGAACGTGATCAGGGTCAACATTTCAACTGAAGTATTGCCTGATTGTTGAACAAGTTATAGGTTAGCCCAAAATGTGAGCCACCCGGAGGTCGCTGAAGTGCGAGGATTCGCGTGATCGCTGTCGTGCACGGCTTCGGGCCCTTCGGCGAGCACGCCGTGAACCCGTCCGAACTGCTGGTCCGGTCGCTCGCCGCCCGCGGCGAACCAGGCATGGTCACCGAGGTCCTGCCGGTCTCCGGGCAGCGCGTGGCGGGCGCGATCCCCGAGCTGATGCGCCGCCACCGGCCCCGCCTCTGGCTCGGGGTGGGGCTGGCCGCGGGCCGCACCGCGCTCAGCCTTGAGGCGGTCGCGGTCAACCTGCGGCACTGGCTCGGCGACGAGGCCGACACCGACGGCGTGACCGTCTCCCGGCAGCCGGTCGCCGAGGACGGTCCCGCCGCCTACCTCACCACGATGCCGGTCGAGGCGATCCTGCAGGCCTGGAAGCAGGCCGGGATCCCGGGCTACGTCTCACAGACGGCCGGCAGCTATCTGTGCAACATGTCCTTCTACACCGCCGCCCACGCCGCCAGCCAACTCGGCCTGTCCTGCATGGTCGGCTTCCTGCACGTGCCGCTCCTGCCGGAACTGGTCGACGCACCCGAACGGCAGCCCTCCATGGCCATGGCGCTGCAGGCGCCGGGCCTGGACCTGGTGATCGACGCGTGCCGGACCGCAAGCGATCAGGCCGGCCTCTACCTCGGGAGAACAGCATGAAACGCCGCGTCCGACTGGGCACAGCCGCCGCCGCCCTCGCCTCCGCCGCGGCCCTCCTGATCTCGGCCTGCTCGTCCTCCGGCTCGGGCTCGAACGGCGGGGGCACGCCGGTCAGCGGCGGGACGGCGACCTTCGCCGAACGGCCGGGAACCACGCCCGACTACATTTTCCCGATGCTGACCGCGGCCTACTACAGCATCGCCAACATCGAGCAGTTCGAGCGGCTGTCGTTCCGGTCCCTGTACTGGATCGGCAACGGCCAGGGCCAGCCGGTCGTCGACCCGGCCCGCAGCCTGGCCGCGGTGCCCACCTACAGCAACAACGACTCGGTCGTCACCATCCATCTCGGCAACTACACCTGGTCGGACGGGAAGCCGGTCACCGCGCGGGACGTCGCGTTCTGGATCAACCTGCTCAAGGCCAACAAGACGAGCTTCGCGGCCTACGTCCCCGGTGAGTTCCCGGACAACCTCAAGAGCTACACGATCACCGGAACGAAGACGATCGTGCTCACCCTCAACGGCTCGTACAACCCGACGTGGTTCACCGAAGACCAGCTGTCGCAGATCACGCCGCTGCCCACGCAGGCCTGGGACAAGACCTCGGCCTCGGGGGCGGCCGGGAACGACGACCAGACCACCGCGGGGGCCAAGGCCGTGTTCGCCTTCCTCACCGCCCAGGCCAAGAACATCGCGACCTACGGCACCAACCCGCTGTGGCAGACCGTCGACGGGCCGTGGAAGCTGGTCGCCTATCAGTCCGACGGCTACGCCAAGTTCGCCGCGAACAAGGCCTACGCCGGGCCCGGCAAGCCCCGGCTGGCCTACTTCGTCGAGGAGCCCTTCACGACCGACTCGGCCGAGCTGAACGTGCTCCGCTCGGGCAACTCGATCAACTACGGCTACGTGCCCGCGCAGGAAGCGTCGCAGACCGCGGTGCTGAAGTCGCAGGGCTACACGTCGTCGGTCTGGAACGGCTGGGGCACGGCCTACTTCGTCATGAACTTCAACAACCCGGCGACGGGCCCGATGATCAGGCAGGCCTACCTCCGACAGGCCATGCAGTCGCTCATCGACCAGCAGGCCTACATCCAGGGCCCGTGGAAGGGATACGCCCACACGAACTACGGCCCGGTGCCGTCCAACCTGCCCAACCCCTACATCGACTCGTATGAGTCGAAGGGACCGTGGGCCTACTCGCCGTCCACGGCGGCGAAGCTGCTGGCCAGCCACGGGTGGAGCGTCAAGCCCAACGGGGTGACCACCTGCGCCTCGCCGGGATCCGGCGCGGGCCACTGCGGCAGCGGCATCACCGCCGGGGAAAAGCTGAGCTTCTCACTGCAGTACGCCAGCGGGGACGTGCAGGTCAACCAGGAGATGCAGGCGCTGAAGTCCAGCTTCTCCCAGGCCGGCATCCAGGTCGCCCTGTCGACCGCCCCGTTCGACACGGTGATCAGCCGGGCGGTGCCGTGCACGCCGTCGCAGGCGTCGTGCTCGTGGCAGATGGCCAACTGGGGCGGGGGCTGGACCTACGGCGTGGATCCCTACCCCTCCGGGGACCAGCTGTTCGGCACCGGCTCGGGCTCGAACTTCGGCAACTACTCCGACCCGCAATCCGACCATCTGATCAGCGCCACCATCCACGGCCCCGGGACGCTGACGGCGTACGAGGACTATCTCGCCAGCCAGCTGCCCGTGCTGTGGATGCCGCAGCCCGCGTACCAGATCTCCGAGGTCAGCAGCAACCTGCACGGCACCGCGCCGCAGAGCCCGATCGAGGGGCTCACGCCGGAAGACTGGTACCTCACCAAGTGATCCGGTACCTGGCCCGCCGCTGCGGCCAGTCGGTGATTGTCCTGATCCTGGTCTCGATGATCGTCTTCGGCCTGACCAAACTCCTGCCGGGCGGCCCGGCGAGGGCGATCCTCGGGACCCACGCCACGCCGATCTCCATCGCTGCCTTCAACCAGGCCAATGGGCTGGACAGCCCGCTGCCGGCCCAGTACTGGCACTGGCTGACCGGCGTGCTCACCGGCAACCTCGGCTTCTCTTACGCGCTCAACCAGTCGGTGGCCTCCCTGCTCGGGCAGCGGCTGCCGAAGACGGCGCTCCTGGCCGGCGTATCGGTCGTCCTGGCCGTGCTGATCGCCGTGCCGGTCGGGCTGTACCAGGCCACACGGCATAACCGGGCCGATGACTACGCCGTCACCACCGTCACGTTCGTGCTGTACTCGACGCCCGCGTTCTGGCTGGCGCTGCTGCTGATCGACGCCTTCTCGGTGCGGGTGCACTTGTTCCCGGCCGAGGCGCCGCAGGGAACGTTCTCGGCCATCCTGGCCGACCCGGGGGCGATGGTCCTGCCGGTGCTCACCATCACGCTGGTGACCGTGGCCGCGTTCAGCCGCTACGTCCGCTCCTCGGTCCTCGACGAGCTGGCCCAGGATTACGTCCAGATGGCCAGGTCGAAAGGGGCGGGCCAGCGCCGCATCCTGTTCGGCCACGTCCTGCGGAACTCGATCTCACCGGTCGTGACGCTGCTCGGCCTGTCGCTGCCGTTCATCCTGTCCGGCACCCTCATCACCGAGCAGGTGTTCAACTACCCGGGCGTCGGGCTGCTGTTCTTCACCGCCGCGACCAACCAGGACTACCCGGTCCTGCTGGGCGTGGTCCTGGTGGTCGGCGTCGCGACCGTGGCCAGGCTCGCTGCTGGCCGACATCGCCTACGCGGTGCTCGATCCCCGGGTCCGTTACGTCACTGGCCAGGGAGGCCATCGGTGAGCATCGACGAGGTGATCGCATCGCGCGAGCCCGGCGACGCCCCCGGCCTGGCCGAAGCCGATCCGGCGCGCGCGGCCAGGCTGCGCCGGTTCGCCGACAACCGGCTGGCCGTCGGCGGCCTGGTCGTCGTCGCGCTGCTGGCCGTGTTCTGCTTCGCCGGGCCGCTGGTCTACCACACCGACCAGATCCACACCCGGCTGCTCCTGGAGACCCGCCCGCCCGGTACCGGTCATCCCCTCGGCACCGACAACGTCGGTTACGACCAGCTGGGGCGGCTGATGGTCGGCGGGCAGACCTCACTGGAAGTAGCGTTCGGTGCGGCCGCCGTCGCCGTCCTGCTCGGCGTGGTCTGGGGCGCGACCGCCGGATACGTCGGCGGCATCGTCGACAGCGCCATGATGCGGATCGTGGACGCCCTGCTGGCCATCCCCGCGCTGTTCCTCCTGCTCTTCCTGGCCACCGTGTTCCGGCCGAGCGTGGTGATGCTCATCATCGTGGTCGGGCTCACCGCCTGGCTGGTTCCGGCCCGGCTGGTCCGGGGCGAGGCGCTGCACCTGCGGACCCGCGAGTACGTGCTGGCGGCCAGGTCGATGGGGGTGCGGGCGCCGACGGTTATCGTGCGGCACATCGTCAGCAACAGCATTGGGACGATCCTGGTCAATGCCACCTTTCAGGTGGCCGACGCCATCCTGGTCGTGGCCGCCCTGTCCTTCCTCGGCCTGGGCATACCGCCGCCCGCGACCAACTGGGGCGCGATGCTGTCCGACGGCCTCAACTACACCTACTCCGGCTACTGGTGGCTGACCTATCCCCCGGGACTCGCCATCGTCCTGACCGTGGTGGCGTTCAACCTGGTCGGCGACGGCCTGCGCGATGCGTTCGGCCTCCATAAGAGGCACCGGTGACCGGGCCGCACGCCGGGCGCCCGGCGCTGGAGGTGGACCAGCTCAGCGTCGACATCGCGCTGCGCCACTCGGCGGTGCATGCCGTGGACAACGTCTCGCTGCACGTGGCGGCGGGCGAAACCGTCGCCGTGGTCGGCGAGTCGGGCTGCGGCAAGTCGACGCTCGGGCTGGCCATCGCCGGCCTGCTGCCCGGCAACGCCCGCGCGCGGGGAAGTATCCGGCTCGCCGGCCGCGAGCTGGTCGGGCTGAGCGAGCGTCAGCTGATGCCGGTGCGCGGGACCGAGGTGGCCATCGTCTTCCAGGACCCGATGACCTCGCTGAACCCGACGCAGCGCATCGGCGCGCAGGTCGGGGAGACGCTGCGGCTGCAGCGGGGCGCCAGCAAGGCCGCGGCCCGGGAGGCCGCGGCCGAGATGCTCGATCTGGTCGGCCTGCCCCGGCCCCGCGAGCAGCTCGACCGGTTTCCGCACGAGCTGTCCGGCGGCATGCGCCAGCGCGCCGTCATCGCCGCCGCGCTGATCTGCGAGCCCGGGGTGCTGATCGCCGATGAGCCGACCACCGCGCTGGACGTCACCACCCAGAGCCAGATCCTCGACCTGTTCGACCGGCTCCGGCAGACCCTGGGCATGGCCATGCTCCTGGTCACCCACGACTTGGGCGTCGTGGCCGGCCACACCGACCGGGTCATGGTCATGTACGCCGGCCGGGAGGCGGAGACCGGCCGCACCGAAGAGATCTTCACTCATCCGCGGCACCGCTACACCGCGGCCCTGCTCGATTCCATCCTGCGGATGGACACCCCGCGCGCGCAGCCGCTGTACACCATCCCGGGGCGCCCGCCCGACCTGACCTCGTCCCGGCCGGGGTGCGCCTTCGCGCCCCGCTGCCCGGCGGCCACCGCCGAGTGCACCGGGACGGCGCCCGACGTGACCGAGGCCGGCGAACAGCGCTGGCGCTGCTATCACCCGGCGGGCCAGGCCGAGGCGGGCCAGGCCGAGGCGGGCCAGGCCGAGGCGGGCCAGGCCGAGCCTGCGACACGAGATGCGGAGGCACCGAGGTGAGCGAGGTGAGCGAGCCCCTCGTCCAGCTGGTCGGGGTGGAAAAGCACTACCGGGCCGGCGGGCTGTGGGCTCGCACCTCGGCCACGGTCCAGGCGGTGTCGGGCGTCGACCTGGCCATCGAGGCCGGGACGACGGTCGGCATCGTCGGCGAGTCCGGCTGCGGCAAGTCCACGCTCGGCCGGGTGCTGGTCGGGCTGGAGAAGCCCACCGCCGGGGAGGTGCGGCTGCGCGGGCGCCCAGTGGCCGGCCTGCGCGGGCCGGAGCGGAAGGCGGCGCGGCATGAGATCCAGATGATGTTCCAGGATCCGTACGCGGCCCTGAATCCGCAGATGAGCGTGGCCCGCATCGTCGAGGAACCGCTGCGCGCGAAGGGCGGGACGAGCCGGGCCGACCGGCGGGCTCGCGTCCGCCGGCTCGCGGACGAGGTCGGTCTCGCCCCGGGCCAGCTCGACCGCTACCCGCGTGAGCTCTCCGGCGGCCAGCGCCAGCGCGTCGGCCTGGCCCGGGCGCTGGCCACGAATCCGGCGCTGATCGTGGCCGACGAACCGGTCTCGGCCCTGGACGTTTCGGTGCGGTCGCAGATCCTCAACCTGATGACCCAGCTGCAATCCGAGCACCGGCTCACGTACTTCATGGTCTCGCACGACCTGACCGTCATCCACTTCTTCGCCGACCAGATCGCCGTGATGTACCTGGGCAAGATCGTCGAAGCGGGCGTTCCCGGCACGCTGTTCGGGTCACCGGCGCATCACTACACCCGCGCCCTCATCGATTCGGCTCCGCAGCCGACCCCCGGGCGCGTCAGCGGCTCACGCGAGGTCATCCGGGGCGACATCCCGTCCGCCGCCGATCCCCCGTCGGGCTGCCGCTTCCGGACCCGCTGCCCGGCGGCCCAGCAAGTCTGCGCGGAGTCCGAGCCACCGCTGCGCGCCTTCGGACCGGGCCACCAGGCGGCGTGTCACTTCCCGCTTATTGATGCCGCCCCGCCCGCCGGCCCGGCCCCGCCCACGGATCCGGCCGCCCCCACCGGCCCGGTCCCGTCGTGACCGGCCCGGTCCTGGACGGCCCCGGCCTGCAGGCCCTCGTCGCGGCGGCGTCGGCAGCGGTGCGCCAGGAGTACCCGCACAAGCTCGACCAGGAACTCAGCGACGACCGCGATCTGCGGCCGCCCCGGGACCTCAACCCGAGCTTCTACGGCAGCTACGACTGGCATTCAGCCGTTCACAACCACTGGCTGCTGGTCAGCGCGGTGGACCGGGACCTGCCTGGTCCGGTGGCGGACGCGGCCCGGGCCCGGCTCGACGAGCATCTGACCGCGGAACGGCTGGCCGCGGAGACGGCCTTCTTCAGCGGCGCCGGCGGGCGCACGTCCGAGCGGCCGTACGGCTGGGCGTGGCTGCTCCTCCTGCACGCCGAGTGCCACGCCGGGGCGGATGAGCATCACCGCCGCTGGGCCAGCGCCCTGGCCCCGCTGGCCGCCCTGCTAGCGGACCGCCTGAACGCGTACTTCGGCGACATCCTCGCGTTTCCCATCCGCTCGGGGACGCACGGCAACACCGCATTCAGCCTGCACCTGGCCATCGAGGCGGCCCGCCGGCGCGGTGACGGCCAGGCGGCCGGCGCGCTCGGCCGGGCCGCCCGGCGCTTCTTCGGGGGCGACCGTACCCTGCCCTGGGCCGAGGAGCCGTCCGGCGATGCGTTCCTTACGCCGCCGCTGACCGAGGCCGCGCTCATGGCCGACGTGCTCGGCCGGGACGAGTTCGCGGCCTGGCTCGGCCGGGTGCTCCCCGACCCGGGCGCCGCGGCCTGGGCCCCGCCGGACTTCCGGGCCGACGGCGCCGACCCGGGCACCGTGCACCTGGAGGGCCTGCTCATCTCGCGGGCCTGGTGCCTCGATGCGATCGGCCGGGCGCTGCCGTCCGGTCACCCCATGGCGGCGGCCGCGCTCACCGCGGCCGGGGTTCACGCGGAGCAGGTCAGGCGGCTTGATCCGGCCGCGGGGTTCAACCGCAGCCACTGGATCCCGACTTTCCTGCTGTACCTCGATCAGCACCTGCGCGACGGGCGATGATGGCCTGGTGACGCAGCGGGAGGAACGATGACGGACCTGTGTTTCATGACCGCGCTGGAACTGCGCGCGGCGCTGCGCAGCGGGGAAGTGTCGGCCCGTGAGGTCGTCCAGGCCCACCTGGACCAGATCGAGCGGTTCAACCCCGAGGTCAACGCGGTGGTCACCCTGGTCGCCGAACGGGCCCTGGAGGATGCCGCGGCGGCGGACGAGCGCACGGCGGCGGGCGCGGACCAGCCCCCGCTGCACGGGCTCCCCGTGGCCCACAAGGACGTCCACGAGACGGCGGGGATCCGGACGACCTACGGCTCCCCGCTCCGGGCCGATTACGTGCAGGCCCAGGACGACCTGATCATCGAGCGGATGCGGGCCGCCGGAGCGATCACCATCGGCAAGACCAACGTTCCCGAGTTCGCCGCGGGCTCCCACACGTTCAACCCGATCTTCGGCGCGACCCGCAACCCGTACGACCACGGGAAGTCGGCCGGCGGCAGCAGCGGCGGCGCGGCCGCGGCGCTGGCCTGCGGGATGCACCCGGTGGCCGACGGCAGCGACATGGGCGGCTCGCTGCGCAACCCGGCCTCGTTCAACAACGTGGTCGGGTTCCGGCCGTCGCCGGGCCGGGTGCCGGACTGGCCGGCCACGCTCGGCTGGACCACCCTGAGCGTCAAGGGGCCGATGGCCCGGACCGTGGCCGACGCCGCCCTCCTGCTGTCCGTGCTGGCCGGCCCCGATCCCCGGTCCCCCATCGCGCTGGCCGAGCCGGGCGCGCGGTTCGCCCAGCCGCTGGAGACGGACCTGCGGGACCTGCGGGTCGCGTGGTCGCCGGACCTCGGCGGCGCCGTCCCGGTGGAGCCCGAGGTCGCCTCGGTTGTCTCCGCCGCGGCCGCCGTGTTCGCCGGGATGGGCTGCGCCGTGACCGAGGACTGCCCGGACCTGACCGGCGCGGACGAGGTGTTCCGCACCCTACGGGCCTGGCAGTTCGAGGTCACCTACGGCCCGTACCTGGACGAGCGCCCGGACCAGCTCAAGGACACCATCCGGTGGAACACCGAGGCCGGGCGGCGGCTGACCGGCGCCGACCTCGGCCGCGCCGAGACGCTGCGCACCGCGCTGTTCCACCGGGTCCGCGAGTTCTTCTCCGCCTACGACATCCTGGTCCTGCCGGTCAGCCAGGTACCGCCGTTCGATATCGGCCTGGAGTTCCCGCAGCAGGTGGCCGGGCAGGAGATGCGGGACTACATCGAGTGGATGCGTTCGGCCTACCTCGTCTCGGCCACCGGCTGCCCGGCCCTGTCGGTGCCGGCCGGGTTCACCGCCGGCGGGCTGCCGGTCGGCGTGCAGATCGTCGGCCCGCACCTCGCCGACTTCGCCGTCCTCCAGGCCGGCCACGCCTTCGAGCAGGCCACCCAGGCCGGCCGCCGGCGCCCGCCGGGGATGTGACCGTCCCGCCCGCGCGCGCGGGCGGGACGGATGGCCACGCGGCCCAGAGGATGGCGTAATCTGCGCCCATGACCGCCGGGCTTTCATGATCGAATCCGAAGCGCCGCGCCGGTACCGGCGGCCCGCCCTCCCGTTCCGGCGCCGTGACCGCGGCGACCGGCCGCGACGTGGCCGGGTACGTCGCATTGCGCTTCGTTCGGTGGCGGTGGTGGTCATTTTGGTCGTCGCCGCCACTGCGGCCAGCTTCGGGTACAACCTGGCCACCGGCGGGGCGTCGCGGCCGTCCGGCCTGCTCATGCTCCGGGCCGGCGGATTCGACACCCGCTACCGCACCTGGGGGACGACCGGCTCTCCGGTCGTGCTGGTCCCGGGCGCGTTCGAGACGGCCGACACCTTCGCCGCCCTCGGCCCCGTCCTGGGCACCGATCACCGGGTGTTCGCCATCGACCTGACCGGCACCGGGTACAGCCAGCCGAGCCCGCCGTTCAGCGCCGCTCACCTGGCCAGCCAGCTCGTCGCGTTCCTGACCGCGGAGCGGCTGACCGGCGCGGACGCCCCGGTCCTGGTCGGGCACTCCAGCGGTGCGGCCGTGGTCGGGCTGGCGGCGCTGCGCGGGCCCCAGGTCGCGTCGGGCGTCGTCTTCCTCGATGGCGACGCGACCCCGCTGGCCCCCCCGTCGTTCACCGGGGCCCTGCTGATCAACCCGTTCCGCACGACCATCCTGCGGCTGGGGCTCAGCTCCTCGTGGCTCATCCGGACCATCTACGGCGCCCAGTGCGGCCCGACCTGCCCGCGGCTGACCCCGGCCGGCGTGGAAACCTGGCGCCGGCCGCTGCAGCAGCCCGGATTCGAGTCCGCCATCACCTACACCCTGCACCACGGGATTCCCAGCATGACCGGCGCCGAACTGGCCCGGCTGCGGGTCAGCCCGGTGGCCAAGCGGGTCATCTACGGCGCCGGTGATCCCCAGCTCAGCCCGGCGGCCGCCCGGCGGGCCGCGGCGAGCATCGGCGCCCCACCGCCGGTCGCCGTCCCCGGACGGCATCTGACCATGATCGCCTCCCCTCGGCAGCTGGCCGCCGCCCTCCGCGCGTTCATCGGCTCGCTGCACCGCTGACGGCGCGGGGCGGCACCTTGCCCCCGGTCATCCCTGATTCTCGCCCGGAGAAATATTTAACGGAGATCGCAAATATTCGCAGGCGGGACAATAATTGGTGTCTCAGTATGCGGGACATACTTGTCCGTGATCTGAGCACAACCGTAGGCTAACGGGGTGAGCACCGCAATGTCCGCGAGGAAAGGCGATCACGTATGACTGGGCCCCGCGCCATCTACACCCATGGCACCCACGAGTCGGTCATGCGGTCGCACCGGCAGCGCACCGCCGAGAACTCGGCCGCGTACCTGCTCGGGAAGCTGACCCCGGGCATGTCGCTGCTCGACGTGGGCTGCGGGCCCGGCACCATCACCGCGGACCTGGCCGAGTGCGTCGCGCCCGGGCCGGTGACCGCCGTCGATGCCGCGGCCGGATCCCTGGCCGAGGCCCGGGAGACCGCGGCGCGCCGCGGCCTGGGCAACATGACCTTCGCGGTCGCCGACGTCCACGCGCTCAGCTACCCCGACGGCTCGTTCGATGTCGTGCACGCCCACCAGGTGCTCCAGCATGTGGCCGACCCGGTGCTGGCCCTGCGGGAGATGCGGCGGGTGTGCGTGCCGGGCGGCCTGGTCGCGGCGCGCGACGCCGACTACGAGGCGATGACCTGGTATCCGGCCATTCCGGCCCTGGACGAATGGCTCGCGCTGTACCGGCGGGTGGCCCGGGCCAACGGAGGCGAGCCGGACGCCGGCCGGCGGCTGCACGCCTGGGCGCGCGAGGCCGGCTTTACCGACGTGACGTGCACCGCGTCCGCCTGGTGCTTCGCCACGCCTGAGGAGCGCGCCTACTGGAGCGGCACGTGGAGCGAGCGCGTGGTGAAGTCCGCCCTCGCCGAGCAGGCCATCGCCCGCGGCATGGCTACCGCCGCGGACCTGGACCGGCTGGCCGAGGGATGGCGCGAGTGGGGCGCGGCCGAAGACGGCTGGTTCGCCGTCCTGCACCCTGAGATCCTGTGTCAGGCCTGACCCCGGGACCGGGTCACTGAGTCAGCCGCGGATCGGCTCGAGTAGCCGGTGCGGGGTGGCCATGGCCACGCTGACCGTATCGGCCCCGGCCGGCCCGCTGGCCAGGCCGGGCCCGGGGGCGACCACGGTCTCCTGCACCGGCACCTCCGCACCGCAGGCGCCGCACGTCCCGCTGGCGGGCACCGCGCCACCGTCGGCCGCGTGCCGGAAGATCCGGCGCGGGCCGGTCTCCGAGTAGTGCTCGTCACCCCAGGCGACCAGGTTGCGCAGGGCGGGCCAGAGCGAGAGCCCTTTGCCGGTCAGCACGTACTCGGTGTGGCCGTGCGCGCCTGAGGTCCGGGCCAGCACGCCCGCCTCGGTAAGCGACCCGAGGCGCTCGGACAGAACGGCGCGCGGGATGCCCAGGTGCTCCACGAAGTCCCCGAACCGCCGCACCCCGAAGAACGCGTCGCGCACGATCAGCATCGTCCAGCGCTCGCCGATGATCTCCAGCGTGCGGGCGAGCGAGCACTGCTGGCCGGCGTAGTCCTTGGGCAGTGGCATGCCACCCATTGTAGCGCAATCTTAGTTCGTTGACCGAACTTCCATTCTGTGGTTAGGTAAGGCAAGTTCGTTCATTGAACTGCTGATGCCTACGCCCGGGGAGCGCCCATGGCCAGGACCGCCGACGATGCGTCTCGTGAGCTGGCGCCCCCCGGGGCCGGCCCGCGCGCCACGCCCGGGCCGCACCGCGAGACGGATCCGGCGGACGCCGGCCACCCCCGTCGCTGGCGGATCCTGGCCGTGCTCGCGGCGGTGGCCTTCATGGCCCAGCTCGACCTGTTCATCGTCAACGTGGCGTTGCCGGCCATCGGCCGGTCGTTCGGCGGAGCGGATCTGTCTGGCCTGTCGTGGGTGCTGAACGCCTACGCGGTCGTGTTCGCCGCGCTGCTGGTGCCGGCCGGGCGGCTTGCCGACCACTTCGGGCGGCGTCGCTTCCTGCTTGCGGGGGTCGCCGTCTTCACGCTCGCCTCGGCGGCCGGCGCGGCGGCCCCGTCGCTCGGTGTGCTCGTCGCGGCCCGGGCGGTGCAGGCGGTCGGCGCGGCCATGATCGTGCCGACCTCGCTCGGCTTGCTCTACCCGGCCTTCCCCCGGCGCCAGCACGCGACGGTGGTCGGCATCTGGGCCGGGGTCGCCGCCGTGGCCGGCTCCGCCGGGCCGCCGGTCGGCGGCCTCCTGGTCGGCGCCAGCTGGCGCTGGATCTTCCTGATCAACGTGCCGATCGGGGCGGTCACCCTGCTCGCCGGGTGGCGGGTGCTGCCTGAGGTCCGGGCCGCGCGGGGAGCACGGCTGCCCGACGGCCGATCGGCGATCCTGCTGCTCGCGGCGGTGACGCTGCTCATCCTGGCCACCGTCCAGGGCCCGGTCTGGGGCTGGACCGACCCCCGCACCGCCGCCCTGCTCGCGGCGGCCGTGATCGCGATCGGGCTGACTGTGTCCCGCACGCTGCGCCACCCGCACGCACTGATCGAGCGGACGTTGTTCGCCAGCCGCGACTTCACGTTCGCCTCGATCGCGCTGTTCGCCTACTTCGTCGGCTTCGCGGTATTCCTGCTGACCATCGTCCTCTTCCTGCAAGGGCAGTGGCACTACAGCGCGGTGCGGGCCGGGCTGGCGATCACCCCCGGGCCCGCGACCGCCGCGCTGTTCGCGGTCAACGCCGGGCGCATCTCGTCCCGGCTGGGCCGGACCGGGCCAGCCGTGGCCGGCGCCTCACTCATGGCCGTCTCGGCGGTGTGCTGGATCGCCATGGCGCCGGCCCACCCGGCCTACGCCGCGGGCCTGCTGCCCGGGCTGCTGGTCGGCGGCGCGTCGGCCGGACTCACGCAGGCACCGCTGTTCGCCGCGGCGGGCACGCTCGCACCGAGCCGCGCGACGACAGGCAGCGCGGTACTGAACATGTCGCGGCAGGTCGGCAGCGCGGTCGGTGTCGCCCTGGTCGTGGTGCTCCTCGGAACCGCCCCGGTCCACACGCTCGGCGACTTCCATCGCGCGTGGGCCGCCGAGGCCGGCGCCGGGGTCCTGGCCGCGCTGGCCGCCGCGGCCTCCCGCGCTCGCAGGCGCCAGGTCAGGATTCCGGCTCGTCCAGCCGGAAACCGACCTTCAGCGTGACCTGGAAGTGGCTGAGCCGGTTGTCCTCGATGTGGCCGCGGATGCCGACCACTTCGAACCAGTCGAGGTTGTGCAAGGTCTTCGCGGCCCGGCCGACGGCCCCCCGGATGGCATCGTCGATGCCCTCGGTGGAGGTAGCCGACGATCTCGCTGACCGAATAGATGTTGTCTGCCATCGATGATCCCCTCGCGGTTGCTGTTGGGTACGCATGCCACCCGGCTCCTTGCGGGGCCGGATCTTGATCTTCCCGCCCGGCCTCACCGCTAAAGCTCGGTCCGGTAAAAGGGAGCCAGTTCTTTGGCCTTGGCCATCCGGGCCGCCCGGGCGGCGGCGTCAAGGTCCGGAGGCGGCGCGGTCCGGCCGGCAACGCGATCGCCGACGGCGGCGAAGAATTCTTCCTGGCCCGCGGGCGCGCACATGCACAGCAGGCGCACGGCTCCGGCCGACGAATTGCGGAACTGGTGGGGAGCGTTAGCGGGCACGTTGACCGTCACCCCGGCCTGGGCGACGTAGGTGGTGCCGCGGAAGGTGACCTCCAGCTCGCCGTCGAGGACGGTGAACATCTCCTCGAAGTCGTGGCGGTGGGGAGGCGGGCCGCCGCCCGGCGGGACATGCATGTCGATCAGGGTGTAGCGGCCGCCGGTGTCTTCGCCGGACACCAGGACGGTGTAGGTATCGCCGGCGATGGACAGGTGAGGCCGGCTGTCGTCGTCGGCGCGGGCCACCGTCAGGTCCCGCCGGAGATCGTCTGAGGGGATCGGCTGGGGTTCCCCGGCCTCGGGGGCCGTATTGCTGGTGGTCATCAGGGTCACTCCTCTTCGTGAGCTGGCTATCGGAGGTACGTGCGCCTCAGGTGACGACCCGGATGTTGAACGTCGGCGTGCCGAGCGACTGTATGAGGGCCGCGAACATGAGGAAGTAGTGCTCGGGGCCGCGCGCGGAGGCGATTCCGCCGAGGTCGACCACGGACTCACCGGGCCACCCGAGGTCTGCGAGCAGGGTGGTGACCGTCGCCTTCGCGCCGGCATCGTCACCGGAGAGGAACACGCTGCTCGGCGGCAGGACACCGGGTTCGGTCATGACCGGCATCGCGGCGGTGTTCATCGTCTTGACCACCCGGGCCTCCGGCAGCGCGGCCTGGAGCTTCTCGGCCAGGCTGGAGTTCGGGTACACGAGCTCGAAGGTGGGCGTGACCGCGTTCGCCACGTCGACCAGGACCTTGCCCGCGAATGCGCTGGCTCCGATGCCCTCGGCGACCTGCACCGACGCAGAGCCCGGGGTGGCGTTAACGACGACCTCGCTGCCGGTCACGGCGGCGACGAGCGACGACGTAACCGGGGCGCCAAGGTCGCCGCTCGAGGCGGGGTCCGTCGACGCCGATTGCCTCGAACCCAGGATGACCTGGTGGCCAGCCGCGGACCAGGCCCGCGCGAGGGTCTGCGCCACGTTCCCCGTGCCCAGGATCCCGATCTGCATGGTCGACTCCTAAGGGTAATAAAAGTGGAATTTTTCGTCCGGCTAACGCTACTGTATGCGGATCATCGGGGAACGGCACGTGTTAAACGGAACTTTTCGTCCGGTAGAGGAGTGCGGATGGTAGCGATGCCACCAGCGGGCCAAGGGCGACCGGGAGGCAGCCCGCGAGGCAGCCCGCGAAGCGGCGCACGAGGCAGCCCGCGAAGCGGCGCACGAGCCAGCCCGCGAAGCGGCGCACGAGCCAGCCCGCGAAGCGGCGCACGAGCCAGCCCGCGAAGCGGCGCACGAGCCAGCCCGCGAAGCGGCGCACGAGCCAGCCCGCGAAGCGGCGCACGAGCCAGCCCGCGAAGCGGCGCACGAACCAGCCCGCGAGTCGGCGCACGAGGCGGGCGACGCCGGTCCCGGGCCGTCCGCCGGCCGCGGCGCCGCCCCCGGCGCGACGCCGAGGCCAACCGCGAGCGCGTCCTCGTGGCGGCGATCTCAGCGATGCTGCGGGAGGGACGCAATGTCCCGCTGGCGACCATCGCCGCGGAGGCCGGAGTCGGGGTCGGGACGCTCTACCGCCGCTACGCTGACCGGGAGGCCCTGCTCCACGATCTGGAGCACCGCGCCTATGGCCTGCTCAACGAGATCCTCGACGACATCGCCGGCCGGGACCTCCCGGGCCTGGACGCGATCGCCGATTTCCTGTCGCGCACCCTGGCCATCGCCGATCATCTCGTCCTGCCGCTGCACGGCGCTCCCCCGCTGATGAGCCCCGACTCCGTGGAAGCGCGCCTGGCCATCAACCGCCGTCTGGACCAGTTCATCCAACGCGGCCGCGCCGACCACAGCATCCGCGCCGCCGTCAACGCGACCGACGTGATCGTCTTCAGCGCCCTCATCACCCAGCCACTGCCCCACGGCCCCGACTGGGCGCAGATCGCCCGGCGCCAGCTCGCCATCTTCGTCAACGGGCTGGCCTGGAACGGCCCCATCGACCTCCCGGGGCCGCCGGTCAACCGGGAAGATATCGAGAACGCCTTCACATCCGGGCCCAGTCGTGACCGAGCCGCGCGTTCATAGTGCGACGATGACGTCGTGGACCCGGGATCTTCCCCGGCATCGGCCGGGCGTGGTCGAAGGAGGGACGGCTGGCGACGGCCGCAACGATCGCCAGCCGCAGGCACCGGATCCGGGTACGGAGCCGGATGCCCGGTTCACGCTGGCCAACGAGCGCACGTTCCTGGCCTGGAACCGGACCGCGCTGGCCCTGGTTGTCGCCGGCCTGGGAATCGTTCAGCTGCTGCCGCCGTTCCCGGGCGTCCCGTGGGGACGTCACGTGCTCGGCGTGCCGCTGATCGCGCTCGGCGCAGCCGTGTCCGTGACCGCCTACTGGGAATGGCGGCGGACCCAAGCGGCCCTGCGCCACGGCCAGCCGCTGCCCCGGTCCCTGCTGCCGCGCATTCTGGCCGCGGCCATCACGGCCGTCGCCTTGACGTCCGCGGCGGTCGTGCTGGTCTCGGCCAACCGGTAAGGCCGCCCCCGTGCTGCCCGATGATCCCGAGGACGTCGATCCGGGCCTGGCCCGCGAACGAACCAGCCTGGCCTGGGCGCGGACCGCTATCGCGTTCGCCGCTCTCGGCGTGGGCGCGCTGCGATCGGAACCTGTCGTCGGCGTGATCGTGCTGGCCATGGTCCCGCTGGTCTGGGCCCTCGGTCACTTCGCCAGCCAGGCGGTAGCGCCGGAGCGGCGATCCAGGCGGCTGCTGCTGGTCACGGTGACGATCACCGTAGTGGCGCTGCTGGTCACGGTGACGATCACCGTAGTGGCGCTGCTGGCGCTGGCCGCCGCCGTCTTCGGCCATGGTCCGGCCAGCCTCGATCAGCTGTTCCGGCGGCACGGATAGGAGCCGGCCCTCAGTCCGCGTGAGCCTGTTGCATCTTGACGGTAGGTGCCAGTTGGATGTTCATTTCAGGGCAAGCGGCCGTTCGCTCCCGGGCACCTCAAGTTCTCACGGTGGTGTGCGACCCTCGCCCACAGGTCACCGATGTCCTGCCCCGTTCGCCGCCCGGCCTGCCCGGGCCAGCCCAGGAAAGTGCGCCATGACTCAAGACATGCCGACTCCTGATCCGGGCGGCCACGGCCGCCGCGCGCCGCTGAGCCGCCGCCGGTTCCTGGGCCGCGCCCGCCAGATGCTGCGCCGGAGCGGTCGCCCCGGCCGTGCTCCGCAGCTGCCGCGTGCCGCCCGGCGCCACGCCCGCCGCGCTCGGGCCACCGCGCTGACCTCCCGCCAGGCCGCCGCGCTCCGGACTCTGGGCCATACGGCGCTGCGGCTCCCCGGTCCCGGCCATTTCCGGATCTGGCCGCCGGGACTGACACGCTGCCCGGCATTGACCACATCGTGGTCCTGATGCTTGAGAACCACTCGTTCGACAACATGTTCGGCATGCTGGGCCGGGGGACGGATTCACCCTGGATGCCAGCGGCCAGCCAGCCGCCACCAACCCTACCCCGACGGCCGCATCCAGCATGCCTTCCGCATGCCCACCACCTGCCAGCTGCCGTCCCGGCCGAGCCAGGAGTGGATGGCCAGCCACAACGCGTACGACAACGGCGCCATGGACGGCTTCGTCCGCACGCCGATCAGCCCATCAGCTCTGAGATCGTCGGCGGGGTCGCGATGGGTTACTGGACCGGTGACGATCTGCCCTTCACCTACAGCCTGGCGACGAAGCTTCCCCATCGGTGACCGCTGGTTCTCCTCGGTCATGGGCCAGACCGACCCGAACCGCCGCTACGTCATCGCCGCGACCTCGGTCGGGATGACCGACGATATCCCGAACACGATTCCGGACGTCAGCCTGCTCCTGCCCCGCGGCCGGACGATCTTCAACCAGCTGGACGCGCACGGCATCAGCTGGACGAACTATGTCGCGAGCTACCCGACCGGGGCCACGCCCGAGCTGTTCCCGGTCAACGACGCGGCGACCGAGGCCGTCCATTACCAAGAAGTTCTCGCAGTTCTTCGCCGACGCCACCGCGGGCGCCCTGCCGGCGTTCAGCTTCCTCGACCCCGACTACGGGACCGAGTCGCAGGAGAACCCGCAGAACATCGTGGTCGGCGAGGCGCTGCTGGCCGAGGTGGTGCACGCGCTGGGCGCCTCGCCGCTGTGGCCGCGCACTCTCTTCGTGCTGGTCTACGACGAGCACGGAGGCTACTACGACCACGTACCGCCGCCGCCGACCCTCGCCCCCGACGCCGTCCCGCCCCTGGTCCAGCCGGGTGAGAGCATCTATGACGGCTTCGCCCGCTACGGGTTCCGGGTACCGGCGGTGGTGGTGTCCCCCTACGCCAAGCGGACTACGTCAGCCACATGGTCTACGACCACACGTCGATCCTGGCCATGATCGAACGGAAGTGGAACCTCCCCGCCCTGACCTTCCGCGACGCCAACGCCAACGACCTGACCGACTTCCTCGACCTCCAGGCACTGGCCATGCACCAGCCGACCTTCGCCACCCTGCCCCCGCTGGCCGCGCCGGGTGACACGTCCGCCGCGCTGGCGTGCTCGGTGACCGGGCCGGACCATCCCCCCGCCGGGTCCATCAGCGGCTCACCGCCGCCCGGGACACGCCGTCCGGGAGGGGCCATCCCGGAGGGCCATCCGGGAGGGCCGTCCGGGAGGGGCCCGTCCGGGCCACGCCGCCCGGGCCACCCGCCCGGGCCACGCCGCCCGGGCGGGGTCAGGGGCTGCCGCCCATCCGGTCGATCCACTCGTCGCGGGAAAGACCATGCTGCTCGCAGAAGACCCCCACCTGGCCAAGATCGACCGGATCCGGAAGAACCCGCGCGGCCTCGTCAGCTGCCTGCGACATCCCTATGCGCCGCAACCGGTCAACCACGTACTGTCGGGCGACTTTTTCAGCCATGGCGGCCCTTCGCCTTCGCTCGGCCGCGGCCCCCGTGCGCCGCTGATATCAGGCGACGACCGAAGGGACCGCTTTGTCCCGATGAACTACCCGCCAGAGTCCCCGGCCAACCGGCCACCGTCACCTGCGCCGACAAGGTCCCGAAGCGGATAGCGCAGTTTGCGAGCCCCGTTGCCCGGAGCCCAGGATTGTCGGACCCCACCGCTAGGATCGAACTAGAAATCGACCCGCCCGGGATCAGGCGGAAGGAGGTGACCAGCATGTGCGACAGCAGCCGCTCGGCCCAGCCGTCGTGCACGGCGGACGCGCTGTTAATGCTGCAGCGTGCGCTGGGCTACCTCACCATTTGTGATGCGCCCGGCCCGAGCCCGGCCGCTCGGGCCGAGGTGGTGGCCGGGCATGCGAACCCGGACCTGCTCGCCGCTGGTTCGGGGCCCGCGGACCTGCACGACCTTGTCGCCCTCGCCAAAGAAGTGCTCGACCGGTCCCGCACCATCCCCGATAGAGATGGGGCAGCCAGTGAGGCGGGGCCACGCGGCCAGGCGGGGGCAGCCAGTGAGGCGGGGGCGGCTGGCCGCGCCGGGGAGTTCGTGTCGGGCGGGGTGCTGGATCAGGCGCCGCCGGAGCCGGTGTTTGCGGCGGTCGCCGATGAGGTGACCGGGCCGGATGGCCGGTGTGCCGGGGCGGCTGATGATGCGCTGATCGGGGTGCTGGGGTTCTGGCAGCGGCAGGAATCGCGGGCTGCGGCGCGGAGGCTGGCGGTGGTCGCGGAGCTGATCCGGCGCCGTCCCGCCGCCGGCTGCGCCCCGGCCGGGCCCGCGGGGATGCCGCGGGTGTGGGACCCGTTCTGCGGTGACGAGCTGGCCGCCGCGACCGCCACCTCCGGGGTGGCCGCCGGGAAGACCCTCACCCTCGCCTATGACCTGGCCGCCCGGCTGCCCGGCACGGCCCGCGCGCTGTATGACGGCGCCATCGACGCGTACAAGGCGCGGATCATCTCCGACGCCACCCAGGTCCTCGATGACGCCGGCGCGGCTCAGGCGGAGGCGCTGGTGCTGCCCGGCATCGCCGGGAAAACCCCGGGCCAGATCCGCGCCGCGATCGCCCAGGCGGTGGTGGCCATCGACCCGCAGGCGGCCCGGCTGCGGCGGGAGAAGGCGCAGCAGGACGCCCGCGTCGAGCTGTGGCGCGAAGACGCCGGCACCGCGGCGCTGTGCGGGTACGGCCTGCCGCCGGACCAGGCGCTGGCCGCCGACCAGCTGATCAGCGCCCGGGCCCGGGAACTGAGAGCATCCGGCCTGGACGGCACCATGGACCAGCTCCGGGTCCGCGCCTACCTCGACTTCCTCCTCGGCAAAGACTCCCGCCTCCCGCCCGGCAGCCGACAGTGACCGGCCCCACCCGGCAGACCCGGTGAGCCACGGCACCCGCCCGGCCGGTGAGGACGGCACACGCCCGCCGGACCCGGCACGCGGCGGGCAGCCCGGACCGGATCAGGCGGCCCGCCGCCCGGTGACGGCACCGGCGGCCCGGGGCACCCGGGGTGCCGGGACGCCGCCAGGCGAGGCCCCGGGCAGCGGCCGGGCCCCAGAACCCACCCCGCCTGCCCCCGGCAAGCCCCGGCCGGGACCGGCAGACCAGACGCCAGCGGCACGCCAGAGACCGGGCTGGCCGCGCGGATCAACCTGACCATCCCGCTGGCCACCCTGCTCGGCCTGGCCGACCGGCCCGGCGACGCCCACGGCCTCGGCCCCATCGACCCCGCCCTCGCCCGCACCCTCGCCGACGCCGCCGCGAGCAACCCCCGCACCACCTGGTGCCTGACCATCACCGACCAGCACGGCCACCCCGCCGCCCACGGCTGCGCACGCCCCGCACCACCCGCCCGGCAGTAACACCACCGGGACCAGCGGAAACAGCAACCGAGACGGCCCCGCCTTCACCCCAGAAGACGACCACGGGCCGCCCGGCCCAGGCGGGCACGGCCGGTGGCGGCTGACCACCCCCGGCCCCGCCGGGCGGGACTACAGCATCGACATCGGCCCGCTCGCCGTCACCGGCTGCGACCACCGGGAGTGCGCCCGAGGCGCTGTTGTTTTCGGATGGAGGTGAAAGACCGTCCATCGCCTTGCCGTCGCAGCGGCGGGGTGAAGCTGGAGGCAGCCTGATCCGGGGGTCGCCGGGGAGGGCGGGAGCAGCCTCGACAAAGTCGCGTCGGCCCGGCACTGCCGGATGGGCCGGGCGCGGTGAGCTAGGCGGGAAGGTATACGCGAGGAACCGGTGCTGTTACGCCTCTTTAGGTTGCACCAGCTCAAACCCGGTGGATATGGGCTGGTTAGCGGCGCGCACCCGCCCTGTCATGCACGGGGCGGGGAACTCCTGTCCGGGTCTTTGCCGCCTGGGATGAGAGGCCACGGCGAAAGGCTGCGGCGTAGCCGTGGCGATGCCGCAGGGGCAGAGCCGGGTGCCTAACCCGCCGACCGGTCAGCAGTGAACGCGGGAACCGCCCGTGACCGTTCCGGTCTCTGCCTCCTTGCCTGGGGGCGGGGCGGATAGGCGCGATGCCAGCCGAAGGCGCGGGCGGGGCGGAGCCGCCGTAGTACTCCGGGGCCAGGGAAAGCCGGTCACATGGGGAAGGGCGGCAGCGTGCCAGATCAGGGAGGAGCTGCAATGCCCGAAGACGCGCCGGGGAATCCCGGCGCTCGTGCCCGGCTGCGCCTGGCGGCCGGCGGCGCACGGTACGGAGGATGCAGGCCAAGCTGCACCGCTGGGCGGGAGAAGATCCCTCCCGCCGGTTCGGTGACCTGTTCAACCTCGTCTATGACCCGGACTTCCTGGCCGAGGCGTGGATGCGCGTGCGGGCAACGCGGGGGCGAGGACGCCCGGCATCGACGGGCCACGGTCGCCCACGATCGAGAACCGGGTCGGGGGCGTGAGCGTTCCTGGCCGAGCATCCGGGACTCGCTGAAGTCCGGTGAGTTCCGGCCGTGCCAGGTCCGGCAGGTGATGATCCCGAAGAAGAACGGCAAGCTCCGCAAACTCGGGATCCCCACCCTCGCCGACCGGGTAGTCCAGGCGTCGCTCAAGCTGGTCCTGGAACCCATCTTCGAGGCGGACTTCCAGCCGTGCTCGTACGGGTTCCGGCCGAGCCGCCGCGCGCAGGACGCGATATGCCGAGATCCACCTGTCTCAGGCACCAGGAGTTACCACTGGGTCCTGGAGGCTGACATCAGGGCGTGCTTCGACGAGATCGACCATACCGCCCTGATGGACCGCTTGCGGGCGCGATCAAGGACAAGCGGGTGCTGCGCGCTGGTCAAGTCGTTCCTCAAAGCCGGGGTCATGACGCCGACCGGCAACCGGGAAGAGACTCCTGACCGGCACCCCGCAAGGCGGGATACTCTCCCCGCTGCTGGCCAACATCGCGCTGTCGGCGCTGGACGAGCACTTCGCCCGGCAATGGCAGCAACCGATGCACGCGAGCAGCGGAACAAACGCAGCAGGAACGGCCTGGGCAACTGGCGGCTCATCCGCTACGCCGACGACTTCGTCGTCATGGTCAGCGGCGAGCGCCACACGCCGAGGCACTGCGCGCCGAGGCAGCCGCCGTCCTGGCCCCGCTGGGGCTGCGGCTGGCCGAAGAGAAAACCCGCGTGGTCCACATCGACGAGGGCTTCGACTTCCTCGGCTTCACCATCCGCCGCATGCGGAAAAGAGGAACGAACGAAGCATACGTCTACACCGTCCCGTCCCGGAAGGCCATCCAGGCCATCAAGGACAAGGTGGCGGCGGAAACGTACAGGTCAACCCAGCACCTCAGCCCGACGTGCTGATCACCAGCATCAACCGGCGCTACCGGTGGCGGCTACCACCGCACGGGTGTCCAAGCCGTGTTCAACAAGTCGACTCCCACGTGTGGCTGATCAGCGCTAGCTGAGGAACAAGCACAACCCTCGGAGCCAAACTCCAGCAGCGCTTCTGCGTCCCAACTGACATTTGCCCACAACGGTCGTGTTCAAAGCGCATCCAGCGTCCCTCACCCGCTACCGCTACCGCGAACGCAGATACCATCCCCGTTCCCCCCACCCAACCCCAGCAGCGCTACCCAGCCCAAACACGCAACCCGTCGTAACACGCACAGCTTCGCGCGGCCGGAAACCCGCCAAGCAATCCCCACCCCCCCCACCCAACCGAGTCCGCCGGGTACCAGCCCAGCGACCGGCTCCGCCACCTCGTCGAAATCCGCGACGGCGAATGCACCTGGCCGCCGTGCCGCCGGCACGCCCGCGGCTGCGACTTCGAGCACGCGGTGCCCTACGACCAAGGCGGCCGGACCTGCGCGTGCAACGCCGGCGCCCGCTGCAGACACCACCACCACGCCAAACAAGCCCCCGGCTGGCGCCTCGACCAGCACCAGCCCGGCCACCACACCTGGACCACCCCATCCGGCCGCACCTACACCACCGGACCCACCCAATACCCGATCTGACCCACCCAGTACCCCGGCCCAGAGGTAACCGTCCCCCGCGCCGACAACGATCTCAGGGGGCTCCGAGCCCGAGGAGCAAGCCGTCCGCGGCTACCGCGGGTGAGCTGGTCACGAACATCGGAACGCCGGCCGCGGGAGCGGTGATCGACTGCAGGACGTCGGCGCCATCGAGGCTGCTGACCGTCCCGAGCATCTGCCCTTCGCTCACCGCCTCGCCTGACCGGACGGCCGGTTCCCACCAGCCCTCGTCCTTACACCGCAGCCAGAGGAAGCGCCGGAGCTGGATGGGTGGCCGGTCCGGCCCGCCGTCGGCCGCCGGGTCGGCGGCCACGCCCAGCACCGCGGCAATCCGGTTGAGCCCGCGAACGTGTGTCTCGACGGCGGCCTGCTCGACCAGGCCGCAGCCGCCCGCCTCGGCGATGATGGCCGGGATGCCGAGACCGGCGGCGGCCGCGCTGGTGGTGCCGCCGACCGCACGGTCCGGCCCCGGTTCCTGGCGGATGACGTAACCCAGCCCGTACCTGGTCGCCAGTTCCAGCGCCCTGACCTCGCTGGGTCCCGCGTCGTAGAGAGCGAACGGCTCCAGTGCCTCGACCATGTCGCCGGCGTGCACGTCGATGACGGCATCGGAACCGGTGATGAGCTCGGTGAACGCGGCGTGCGCCAGCCGCTCGGAGACCGTGCCAGCCGGGTCACCGGGGAAGCACCGGTTGAGGTTCTTGCCGTCGCCGGGGCTGACGAACGGGCTACGGGCCCGGAACGCCGGCACGTTCAGCACCGGCACGGCGAGGACGCTGCCACGGACGTCACGCTCGGCCAGTTCCCGCGTCCAGCGGCGCACTGCGGCCATCGGCGCGTACTCACAGCCGTGGACTCCGGCCAGCACGGTGAGCCGTGGCCCATCCGCGCTGCCGGTCAGCTCGATCACCGGGACGCCGATACCGGCCATGTCGATCGTGCGGTAACGCACCGTAGGTGTCATACCCCAGGTCTCCCTTCGATGGGGCTGATCAGGCTTTCGGCCGCGGCCGCGACGCGGAGCAGTGCGTCGTCGCCGTCCAAGGATCCAGCTAGCTGTATGCCAACCGGCAGGCCGGCCACGCGTACCGGGAGCGACACCGCGGGGTGGCCGGACAGGTTGTACGGGCCGGTGAAGCGGCCCTCGCCGTTGTCCTCGCCCACCCCGAACGGCGGATCCTCCTCGGGAGCCTGATAGCCGACGGTCGGGCCGGCCAGCACGTCAACTTCCGCCAGGCTGGCCTCGATCGCGGCCGCGAGCTCCGTCCGCTGCTGCAGGGCCCGGGCGTACTGCGCGTCGCTGACCGATGCCCCGAAGGCGAGCAGCGCCCGGGTGCCCTCGGCGTAGCGGCTTGTATCACGGTCGGCGTGGACCAGGCACGCCTCGTAGGCCACGATCACGGCGAGTATCTCTTCCCAGTCGGCCAGCCGGTCCAGCCACGGGGCGGTCAGCTCCCGTATCTCCCAGCCGGCGTCGGCCAGGCGGCCGAGCGCGGCGCGGATCGCCTCGTGCACTTCCACCGTCACCGACCGGTCGGTCAGCTGCCCGGCCAGCAGGCCGACCGTGAACGCCGGCGCCGCGGGCCGTGCGGGCACCGCGGCCGGACGGGCACCGCGGGCGGTACGGGCACCGCGGGCGGTACGGGCACCGCGGGCGGTACGGACGGATCGGGCGGGACGGGCGCCGCGGATGGCGCGCCGGGTGGGGCATCGACCCCGCCCGGCGCATCTGGGCTGGCCATCACGGCCAGGAGCTCGGCCGCGCCGGCCACGGTGGATGTGAGCGTGCCGACGTGATCGCAGCTCGGCGACAACGCGAACACCCCGTCCACCGGCACCCGCCCGTAGCTGGGCTTCAATCCGACCACCCCGCAGTAGGCGGCCGGGATCCGCACCGACCCGCCGGTGTCGGTGCCGACGGCCAGATCGCATACGCCTGCCGCGACGACGGCGGCCGATCCGCCGGACGAGCCGCCGGAGGTGCGGGACGGGTCCCGCGGATTACGTGTGTCGCCGATCTCGGGGTGCGCGAAGCCGGCCGCGTACTCCAGGCACTGGGTGGTCGCGAACACCTCGTATCCGGCGCCCCGCAGGCGGTGCACCAGGGCCGCGTCGAGGCTGGCCGGTTCCGGATCACTCGACGGGCTGCCGCACCGGGTGGGCACGCCCGCCACCGCGATGATGTCCTTGACCGCGACCGGGCGCCCGGCTCCCGGGCCGCCTTCGACACGGTCGGGGGCACCGACCACGGACGCGACGGCGTTGAGCGGCCGGCCGAGCCGGTCCAGCCGTTCGTAGGCGGCCAGCAGGTCAAGGTTGGCCGGCGAGGGCGACCGCGTGCCCTGCTCGACGGCCTGCACCAGCTCGGCGACCCGGCGGGTCAGGCCACCGCCCGGCCCGCTGGGGCTGGCGGCGCCGCCCAGGCCGGCCGCGCCGCCCGGGCCGTTGAGGCCGCCCGGGCCGTTGAGGCCGCCCGGGCCGTTGAGGCCGCCCGGGCCGTTGAGGCCGCCCGGGCCGTTGAGGCCGCCCGGGCCGTTGAGGCCGTCCGGGCCGTCCGGGCCGTCCGGGTTCGCCGGTACCTCCCGGGCGAGCTCCTGCACGACCCGGTCGTAGCGGGGATCAGCGAGTACTTCGGCGCCCGGCAGGCCGCTGATGGCGGCCAGCTCGGCGACACAGGCAAGGACATTGGGCACGGCGTGAAACGCTACAGCACGTGACGAACGGAGCGGAATGTCATAGCCCAATGCAACGCGTTACAGAGAGGTAAAACTCTCGTTCCAGGCATTATCCGCTATTTACAACCGGCGAGTTTGCCTCCATGGTGCTAAGACAAAGGTTTGTTCCGCCTTGCCCCGCCGTGCGTACCGGCCGCCGCCACGCGACCGACCCAGGTGCGCCCCGGCCACTACAGGGAGCTACCGTGAAGCACCGAACCACAGCAACGATGGCCCTAGCGGTGATCAGCGCTCTGGCCGTCCTGGCCGGGTGCGGGTCGGCCTCATCGGGAAGCGCGAGCGGCTCCCCGGCCAGCGGGGGCGACCTGGTCATCGCCCGGACGCAGGACTCGCAGTCGATGAACAACACCACCGTGTTCGACAACGAGTCGATCTGGGTCTTCGAGCAGATCTTCCAGCCGCTGTACACGGTGACGCCGAACGGCAAGGGCGTCATGCCGTGGCTTGCGACCAGCTACACGGTCTCGGCGGACAAGAAGACCTACACCTTCACCCTGCGGCCCGGGGTGAAGTTCTCCAACGGCAAGGCGATGACGTCCGCGGACGTCAAGTTCTCGCTCGACCAGGCGCGCGCCGCCGCGAAGGGCTGGGGTTACATCGACACGGCGATCAAGTCCGTTGCCGACCCCACGCCGTCCACCGTCGTGATCACGCTCAAGTACCCGTGGGCGCCGCTGCTCGCCGACCTGTCCCTGTTCTCCAACGCGATCGTGCCCGGCCAACTACGGCGGCAAGACCGAGACCCAGTTCTACAACGCCCCGGTCGGCACTGGGCCGTTCAAGTGGGACTACTGGCACAAGGGCTCGGCGCTCAAGCTGGTCCGCAACCCGAACTACTGGCAGAAGGGCAAGCCTTACCTGAACAGCGTCACCTGGACCGACGTGCCCAGCGACAACACCAGGGAACTGCAGCTCAAGGGCGGCCAGGCCCAGGTCGACGAGTTCCCGGCCTGGTCGACGGTGAGCGCCCTGCAAGGCACGCCGAACGTCACAATGAGCCTGTTCAACTCGACCCGGACCGACTACCTGATGCCTTCAACGAGCAGACCAAGCCGTTCCAGGACGTGCACGTCCGCCGGGCGATATCCCTGGCCGTCAACCGGTCCGCGCTGGTCAAGGCGGTGCTGTTCGGCAACGGCAAGCCGGCGAACTCGCTCTTCCCGCCGCAGGTGCCCTTCTACCAGCCGGCCACCCAGGGCCTCCAGTACAACCTGGCCGCCGCCCAAGCAGGAGATGGCCAAGTCCAGCGTGCCGCACGGATTCTCCACGACGATCCTCGTCTCCTCGGGCTTCTCCGACGACGCGACCATCGCGACGATCCTGCAATCCGAGCTCAAGCCGCTCGGCATCAAGCTGAACATCCAGACGCTGGACCCGAACACGGTGACCACCGACTACCAGAGCCTCAAGTACGACATGACCTGACTACTGGACCATGGACATCCCCGACCCGGACGAGCTGGCCACCTTCGCCGTCGACCCGACCTCGGGGGCCAAGTCCTTCTTCACCGCCTACAACAATCCCACCGTGGTCAAGGACACGCACGACGCCGAGCAGACCCTCTCAACACCGGCCCGGCAGTCGCTCTACAACTACATCCAGTCGCAGTCCGCGAGCGACGCGTTCATGGCCTTCCTCTACTACTCGCCGTACGCCTACGCCACCACGTCCAGCGTGCACGGCTTCTACGTGACACCCGCTCGGCAACTACCACCTGGAGAACGTCTGGCTCAGCAAGTAACGGTCCGGCGCGGAAAATTCAGGAAAGGAGGGCGCGCGGGTGGGACGGATGACGTTCGTGGGCCGGCGGCTGCTGCAACTGGTGCCGGTGGCCCTCGGCGTGACGATCATCGTGTTCTTCATGGTCCACTTGATCCCGGGCGATCCGGCACTGAGCATCCTGGGCATCCACGCCACCCCGAAATCGGTGGCGATCCTGCACCAGGAGTGGGGCCTGAACCGGCCGCTGCCCAGCCAGTACTGGCTCTTCCTGGATCGCCTGGTGCACGGCAACCTGGGCCAGAGCCTCTACTACGGCGTCTCGACGTCGAGCCTGATCAGCAGCCACCTGCCGCCCACCCTGTGGCTGATCATCTACGGCGCGGTACTGGCTATCGCGATCAGCGTGCCGGCGGCCATGCTCGCAGCCAGCCGGCGGGACGGAATCCGCGACCATGTGGTCCGGGCCATCCCGCTGGTCGGGCTGGGCATGCCCTCGTTCTGGGTCGCGTTCCTGCTCATCTACGGGCTGGCCATCACCCTGCGGGTGTTCCCGGTCAGCGGCTACGGAGCGGGGTTCGGCGGCCACCTGCGCTCGATGTTCCTGCCCGCCCTGACCGTCGCGGTCGCGCTGGCGCCGGTACTCATCCGCAGTTTGCGGGCCAGCATGCTCAATGTTCTCGGCGCCGACTACATCACCACGGCCCGGTCCAAGGGAGTGCCCGGCCACCGGCTGTTCCTGCGGCACGTCCTGCGCAACGCGGTAATCCCCGCGGTCACCGTCCTCGGAATCAACATCGGCTTCCTGATCGGCGCCACAGTGATCATTGAGAACGTCTTCGCGATACCCGGCATCGGCCAGCTGATGATCAACTCGATCTTCCAGCGGGACTTCCCGGTCGTCCAGGGGGTCACGCTCGTCTTCGCCATCATGGTCGTCCTCATCAACCTGCTCGCGGACCTGTCGTACGCGGCGCTCGACCCGCGAGTGAGGTTCGACCGGTGAGCGCGATCTCGGTCCAGCCGGGACCGGTACCCGACGAGACGGGGCTCTCCGAACGGGAGCAGCGGCGCCACGCCCGCCGGTGGTACCGGCAGCCCGCGCTGATGTCGGGGATCGTGATCATCGTTGTCGTCCTCGGCATGGCCATCGCCGCCCCGTTGCTCACCTCCTACAACCCCAATACGCAGAACCTCGGGGCATCGCTGCTCGGGCCGAGTGCCCAGCACCTGCTCGGAACCGACCAGCTCGGCCGGGACACGTGGACGCGCCTGCTCTACGGTCTGCGGCTCGACCTGCAGATCGCGTTCATCGCGGTGCTGTTCCCATTCGTCCTCGGCACGATCCTCGGCTCGGTGGCCGGGTACTTCGGCGGCTGGGTCGACGTGATCGTCATGCGCCTGGTCGACATCGTGGTCGCGTTCCCCTTCTACGTGCTGGTCATCGCGCTCGTCTTCGTGCTCGGCGCGGGTGAGCGCAGCATCTACATCGCGATCACCGCCGTGGGGTGGGTTTCTTACGCCCGGATCATCCGGGGCGAGATCCTGGTCGCCAAACGGCAGGATTATGTGGTCGCCGCACAGGCCGGCGGCCTGTCGAGCATCCGCATCATGGGCCGCCACCTGCTGCCCAACGTCGTCACCCAGGCGTTCATCTACGCCATGTCCGACATCGTCCAGGACATGCTGGCCATCGTGACGCTCGGCTATTTCGGG
Source organism: uncultured Actinomycetes bacterium (assembly GCA_963718475.1). Lineage (GTDB taxonomy): Bacteria > Actinomycetota > Actinomycetes > Streptosporangiales > Streptosporangiaceae > CAVQZM01. The sequence continues at coordinate 4,343 of CAVQZM010000045.1, read as the reverse complement.
CTGGGCATCGCGCCGCCGACGGCCGACCTCGGATCGATGATCAACGAAGGGCAGAACTTCCTGACCACGCACTGGCAGCTCACCACCATCCCCGGGCTCGCCGTCGTCATCGTCGGCCTCGGCCTGTCGCTGATCGGCGACGGCCTGGCCGACCTGCTCCGGCCGGGTCAGTCATGAGCGCGCCGCTCCTCGAGGTCCGCGACCTCCACGTGCGGATCGCGACCCGCCGCGGCGTCGTCCGGGCGGTTGACGGGGTGTCCTTCGAGGTGCCCCGGGGCGAGGCCGTGGGCCTGGTGGGCGAGTCCGGCTCGGGCAAGAGCATGACGCTGCGGGCCATCCTCGGCGTCCTGCCGCCGGAGGCCCGGGCCACCTCCGGGCAGATCCTGCTGGACGGCACCGATCTGATGAAGCTGAATCAGTCCAGCCTCAACCGCATGCGCGGCCCGAAGATATCGATGATCTTCCAGGAGCCGATGAGCGCGCTCAACCCAGTGATGCGCGTCGGCTGGCAGATCGCCGAAGGGCCGCAGGTCCACCTGGGCTACAACCGGGCCCGGGCCGCCGAGCGGGCGCTCGAGCTGATGCGCCGGGTCGGCATCCCCGACCCGGAGCGGCGCTTCCGGGCCTACCCGCACGAATTCTCCGGCGGGATGCGGCAGCGGGTAATGATCGCCATCGCCTTGTCCTGCGAGCCCGAGATCATCCTGTGCGACGAGCCGACCACCGCGCTGGACGTCACCATCCAGGATCAGATCCTGCGCCTGCTGGCCCGGCTGTGCCGCGAGTCCGGGGTGAGCCTGGTGTTCGTCACCCACGACCTGCCCGTGGTGGCCCAGATCTGCCAGGAGGTCGCGGTGATGTACGGCGGCCAACTGGTCGAGCGCGGCGACGTCCGTGAGGTCCTGCTGGACCCCCGCCACCCGTACACGCTCGGGCTGGTCCGCTCGGCACCCGACTTCGAGTACGTTCGCGAATCACTGCTGCCCATCCCGGGGCACCGCCCAGCCTGATCTCGCCGCCAGCGGGCTGCCGGTTCCATCCGCGGTGTGAGTTCGCTGAGGAGGACTGCCGGATGAGCGAAACTCCCCTTCGCCTGCTGCCCGGGGGGCGGGAGACCGCCTGCCTGCACCCGGAGCGCTGCGTCGAGGCGCTGGCGGCGGATCGGGTCCAGCCGTGACGCCCGGGACCTCACCAGGTGAGCCGCTGGCCCCGCCCAGCGAGCCGCGGCCCTCGCCGGGCGCGGACGAGCCGCGCGAGGTGGCACCGGACCCGCCAGCAGGCGACCTTGCACCGCCGGAGCCCCGGGCCGGGCGAGCTTCACATTCCCCACGGCCAGCTGCAGACCCCGCCGGGCGAGCCGCTGCTCGCGGCGGCCGGGGTGTCCGTGTCGTTCCCGGTCGGCTCGAAGTTCATGGCCCGCATGCGCCATGAGGAAGGAGTGCTGCACGCGGTCGACGGCGTCGATCTCGACCTCCGGCGCGGGGAATCGCTCGCTCTGGTCGGGGAGTCGGGATCCGGTAAGTCCACGCTCGCCCTGGCCCTGACCGGGCTCCGGCCGGTCGACGGGGGCGAGATCCGCTTCGACGGCCGGCGGCTCCCCAGCCGCCGCCCACGCGCCGACCGCCGCCGCATCCAGATGGTCTTCCAGGACCCGTACTCGTCGCTCAACCCCCGGCTGACCGTGGGCGGAATGCTCGCTGAGCTGCTGAAGGCGCATCATGTCGTGCCGCGCAACCAGGTGAAAGAGGTCAGCACCGAGCTGCTCACGCTGGTCGGGCTCGCGCCGACCGCGCTGTCCGCCTACCCGCGCCAGTTCTCCGGCGGTCAGCGGCAGCGGGTCGCGATCGCCCGGGCGCTCGCGCTGCGGCCCGACGTCCTGGTCGCGGACGAGCCGGTGTCGGCTCTGGACGTCAGCGTCCAGGCCACCATCCTCAACCTGCTGCAGGACCTGCGCCGCGAACTCGGGCTCACTCTGCTGCTGATCTCTCACAACCTGGCCGTGGTGCGGCACCTCTGCGACCGGGTCGCGGTCATGTATCTGGGCCGCATCGTCGAGGTCGCCCCCACCGAGGAGCTGTTCCGCACGCCACGGCACCCGTACACCCGGGGGCTGCTCGCCGCGATCCCCCGGCTGACCGCCGAGGCCACCGAAGCGGCCGCCGGCCATCGCCGGCGACCCGCCGAGCCCGCTGCGGATCCCGTCGGGATGCCGGTTCCGCACCCGCTGCCCGATGGCGCAGGCCCGCTGCGAGCAGGAAGACCCGGCCCTGGCTGTCTCGCCGGACGACCCGCGGCACCTGGCCGCCTGCCACTTCGCCTTCACCCCGGCGACGGTGCAGGAAGGCACGAGACCATGACCCGGGGGTGGCAAAGGTAGGGTTACCGCCGTTACGGCCTGGCTGGGCACCAGGTGGGCTGCTGATACCGAGGGACATGGAGGCATGGGCCAGGAGAAGAAGCCGGCGCCGAAGTCGGGCCCGGCGGCAGCGAGGGCGCGCGGCGCGCCGCTGGCCCGGCCCCGCGGCTCCCGGCTGGTGGACATCGCCGAGGAAGTCGGCGTTCATGTCTCGACCGTCTCCCGGGTTCTCAACGGCGACCCCGCGCAATCGATCCGCCCCGAGATCTACGAACGGATCCTGAGCACCGCCCGGGAACAGGGCTACCGGCCCAACGCGCTGGCCCGGGCGCTCAAGCAGCGCCGGACCGGTGCCCTGGCCTTCGTCATCCCGCTGCTGCGCAACCCGATCTGGGTCAGGCTGCAGCGCGGAGCGCTGCAGCGGGCCAGCGAACGCGGCTACGTCGTCATGATCATGGAGGAGCCCGGCGACGAGCCCGCAGCCGCCCGGCAGTTACCGCTACCTGGTCGAGGAGAGCCGCGCGGACGGCCTGCTGCTGGCCACGTCGCTGCGGATTCCCGCGCACGCAGGCGTGCCCGAGGTCCCGCACGTGTACGTGAACCGCCGGGGGCCGGACCGCGGCAACGATGTCGTGATGGACGAGCCGGGCGCGATGCGGCTGTTTCTCGACCACGCTGGCCGTCTCGGCCACCGCAGCGTCGCGCTCATCGACGGCCCGCCCGACGGTGGACACGGTCCACCGCCGGGAGAGCGCGGCCCGGCGGCTGTGCGCCCGGCGCGGGATGCGGCTCACCGTCCTGCACGCCGCGGCCACCGAGGAGGGCGGCTGGGAGGCCACGGCGCGGATGCTGCGCCGCGGCCCGGTTCCCACCGCGTGCGGGGTCGGCAGCCTCAACCAGCTGTTCGGGGTCATGGCCGCGCTGCGCGAGTCCGGCCTGAGGTGCCCGGGGACATGTCGGTGGTGAGCATGGACGACGACGAGTGCCTGGCCTTCCTCGACGTGCCGGTCTCCAGCGTGACCATGCCGCTGGCCGAGCTCGGCCGGGCGGCCGTGGACGCGCTGATCGCCCGGATCGAGCGGAAGCCCGCCGGCGACGTGATGGTCCGCGAGCCGATGAGCCTTTTGCCGAGGCAATCGGTGTCCCGCCCACCGCAGCGAGCCGGGCAATGACCGCCCGGTGCCGCGGACGGGTCAGAGCGCCGAGGCGAGCAGATGTCATGGGATGGCGGTCAGCGAGACCTCACGCAGGATCAGCGGCTGGCTGGGGTCGGCGGCCGCCAGGCGCAGGTCGGCCCCGCCGTTCTGCGCTTCCGCGAAACGCGCGCCGGATCCGTTCAGCTGCGCCGTCACCCACTGGCGCCTGCCGGGGCCCGACACCGCCGGGCCCGCTTCATAAGGACGACGGCGCCGTTGTACTGCACCTGAAAACCTTGGCCCGGGGCAGCCCAGTAGGTGATGCTGATCTGGATTTTGGCGGCGGAGTCCACCCGCGATGAGTGAAGGATCTGGAGGTAGGCGTAGGCGCCCGGCACGCCGCTCTGCTGGGCCGTCCAGGTCGCGACCGCCTGCTGGCCGGCCTGCGTGATCAGCCCGAGGTAGCCGTCGCTGCCCGTTGCGCCTGCGCCCACATTGAGGAAGGCGAGACCATCGGGGGGCTGCCCGGCGGTCGCCGTCACCGTGGCGGGCCCAGGGCCGGGCTGGGGGCAGGTGGCCGGGACCGGCGATCCCGGTGGCGCCTGGCCCGGCAGCACCTCCCATATCGCGAGGTCACCCGGGGCCAGCTGCAGCAGGAGCGCGCGGCCCGCCGACGAGGCCGGCCGGGCCGGGACCGCCGCACCGGTTCGCGCGTCGGCCAGGTGGTAGGGGCCGCTGCGGAGCCCGAGGCCCGCGAAGCTGACGATCGCCGAGCCGTTGTAGGCCCAGTTCGGGTTGACCCCGGCCAGTGAGATCCACGCCCGGTTCCGCGCGGCACTGACCGTGGGATC
>CAVQZM010000044.1:0-11038 GCA_963718475.1 uncultured Actinomycetes bacterium | reverse complement strand
TTCAGTGGAACTGTGCGCGGCATGCCCATTGAACTGCGCCGACTCAATACCCAAGCCGCCTTCCCTGTCATGGTCTCCAGCAAGGGCTACGGCCTGTTTTGGGACAACGCTTCCCTCACGGACTTTAACCCCGTCGATAACGAAATCCCGCTCTCCGCCACCAACGCCCCCGCCGCCACCGGCCCCACCGCAACCGAGCAGCTGCCCCCCGCCGGCGGTGGCGGTCCCCGCGGTCGCGGTGCCGGCAACCCGCGCACTGGATCCTTCACCAGCGGCGAAGCCGGCGAATACGTCTTCTTCGTCAAAAACGCCAGCCGCAGCGGTGAAATCGGCATCGCCGTCAACGGGCAGACTATCGCCCATATCCAGAACACCTGGGTCCCCTACACCACCACTGGACGATTAACCCTCCCCGGCACACCACCGTCCCCGTCCGCGTCCTCGGCGGCGGAAACGTCACCCGCCTTTTCGCCCGCCCGCTCGGCAGCACCACCACCTTCCGCTCCACGGTGGGCGAAAACATCGACTACTACTTCTTCAGCGGACAATGGACCGACGACGTCGTCGCCTCCTACCGCAACGCCACCGGTGCCGCCCCCCTGTGGCCCAAGTGGGCCTACGGCTTCGGCAATGCCGCGAACGTTATTCGAGTTCGCAGCAGTATCCTGGATACTCCGTCGCCCAGTTCCGCCAGAAGAACATCCCCATCGACCTGATCGTGCAGGACTGGCAATACTGGGGCAACCATGGCTGGGGTGCTTATGAATGGGACACTAGGATATCCGACCCCGCGAAGATGATCCAATCGCTCCACGACCAGAACGTGCACTTCATGATCTCCGTCTGGTCCAACCCCCGGAAGGGCATCGCCGGCAAGCGAAATCCCCTTGTCCCGCATAACCTCACTCTCCCCGGCACCGATTGGGTGGGGGACCAAAACATCCCGCCGCCCGCGAAGCATGCTGGAAGTACATCAATGACGCCTTCTTCAAGGCCGGCACCTATGCCTGGTGGCAGGATGCCACCGAGCCCGCCGACGATGGCAACCCCATGGCCGGCAAAAAGGTCTTCTTCGGGTCCGGTGATCTCTACCGCAACTCTTACCCGCTCTTCGCCAATGAAACCGCAGACCACGGCCATGGCGCGGCAACCGACCCCGAAAAACGCGTCGTTACTTTCTCATGTGCTCTGCCTTTCCGGGCTAGCAGCGCGACGCCACCGCCCTCTGGTCCGGCGATATCAACGGTGACTGGCCATCTTCCGCCGCCAGATTCCTGCCGGCCTCAACGTGTGCGTCGCCGGTCTGCCCTATTGGACGACCGACTGCGGTGGCTTCTTCCGCCCGCGGGATCAGTTCAATTCCGATGACTTCGCCGATCTGCTGACACGCTGGTTCCAGTTCAGCACCTTCTGCCCCGTGCAGCGTATCCACGGCTATCAGACCGAGACTGAATTCTGGAAGTACCCCAAGGCCGTGGATACCCTGGTCGCCTACGACCGCCTCCGCTATCGCATGTTGCCCTACATCTATTCGCTCGCCTGGCGCGTTACCCACGACGGCTACACGATGATGCGTCCCCTGCCTATGGATTTCCGCGCCTATCCGGCCACCTTTGACATCAGCGATCAATACATGTTCGGCCCCTCGTTCCTCGTCAGCCCCGTCATGCAGCCCAAGGCCACCACCCGCAGCCACACGCTCGACCTGGTCATCCTGGCCGCCGAATGGGGCCATGGCCGGCGCCGCGGCAAGCTGTCGAACCTGCACCTGGGGGCGCGGGACCCCGAGTCGGGCGGGTTCGTGATGCTCGGCAAGACGTTCAAGGGCCTGAATCTGCAACGAGACGCTGCCTGGCAGACCGAACGGCTGCTCTTTCTGGAAGACCGGCGCGACGACTGGACGGTCTACGTCCGGCCCGAACTCGTCGCGGAGATCGCCTTCGACGGCGTGCAGCGCAGCCCCCGGTACCCGGGCGGCCTGGCGCTGCGGTTCGCCCGGCTGCGTCCGCTCCTGCTCGACAAGTCCGCCGCCGACGCCGACACGATCGAGGCCGTCCGCGCCACCTCGCCCACTAGCGCCCGCCGCGAAGTGCCAGGGCTGCCGGCCGCTACTTCTTCTTGCGGCGCTTGGAGCCTCGGCCGCGGAACGCCGCGGGCACGTTGCTGTCCGGGGTGGTCAAGGCTGGCAGGCCGCCCGGTAACCCGCTGCCCTGCTGCAGGCTGGCCAGGCCTTCGGACAGCTCGCGCTGGAACCCGGCGCCGGACATGCCGTCCGGCAGGGCCCCGCGACCATCTCCGGCCCCGCCGTTCGCGGCAGCACCCGGCTGGGCACCCGCTCAGGCGTTACCGCCGGCGCTGGCCGCTGTCTTACGCGGGTCGCCGCCGGGCCGCTTCTTTTCGCCTTCTTGCTGCCCTTGGCCGCCTTGGTCGCGGCCCGGCGCATGCCCGGAATGGCCGGCATCCCCGGAATCCCGCCGCCGAGCATCTGCCGCATCTGCTTCTGGCCTTCGAGGAAGTTCGTGATCAGCGCGGTGACCTGGCCCGGGGTGACACCAGACCGTTCGCGATCCTGGCCCGCCGGGTGCCATTGATGATCTTCGGGTTCTGTCGTTCCGCGGGCGTCATCGACTGGACGATGGCCGCGGCCCGGTCCAGGTCCTTGTCGTTGACCTGGCTGAGCAATTCCTTGTTCTTCCCGGCTCCGGGCAGCATGCCGAGCAGGTTGCCGATCGGCCCGAGCTTGCGCACCATCGCGATCTGCTCGACGAAGTCCTGCAGGGTGAACCCCTCGCCGGAGACGAGCTTGTCGGCCAGCGCGGCGGTCTGGTCCTCGTCGAAGGCGCGCTCGGCCTGCTCGATCAGGGTGAGCATGTCGCCCATGTCGAGGATGCGGGACGCCATCCGGTCGGGGTGGAAGACGTCGAAGTCCCCGAGCTTCTCCCCCGCGGAGGCGAACATGATCGGGCGCCCGGTGAGCTGCGTGATCGACAGCGCGGCGCCACCACGGGCGTCGCCGTCGAGCTTGGTCAGCACCACCCCGTCGTAGCCGACGCCGTCGAGGAACGCCTGGGCGGTGGCCACCGCGTCCTGGCCGATCATGGCGTCGACGACGAACAGGATCTCGTCCGGCTGGACCGCGTCCCTGATCGCCGCGGCCTGCCCCATCATCTCCTCGTCGATGCCCAGGGCCGGCCGTGTCGATGAGGACCATGTTGTGCTGGCGGCGCTGGGCCTCGGCCACCGACTGGCGGGCCACGGCGACCGGGTCCCCGACGCCGTTCCCGGGCTCCGGGGCGTAGACCGGCACGCCCGCGCGCTCACCCAGAACCTGCAGCTGCTGGACCGCGTTGGGCCGCTGGAGGTCGGCCGCGACCAGCATCGGCGTGTTGCCCTGCTCGCGCAGCCAGAGGGCGAGCTTCCGGCCAGCGTGGTCTTACCGGAGCCCTGCAGGCCGGCCAGCATGATCACGGTGGGCGGAACCTTGGCGAACCGCAGCCGCCGGGTCTCGCCGCCGAGGGTGCCGATCAGCTCCTCGTGGACGATCTTGATGACCTGCTGCGCCGGGTTCAGCGCGCCCGAGACTTCCTCGCCGCTGGCCCGCTCCTTGACCCGGGCGATGAACGCCCGGACCACCGGGAGCGCGACGTCGGCTTCCAGCAGCGCGATACGGATCTCGCGCGCGGTCGCATCGATGTCGGCGGCTGAGAGCCGCCCCTTGCCCCGAAGGTTGGAGAAGACCTGAGTGAGCCGGTCGGAGAGGGTTTCGAACACGTTTTATGCCATCCTCGCGCATCCCATGACGGGAACAACGGACTTGCCGCACCTCGTGGCAGGCACCCGGCGCCGCCGCGGCTGCCCGCCCATCCGGATATCCAGGCTATCCGGTCAGCCCCGCACGACGGCCGCTCAGCAGCAGGCGCAGGGAAAATAGTCGACCGAACGAGAACGTGGTGGCAGTGGCCGGTATTCCGTCGGTCCGCGGTCAGGCCGCCGTCAGCGCGCCCAGAACCGCGTCGACCGTCGCCTTCCGGGCTTCCTTGCTGGTGAGCGGCTTGCCGTTCTCGTCGGCCACGTAGAAGACGTCGACCGCCTCGGCCCCGAGCGTCTCCACCCGCGCTGACCGCAGGTCGAGCCCGCAGCCGCCCAGCGCCCGTCCGATCCGCCACAGCAGCCCGGGCTCGTCGTGGGCCCGGACCTCCACGACCGTCGCGGTCAGCGACGCGTCGTCGACCAGCGTCACCTTCGGCGGCGCGACCGTCGCACCGCTGGGCCGGGAAGCGCGGGCCCGGCGCTCCAGGCGCTCCTCGACGTCCAGGCGGCCCTCGAGCATCCGGCGCAGGTCGCTGGCGACGAGCGTGTCGTCTGGCGGGTCACCGTACTCGGGCACGACGTTGAACACCGCGACCGCGGTCGGCCCGACCGACGTGGCGTTGGCCCCCCGGACCACCAGCCGGTGGGAGGCGAGCACGCCGGCCGCCCGCCACAGCAGGCCGGGCCGGTCCGGCGCGACGACGGTCACCTCGGTTCCGCGCACGACCGCCGCGGGGCCGCCGTCGGCGGCCAGCTCGATCTGGTCGTCGCGCAGCGGCGCGGCACCGGGCGGCGGATCCCCGGCCAGCACCGCCTCCACCCGGCGCACCAGGTCGGAGACGAGGCCGGCCTTCCAGTCGTTCCACGCGGCCGGCCCGGTGGCCAGCCCGTCGGCCGCGGCCAGCGCGTGCAGCACCTCGAGCAGCGGCCGGCTGCTCACCGTGCGCGCGACCTGCTCGACGGTGACCGGGTCATCCAGGTCGCGCCGGGTCGCAACCATGGGGAGCAGCAGGTGGTGCCGGGCGGCCTGCGCGATCAGCTCGGCGTCCGGCTCGGACAGTCCGACCCGGCGGGCCACGTCACGGGCGACGACCTCGCCGCTGACGCTGTGGTCACCGGGCCATCCCTTGCCGAGGTCGTGCAGGAGGGCCGCGAGGAGCAGCAGGTCGGGGCGGGCCACGTCACGGGTCAGGGCGGCCGCGTACGCCGCGGCCTCGACCAGGTGACGGTCGACGGTGAACGTGTGCAGCGGATTGCGCTGCGGCCGGTTCCGGACCCGTTCCCAGTCCGGGATCAGGGCGGTCACCAGGCCTTCCTGGTCGAGCGCCTCCCACACCCCGATCGCCGCGTGCCCGGCGCCGAGCAGTGCGACAAGGTTGTCGCGCGCCTCTTCGGGCCAGGGAACGGGCAACGGCGGGCAGTCGGCCAGCCGGGCCAGCGCGCGGGGAGCAAGCGGCCGTCCGGCCTGGGCCGCAGCCGCCGCCGCCCGCAGTACGAGGACCGGGTCGGAGCTGGGGTCGGCCGCGCGGGCCAGGACCACCTCGCCGTCCTGCTCCACGACGCCTTCCGCGAGCGGGCGGCGTTCCAGCTTGCGCAGGCGCAGCCGCCGGCCCGCGGCCCGTTCGGCCTGGCGGAACGCGTGATCGACGGCGTAAGCGACCGGCGGCCGGCCCCGGCCAGCTCGCGCAGCAGCGCGTCACCGTCCAGCGGCCGGCGGCCCGGGCCACCTCGTCGTGCTCTTCGAGGACCAGCCGGTCCGATGCCCGCCCGGTGATCTCGTGCAGGATGCGCCGGGCATCGAGGATCGACTCGTACGCCGCGCGGACCCGCGGCCCGGGGGCCGACGCGACCCAGGCGGCGGCGATCGCCTGGATCGCGTGGACGTCCCGCAGGCCGCCCGGGCTTCCTTGAGGTCGGGCTCGAGCAGGAACCCAGCTCACCGAAGATCCTGGCCCGCTCGGTATGCAGGTCGCGCAGCTCCGCGAGCCTGGTCCGGGCGGCGGCCCGCCAGTCTTCCAGCGCGCCTTCCCGTAACTGGGTGGTGAGGTTCGGGTCGCCGGCCACGTGCCGGGCGTTGAGCAGGCCGAGGGCGACCTTGATATCGGCCCGGGCCACCCGGCGGGCCTGGGGCACCGTTCGCACCGCGTGGTCCAGGCGGGCGCCGGAGTCCCAGACCGGATACCAGATCCGGTCGGCGATCGATGCGATGCCGTCCCGTCCGGCGTGCAGCAGGAGCACGTCCAGATCGCTGCCGGGGAGCAGTTCGCGGCGGCCGTACCCGCCCACCGCGACCAACGCCACGCCGGGCTCCGCGCCCAGCATGCCGGCTAGCCAGCGATCTGTTTCCGTAGTCCTGCGGGCACGATCCGCAGCGAACGATGTCAGCAAGGTCACATGGGCCCCCGGAGCCGTCAGCGATCAGATCGCGTCTGGACCGCGTTCCCCCGTACGTACTCTCACGACCGAGTCGACCGGCACGGACCAGACCTTCCCGTCGCCGATCCGTCCGGTCTGCGCCGCCTTGACCACGACGCCGATGAGGTCATCGGCGTCCTCGTCGTCGCAGAGCACTTCGACCCGGACTTTCGGCACCAGGTCGAACTGGTATTCGGCGCCGCGGTATACCTCGGTGTGACCGCGTTGCCTCCCGTAACCGCTCGCCTCGACCACAGTCATGCCGTGCACACCGAACGCCTGCAGCGCGGCTTTGACGTCGTCCAGCTTGAACGGCTTGATGACGGCGATGACGAGCTTCATTACGACCACCTTTCGCTCTCCTGGCAGGTACTTTCCGCCGCACGAGTTTCCGGAGGCCTGCCGGAATGTATCGGCAACGTGAAAACGGCCCGTTTTATGTTAGGTCCGCGTTTCCTGATCGGGAAGCGGGGAGCGGGCGAAGCCGGAGAGCGGGCGCCGCCGGGGGCGGGGCGGCTCAGGGCCGGAGAGCGGCGCCCCGGCCTGCGGGGCGCCGGAGAACTCCACGGCCGGGACGGCGGCAGGCCCGGACCTGGCCGCCGCCTCGTGCGCCTCGGCCAGGCCGGTCTCCGGCCCGCGCGCTCGCCTCGGCCAGGATCGCCTCGCGCCGCCGAAATCGGTGGCCAAGTCCTGGGTGTTGTAGGCGTGAGACGCGGAACGACATCGGACGGACATGACGGGGAGTCAGCCGGGCACCGATGGGAGGGCTTAACGTCAGCAGGGACTCCAACCAGGGTCGGTGACGTGGACGGCGCCCCGATGTGGGCCCACGTCCGGTGCGGCGGAGGAGATTGAGACGCCGCGGCCGCCGGGCCAGGTGGGATGGGGGAGGGATGGCCGGGGCCCGTTCATTGGGATCCTAACGGATGAACTTGCCCATATTGCAAAAAAGTAGCGACAATTTCACTCAGTGAGCGGAAAGATGATCGCACTTTGTGAAACGCAATTTCACCGCGCCGCCGAATGGCACCCGGGCGGCGACGGTAATGGCGCCGATTGCGCGCCTATTTGCGTCGGGACATTGGTCACGTCCCGACGCAGGTGCGTGCGGCTGTTACCAATGCTCGCCGACCTTTACCGGCGGCTCGCCCAGGGCCAGGATCGCGTCCACGAAGGGTCGCCGGATCGAACGGTGCCAGGTCGTCGGGGCCTTCGCCGAGCCCCACGAGCTTCACCGGAACGCCGAGTTCGCGCTGGACCGCCACCACGATGCCACCCTTGGCCGTGCCGTCCAGTTTCGTGAGAACGATTCCGGTGATGTCCACGACTTCGGCGAAAACGCGCGCCTGGCGCAGCCCGTTCTGCCCCGTGGTCGCGTCCAGGACCAGCAGGGCCTCATTGCCTGGTGGTCCCAGCTTATCGATCCACCCGCTTGACCTTGCCCGGCTGGTCCATCAGACCGGTCTTGGTGTGCAGGCGGCCGGCGGTGTCCACGAGCACGACGTCTACGCCCCGCTCGATTCCCTCCCGCACGGCGTCAAAGGCGACGCTTGATGGGTCCGCTCCCTCACGGTCGGCCCGCACGCCCCTGCGCTCCGACCCGCTCGCCCCACGTCTGCAGCTGGTCGGCGGCGGCGGCCCGGAACGTGTCGGCCGCGCCGAGCAGCACGGTCTTGCCGTCGCCCACCAGCGCCCGGGCCAGTTTGCCGGCGGTGGTGGTCTTGCCCGTGCCGTTCACGCCGACCATGAGCAGCACCGCCGGGGCGCCGTCATGACGTTCGGTGCGCAGCGACCGGTCCATGTCCTCACCGATCTGGCGCGTCAGCTCAGTCCGCAGCAGCGCGCGGACCTCATAGGGACCGCGGGCCCCGAGCACCTTGACCTTGGTCTGGAGGTCGTCGACGATCTGCCGGGCCGGGACGACGCCGACGTCCGCGGCGATGAGGACCTCTTCGATCTCTTCCCAGGTGTCGTCGTCCAGCCGCTCCCGGGACAGCAGTCCCAGGAGGGCCGAGCCCATGGTGGATTGCGATCGCGCCAGCCGGCTGCGCAGCCTGACCAGCCGCCCGGCCGACGGCGGCGGCTTCCCGATCTCGGGGGGGCGGCGCCCCCGGAGCGGGCGGCGCCGATGGCGCCATGACCGCCTGCGCCGCCGCCGACGCGTCCTGGCCCGGAGCCGCCTGTCCGGGTGCCTGCGGCGCCTCCGGCGGCGCGACGACCTCAGTAGCGCGCTGCCGCGGCGCCGCCGCGGCCGGACCAGAAGCAGCCAGCCCGTCTCCGCGACCACGGCGACGAACAGGACGGAAAGGACGATGATGAGGATAAGAGTTTCCCATGACCGCTCATCATGTTGTTGCAGAGCGGGCTGAGCACGGCCCGGCCGGGCGTCCGCTGGCTGGGGCATTTCCTGGCTGGGGTTTCCGCTGGCCCCCACGGCGCTGCGGCTACACGTCAGGTGCCCGGCAGCGCCCGCGGGAAACCATTCCGCGGCCGCGCGGCCCGTCATGCGGGCTCGCGCTCGCTAAGGCGCTGGCTGACCACGGCCGTGACGCCGTCCCCGCGCATCCTCACCCCGTACAGCGCGTCGGCGACCTCCATCGTCCGCCTCTGGTGCGTGACGACGATCAGCTGGGAACTCTCTCTCAGCTCCTGAAGATACCGAGCAGCGGGTGGAGATTGGTGTCGTCCAGCGCGGCTCGACCTCGTCCAGGACGTAGAACGGCGAGGGCCGGGCCTTGAAGATCGACACAGGTAGGCGACGGCGGTCAGGGATCGCTCGCCGCCGACAGCAGCGACAGTCGCTTGACTTTCTTCCCCGGGGGGCCGCGCCTCGACCTCGATGCCGGTCGCCAGCATGTCGTCGGGCTCGGTGAGCAGGAGCCGTCCCTGGCCGCCGGGGAACAGCCGGGCGAAGATTCTGCTCGAATTCCCCAGGGCCGTGTCGGCGAAGGCGGAGGCGAACACCTCCTGGACGCGGTCGTCGACCTCCTTGACCACGGTGAGCAGGTCCCGGCGGGTCTTCTTGAGGTCTTCCAGCTGGGTGGCGAGGAACGTGTGCCGCTCCTGGAGGGCGGCGTACTCCTCCAGCGCGAGCGGGTTGACCTTACCCAGCTTGGCCATATCGCGCTGGGCCGCCTCGGCCCGGCGTTCCTGGACGGCGCGGTCGTAGCTGGTGGGCAGCTGCCCGTCCTCAGCGTCCGCCGGCGGCGGGATCGGGACGGCGGGGCCGTAGTCGGCGACCAGCTCAGACGCCTGCACGCCGAACTCCTCGACCGCGTGAGCCTCCATCTGCTCCAGCCGCAGCCGGTGCTCGGCCCGGGCGATCTCGGCGCCGTGCGCCGTGTTGACCACGGTGTCGAGCTCCACGGCCACGTCGCCAAGGGCCTGGGCCCGCACCCTCTTGAGCTCCTCGGCACCGTTGGCGGTCGCGGCCTCGGCCGCGACCCGGCGGGCCAGCGCCGCTTCCAGCGACCGCTCCGCGCGGGCCACGGCCCGGTGAGCACCGTGGGCTACGGCGCGGGCCACGGCCGCCTGGGCCGCCCGCCGCTGAGATTCGTGGATCCGGAACTGGTGATCATCCGCTCCCGGGCCGCGGGATCGGGAACCGAGTTGAAGATCGGATCATACTCGAACAACGGATCGCCGGGGAAGTACATCTGCGTCACCAGCCGCTGTGTGAACGCGCGACCGAACAGCGAGAAGTGAATGTGCGCCGGCCGCCAGGCGTTGTGGTGATTGCCCCACGGATACGGTCCCGGCTTGATCGTCGTGAACCGATAGCGTCCCTCGTCGTCGGTCACGCCACCGCCCCGCACCGGTGAAGTTCGGATCGAGCGCCGCCGGCCAATCGTCCCAACTGGTGCCGGTAGCGCCCCGCCGGCGTTGGCCTGCCAGACCTCGACCAGCGTGCGGCGCAGCGGCTTGCCCTCGGTGTCGAACACGCGTCCGTAGACGATGATCCGCTCGCCGATCGGGCCCTGGCCGTCGTGCTGGGCGGTGAGATCGGCGTCGGCCGCAGTCACCTTTAAGCGTCGCCTGTACCGCACGGCCCGGTGATCTCGGTGATCGCTGTGCGGGAGGTAGACCAGCGGTTGCTTCGGGTGGCGCAGCGCACGTTGACTTGTACGGCGGGTAATCCAGCGGCGGATGGATTCCGTCGGGTTCGCGCACGTAGGAGGTGGGCGTGTCGACGATCGGGTCGTAGATCTGCCGCGGCTTCGGTGTCGGGCTTCAGCCATGTGTCATGCCTCCAGGATCACGGCGAGGCCCTGGCCCACGCCGATGCAGATGCGTTGCGACACCGTAGCCGCCGCCGCGGGCTCGCTTAGCTCGTGGGCGAGGCGTCCGAGGATCCGCGTCCCCGACGCGCCCGAGCGGATGTCCGATCGCGATCGCGCCGCCGTCGGATGTTGACGCGCTCCGGGTCGAGCTCCGGCCAGCCGCGCGATGGCAGGCCAGCGACTGCGATGCGAACGCCTCGTTGAGCTCGACCACCGCGACGTCGTCCCAGACGATGCCGCGCGCGCGCGAGCGCCGTGTTGGACCGCCTCGACCGGGGCGATGCCGAAGATGTCGGGGTCGACGCCGTGGCACCGCGCTGCGCGACGATCGCGCGCCAGCGGCTCGCGGCCGAGCAGCGCGGCGGCTCGCTCGTCGCCGATCAGCACCATGCTGGCGCCGTCGTTGAGCGGCGAGGAGTTGCCGGCCGTCACCGTGCCGTCCTCGGCGAACGCGGGCGCCAGCGCCGCGAGCTTCTCGAGCGAGGTGTCGGTGCGGATGCCCTCGTGCGTGCTGGCGACGGCTATCGCCGGCG
>CAVQZM010000043.1:0-68771 GCA_963718475.1 uncultured Actinomycetes bacterium | reverse complement strand
GCCCGCACCCGCACGTGTTCTCCGACCGGCTCATCCGGCCGGGCGACACCGCGTACTTCGACATCATCCACTCGTTCAACGGCTACCGGACCTGCTACTACCGCACGCTGAACGTGGGCAACTCCAACGCCGCCCAGCGCGAGGCGTACCGGCGGGCGCGAGAGTTCATGGACAACGCGATCGCCGAGATCCGGCCCGGGCGCCACCTCCGCGGACGTGGTCAAGCACTTTCCGGCCGCGCAGGAGTTCGGTTATGCCACCGAGGAGGAAGCGTTCGGCCTGCAGTACTGCCATGGCATCGGGCTGTCGAACTGGGAACGGCCGCTGATGAGCCGCTACCACTCCTTCGTGCACCCGGTGGAGCTCAAGCTCGGCATGGTCTTCGCGATCGAGACCTACTGGCCGACCCCGGACGGCTCGGCCGCGGCCCGTATCGAGGAGGAAGTGGTGGTCACCGAGGAAGGCTGCCGCCTGCTTACGCGGTTTCCCGCCGACCAGCTCTATGTGGCCGGGACCCGTTACTGGACCGGGCTCGAGTTCGGCGTACCCGGCGGCCTCCCGGCCGGGAACGGGGTGCAGGCGTGACGCTCCCGGACCTCGCAGCCTGGGATGGCTCGGCACCGGCCGGATGGGCGCCGCGATGGCCACCCGGCTGATCGACGCCGGGACGCCGGTGACGGTCTGGAACCGCACGACGTCCAAGACCGGGCCGCTCGTGGCCAAGGGAGCGGTGGCGGCCGCCGGCATCACGGACCTGTCCGGCTGTGCGATCGTCTTCGTGACGGTCTCCACGCCCGCCGACCTGGAGCAGGTCATCATGGGCGAGCACGGGCTGCTCAGCGGGACGCGAATCCCCGGGATCATCGTCGACTGCTCCACCGTGTCGGCCGAGGTATCGGCGACGGTCCGCGCCGCGGCCGGGGATGCGGGCGCCGGCTTTCTCGCCTGCCCGATCAGCGGCAATCCTCATGTCGTCGCCGAGGGCCGGGCGTGCCTGGTGGCTTCGGGCCCGGCCGACGTGTTCGACCGCGCCCGGCCGTACCTGGAGCAGATCGCGAAGGTCGTCGTCTATGCGGGGCAGGAGGAACAGAGCCTGCTGGTCAAGCTTGCCACAACCTCTACCTCGGCATGATGGTGCAAGCCCTGGTCGAAGTGACCAGCCTGGCCGAAAAGGGCGGCACCGACCGCGAAGCCTTCCTCACATTCCTGAACGGCACGGTCATCACGTCCGACTGGATCCGCAAGCGCACCGGCGATCTGGTCAAACGCGACTGGACCCCCACGTTCACCACCGAACTGCTGCGCAAGGACTTCGACCTCGGGCTGGGCGCCGCACGGTCGCTGGAAGTCCCGATGCCCATCGGTTCAATGGTGTATCAGCTCATCCAGTCCGCGATCGCGGCCGGCGCCCGGGAACAGGACTTCCTGGCCCTGTACGAGCAGCAGGCCAGGATCGCCGCCCTCGACGCCGGCTCACCGCCGCCCTGACGCCTCCCGCGCCCCGCCGTCCGCTGCTTCTCACCGCGGATCCCTTGATTTTGACACTCGGTGCCGTTAGGGTCGCTGCATATCCGGCACACAGTGCCGGAAATAGCCAGCGCCCGACCGAGCCCGAGGGAGCCATCGATGAGTGACAAGCCCACCGCGACCGCCGAACCGGCCAGCCAGGTCCCCGCCGCCGCCACGAGCCCGACCAGGTCCTCGTGGAGGACGTCCTGGTCGAAGAGGTGTCGATCGACGGCATGTGCGGTGTCTACTGACGCACCGGCCGGGACGTTCGATCTTGACCGCCGCCTGGCGGCTGGATGCGCGCGTATCGATCCGCCCAGAACGTTTCGGCGCGCTGCTGTATCACTTCGGCACCCGGCGCCTGTCCTTCCTGAAGAGCCCGACCCTGCTGGCGGTGGTCCGTGCACTGGCCGGGCAGCCCACGGCGCGCGCGGCGTGCCTCGGTGGCGGGGGTCGCCGGCCGGCGAACTGCCCCGCTACCAGGCGGCCCTGGCCACGCTGGCCGCCTCGCACATGATCTGTGAACGGAGGAGCGGATGACGATCGCACCGCTGCCGCTGGTGGACCAGTTCCAGTACGGGCTGGACGCGCCGATCTGCCTGACCTGGGAGCTGACGTATGCGTGCAACTTGTCGTGCGTGCATTGCCTGTCCAGTTCGGGCCGGCGTGATCCGCGGGAGCTGACCACCGCCGAATGCCAGGCGCTGATCGACGAGCTCGAGCGAATGCAGGTGTTCTACGTGAACATCGGCGGCGGTGAGCCGACCGTTCGGCCCGACTTCTGGGAGCTGGTCGATTACGCCACCGCGCATCACGTGGGGGTCAAGTTCTCCACCAACGGGGTGAAGATCACCCCGGAGATCGCGAAACGGCTGGCCGGCAGCGACTACGTCGATGTGCAGATCTCCCTGGACGGCGCGACCGAGGAGGTCAACGACGCGGTGCGCGGCCCCGGGTCCTACCGCACCGCGCTGCGGGCGATGGAGAATCTGGCCGCGGCCGGGTTCGCCGGGTTCAAGATCTCGGTCGTGGTGACCCGGCAGAACGCCGGGCAGCTGGATGAGTTCAAGGCGATCGCGGACCGGTTCGGGGCGCAGTTGCGGCTGACCCGGCTGCGGCCGTCCGGCCGGGGCGCGGACGTGTGGGACGAGCTGCACCCGACCGCCGCCCAGCAGCGGGAGCTGTACGACTGGCTGGTCGTCCACGGCGAGCAGGTGCTGACTGGTGACTCGTTCTTTCACCTGGCCGCGTACGGGGAGTCCCTGCCCGGGCTGAACCTGTGCGGGGCCGGGCGGGTCGTGTGCCTGATCGACCCGGTCGGGGATGTGTACGCCTGCCCGTTCGCCATCCACGACAACTTCCTGGCCGGCAACGTTCGCGCCGACGGCGGGTTCACCCGGGTCTGGCGCGAATCCGCGCTCTTCGCCGACCTGCGGCACCCGCAGACCGGCGGGGCCTGCACCTCGTGCTCGGCCTACGACGCGTGCCGCGGTGGCTGCATGGCGGCCAAGTTCTTCACCGGGCTGCCGCTGGACGGCCCCGACCCCGAATGCGTCAAGGGTCACGGCGAGGCCGCGCTGGCCGCGGCCGGCCCGGCCACGGTGCCGCGGCCGTCAGGCGACCACTCCCACCGCACCCGCCCGGTCCCGGTGACGATCAGCCGCCGGCCACCGGACCGCGCCTGCGACGAAAACCCGCTGGCCGGCCTGGCCGTGCCCAGCTGAGATAAGAGGTCATCATGGCCAATGGCTGGTTCGAGACGGTGGCCGAGGCCCAGCGCCGGGCCAGGAAACGCCTGCCCCGATCGGTGTACAGCGCGCTGATCGCCGGGTCGGAGAAGGGCCTGACCCTGGCGGACAACCTGGCCGCGTTCGACGAACTGGGGTTCGCGCCGCACACCGCCGGGCTGGCGGGCAAGCGGGACCTGGCCACGACGGTGATGGGGCAGCAGATCTCGCTGCCGGTGATCATCTCCCCCACCGGCGTCCAGGCCGTGCACCCGGACGGCGAGGTCGCGGTGGCGCGCGCGGCCGCGGCGCGAGGGACCGCCATCGGGCTGAGCTCGTTCGCGAGCAAGCCGGTCGAGGAGGTGGTCGCGGCCAACCCGATGACGTTCTTCCAGATCTACTGGACCGGGTCCCGCGAGGAGATATCGCGTCGCGTCGCGCGGGCCCGGGCGGCGGGCGCGGCCGGGCTGATCGCCACGCTGGACTGGTCGTTCTCCCACAGCCGCGACTGGGGCAGCCCGCACATCCCGGAACGGCTCACGGCCCGGGAAATGATGAGATTCGCCCCCGAAGGCATCACCCGGCCGGGCTGGCTGCTGTCCTGGGCCCGGACGGGCCGGGTGCCCGACCTGACCGTGCCCAACATGGCCGAGCCCGGCCGCCCGGCCCCCACGTTTTTCGGCGCCTACGGGCAGTGGATGCAGACGCCGCCTCCCACCTGGGACGACGTGCGCTGGCTGCGGGAGCAGTGGGACGGGCCGTTCATGCTCAAGGGCGTGATCCGGGCCGACGACGCCCGGCGGGCCGTGGACTGCGGGGTGACGGCGATCTCGGTGTCCAACCACGGCGGCAACAACCTGGACGGCACCCCGGCCACCATCCGCGCCCTGCCCGCCATCGCGGACGCGGTCGGCGACCACATCGAGGTCCTGCTCGACGGCGGCGTCCGCCGCGGCAACGACGTGGTCAAGGCGGTCGCGCTCGGCGCCCGCGCGGTCATGATCGGCCGCGCCTACCTGTGGGGCCTGGCCGCGGGCGGCCAGCCCGGCGTGGAGAACGTGCTGGACCTCCTGCGCAACGGCATCGACTCCGCGCTGCTCGGGCTCGGGCGGGCCTCCGTCCACGACCTCAGCCGCGACGACGTCGTCGTGCCCCCCGGGTTCGGGCGCGCACTCGGAACCCCGGGCGCCTGGACAGCTGCCGCGCGCTGGCCGTGACCGATGCGGCAAAATCGGTCCTCGGAGTATTCCGGACGATGCACCCTCTTCCGGTTGCCGCATGCCGGGCTTAGGCTCATTTTGGTCGCTTATCACGTTAGGAAGCCAAGGGGCGGCTATGGGGGGATCTTGGACATTTTGCGGCCGATGCGGCCACGAAATAAAATTGGCGGCGGGTTTCCGCGGAAACTGCGGGCATGCGGTTCCGGAGAACGACGGGCAGGCCAGCGCGGAGGACTCGCCCGCTAGCGTAGATCAGGCGCCGGAATTTATCCCCGCCTATCGCCCGACGATCACGACCCAGTCGGTTCATCCGGTCCCTGGGCCGACGGCGCCCCCAGCCCGCCCGGGCGGCCTCGCGCTGCCCGGCACGGCCAGCGCGATCACGCCCGGGCCGGGAAGTCCCCCCCGGCGCAGCCGCCGCCCGGTGTCCGCTCGGCGGGCCGGCCCGGCGGGCCGCCGCCCGGCGGGCCGCCGCCCGGCGGGCCGCCGCCCGGTGGGCCGCCGCCACAGCGCGGGCCAGCTCCCGGCGCGACCCGTCCGCATGCCGTCGGCTGGTCACTCGCCGGGGCGGCCGCTGTGCTGCTGATCGCCGGGGGAAGCGTGGCGGGCCTCCTCCTGGTCCGCCATTCTCTTAGCCAGCCCACCGCCAGCACTCGAGGGCAATGTCCGGCCAGTGTTCCCACGCCAGCAACCTCGGCGCCGCCCAGCCCGGTCGCCACCACGCCGCCCACGCAACTGGACGTTCAGGGGCTGACGATCGGGATCGGCGCGGTGAACACCGATCCGAGCGTGACCGACGTCGCCACTGCCATTGGTGGCTATTTTGCCGGAATTGACGCCCGGAATTACCAGCAGGCCTGGGATCTTTACACGCCCACCCAGCAAGGCGCCATCCCGTTCCAGCCCTGGTCCGGCGCGCTGAGTACGACCCAGGACAGCCAGATTGTGATGCACAGCATCCACCATGACCCGTCCGCCGGTGTTGACGTCACCGTCTTCTTCTCCAGTCAGCAGGCGCCGCAATATGGCCCGAACCAGGGAGAGACGTGCACGAACTGGTCGCTGGATTACCAGCTGGTCCCCTCCAGCTCGGCCGGCTCGTCATACCTGATCAACAAAGTAACGCCCGTAGGTGCCGGACACACTGCCTGCTGAGGGTCCCGGCACCCGGCCTGGGCCCGCCGCCTCCACGAGCCCAGCTTCCTGAGTTCTGTTGCCGCTGCCCGACGCGCGTTCCCCATGATCATGTGTAGTTTTCCGCCAAATACGACGTTTTCAACACACGATCATGAGCCAGCCCGCCCATGGCTGGTGCACTTGTGGCGAGGGTGGCTGAGGGGACGACGGCGCGAGGGCTCGTCAGCCCCGGACGGGGCGCGGATCGCCAGCGGGGCGCGGCTGCGCGGCCCGCTGACCACCTGTCCGCCGGTAAGCCGCGCCTACATGGCCTCGGCCGCTGGGATGAGGCGCTTGTCCGGGTCGTTGACCACGACGGTTCCGGCGATCTTGTCCCAGAGTTCCTGCCGGTCTTTGTCCCACAGCAGCCAGCAATCCGCGATCAACGCTCCGATGCCGAAGACGAACGACGCGACGAAATCACACGATGAGCTTGCCGAGGAATTCGCGCAGGAACATTCTTCCCCAGCCCGCGTACGTTCTCTGGTCGAGCCGCACGACCCGCATGCCGAGCAGCTGCTTGCCTGGCGTCTGCCCTTGCGCCCACACGATGAGCGACCAGATGATCCATCCGATCACCAGCGTGACCACGACGAGCAGCCCGTCCAGCAGGTAACCGCCGAAACGGCGGCCCGCTGACGACAGCACGATGCCGTTGGGCAGGCCCGATACCTGGCCGCAGAACGCGCAGGACTGAGAACCGCCGCCCCACCCTTGGCCGCAGTTCGGGCACACCGCCACAGGTTGCGGAGCGGCAAACCCGGCCGGGGCCAGAGCGCCGCCGGCGAAATTGACGGCAGCCGCCGGGGCCACCGGGGAGGCGGCGCAGCCTGGCCGCGCGGCCCGCACCACCGCCCACCTGCGCGAATTGTCCCGGCGGGAACTGACCCGGTGGCGGCGGCGGGGACGCGCAGAGGCCCGGCCCAGCTTCAGGTGCCGATGGGAACCACTCGGGTTGAACCGTTTGAGCGGCCTGAAATTGCGGCTCGGCGGGTGGATTGGGCGCTGATGCCTCTGGAATGACGCTGGCATCCGCAGAATCCCGGCGGGCGCCGCAGTTGGTGCAGAAATGATCCCCGGGCACAACCTCATACCCACAGGTAGAACACGTTGTCATCGCCGTCCCCCCCAGGTCGGCACAATCGCCCTTAGAAAAAGCTGGGCGCACAAAAATCCGACTCTCATAAGCCTTTACCCGCCGATACCCCGGCGTCAAGGCATTGGGGCATTTAGCTACAGAAAATGCACCTCGGCGTGATCCGGCTCGTGGTCGACGAGACGGTCGCAGGTCGGGCAGTACCAGCGGGCTTCGATCGGAGTGCCGCACTCGGGGTGGCGCGGTGCCTGCGCCGGGTCGGCGTGCCTGGCCCCCCAGTGCGCCAGCAGGCGCAGTGCTCCGGCGAGGTCCCGGCCCTCGGCGGTCAGCTGGTAGGCGACCCGGGGCGGCCGCTCGGAGTAGGGCCGGGCCACCAGCAGCGCTTCTCTTTCGAGCCGCTTGAGCCGCTCGGACAAGATGTTGGCCGCAATGCCGGGGATCTGCTCCAGCAGGTCGTTGAACCGGCGCGGCCCGGTGAGCAGCGCCTCCACCACCAGCAGGGTCCACCGGTCGCCGACCTGGGCCAGCGCCTCGGCCAGCGGCGTCGAGACGTTCTCCGGTCCAGCCATGAACCAATCGTAGCCGCGTATTGACATCCCAGGAGTTAGTAGTAATTTGCAAGTTACTACTTACCGGAAGGACGTGGACGTCATGGCGATCCTCGATGAGATCCAGGCCAGCATCGCGCGGCTGGCGGAAGGCGCCGGCTCCTCGGTGGTCGGCATCGGGCAGCGGTGGGGTGTCGGCTCGGGCGTCGTGCTCGGCCAAGGACGGGTGCTGACCAACGCGCACAACGTCCGCGGCGACCAGGTGACGGTCACCTTCGCCGACGGGCGCACGACCGAGGGGAACGTGACCGGGCACGACATCGACGGCGACCTCGCGGTCATCGAGGCCGATACCGGCGAGGCTCCAGCGCTGCCGTGGGCCACCGGCGCGGCCGCCGGAATCGGGATGCCGGTCTTCGCCCTCTCCAACCCGGGCGGGCGCGGGCTGCGGGTGACGCTCGGGTTCGTCTCGGGCGTGGACCGGACCTTCCGCGGGCCTCGCGGCCGCCGCATCACCGGCAGCCTCGAGCACACCGCTCCGCTGCTGCCCGGCTCCTCGGGCGGCCCGATCCTGGACGCCGGGGGCCAGTTGCTCGGGATCAACACCAACCGCCTCGGCGAAGGCTTCTACCTGGCCATCCCGGCCGACGACACGCTGCGCAGCCGGATCGACGCGCTCGGCCGCGGGGAATCCGCCGCACCGCCGCAACTCGGGGTGACCATCACCCCCGGCCACGTGGCCCGGCGACTGCGGCGCGCCGTCGGCCTCCCCGACGCCGAGGGCCTGCTCATCCGCGAAGTGACGGAGGACAGCCCGGCCGCCCGCTCCGGTCTGGCCGCGGGCGACCTGATCGTGGCGGCCGCAGGCCAGCCGGTCCGCGCCATCGACGACCTGTTCGACGCGCTCCAGGCGGCCAGCGGGGGCACCATCGAGCTGACCGTCATCCGCGGCACCGACGAGCGGACCATCCAGGTGGCACTCGGCCAGGCCGGCCAGGAGTCCTAGGGCTTGATCAGGCTGGTCAGGCGGGTCAGGCTGGTCAGGCTGGTCAGGCTGGCCCGGGATTCGTGCATGAGGTCACGGGCGCGCCCGGCCAGAGGACCGGCGAGCCTGCCACCGGCTTTGACGATCTCCCCGCCGACGACGACCGTCTCGACGTCGGCGGGGCCTGCGCCCATCACGAGCGTGGCGACCGGGTCACCGAAACCGTCGAGATGCGGCGGGCGCATGTCGACGACCGTCACATCGGCCTGCTTGCCGGGGGTGAGGCTGCCGACCTCGTGGTCCAGGTGCCACACGCGGGCCGCGTCGAGGGTGGCCAGTCTCAGCATGTCCCGCTGGTTCAGTTGCACGGCGCCGACGGCCTCGTCGCGGCCCACCGGGCCGGAGTTGGCGCGTGAGCGCTCGGCCGCCAGAGCCAGCCGCATCTCGGTGAACAGGTCGGTGCCGGCGCCGGTGGTGGTGTCCACGCTCAGGCCGGCCGGGATGCCACGGGCGAGCGCCTGGCCGGTGGCCGGGTAGGTGCCCAGGGCCATCAGCATGTCCACCGACGGGCAAACGGAGATGGAGCCGCCGCTGCCGGCGATGAGGTCGAACTCGCGGTCGGTGAGCTGATTGGCGTGGACATAGTTGACGTCCGGGCCGAGCAGGCCCAGCTTGTCCAGCATCTCGACCGAGCCCGGGAAACCGGCCATGCCGACGTGGACGGAGATCGGCAGCCCGAGCTCGCGGGCGAAGGTGAAGTCGTTCCCGGTGGCCTCGGGGGTGGTGAACGCGGGGCCGCGCAGCGCCAGGCCCATCCGCAGCCGGCCACTGACCCCGTGCGGAAAGTGTTCCGCCAGTGTGCGCCGCGCGTCGCCGGGGTGGGGCGGCGCGGGGACACCGAAGAACGCCAAGCCATCCGGGCCGGGGCCGCCGTACAGGAAGACGCCCCGGATCCGGGAGTCGTGCAGCGCGCGGCACGTTCGCTTCGGCGTGCCGCCAGCGCGGGCAGGTTGTGTGACCAGTCCGCGACGGTCGTGATCCCGGCATTCAGTGCTTGCAGTGCGCCCCACAACGTACCGGCGTAAAGGTCGTCCGGCGTGTAGTGCGGCGCCAGGCCCGTCATCACCGCACCGGAGTAGCCGGACAGCGAGACCTGGCCGGTGTAACCGCCGAGCGCTCCCTGCCAGACGTGGCGATGGGTGTCGACCAGGCCGGGCAGCACCAGCCGCCCACGGGCGTCCACCGACCCGCGCACCGGGCGCACGTGCGGCGAGCTCAGCCCCGACCGCGGCGATCCGGCCGTCGCGGACCAGGACGTCGCCCTGCGGCAGGTCGCCGATTCCGGGTCGAGCGTCACCACGTGGCCGCCGCTGATCAGGAGGTCGTGCTGAGGCACGATGGAACTCACTTTCGCCAGGCCCCGCGCGCAGGAAAGTCGGCACGGAAAGCCTCTAGGTATACGATGAATACCGCCGATCTCATGGTCCAGCCGCTGGCCCAGCGTCCGCAAGGAGGCAGTTTCGACTGCCTAAGTTCCCTGGAGGGAACCCATGACCACCCCGGCGAGCGACGACAACGGCGCCCTGCTACGTGAGGTGCTGGCCCGGATCGGCGACAAGTGGTCGGTGATCGTGATCTGCCGTCTGGACGGCCAGCCCCGGCGGTTCAACGAGCTCCGCCGTCTGGCCGAGGGCATCACCCAGCGCATGCTCAGCTCCACCCTGCGCAACCTCGAACGTGACGGCATCGTGCGGCGAACCGTGTACGCGACCGTCCCGCCACAGGTCGAGTACGCCCTCACCGAACGGGGCCGCAGCCTCCACACGATCCTGTACCGGCTGGTGGACTGGACCGACGACCACCTGGCCGGCATCCAGGCCTCACGGGCCGCCTACGACACCCGTCAGGCCACCGGCCGCCCACGGTTGCCCGGCCTAGGCCGCGCCCTGTGCGCGGGCTCGTCGTCGCGCCCCGGGGAAGCGGCCGGTTACCCGGCCCGCTGCTGGCCCGCAGCCCACGCCGCGATCTGCGCGCGGGAGCTGAACCCCAGCTTGCCCATGATGTTGGCCACGTGCCGGGCCGCGGTGGCCGGGCTGATGACCAGCTCCTCGGCGATGGCCTTGTTGCTGTGCCCCCCGGCCACCAGCGCGGCGACCTGGCGCTCCCGCGGCGTGAGCGCGCTGGGCCGGGGCCCGGCCGGAGCGTGATCTCCGGCCGCGCCCACCGCCGCGGCGACGGTGTCGCCGCCGCCGGTGGCTTCCTCCGGCGACGGCACGCCCAGGGCGAGCGTGATCGCCGCTTCACCGGGCAGGGCCCGTCCGTCGGCCCACAACCGCTCGATGGCCGGCTCCCCGAGGCGGCGCGCCGAGGCCAGGTACCGCTCGACCCGCGCGCCGGACAGGGCGGGAAGGCCAGCCGCCTCCCGCAGCGCGGCCGCCGCGGCGGTCAGCTGGACCGCGCGCTCGGGCCGGTGCTCGAGGACGGCCAGGGCGGCGAACGCCTCCAGCCCCCGGGCCACGCCGATACGGGAGCCGGTGGACCGGCTGAGCCGGATGCTCTCGGACAGGTGCTGCCGCGCCAGCCCGGCCTCATCGAGGTCGATGGCCACCCGCCCCAGCCCGGCCAGGCAGCGCGCCATCTCAGGCCGGGCGTCGATCTCCCGCAGGATGGGCAGCGCCTCCAGGTACCGGGAGTGCGCGTCGCCGGGATCGCCGCGCAGCCGGGCCAGGTCACCCAGGCCCAGGAGGGCCCGGGCCGCTCCCCATTGATGGTCGATGCGGCGCATGACGGTGATCGAGGCCTCGGCCAGCTGCTGGCTTCCCGCAGCCGGCCCAGCAGTCCCGCGATCGCCGCCCGGGTGCCCAGCGCGTACCCCTCGTTCCATCCGTCACCGGCGGCCTGGGCGACCGACAGCGCCTCGTCGGCCCGCGACGCCGCCTCCTCCATCCGCCCCGTGTGCAGGGCGACCTCGGCCAGCAGGTTCAGCGCCGGCCGCCGTCCAGAACTCGTCTCCCGGCCGACCGGCACTGGGCCAGGCCTGCTTCGGCCCGGGACTTGGCCGCGGCCGGATCGCTGGACAGGGCCAGCTGAGCCCACGCGACCAGGCCGGCCCGGATCCGCGCCGTCCGCCCGCGCCGTCCGGGCCGCCTGGACCGGAAGGGCCGCCCGGGCCGGCGCCCGGCGGGCTGCGCCTGGGCCAGGAAGGAGTCCAGCCATTCGCCGCCCTCGGCGAACGCGCCGCGCACGATCCACGACCGGGCAGACCGCGGTGCAGATCCGCAGGCCCGTCTCGCCGTCGGATTCGGCCAGGCACCCGCTCATGACCTGCCACAGGTTCCCGGCGTCCACGTCGTATCGGCGGAACACGTCCACCCGCGCCGACCAGGGCGCCCGGACCTGCGCCATCCCGATGCCAGGCTCTGCTCGGCCGGTCCTCAGCGCGTAGTCGCGCAGCCTGAGCTGGAAGGTTGCGGACTCGCCCGCGTCGGCCAGGTGCGCGGCCGCGTACTGGCGGATGCTGTCGAGCAGCCGGTACCGGGCCTGGCCGAGGACCTCGGGTTCCCGCACCACCAGCGACTTGTCCACCAGCGCGGTCATCAGATCGAGGATGTCCCGCTCCGGGATGTCGTCGTCCGAGCAGACCTGCTCGGCCATCTCCAGCGACAAGCCGGCGAAGATCGACAGCCGCCGCAGCAGCATCTGCTCTTTGCTGGTGAGCAGTTCATGGCTCCAGTCGATCGTGGCCCGCAAAGTGCGGTGACGAGGCGGAGCCGTACGGTCCCCCCTGGTGAGCAGGGCGAACCGGTCAGCCAGGCGCGCGCCGATCTGCTCCACCGACAGCGCCCGGACCCGGGCCGCGGCCAGCTCGATGGCCAGCGGCACGCCATCCAGCGCGCGGCACAGTGCGGCGACGGGCCCGGCGTTGGCCGGGCCGATGGCGAACCCGGGCAGGGATGCGGCGGCCCGGTCGGCGAACAGGCGTACCGCCTCGTAGCGGTGGGCCTCCTCGGCCGTGGCCACGGCGTCGTCCGGCGCGACGGACAGCGGCGGCACCTGCCACACCTTCTCGGCCGCCACCCGGAGCGGCTCCCGGCTGGTCGCTATCAGGCGCACGCCCGGCGAGCTGGCCAGCACCCGCTGGCAGACCCCGGCCGCCGCATCGATCAGATGCTCGCAGTTGTCCAGGGCCAGGAGCAGCCGGCGCGGCCGGAGCGCATCGGCCAGCGTGTCCAGCAGCGGCCGCCGCGGCTCTTCGCTGACGCCGATGACCGACGCCACGCGCGAGACAACCAGATCGGGCTGCCGCAGGTCACCCAGCTCGACAAACCACACGCCATCGGGAAATTCATCCGCCACCGCGGCCAGGATGCGCAGGGCGAGCCGCGTCTTCCCGATCCCCCCGGCCCCGCACAGCGTGAGCGCGCGGGTCACGCCCAGCAGCCGCACCAGGTCGGCGAGTTCGCGCTCACGGCCGACGAAGCTGTTCGGCGCCTGGGGCAGATTGGTCGGAATCTCTTCTACCTCGTTCCGCTGCGCGATCGCTGCGCTCCTACCCTAGCGGTCCAAAAAATACATAGCCGTCTACATACATCTGACGATGCCGCATTGGTCGCTATGGCCCTAGCGTCATCCCAGCACGGGTCGAATGTGGGGGGCAGCGGCGTCGACATCGCCGCCGGTCGCGGGGGCGAACCGGGGGGGGCGAACTGGCGGCCGACCCGTCCGACCCGGCCGATCCGGATGGGCCAGCGACGCTGGCCCATCCGGATCGACGCCCGGCGCGCCGCCGCCAGGGGAGTACCGTTTATATCGACGCTCGCGATTTCCCGGGCGCAGATCACTCAGGCGAGGCTCCCTTGGAGCGGCTGCATGATTGAGGCGCGCGATCTCACCAAGTTCTACGGGCACAAAGCGGCAGTAGATCACCTCACCTTTACCGTCGAGCCGGGCCGCGTGACGGGGTTCCTCGGGCCGAACGGCGCGGGCAAGTCCACCACCATGCGCCTGATCCTGGGCCTTGACCGCCCGAACAGTGGCATCGCCCTGATCAATGGCCGGCGCTACCGCGACCTGGCCGATCCGCTGCTGACGGTCGGCGCGCTGCTGGAAGCCAAGTCCGTGCACCCGGGGCGCACCGCCCGCAATCACCTCCTGTTCCTGGCCCAGACCCAGGGTCTGCCCGCCCGGCGGGTTGACGAGGTGCTGGCCCTGGTCGGCCTGCAGGACGTGGCCGACCAGCGGGCCGGCAGCTTCTCGCTCGGCATGAGCCAGCGGCTCGGCGTCGCGGTGGCCATGCTCGGCAACCCGGAGGTCCTCCTGCTGGACGAGCCGGTCAACGGGCTCGATCCGGAAGGCGTGCTGTGGATCAGGAACCTGATGAAGCAGCTCGCCACCGAAGGCCGCACGATCCTGGTGTCCAGTCACCTGATGAACGAGATGGCGGTCACCGCCGACTACGTGATCGTCATCGGCCGGGGCCAGCTCATCACCGAGGCCCGCACCGAGGACGTGATCGCCCGCAGCACGAACAAGTCGGTGCGGGTCCGCAGTCCTGACGCGGCCCGGCTGGCCGAGCTGATCACCGCGGCGGGCGGGAAGGTGGCCCCGGACACCTCGGCCGCGGCGGACGGCGCCGGGCTGCTCACGGTCACGGGAATGACCGCGGCCCAGACCGGTGAGCTCGCGGCGTCCCATTCGATCGTCCTGCACGAACTGACCCCGCTCGGCTCGCTGGAAGAAGCGTTCATGGAGCTGACCTCGGGCAGCCTGGAATTCGGCACGCACGGCCCGGATCCGCTGAGCGCGGGACGGGAGACGGCCCGATGACGACGACCTCACCGGTGACGCCGGCCCGGGGATCCGCGGCCCGGCCGCCCGGCGCCGCGGCAGGTTCGTCAACCTGATGCGGGCCGAGTGGACCAAGATCCGTTCGGTGCGCTCCACGGTCTGGACGCTGGTCATCTTCGTCATCGTGACCGTCGGCCTCACCGCGCTTATCGCCTGGCTGACCGAAGCCAACTGGAATGGCCCGCGGGCCGCGGACCGTAACGCCCGGGCCATTGCGGACCCGGTCGGCTTCATCCTGGGCACCGGCATCGGGATCGGCCAGCTCGCGATCTGCGTGCTCGGCGTGCTGGTGATCACCAGCGAGTACTCGACCGGAGTCATCCGCGCCTCGCTGCTGGCCGTGCCCCGCCGGATACCGGTGCTCGCGGCCAAGGCGGTGGTGTTCGCGGCGCTGCTGATCGTCGTGGCCGAGATCGTTTCGTTCGGCTCGTTCTTCGTCGGCTCGGCCATCCTGCACTCCCGGGTCGCCGTTTCGCTGAGCGGCCCGGGCGTCGCCCGCGCGGTGGTCGGCGCCGGGCTCTACCTGACCGTGCTCGGGCTGCTCGCGCTGGCGGTCGGCACCCTGATCCGGCACACCGCCGGCGCCATCGCCACGATCATCGGCGCCGTCTTCGTGCTGCCCATCCTGGCTGGCCTGCTGCCCGGCAGCTGGGGAGCGCACGTCAACGCCTACCTGCCCGAGCAGGCCGGGACGCTGATCACGCACACCCAGCAGCAGTCGGGCGACCTGCTGTCCCCCTGGCAGGGCTTCGGCGTGCTGTGCCTCTGGACCGCGGTGCTGCTCGCGGTCGGCCGCCTACCTCCTAGACCGCCGCGACGCCTGACCCCGCCGCGATCGCGTCATCCCCCGCCCGGCGGCCGCAGCGGGCTCCCGCCCATGATCATGCGGAGTTTTCCGCTAAACCCGCCCGCCTTTTCCGTGCTCATGTGGAGTTTTCCGCTAAATGCGACGTTTTCATCACACGATCATGACCTAGCGGGCCGGGCCGGGTGCCAGTGCTGCGGAGGTGGCCAATGGGACTGTACGGACGGGGTCGGGTGAGGTGGAATGGAGTGCCAGTGTTGCGAGGGTGTCTAGTGGGACTGGCATGGCATTGGGACATCGCGTTCCCGGTCACGCCTTGACCGCGATGCCGCCGTCCGGGTGCACCACGTCCCCGGTGATCCCCCGGGACCGCGCCGAGGCCAGGAACACGTAGCTCCAGGCGTGGTCGGCCCCGGACAGCGCCACCCCGAGCGGCACCCGCCCGGCGAGTTCGGCCGCCCGCCCGGGCGCGTCGTCCAGGCGCCGGTCCCCCAGGCCCAGGGCGTTCAGGCCCCGCAGGTCGGTGTTGAGGGTCCCGCCGGGGGCCACGCCGTTGACCCGGATCTCCGGCGCCAGCTCGTAGGCCAGCGCGGTGACCAGCCCGCGCACCGCGAACTTGGACGACACGTACAGCACGCCGCCGCGGCCCGGGTAGTAGGCCGAGGTGGATTCGGTGAGGATGACCGAGCCGCCGCCGCTGCGCCGCAGGGCCGGCAGCGCCGCCTTCACCGCGTGCAGGTGGCTCTTGACGTTGACCGAGAACATCTCGTCGAACGCGGTCGTCGATCAGGCCGGCGTCCAGGTCACCCAGGCCGCGGTAGAAATCAAAGATCCCGACGCAGCTGACCAGAACATCCAGCCCGCCGAACGAACTCACCGCGGCGTCCACCGCCGCCTCGTTGGCCGCCTGTGTGGTCGCGTCCCCGGTCACCACCGGCATCCCTGGTATCTGCTCGCGCAGCGCGGCGCATTTGGCCTCGTCGCGTTCCAGCACGGCGACCTGGGCGCCCTCGGCCCGGAACGCGTCCACGACGGCCCGGCCGATGCCGGAGCCCGCGCCGACGACCAGGGCCCGCCGCCCGTCCAGCCAGCCGGTCACACCTCGTCCTCCCTCGCGATCAGCGGCCCGGATGGTTTCCCGATCATGGCCGAGAACGTCTCGGGGCCCTGCCAGGTCAGGGCCTCCAGTTCGAGCGGGCACAGCGCCACCCACTGCCCGGACCTGGGTGACTCGATCAGCAGCCGGGACCCGTTGCGCGTCTCTACCCGGCACACCCGGACCTCGGCGAACTCGTTGCCCAGCTCGATCGCGTCGCCGTGCTGGCGGGCCAGCAGGTCACGGCGCTGGCGGTCGGCGCGCGCCGCGGCCCGCGCGTCCTCGTCCTCTCCCTCCCAGCGCGCGGTCAAAGGAAGATGGCCAGGTTCTGGGTGCGGAGCACCGAGTCGTCGACCAGGATCGTGCGCCGGGCCAGGCGCCAGCCGTCCGCGGTCCGGCGCAGCAGGTCCTCCCGGCCGGCCGAGATCAGCGCGGCCTCCCGCACGTCGCCCCGGCTGCGGTACAGCAGCACCCCGGAGTCGGCGATCAGGTGGTCCGGATCCTCGGTGGCGAACGTGCGCACGTTGGTTACGTGGTGACGCAGCCGCGAGGGCGGGTCCTCGGTCCACGCGTGCTCGGTGAGGAACCGCGCGACCCGCCGGCTGAGTGAGTACTTGTTCTCGTCGAAGTGCGCCATGCCGGGGGCCGAGTCGTAGCCGGCGCCGAGGGCGGTGGTGACGCGGACCGGCATGATGTAGTGGATGTCGTCGGTCAGCAGGGCCAGCCAGTCCTCGTACTGCTGCGCGTCGAGCAGGTAGGCCTCGTCCACCAGCCACTGGTGGGCCTGCAGGTGCCGCTGGTCGTCGAACGGGATGGTCCGGCCGGTGCGCTGGAGCCCGGATGCGTGCCCGCCCAGCCGTGACTGCGCGGAGTACGGGCCGCCGTTGCCGGTGACGCCGCCGATCATGACCGCCCCGCCGTGTCCGTGCGCGGCGGCGCTCGCGGCCATGGCGCTGACCTGGACCTGCTGCGCCGGGCCGGCTGGGCGTTCGAGATAGTCCGCCCACCGGCTGAGCAGGTGCCGCTGGTTGTACTCGCCGTAGCCCACGTGCGCCTCGCCCGGCCCGGCGAACTGCTCCGGGGTGAGCGCGGGGGACACGGGCGTGCCGTCGGCCAGCAGCCCCATCCGGCTGTTGAGCAGGAGCCGGCGGGCCATCGCGCCACCGGCCGTACTGGTCAGCGAGACCCAGTTCTCCACGTCGTCCTGCTCGAACATTCCGGTGCTGCCGAAACACATCAGGTATGCCTTGTACGACAGCGCCTTGAACTCCTCCGGAGCCTCGGCGTCGACCGCGAACCAGGACAGCACCTCGGTCTCGTCGGGTGCGACCGGCTGCCAGGTGCGGAGGGAAATGAACGGCAGCACGTCGTCGGAGTCCTCCACCCGCGGCCAGTTGTGGACCAGGCTCATGTTCGGGAACACCGACGCGGCCGAGATCATGAAACCGTCCCGGCCGACCACGTCACGCTGCCCGGCCGACCAGGACCGTTTCATGGTCTCGATGACCGGGTCCGGGTAGCCGACGTAGCGCAGCCGCTCCTCCAGCGTGCCGGGCGGCAGCTTGTAGGTGGTCCCGCCGCCGTTGCCGGCCCAGTAGGTGTTGCCGTCCTTGCGCTTCTCCGCCTTCGGCTCGCGGAACAGGCCGATCTCCACCACGCTGGTGTGCGTCTGGGGGGTGTGGTACATGTCGCCCGCGAAGTTCTCCGCGCCGATCTTCCAGTTCGCCTTGATCCGCCAGCGCTGCGGGCCGTGCAGTTCGATCCCGGTGGCCGACTGCCGGGTGTAGTAGTCGAGGTAGAAGCGGAAGTCACCGAGATACTCCGGCAGCGGCGGCGCGCCGGGATCCATGCTGACGAAGATCAGGCCGTTGTAGGTGTCCAGGGACGGCGCGGGCAGCAGGGTCTGTCCCTTGCGGCGGAAGCCGTCCTCACCGCCGTAGGCGTCCTGGTGGAACGGCAGCCCGACCAGCCGGCCGTCGTTGCGGTAGGACCAGCCGTGGTAGGGGCAGCGGAAGTGTGAGGCGTTGCCCATCTCCGCCCGGCACACCTGCATCCCGCGGTGCAGGCACATGTTGAACAGCGCCCGGACCTGCCCGTCCTCGCCGCGCGCGATGATGAACGAATCCTGCAGCACCCGGCGCACGACGTAGTCGCCCGGCTGCGGGACTTCGGACTCGTGCCCGGCGAAGATCCACGCCCGGCTGAACAGCCGCTCCCGCTCGAGCCGGAAGATCTCCTCGTCGTTGTAGATGTGCGCCGGGATCATCCCGCGGCGCACGTCGTCCAGAACGAGGGCCAGATCACTCATTGATGTCTCCCTCCTGACCCGCCGCGTCGAATAGCAGGGACTTGATGACCACGGGCACCACCCCGGCCGGCCTGATCACCTCGCCGATGTCCACGTAATCGAATTCGGTCAGGTCCAGGCCGTCGAGGACCAGGAGCGGAACGCCGGCGTTCAGTTCGGCCCGCAGCAGGCGCCCGATGGACTGGGCCACGTCGCCGGACAGCAGCAGTACCAGCGGCTGCTCAGCCAGGCCGGCCTTCGACCGGCCCGCGAGCAGGCCCTCGGCCAGGGCGCGCAGCCGCGGGTAGCTGGGATCCCCGGCCCAGCTGAACCCGAGGGCGACCTGGCCGTGGCCGCCGGTGACGTCCATCCGCCGGGCCGAGCCGGCGATCGCCTGGCTCACGTCGGCCGGGGTGAACTCGCCGCCGAGGTCGATGCGCGGGTACAGCACCGGCAGGTTCGACGCCGGCAGCAGCGACTGGTCACCCACGTCCACCGTGGTCCCGCTGACCTGCACCGAGAACTGGGACGCGCCGATGACGGTGGCCCGGATCCGGTGCGCGGCTTCCCGCAGCGGCCGCCCGCCGAGGTCACGCTGCAGGCGGCGCTTCACCGCCCGGGCGAGCGCGGGGGCGATGTCGCCGAAGTCGCCGGTTTCCCGGCCGTCGAAGTACTCGGCCACGCCCCCGGAGACCGTGACCACGTCCGGGCGCACCGCCATGGCCGGCGGGTCGGTCACGAGCAGCGCGCGGGCCAGCGGCGAGCTCACCTCTCCCTGGGCCAGTTCGCTCACCGCGCCGGCCAGCGCCTCGGCCAGCGCGGTCACGGCCGGCCCGGCACCGGCTCGCCGAGGGCCAGCCGCAGACCCAGGTGGTCCGCGGCGACCGCGGCGGGCTCCTCGATCCGGCACGCGACACCGCCGGCCATCGCGACCAGCCGGCCTCCGGCGGCGATCGCCGCCGTCTCGGCCACCTCACCCGCGCGGATCAGCGCCAGCTTCGTGGTGCCCCCGCCGATGTCCAGGTGCAGCACGGTCTGCCCGGTGTCCCGGGAAAACGCCACCGCACCCGACCCGTGCGCGGCCATCGTGGCCTCGAGGTGGTGGCCGGCCGACGCGCACACGAACTTCCCGCCCTGGGCGGCGAACAGGTCCGCGATGGCGCGGGCGTTGCGGCGCTTGAGGGCCTCGCCGGTCAGGATGACGGCTCCGCTGTCGACGTCGTCCGGTTTTACGCTCGCGGACCGGTAGCACTCGTCGACGAAACGGCCCAGGGCACCGG
Organism: uncultured Actinomycetes bacterium; assembly: GCA_963718475.1. Classification (GTDB taxonomy): domain Bacteria; phylum Actinomycetota; class Actinomycetes; order Streptosporangiales; family Streptosporangiaceae; genus CAVQZM01. The sequence continues at coordinate 49,195 of CAVQZM010000043.1, read as the reverse complement.
CGTCGATGAGCTGTCCCGGCCGGTACGGGGTGAGGATGATCGGTGAGCGCCACCGGACCTCGCGTCCGGTCACGACGAAGCGGCTGGACAGGCCCTGCGCCTCGCGCCGCAGGCTTACCTGGGAAAAGACCAGGTGGGACGTTGACGAGCCGATGTCGATGCCGACCGTGGTCAGCTCGACGTTCTCGATGTCCTCGACGCCGGGCACCTCACCCGCCCGCCGGGGGATGAGGCGGCATCCGCATCTCCGCGCCGGTCCTCGCGAGCTCCTCGGCGTAGATCTTCCTGATCCGCGGGTCCTCGTCCTCGTACTCGATCTGCCGGCCGCTGGCCTTGACGCTCACGTCCATGCCGAGGAACGTCTTGCGCTTGTCGTCGGAGAACGGGTAGCGCAGACCGCCGAACGCGACGGCGAGGTAGCGGGCCGGCTCGGGCTGGCGTTGAAGTGCTGGTGGAACATCATGTCGGGCGGCGCGTAGACGACCCCGTGCCGCCAGTCGACCCGGCGGAAGTCGTCCTCGCCCTCGTACCACAGCAGCGAGTAGCCGGTCCCCTTGACCGCGAAGACGTGGAAGTCCGCTCCGTGCCGGTGGGCCTTCTTGTAGGTGCCGACCGGCATCTCGGACATGTGCGCGTGCATCGTGCCGTCGGCCAGGACGAACATGATGTTGCTGCCGCCCGCGCCCCGCGCCGCCCAGTGCTGAAGCTCGAAGCCGTCCAGGTCGGGCACGAAGTTCGTCTCCCACATGTGCCGCCCGGGCCGCGTCGGGACGAAGTCGCCGTCGCCGGCGAAATGCCGGTCATCCCCGAGCCGCTCACCGAAGTCCCAGTCGTTGCCGAAGACGAAGTCCCGGTTGTGGAACAGCTTCAGCACCATCGGGAGGTTGGTAGTCGACGCGAACCGGGCGGGCTCGGCGCCGCTGGTGTTGAAGTGCCGGTACCGGGCGTTCAGCGGGAGCGCGAACAGGCTCTTCGGCCCCCACTCGAAGCTGTGCTTCCGGCCGCCCGGGCCCTCGATGGTGGTCGAGCCGTGGCCGGACAGTACGTACACCACTTCCTCGTAGAGGTGGCGTTGCGGCTCGGTCGCCCGGCCGGGCGGGATCTCCACGACGGTGACGCTGATGTAGTCGCCCTGCCCCTTCAGGTTCACGAACGCGGCCGGGGCGCCGAGCAGGTCCCACGGGGCGGTCTCCACGGCCAGCAGGTCGACGCCGAAATCTTCGACGACCGGGATCTTCTGTTCGCTGAGCCATTCAAGGTAAGGATCGGTAAGCAGCCGCACGCCGTCCACGGTAAAAGCCCTCACTTCCCGGAGAACGGGTTTAGGTCATTCCGCTGTGCAGAAGTGCTTTCTTCCCTGGTATACAGGCGCGTCCCGCTGCCGGTCAAGGGGCATGTCGTCAGATGGCAAACCCAGGGCAGGGAACCCAGGGCAGGCTGACTCAGTGCAGCAGGCCGGCCGCTTCGGCCACGGCCGCCTTGAGCGCGTCGGCGATACGCCGGCCCGCGTCCCGGTTCATCCGGTGGACCGGGGCCGAGACGTTGAGGGCCATCCGCATCGGCGCCTGGCTCGGCGGGAACGCAACGGCCACGGATGACACGCCGTTCTCGCTTTCCTGGTTGCTGGTGGCGAAGCCCCGCCGGCGCACCTTGGCCAGCTCACTTTCCAGGGCGGTCCGGGTCCGCACGGAGTTGGGCAGGAGGCCCTCGAGGTCCTCGTCCGGATACAGCCGGCGCAGCTCGTCGGCGGGCAGGTAGGACAGCATGGCCTTGCCGCTCGACGTGCAGTGGGCGGGCATGGACTTCCCCAGGCGGGAGGACACCCGCGACGCCTGCGGGCTCTCGATGGCGTCGATGAACCGCACGGTGCTGCCGTCGAGCACGGACAGATGCACCGTCTCGGCCAGGTCTCGGTTGAGCGACTCCAGGAACGGGTGGATGGTCTCGCGGACGTCGAACCGCTGAAGGATCGAGAAGGCGACACCGGTCAGGGCCGTGCCCGGCCGGTAGACCTTGGTCCGGGGATCCTGGCGCATGAACCCGCGGTACTGCAGCATCGCGAGCAGCCGGTGCGCGGTGGACGACGCCACGTCGAGGTATTCGGCGACATCGGTGAGCCGCAGTTCGCTGCGCTCGCCGAGCAGCAGCAGGACCTTGAGTGCGTTGTCGACCGACTCGATCGGGTACTGCGGAACCGGGACACCAGGGGCCGCCGGAACCTCCCCCGGTTTCTTCATAGCAGAAATATACTCCCCGCTCCGGCCGCCCCGGCGTATCGTGCCCGGCATGCCTCCGGCCGCGCCCCGCTCGTCCCGCGCCCTACGACGCTCCGTCATGCCCTGTTTTCGGTACGCGAGATATTTGGTTGATAAACGACAAGCACATTCAGGCTGTGCCATCGTTGTCGCAACCGCGGGAAGGGCCGGGCCCGGCGATCAGAATCCCCGGCGCCACACGCAGAATGGGCCGCTTACATCTCCGCCGAGATCGTTCGTTATAAAAGCGTGATACTAAATCATTGATAATGGTATGACGTTATGCCAAGTTGATGTGATCCGGCGCACAGCCCGGTCCGCCGACGGCGCAGAGGCCGTCCCTGGACAGCCGAAGGAGCCCCCGTGCGCAAGGACGATACCCGGCATCCGGCCAGCTTCGGGTCAGCGCATGGACGACGACAAGGAGGTCGGCACGAGATGAGAGCTTCGATCTTGCCCGCGGGCACCGGCGGGCGGGCGGCACTGGCCCGTGAGGCCGCGCACCGCCGGCTGACCGGCCTGACCGCGCTGTCCGTGGCCGCGGTCTCGGTCGCCGCCCTGGCCGCCTGCGGGTCGTCGGGCGGATCGTCCGGCGGCTCCTCGTCCGGCGGCTCCAGCGGCTCGGGGTACACCATTCACGCCATCGTCTCGGCGACGGGCAGCGCGTCGTTCCTGGGCGGCGAGGAGAAGGCGGCGCTCCTGGCGCTGGCCAAGCACGTCAACGCCACGGGCGGTATCTCCGGTCACCCGCTGACCTTCGACATCTCCGACAACCAGTCCACGGCGGCCACCTCGGTCTCCCTGGCCTCGCCGCTGGTCAGCCAGTCGCCCATCCTGATCGTCGGCAGCCTGACCACGACCGACCGGCCCGTCGACGACCTGGCCACCTCCAGCGGCCCGGTGATTTACGACCTGTCACCGGGCGACCACCCCAAGCCGGGCAGCTCCGTCTACTCCTCGTCCAACTCCACGACCAACCAGATCGCGGCGTTCGTCAACTTCGCCAAGGCCAAGGGCTGGAAACGGGTCGCGGCCATCACCTCGACCGACACCTCGGGCCAGGACGGCTGGACCAACATCGACAAGGCCGTGGCGGCCAGCAACGGCGCGGTGTCGATCATCAACCACCAGACCTTCGGCCCGACCGACGTCAGCGTGACCACCCAGCTGTCGAAGATCAAGGCGAGCAACCCGCAGGCGCTGTTCATCTGGACCACCGGGACGCCGCTGGCCACCGTGCTGAAGGGCATGCAGCAACTCAGCCTGGACAGCGTGCCGACCATGACCACCAACGGCAACGCGTCCGACAAGGAGATGCAGAGCCTGGCCAACGTGCTGCCGGCCCAGCTGTACTTCCCCGGCGCCCCGTTCATGATCGGGCCCCAGCACCTCACCGGGCAGGCCAAGTCCCAGGTGCAGGCGTTCGACAGCGCCATGAAGGCGGCCGGGCAGCCGGTCCCCGACGAAGGCAACGCGCTGGCCTGGGATCCCGGGCTGATCCTGGTCGATGCGCTGAAGAAGCTCGGCACGGGCGCGTCGGCCGCGCAGATCCAGCACTACGTCTCCTCGCTGACCGGCTTCGCCGGCATCAACGGCACCTATAACTTCACCGACACGTCGATCCCCGACAACCGGGGCCTCACGATCCAGTCGGTGTACATCACCCAGTGGAGCAAGGCGAACAGCAACTGGGTGCCGGCGTCAGGCCCGGCCGGCATGTCCCTGACGTCGCCGTAACCCCGGCGGCCGGGCCGCGGCGACTCCGACGACGTCGCCGCGGCCCGCCGGGCGGCGCGGGCAGCAGGACGGGTGCCAAGGGAGGGAGGCCCGCTTACATGTGGGCAGTCGGCAACATCATCATCGGCGGCCTCATCACCGGCGCCATCTACGCGCTGCTCGCCGTGGGCTATTCGCTGGTCTTCAGCGTCAGCGGAGCGCTGAACCTGGCCCAGGGGGCGTTCGTGGCCCTCGGCGCGCTGACCATGTACAGCTTTTCCCACAGCGCCCACCTCAGCCTGCCGCTGGCCTTCCTCGCCTCCCTCGCCGTGGTGGCCGCCGCCATCGCGATCATCGAGTGGGTCGTCATCCGGCCGGCCGTGACCCGGATCTCGCACGCCAACCTGCTGATGATGATGGGCGGCATGCTCACCGCGTTCGAGGGCGCGGCGTTCCTCATCTGGGGCAGCAACCCGTTCTCCATGAACCAGTTCTCCGGCTCACAGCCGGTGACGGTGGGCAAGCTGTCCATTCCCACCCAGGGGTTCTGGGTGGTGGGCGCCATGCTGGCGTCGGTCGTCGCGCTGTCCTGGCTGCTGTCGCGCAGCCGCTGGGGCCGCGGGCTGCGGGCCACGTCGGAGAACATGACGGCGGCCCGGCTGATGGGCGTGCCGGTGGACCGCATGATCCTGCTGTCGTTCGTGGCCGCGGCCGTGCTCGGCGTCATCGGCGGGGCGGTCATCGCGCCGCTGACCTCTCTCGACTACGCCAGCATGGCCACGTACACCAACGAGGGCCTCATCGCCGTGAGCCTCGGCGGCCTGGGCTCGGTGTACGGCTCCGTGGCCGGCGGCCTGGTCCTCGGCGTGGTCGAAGCGGTCGTGTCGGGCTACGTGTCCTCGCTATTCAGCACGGCCATCAGCCTGATCATCCTGATCGCCATCATCTTCCTGCGCCCGCAGGGCCTGCTGGGCCGGGTCCGCGGCAGCCGGATCGACGTCGCCGAGCGCACCAGCGGACGCATCTACGCCCCGCCCAAGCTGCCCCGGAGCTGGACGAGAGGCGGGGCCGCCGTGCTCGCGGTGGTGATGATCTTCATGCCGCGGATCATCCCGGCCGGGGACATGCGCGCGGTGAACATCACCGGCATCTTCTGCCTCACGATCGTGGGCCTGGACCTGCTGACCGGGGTGGCGGGACAGGTCAGCCTGGGGCAGGCCGGGTTCATGGCCATCGGCGGCTACGTGTCCGCCATCCTGGCCGTGCACTACCAGCTGCCCACCCTGGTGGGGCTGGTGGCCGGCATGGGCGGGTCCGCGCTGGTGGCCGTGGTTCTGGGGTTCGTGTGCGGCCGGCTGCGCGGCATGTACCTGGCCATCACCACCCTGGCGTTCGGCATCCTGGTCGAGGCGGTGGCGAACGGGCTCAACATCACGGGCGGGCCGTCCGGGATCGTCGGCATTCCCCCGTTCTCGGTGGCCGGGTACGCGTTCGACTCCGACACCCGGTTCTTCTACCTGATCTGGGTGCTGGTGGCCGTGGCCCTGGTGCTGAGCGCGAACTTCGTCCGCAGTAACCGGGGCCGGATCCTCCGGGCCATGCACGGCGACCAGGCCGGCGCCCGGTCGCTGGGGCTGAACGTCACCCGGGCCAAGATCTCGGTGTTCGTGATCAGCGCGTGCATGGCCTCGATCGCCGGCAGCCTGTACGCCAGCTACTTCCGCTTCCTGTCCCCCGACCAGGTCGGCAGCTCCGAATCGCTCCAGCTCATCACCATGCTCGTCATCGGCGGGATGGGCACGCTGTTCGGCCCGCTGATCGGCGTCGCCCTGCTCACCTACCTGCCCCTGGCCTCCCAGTCGTTCGCGAACTACTCGATGCTGGTCACGGGCGTGCTGCTCGTCCTGTTCCTGCGCTACCTCCCGGCCGGGATCTGGGGCGGCGTGCTCGAAGGAGTGGCCCGGGGCCGGACGGCCTGGTCCCGCCGCAGGCCGGGGCAGGCACCGACCGCGGCGCGGCCCCAACGGCGGCGGAGGCAGCCGCGGCTACGGTGGGCGCTGGGGCGGCCGCCGCGAACGGCGCCGTCTCCCCGAACGGGCACCGCGATGGCGGCCCGGGTGATGGCGGGCAACGCGGCGGCGGGACGCCCGCCCTGGAGGTGCAGGGGCTGTCCAAGTCCTTCGGGGGCGTGGCGGCCGTCCGGGACGCCAGCTTCACGGTGCCCGCCGGATCGCTCACCGCCCTGATCGGGCCCAACGGGGCGGGCAAGTCGACGGTGTTCAACCTCGTGACCAACCTGTACCGGCCCGACAGCGGCGTGGTTCACCTGGAGGGCCGGCCCATCAGCCACCTCCCGCCGGAGCGCATCACCTCGCTCGGGCTGTTCCGAACCTTCCAGACCGCCCGGGTCTTCCCCCAGCTGTCGGTGCTCGACAACGTGCTGGTGGGCGGGTACCGCCTGGGCCGGGCCGGCTATCTCGCCCAGGCCCTGCGGCTCCCGCGATCCCAGCGGGAGGAGCGCCAACTCGAGGCGCGCGCCCGGCGGCTGCTCGCCGTCATCGGCCTGGCCGACCGGGCCGGGGACCGGGCGGCGGTGCTCCCCCTCGCCGCCCAGAAGTACCTCGAGCTGGCCCGGGCCCTGATGGCCCGGCCCAGCGTCATCCTGTTCGACGAGCCCGGCGCCGGGATGAACGACGCCGAGACCGCGGAGCTAGGGATGATCCTGCGGGGCATCCGGGACACCGGTCATACCGTGCTGGTGGTGGAACACAACATGTCCCTGGTCATGGGGGTGTGCGACCACGTGGTGGTCATGGACGCCGGCCGCGTGATCGCCTCGGGGCCGCCCAGCACGGTCCGGAAGGACCCGGTCGTGATCGGCGCCTACTTCGGCACCGCGGAAGCGAGCGCCTGATGCTTGAGCTGAACGACATCCGGGCCGGCTACGACTCCCAGGAAGTGCTGCACGGGCTGAGCCTGTCGGTCCGGCCCGCCGAGATCGTCGCCATCGTCGGCGTCAACGGCGCGGGCAAGTCGACCACGCTCAAGGTCATCTCGGGCCTGCTCCGGGCCCGGCACGGTGAGGTGATCGTGGACGGCCGCCGGCTGTCCGGGGGGTCGGCCGCCGAAGCGGTCCGGGCCGGCGTCGCGCACGTCCCCGAGGGCCGGCAGGTGTTCCCGAACATGACTGTGCGAGAGAACCTCCTGCTCGGGGGCTACGCGGCCGGGAAGAAGGAGACGGCTCGCCGCATCGACACGGTGATCGGCACGTTTCCCGAGATGGCCGACCGGCTGGGCGCGTACGCGGGCTCGCTGTCGGGCGGGCAGCAGCAGATGCTCGCCATCGGCCGGGGACTGATGTCCGACCCGCGCTACCTGCTGCTCGACGAGCCATCGCTCGGGCTGGCCCCCCAGGTGACCAGGCGCATCTTCGACGTCATCGTCCAGCTCCGCGAGGCGGGCAAGGGAGTCCTCCTGGTCGAGCAGAACGGGCGGCTGGCCCTGGAGGTGGCCGGGCAGGGGCTGCTGCTGGAGCGAGGCGCCGTCACGCTCACCGGCACCGGCGCGGACCTGCTGGCCAACGCCGAAGTGGTCGAGCGCTACCTCGGCGTGGGCACGGCCGCGGCCGGGGCCAGCCACCAGCAGCAGTGGACCCGCGCCCTCGCCGAAGCCCTGGCCGACGGCGACTGAGTCAAGGGTCATTTTTTTACAACTGAACGGGCGGTGGTGGCCGTGGCGTCTCGCCCGGGGGGAATCCGGGCCAGGACGAGGGTCGTGTCGTCTTCCCCGTAGCAGGCCAGTGAGGCCAGGACGGCGTCGCACACCGCGGGCAGCGGGCCCTGCGGCCCGGCCAGGGCCGAGCGCAGCGCCACGAGCCCGTCATCGGCGGTCTGGGTGCGCGTCTCGATCAGGCCGTCGGTGAACAGCGCCAGCATCGCGCCCGGCGGGAGCGGAAGGTGGACCTGGCCGAAGACGTCGGCGCCCAGGCCCAGGGGCAGGCCCGGCGGCAGGTCCGGGACCCAGGTCGTGCCGTCGGGCAGCGCCACCACGGGCGGGGGTGGCCGGCCCCGGCGACGGTGGCGCACCCGGCCGCCGGGTCGATCACCGCGTAGATGCAGGTGGCGATCGTCGCGAACGCCGCGTTCTTCAGCGTGGCGGCGGTGCGCTCCAGGCGCCGGAGAACCTCGGCCGGGGCGAGATCCAGATCGGCGAGGGCGTGCGCGGCGGCGCGCAACTGGGCCATGACCGCCGCTGCCTCCGGCCCGTGGCCCATCGCATCCCCGACGATCACCCCGGTCCGGCCCTCCGGGAGGGCGATGATGTCGAACCAGTCACCGCCGATGATCTGCCCGGCGGCGGGCAGGCAGCGCGGGGTGACCTCGATCCCGGTCGGCACCACCGGGTCGCAGGTGAGCAGGCCGCGCTGCAGCGCCTCAGCGGTCCGCTGATGCCGCAAGAACAGGCAGGCGTCGGCCAGGCCGTCGCAGACTCGCGCGGCCAGGCCCGCGGCCGTGGCCACATCGTCGTCACTGAAGGCCCGGGTGACGGCCGTCCGCGCGAAGGTCAGGAGGCCGGTGGGGCCGCCGGGGCTGGTCATCGGCGCGGCCAGGAACGACGAGCACCGGGACAGGATCTCCTCGGCCCCCGGGGCGGGACGCGACCCGCTCGGCCGTCTTTCCGTCCGGCTCGGCGAAGACGGCCGCGCGGCCACTGGTCACGCATCCGGCGTACGGGGTGCCGGGCCCGAACGCCACCACCTCCCCGGCCGGGAAGATGACATCGGGCCCGTGGATCCGGCCGCCGGCGAACCGGATGCCCAGCCGCCGCACCACCACCTCGCCGTCCCCGCCGCCGCGTTCACCACTGGCCATCAGCCGTTCCAGCGCGAACACCGCGCCCGCGTCGGCGAAGCCCGGCACCGTGGCATCAAGGATCTGGCCGGTGATCTCGCCGAGGTCGAGGCTGACGCTGAACGGCGACCGGCCGGTGGTGGCAGTGGCGGCGGTGGTGGCGGTGGTGGCGGTGGTGGCGGCGAGCTTGCTCCGGCGCACGCCGGGATCAGGTCCCGTCGTGACGCGCGGATCTTCCTGCACATCGCCTCCGGCCATGATGCGGCCGCCACCGCCCCCGGCACCCCGGATGGCCCAGGTGTTCTGAAATGCCTCCAAAACCTGGGCAAAGACCACCCTAACCAGACCCGCCAGACAGGTCCAGGAAAAGTTGGAGAGTAGCGGAGGGTAGCAGCCGGGGCAGGCGGGCGGACCCGGCCGACAGCTGATTGTGGCGGCCCGGAAAGGCCATTGCCCAGCGCGGCCGCAGCTACGATGACGGCGGGGCGAGATCGCGTACGGTGCCGGGACAGGAGACGGGATGACCGCGGAAGAGCGCTGGGTACCGGCTGGAATCGACACCTCCAAGGCGAACATCGCCCGCGTCTACGACTACTGGCTGGGGGGCACCCACAACTTCCTGGCCGACCAGGACGCCGCCCGGGTGATGATCGCGGTCGAGCCGAATACCCGCGCCGTCGCCCGGGCCAACCGGGCCTGCCTCGGCCGCGCCGTTCGGTACCTGGCTGAGCAGGCCGGCATCCGGCAGTTCCTCGACATCGGCTCGGGCATCCCCACCGCGCAGAACGTGCACCAGGTCGCCCAGCAGGCCGCCCCCGAGTCCCGGGTCGTCTACGCCGACATCGACCCGGTGGCCGTCGCCCACAGCAGGCTCCTGCTGCAGGACAACCCCGGTGCCGCCGTCATCCAGGCCGATCTGCGCGAGCCCGAAGCCATCCTGGCCGCCCCGGAAACGCAACTGCTGCTCGACTTCAGCCAGCCGGTGGCGGTGCTGCTGTTCGCGGTCCTGCACTTCATCCCGGACGAAGATGACCCCTGGCAGATCGTCGCCACCCTCCGGGATGCCCTCGCCCCCGGCAGCTACCTCGTCCTCGTCCACGGCACCAGCGAATCCCGGCCCGATATCAACAACGCATTCGAGACCGCCTACACCAGCCGCGTGGCGGCCAGCCTGTTCCTGCGCCGGCGCACCGACGTCCTCCGTTTCTTCGACGGGTTCGCCCTCATCGATCCCGGCCTCGTCTACCTGCCCGAATGGCGCCCCGACCCGTCCGACGACATACCCGAGGACCCGCGGAAATTCTGGGGCCTGGTCGGCGTCGGCCGCCGCGAGTGATCGACGTTCATCCCGGACGTCCTGGGGCGCCGCGTCCTGGCCGAGATCGCGGCGGCCAAGGTCGGGACGGACCTGGGCGAAATTCGCTCCGTCCTCGGCGGGCACGGAACGCTCGTGGTGAAGGACGGCTCCCGCCCGGCCAGCAGTGTGGAAGGAGACCGCGTCACCACGGTGGCGGCGCTTCCGGTGCAGGTCGTCGAGCCGGTCGGCGCGGGTGACGCGTTCGCCGCAGGCTGGCTGCACGGGTGGCTGCGAGGCCTTCCGGCCCCGGCGAGGCTGCGGCTCGGCCACCTGGCCGGGGCTGGAGCACCACCCGTCAGACCGCCTCTAGTGCGGTGGAGGGACGCCGGGCAGACCGCTGGTTTGCCCGGGCACGACCAGACCGCTCTCGTAGGCCAGGACAACCAGCTGGGTCCGGTCCCGGGCATCCAGCTTGGTCAAGATCCGCGACACGTGCGATTTACAGGTCAGCGGGCTGATGAACAGATGCTCGGCGATCTCGGTGTTGGTCCGGCCGGCGGCGATGAGGCGGAGTATCTCGATCTCCCGGGCGGTGAGCGATGACGGAAGCGGGAAACCGGCGGGGGACGCCGCCTGCTGGCCGTTGACGTAGGCCTCGATCAGCCGGCGGGTCGCGCTGGGCTCGAGCAGGGCGTCGCCGCGCGCCACCGTCCGCACCGCGTCGATCAGCGCGGGCGGCTCGACCCCTTTGAGCAGGAACGCGCTGGCGCCGGCCTTCAGCGCCCCGAACACGTACTCGTCGAGGTCGAACGTGGTCAGGACGATGACTTTCGTCGCCCGCAGCCGGGGGTGGGCGGTGATGAGGCGCGTCGCTTCGAGGCCGTCCATCCCGGGCATGCGGATGTCCATGAGCACCACGTCCGGGAGTTCCCTGATCGCCGCTTCGACGGCCTCGGCCCCGTCCTTGGCGTCGCCGACCACGTCGATGTCGTCCTCGTCGCCCAGGATGGAGCGGAACCCGGCCCGGACCAGGGAGTGGTCATCGGCGACGAGCACGCCGATGTGTTCCGTCACGATTCCTTGCCCCCGACGGGGATGCGGGCCTGCACCCGCCAGCCCGCCCCGTTGACCGGGCCTGCTTCGCACGAACCACCGAGGGCGGCGGCCCGCTCCTGCATGCCCCGGAGCCCGTGACCGCCGGCCGAGAGGTGGCCGGCCGGGTCTGGCCGTCATCGGTGACCTCGATGACGACAGCGCGGTCGCCCACGTCGACCCGGACCTGCGCCTGGCGGGCGGTCGAGTGGCGCAGCACGTTGGTGAGGCCCTCCTGGACGATGCGGTATCCGGCGTGGCCCACGGTGGCCGGGAGGGTGACCGGGGCTCCGGTCACCTCGAGGTCGACGGCCAGGCCCGCGTCCTGCACGCCGGAGATGAGATCGGCCAGGTTGCCCAGGTCCTGGGACGGATGGAGCGGGGCCGGCCCGTCCTGCGCGGCGCGCAGCGCCTTCAGCGTGGTCCGCAACTCGGTGAGCGCTCCGGCCGAGGCGGACGCTATCTCATCCAGTGCGGTGGGTCCGTCGGCGTGGCCGCTTTTGTGCTCACGGCGCGCGGCGGCTGAGGCCCGCACGTTGATGCCCACCAGCGTGTGCCCGATGACGTCGTGGAGCTCGTGGGCCAGAGCGAGGCGTTCGGAGTCGAAGCGGTGCTGCGCCGCGGCTTCGCGCGCGCGGGCCGCTTCCTCGGCGAGCGCGCGCTGGAGCGCCTGGCGGGCGCGAAGTGCCTCGCCCGCCAGAAGAGCGCCGAGCACCAGCGAGGCGTAGGCAATGACGTCGGTGGGGCCCGCTCTCTGGCCGGTGATGAACACGGCAGCCGTCACGATCAGCGCCATCAGCGCGCCGACCACCAACGACCGGGTCCTTCCTCCCTCGAGCCCCACCGTGAACACCAGCAGCATGGTGATGCCGACCGCCGCCCGGTTCGGGTGGAACACGGCCAGGCATGTCATCAGCAGCGGCAGCTCGATGGCCAGGACACCGAGCGGGAAGCGCCGCCGGGCGGCCAGGGGCAGGGCGGTGAGGAAGGCCAGGACCCCCATGACCGGCGTCAGCTCGGTGATCTTGTGCACTATGAGGGGATTGACGAGCAGCGCCACGAACGCGGCCAGGGCCAGGACCAGGTCAATGTCCGGAGCGCGCAGCAATCCGCGCAACCCGAGCGTGCCCCCGGCGACCAGACGCATGGTAACTCGGCGGACGGCGGGAGAGACGTTTCGTGCCACGTCGCGAGCGTATCTCGCCGGGATCTAGACGATCATGGTGGACGGTGCGCCGGACAACGGCCCCGGCCGTCAGCAGGAACGCCACGAGCAGGAAGCCGCCAGCGGCCCACAGCAGATCCGATTGCAGCGGGTCGCTGGGCACCGTGGTGGGATACCCGCGTGCCAGCCGGATGTTCCGTGATCGCCGAGACCGTCCCGGCGGCCAGGCTGGTGATCGCGGTGGCCCCGAGGCATGCGATCAGGACGGCCCGGGGACGTCGGCGAGGACGCGGCGGCCCGCCGCACCACCGCACTGACGATCTCAAGGGAGCCTCCACATGGATCCGCTCCGGCCGCGGTCGTCACCGAGCCTAGGGATTGCCCGCCCGGCTCCACATCGGCCGCGGGCGTTACTTCTGTATAACTAGCCAGCGGTCATCGAAGGGTTCTGACGGCCGACGATCCCAGGGCCCTTCGCCCCTACGCTCGCTCGTGAGGTCCCCGATAGGCGGGGACCAGTCGTGGAGACTTCGATGCGTTCGATCGCCCGTTGGTGCGTCAGCCACCGTCTCGCCGTCCTCGGTCCATGGACGGCTGCTGATCGCCGGCACTTTTCGCCCAGTCCGCCACCGGGACTCACTACTCGCCGGGACCACGCTGTCGGTACTCCCGAGCGCCGCGGCCGCCAACCTGTTGCAGCGGGCGGTACCTGGCCAATCGGGTGATACCGAACAGATCGTGTTCCAGACCAAGACCGGACGGTGAACAACCCGGCCGTCCAGGCACAGATCCAGACATGCTCGGCCAGGTGTCGCACCTGCGCTATGTCTCCAGCGTGACCTCGCCCTACGGTCCAGCCGGCGCCAAGAAGGTCAGCGCGAACAAAACCGTCGCGTTTGCCCAGGTCGACTTCGCCAAGGACGCCAACAAGATTCCGGCCGCCGAGGCGACCCATCTGGTGCCCTTGGCCAGGGCCCCGAACTCGCCCAACCTGCAGGTCGAAGTCGTCGGCGCCGATCGCCGCGCTCAACCAATCCGACCTCCTCGTCCGAGCACCGTCATCGGCGTTGTCGCCGCCCTCATCATCCTGCTCATCTTCTTCGGGTCGTCCTCCCGGCACTGCTGCCCCTGCTGAGCGCGGGCGTCGCTCTGGTTTCGGCGCTGGCGGTGGTCGGCGATGCTGTCCAACTGCTTTTGCATGGCCTCCGTTCACTTCCCAGCTGTGCACCCTCATCGGTCTCGGGGTCGGGATCGACTACTCGCTGTTCATCCTCACCCGGACGCGCAACGGACTGCGGCGCGGTCTCAGCGTCGAGGATGCGGTCATCAGCGCACGCCGCTACCGCGGGCCGGGCTGTGCTTTTCGCCGGTATCACCGTCTGCATTGCCCTGCTCGGAATGCTCACCGTCGGTGTCAGCGAGCTTTCTGGTGCGGCCATCGCCGCCTCGATCGCCGTGCTGTTCTCCGTGACCGCCGCCCTCACGTTGCTGCCCGCGCTGGTCGGGCTGCTCGGCAAGCGGCCGTTGACCCGGCGCCAGCGCGCCGCTCTGGCCAGAGGTGACACGCAAATTGCAACGAAGCGTTCAAAGGGTTGGACCGCCTGGGCTCGCTCGGTCCAGGCTCGAACCGCTTCATCTTCGCGATCGTTGCTTTGGGCTTGTCATGGTCGCCCTCGGTGCGCCGTTTTTCTCGATGCGCCAGGGACCGGCCGACTACAGCGTCGACCCGACGAGCACCACGACGACCACCTACCAGGCCTACGAAATGCTCATCGACTGGTTCGGGCCGGGCTTCAGCGGACCGCTGCAGCTCGTCTCGCCCGTTGCACGGCCCAGCCGACAAGACGACCTTCAACCCCGTTGTGACGGCGGCCAGCACACCCCCGGGGTGGTCACCACCGTCGGCCCGACGTTTTTCCCCGCGGGCCCGGCCACCCCGCCGTCGCCGCTGGCCGAGGTCTACCCCACCGGCAGTCCCCAGGCGGCAGTCCACCACCAACCTGATCACGATCTGCGCAACAACGTCATACCGGGCACGTTGCACGGATCGCATCTTCAGGTGCTGGTCGGCGGCCAGACCGCCCTGGGCATCGACCTGGCTAATCAGCTGTCGTCCAAGCTGCCGATCTTCGTCGGCATCGTGGTCGCCCTGTCCTTCATCCTGCTCATGGTGGTGTTCCGGAGCCTGGCCATTCCGCTGACCGCCGCGATCATGAACCTGCTCTCCGCCGCAGCGGCGTTCGGGGTGATAACGGCGGTCTTCCAGTGGGGCTGGCTCAAGAGCCTGGTCGGGGTGACCAACACCGGGCCGATCAGCCCGTTCATCCCGATCCTCATGTTCGCCGTCCTGTTCGGCCTGACCACCGACTACCAGGTGTTCCTGGTCAGCCGGATCCAGGAGGAATGGCTCAAGCGACGCGACAATTCCGCCGCGGTCCGCATCGGCCAGGCGACCACCGGCCGCATCATCAGCGCGGCGGCCGCCATCATGACCGTCGTCTTCTTCGCCTTCACCTTCACCACCGACCGCACCATCAGATGATCGGCCTGGGCATGGCCGCCGCCGTCATCACCGACGCCCTGGTCGTCCGGACCGTCCTCGTCCCGGCGATGATGCACACGCTGGGCACCACCAACTGGCGTATCCCGCGCGCCCTCGATCGCCTGCTCCCCCACCTCGACCTGGAGGACAGCACCGAGCCGCCGGGGGCGGGTCGGCGAAGACGCCGCCCGGGGCACCCCGGAGCTCGATCCGGCCGCCAAGGGGTAACCCCCGGCCCGTCCAGCAGCGCTGCGCCATCCGCCCGCGCGGATGGCGCAGCGGACCACCAGCAGAGGCCGACGGTCCCCGGCGGCCGGTCCAGCCCCCGGGGAGCCAGCCTGTGGTCCAAGACCGTGCCGCAACGACGAGACGCCTGTCATTTCTATTGGAAACACGTTATCGACGACTATTGCTATTCATAGCACGACTACGCTATTATGTTCGATATGGAGGTGCAGTTAAGGATCAGGGAGGTGAACGGCGATGGATTCGTCCCTCTGACGACTTCACCCGGCCATAGCCCGAGGCGATCCGACTGGGGACGTACCGGGCGGCGAGATACCCGGCGAGGATCCGTTCCGGCAGGGCATGTGGCTGACCGCTTCCGCGTGGCAGTTCCCCCGAGCTGCTGTCCCTGGACAGCACCTGCGGGCGGCCCAGCCAGGCTGGCCCGGTTCGGCCAGGGCGGCGTCCTCGATCAGCTGCCCCCCGGCCCGGTCCTGGCCAACTTCCTCGCCGGCGAAAGCTGGCGGCCTCGCCTGCACCGGCGTAACCCTGCCCCGGGAAGACGCCCCCCACATGGATGACCCGGCCGGCCCCGCGCAGACCGCCCAGCCGGAAGACGCCGCCCCAGCGGATGAGCTGACCGGTTCCATGCCCCACTGGCCGCCCGCAAGACCGCCCCCCCGGGGAGACGTCCAGCCCGGCGTCCTGCCCGCCGTCGAACCTTTCCCGGCTCACGGATGATGAGCTGACCGGGATGATCCGCGGCTGGCGCAAGCAAGCCTCCCAGGCCCAGGCCGGTGAACTTGCCGCCGTCGCCGAACTGGCCGCCCGCCGGCACGCCGAGGCCCTCGCGGCCGGGTTCCGTGACTCGACCGCCGCCGATGGCGCCAACGACGAAATCGCCGCCGCCCTCACCCTGACCGGCCGGGCCGCCGAACTGCTCATCGACCGGGCCCGAGCCCTGCACCACCTCCCCCGGACCTTCACCGCGTTGGCCGCCGGCCAGATCGACATGCCGAAAGCCCTCGGTCATGATCACCGGCCTCGCCTGCCAGGACCCCGCGCTCGCCCGCACCGTCGAAGCCCAGGTCATCGGGCGGGCCGGGACGCAGACCACCGGGCAGCTGCGCGCCGCCCTCGACCCGGGCCCTGCTGCGCCGCCGACCCCGCCGCCGCCGACCGGCGCCGCCAGCAGGAAGAAAAGCACGCCCGGATCGAGCAGCTCCCCGAACCCGGCGGCCTCACCGGCACCCTGGCCGGGCCGGTTCCTTCCCGTCACCGCCACCATCGCCGCCTGGAACCGGATCACCGCCCTGGCCCGCCAGCTCGAAGCTAGCCGGCGCCCCCGGCACCCTCGACGAACTCAGGGTCCACGTCTACCTGGCCCTCCTCACCGGCCAGCCCGCCACCACCCCCGCCCCGCCGTCCGGCAGTGCCGATCCACCCAGCGCGGCGCGACGGCGACCACGCCTGCCCCCGGCACCGCCGGACGGTGAACCACCCGGCCCAGCTGAGCCAACCCGAGCCCCAACCGACTCCCGCGAGGGCCCCGCTGATCCCGGTCGACCAGAGATCCGCGCCGACGACAGCGTTCCCCGTCTGGGCACCACCCTGCTCCCCGCCTGGCCTACAGCCGGCCCGGGCTGACCGGCACGGTCAACCTGACCGTGCCGCTGCCCACCCTGCTGGGACTCGCCCAGACGCCAGGTGAACTCGGCGGATTCGGTCCCGTCACCGCCCACACTGCGCGAGAGTGGCGGTCGCCGCGCTCGACAGCCCGGCGGTCCGCTGGTGCGTCACGGTGACCGGCGAAAGCGGCCAGGCCGTCGGGCACGGCTGCGCCCACGGCCCCCACCGGCGAGGGGCGACCCTAGCCGGAACTGGGCCTTCACCATCAAACTCGAACCCCTGGCCACCACCGGCTGCGGCCACGAACGCGAATCCAGCCACTACCGGCCGCCCCCTTCTCTGTGGCACCTGATCCAGATCCGCAACCAGCGATGCACCTACCCCGGCTGCCGCATGCCCGCAGCCAGATGTGACGACGAACACACGGTCCCGTTCGGCCAGGGCGGCCGGACTTGTGAGTGCAACCTCGCGCCGGTCTGCCGGCACCACCACCAGGTCAAACAACTAGAAAACTGGCGACTCGAACAAACCGAACCCGGAGTCCTGGCCTGGGTCACCCCCGCCGGCTGGAAGTACAGCCGCCGGCCCCGCCGACTACCCCAGCTGAGCCCTGTGAGGCGCCCTTGACGCCTCGGCCGGGGAAGAAGCCGTGCTGGGCCAGCGGGCCGACGAGTTCACGCTCCTCGTAGGCGAAGTGGGACAGCAGCGTGTCGGTCAGCAGGTCGATGGCCTCGGTCACCGGGCCGAGATCTGCCGGGTGCTGCACGAGGTGGATCAGGGCGGCGTCGATGTCCTCGAGCACGCCGTGAATGGCATGGTGCTCGGTGTCCAGCCGGTCGAGCACGTCCCGCAGGCTGTCCTGGCTCCGGCGCAGGTGCGGGAAGATGGACGCATCCTCCATGCCGTGATGTTCGGTCAGTGAGACGCACTGCATCTGGCATGCTCCGCCGAGCGCCCAGTCGTTGGCCCGGATCGTGAGCCGGTTCAGCTCGCCCCGCGCCTCCCCGGCGGCGGTGATGCCCTTGGTCACCCGGGCCAGCAGATCGCGCACCTGCTCCAGTTCGGCGCGGTACTGGTTGTGCACGTCGATCAGGTGCTGCCCCACGGCCAGCCCGCGCCGGCTGAACGTGACGTCGCCGGCGGGCTCGGGCGCCGAGGGCCGGGTGTCCTCGTCCAGCACCGACCGCCTGCTCAGCCGGGTATCCGGCGGGGCCGTCGGCACGAGCCCGGTGCGCCGGGTCAGCCACGGCCCGCTCACTGGGCCTCCTGGCGCGCACGGCCGCTGCCGTGGCGGGCGGCTCGCACCGCTGGGTGGCTGTCCGCGTCGTCGGTGGCGCCGTCCGGGACCGGTATCCACTTGTGCGACCACGCGATCACCGCGTCCAGCACCGGGCCCGCCTCGCTGCCCATCTGGGTGAGGTGGTACTCCACGTGGACCGGCGAGGAGGGCAGGACCCAGCGCTCGATCAGCCCGGCGTCTTCCAGCTCGCGCAGCCGCCGGCTCAGCATCACGTCGCTGACGCCGGGGATCGCGGCCCTGATTCCGCGAACCGGCGTGCGCCGGTGAACAGCGCTTGCAGCACCGCCCCCGACCACTTGGCCCCGATCAGCTCGATCGCCGCGTGGAAGCGGGCACAGACAGGATGAACATCGCTCATGCCAGCCTCAACGATCCGCAGTCAGCTAAACATTCCGAAGCGACTAAGAAATATTTAGCCGGAACGGCGCTTAACCGGGTATCGACGATCGCCGGGAGGCATCATGGACAGGCTGCAGTTCGGGGTGTTCCTCGATCCCCGGGCCGCTGACATCGGGCGGCTGCGCGACTACGTGCAGGACGGCGAGGCGGCGGGCTTCGACTACGTGTCCATCCAGGACCACCCCTACGTGCCGGACTTTCTCGACACGTTCGCCCTGATCGGCACGCTCATCGGCGAGACCAGCCGGCTGCGGTTCATGCACCAACGTCGCCAACCTGCCGCTGCGGCCGGCGCCGATGCTGGCCAAGACCAGCGCGACCCTGGACCTGCTGTCCGGCGGCCGGTTCGAGCTGGGCCTCGGCGCCGGCCGGGCCTGGGACCAGATCGCCGGGCTGGGCGGCCCCCGGCGCACGCCCGGCGAGGCGGTGGCCGCGGTCAGCGAGGCGATCGACGTCCTCCATGCCATGTGGCTTCCCGGCCGCCGGGCCAGCCTGCCCGGCGAGCACTACCCGCTCGACGCGCTGACCGGCCCGGCTCCGCGCACCGCATCGGCATCTGGCTCGGCTCGGTCGGCCCGCGCATGCTCGACCTGGCCGGGCGCAAGGCCGACGGCTGGATCGCGCCGCTGGCCACCGGCTACGAGGCCAAGCCGGCCGCCCAGGACCGCATCGACGCCGCCGCCCGGGCCGCGGGCCGGGACCCGGCCAGCATCCACCGCGTGATCCAGCTGGTCGGCACGGTCACCGGCACCCCCTACACCACCAGCCGCCCCCGCTCCGGCCCCGGCGGCCAGCCGATCCGGACCAGCCCGGACATCTGGGCCAAGATCATCGCCGAGTTCGTCACCGAGGAGCGCTTCGACACCGTCAACCTGCTCCCCGAGCAGGCGACCAGCGATCAGCTACGGCTGTTCGCCACCGAGGTCATGCCGCTCGTCCGCGCCGCCACCCGGTAGGGAACCCCGCCCGGGGAGCTGCGACCACTCACCCAGCCCGACCAGCCCGAACAGCTCGGCCGGGGTCGACGGGATCAGCTCGTCCGCGGCCTGCCCGGCCAGCCCGGCCAGGCCGCCCAGCTCAGCCAGGCCGGTGACCATGGCGGCCGCCGCGCCCATCAGCGGCTGCGTCGGGTAGATGGCGATGGCGTAGCCGAGCTCGGCCAGCCGTTCCGGCGACTGGATCGGCGTCAGCCCGCCGACGACCAGGTTGATCAGGAGCGGGGCGGTGACCTCCTTGGCGATCCGCTCCACCTCGTCCGCATCGCCCGGCGCCTCCACGAAAATCACGTCCGCGCCGGCCCGGGCGTAGGCGTTCGCGCGGGCGATCGCCGCGTCGATACCGAGCGGCCCGCGCGCGTCGGTCCGCGCCACGACGACCAGATCGGGATCCGTGCGGGCGTCGAGCGCCGCGTGCAGCTTGGCCACGAATTCGCCGGGCTCGATGAGTTCCTTGTCCGGGAGGTGCCCGCACTTCTTGGGGAACGCCTGGTCCTCGAGCTGGATGGCGGCGACTCCGGCCGCCTCGTACTCCTGGACGGTACGCACCACGTTCAGCGGCGCACCGTAACCGGTGTCGGCGTCGGCGATCAGCGGCACGTCACCGAGGACCCGGGCGACCATCCGCGCCCGTTCGGCCATCTCCGTCTGGGTGACCAGGCCGATGTCCGGCAGCCCGAAACCGGAGGCGGCCACCCCCGCGCCGGTCAGATAGCCGGCCGGGAATCCGAGCCGGGCGACCAGATGGGCCGAGATGCCGTCGAAGACGCCGGGCGCGACGATCAGCCTGCCCTCTGACAGCCGCGCGCGGAGGGCCGCGCGGGCAATTGATCCAGGCACGTCCGCCTCCTTCCGGTCAGCCTCGTTCGGGCAATGGGCGGTAGTCCTGGCCACGTTGCCCGGTGTACACCTGCATGGGCCGGGCGATCTTCTGCTCCGGGTCGTCCAGCATCTCCAGCCACTGGGCCACCCAGCCGCTGGTCCTCGGGATGGCGAACAGCACCGGGAACATCGCAGGCGGCAGACCGAGCGCCTGGTAGATCAGGCCCGAGTAGAAGTCGACGTTCGGGTAGAGCCGCCGGCTCACGAAGTACTCGTCTTCCAGGGCCTGCTTCTCCAGCTCCAGCGCGATATGGAGCAGCGGGTTCGTGCCCTTGGCCTCGAACACGCTGTCCGCGGCCTGCTTGATCAGGCGGGCGCGGGGATCATAGCTCTTGTAGACGCGGTGGCCGAAGCCCATCAGGCGCTGCTCACCGCGCTTGACCGCCTCGATGAACGAAGGGACCTCGCTGACGTCGCCGATCCGGGTCAGCATTCTGATCACGGCCTCGTTGGCCCCGCCGTGCAGCGGCCCGTAGAGGGCGGCGATTCCCGCCGCGATCGACGAATAAGGATCGGCGTGCGACGAGCCGACCACGCGGACGGCGGTCGTGGAACAGTTCTGCTCGTGGTCGGCGTGCAGGATGAACAGGATCTCCAGAGCGCGTTCCACCCGGGGATCGGGCTTGTACCGCAACTCGGACATCTTGAACAGCATGGAGAGGAAGTTGCCGACGTAGCCGAGCTCGTTGTCCGGATAGATGTACGGCAGCCCGCGGTTGTGCCGGTAGGCGAACGCCGCCAGCGTGGGCACCTTCGCGATGAGGCGGCGGATGTGCAGCTGTATCCCGGCCGGGTCGTCGCGGACGCCGGCGTCGGGGTAGAACGTCGACAGCGCTCCTACCGAGGCGAGCAGCATTCCCATCGGGTGGGCGTCGTAGCGGAATCCCTGCATGAAGTCCTTGACGTTCTCGTGGACGAAGGTATGCATGGTGATGTCGCGCGTCCACTCGGTGAGCTCGGCCGCCGACGGCAGCCTCCCGAAGATCAGCAGGTAGGCCGCCTCCAGGTAGGTGGCGTCCGCGGCGAGCTGCTCGATCGGATAGCCGCGGTACTCCAGCACCCCGGCTTCCCCGTCGAGGTAGGTGACCTCGCTCCGGGTCACTGCCGTGTTGAGCAGGCCCGGGTCATAACTGGTCAGCCCCTTATCAGCCTGGTCAGTCCGGATCTGCCTCAGGTCGGTCGCCCGGATCGTGCCGTCGGCGATCGGTATCTCATATGTATTGCCGGTCCGCCGGTCGGTTACCGACAGCATCTCCTGCTCGGTCATGAATCCTCCGCAATAGCCGCTCTATCTTGCAAACTCCGTGATGTGCTCAGCCGTGTCCAGGCCCCAGCGTGACCCTATGCCTCACCGGCCGCGGTCCAGGCGAACAGCGCTTCCGGTGACCTGGCTTCGTCCAGTTCCCAGATCGCCTTGAGGAGCGCGTCGGCGTCCGCCGCGGTGATGACCGATTCGGCCTGGTCACGGAACTTGTCTTCCAGCTCGCCGTCACTCATCGGGTTCTTGGCGTGCCCACGGTAGTAGCGGACGCTTTTCGACTCCCGGCTGCCGTCCCCGAACGTGGCCGTGACCCGGTTCATGCAGGCTTCCGGCCACATCGCCACGCACTCGGGGTCTTCTTCGACGGTGAGGACGTCGAGGAGCCGCCGGATCTCAGGATCGGCGAGCTGGGACTCGTCGAGGTCACTGCGCTTGACGGTGCCTCGGGCCAGCGCGCACGCCACGACGTACGGGATCGAATGGTCCGCCGTCTCCCGGGTGGCCGGGTGCCACTTCTGAGCGTCACCAGCCATCACGCGCTTCCCGAATTCGAACGTGCCTACTTCTACCGCGGTGGGAACCCGGCCCTTGAGTTCGGCGTGAACGGCGAGGGCCGCCTCGATCGCGCCCTGTGAGAAGTAGCCGCTGGGAAAGCGCTTGACGTGACACTCCAGGATGGCGGGGCCGGCGGTCGCGCCGAGCGGCCGCATGTCGGGCTCCTGACCGGTCACCTGGAACAGCCCGCCGCGCCCGGTGAATGGGGAACCCGGCCCGGTTATGCCCGCGGCCGCGAGTTCCGCGGCGAATACGCCGTTGCGGCAGGCGTTTCCGGCGGCGCAGCCTTTCCACATCGAGAGCTCCCCTAGCCGGGTGGCCTGCAGGGACAGGTTCGCGGTCACGGCGAGGGAGAGCGCGTGGCGTGTGTTCTCGCTGGACAGCCGGTTGGCCACTGAAGCCGCGGCCGCACTGGCCACGGCGCCGTTCAGCACGTGGTCGATCTGCTCCACACCGAGCCGCGTGGCGTCGGTCAGGCGGCAAAAGACCTCGTATCCGACCAGGATGCCGCGCAGGATGAGCTCGCCGGGTATCTCCTGCTCGCCGAACGGCGCCATGGCGGCGGGGATGTAGTCGCTCGGATGGCCCACCCCGACCGTGCTTCCGTAGGTGTCGTTGTAGTCCAGGAACCGGATCATGACGCTGTTCGCGAACACCGCCGCGTCGGGCTGCAGCCGGCCGTCGCGGCCGAAAACCCGCGCGCCGGACGGCGCGGGCCGCCGCCCGCTGATGCGCCGGATGATCGTCGGCACCTGCTCACGGTAGCTGCCCAGGGCACAGCCGACCGAGTCGAGCAGCATCCGTTTCGCGGCGTGCAGCGCGTCGCCGGGGGGCGTGGCCCGGCCGGCCTCCACGATATCCACGAGCGCGCTCAGTACCTCGTCCATGAAACTCACCTCGCGTGATCATTTGACTGGATGGGTGCCGTCGGCTCGCGGCAGCCGGCCGGCCGCGGCCAGCCGGGCCTGACTGGCCATGAGCGTCCGGTCGCCGAGAAAAATCACCATGGCCGCGGCGACGGCCGCCCCCGCGGCCGCTAGCCAGGCGACCGTGTAGGAGATGTGGGTCACCACCAGCGCGAACAAGAACGGCCCCGCGATCCCGGCGATGCGGTTCCCGGTGAGGGTGATGCCGCTCGCTTTGGCGGGCGCCGCCGGGTGGTTGATGGAGATCGCCATGTTAAAGAGGCCATTCCAGCCCCAGCCGGCTCCATAGGTCACCACCGCGCCGAGCACCAGGAGCGGAGTCAGCCGGGTAGCCGAGGCGGCCGCCAGCAGCACATAGCCGATGGCGCCGAAGAAAAGCATGCCGCCGACCAGACGCAGGTGCCGGCTCACGATCCGGTCGGCCCGGGCTCCGACGCCGATGCGGACTCCCGCAGCTATGCCGCCGGCCAGGGCAACGAGCAGGCCAGCGGCGCCTTTGCCGAGCCCGGATGCGACCGCCGACGTGACCAGGAAGGTGGTCAGCGCCGTGATCGACAACATGGACAGACCGAAACCGAGGGCGAGCACGGCCAGAGGCGCCAGCGCGACATCCGCCTGCTGGCCACCGCGCGCTCGCCGGCGTTCGGCCAGTGTCGTGCGCGGCTGCGGGATCACCCACACGGCGGCGGCGGCGAGCCCCGCCGCGACGGCGAACGCCCACCGCCACCCGACGGTGAGGCCGAGCGCCGGCACCGCGAAGCCACCGAGCAGGGAGGTGAACGGGACGGCGGCCTGCTTCACACCGAAGGCCAGCCCGCGCCGGCCCGGCGCGATCCGGCGGACCAGAAACAGGTTGGCCGCCGACTGCATGGCCGCGTCCAGCGCGCCCGCGGCGGCCAGGATGACGGCCAGAACCCACAGGTTTTTCGCCACGGCGGCGACGAGCGCCAGGCACGTCCCGGCGCCGGCCGCGGCGACCCGCATGGTGCGGGCGCCGCCAAACCGTTCCGCCAGCCGGGCTGCGGGCACGGCAGCCGCCGCCGCGGCCAGGTAGTAGACGCTCACCGCCAGGCCGAGGCCCTTGAGCGAAAGGTACATCGTGGAGCAGATCTGGACGGCCAGCGTCCCCATCAGGAAGACGCTGAGGGAGGTGGCCACCGTACCCAGCGAGGCGGCGGCGAGCCCGTCCAGGCCTGCCCGCGTGTGCGGGAGGGTCCGGCGGGGCGGGCGGGGCGGGGCTGGCGCTCCACGACGTCATGCCCGCACCGCGGCCGGCGCCGTCGGCGCGCGTCCGGGCCCGTGCGCTCGACCCACGCTAGGCCTGCGCGGAGGCGGGCATCAGCCCTCCGTCGTCCTGCGCCCGCGCGGCCGCGTCGGCGGAGAGCAGGCGGGTGATGGCCCGCAGATCCGTCTGGGATTCCAGGTCGAGGATCAGGTCAGCGGCGCGCGGGGCGGTGCCGGCGCCGACGCCGCCCGCCTCCAGGCAGTCCAGTGAACTTCTGCCGGAGCTCCTGCTCGCTCATCGGGTTCGCGGGGCTGCCCTTCGCGAAAGCGGCGCGCCCCTCGATCTCGCGGCCGTCCTTCAGGCGCACCCGGATGATGCTCGTCATGTTGTTGTATCCGGCGGCGTCGGCTTCCGGGTCCACCTCGAAGCGGACCTTCTCGATGGTGGCCCTTACCACGGGGTCGCGTACCACCTCGTCGCGGAACTCGGTTAGTCCGGCGCGGCCGCGCAGCAGCAGGATGGCGATGCAGAACTCCATGCTGAACTTGGCGGCCAGGTGGTCGGTGGGCCGGTGGTGAATCAGCGCGTTCGGCATGTGGCGGTTGGTGCCCACGCGGACTTCCTCGACGTCCTCGGCGCGCAGATCGTGCGCCCGCACCAGCTCGAGGAACGCGGTCATCGCCGGGTGGGTCAGCGAGCCGGAGGGGTAGGGCTTGATGGACACCCCCGGGTCGACGAACGTCCACGGGTCGCCCAGCTGGTCGGTGATCTTCGTGGGATCGTAACCGCCCCCGGCCGCGCTGAAGAATCCCCGGTCGGCCTCCAGGATGTTCGGCGCGGTGGTGAAACCCTTCCCGGCCAGGCTCGCGGCCAGCAGGCCGCCTTCCGCGGCGCGGCCGGCGTGGAACGGCTTCGTCATGGTCCCGAAGTTCTCGCGCAGCCCGGCGGCCTGCGAGCCGGCCAGCGCCAGCGCGGTGGCGGTTTCCTCCGCGTCGTACCCGAGGAGCCGGGCGGCGCCGGCGGCGGCGCCGAACGTGCCGGCCGTGCCGGTCGAGTGGAAACCTGCCTCGTAGTGGCGGGGATTGATGGACTCCGCGACCGCGGACTCCACCTCGACGCCCACCAGGTAGGCGGCGAGCAGGTCCGCGCCGCTGCCGCCCTCCCGTTCGGCCAGCGCCAGCACCGCCGGGAGCACCGGTGCCGTGGGATGAGTGAGCAACCCGTAAACCCGGTCGGGCAGCACCGCGAGCTGCGTGTCGTCGAAGTCGTCCGCGTGGATCGCCATGCCGTTGAGGAAGGCGGCGAAGCGCGCGGGCAGGACCGTGCCGCGGCCGAGCACCGTCGAGGTGCCGGCCTGGCAGCCGTAGGAGGCCACTTCCGCGGCGGCGATCGCCACACCCTCGGTACGCGCCCCGGCCACGGCGAGCCCGAAGCCGTCGAGGATGGAGTGCTTGGCTCTCCGTACCGCCTCGGGCGGGACCGCATCCAGCGGCGTGCCGGTAACAAATCGGCTGACTTTCGCCGTCAGGCCCTCGCTCACCCGGTACCTCCTTGAAGGCATCGTTCAACCTCTCCTCGTCTGCCATTCGCTGCGGGCATTGACTGCGCCGGCCGGTCAGTCCGGACGGTCGAGCTCACGGACCCGGTCCATGTCGATGTCCACGCCCAGCCCCGGGCCGGCCGGCACGGTGATGAACCCGTCATGGTCCACGTCGAGCAGCGACGAGTCCCGCAGGTGCGGCCCGAACGGGTAGCGGCCGAAACTCTTCGGCTCACGTTCCGGCACCATGAACTCGGTGAGTCCGCCGGTCGCCGCGGTGGCCCCCACGTGGACCGCGGCGAGGAAGCTCAGCGGGGGTGCGGCGGAGTGCGGCACGAGCCGCTTCCCCCACGCGTCCAGCACGTTGGCGATCTTGACGCCCTGGCTGATGCCGCCGCACTTGTCGAAGGACGGCTGGAAGATAGCCAGCGAGTCCAGGCTCAGATGCCGCCGCAGCGCGTACACGGTGGTGTCCGACTGGAAGCCGGAGATCGGGGTGGCCAGGCGCGCGGATACGGCCGCCAGCGCTTCGACGTTGGTGTACGGGCACGGCTCCTCGAACCAGCGGACACCGGTGGCGTCGCAGGCGGCCCCCACCGCCACCGCATCCGCGACGTCGTACGCGCCGTTGGAGTCCACGGCGAGCGGCATGTCGGGCCGCTCGGAGCGCAGCCGGGTGATGCGAGCCTTGTCCGTCTCGACGCCGTGCCCGATCGCGAACTTGACGCCGCGGAATCCCCAGTCCCGGGCCGCGTCGATCAGATCAAGCTGCTCCTCCACCGGGCGGTTCCACGGGATCGTGGCGTAGGCCTCGACGCGGTCGCGGAGCAGGCCACCGAGCAGCTGCCAGACCGGCTGGCCCATCGCCCGCGCCTTGAGGTCCCACAGGGCGGTGTCCACCGCGCTAATGGCCGGGTGCAGGCCGTGGTGGCGCACCGAGCGCCACAGCCGGTCCCAGAGCTTCGGGATGTGCCGCGAATCCTGGCCCAGCAGCAGCGGGCGCAGCCCGAGCAGCACTCCCGTGCGCAGGATCCGCGCGTCGGTGTGCTGCACCCAGGAGTCACCGAAGCCCTCGTAGCCGCCGTCGGTGGTGATGCGGACGAGGACGGAGTCGGGCAGCAGCTTGGTGGAATGGCCGCCGCCGATGTCGACGGCCGGGTGCGGGCTGCGGATCACCCAGGCCTCGACCTCTCGGATGGTCATCTCCGAACGGGACGCGCCATCCGGCCCGGGCTCGTAGACGAACGCTGCGGCGGGGTCGTCTATCGACGGCTGCGTCATGGGCTGCTCCTTCTCATCCGACTGATCCGACTCATCCGAATCGACGAGGATCCGCGCCACCTCGGCACGCTCCCGCAGTTCGTCCGCCCGGCCGGAAAGCACGTTCCGGCCCTGGGCGAGCAGGCAGACCAGATCGGCGTGTTCCATGGCCAGCGACGCGTTCTGCTCCACCACGAGCAGGCCGACGCCGGTGCCGCGGATGCGGTCGATCTGCTCCCACACCCGCTCCGCGTACAGCGGCGACAGGCCCGCGGTCGGCTCGTCGAGGATCGCGACGACCGGGTCGGTCATGAGCAGCCGGGCCAGCGCCAGCATCCGCTGCTGGCCGCCGGAGAGCGCGCTGGCCTTCTTGTGCTTGTCGGCACCCAGGTCGGGGAACAGCTCCAGCACCTGCGCGATGCGCTGGCGGAGGTCACCCTTCAGGGTGTAGCCGCCCATTTCCAGGTTCTCGGCCACGGACATGTCGTCGAAGACGTTCGCGAGCTGCGGAAGGTAAGCCAGGCCGCGGCGGACCAGTTTATGCGGGCCGAGACCGGTGACCTCCTGGCCGTCGAGGTGGACGTGGCCGCTGCGGACCCGCAGCAGGCCCATGATCGCCTTGGCGAGGGTCGACTTGCCCGCCCCGTTCGGCCCGAGGATCACCGTGGTCGTGCCCGGTTCGGCGTCCACTGCCACGTCGTCCAGGACCGGTGGCCCGTCGTAGCCGGCGGTTATGCCCTCGGCGCGCAGGATCGCCATGTCACTCACCCCCGCCGACGGAAGAGGCCTGGGGGCCCCGCGGCTCGCCGGCCGCGACCCCCAGGTACGCCGCGATGACTTCCTTGTGCTGCCGGGCCTGCTCCAGCGGTCCGCGGGTGAGCACCCGGCCTTCGGCCATCACCACCACGTCGTCGGCCGCCGAGGAGAGGAACGCCATGTTGTGCGCGATCAGCAGCACCGTCACGCCGGTCGCCGCGATCTCGCGGACGCGGGTGGCGATCAGCTGGCTGGTCTCCGGGTACACCCCGGCGGTGGGCTCGTCCATCAGCAGCAGCCGCGGATGGGCCATCAGGGCCCGGGCGATCTCCATCAGCCGCCGCTGACCTCCCGACAGCGAACCCGCCGGGCGGTCGAGGTGGCTGCTCAGGCCCAGCCAGCCGAGCAGCTCAACGGCCTCCTTGCGCAGTGCGGTCTCCTGGTCCCGCCAGCCCCGCGGCCAGAACAGGGCCGCCAGCGGGCCTTCGCCCCGCTGCGCCGGCGCGGCGATCACCACGTTCTCGAGCACGGGCAGGTGCGGCAGCACGCGGGCGGTCTGGAACGTGCGGGCGACCCCGAGCCGGGACATCCCCGCCGGTCCCCGCCCGCCCACGCTCTTCCCGTCGAGCATTACCTGGCCCGACTGCGGTGTGAGCCGGCCGCTCAGGATCTCCACCAGGGTTGACTTGCCGGCACCGTTCGGCCCGATCAGACCGGTGACGGTTCCCCGGTTGATGCCGAAGCTGCAGCCGGCCACCGCACGGGCACCGCCGTAGGAGTACACCACGTCGCGGATGTCCAGCAGCACGTCCCCGTCAGGTGGGCTGGTGTCCGCTGGGGCCGCCGCCGCCGGCGCCCGCGGCCCGGGGAGCGGGGCGGCGGCCTCGCCACCGGCGGGCAACGGCCGGTCCACGGCCGTCACGTCGATGGCCGGGGCGACGCTCTCCGCTGGGGCTCCCGCACCGGCCAGCGCAGGTACCGGGCCCTTGGCCCGGTACCACTTGAGCCACCGCTCGGGGATGATGCCCTCCGGCCGGTAGCGCAGCATCAAGATGAGCACCAGCCCGATGACCACCGAGCGCAGGGCGCCGACGTTCGCGGGGTTGCCCAAGCTCGGCACGTACCGGGAGATCTCGCCCAGCCCCTCGATGAGGACGAACGCGCCGAGCAGGGAGCCCCAGTAGTTCCCGGACCCGCCGACGATGAGCGCGGCGAGCAGGATGAACGACTCGAGCGGGAGGAAGGCCGACGGGCTCCAGGCGCTGATGTAGAAGATCATCAGCCCGCCGGCTATGCCGGCGAGGAAGGAGCCGACGATGAACACGGCGATCTGCGGCTTCCAGGCGACCCGGCCGAACGCGGCGGTCACCTGCTCGTCCTCCCGGATGGAACGCAGCAGCCGCCCGAACGGCGAGCGGAAGATGCGCCGCGAGGTCCATACGAACACGGCCAGGCAGGCGGCGGACGAGCGCCAGGATGATCGCCGAATAACCCTCGGTGCTGACGTTCGCGCTGCCGGTGATCTGCGGCACGCTGAACAGCCCGGTGTCACCATCGAACAGCGGCTGAAAGGTGTCGATCAGGTTCCACATGATGAACGCGACCGCCACCGTGACGATGGCCAGGTAGTCGCTTCGCAGCCGGCGCACCGTCAGCAGGAACACCAGCGCGCCGAAGACGGCCGCCACCATGCCGCCGATGATCAGGCCCGCCCACCAGGGCAGCGTCCAGCCCAGCGCGTAGGTGATGCCGGGCACCTTGGAGGGGCCCATGGTCGTGATCGCGGCCACGTACGCGCCGAGGGCCACGTAGATGTAGTACGCGAAATTCAGCAGACCGCTGTAGCCGTACTGCAGGTTCAGGCCCACCACCATGATCGAGTTGATGCACCCGAGGACCAGCAGATCGGTGAGGAAGTAGAGCATCAGCTGATCAGCCCCCGAGCCTTGATGAGTCCCTGCGGACGGAAGAGCAGCAGCAGGACGACGACGCCGAACGCGATGGATGTCTTGTAGGCCGCGTTCACGTAGGCACCGGCGACCTCGGTGAGGACGCCGACGATCAGGGCCCCCAGCATCGCGCCGTACGGTCGCCCGATGCCGCCGAGGATGACGGCGCCGAAGATGACGAAGAGCTCGGTAAATCCGGTGGTTGGGCTGAGCGTGCTCTCCTGAAGCACCAGGCCAACCCCCGCGACGGCGGTGAGCAGACCGGCGATGAACCAGGTCAGCGAGATCACCCGGTCGCTGTCGATGCCGCAGGACTGCGCCAGGTCGATGTTGTTCGAGGTGGCGCGGACGGCCTTCCCGAACTTGGTGTAGGTGAGCATCAGGTGCAGCATGAGCAGCAGCGCCCCCGATGCGCCGATCATGATCAGGTCGCCCGGCGTCAGCAGGAACGGGCCGAGGTGCAGGGCATTTCCGAGGTTCAGCGAGAACCGCCGCGGCGAGGGCGTCCAGATGAGGATCAGTGCGTTCTGCACGACGAACGACAGGCCCACCCCGGCGATAAGCAACGTGACCGGCCGGACCCCGCGCCGCATGAACGGCCGGAAGATCAGGTAGTTGGCGAGCATGCCCAGCACTCCCACGGCGATCCCGCCGAGCAGCACGGAGAGGAAGAAGTTGACGCCCTCCCGGTTGGCGGTCCAGGCCACGTACGCCCCGAAGCTCATGAAGTCCCCGTAGGCGAAGTTGAAGAAGTTGGTGACGCTTACCTGCAGGGAAACCGCAACGGCGGCCAGCGCGACTATCGAGGCGGTGGCCAAGCCGAACCCAACCGCCTGCAGCAGATGACTCATGGCTAGTGCCCCAGCGCGCTGGTGATCTGGCCCGGGGCCAGCTTTGCGACGGTCGAGACGGTGCCGTCCGGGTTGTAGCGCAGGAAGTCGAACGGCCCGTACACGTTGTGGTTGCTGTCGAACGTGGTACTGCTCGCCGCACCCGCATACTTGATGGCCTTGCCTGACTTCAGCAAGCGGAAGCACTGGGTGTAGGTGGTGCAGGTCGTGCCCGGCCCGTCAGCCACCTTGAGGATGCCTTTTTCGAGCGCGGGATAGGCGTAGGTCCCGGCCTCCTGGGCCCCGAGCGCCCAGACGTTCACCGCGTCGTACATGTACGTTTCCCCGTTGGTCGGCTGGGTCTGCCCCGTCTTCTGCTTGAGCAGCGCGAGGAAGTCGGTGTAGCCGCCGTTCTCCAGACCCGGGTTGGCTATGTAGATCGGGCCGGCGGCGACGGACGAGCCGACGGAGGTGAAGAACTCCTTGGCGAACCAGAGGTTGCTCACCACCCACGGCACCGACAGCAGGTTCTGCTGCTTGAGCTCGCCGAACAGCACGCCCGCCGACGGGATGTCGAACTGGCCGACTATCGCCTGCGGGTGCCCGGAGAACAGGTTGGTGATCTCGCTCCGGAACGACGTCGAGCCCACAGCGATCGTCACCGTGCGCTGGATCGTCATGCCCAGCTTCTTCGCCGCGGCCTCCAGGCCGGGGATCAGCGACGTGTCACCGGTGGTGTTACCGATAGCCAGGGCCACCTTGTTCAAGCCCTTGCTGTGCGCGTACACCATCATCGCGTCGGCCATCTCGGTGTCGGACGGCGCCAGCCGGAAGAAATAGGGGCTGGTCTCGTGGTCGAACGCGGCACCGCCGCCCCACATCAGCATGGGGATGTTGGCCTTGGCGGCCAGGGGCAGCACCACGGGCGCCGTCTGGACCAGTGGCCCCACTATGGCGACAGCGTGGTCGGTGTTGATCTCCTTGTCCGTGGCCGGCACGGCGTCAGCGGGGTCCGAGGCGTCGTCCTGCGGGTCCAGATTCACCTGGTGGCCGAGAACCCCGCCG
Organism: uncultured Actinomycetes bacterium; assembly: GCA_963718475.1. Classification (GTDB taxonomy): domain Bacteria; phylum Actinomycetota; class Actinomycetes; order Streptosporangiales; family Streptosporangiaceae; genus CAVQZM01. Next base: position 17,481 of record CAVQZM010000043.1, on the reverse strand, counting down.
TCCGCGTTGACGACCTGCAGGGCCAGCTTGGAGCCTTCGACCATTGCTGCGCCGATGTCGGCGCGGGGCCCGGTCAGCGGTCCCATCTCGCCGAGGGTGATCGCCCCCTTCCCCGAGCTGCCGCCGCCCCCGCCGCCGGACGATGCGCAGGCCGCCAGGCCCACGGGCACGAGCCCGAGCACTGCTGCCATCACCCATCTGCTGACCTTGTGTGCCGTCATCGGTCCACCTTTGCATCATCGCCAGGGTTCCGTATGCCACGTACTGTATACGTGCACTGTATACAGTGCAATAAGTAACATCGACGAAATCAAGGACACTGTATACTTCAGCTATGAATGATCCAAGGGGGCAATTCGGCGCGATCCCCCGGGACGGGGCTCACGGGCAGCAGACTGCCTTCGGCCGTGCGCTCGCCGGCCAGACCGCGCTGTCGAGAACCGTCTCCCAGCAGGTACATGGCTTCATCCAGCATGCCCTGCTCTCTGGCCAGCTCAATCCGGGAGACCGGCTGGCCGAGGGTGAGCTTGCGGCAGCACTGGGGGTATCCCGCACCCCGATCAGGGAGGCCCTCCGGCAGCTCGACAGCGACGGCCTGGTCGTGGTGCTTCCGCACCGCGGGACCTTCGTCCGGACGCTCGATCCCCGCCGGGGCCGCCAGCTCTACGAGGCACGGCTGCTGGTGGAGCCGGCGACCGCGCGTGCCGCGGCCGCCCGCATCACCGACGAGCAACTGGAGACGCTCCGTCCCCTGCTGGACTCGGCCCTGCACGAGGTCAAGGCCGGGGACATAGGAGGCGCCTCCATCGACAACGAGGCGTTCCATCTGGCCCTCTTCAAGATCGCCGGCAACGACGTACTGCTCGAGCTGTGGACCAGGGTATGGGCGGAATGGCAGCTTTTCCGGGTGTGCGCCTGGCGTAACGAGCCGCACCGGCCGCGCGCCTCGGCGACCGAGCACGCCGCCCTCTTCGACGCGCTCGCCGCGCGGGACGAGGCCCGGGCCGCGGGCGATCATGACCGAGCATCTCGCGCGCGCGTGGTCCCATGTTGAGCGCTTCCTCACGGCCAGCGGAGCCGGCTCCAGCGGAGCAGGCTACGGTCCCGGCCCGGCGGAATTCCCCCGCCATGGAGAAGGAGAGCAGGTATGACCGTGACTGATTCCTCGGACCAGGGCCAGGCGGCCCCCACCCACCGGATCGCGCTCATCCCGGGCGACGGCATCGGCCGCGAGGTAATAGCGGCCGCGCGCACGGTGCTCGACGACGTATGCGGGCGCCACGGCGTCGAGCTTCACTACCACGAGCTCGACTGGTCCTGTGAACGCTACCTCCGCGAGGGTGCGATGATGCCCAGCGACGGGATCGAGCAGCTGCGCGCGTTCGACGCCATCCTGCTCGGCGCGGTGGGCTGGCCCGGCGTGCCGGACCACGTCTCCCTGTGGGGACTGCTGATCCCGATCCGCCGGTCGTTCCGCCAGTACGTCAACCTGCGCCCGGTCCGCATATTCGACGGCGTCGACAGCCCGCTGCGCAACGCCGGCCGCGACGTCGATCTGGTCGTGGTCCGCGAGAACGTGGAAGGCGAGTACAGCGAGATCGGCGGCCGGATGAACCGCGGCTTCCCGGAGGAGATGGCGGTTCAGGAGGCGGTGTTCACCCGGGCCGGGGTCACCCGCATCGTGGATTACGCGTTCGGGCTGGCCCGGCAGCGTGGCGGGCACCTGACCTCGGCCACGAAGTCGAACGGGATCGTGCACACCATGCCGTTCTGGGACGAGCTGGTCCGCGAGCGGGCGGCCGCCTGGCCCGATGTCCGCTGGGACCAGGAGCATATCGACGCGCTGGCGGCCAAGCTCGTGCTCGATCCGGCCCGGTTCGACGTGATCGTTGGGTCCAACCTGTTCGGCGACATCCTCAGCGACCTGGCCGCCGCGGTCGCCGGCAGCATAGGCATCGCGCCGTCGGCCAACCTCAACCCGGAGCGGGAGTTCCCGTCGATGTTCGAGCCGGTTCACGGCTCCGCGCCGGACATCGCCGGGCAGGGCATCGCGAATCCGCTGGGCGCCATCTGGTCGGCCGCGCTGATGCTCGATCATCTGGGCCACCCGGCCGCGGCGGCCGACATCCTCTCGGCGATGACCGCGCTCCTGGCGGATACCGGGGTCCGCACTCCTGACCTGGGCGGATCCGCGACCACCGCCGAGGTCACCAGCGCGCTGATCGGCTCCTTGCGCCGGGCAGGCCCGGACGCTGATCCGGCGATAAACCGCTGACTTCCGTTCCTGGCCGAAGGTCTGGCCCAGAGGGCGCGGCCCGACCACGCGGCGAAACCCGCACGCTGCGCTGCCCCCATTTATCCCTAACGAGCTCTGCCCCGAGCCATCACCGCCATGTCCGGCCCGGCCGCCTGGGCGCCGGAGGCCTGGCGGGGAACCCTGGGGTGGGTGGTGCTCAGGGGGCTCCCAGGGCAGCCCGCCGAGCGGTGGCGGCGCGGCCCGCTCCGCCCGGTTATCGGTCTGCGGGGTTGGCCACCCGGGCCAGGAAGAGCGGCTCGCCGGTGGCGGTGTCGGTTATCAGGAGCAGGTAGGGACGGTCGAACACGATCTGGCCGGTCTGCACCTCCCCCGCGGTCGGCATTATGCCGACCGCGGTCGCGGCGCTGGCCACGGTGCCCTTCTCGCCGACCTGGAGGGTGGCCGCGTGCTCGACCAGGCCGATGCAGCACGCCTGCGGTGACAGCCCGGTGAAGTCGGCCGACGGGGTGAACGCGATGCCCATGCCGAGCCTGGTCAGCAGGTCGTTCAGGCCGGCGTGGGTGCTGAGGCTCACTCGGGGCAGGACGACCGCACTCCGGGTCAGACCACGATCCGGGCCGGCGGCCGCCAGCCGGGCGGTGATCGTGCCGAGTGCCGCGGCGGCGGGCATCGCGCAGCTTGCGGCGCCGGCCGCGGGCAGCAGCGCGGTCATGGCCAGTTTGCCGCCCCGGTAGGGCAGCGAGACCGCGGTCCAGCCGGGCGCCCGGGCCGTGCGGTAGTCACCGCCGTGCATGAACTGCGCGCTGACCTGCTGGCCGGCGGCGGTGGTGAACGGCCCGGGGCTGGTCTGGCTGGGCGGGAACGGCGTGGCCCACGCCGCGTGCAGATACAGCGCGTCGGTCAGGACCCAGCCCATCCCCCGCAGTGATCCGGGGGCCAGCAGGTGCGGGATCTGCCCGCGGGTAGCCCCGCGATCGCCTGGTTGATCTCCTCGGCGGCCCGGTCAGGTTGGCGCAGCAACGGAACCTGCTCCAGGCCGGCGCCGTAGCCCGTCGCGACGGCGTTCAGGTAACTGCGCACCGGCGGAAGCGCCGGGTCGGCCCATACCTGATCGCTGGACGCCAGCGTCACACCCGGGCGGTTCAGGCCGCGCAGCGCGGCCGACCGCGCCTGCAGGCCGGCCTCGAGCGCCGGGCCGCCCGCCACGGGCAGGTGCAGCACGCCGGCCATCGCCCGCGCGGTGCGGCCCCGCGCCCCGAGATAGGCCAGGCCCAGGCCGCTGGCCAGGCTGGACGGGGACAGCACCAGGTTGGCCCGCGGATCCGCCCGGCACCAGGCGCCCAGCGCGTCCAGGCCGAACACGGTGTCGGCCGCCCCATAGGGACGCGGATCCGCGGCAGGCTCGATGACCGCCGTCCCGCGGGCCACAACGAGCGGCGCCGACGGCCGGGCCGCGGGCACCGAGCCGCATCCGGCCACCACCAGCGGCGACACCCAGCCCGGCGGCGATCCGGTGTCCATTCCTCATGACCGCTGAGACGACGCACACCCCGGCGCGGTTGGCCGCCACCGCGAATTGCTACCCCGGGTGGAAGAGTGAACGGATGCGACTTCTGTCTTACGAGCTGAGCCGCGAGACGCCGACCTACCCCGGCAACCCGCCGGTCGAGCTGCGCCCGTTCACCTCGATCGCGGACGGCGACGTGGCCAACCAGTTCCTGCTCACGACGCTCAACCACAACGGGACGCACGTCGACGCGCCGTGGCATTTCGATCCGGCCGGGCGCCGCCTGGACGAACTCGATCCGGCCACCTTTGCGTTCTGGCACCCGTCGATCATCGACATACCGAAGGGGCCGAACGAGCTCATATCCGCCGGGGACCTCGAACCGTTCGGGCCCGTCATGGCCGGCGCCGATCTTCTCCTGGTCCGGACCGGGTTCGGCGGCCAGGTCCGGGACTCCGATCCGGTGACGTACGGTCACCGCGGGCCGGGGTTCGCCGAATCCGCCGGGTTCTTCCTCCGCCAGTTCCCGGCGCTGCGCGGCCTGGCCATGGACATCATCTCGGCCGGGGCCCCGGCTCACCCCGGCGAAGCCGTTGCCTTCCACCGCGCCGCGCTCGGGTCGGAGGTCCCCGGTGCGGCCAATTCCTTCGTCCTGCTGGCCGAGGACTGCCGGCTCGACGCCGACCTCACCGCCGGCGATCTGGCCCTGGTCGTCCTGGCCCCGCTGCGCATCGCGCCCGCCGACGGCGCGCCGTGCACGATCTTCGCGTTCTCCCACGCCGACCTCAATCGGGACGATGGTCCGGGACCCGCAGGCCCAGCAGCGGGACATGCTGCTGGCCGGCGTGAAGGTCCCGGTCCTGGAAGCTGCCCGCCGTGACCGGCCGGGGAAACGAGATCTTGACCGCGAGGATGCCCGGGAGCTCGAAATACTTCACGGTGGCCGGGTCGACCCGGTACAGGCGGCCGATCGCCGGGGCCGACAGGGCGGCGGAACAGGTGACGAGCCGGTAATCGGACTCGCTGCCGAAGAAGACGTCCAAGGTGATCCAGAACGGCCCGGCGTTCTTGGCCCGGACCTGGCTGGCCAGCTCGCCGAGGGCGAGAGCGCGGTCAGGCACGGGCCACTTCCCTCAGGTCCATCCGGAACAGATCGGTTCCGCGTTCGAGGTCCAGGACGTGGTTCAGGACGAACTCATACGACGGGCCCCGCTCGATCTCGGCTGGTGAGGTCGCGAACGCGAAGCTGGGCAGGTGATCCATGCCGGGCAGCGGCAGGTGAAGCAGCAGTGGGTTGGCGGTCCGCGCGATCGCGGTCGCCGTCTCCTGGCTGGGGGCCCGCACCTTGAACAGCAGGCCTATCTCCCGTGGCGGCCCGGCGCTGTCCTCGAGCGGGCCCAGGACCGCGTTCGCCCCGTAGCAGTGGAAAGCCAGGTCGTAGTCCCGGGCATCCAGGTCGAGGGTGGCGCGGACCCGGTCCTCCAGGACGTTACGCAGGAACCCGAGCCAGACGTCGAGGCTGGCCAGGATGTGCGGGTCGCGGATCCCGACGATCGAGATCGTCTCGTACCCGGCCAGCCGGGCTCCCTCCAGCTTCGCGGTGGGGTGGGCGGACCGCTCGAACCGGGAGCCCTCGACCCGCACGGCCCGCTCGTCGAGCGCGATGTAGGTGGCGGCGGAGGTGTCGAGGGTGCCGGTCGGCTCGAGCAGGCGGAACGGGTCGGCGTTCTCATACAGCATGTGGGCCGCGACCGATACCGGCGTGCACGCGGCGTCGGCGGCGAGGGGGGTCACGGTGAAGCCGTGACTGTCGATGCGGACGAAGACCCCGCCCGCGGTCGGGTTGGTCGTGCACTGGCCGCCGCACTCCACGGTCTTGGCTGCGTGCCAGGCCGGGCCGGCGGGCAGGTCATGCCGGAGGGCGACGGCGGCGACCATCGACGTGTCGGTGGCCCGGCCGGCCAGCACGACCTGCGCGCCCGCGTCGAGCGCGGCAACGATCGGCTCGTGGCCCATCAGGGCGACGATGTGGGAGCAGGACCGCACGGTGTCCGGGTCGAGATCCTCCAGCGGAGGCAGGCTCCGGACCCGGCCCTGATCGATGGCGGCGATCACCGTCCCGGCGTCAAGCTCGCTGTAGATGCGGGCCATCCGGAACGACAGGCCGTCGGCGGCCGCGATGCGGACGGCGATCTCAGCCACCCAGTCGACACCGGCGTCGGTGCCGGCCGTCCCGCAGCTGCCGACGATAAGCGGGATCTGGTTCTCGCAGGCCGCGGTGAGCAGAATCCGGAGGTCTCGCTCCACCGCCGAGGCGGCCGTCTTGGCCACGCCGGCGCCCAGATAGTAAGGCCCCGAGTCGGTCGAGCCGCCGTCGATGGCGATCGCGGTCGCCCCCATGGCGATACCGCGTTTGATCGACTCGGCGGTGAAGCCCCCGCCGAGCATCCCGCTGGGAAAGATGATGCCGGCACTCGATCCGGAACTGGGCTGGCTGGGCATGACCGTGGCTCCCGTCACGATGGAAGGACCCGGCAGGCCGCCGGAGGGATCCGCACCGTGACCACCGGGCCGGCCAAGGACCGGGCGGTGGTGACGGTGAGGCCCAGGCCGCCGGCGTCGAGCTCGTACAGATAATGGTCGCCGAGGAACGAGACGGTGCGCACCTCGGCCGGGTAGCTGTTCTCGGCGGCTGAGGGCTGGTCGTCGGTCAGCTCGACCGCCTCGGGCCGGACGGCCAGCTGGATCTGGTCGCCGGCCGTGAGGCCGTCGCCCGGGACGGTGATCGGCTGGCCGTTGCCGGTCAGGACCAGCCGGGCCGGGCCGGAGGACGTGGCCGTGAGGGCCCGGGCGGCCAGGACGTTGCAGTGGCCGAGGAACTCGGCGACGAACCGGGTGGCCGGGCGATGGTAGATGTCTTCCGGGGAGCCGGCCTGGAGGACCGATCCCTCGTTCATGACCACGATCCGGTCGCTGAGACTCAGGGCCTCGTCCTGGTCGTGGGTGACGAACAGCGTCGTCAGTCCCAGCTCGGTCTGCAGGTGCTTGAGCCAGGTCCGCGCCCGCTCCCGGAGCTTGGCGTCGAGGTTGGAGAACGGCTCGTCGAGCAGCAGCACCGTCGGTGAGTACACCAGAGCCCGGGCCAGCGCCACCCGCTGCTGCTGGCCGCCGGACAGTTCATGCGGATACCGCCCGGCGTAGCTGGCCATCTCGACCAGCTGCAGGGTCTCGAGGACCCGGCGGCGCATGGCGTCCTTTTTCATCCTCCGGACCTTGAGCGGGAAGGCCACGTTGCCGAACACCGTCAGGTGCGGCCAGATGGCGTACGACTGGAAAACCATTCCCAGGTTCCGGTCCTCGGCGGCCAGATAAATCTTTTGGGCCGGGTCGCTGAAGATACGCCCACCGCAGGAAATGGCTCCTTGGTCCGGACGCTGGAAACCGGCGATCGACATCAGGGTGGTCGTCTTGCCGCACCCGCTCGGCCCGAGGAGGGTCAGGAATTCTTTGTCGCGGACGGTGAAGCTGATATCGTTCAGCGCCCGCTCCTGGCCGAATGTCTTACTCAGGCCCTCGACGGTGATGTCAGGCATGCCGATACCCTCTTACCTTGCTCGCGAACAGCCGCCCGCCGACCGCGATCGCGGCAATCGTTATGGCGACCTGCACCATGGCCAGCGCCGCGACCGGCCCGGTCGTGCCCTGCTGGGCGGCGTCCAGCATGGTCACGCCCATGATCTCGTGGCCGGGGGTGACGAGGAACAGGGCCGGATCGTAGTCGTTCAGGATCGAGATGAACAGCAGAATGAACGACACGAACAGCGCCGGTCTCAGAATCGGGAGAGTGATCCGGGTGATGGACGTCCACCAGCTCGCGCCGGCCGAGCGCGCGGCATTATCGAGCGACTGACTAACCGCCGCGAAAGCCGAGGACATCACGAAATATGCGAGGGTCAGGGAACGGATGCTCAGGGCGATCATGATCCCCCAGATACTGTTCCGCAGGCCGCCGCCCGGGGGATTGACGAGCAGGAACGTCCAGAAGAAACCGATCCCGATAATGATCCCCGGAATTGCTCTGGGGAAAAGCAGCATGAACGGCAGGGAGCGGCGCAGCCTGAATCTGGACCGGTGGGCCACGGCCGTGGCCAGCGCGACGACCGCGGCGGTGACGAGCGCCCCGACCAGCGCGATCTCGACCGTGTTCAGGATCGAGTGGGCGAACGTGCCGTGCCCGATCGTCCGCCAGTTACCGAGCGTGAACAGGTGCCAGGGAGCGATCAGCGGCGTCAGCTGAGAGACGACCGAGGACAGGGCGAGCGCCGCGATCGGAGCGAACGTCGTCGCCGCGAGATACAGCCCGGCCAGCGCGCCGAGTATCCATCGGGCGAACGTCCCCAGCTGCACTCCCCCGGCCGTGCCGCGCTGCCCGCCCTGGCCGCCGCGGCCGCCGATCGACACGAAGCGGGCCTGGTCCCCCAGCAGCCTGCTGCGCACCAGCAGCAGCACGCACGCGGTCGCGAGCAGGACCGTCGCCCCGGCGCTGACGATGGGCGGGTCGGGGGTGATCGCGCTCGACCAGGTGTTGTACAGGTAGCTGGCGACGAGGTCGTGGCCCTGGGGCGAGCCGAGCACCAGGGGAATCCCCAGGGATTCGATGGACAGCATGAAGACCAGCAGCCCCGAGTTGAGCAGCGCGGGGCGCAGCAAGGGCACGGTGACCCGGCCCAGCACCCGCAGCGGCGACGCACCCACGCTGCGGGCCGAGTTCTCCAGTGAGGGGTCGATGCCGGACAGCGCGGCCTGGCAGACGAGGAAGACGACCGGCACCGCGACGGCCGTGCCCAGCACGGCCATGCCGGGGACGGTGGTCAGGTTGAACGGTATGTGCAGGGTCCGGTTGACGAAGTCGTGCGCGTACCCGCCGGGACCGTAGAGGGCGTTCCAGCCGAGGATCAGCCCCAGCGGGGGAAGCAGGATCGGCGCGATGAACAAGCGCGCGTACACCCGCCGGCCGGGCACGTCCGCCCGGCGGCACAGTACGGCGAAGCCGGCCCCCAGCACCACGGCGCACACGGTGGTGATGGCGGCGAACTCAAGCGTGTTCACCGCCGCCGTCCGGAACGCCGGATCGGCGAACAGCTGCTGATAGGCGGCCAGCGTGAACACGCGCCCGGCGGCGTAGATCGGCTTGCTCTGCACCGATGCGTACACCAGCGGCAGGACCGGCGCCAGGACGCACACCAGCACCAGGGCCCAGATGGCCGCCTGGAGCCCCGTCTCGGGGACCAGGCGGCGCACCCGCGCGCCTTCAGCCGGCGCGTAACTGACCGGCCGCTCAATCGTGGCCGTGTCCGGGCCGGCGGGCGCTGTGCTCACTGGTGGAACGCCTGCCGGAACCGGGCGGTGAACGCGGTCTGGCCGGTCGCCACCTGCGGGCTGAACGGCGTCATGTAAGTGTGCTGGGCGCCGCCGACCGCCGCGTACAGGGCCTTGAGCGTGTTAGGGCAGCCGTTGGCCGGCGTGAACGCATTGCTGCTCGCCTCGAAGCCGGCATCGCACAGCGCCTGCTGGCCCTGGTTGCTGAACACGAAGTTCATGAACAGCTTGGCCGAGTCGGGGCTGGCCGCGCCGGCGGTGATCCCGAAGCCCCGGGGGATCAGCGGCGTGAAGTCCTTGGTGTACTCCCAGCCCAGCAGCTTCTTGTCGGCGGGCACGGTCTCGATCGGCCCGCGGGCCAGCCCGGACTCGAAGACCGCGACCGTGAAGCCGCCCTGGGCGACGTCCTGGGCCAGCACGTCCCCGTCGCCGGGCGTATGCGCGGTCTGGCCGAGCTTGTCCAGCGCAGACCAGCCCTTCTGGTGCGTGTAGGCGTAGAAGGCCGAGTAGCCGAAGTCGTTATTGATCGGGTACGTCGCGACCTTGTACTTCCCGCTCGCCCCGTCCTGGGCGACCTGCGCGACCGTGGCCGGCGGCGCCTGGCCCTTCAGCTGGAGCTTGTTGTAGATCGTGATCGCCGGATCGGGCGAGAAGACGTAGAGGCCGTTGCCCTGGGAGGTGAAGCTCGGGTAGTTCGAGATCCCGTGAGTGAACGGCTGCAGGTAGCCCGCCGGAGTGAACGGCTGCAGGTACCCGTGGGCGGCCGCGCCCACCCACAGGGCCGGGGCGCTGGCGACCAGGATGTCCGCGGTGCGGGTGCCGGTGGCGTGCTCGGCGGCGTACTTGGAGAAGATGACCGAATCCTGGTCATCGGTCGCGGTGACGTGGATCCACGGGTACGCCGCCTCGAACGCGCTGGTGACGTGCTGCATCTGGGTCAGCAGGGCATTGCTGTAGATCACCAGCCCCTTTTCGTGCTTGGACCCCGCGGCCAGTGCGGCCTGACTGAGCGGTGCCGCCGAGGCCGACGAAGAAGCGGACGCCGGGGAACCGGAGGCCGGCGAGCCGGAACTGCCGCACGCGGTCGCGGTGACGGTCAGCGCGGCGGCAGCGGCTGCTGAGGCAGCGAGGTGGGGCCAGCGAAGTCTCATCATCGAGTTTCCCTAAGGTAGATTGCGGATGGTAGATCTGCTATAGCACCTGATTCAGTACGTAGCTCATGCGATGTCCCTCGTGGGCTGGGCGTTAAGAAACCGGCTCGGAGTTGCGCGATGCGATGGCCAGGTATGCGTCCGCCCGGGACGCGATATGCCGCCGCATGGCCTCCTCGGCCGCCTTTCCGTCCCGGGCCTGGATGGCGGCCGCCACCTCGCGGTGCTGGGCGAGGCTCCGGTGCAGGCTGGCGACGTCCGGATGCGAATCGACCGAATACCTGAGCCGGAACGCCCAGTCGAACGCGGTGGCGGTCGAGATCATGTCGATCAGCGTGTGGTTGTGAGTCGCCTCGTCGATCAGCCGGTGAAAACCGCGGGTCACGGTCAGGATCTCCCGGACCCGCTCCTCGGTCCAGGTGGCTTCCTTGGCCAGTGCCTCGGCCCGGTCGCACGCCTCGACGATCCCCTTGACCTCCTGCTCGGCGGCCCGTTCGGCCGCGACGCGGGCGGCGACACCCCGCAGGGCGACCTCGATGAGGGTCAGTTCGTACAGCTTGGCCACTGAGGGCTCCGCGACCCGGATCGCGCGCACCGCGTCCCGTTCGATGAGCCGCTCGTGCTCCAGTCGCTGCAGCGCCTCGCGGACCGGGGTCGGGCTCACCCCGAGATGCTGGGCCAGGGCCCGTTCGGTCACCCGCTCCCCCGGCTTCAGCTGGCCGGTCGTGATTTCCTCGCGCAGCGCCCGGTAAGCCTGGTCGGACAGCGTGGGCCCAGTGGTCAGCTTCCGTCCGCCGTTGGCCTGCTCTGTCACGTCGTTCTCCTGTGATCTGCTATAGCAGATCACATTAACGTCCGGTCGACAACGTGTCAACGCCCGCTGGCCAAGGCTGAGCCGCAGCGCGACGTCGCGATGACGACCGGCGCCGAGCGCTGGCTCAAATGCGCACCACGCTGGGCGCCGACCGCTCGCGCCAGCACATGGCGGCCCACGCCCAGGGCGAGACCATCACCCACTGCAGCCTGCGCGCCGATCAGGTCGTCGAGTGGGTCACCCGGGGGGCCCGGGCCCTGGGCCGTGAGGCCGACCTGGGCAGCATCCAAGCGGTCAAGCACGCCCACCGCCTCGTCGGTACCTGTCGGTCATCCGTCTGACCGAGGCCTCCCCGGCGCCTGGCCGGGCACTGGACCGGGCCTTAGCGGCCTTCCGGCGTGATCAGCCCGGACTCGTACGCCTCGACGACGGCCTGGACCCGGTCGCGGAGGTTGAGCTTGGCCAGGATGTGCCCGACGTGGATCTTGACCGTGCTTTCCGACAGGTGCAGCCCGGAAGCGATCTCGCGATTGGACTGGCCCCGGGCCAGCAGCCGGAACACCTCGCGTTCCCGGTCGGTGAGCGCCTCGAGCAGGCGGTCACGCCGGGTGCTGCGTTCCGGATCGGGCAGCAGCGGGACGAACTGGTCGATCAGCCGCCGGGTCGTGGTCGGGGCGAGGACCGCCTCGCCGCTGGCGACGGTCCGGATCGCGGCGAGCAGGTCGGCGGGCGGCGCGTCTTTCAGCAGGAAGCCGCTGGCGCCGGCGCGCAGGCCGGCGTAGACGTAGTGGTCAAGATCGTAGGTGGTGAGGATCAGCACCTTCACCGGTCCGCCGACGGCGGTGATGGCCGCGGTGGCCTCGATGCCGTCGACGCCGGGCATGCGGACGTCCATGAGCACCACATCCGGCCGCAGGGCCGCGGTCATGCTGACGCCCGCGGCCCCGTCGCCGGCCTCGCCGACCACGGTGATGTCGGGCTCGGCTTCGAGGATCATCCGGAAGCCCATCCGCAGCAGCGCCTGGTCGTCGACGAGCAGGACGCGGATCACGCTGGTAGTTCCGGATCGAGCCGCAGATGGGCCGACACCCGCCAGCCGGCCGGGGCCCGGGGCCCGGCCTGGACCTCACCGCCGAAGGTCTGCACCCGCTGCCGCATCCCGGCCAGCCCGCGCCCGGCCGTTTCCGGCTCGGGGGCGCTCGCGCCGGCCCCGTCGTCTTCGACATCCACGCGTTAGCTCGCCGGGCAGATACGACAGCCGCACGACCGCGCTGGCGCCTTCCCCGGCGTGCTTGAGGGTGTTGGTCAGCGCCTCCTGGACCAGCCGGTAGACGGCGAGCTGGGCCGCGGCGGACAGCGGAGCGGGAGCGCCGTGTAGTTCGTAACTGACCGGCAGGCCCGCGGAGCGCACGGTCGCGATCAGACGGTCCAGTCCGCCGAGATCCGGCAGCGGCTGCCGCCCGCCGTCCTGTTCGGCCGGGTCCCCCGGCTCGCTGAGGAGCCGGCGGGTGTCGGCCAGGGCCTGGCGCCCGGTGGCCGAGACGGTCCGCATCGCGTCGGCCGCGCGCGGGGACGAGCCGGCCGAGGCGGCCGCGGCCCCTTCGCTCAGGGCGATCATGACGGCGAGGTGGTGGGCCACGATGTCGTGCATCTCACGGCTGATGCGGGCCCGTTCGGCGGCGGCCGCCAGTTCCTGCTGCTGGTCCCGCTCACGTTCCAGTCGTTCGGCCCGATCGTGCAGTTCTTTCAGGTAGGCGCGGCGGGTCGCGGTGTAGAGGCCCAGGCCCAGGGCGGCGCCGACCATGCCCGAGCCGAGGATCGCGGCATGCCACCAGTTACTGCCCGACAGGCGTATCACCGCCGCGATGACCCCACCCTCCAGCAGGACGGCCGCCACCAGCGCGCGGCGCCGGGGCTCGTAGGCCGCGATCGTGTACAAGGCGACGACCAGGGCGAAGCTGACGGCCAGGCGGACATCCCACAGTCCGGCCGCCGCCGAGACGCCGAACAGCCAGCCGAAAACCGCGCTCGGCCAGACCCGGCGCACGACGAGCGGCAGGGTCAGCGCCACCTGCACGACGACCGCCGCCGTCGTCGGTGTGACATGCTCCTGGACGAGGTAGGGCAGCGAGAACAGCGCGGCGAGCACGGTCACCAGCACGTCGAACATCCACCAGCGCACCGAGCGCGCTGGTGGATGCCCGAAGAGCGGAAACGCGTTCACTTCACCGATTGTCTCTCCGGTTAGGCGTCGGCGCGCCGCAGCCGCCACGCGGCGAAGCCGATCAGCACCACCGCGTAGGCACACAGGATGCCGAAGCCGGTCCACGGGGCCAGCGGGTGAGCCAGCCCTCTCGCTCCCCCGTACAGGACTTCCCCGGCGTTGGAGGGAAGGTACTGCGCGAAGTGCGACGACCACGAGGAGGGCAGCAGGTCAGTCACCGGCGGGAGCACGAAGAACACGGCGACCATGGTGGAGATCCCGGCGGCGGTGTTGCGCATCAGCGCGCCCAGCGTCATCCCGATCATGCCCGCGACGGTCACGAACAGGGCGGCCCCGATGACGTCGCGCAGGGCGTTGGGAGAAGAAATCGAGGCATTCAGGTGGTGACTGCTCAGCAGGGCCTGCCCGAGGAAGAACGACACGAAGCTGGTGACCAGCATGACCGCGAATGCCACCCCGGCGAAGACCCCCAGTTTCGCCCACAGCACCGGCAGCCGTTTCGGCACCGCGGTGAGTGAGGAGCGGATCTGCCCCGTGCTGTACTCGCCGCTGATCAGCAGGACCCCCAGCACGCCGATCGCCAGCTGCGAGAACAACGTGCCGTTCAGGCTGGTGGTGATCGGGTTGAACGTCGCCTTATCGGCGGCACTGAAGGTGTGGTACTGGCTCGCGGTCACCGCGGAGAACAGCGCGCCGATACCGATGGTCAGCACGACGGCGGTCAGCAGCGTCCAGATCGTCGAGCGCAGCGACCGGAACTTGGTCCATTCCGACAGAACGACCCGCAGCTGGGTGACCCGCAGCGCTGGCTGGCTGGCCGCCGGGGCGGTCGTGGGCGGTTGCGCAACGGCCGTGGTCATGCCGCCACCTCCGTCGTTGCGTTCGTGTCGGCGGAGCGGTACTCCACCGAATCCTGGGTGATTTCCATGAACGCCTGCTCCAGGGAGGCCTGCTGGCTGGCCAGCTCGAAGACGGGCAGGTGAGCCTGCCAGGCCACGGTGCCGATCTGCTCGGCATTCAGGCCCTGGACGTGCAGGACGTCGGCCTGCTCGCTGGTGATGGTGACGTCCGGCCCGAGCAGCAGGTCCCGGAGACGGGCGGCCTCGGGCGTGCGGACCATGACCGAATGACCGGCGCGGCCCACGAACTCCTCGACCGTCGTGTCGGCGATGAGCCGGCCCCGGCCCACGACGATCAGCTGGGTCGCGGTCTGGGCCATCTCACTCATCAGGTGAGAGGACACGAACACCGTGCGTCCTTCCGCGGCCAGTCCCTTGAGCAGGTTGCGGACCCACAGCACGCCTTCGGGGTCCAGGCCGTTCACCGGCTCGTCCAGAATCACCACCTTCGGATCGCCCAGCAACGCCGAGGCGACCCCGAGGCGCTGGCCCATCCCCAGGGAGAACCCGCCGACCCGCTTACCGGCCACCTCGCGCAGCCCGACCATCTCGATGACCTCGTCCACGCGCCGCCGGCTGATCCCGTTGGTCTGGGCCAGCGCCAGCAGGTGGTTGCGGGCCGAGCGGCCCGTGTGCATGGCCTTGGCCTCCAGCAGGAGGCCCAGCTCCGCCATGGGCGCGACGGCCGCCCGGTAATCGCTCCCGTTGACCCGGACGCGGCCCTTGGTCGGCTCGTCCAGGCCGGCGATCAACCGCATCGTCGTCGACTTACCCGCCCCGTTCGGGCCGAGAAAACCCGTCACCACCCCGGGCTGCACGACAAAGTTCAGGCCGTCGACCGCGAGCTTCTCCCCGTAACGCTTGCTGAGGTTCTCGACCTCGATCATCTAGGCTCCTTGATCCTTCGCATCGCTCTTGTTACACAGCTCTGACCTCACTCACGCTAGGGCGGCCACCCCAGGTGGCGCGTCGGCCGCGCGGCCAGACATTGGGGCCGCCGTGTACTACCAGAGGCCTAGCGGGGGTACGCCCCGGCGATCAGACGCCGGGCGCGGCCTGCGCCGGCCAGAACGACGGCGCATCCCGCAGCTGATGCTCCCGTCCATCGCTTCACCCGGCCGGGTCGTGCCAGATATCCCGTTCCGGCAGCAGCCGGTCGGCTTCCTTCGGGCCCCAGGTCCCCCGAGGCGTAGGGGTGTACCGGTGTGACGTCCCCCGAGGCCGGGTCGACGACCTCCCCAGGCGGCTTCGACGGTGTCCTGGCGGGCGAACAGCCAGCGGTCCCCGTCCAGGGCCGCGCCGATGAGCCGGTCGTAGGGGCGCATGTCCGACTCCTGGTTGCCCGGCGAAAGCCAGGTCCTCGGGCAGTGGTTCCAGCCCGCCGGCCCGCTTCTTCCCGCCAGCGTGCAGGCTCACCGCGGTTTCGGGCCAGACCCGGAAGCGCGGCGAGTGGGACGGCGAACGGGGCGATGCCGAATACGTCGTGCGGAGGCCGCCTGAACCGGATGTCGATCTCGGTCGCGGTGACCGGCATGCACTTGGCCGCCCGGATCAGGATCGGCACACCCTCCCAGCGCCAGCTGTCGGCGGCGAGCCGGAGGGCGACGTAGGTCTCGGTGGTCGATTTCGGGTCCACGCCGTCCACCTCGTGATAGCCCTCGTACTGGCCCCGCACGATGTCCTCCGGGGCTCAGCGGCCGCAGCGCCGATATCACCCGCGACTTGGCGTCCGCCAGGATGCCAGGCCCGGGCCGTCCGGCGGGTCGGCCAGCACGGTGGCCAGGACCTGGAGCATGTGGTTCTGAACCACGTCCCGGATGGCGCCCGTCCGATCGTAGAACCGGCCGCGGTCGGCGACGTCGAATGCTTCGGCCATCGTGATCTGGATGCTCTCCACGTAGGTCCGGTTGAGCAGCGGCTCGATCATCGAGTTGGCGAACCGGACGAACAGCACGTTCTCCACGGGATCAAAGGCCAGCCAGTCGTCGACCCGGAAGATCGCGTCTTCGGGGAAGTACTGGTGCATGGTGTCGTTGAGCCGCCGCGAACTGGCCAGGTCGGTGCCGAACGGCTTCTCGACCATGACCCGCGCGTCCTTGGCCCGGCCCGGCCGTGGCGATTCCCTGCGCGATGCGGCCGAACAGCGGGGGTGGCACCTCCAGGTAGAACAGGACCTGGGTGCCGGCGCCGATTTCGTCTGACATCGCCTTGTACGTGGCGTCGTCGTCGAGGTCCCCGTCGACGTAGCGCAGCAGGCCGAGCATCTTCTGCGCGGCCGCGGTCCCGGGTCCATATGGTTGAGCCGGAGCGAAGCCTCCGCGTAATCACGGAATGTTCCAATCCCCAGCCGCTCTTCGCCACCCCGATGACGGGCACGTCGAGCACGCCGCGGTCCACCAGCCCCACCAGCGCCGGGAAAGTCTCGATCTTGGCCAGGTCGCCCGTGGCCCCGAAGATCACCAGCGCGTCAACCTTGTTAGTCGCCATGTCAGCTCCTCTGCCGAGCTAGTCGATCGCGGTATCCCCAGCCGGACAACCTGTACGTCGGGATCAGCGGTTATAGCCCGGCCTCCCGGCTGATGGCCCGGATGACGTCCCCGATGGGGTCGTAACAGCTCCATGCCGCCGGCGGATGACGTCGGCGATCAGCCCGGTCCAGCCGGTCTGGTGGGAGGCGCCGATGCCGGCTCCGTTGTCGCCGTGGAAGTACTCGCTGAACACGAGGTTGTCGCGCCAGGCCGGATCGTTTTGCAGGCGCTCGGTCCCGCCGAAACAGGGCCGCCGGCCATCGGCTCCGCGGGTGAAGATGGGAGATGAGCCGGTCCTGCAGGTCAGCGGCGACCTTGTCCAGGGTGCCGCTGCGTGCCCGAACCGGTCGGATACTCGATGGTGAATTCGTCACCGAAGAACCGGTGGTAGCGCTCCAGGGCGCTGATCACCAGGTAGTTGAGCGGGAACCAGAGCGGACCGCGCCAATTGGAGTTCCCGCCGAACATCGCGGTGGTGGATTCGGCCGGCTCGTAGTCGATGCTGGCCTGGATGCCTTCGACGTCGAGGACGTAGGGATGGTCGCGGTGGTAGGCCGACAGGGCCCGCAGGCCCTGCGGGGACGAAGAACTCGCTCTCGTCGAAAAGCTTCGCGAACAGCTTCTCGAGCCGCCCGACACCGGCCAGGCTGAGCAGGAGCCGCTGCTGGCCGCGCTCTCCGCGAAGCAGGCCGATTTCGCCGAGCTTTTCCGCGTCGGCCAGG
>CAVQZM010000042.1:0-30372 GCA_963718475.1 uncultured Actinomycetes bacterium | reverse complement strand
CTGGCGGCCTCTGGTCGGATGGTCGATGAGTACCATCCACCCACGAGCGGAGGACCTATGACGGGCCCCACCAAGATCCTTCTTGACGAGTCGGAGATCCCGAGGCAGTGGTACAACGTCATTCCCGACCTCCCCGCGCCGCCGCCTCCGCCGCTGCACCCGGGCACGTTGCAGCCGGTCGGCCCGGATGACCTGGCGCCGCTGTTCCCGATGGCGCTCATCGAGCAGGAAGTGACCGGCAGCTCATACGTCCCCATCCCGGACGAGGTCCTTGACGTCTACCGGCTCTGGCGGCCGACCCCCCTCTACCGCGCCCGGCGGCTGGAGAAGGCGCTGAACACCCCGGCCCGGATCTACTACAAGTACGAGGGCGTCTCCCCGGCCGGATCCCACAAGCCGAACACCGCCGTTCCCCAGGCGTTCTACAACGCGGCCGAGGGCACCCGCCGGCTTACACCGAGACCGGCGCCGGGCAGTGGGGGAGCGCGCTGGCCTTCGCGTGTGCCCAGTTCGGCGTGGACTGTGAGGTCTGGATGGTCCGGGCCTCCTACGACCAGAAGCCGTACCGCCGCACGATGATGGAGACCTGGGGCGCCACCGTGCACGCCAGCCCGTCACGGGAGACGACTGCGGGCGCGAAGATCCTGGCCGACGACCCGGACTCGCCCGGCAGCCTCGGCATCGCGATCAGCGAGGCCGTGGAGGTGGCCGGGGCAGCGCCGACACGCGATACGCGCTCGGGAGCGTGCTCAACCATGTCTTGCTGCACCAGACGGTGATCGGTGAGGAGGCCGTCAAGCAGTTCGCGGCGGCGGGTGAGAAGACGCCCGACCTGATCGTGGGCTGCACCGGCGGCGGATCGAACTTCGCCGGTCTCTTCCTGCCCTTCCTCCGGGACAAGCTGGCCGGGCGGAGCAACCCGGTGTTCCGGGCGGTGGAGCCCGCCGCGTGCCCGTCGTTCACGCGCGGAAAGTATGCCTACGACTTCGGCGACACGGCCGGGTTCACGCCGCTGCTGAAAATGCACACGCTGGGCCATGATTTCGTCCCCGACCCGATTCACGCCGGCGGCTTGCGCTACCACGGCATGTCACCGTTGCTTTCCCACGCCTACGAGCTGGGCTTGTTCGAGGCCGTGACCAAGCCGCAGCGGGAATGCTTCGCCGCCGGTGTCGCTTTCGCCCGGGCGGAAGGAATCATCCCGGCGCCGGAGCCGACGCACGCGATCGCCTCGGTTATCGACGAGGCCAAGCGGTGCGCGGAGACGGGCGAGGAGAAGGTCATCCTGACCGCCCTGTGCGGCCACGGTCACTTCGACATGTCCGCCTACCAGCGTTATCTCTCCGGGGAGATGCAGGACTTCGAGCTCCCGCAGGACCGGATCGACGCCGCACTGACCAAGCTGCCCGCCCTCACCGTGTGAGTCGCGCCGTCGCCCGGGTGCGGCCGGGCCGCAGGCCGCACCCGGGGAACACGGCGTGCCCCGCCAGTGTTTTACAGCAGCGATGTACAAGTGCATTACGTGCGGGACCGAATTGCATCCCGAGCGAGCGAAGAAATACAACTACTGCATGTCGCCCGCGTGCCAGGAGAAAAACGCCAAGGGCTTGACCATGGTGGCCGTGGGCGTCAACAAGGCGGCCGAGCAGTACCTGATACTCGACGACCAGACCAAAGAGGAACTGGCCAGCGGTAAGTACCACGACCAGCGGCGCGGATCCTTCGGGACGTCCCCGGCCTCGGCCGCGCAGGCTCCGGCCGCCCCGGCGGCCAGTCCGGCGCGTCCGGCGGGTGAGACGTCAGGTCAGCCGTCTGCGATCAGCCCCAGGCGGCCGCGCCGCAGCGCCGTACGCCAGGCCCAGCCGCCGTACGCCAGGCCCAGCCGGCCGTACGCGCCACAGCCGCAGCCGTGGACCCCGTCCCAGCAGAGGCTGGCCATCCTCTATAACGAGCAGGGGCTCAGGCCGGACGAGATAGCGCAGAAGCTGGGGCTCAGCCGGTATCTCGTCACCCAGATCATCCTCAACTCACGGACCCGCGGAAAGCTCTGACGCCCGCGGCTGAGTCCCGCCCCCCGGCCGCTGAGACCTACTGAGAAACCGCGGAGCGCGGTCTCCGCGCGCGGGCGGAACCGCGCTGCGCGGCTGGTCTGATCCGCATTTCACGGTTTGACCTGGGCGAATTGGGGCTGGCGGGCGAGCCTGGCGCGTTTGTGGTACCAGCGGGCGCGGGCTTGGTGGCGGCGCCGCCATCGGGACCAGCGCGCGGCGTGCCAGATGGACCGGGGTATGGCAGTGGCGGCGTTGAACAGGCGCTTGATCTCTGCGACGGTCAGCGGGATCTGGCCGGGGTCATCTGGCGGGAGGCTGTCGGGGCTGGCCGGGGGCGGGGCCTGGGTGTCGGTCCGGCGGCGTGCTCGTGCTGCGGCGATGGCGCAGACGGCCAGCGCCGCTGTGACGAGCACGGTGTGCCGGGCGATTGCGGTGTGAAGCCGTACCTGGGATTGATCGAGGCCGAAGTAGTCCTTGCTGAACTCGAAGCCTTCTTCAACCGGCCATCTCAGCCCGGCGGCGGTGATCAGCCGTCCGAGAGAGGCGGCCTGGCCAGCGGGAACGTGGCAGTAGTGGCAGGCGCACTCGCCGGTGGCCAGGTGACGGCGGATCAGCAGCCAGTGCTGCGGGCTGGCGCTGGCGATCCACGCCCACGCGTAGTCCCGTTCGCCCTTGGAGCCCGCCCCGGCAGAGACGACCTGCCAGTGCCTGCGGGCCTTCAGGTAGGTGGTGACCACCTTTACGCAGGTGAGCGTGATGCCGCCGCCGCTGAGCGCGATGGTGAACGTCTTCGGGACCCGCAGCACATACCCCTGGCCTTGTTCTTCCAGGTAAGCGCGCAGCGCGGAGCAACTGCCATACACCTCATCGCCGCAGGCGAAGTCGATTTCCATGCCGTCGGCGCAGGCCTCGCGCAGGATCTGGACCGCCAGCTCGCCCTTGGTCGCGAACGCCAGGTCCGCGGGCAGCCCCATCCGCCGGCGCGTGCCGGCGTCCTCGAGGTGCTCCCGCGGAATCCACTGCCGGAACCCGATCAGCCCGTGCCCGGTGTGCTGGCGGATGTAGGACAGGTGCACGGTGTTGACCCCGTTGGCGACCCGGCCGGCGCATCCCATGTACTGGCGTTTGACGCCGGCGGTGGCGGTGCCGTGCTTTTGCTGCCCGGTCTCATCCAGCGCTCCGATCCGCAGCCCGGGCCGCCCGGGGACCGCGCCCAGGCCGGCGATGACAAACCGCCGGATCACACTCATCACTTCGAGGGCGTCCCAGCACGCATGGTTCAGCAGCCGCTGGGTCTTGTCCGGGGTGGCGTCCCCGGCCCACTCCGCGATGCTCCAGCCGTTGCGTTTGCCCAGGTCCGACATGCACGCCCGGACGTACTTACCCGCCTGAATCCACGGCTCGACACGAGCGAAGCAGCGCTCACAGCCGGCGATCAGCTCCTGCAGGAGCCCACCAGCCCGGCTCGCCTCTACCATCAGGGCAGCAGCCGTCTCTGATCTTGTACTCGTCACACAGACATGATCACGAGGCGGCTGCGCTCGCACCCGCCCATCCCATAACAAGATCACATCACCCGGGCCGGGCATGTCCGCCCAGTTCACAGCACGAAATGCGGCTGCCGTACTAGGCGAGGCATCCGCCGCAGGACCGGCTTCGAACAAGAACAGCCATGCCACATTGACGCCAAGGAACACGACCATGCACAGCAGTACCGCCTCTACCCGCACCGGCGCGACCGTCAGGCCGAGATGCTTGGTGATATGCGGGGCAATAGCCAGGATTCCGATAACGACGTAAAGGACTAGCGCCGTTATGTACGCGGCAGCGCCGAGCATGTTCGGGGCCCGCCCGCGGACCGTGGCCAGTACGACGGCACCGCCAATGGCAACAACGGCATAGGACGTACGCCACAGGAAGGTGCTCTGCGGGTCGACGAGAGCAAGCAGGGTCATTATCCCGGGCAGGGAAAAATGCAATGCGACCCCGTAGGCGCGCCTCCGCTGGGCCGGGCTTCCCTCCCACTGGCTGAGGCGCGTTTGCACGACGACGAGCCACAGGCCGAGCAGCGTGAAGCACATTGCCGAAAATGAAATGTAGAAGTCGGTCAGCATGATCCCCCAGATCCCCGCCCGGCGCGATGCGCACTCACAGGCTGGCATTCCCAGCATGATCGGGCCTGGTCCCGGTGGCTAGCCTTAGCGCGGTCACATAAAGGCTCAAGGTAAAATTGAGACCTGCTTGTGATACTCGGGGATCCTATTTCCGTTGACGGCCCGCTCGATGCCGTTATCGGTCATGCCCGAGAGGGTAAGAAATTCGAATCGCTGTTTGATCGGGGAGGCTGCTGTGAAGGGGGACCGAGTCGAGATCGTGATCGATGCGGGCGAGGGCACCCGGAGCTATGAGGTGACCGCGACGCGAGCCGGGCGCCGGGTCGACATCGTCAACCGGCGCAGCGTCGTCGAGGTGAGCGAGGTGACCCGCAGCGGGACGCCCGTCCGGACCGCGCGGTTCATGGCCAGCCGGATTCTCGCGCTGGTCGAGCACCCGGCGGCCGACCGGGCCGACCGGGCCGACCGGGCCGCGCGCCCGGCCGGTGACGCACGCTCTCAGTAGCGCAGGTCGCGCCGCCAGCCGGTGCCCGGGTGCCATGACTCGATGACCAGGTGATCGGCGGGCGTCCCCACGTAGGTGAGAGCCGCCTCGGTGATGTCCATCCGGAACATGGCGGATCCCTCGGGGACCGGACCGTCGGGCACGCCGGTCTCGATCAGCGTGCCGGCCAGCTTGGCGTCGCCCGGCCAGTCCGGATCGTTCTCCGGCGCGTCAATGGTCGGACTGTGCAGCGCGACCCGGGGATCGCGCCGGACGTCGAGCAGCTTCAGCGAGCCGCCCATCATGCCCATCGTCACCTCGTCGTCGCTGAACTCGGTCTCGATCGCACTGACGCGCGGTGAGCCGTCGCGGCGGACGGTGGCGAGCGCCTTGTTGGTCCCCATGCCGAAGCGCCTGCGGACCCGGGCACAGAAATCCGGAGCATCCTTCGCGATCTCGCCCCATGTCGCCATCCGCCGGTCCTTCCGCTCGCCTCGCCGCAGCCGTGTCCGTCACGACGCTAGCCCGGCGCACCGACATTCAGTGTGCGCAGCCGTGGCAGGGTGGAGGCATGACCAAGGGACTGGCCGAATTCGCCGCGCTCAGCTTCGACTGCTACGGGACGCTCATCGACTGGGAGACGGGGATCGCGGCGGTGCTCGGCCCGTGGGCGCAGGCGCACGGCCTCGAGATGACCGACGAGGCCCTGCTGACCGCCTACTCCACCCACGAGGCCCGGGCCGAGGCGGAGCATCCCGGCGAGCCCTATCCCGCGATCCTGGCCCGGGCCCTGCGCGACCTGGGCCGCGAACTCGGGACGGAGGTCAGCGACGACGATGCGGAGCGGCTGGCCCGTTCGGTGCCCGACTGGCCGGCGTTCGGCGACTCCCACGACGCGCTGGCCGCGCTGGCCGAGCGCGACCAGCTGATCATCTTGTCCAACGTGGACCGCGACTCGTTCGCCGCGAGCAGCCGCCGCCTCGGTGTGAGGTTCACCAGCGTCCTCACGGCGCAGGACATCGGCTCCTACAAGCCCTCGGCGCGGAACTTCGACGCCCTGCTGGCCGAGGCCCCCGGCTCGGCGTCCCGGAGGGCGGGCTGCTGCACGTCGCGCAGAGCCTGTTCCACGACCACGTCCCGGCGAAGAAGGCCGGCCTGCCGACCGTCTGGATCAACCGCCGGCACGACCAGCCCGGGTGGGGCGCGACGCCGGCCCCGGCCGCGGACATCACGCCGGACTGGGAGTTCCCCTCCATGGAAGCGTTCGCCGCGGCGGTGGCCGCCGAGCCCGGCGGCGCCGGCTGACCTAGCTGACCGCGCTGACGATGGCGTCCAGGACCTTGGCCGCCTCGGCGCGGAATCCGGCGTCGTTGACCAGCCCGTCCGGTCCGACCGCCTGGCCGGACACCGTGATCCGCCGGCAGGCCTCCTCGATGACGTCCGCGCCCACGTAGCCCAGCACGCTGGCCAGCGACGCCTCGGCGCCCGCTCCGCGGCCGGGGGCGGCCACGTTGATCCACGCGGCCGGCTTGCCGTACATCTCGCCGCCGCCGACCGTCCAGTCGAGCAGGTTCTTGAAGCTCCCGGGCAGGGTCCCCGCGTACTCCGGTGTGCAGAACACCACGGCGTCAGACGCCGCGATCTCCCGGCGCAATTCACTCGCGGGCGGCGGCAGCGGGTCCCGGTCGTCGTCGGGGTTGAACGCCGGCAGGCCGCTCAGTCCCTCGTACAGCACGACGGCCACCGGCCGGGGCGCGACAGCCCGCATCGTCCGCAGCGCGGCGGTGTTGGCCGAGCCGCCCCGCGTGCTGCCCGATACCAGCAGGATCCGTGTCCGCTGCGCCACCGCACCGCCTCCCGTTACCTATGCGTCCGCATCTGGCCAACTATGCCGGATGGCCGCCTGTTCCGGGGCGGACGCGGCGAGATGCCACACCTGCGGGCTGTGGGGTGATCCGCAGCAGGTGTTGGCCTGCGGTTGCACCGCGCGCGCATGATGGACTGGTGATGCTAGGCGCCCCAGGCCGTCCGCCAGGCCTCGTCCACCGAGGAACGCCACGGAGCAGGCTTGTCCCGCGCCGCCGTGGTCGCGACCTCGATGAACGAGCGCACCTCGGGCCGCACGTCGCCGGTGCGCCACGCGACGCACATCGTGGTGGGGGGCACGCCCTTGCTCGCCACGAAGGTGACACCGGGCCGGGCGTTGAACTGCTCGGCCGAGGCCGGGCACAGGCTGATGCCCCGGCCGGCGGCGATGTGCTCCCGCCACTCCTCGATCGTGCGGGCGACGGCCCCGATGATCGGCTGGTCGCCGCCGGGCCGCGGGATGACCAGCCAGTCGTCGCGCCAGCGGGCCGGGTCGCAGCCGTCGGTCGCCGCGTCGGCGGCGATCCAGGGCAGGCCGGCCACGTCGGCCAGCGTGAGCTGGCCCCGGCTGGCCAGCGGGTGACCAGCGGGCAGGACGAACACGCGCGGCTCTTCGCCGACCGGCGCCAGCGACAGCCCGGGGGCGACGACCGGAGGCCGGACCAGCGCGACGTCGGTGCTGTGATCGAGCAGGCCGGCCGCGGGCTGGGTCAGGTCGAAGGTGTGCAGGCGCACCTCGACCTGCGGGTAGGCGCGCTGGAACGCGGACAGCAAGGCGGTCCGGGTCTCGCCGCTGGCCGCGAGGGTCAGCCCGACCGACAGCTGGCCCGGCACGGCCTGAGCCGAGTTCCGCGCGGACGCGACGCCGCGTTCCAGGGTGGACAGCGTGTCCCGGGCCGCGTCGAGGAAGGCGCTTCCCGCCGGGGTGAGCGTCACGCCCCGGCTGGTCCGCTCCAGCAGCCGGGCGCCGATGGACTCCTCCAGCTGCCGGATCTGCGTGCTGAGCGCCTGCTGGGCCACGTGAACCCGGCGCGCCGCGGAGGTGAAGCTCGCTTCCTCGGCCACGGCGACGAAATACCGGAGATGTCGCAGCTCAACGTTCATCGCGCGCTCATCGTAACCGCGACCCCCGTCACCGGCCTATGCGTTCCGCCGCGGGCGAAGACGAACCGGGCCGACGACCGGCAGGGAGCTCTATGACCAGCACCAACGAAGCCCACGACGCACCGCCTACCGCCGGGCCCGGGCGGCTGGCCCAGGTCATCGCGACCCGGGGCGGCCTGGCCCCGCCCGAGGCGCCGTTCGTGATCGAGCACCGCGAGGCGCTCATCTACATGCTGTGCGAGGCCGCCGAGCTGGAGCACGGCATCATGTGCCAGTACCTGTTCGCGGCGTTCTCCCTCAAGCAGGACCCGGCCGAGGGGCTGACCGACGCCCAGGTGGCGGCCGTGCGCCGCTGGCGCAAGGTCATCTCGCACGTCGCCACCCAGGAGATGCTGCACCTGTCCCTGGTGCAGAACCTGCTGTCCGCGATCGGCGCCGCGCCGCACATGTCGCGGCCCAACTTCCCGCACCCCGCAAGCCACTACCCGGCCGGCGTGCACCTGGCCCTGCTGCCCTTCGGGGACCAGGCGCTGCGCCACTTCATGTTCCTGGAGCGCCCGGAGGGCATGGCGCTGCACGACGCCGAAGGGCTCGCGGCCATGGGCCGCGCCGCGCCGCTGATGGCGGCCGGGGACATCGTGCCGCGAGCCCAGGACTTCAAGACGGTCGGGCACCTGTACCGCTCGATCGAGGCCGGCTTCGCGCACCTGGCCGAGAAATACGGTGAGCGGTGGCTGTTCGTCGGACCGCCTCGGGCGCAGGCGACGCAGGAGCATTTCGGCTGGCCCGAGCTGGTCGCGGTGACCGACCTGGCCTCGGCGCAGCGGGCGATCGAGGAGATCCTCGAGCAGGGGGAGGGGCCGCGCGGGGCGTGGCAGGACGCCCACTTCGGCCAGTTCGTCGAGATCCTCGACGAGTTCGAGCAGGCGCGCGCGGCCGACCGCGCGTTCGTGCCGATCCGCCCGGTCGTCCCGGTCAACGTCCGCCCGTCCGAGCGGGACACCCAGGTCCCGCTGGTCACCGATCCGGGCACGGCCGGGGTCATGGACCTGTTCAACGTCGCCTATGAGATCCTGCTCCAGATCTTCGAGCGGTTCTTCGCGCACACCGAGGAGACCGACGCCCAGCTCAAGACGCTGGCCGACGCGACGGTCGACCTGATGTTCCGGGTGATCAAGCCGCTCGGCGACCTCATCACCACGCTTCCGGCCGGCCCGGACTACCCGGACGCGACCGCCGGCCCAGCTTCGAGCTGTTCTACGAGAGCGACTACCTGATGCCGCACCGGGACGCGGCCTGGGCCCTGCTGACCGAACGGCTGCAGACGGCCGCCGCGTTCTGCCAGACGGTGGCGGGCACCCCGCAGGACGCGGAGATCGGCGCCGCACTGGACCCGGTCCGCGCCGCGCTGGCCGACATCGCCGGGGCCCTGGCCGCGCATCTTCCGGCCTCCGACCCCCGCAAGGCCTCCGAATCGGCCGGGCCCGGGCCAGCCGAACTGGAGAAGCTGCGAGACCGGGTCCGTGAATTTAGCCGAACGAGAGCTGGTGCACGTCCGGGCCAGGCCGGGGCTGACCTCGGGGCGGTGTTCGACGCGGTGCAGGCGATCGTGTCACGGCTGCTTCGTTCGGAATCTGAAGATACGGCGGTGACCTGGGCGGCGCCGCGGCTGGTCGACAGCGTGCTGCGGCCGCTGGCCGGTCTGGTGGGCGGCCGGGCGGCGGGGACGGTGGCCGGGCGGAAAGCCCGGACGCGCCGGTGGCGGAACTGGTGTCGGAGGCGGCGCGGGCCGCGACCCGGCTGCGCGTCCGAGGCGCCGAGGGCGCTCCGCCCGAGCTGCTCGAGGCCACTGCCGCGCTGCAGGATCTGGCCTGCCGGATGGCGGGCGAGGACCGGGCCGCGGAGCTGCGGGACCTCCAGCGGGACCTGCCCGCGAGCATTCAGGCCGCGCCCAATGGCCCGTACCTGGTCACCAACGTGCCGAATATCTACACCCACCTGGGTGAGCGCCTGGACGGGCCGCCGCAGCTGGCCCTGTGCCGGTGCGGCGGCTCGTCGGCCAAGCCCTTCTGCGACGGCAGCCATGCCGGCAACGGGTTCAGCGACGCCAAGGACCCCAAGCGGGTCCCGGACCGGCGCGACACCTATCCCGGCCAGGAAGTGACGATCTTCGACAACCGCGGCATCTGCCAGCACTCGGGGTTCTGCACCGACCGGCTGGCCGCCGTCTTCCGGGCCGGCACCGAGCCGTTCGTCGCGCCGAGCGGTGGCCGGCTGGACGAGGTCGTCCGGGCCGTGCGCGACTGCCCGTCCGGCGCCCTCGGCCTGGCCGTCGACGGCCACGAGGAGCGCGCGCTGGCCGACTGGCACGACGGCCGTGAGCCGGCCATCGAGATCACCCGGGACGGCCCGTACCGGGTCACCGGCGGGATCGCCCTGTCCGGCGCGGACGACGGCGAGGTCGCACGGGCCGAAGGCGCGTCGCGGGAGCACTACGCGCTCTGCCGGTGCGGGCACTCGCAGAACAAGCCGTTCTGCAGCGGGATGCACTTCTATGTCGGGTTCAGCGATCCAGCGGCCGACGGTCAGCCGAGCCTGTTCGAGTGGGCGGGCGGCCTTCCGGCGCTGACCCGGATGACCCGCCTGCTGTACGAGAAGCACGTGGCCGCCGACCCACTGCTGGCGCCGCTGTTCGCGGGCGCGCCGCCCGGCTATGCGCGCAGCGAGGCGGCCCGGATGGCCGAGGCGTTCGGCGGCCCGGCCCGGGCTAGTCAGGACGGCGGGCGGTTTGAGCGGGAGCAGTTCAGCGAGGAGCAGCGGGCCCGCTGGGTGGCCCTGGCCGGGCGGGCTTGCGACGATGCCGGGCTGCCGGCCGACGCGCAGTTCCGGGCCGCGCTGGCCGCCTACTTCGAGTGGGACTCGCGCGGCGGCGCGGCCGGGCCGCGCTGGGACTGGACCGCGGCCGGGCCGCCGGAGGCGGGCGGGGAGGCCGCTCCGGAAGCTGGCGCGGCAGGAGCAGCCGCCGGCGCTGCCCGGGCCGGACGAGCCGGTCGGCTACGCCGCGCACATCCGGGCCCTGTTCCGCGAGCATGACCGCCAGTCGATGCGGTTCGCGTTCGACCTGTGGTCCTATGACGACGTCCGGGCCCACGCGGCCGGACATCCTGGACCGGCTGGCCAACGGCTCGATGCCCTGCGACGGCGCCTGGCCCGCCCCGCAGATCGACGTCTTCCGGCGCTGGACCGAGTCCGGCACTCCGGCCTGACCGCGGCGGGTGAGAGGCTGGACCGGTGGACACCACGGGGACGGCCGCGGGCACCTGCCCGTTCACCGTCGACCGGCCGGTCATGCGCCAACGGTGGGAACGGCTGACGTTCCTGCACTGGCCGTTCGACCCGGCGGTGGTCCAGCGGCCTGCTGCCGGCCGGCCTGCATGCCGAGACTTACGACGGCGCGGCGTGGGTCGGGCTGGTGCCGTTCTTCATGCGCGTCGCCACCCCCGGCGGGCATCGCATGCCGTGGGTGTCGAACTTCTGCGAGACCAACGTGCGGACCTACGTCCGCGACGAGGCGGGACGGGCGGGCATCTGGTTCCTGTCCCTGGACGCGGCCCGGCTGGGCGCGGTGGTCGCCGCGCGCGTCACCCCTTACCGGCTCCCGTACTTCTGGTCCTCGATGCGACTGCGCACCCGTGGCCCGGAGGTCGGATACCTCTGCCGGCGCCGCTGGCCCGGCCCGCGCTCGGCGGCCAGCCGGGTGCGGATCACGGTCGGCGAGCCGTTCGGCGCCGGCCGAGCTGACCGAACGCGACCATTTCCTCACGGCGCGGTGGATGCTGTTCAGCGTCGTCGGCGGCCGGCGTTCGTTCGCGCGAGCGTGTCACCAGCCGTGGCCGCTGTACCGGGCCCGGGCTGACCTGGTTGACGACCGGCTAATCTCGGCTGCGGGCCTGCCAGAACCCGAGGGTGAGCCCCTGGTGCACTACTCGCCCGGCGTCGATGTCGCCATCGGCCGCCCAGAACGGTAAGCCCGGCATCGATGGGTCCGCGCGGCCAGGGAATCCCCGTGATCAACTACGCCCCTGGGAGGCGGGCGGTCACGTCAGCCCAGGTACTCGCAAGACCAGACCGTCTGCGACGGGTTCGGGCCGGCCAGTAGAACACGGCCTGCGAACAGTAGCGATGTCGGCCGGAATACGGCGCGATCGAGCCCGAGCTCGTGTAGCAGTCCGTCCCGATCGGGCAGGCCTGGCTGGCCCCCCGGACGGCCGTGTTGTCGATCCACAGGTTGACGCGCATGCTCGCGACGAATTGAACGTTGCACGTTGTGTAGCCGACGGCGAACACCTGCCCGGTGTGCTCGTCCTGGTCCATGTACGCGGCGGGTGAGCACGCGCTGGGAGATGCCGCCGGCTGGTGGCTGGCTGCCGCCGCCGGGGCCGCGAATGCGAGTACGGCCGTCAGCCCCGCCGCGGCCACGAGAGCGGGACGCCCGCCCGTGGTGTATCCGAACATGTTTCCTCCTTCAGCCGTTCCAGCATTCGTGCGAGGTCACGTTGTACACGGAGTCGTAGGTCGCCGTGGAGTAGGAACACCAGGTCTGGATGCCCGCCGGATTCGCCACCGCGGGGCTGGACACCGAGCAGGTCTCGCCGAGTCCGTTGCAGTCCGAGCGGCCGTAGGCGACTGCGACGCCGTTGAGGTACAGGGTGGAGTCCACGGTCCGGGTGACGGTCGGGAAGGGCCGTGGGCAGGTGATCCAGCCGCCGCCGTATACGCTGTTGGGCTGATTCCAGCCGATCAAGACGCCGGAACTGCACCCCGACGACGCCGGTGCTGCGTGCGGAGCCGGCTTGGCGGTGGCGGCGCTGGCGGCAACGGGTACGGCCAGAGCGAGGCATCCCGCCGCCGCGGCGGTCGATGTGATGCGCATCAGGTTCGGCATGTGCGTTCGTCCCTCCAGTTGTCATCGGCTTCCCATTTTGAGACGGGCGGCTGTCAAGGTGCTTTCAACCGCCTGTCACGCCGCTGCCAGGACGCGTTCTAGCGGGACAGTGCATGGGGGCGAAACGATGGCGTGAAGTCGTCCTCGTAGCGGGCGTTCCACCGCAGTTGGTCGGGATGGGCGCCACCGGTCACGGCGGGCCGCCGCCTGCCCGGGACGGCGCGTCGCCGTTGCCGGTTACGTTGGCGTCGAGGCGGCCGAGCAGGTCTTCCAGGGTCGCGACGTCTTCGGCCGAGATGCCGGTCCGCAGGCGGCGGTCGAAGTCGGCGGCGGCGTCGCGCATCTGCAGGAAGGCGGCCTCGCCCTTCTCGGTCAGTTCGACCACGTGGACGCGGCGGTTGGCCGGGTCGCGCCGGCGCGTGATGAGGTCCTGGGCGTCCATCGCGTTCAGGTGGTGCGTGAGCGTCGCTTCCCGGATCCCCACCGCCTCGGCGATTTCCCGCTGGTTGGGAAGGTGGCGGCTCTTGAGGGTGATCAGCACGAGCCAGATCGGAAGCGACCCGCCCGCCCCGGCCAGCGCGTCGTCGAACGCCCGGCTGACCGACCGGGCGGTGCGGCCCAGCCGGAAGCCGATCGGCATGCGGGCGGGTGGCGGCATGCGTGCAGGTTATCAGTAGTCGCCTAATAGTTTGATATCTAATGTTTGAGGTTTTGCCTAGCCGGCCTGGGCGCATCGCCCCGCGGTCGCGTAGATTCATCAGGCGGCGGCCTCTCCGGCGGGAGCGGGAAGCCGCGGCCTTCCGGTACAAGCGGAGAGGGGCATCTGATGACGAGCGCTGACCTGCTAATTGATGCGTTTGGCCGGATCCGTGAGGTGGTCCACGACGCCGTCGACGGGCTGTCACCCGAGGAACTGGCGTTCCGGGTCGACGGTGAGGCGAATTCGATCGCCTGGCTGGTGTGGCACCTGAGCCGGATCACCGACGATCACATCGCCGAGGTGGCCGGGACCGAGCAGGTCTGGATGGCCAAGGGCTTCATGGAGAAGTTCGGCCTGCCGTTCAGCCCGCGGGCGACCGGTTACGGCTTCGGCGGCGACGACGTCGCGGCGGTCCAGGTCAAGTCGGGGGAGCTGCTGACCGCCTACCACGACGCGGTGTACGAGATGGCCATCCGCTACGTGCGGACCCTGACCGACGACGACCTGCCCCGGGTTATCGACGCTTCATGGGATCCGCCGGTGACCCTGGCCGTCCGGCTGGTCAGCGTGATCTCCGACGGCCTGCAGCACGCCGGCCAGGCCGCCTTCGTCCGCGGCATCGTGGAGCGCCGCTAAAGATGTCCGAACCGCCCCGTCCGGTTGGCCCGCCGGACGCCCTGACCGTGCCCCGGTACGCCGGGCCCGACACCTTCGCCCGGCTGCCGCGGCTGAGCGACGTCGGATCCGCGGCGGTGGCCATCGCCGGGATCCCGTTCGACTCCGGCGTGTCCTACCGCCCGGGCGCGCGGTTCGGGCCGGCGTCGGTGCGCGCCGGGTCGAAGCTGCTGCGCCCGTACCACCCGGGGCTGGACGTGCAGCCGTGGGCGGCCCGCCAGGTCGCGGACGCTGGTGACTTCGCGGCTAACCCGTTCGACCTGCAGGAGGCCATCAGCCAGGTGGAGGCCGGGGCCCGTGGCGTGCTCGAGGCCGCGGACCACCTCGTGGCGATCGGCGGGGATCACACGATCGCCCTGCCGCTGCTGCGCGCCACCGCCGCCCGGCACGGGCCGGTGGCGCTCGTCCACTTCGACGCGCACCTCGACACCTGGGACACCTATTTCGGCGCGCCGTACACCCACGGCACCCCGTTCCGCCGGGCGGTGGAGGAGGGGGTCCTCGCGCTGGACTGCTCGGCCCACGTCGGCATCCGCGGCAGCCTGTACGGCCGCAGCGACCTGGCCGACGACCGGAAGCTGGGCTTCGCGACGGTCTCCACCACGGACGTGGCCCGGCGAGGCGTCGACGAGGCCATCGACCGGGTCCGTGAGCGGGTCGGCGACCGCCCGGTGTACGTGAGCATCGACATCGACGTGCTCGACCCGGCCCACGCGCCGGGCACCGGAACCCCTGAGCCCGGCGGCCTGACCACCCGGGAGCTCCAGCTCATCCTGCGCGGGTTCGACGGGCTGCGCCTGGTCGGCGCGGAC
Source organism: uncultured Actinomycetes bacterium (assembly GCA_963718475.1). Lineage (GTDB taxonomy): Bacteria > Actinomycetota > Actinomycetes > Streptosporangiales > Streptosporangiaceae > CAVQZM01. The sequence goes on along the minus strand of CAVQZM010000042.1, from coordinate 15,621 downwards.
ATCGTCGAGGTCGCCCCGGCCTACGACCATGCGGAGCTGACGTCGCTGGCCGCCGCGAACGTCGCCTACGAGCTGCTCGGCCTGTTCGCGCTGCGCCCGGCAGGCCCGGGCGGTACGGCATGACGGTCATCGCCGTGGCGCAGCTCGCGCCGGTCATCGGCGACCCCGGCGCGAACCGGTCCGCCGCGGCCGACGCGGCCGGCGAGGCCGCCGCCGCCGGAGCGCAGCTGATCGTGCTGCCGGAGCTGTGCGACTCGGGCTACGTCTTCGACAGCGCCGAGGAGGCGCGCGGCCTGGCCACGGAGGCCGGCGGCAGCCCGACGCTGCGGCACTGGCAGGAGCTGGCCGCCGCCCACCAGATGGTGATCGTGGGCGGCTTCTGCGAGCTGGGCGACGATGGCCGCCTCTACAACAGCGCGGCCCTGGTCGATGAGTCCGGGACCCGGGCCGTCTACCGCAAGGCCCACCTGTGGGACCGGGAGAAGCTGGTGTTCACCCCGGGCGAGGCCCCGTCGCCGGTCGTGGGTCTCCGGTTCGGCCGGGTGGCCATGGCCATCTGCTACGACCTGGAGTTCCCGGAGTGGGCCCGGCTGCCCGCCCTGGACGGCGCGGACCTCATCGCCGCCCCGGTGAACTGGCCCACCATGCCCCGGCCCGCGGCCGAGCGGCCGGCCGAGGTCGTGAAGGCCCAGGCCGACGCGGCGACCGGCGGCGTGTTCGTCGCGATCGCGGACCGGTGCGGGACCGAGCGCGGGGTCGACTGGATCGGCGGCACGGTCATCATCGGCCCGGACGGCTACCCGCTCGCCGGGCCGGTCATGGCCGACCGGCCCGCCGTGCTCACCGCCGACTGCGTCCTGGCCCGCGCCCGTGACAAGCGCATCAACGACCACAACGACCTGCTGGCCGATCGCCGCCCCGAGCTTTACTGGCCGGTAACTTCAGAGAAGAATGCCGGTAACCGCGGCTGACAATGGAGGGGCCGATGCCGCCGACTCATGAGGTCGTCAACCAGCCACCCCCGCTCACCGAGTATGACGTGGCTGATGATCCGGCGATGCTCGACGCGCTGCGCCGTGAGGGCGCCGGCTGGGCCGAAGAGCAGGTCCGGGAGGTGGGCCGTCTCGCCGGGTCCGGGCAGGCCCAGGAGTGGGGGCGGCTGGCGAACGAGAACCCGCCCGTCCTGCGCACCCACGACCGGTTCGGCCACCGCATCGACGAGGTCGAATTTCATCCCGCCTGGCATGAGCTGATGACCGTCGCCGTCGGCGCGGGGATGCACGGCGCGCCGTGGCGGGACCCGCGGCCGGGCGCGCACGTGGCACGGGCGGCCAAGCTGTACGTGTGGGGCCGGACCGATGCGGGTCACTGCTGCCCGATCTCGATGACCTACGCGATCGTCCCGGCCCTGCGCAACGCCCCGGACCTGGCCCGGCGGTACGAGCCGCTGCTGGCCTCGGCCGACTACGACTTCGGGCTGCGGCCGCCGGAGGCCAAGCGCGGCCTGCTGGCCGGCATGTCGATGACGGAGAAGCAGGGCGGTTCCGACGTGCGGGCCAACACCACCCGGGCGATGCCAGTGAAGGGGGATGGGGAGGCGGGTGGGGGCAGCTACCGGCTGACCGGGCACAAGTGGTTCACCTCGGCGCCCATGGGCGACCTGTTCATGGTGCTGGCCCAGGCGCCGGGCGGCCTCTCGTGCTTCCTGCTGCCCCGGGTCCTGCCGGACGGCACCCGCAACGGCATGCACCTCCAGCGGCTCAAGGACAAGCTCGGCAACCGGTCGAACGCGTCGGCCGAGGTCGAGTACGACGAGGCCGTGGCCTGGCTCGTCGGCGAGGAGGGCCGCGGGGTCAGCACGATCATCGAGATGGTCAACATGACCCGGCTCGACTGCGTCATCTCGGCGGCGACGGGGATGCGGGCCGGGGCAGCCCAGGCCGCCCATCACGCCACGCACCGCACCGCGTTCGGCGCGCACCTGGCCGACCAGCCCCTGATGGCCAACGTGCTGGCCGACCTGGCGATCGAGTCCGAGGCGGCCACGATCGTGGCGTTCCGGCTGGCCGGCGCGACCGACCGGGCCGCGGCCGGGGACGGGCCGGAGGCCGCGTTCCGGCGGCTGGCCCTGGCCGTGACCAAGTACTGGGTGTGCAAGCGGGCCCCGGCGCACGCGGCCGAGGCGCTCGAGTGCCTCGGCGGCAACGGCTACGTCGAGGAGTCGGGCATGCCACGGCTCTACCGCGAGGCGCCGCTCGCGTCCATCTGGGAGGGTTCCGGCAACGTCGCCGCCCTCGACGCGCTGCGCGCCCTGGCCAAGCAGCCGGAAACGGCCGAGGCGTTCTTCGCCGAGGTCGGCCAGGCGGCCGGAGCCGACCAGCGTCTCGACCGGGCCGTCGCCCGGCTCCGAAATGAGCTGGCCGATCCCGAGCAGGTGCAGGCGCGGGCGCGGCGGCTGGCGGAAGCCATGGCCCTGGTCCTGCAGGGCTCGCTGCTGGTCCGGTTCGGCGACCCGGCCGTCGCGGACGCGTTCACGGCGTCCCGGCTGGGGGGCGACTGGGGCGGCGCGTTCGGCACCCTGCCGTCCGGAGTGGATACCGGCACGATCGTCAAGCGGGTCACCCCGGTGCCCCTGGCGGCCGGGGCCTCATGAGCGGGCCCACCATTCTGGCCACGTCCGGGGGCCTGCGCCGGGGCGAGCGCACCTATTACGGCTTCGCCCCGCTGCTCATGCACGCGATCGAGCTGGCCGGGGTCGAGGGCCGGGCCCCGCGGGTCTGCTACGTCGGCACCGCGGGCGGCGACCAGCGCTGGATGAGCGCGCTGTTCACCGAGGCCGGGCAGGCGGCCGGCGCCGACGTTTCGAGCCTGGTGCTGTTCCCCATGCCCAACGCGGCCGACCTGGCCGGACTGGTTCTGGACCAGGATGTGGTCTGGGTCGACGGCGGCAGCGTGGCCAACCTGCTCGCGCTGTGGCGGCTGCACGGGCTGGACGAGGTCTTCCGTCAGGCCTGGCAGGCCGGCGTGGTGCTGGCCGGCGTGTCGGCCTGCTCGATCCGCTGGCATGCCGGCGGCCCGACCGACTCATTCGGCCCGGAGCTGCGGCCGGTCACCAACGGCCTCGGCCTGCTGCCGTACTCCAACGGCGTCCATTACGACTCCGAGCCGCGGCGGCGTCCCGCCTATAAGCGTTTCGTCGCCGATGGAGTGCTGCCGGGCGGCTACGCCACCGACGACGGCGTCGGGCTGGTCTACCACGGCACCAAGCTGGCCGAGGCGGTCACCGAGGTGCGCGGCAAGGGGGCCTACGAGATCATCTGGGAGGACGGCCAGGTCCGGGAGGAACGAATAGTGCCCCGCGTGCTGCCGGGTAGCCGCTAAACAAAGATTAGCTGCTAAACAAAGGGACGTCGCTAAACGTAGGGGACGTCGCTAAACATAGGGAGACACGGACATCAGCGGACGAGGCGTTCTGGTCACCGGCGCGTCGCGGGGCATCGGCCGCGCGACCGCGCTCGCCTTCGCGGCCCGGGGGGACCGGGTGGCGATCCATCATCGGGGCTCCCCGGAGCGGGCGGCCGCGGTCCTGGCCGAGATGCCCGGGACCGGGCACGCCATCGTCCAGGCCGACATCACCGACCCCGGCCAGGCCCGCCGGGCGGTGGACGAGGCCGCCGGGCACCTCGGCGGACTCGACGTCCTGGTGAACAACGCCGGCATCTACACCGGGCACCCGATCAACGAGGTGTCGTACGAGCAGTGGCAGGCGGCCTGGCAGGCGACGCTGGCCGTCAACCTCGTCGGCCCGGCCAACGTGACCTGGTGCGCCGTTCAGCACATGATCCCGCGCGGTGGCGGCCGGATCGTCAACGTGTCCTCCCGGGGCGCGTTCCGCGGCGAGCCCGGCCAGCCGGCCTACGGGGCGAGCAAGGCCGGCCTCAACGCGTTCGGCCAGTCACTGGCCCTGGCGCTGGGGCCGCACGGCATTTCGGTGGCGACGGTGGCCCCGGGATTCGTCGACACCGACATGGCGGCCGAGCGCGTCAACGGGCCGGACGGCGACGAGGTGCGGGCGCAGAGCCCGTTCGGGCGGATCGGCCGGCCGGAGGAGGTCGCCGAGGCGGTCGTCTACCTGGCCTCGCCTGCGGCGGAATGGGCCAGCGGCGCCATCCTCGACCTCAACGGCGCCTCCTACCTGCGGACTTAGGCCCGCAGAGGCCGCGTCCCCGTGGGCTGGCCTGGTGTCCCGTATTGGCGGGATGGACGGGTTTTCTGGGGCTGCTCCGGTACGATCGCGGGGAACCGCCGCCCGGACGGCCACGTTGACCAGATGCGCCCGCCATGTCGCCCAGGAGGCCCGAGCCGAGATGATCTTGTCCCGCCGCGTCGTGCGCCGCGCCGGCTTCATCATCGCGTTCGCGGCGCTGGCGGCCGGGGCCGCCGTCGCCCTGATGTCGAGGCAGCCGGCCGCGTCCGCCAGCAGCACGGGCTGGGTCGAGACCTGGTCCACCAGCCCGACGCAGCCGACGCGCGAGGTGGTCAACCTGGCCTACGCCGGCTTTCACGACCAGACGGTCCGGGACATCGTGTTCACCAGCATCGGCGGCCGGGAGATCCGCATCCGGCTGAGCAACATGTTCGGGACCCGCCCGCTGGTGATCGGGAAGGCCGCGTGGGCGCGGTGGCCAGCGGGGGAGCCCTGTCCAGCCCCGCGTACCAGGTGAAGTTCGACGGCAGCGGCTCGGTGCGGGTACCGGCCGGCGAGGAAGTGGTCAGCGATCCCGTGCCGATGGCCGTAACGCCGCTGGAGGACATCGCGGTGAGCATCTACCTCCCCGGCGCGACCGGGCCGGCCACGTACCACTACTTCGGGCAGCAGGACAACTACATCGCACCGGGCGACCACGTGACGGACCCGGGCGACGCGGCGTTCACGACGCGGACGATCTCCTGGTACGTCCTGGACGGCGTGGACGTGCTGAGCGCCGCCAAACGCGCGCGGGCGGTGGTGGCGTTCGGTGACTCGATCACCGATGGCATCGGATCAGCCGACGGGGCGAACGACCGCTGGCCGAATTTCCTGGCCCGCCGCCTCGACGCGCAGTACGGCGACGCGGCACCCGCCGTCCTGGACGAGGGCATCGGGGGCAACCGGGTCCTGAACGGCTCGGCCTGCTACGGGCAGAGCGCGGTGGCCCGGTTCGGCCGGGACGTCCTCGACCAGCCGGACGTCCGCGACGTGATCGTGCTCGAGGGCATCAACGACATCGGCTACAGCTCGGGCGCGAACATCGGCTGCGTGGCGCCGAACACCAATGTCAGCGCGGCCCAGATCATCGCCGGGTACAAGACGATGATCGCCGAGGCGCACGCGCACGGGATCAAAATTTTCGGCGCCACCCTGACCCCGTTCGAGAGCTCGTGGTTCTGGTCGCCCGAGGGCCAGGCCAAGTGGGACGCGGTCAACCACTGGATCCGCACCAGCGGCGCGTTCGACGGGGTGGTCGACTTCGCCCGGGCGGTCGCGGATCGCAGCGATTCCGCCTACCTCAACCCCACCTACGACAGCGGCGACGGCCTGCATCCGAACGACGCCGGCTACGCGGCCATGGCCGGCGCGATCAACCTGAGCCGCCTGGGGTAGACAGGGGGGGTTCGTCAAATGAACTGACTCAGGCCTGGAGGCTGGCATGCGTATCGGGGTGGTTTTCCCGCAGACCGAGCTCGGCGGAGACGTTGGCGCGGTGCGGGCCTACGCTCAGGGGGCCGAGGAGCTCGGGTACCGCCACATCATGACCTACGACCACGTCGTGGGGGCGGACCCGGAGGTGTACCAGGGCTGGAACGGGCCCTACGACGTGCACACCACGTTCCACGAGCCGATGGTCCTCTACGGTTACCTGGCCGGGATCACGTCGCTGGAGCTGGTCACCGGCATCATCATCCTTCCGCAGCGGCAGACCGTGCTGGCGGCCAAGCAGGCCGCCGAGGTCGACCTGCTCAGCAACGGCAAATTCCGTTTCGGCGTCGGCATCGGCTGGAACCAGGTCGAGTACGAGGCGCTCGGCCAGGACTTCCGCACCCGCGGGAAGCGGCTGGAGGAGCAGATCACGCTCATGCGCCGGCTGTGGACCGAGCAGACCGTGACGTTCGAGGGGCCGTTCGACAAGGTCGTCGGGGCCGGCATCGCGCCGCTGCCCGTACAGCGGCCGATCCCGATCTGGCTCGGGGCGCAGTCCCCGCGGGCCTACGAGCGGGCCGGGCGGCTGGCCGACGGGTGGTTCCCGCAGATGTCGCCGGGCCCGCAGCTCGACGAGGCGCGCCGGCTGGTGGCGCAGGCGGCGGCCGAGGCCGGCCGTGACCCGGCCAGCCTGGGCATGGACGGCCGCCTCGTCTGGCGGGACGACCGCGAGAGCGTCGCGGCGGAACTCCGGCAGTGGCAGGACGCCGGGGCGACCCACGTGTCGGTCAACACGATGGGGGCCGGCCTGAAGAGCGTGGACGACCACCTGGCTGCCCTGGCCGCGGCGATCGAGACCGCCAAGGCCGTCACCGGCTGACGCCGCGGCCGGGGCGGCGCGCGGCCGCCCCGGGCGGCCGGCGGCCCTCAGGCCGTCGCGTAGGTGATGATGCCGCGGATGTTCTTGCCGTCGCGCAGGTCCTGGTAGCCCTCGTTGACCTCGTCGAGGGTGTAGCGCGCGGTGATGAGCTCGTCCAGCTTGAGCTGGCCGGCGTCATACAGGCGCAGCAGCTTGACGATGTCGTACTGCGGGTTCGCCGAGCCGAACAGCGTGCCCTTGATCGTCTTCTCGAACAGGGTGAGCACGCCGCCGGAGATGTGGACGGTCAGCTTGGCCGGGTTGGCCAGCCCGGTGACGACCACGGTCCCGCCCTTGCCGATCGTGTTGAACGCGGCCGTGATCACGTCCTCGTCCACGGTGCCCACCGTGACCAGCGCCTGATCGGCCATCTGGCCCCAGGTCAGCTCGTTGACCTTGGCCGCGGCCTCCTCGGCGGTGGCGAAGGCGTGGGTCGCGCCGAACTTCATGGCCGCGTCCCGCTTGAACGGCAGCGGGTCGACCGCCACGACGTACTGGGCGCCGGCGTGGGCCGCGCCCTGGACCGCGTTGATGCCGATGCCGCCGATCCCGTAGATCACCGTCGTGTCACCGGCCCGCACGCCGCCCGCGTAGTTGGCCGTGGCCCACCCGGTGGGCACACCGCAGCCGACCAGGACGGCGCTCTCCAGCGGCAGCCAGTCGTCGACCTTGACCACCGAGTGCTGCGAGATCGTGGCCCGGTCGGCGAACGTGCCGAGCATGCACATCGCGCCGATGTCGGTGCTCCCGGAGTGGAACCGGAAGCTGCCGTCGGGCATGCACCCCTGGAGGATGGTGGCGCCCATGTCACACAGGTTCTGGCGGCCGGTGGAGCAGTAGCGGCAGGTGCCGCAGTTCGGGATGAAGCTGCACACGACATGGTCGCCCGGCTTGACCTTGGTGACGCCCGGGCCGACCTCCTCGATGATGCCGGCGCCCTCGTGGCCGCCGATGATCGGGAACCGGGTGGGCAGGTCATCGTCGATCAGGTGCAGGTCGGAGTGGCACAGCCCGGCGGCCACGTACCTGATCAGCACCTCGCCTTCGCGCGGGCCGTCCAGGTCGACCTCCATGATCTCGAACGGCTTGTGAACGTCCTGCAGAACGGCTGCCCTGGTCTTCATTGCGCCTCCTTTGGCCTGTTCACAGCTTCGGCCCGCGGGCTCCCGATGTCTAGCGGATGGCCTGCTGATAGAGCTGCTGAATGCCGCTGCCCAGGTAGGAGCTGTAGGAGACCGACGGGGTGTCGCCGCCCTGCTGATACCCGCCGATCACGCCGACTATCGTTCCGGTCCGCGAGCGGGCATCGAAACGGGTCACCCACGGGCTGCCGCTCGTGCCGCCGGTGTATCCGCTGCATTCGAACCGCAGCTGGGTGGCGCTCTGCTGCGACGTCCAGTTGATGCACGTGATCGGGGCGTTGGCGCTGTCCGGGTAGCCGGTGACCCGCACCAGGTAGCGGTAGCCGGTGTCGCTGCCGAGGTGGCTGCCCCCCAGCACCTGCTGGATGTTCTGGCCGTTGTGCGGCTGGAGCGTCACGAAGCCGACGTCGTAGTCGGGGTCGGACGAGCCGGCCCACTGCGGCGCGACCAGGAGCCGCTGGGGCGTCCACACCCCGAACGGCGTGTTGCCGTCCCGGTAGTCGGGGATGAAGACGATGTTGGAGTGGTACCCGCTGCCCTTCCCGCCGTGGATACAGTGCGCGGCGGTGATCAGCAGGTCCTTTCCCGGGCTGGCCACCACGCTCGCGGTGCAGAAGTGGTTCCCGCTCGCGTCCTGCTCGAACAGTGCCCCCACCCGCAGCGCCTGCGCCGCCGTATGGGAGTTCGCGCTCTGGCCCGGGAGCGGCACCAGCCCGCGGCCGGGCCGCAGGGGCTGGGCGCCGAGGAGCCGGGCGCGGGTCCAGAAGCTGAGCGGGCCGCCGCCCGCCGGATGCCGCGGCCCGCCGGCCGGACCGGCGGAGCAGCCGCCGGCCAGGATCGCCGCGCTGGCGGCGGCACACACCCAGAGCCTGATCCCCACCGTCTTTCATCCCTTCCTCCGGCCAGTTTCCCCCCTCCCGGTAGCGAGGACTGTTACTGGCGAGTAACATGAATTTTAGAGAGCTTGTCACGCGAGGGAGGCTGACGTGCCCCGTACCGCACGCGACGTGGTCTTTGTTGACGGCGTCCGTACCCCATTCGGAAAGGCGGGCCCCAAGGGCCTGTACGCGGAGACCCGCGCGGACGACCTCGTCGTCCGGGTCATCCGCGAACTCCTGCGGCGCAACCCCGGCCTGCCGCCCGAGCGTATCGGGGAGGTCGCCATCGCGGCGACGACCCAGATCGGTGATCAGGGTCTCACCATCGGCCGGACCGCCGCGGTCCTCGCGGGCCTGCCCCGGTCGGTGCCCGGGTACGCGATCGACCGGATGTGCGCCGGCGCCATGACCGCCGCCACCAACGTGGCCGGGGCCATTTCCTTCGGCGCCGCCGACGTGGCGATCGCCGGCGGCGTCGAGCACATGGGCCGTCACCCGATGGGGGAGGGCGTCGACCCGAACCCCCGGTTCGTCAGCGAGAAGCTGGTCGACACCTCCGCGCTGGTCATGGGCTCGACCGCGGAGAACCTGCACGACCGGTTCCCGCACATCACCAAGGCCCGCGCCGACGCCTACGCGGCCGGCAGCCAGCGAAAGGTCGCCGAGGCGTATACAGCGGGCAAGATCCAGCCGGACCTGGTCCCGATGGCGGTCCGCAGCGCCGAGAAAGGCTACGGGCTGGCCACCGCGGACGAGCCGCCCCGCCCGGACACCACGGTGGAGGGCCTGGCCACGCTGAAGACGCCGTTCCGCCCGCACGGCAACGTCACGGCGGGTAACTCGGCCGGCCTGAACGACGGCGCGACCGGCTGCATCCTGGCCGCCGAGGACGTCGCGGCCGAGCTCGGCCTCCCGGCCCGCATGCGGCTGATCGACTTTTCCTTCGCCGGCGTCGACCCCGAGGTCATGGGGATCGGCCCCATCCCGGCCACGGAGAAGCTGCTCGCCCGCAACTCCCTCACCATCGACGACATCGGCCTGATCGAGATCAACGAGGCGTTCGCGGTGCAGGTGCTCTCGTTCCTGGACCATTTCAAGATCGACGACGATGACCCGCGGGTCAACCCGTGGGGCGGCGCGATCGCGCTCGGCCACCCGCTCGCCTCCTCCGGCGTCCGGCTGATGATGCAGCTGGCCCGGGAATTCGCCGAGCGGCCGCAGGTGCGCTACGGCCTGACCACCATGTGCATCGGGATGGGCATGGGAGCGACCGTGCTGTGGGAGAACACCAGCCGCGAGGGGGCCACCAAGTGAGCGACACCGTGACCGGCGCGACGTTCGGGTACCCGGCGGAGATACGGGCCCAGTTCCCTGATGAAGTCGTCACGCACGCCTTCGTTCGGGATATTGATTTGCCCTACGGTGCGGGCACACTGGCCCTGATCACCCTGGACAACGGCTTTGATCACACCAAGCCGAGCACGTTCGGTCCCGGCAGCCTCCTCGAGCTGAACGACGCGATCGACGCGGTGGCGGCGCGGGACGACCTCGTCGCGGTCGGCGTCACCGGCAAGCCGTTCATCTTCGCGGTCGGGGCCGACCTCAAGGGCGTCGGCCTGCTGCACGACCGGGGTCAGGCGCTGGGGATCGCCCGGCTCGGCCACGCCGTCTTCCGCAGGCTCGGCGAGCTGAGCGTGCCCACGTTCGCGTTCGTCAACGGCGCGGCGATGGGCGGCGGGGTCGAGGTCGCGCTGCACTGCACCTACCGGACGATCTCGGCCGGGGTGCCGGCCGTCGCGCTGCCCGAGTGCTTCCTCGGGCTGGTCCCCGGGTGGGGCGGCACCTACCTGCTGCCCAGGCTGATCGGCCCGTCGAAGGCGCTCAAGGTCATTGCCGAGAACGCGCTCAGCCAGAACAAGATGCTGCGCGGCCGCAGGCATCGAGCTGGGCATCGCGGACGCCATGTTCGAGCTGGCCGACTTCCTGGAGGAGTCGCTGCGTGGGCCGCCCGGGTGCTCAACGGCGAGGTCACGGTGGAGCGGCGCCGGTCACCGAGACTCGACGCGGCGATCGCGGCCGGCCGGTTCTTCGTCGACGGCAAGCTGCACGGGCGGCACCCGCGCCGTACCGGGCGCTGGAACTGGTCGCCGCGGCCAGGGACCGGACCGCGACGAGGGTTCGCCGCCGAGGACGGGCGCTCGCCGACCTGATCATGAGCGACGAGCTGGCGCCGCCTGTACGCGTTCGACCTGACCGAGAAGCGGGCCCGGCGCCCGGCCGGCGCCCCGGACAAATCGCTGGCCCGGCCGGTGACGAAGGTCGGCGTGGTCGGGGCCGGGCTGATGGCCGCGCAGATCGCGTGCTGTTCGCCCGCCGGCTCGAGGTGCCCGTCGTGCTGACCGACATCGACCAGGCCCGGGTCGACTCCGGCGTCGGCTACGTGCACGCCGAGATCGACAAGCTCCTGGCCAGGCAGCGGGCTCGGCCGACCAGGCGTCCCGGCTGAAGGCCTGGTCACCGGCTCGCTGAGCAAGGACGTGTTCGCGGACGCCGACTTCGTCATCGAGGCCGTGTTCGAGGAGATGTCGGTCAAGCAGAAGGTGTTCGCCGAGGTCGAGGCGGTCGTGACCCCGGAGTGCGTGCTGGCCACCAACACCTCCTCGCTGTCGGTCTCCGACCATGGCGTCGGGGCTCTCGCACCCGGAGCGGGTGGTCGGCTTCCACTTCTTCAACCCGGTGGCGGTCCTGCCGCTGGTCGAGATCATCCGCGGCGAGAAGACCGACGACGCCGCGCTGGCCACCGCCTTCGCCGTGGGCAAGAAGCGGAAGAAGTCCTGCGTGCTGGTGAAGGACGCCCCGGCGTTCGTCGTCAACCGCCTGCTCACCCGGTTCCTCGGGGAGATAACGTCGCCGTCGACCAGGGCAGCCGGTCAGGTGGCCGAACGGGCACCGGAATCTCCGGCCCCCGATGCGCCGTTCCCTCTGCTCGAGCCGGCGGCCGCATCGCGCTGCACGTCGCCGAGGCGCTCAGCGCGGCGTTCCGGGGCCGGTTCGCGTGCGCTCGCCGAGCTCACTCGCTGGTCTCGGCCCGCCCCGCGGTCCAGCGGCCTCGACCCACCATCGTCTTCAGGGTCAGGGCGGCCCTGGCCGACGGCGTACCGGCCGTCCACCGAGGTCCAGGTCCGCCAGCGCGCCCTCGAGGGGCTGGCCAGGGATCCGGCTCATGCTCCACGAGGGCGTGGCCGCCGCGGCCGAGGACATCGACCTCGCATGATCATGGGGCGCTGGCCGTTCCGCCTGGGCGGGATCACGCCGTACCTGGACCGGACCCATCGCCGAGAAGGTCACCGGCTCGGCTGCGACAGCGCCTAGCGAGGCTTGCGCGAAGGGTCGACCGGATTCCTCCCGCCGGCCCCTTCGGCTACGCCGGCGAGGTGGCGCGAGGGGGAGGTGTGGGCGGCCCGCCTTGACGACGATCAGCCCGTAGTAGATCAGCGTGACGACGAGCGTGATGAACGGGGAGATGAGCGTGCCCGCGACCACGCCCGAAAGGAAGCTGCCGATCCCGGTCGGCAGGGCCAGGAAGACAGCCCCCAACACCAGCTGGAACAGGACCAGGATCAGGAACACCAGGATGTAGATGCCGAACACGTTCCAGGCGTAACCGCGGACCAGGCGCCAGCTCTGGCCGACGATGCCATGGCCGGCGATCCCCCGACCACGATGGACGGAACGATCAGCGACCAGAACGTCAGCAGGATCAGCCCCGGGACGATGAGGAGCACGAATCCGATCGCGATGGCGATGCTGGCCAGGATCGACGCGGCCGCCACCGGGAGGACGTACGGGAGCGCGGCGGACAGCGTGGCCCGCAGATCGAGGTCGACGCGCCCGTCACGGACGTCCTGTACCGCCTTAACCAGCGCGGCCTGCAGCAGGAACATGAAGAAGAGGTCAACGATCCACGACGTGAAGGTGCCGGTGAGCCCGGCGAATCGGGTGAGGAGCGCGACGATAACGGACTCGCCGAGATAAAGCAGGAACGAGATGGTCAGGAAGTGCCGGGCATAGGTCTTGTACAGTTCCCAGGCCTCGCGCAGCACACCCGTCAGCGGGGTCATGCGGACATGGTAGGGCAGTGATCCGGAGCACACGAGCAAAGTGGTAACCGGCGCGCCGGCCGCAGGCGGGATCAGTAGGCGACCGTGAAGCGTTCCCGGTGGTGGCGGGCCTCTCGATCTCGTCCACGAACGCGAGGGCGTAGTCGGCGCCGGAAATGTACGACCGGCCGTTGGCGTCCCGGAGCAGGACGTCGCCGCCGACCCGGTAAATGCCGATCGGCTCGCCCGGGTTGTAGGAACCGAATTCGGCCGCCGGGCTGAGGCAGAACCAATCGACGTCGCCGGGGGTCTCCCGCAGCGCCTGGAGCACGTCGGCGTGGCTGAGGGCCTCGTTCTTGTACGGCTCGGGAAAGCCGGGGCTGTCCACATGGCGCGGGCCGCCCTCGCTTTCGTGCAGCGACCCGGCCCCCCCGACGACGCCCAGCCGGGTGCCGGCCCGGGCCGCGGCCGCGGCCAGTGACGGGAGCGCGCTGATCAGCTTCTCGCCGTCGATCTCGCGGCCCGGGAGGGCGACGGCGATGACGTCGGCCTCGTCGGCCAGCAGATCGACCAGCGCGGTGTCGTGGATATTGCCCGCTTCACCTCGAGATCGGGGTGGCTGTCCGACGGGTCCGCCGACCGGCTGACCACGATGACCGAGTGTCCCCGCTTCAGTGCTTCGTCCCTGATCGCACCGCCCGCGAAGCCCGTTCCGCCCAAAATCGCGATCGTCGCCATGTGAGCTCCCGCACCCGGAAAAGTCTTTGTCACGCGGCCCAGCCGCCGCCTGCCGAGGGCTATTCCCCCCGGGAGCGACCATATGCCGCGCCGGGGCGGGATGATCGCGGTATGGCCGACACTGACGATCCGTCCCGCCCGGACCCTCGCCCGGTGCGTGCGTTCCGCCCCGATGCGGGGGCGGACCCCGACATGTCGGCCTGGCGGGCCACGGTGCCAGCGGTGGCACAGTTCCTCAGCGACGGGCTCGAGCTGCCGGGCGGGCTGACCATCCTGGTGGGCGAGAACGGCTCGGGCAAGTCGACGGTCATCGAGATGCTCGCCGAGGCGTACGGGCTCAACCCGCAGGGAGGCTCGGCGCTGGCCCGGGGTTTCCGCACCAGGGTCAGTGAGCCGGGCCTGGGCCCGCGTCTCGTCGTCGAGCGCGGCCCCTACCGGCCCGGCTGGTCATATTTCCTGCGGGCCGACACGATGCACAGCCTTTACACCTACCTCGAGGAGCATCCGGGGAGAACGCCGGAACGCTTTCATGAGGTGACCGACGGCGAGGGGTTCCTGGCCATCCTCCGGACCCGGGTCAGCCAGCCCGGCTTCTATCTGATGGACGAGCCGGACGCCCCGCTGTCGTTCACCGCGTGCCTCGGGCTTGTCGCCCTGCTGCACGACCTGGTCGAGGCCCGATCGCAGGCCGTGGTCGCGACCCATTCCCCGGTCCTCGCGGCCACGCCCGGCGCGACCATCCTGGAGATCGGTAACTGGGGGATCCGCGCCTCCCGCTGGGACGAGCTGGACCTGGTTTCCTCCTGGCGCGGCTTCCTGACCGACCCGCAATCGTATTTCCGGCACCTGTTCAGCGACTAGGGCTGGAAGGTGAACAGGCGGCCCGGGGGCGGTGGGCTAGCCGGGACGTCACGGAGCCGGTTGACGCCGACGCCGGTCATGCTGCTCGTTTCGATTTCGTCGAAGGCGACCTCGTCGAAGCCGGCCGCCGCGAACCAGGCCCGGACCCGCGGGGTCAGGTCCGGGGGACGGCGGTGCCGGGTCCAGATGACCGAGGCGCGGGCCGCGCACAACGCCGGGGCCGCGCGGACGGTGCGCTCGATGTCGTCGGCGCTGACGTTGCCGAAGATGCCGCACAGCATCAGCACATCGCCGGCAGCCCGTCGGCGAACTTCGCGACCCGGCTGGCGTCCGCGTTCCGCACCTCCACGCCCGGCAGCCCCGCCATGGCGGCCTGGCCCCGGGCCACCTCGGCGTTGGCCGCGTCGGCCTCGACCAGCACGGCCGACACGTTGTCCCGGCGGGGATGGCCGGGCAGCACCCCAGGGACGTCGTGTCCCTGCCCGGCGCACAGGCTGACCAGCCGGACCGGCCCGGCCGGCGCCTGCTCGATCGCCTCGGCAGGTGCGCGCGGACCCGTCGCAGGCGTGCGCTGAGCGACGAGGACGGGTCATCATCGGCTTCGTGCCAGGCCACCCAGTCTTTCACGCTGCCCATCGTGCCCGGAGGTGTCCTCCGTTGTCATCCGGGTTTGCGCGTCCCGCTCGCGGCGGGGCGGCGGGTGCGGCGGCAGGCGTCGTGAAGGCCTCGGAGCAGCGCGATCTGGCGGCGATCCGGTCGGAACTCACCCGGCTGGCGCGCTACGACGACGAGTCCATCGTGCACGACCGGTGGGTCAGGCAGCGCTACGACCGCGGCTCATCGCCAGCTACATCCCGGCCCGGAAGGCGGCCGTCGTGACGGCCTGGCACGAAGCCGGGCACGCGGTGGCCGCGCTGGCCGTCGGGCGCCCGCTTCAGCTCGGCCAGCATCCTGTCACGGCCGCGGACAGCGAGGGCCGGGTGCAACGGGATCAGGGGCCAGGGCGACCGGGCGTTCGTCGTCGACGCGGCGGGCCAGATCGCCGAACGGCTGCGGGACTGGACCATGCTGGAGCGCGACGACGACCTGCGCGCGTGGCTGCGCGACCTGGAGCAGCGACGGCGGCGACGCACGCCACTTCCGGGCCGGCCATCCGGGAGCCCGGTTCGGCGCCGACGAGTACGCCGCCTGGCGCTACAGCGAGGAGCTGCTGACCCCGCTGCGGCTGCAGATCCGTCACCTGGCCCGGGCGCTGCTCGTGCACCCCCGCCACCTGCCCTACGACGTGGCGGCGGCGATCGCC
>CAVQZM010000041.1:0-119128 GCA_963718475.1 uncultured Actinomycetes bacterium | reverse complement strand
GGACGAGCTGGATCGCGTCCGGGTCGAGTCCGGCGTCGCTCAGGGCCGGGGCGATGACCCCGTCGGCCAGCGCGATGGCGGAACGCAGCGCCGCCGACCCGGTGCGCAGTACGCCGGCGTTACGCGACTTGATGAGCTGTGAGGCGATGTCGGCCACCACGTTCGGCCGAGCCTCGAAGTTCGCCCCGATCACCCCGACTGGCCTGCGGCGCTCCTCCGCGACCAGGTCGCCCGGCAGTTCGCGGATCACCCGGCTCACCGGTTCGGGCGGCACGTCGGCCAGGGCCAGGAGCTGCCCGGACATGGCTTTCAGGCGGCTGTCGTCCAGGCGCAGCCGGTCCATCAGCGCCCCGGTGAGGCCGTCGGCCTCGGCCGCCCGCATGTCCTCTTCGTTCGCCTCGCGGATCGCCGCCGCCCCACGGTCCAGCCGGTCGGCCATGGCCCGCAGCGCGAAGCCGATCGCTTCCTCCGGCGCGATCGCCAGGCGGCCCGCTGCGCGGCGCGCGGCCCGCGCCGCGGCCTGGACGGCCAGGGTCGCTTCCGGGTCGCCGACCCCCGCCCCCGGGCCGGTGGCCACCGCCATCGAGGCATCCTCGCCTGTCATCGTCATCCCTTCGCCTCCCGGTTTTACATCATCCCAGCCCCGCGCCCCCGGCAACACCCAAGCCAGCGGACCCGGCACCCCCGCGCCCGCCACGCAGGGACCGCAATGGCGGCATCGCAGTCGCCAGGCACTACGCAAAGGTCCCATTGCGGTGGCCGGGGCCCGCACCAGGCGCCCCACCCGCCATCGAGCACCCCGGCAGAAATGTGATCCACGAGACATTCAGCTGTGGAAATATTGAAGGTCATCTATGTGCTCCGTATGAATGGCTGCCCCGGCAGGGGCCGGGACATAAGCCCGACGAGCCGCACGGACACCGGATGGCGCCCGTACCGACCCGCCGTCGATAACACGGTTTGACACCACAGGATGTGGTGTCAGGGAGGTGCACCCCCATGAAGGTCCAGCTCAGTTCCCGGTTCATCCTTGACAACCTGTTCCTCGTCGCCGGCGCGTTCCTGGCTGTTGCCGCGATGACGTGGACCATCGGCGTCGCGCACTGGGTCGCGTTCGGCGTCTCCGCTGGTGTTCTCGTGATCGCGGGACTCAGCGCGGTCGTGGCCCGCAAGGCCGGCCGCAAGATCGGCCACGGCCTGGTCGCCCTGGCGGCGCTGTGGTCGCTGATCGCCGCGCTCGTGTTCTCCGGCACCGCGCTGACCTGGCTGGTCTTTGCCGACGCCATCCTCCTCGGAGTGCTGGCGCTTGGTGACCTGACGGCTCACGAGGCCACCACTGAGAACGTCGTCCACCAGCTAGAGGTGCTCGACGGCGCAGCCGCCGAGAAGCGGCTCGCGGCCTGACGGCGCGACCGCCCTCCCGCGCTGAAGACGGCATCACCGCCTCCCGGCGCTGAACGGAAGGGGACGGGCCCTGGGCCCGTCCCCTTCCGGCGTTCCGGCGGCGGTTACGACGCGCGGGCTTCACGCCCGCGCAGCGGCGGCGCGTCCAGGCAGCAGGAGATCTCCTGCCGCGGGGCCGGTGGGCCGGCACCGCCTGTCCGGGGGCCGGCTGGCGGGGCGGATTGCGGATGGTCAGCGCGGCCAGGACGCCGCCCGCGGCGCACAACGGCCGCGGCGATGAGGACCGCGTTATGGAATCCGTGGGACAGCGCGGCCGGGTGCAGGTAGCTGTCCCCGGTGATCCCGGCGGCCACCGGGAGCACGGCCACCGCGATCAGGCCGGCCGCCCGGGCCACGTCGTTGTTGACCGCCGAGGCGATGCCGGCGTGCTCGGCCGGGACGGCCGACAGGGCGGTGGAGGTCAGCGGGGCCACGTTGATCGCCAGCCCGAACCCGAACACCACCACGGCCGGCAGCACCTCGGTCAGGTAGTTCCCGGTGGTGACCCGCGCGAACAGCACCAGCCCGCAGGCGATGACGATGGGCCCGACCGTCATCTGAAGGCGCGGTCCGATCCGCGCCGCGAGGGCCCCGGACCGGGCCGACAGGGTCAGCATGATGACGGTAACCGGCAGCAGCGCGGCGCCCGAGGCGAGCGGGCTGTACCCGCCGACCTCCTGCAGCACGGTCGGCAGCAGGAACAGCGCCCCGCTCAGCGCGGCGTAGACGACGAAGGTCACGGCGTTGGCCGCCGAGAACTGCCGCGACGCGAACACGTGAAGGGGCAGCATCGGGTCGGGCTCTCGCGACCGATGACGAGGAACGCGGCCAGCAGGGCGACTCCGCCCAGCAGGGAGGCCAGCACCGTCGGCGACGACCAGCCCGCCGCCGGCGCCGCGATCAAGCCGTAGGTAAGCCCGACCAGGCCCCCGGTGATCGTGACCGCGCCGGGGATGTCCAGCCGCCCGGTCACATCCGGTGCGCGGGATTCCGGCACGTGCCGGACCGATATGGCGACGACCGCGGCGGCGATCGGCAGGTTGATGAAGAACACCAGCCGCCACGACACCGCGCTGATCAGCCAGCCGCCCACGAACGGGCCGACCGCCGTGGCCAGGCCGCCGAGCCCCGACCAGGCGCCGATGGCCCGGGACCGGTCCTGTTCCACGAACGATGCCTGCAGGATGGACAGGCTGCCCGGGGTCAGCAGCGCCGCCCCGACCCCCTGCAAGGCCCGGGCCAGGATCAGCGTGATGTCGTTCGGCGCCAGCCCGCACAGCAGTGACGCGCACGCGAACCACACCGTGCCGACGACGAAGACCTTCCGCCGCCCGTAGCGGTCGCCGAGCGTGCCGCCGAGCAGGAGCAGCCCGGCCAGGGAGAGCGTGTAGGCGTCGACCACCCACTGCAGGCTGGCCACGCCGACGTGGAAGTCACGGCCGATCGACGGCAGCGCGATCCCGACCACGGTGGCATCCAGCGCCGCGATGCCGGAGCCGAGCACGGTGGCCGCGAGCACCCAGCGGCCGGTCCGGCTCGCATAGCGCAGCCCGGGCAGACCCGACGCGGACACCTCCGGAGAAGTCACCTGGCCCCGCCCATGAACCTGGTCCGCGCTCGCCACCCACAGCCCCAGTATGCGCCCCCGCCCCCTTGGACCCTGCTCACGCCGCGCGCGCGGGACACCCGCCAGATTCGCCCGGACGCGTCGGGCTGACGGGCTACCCACAAGCCCTCCGTCACGAGATGATGCTGAGCGGTGACCGGCCGGACGCAAATCAGGAGGAGACGGAAATGACACAAGGGTCGTTCGTAACGCTGCCGGGCAGCGAACGCGAAGCGCTTCCTGACGTCCAGGATGTGGGGCCGGTCGACGAGACCGAACGGATCGAGGTGACGCTGGTGACCCGCAGGCGCACCGCCCTGCCCGAAGACGTCGTCATCGGCCCGGCGACCCTGTCCCGGGAGGAACTGGCCCGGGCGCACGGCACCGATGCGGCCGACCTCGAACGGGTCCGTGAGGTGCTGGGCGGCTTCGGCCTCGAGATCACCAGCACGGACGCCGGCTCCCGCCGGGTCATGGTCGCGGGTCCCGCGTCGGCGCTGTCCCAGGCGTTCGGCACGTCGCTGCGCCGGGTCAGCAGCCCGGACCCGGCCGGGCCGGGCCGGGTCGAGCACCGCTACCGGGAGGGCCGCCTCCAGTTGCCCGCGGCGCTCGGCGGGATCGTGCTCGCGGTCCTGGGCCTGGACAACCGGCCGCAGGCCATTCCCCACTTCCGCGTCGCCCCCGAGGCGGCGGCGGCTCCCGCGGGCTACACGCCACCGCAGGTCGCCGCGGCCTACCAGTTCCCGGCCGGGACGGACGGCAGCGGCCAGACGATCGCGATCATCGAGCTCGGGGGCGGCTTTTCAGCCAGCGACCTGCAGACCTACTTTTCCGGCCTCGGCATTACCGCCCCGTCGGTCACGGCGGCGAGCGTCGACGGCGCCTCGAACGCGCCCGGCTCGGATCCGACCGGCGCCGACGGCGAGGTGCTGCTCGACATCGAGGTGGCGGGCGCGGTGGCGCCCGGCGCGGCGCAGGTGGTGTACTTCGCGCCCAACACCGACCAGGGCTTCATCGACGCGGTGACCGACGCGGCCCACGCCGCGACGACCCCTGCGGTGATCAGCATCAGCTGGGGCCAGTCGGAGGACGTCTGGACGGCACAGGGCCGGGCCGCCTTCGACCAGGCACTCGCCGACGCGGCCGCCCTGGGCGTCACCGTCACCGCGGCGGCCGGCGACAGCGGCAGCAGCGACGGCGTTAACGACGGCAAGAACCACTGCGACTACCCGGCCTCCAGCCCGTACGTTCTGGGCTGCGGCGGAACGCGGCTCGAGGCGGATCCCGCGACCGGCGCGATCAGCTCGGAGATCGTCTGGAACGAAGTGGCCACCGGCCACGGTGCCACCGGCGGCGGCGTCAGCGACGTGTACCCGGTGCCATCCTGGCAGGCCAGCGCCGGCGTCCCGGCGGGGACGGGCACCGGTGGCCGGGGCGTGCCGGACGTGGCGGGCAACGCCGACCCGCAGACCGGCTACCAGGTCCTGGTCGACGGCAAGCAGGCGGTCTACGGCGGCACCAGCGCCGTCGCGCCCCTGTGGGCCGGGCTGATCGCGCGGCTGGCCCAGGGCGCGGGCAAGAAGTTCGGCCTGCTCCAGCCGCTCGTCTACCCGGGCGTGGCCCCCGGCACCGACGTCCCCGGATTCAGCGACATCACGACCGGCAACAACGGCGCCTACTCGGCCGGCCCGGCTGGGACGCCTGCACCGGCCTGGGCTCCCCCAACGGCACCGCGCTGCTGACCCGCCTCAAAGGCTGACCCGGCACCGGCCCGCCCAGGTGCACCCGTCCCCGTTCGGCTAAAGAACGTTTAGTTACTGAACGGGGACGGGGTGACACTCCGGCGCCTGGTTAGACATCCCAAGGGCTTAGATGTCAAGCCGCAAGAGGTTCGGTGTGTGCGATGGCACTTGGCCAGGCGGTTGCTTCGTCGTAGCGGGTGCGGGTTTTCAGGCAGCCGTGCAGGATGCCGACGAGGCGGTTGCTGAGCTGGCGGAGGGCGGCGTTGTGGCCGAGGCCGCGGGCGCGTTGCTTGTCGTAGTAGCCGCGGGCGCCGGGTGATGCGGTCAGCGCGGACAGGGCCTGGGAGTGCAGGGCGTCGGTGAGCCGGTCGTTGCGGATGAACCGGGCCAGGACGACTTTGCTGCGCCCGGACGCGCGGGTGATGGGGCTGGATCCGGCGTAGTTCTTGCGGGCCTTGGCGGAGGCGTAGCGGCCGGATGCGTCTCCGAACTCGGCGAGCACCCGGGCGCCGTTGATGGTCCCGATGCCGGGCTGGGACCG
Source organism: uncultured Actinomycetes bacterium (assembly GCA_963718475.1). Taxonomy (GTDB): domain Bacteria; phylum Actinomycetota; class Actinomycetes; order Streptosporangiales; family Streptosporangiaceae; genus CAVQZM01. Next base: position 113,796 of record CAVQZM010000041.1, on the reverse strand, counting down.
GTAGATCTCAGCGTCCGGGTGCCGGTGAAAATGGGCCTCCACCTGGGCCTCCATCTGCCTGATCTGCTCGTTCAGCGTGGCCAGGACGGCGGCGGTGGCCTGCACGGTGGCGGCGTAGGCGGTGGTGATCGCGGCGGGCTGGGCCAGTTGCGGGGCACCGAGCGCGTCTTTGATCGTCTGGGCCCGGCCGGGCACGTCGCGCCGGCGGGCGCGTTTGAGCGCGGCGCTGATCTGGGAGCGGGTCAGTTTCGTCGCGGCGGCCGGGGCGGGGGCCCGGGCCAGCAGTTCCAGGGTGTCCGCGGCGGTCAGGCCCAGGTCAGCGTAAGCCACCAGGGCGGCGGGGAAGAACTCGCGCAGGGCCGACCGCAGCCGCAGGATGTGCCGGGTGCGTTCCCAGATCAGCGTCTGGTGCGCGCGGGCAGCCACCTTGACCGCCTGCCCCCCGGCGGTGTCGGCGGCCACGGCACGCAACTGGTGCCGCTCAGCGCGGACCATGTCGGCCAGGGCGTGCGCGTCGGCGGCGTCGCTCTTGGCCCCGGAGAGGTTGTAACGCTCCTTGAACCGCGCGACCTGCTTGGGGTTGAGCCCGAACACCTGGTCGCCGGCCGCGGTCAGCGCCTGCACCCACAGCCCCCGGTCGGTCTCGATCGCGACCGCCACCTGGCCGGGATCGCCGCCAGCGCCCAGGTGCGCGGCGATCAGCTCGTGCAGCCGGGCGATCCCGGCCGCGCCCTCCGGCAGCCGCCGGGCAGCCAGCTTGCGGCCCGCCTCGTCCTGGATCTCCACATCGTGGTAATCCTCGGACCAGTCATCTCCGACGAACAGCAATGTCTCGTTTCTCCTCGCATCGATCACCACGGCTCGCCTGGGTCCTGGCAGCCTGCGGGAGAACGGCTCGCGCCCTAATGGATCAGTGCTCACGCCTCAGCGGGCACGACAGCCCAACAGCGGTCATCTCTCCCGGTCACCGGCGGGGGCACGGTCTAACCATAGGACTCACGTGCTCCTGGGCGTGTACGGTGCTCACCCGCCAGCGGCTACCGGACCGAGTCTGCACCCCCACGAACCCCTGCTCCTCACGGGGCTGGTGTTCTGCGCGGGACTGACCCGGTAACCCCCATTAGGGCAGCGAGGGGTAGGCGTTCTTCACGAGCATCTGGAACTCGTAGCCGAACCACTGGCCGGCCGGGACGTCGTAGCCCGGTATCGAGCCGGTGGAGTAGGTGCCGCCGTTTCCGTCGGTGTTGGTGCCGCTGGGGTCGCAGTGCGGGTCACCGTGAGCGTGGCTCGCGGTCGGGTAGTCGCCGTCGGACTCGCCCGGCGGCTTGATCCACACGTACGCCTCGACCGGGCTCGACGTGCCGAGGGGCTCGTCTTGTGGCCGCGCGCCGATGCCGGCGTTGTTCTGGTTGCACCAGTCGCCGCGGAACGGGCGCTGGTCGATCTTGTTCGCCGCGACGTAGGCCGCCGCCGTGGTCGGGCTGCTGTTCAGCGCGGTCGGCCGGTTCGGGCCGCCCCAGCCGGCGCGGGAGGTGTCGATCAGGAACCGCTTGCTGGCCGGGAACCCGGCGGACACCAGCGTGTTGTACATGCCGGTGTCGTAGGTCAGCTCATCGAAGGTCGGGTTGTACTGGTAGAACGGCACCGAGTCCAGCGGCTGGCCGCCGACGTTCAGCGTCGGGTTGGTCAGGAACGGCTCCTGGACCGGCGTGTAGTTGGCCGTGTCGCTGATGAAGCCGTCGATGCTGGCGTAACCGGCCGTGGTCGCCTTGACCACCGTGTTGTACACGGCCGGGGTGGCGGACATGTTGCTCGGCCAGCCGAGCCAGGCCGAGTGCGCGATGTCCATGTAGTTGTAGACGTTCGGGATCGCGTGCAGCTTGTTCAGCGCGTACTCGATGCCCTGCTCGTAGTACGGCGTCGCGGCCTGGCACGCCGGCTTGCTCTGGTTGGTGACGACGTTGGGCAGCGAGTCCGGCTCGATGATGGCGACGACCCGGAGGCTGGCGCTGGAGAACTGGCTGAGGATGCTGGCGATCGGGTCGATGTACTGGGTCTCGTACTGGGTCAGCCCGGCCGCCGTCGCGGGGATCTCGCCGTTGGAGGCGAGCGCCGCGCAGTCCCGGCCCGGCAGGTCGTAGATGACGATCTCGGCCACGACCGGCTGGGTGCTGGTGCCTTCGGCCGCCGCGTTGGTCAGCTGCTGCTGCAGCCCGGTGCGCCCGGTGCTGCCGCCGCCGTTGATGGCCGCGATGGTGTCCAGCCAGATGGCGGTCTGGCTGTTGGCCACCGCCGCTTCGGCCGCGGAGCCGTCCGCCGTGGCCTGGGTGGTCACTTCCTTGACGTAGTCCGGGTTGAGGTACGGCTTGGCGCCGGTGAAGGGGTCGGCGACGTGGCTGCCGCCCCCGCCGCTGCCGGCCGTCTCGGTGGCCGTCACCGACACCGGCGTGTACCCGGCGGCGCTGGCGGCGAACGTCGCCGCGCCGGTACCGGAACTGTCGGCGGTGATCGTCACGTTCTGCGCCGTGGCGTAGTTGGACGAGGTGAAGGTGAGCGAGCCACCCGAGGTCACCGACAGGCCGGTGTTGCCCGACGCGCGGGCGACCGAAACCGTCACGTTCGATGCCGGCGCGGCCGACAGGCTCAGGCCGAACGTCGTGGTCGCGCCCTGGGCCACGGACAGCGACGTCGAGCTGGCCATGATCGACGGGGTGCCGGTCCCGCCGCCGCCGCTGCCGGTGCAGGCCGTGCCGTTGATGGTGAACGCCGTCGGCGCGGCGTTCGTCCCGCTGTAGCTGAAGTTCGCGCCGATCTGCGTGGACGCGTTGGCGGCGAGGCTGCCATTCCAGCTCGCGTTGGTCACCGTGACGTTCGCGCCGGACTGGCTCCAGTTACCGCTCCAGCCCTGGGTCAGCTGCTGGTTGCCGGAATAGGAGTACCCGAGCGACCAGCTGGTCAGGGCCGAGCCGGTGTTGGTGATCGTGATCGACGCGGTGAAGCCCGTGTTCCACTGGCTGGTCACCGAGTAGGCGACCGAGCAACCGGTCGCCGCGCTGGCCGGAACCGCCTGCGCCGCGGCCAGCCCGGCCGAGCCAAGCCCGACCGCTGCCGCCACGGCAAAGCCGATGCGCAAGCGCCGCATCGCGCGTGGCACGCTGAACTTCATGCGGTTCTCCTTCCTGGTGAGGGAGACCTGCGAGAGTCACCCGGGACCGCTGCCGCGAACATAGGCACGGCGGGCCGGCGTGTACACCGGGCCTGGGCGCGAGGGCGGCGTGAGGCCACCCACCGCCCGCGCCACGTGGCGAAACGCGGTCGTGAGCAGGCCACGGCCGGGGAAAATTACATGCGGCTACAGCTTCAGGCAGACCCCGAGCGGGCCGACGTCGAGACACAGGCCGCTGCCCGATGAAGGCGACGGGGTGGGCGATGGCGCCGGAGCAGGAGCAGCGGTTCCTGGCCCAGTGCCGGAACCTGACCCGGTCCCGGTGCCTCCGGACCCGGTCCCCCCGGAGCCGGTCCCCCCGGAGCCGGTACCGCCGGAGCCGGTACCGCCGCCAGACCCCGAGCCCGAGCCTGAGCCCGACCCCGACCCAGTCCCGCTGCCGCTCCCGGAACCACTGACCGGCGCCGGGGCGGACCCGGCCCCCGTGGCCGGCCCGGCCGCGGAACCGGCCGCCGACGACGTCTGTCCCTGTGACGACGTGCCTGAAGAGGAGCCCGGGGAGGAGCCCGAAGACCCGGGCTTGCCCGCGACGAGGTGTCCGGGGGACTGGCCGGTCCGGGTCGCCCGGTCCTGGCTTCCCGCCACCGGATCGCTGCCCTGGGCCACCGCGGGCTGGGACGGCGCGGGCGCCGGGGCGGTCGGTCCTTCCGCCAGGGGACCGGAGCCGGAAGAGCGGTGCGACGGCAGGACGTGAATGGACACCGTGGCCATGAATATAAAAATCACGGTCGCCACCGAAAGAAGGGCAACGGGAAGTGTGCTGCCGGCCGGGTGCAGCCGCACCACGGCAACGCAGTTACGCGCCGTTGTCTTTATCCGGTCCGCGGCGAGCGCGAGCGCCAGCCCCATGACCGGCACGCGAGGACCATGACCCATACGGCCGCTGTGCCGTATCCGCCGCAGCGCAGCCCGCCGTTGCTCGGGCGTAAGCCCAGGCAGCAGATAAATGACCGTGTCTGCGCCCTCGGGCTCCGCTTGCGCGTGTAATCCGGGCGAAAGCTCACGGTAGGAGATCTTGATCACGGCTCAGTCTCTTAGTACGTGTCATATCCGCAAATGGGTTAATGCACGCCCCCCCACTGAGGCGTTCGCGTTACGTAATATAACACAGCGGATTGCTCGGATCACGCCAATCGGACTAAGTCACAAGAATCACGCTGGCCGATTTATCCGCTTTGATGCCTGTATGCCGATCTGCTATCGGTGTACGCCGCCGGCCGTTATCGGGCCCGGCCCGGCGGCCCGCGGCCGGGTGCCCCGAGCGGGCTCGTCTCGGCATGGGCCGCCGCGGGCGACTACCCTCCGAAGGGTGATCTCCGCCGAACCGTCCGCCGCGTCCGGCCAGCTGCGGCGGGGCGCAGGCGGCCCGCCCGGCATGGCCCTGCGCTGGGCGCTCCCGGTCGCGCTGGCTGGTGGCCTGGCCCTGGCCGCGGCATTTCCCCCGGTGGGCATCTGGCCGCTCGCCCCGCTCGGGCGGCGCTGCTGGCCGTGGCGCTGTCCGGCAGAAGCCTACGCGGGTCGCTGCTGACCGGCCTGGTATTTGGCGTCGCATTCTTCTTCCCGATGCTGTCGTGGGTGGTGAACGTCGCCTGGTACGCCTGGCTCGGGCTGGCCGGCGGGGAGACCGTCATCCTCGCCGTCCTGGCGCTCGGGCAGCGGGTCCTGCTGCGCTTGCCCGGCTGGCCCGTCGCCGTGGCCGGCTGGTGGGTGGCCGCGGAAGGGCTGCGGGACCGGTGGCCGTGGGGGGGTTTCCCGTGGGGCCGGCTCGCGATGAGCCAGGCCTCCGCGCCCACCGCAGGCTGGGCCGCGGTCGGCGGCGCGCCCCTGCTGACCTTCTTTATCGCGCTCACCGGGGGATGCCTGGCCTGGCTGATCCTCAGGGCTGTCTCGCCGGCGCCTGAGAGCCGGCCGGGATGGCCCGCGCGGCTGGCGCTCCCGGCGCTGGCCGTGACGGCGACGGCGGGGCTGGCCCTGGCCGGCGCCACGCTGCCGGTCGACCCGTCGGCCGGTAGCCCCACCGCGGTCGTCGCCGCCGTCCAGGGCGACGTCCCGCACGCGCGGAACCTGCCGTCCCTGCTCAACGACAGCGCGGTGACCCAGAACCACGCACAGGCGACAGAAGGCCTGGCCGCCCAGGTCAAGGCGGGACGCCGGGCCGCTCCGGACCTCGTGATCTGGCCGGAGAACTCCACCGACCTGGACCCGTTCTTGTACCCGGCCATCTACCAGGAGGTGCTGGCGGCGGTCAGCGCGGTCGGCCGGCCGATCCTGGTCGGCGAGGTGCTGGACAACCCGCGGCGCAACGTCGGCCAGCTCTGGCTGCCCGGGCGCGGGCCCACGGCGCTGTACGCCAAGCGGCAACTGGTCCCGTTCGGCGAGTACATCCCGTTCCGCGGCCTGGTCTCCCACATCACGTCCCTGACGGCGCTGCAGCCGATCAACTTCACCCCCGGGAACGCGGCGGTCGTCTTCCATGTCGGCCAGATCAGGCTCGGGGACGTGATCTGCTACGAGATCGGATTCGACTCCCTGGTGCGCTCGGACGTCACGGCCGGCGCGAACCTGCTCACGATGCAGACCAACGACGCCACGTTCGAGGTCGACGGCCAGACCGGGGAGTCGCAGCAGCAACTGGCCATGGCCCGGATCCGGGCGATTGAGTCCGACCGGGCCGTGGTGGTCGCCTCCACCACCGGCGTGAGTGCCATCGTCGCGCCCGACGGCCGGCTGATTACCCACAGCGGCACCTGGCGCCAGGCCGTGCTGGAGGCCAGGGTCCCGCTGATCACCCACCGGACGCTGGCCGACACGGTCGGGCCGTGGCCCGAGTACGTCATCATCGCGCTCACCGTCGTGGCCCTGATCGCCGGGGCCGCAAACCGGCGGAAAGCTCTGCATACGCTCTGATACGGACGCCCGGCGCTCAGCAGACGGTAGCCTGGGCCCGGCTTCCGGGCAGCGGGACGTCGATGTGTGGGCGGCCACAAGGAGGATCACGGTGCTGGGCAGTCACGGTATGCCAGCCAGGCGGCTACGCCGATCGGCAGGGATAGCCCTGGTGGTCGCGCTGGCCCTGCTCGCCGCGGCGTGCTCCAGCAGCGGGCACCCGGCCGCCCAGGCCAGGAATGCGGCCAAGGCCAAGGCCGCGGCGGCCGCCGCCGATGTGCAGATCACTCCGGCCAACGGTGCGAAGAACGCCGATCCGTCGGCCGGCATCACCGTCACCGCCAAGCACGGCACCCTCAAGGACGTCGTCGCGCACACCTCCTCCGGCAGCGCGGTGACCGGGAGCCTGAGCCAGGGCGGCACGGTGTGGCACAGCCAGTGGGCACTGGGCACCTCGCAGAGCTACACGGTGACGGCCACGGCCGACCACACCGCGAGCGGCACCGTCAGCAAGACGAGCGCGTTCCGTACGCTGACGCCCGGCCAGACGTTCCAGACCCAGATCTTCGAGGGCGACAACCAGACCTACGGCGTCGGAATGCCGATCATTCTGACCTTCAGCCAGCCGGTCACCAACCGGGCGGCGATCGAGCGCTCGCTTCAGCTGGTGACGTCCAAGCCGGTGACCGGCGCGTGGTACTGGGACGACAGCCAGCACCTCGCGTTCCGGCCACGGGATTACTGGCCGGCCAACACCCAGGTGAGCTTCACCGGGCACCTGAGCGGCGTCGAGGGGGCCAGCGGGGTGTACGCGACCGCCGACCTGACCCAGACCTTCAACATCGGGCCCTCGGTCATCGCCGTGGCCAGCACCACGTCCCACCGGACGCAGATTTACTACAACGGCGCCCTCAAGTACGACTGGCCGGTCAGCACGGGCAAGGCGAGCACGGCCACCCCGAACGGCACCTATCTCACCATCGAGAAGGAGAACCCGGTCCGCATGACCGGCGGCGGCTCGCCCGGCTCACCGGGCTACTACAGCGAGCTCGTCCCGTGGTCGGTCCGGTTCACGTTCAGCGGCGACTACTACCACGACGCCCCCTGGTCAGTGGGACAGCAGGGAAGCACGAACGTCAGCCACGGATGCGTCAATCTCTCCCCCACCGACGCCCAGACCTACTACAACCTGGCCGTGCCGGGTGATCCGATCACGATCACCGGCAGCACGAAGGCCGGCAAGTGGGACGACGGCTGGACCGAGTGGTTCCTGCCGTGGCAGCAGTTCGTCAAGGGCAGCGCCCTGCACGAGGCGGTCACGGCCGGCCCGGGCGGCAGTTCGTTCGTTAACCCGTCCTCGCTGCCCACCGGCACCGGCACCTCCCCGCTGCAGGCACCGCCACCGGACAACTGGACCGCCGCGTAGCCCGGCCTGCAGGCTGTCAGCCAGGATGACGGAGTCCACCGGTAGCTGACATTTCCGCACTATGGACAGACACAAACTGTCATGTTAAGACATGGGTCCTATGGGCACCGATCACGCCGGCCACGGGCCAGCCGACCGTCAAACGGCCCGCGGCAGCGCGGGCGCCGTATCCCGGCGGACGTTGCTGACCGGCGCCGTGGCGGCGACGGCAATGGGCGCGGCGGCCGGCGGGCTGGCCGGGCGGGCCGCGGCGGCCATCCGCGGGGCCGCCCGCTCCGGCGGGCCGAAGGCGCCGGGCGGGCACGCCGTCACCTTCGACAAGTACTCGCTGATGATCGACGGGAACCGGCTGTCCGTCTGGTCCGGTGAGTTCCATCCGTTCCGGCTGCCGAGCCCGTCGCTGTGGCTGGACATCCTGCAGAAAATGAAGGCCAGCGGCTACAACGCGGTGTGCATGTACTTCAACTGGAGCTACCACTCCGCAGCACCCGGCGTGTATGACTTCACCGGTGTCCGCGACATGGACGGGGTGCTGGACATGGCCGCCGAGGCCGGCCTCTACGTGCTGGCCCGTCCCGGCCCCTACGTCAACGGCGAGCTGAACGGCGGCGGGTTCCCCGGCTGGCTGACGACCACACCCGGCCTGGCCCGCAGCGACGACCCGGCCTACCTCGGCTACGCCGGCGAGTGGCTGAGCGCGATCAACGGCGTCATCGCCCGGCATCAGGTCACCGACGGCCGCGGCACCGTGCTGCTCTACCAGATCGAGAACGAGTACGCGAGCTACGTCGGCTCCCCGACCGGGATCAACTACCTGGCCCACCTGTACGCCAAGGCACGCGCCGACGGGATCACGGTGCCGATCTACCACAACGACAAGGGGCGCCACGGGTACTGGACGCCGGGCAGCTTCCCCGGCAGCGACTCCGGCTACCTCTACGCCTTCGACGGCTATCCCTCGGCCACCGGCACGCCGCCGGACTGGGGGTACTTCGGGCCCGGCGGCGCGACGGGCGGATCGACGGCCAGCCCGGGCACGCCCGGGTTCGAGGCGGAGTTCGGCGGCGGATGGTTCGACCCGTGGGGCGGTGCGCCCTGGCAGGGGCAGGGCTACGCCTACGAGCGGAACCTCGACGGACCGGCCTACGAGCGGACCTTCTACCTCACCAACGTGGCCAACGGCATCAAGATCCACAACGTGTACATGACGTTCGGCGGGACGTCATGGGGCTGGCTCCCCGCGCCTATCGTCTACACCTCCTATGACTACGGGGCGGCGATCGACGAGACCCGTCAGCTCACCGCGAAGATCCCGGCGATGAAGGAGATGGGCTACTTCCTCCGCTCGGTCGGCGACGTGGCCCAGCTCGACCCGGCCTCGGCGCCCGTCCCGTCGAATCCGCTGGTCAAGGCCTACCACCTGACGAACCCCACCACGGGGTCGCACTTCTTCTTCCTGCGCAACGACCACACGGCCGACCTGACCTTCACCGTGCCCGTCACCACCGCGGACGGCTCCTACACGATTCCGCAGGCCGGCACCCTGGAACTGAACGGCAAGGACATGAAGGTACTGGTGGCCGGCTACCAGCTGGGCGCCCAGCACCTCGTCTACAGCACGTCCCACCTGATGACGCACGCCGGCATGGCGGCCCAGGACGGCCAGCGCAGCCAGGGCGGCCAGCGGGGCCAGCGGGGCCGGACGATGGACGTCGCGCTGCTCGCCGGGCGGCCCGGCGCAAGCGGCGAGACCGTGCTGCGCTATCCGGCGGGCGCCACCGGACCGGCCGTCACGGTCCTCCCGGGATCCGGGCTCACGACCACGGGGGTGACGTCGTCGTGGGACGCGACCACCGGGGATCTGCGGCTCGGCTACAGCCACAACGGCCTGACCGAGATTCTTGTGACCCCGCCGGCGGCCCCATCCCTGCTGCTCCTGGTGGCGGATGACACTGCGGCCGCTTCGTTCTGGCAACTGGAAACGGGGCACGGACCGGTGCTGGCCTACGGCCCGGCGCTGGTGCGCACGGCGGCCATCCGGGGCGGCGTGCTCGACCTGACCGGCGACACGACGGTGGCGGCGCCGCTGGAGGTCTGGGCCCCGCGGCGGGCCAGCGTCGCTCAGCTGGAACGGCCGTCCGGTGCCGGCTTCCGCCACGCCCTCGGGCAGCCTCGCCGCACGGGCGCCGCTCGCGCCGCCCCGGCCGGTGGCCCTCCCGGCGCTGGGCCCGTGGAAGTACGCGACCGAGAACCCGGAGGCGCAGCCGGGATTCGACGACCGCACGTGGGTTGTGGCCAGCAAGACATCATCGAACAGCGTCACGGCCGTGCCGGCCGGGCAGCCGGTGCTGTTCACCGACGACTACGGGTTCCACTACGGCGACACCTGGTACCGCGGCTCCTGGCCGGGGGCCACCGGCGTGACGTCGGTCAGCCTGACCTACCAGTCCGGGCAGCTGGGCATGCTGCTGGCCTGGCTCGACGGGCAGTTCATCGGCGCCCATCAGATGACCACCCCGACCTCGGCCCAGGCCACCACGCAGGGCTGGACCGCGACCGCCACGCTGCCGGTGCCTGCGGGTCGCAGGGCCCGGGCGCGCACGTGCTCGCGGTCCTGGTCCGGTCGATGTCTCACCAGGAGGACGGGGGAGCCAACAACGCGTTCAAGACCGCGCTCGGGCTGACCGCGGTGACGTTCGGCGGCGCCACCCCGCCGGTCACGTGGCGGATCCAGGGCAGCCAGGGCGGCGAGCAGATCGCCGATCCGGTCCGCGGCCCGCTCAACGCCGGCGGCCTGTACGGCGAGCGGACCGGCTGGCACCTGCCCGGCTACCCCGATCACCGCTGGGCCGCCGTGGGCCTGCCGAACGCGGACCGCCTGCCCGGCGTCGCCTGGTACCGGACCGGGTTCCGGCTGGACGTCCCCCACGGCGTGGACGCCTCGCTGGGCCTGACGATCAGCGACGACGCGCCGAAAGCGTACCGCGCGCTCATCTTCGTCAACGGCTGGAATCTGGGCCAGTACATCAGCGGCGTCGGCCCGCAGACCACGTTCGTGCTCCCGGCCGGGATCCTGGACCCGCGCGGGAACAACACGCTGGCGATCGCCGTCACCTCGGGCGGCCTCCCCGGCGGCGGGACCAACACCAGCGCCGACATCAGCGGCGGCCTCGGCACCGTGTCGCTGACGAATCTGGGCACCGCGGCCGGGGGCGTGCCGGTGTCCGTCGTCCGCTCCCCCGCCTACCGCGGGGACTAGGACGACCGCCTCACCGGGGAGCGGCGACCTGCGGCTGAGGTAGTTCTGTATTCACGCTGAGTCCGCTGCGCACGTTGAGTTACGCGTCGCCGGGGAACGACAACCCTCGCAAGCGGAGCGGGAGCGGGTGATGCCGTAATGGGCGCCAGGAGCCGGACGGCCAGCATCGCTGCCGCGGCCGTGATGACACTGCTGGCCGCGGCGTGCACGGGCAGCGGGCACAGTACCAGCCAGGTCAGGCCCGCGGCCAACGCCCATACCAAGGCCGCGGCGGCCGCGGCGCAGGTGGCGATCACCCCGGCCAACGGCGCCAGTAACGCGGACCCGTCGGCCGGCATCACCGTCACCGCAAAGCACGGCACCCTGACCAACGTGGCCGTGCACACCGCCGGCGGCACGGTCAGCGGCAGCCTGAGCCAGGGCGGCACGGTGTGGCACAGCCAGTGGGCGCTGGCCCCGTCGCAGAGCTATACGGTGACGGCCACGGCGGCCGGCGGCGGCACCACGACGAGCACGTTCCGGACGCTCACCCCGGCCCGGACGTTCCGGACCCAGATATTCGAGGGCTACAACCAGACCTACGGCGTCGGCATCCCGATCATCCTCACGTTCAGCCAGCCGATCACCGACAAGGCCGCGGTCGAGCGGTCCCTGCAGCTGACGACGTCGAATCCGTGGTGGGCGCGTGGTACTGGGACGGCAGCCAGTCCCTGGTCTTCCGGCCCCGGGACTACTGGCCGGCCGGGACCACGGTCAGTTTCACCGGGCACCTGAACGGCGTGCAGGGCGCGCCCGGCATGTACGGCGTGCACACCCTGACCCAGACGTTCGGCATCGGCGCGTCGGTGATAGCGGTGGGCAACACCGCGACACACGACACGCAGATCTACTACAACGGCAAGCTTCGCTATAACTGGCCGATCAGCTCCGGCCGGCCGGGCGACGACACCCCCAACGGGAGCTACCTCACCATCGAGAAGGCCAACCCGGTGCAGATGACCGGCCCGGGGTACAGCCTGTCGGTTCCCTGGTCCGTGCGGTTCACCTTCAGCGGGGACTACTACCACGACGCCTACTGGTCCGTGGGCCAGCAGGGCTTCGAGAACGTCAGCCATGGCTGCGTCAACCTGTCGCCCACTGACGCCGAGACGTACTACAACCTGGCCGTGCCCGGTGACCCCATCACGATCATGGGCAGCCCGCGGGGTGGCACCTGGGACAACGGCTGGACCGAATGGTTCCTGAGCTGGCCTCAGTACCTCCAGGGCAGCGCGCTGCACCAGGCGGTGCAGGCCGGGCCGGGCGGCAGCACGTTCGTTGACCCCTCGTCGCTGCCGCCGCACACCGCGTCCGCGCCGCTGCAGACCGCGCCGGCCAACAACTCGGCCGCGGCCTAGGGCCGGCTGGAGGTCAGGGCGCTTCCCACAGGGTGGCGATGCCCTGGCCGACGCCGATGCACATGGCCGCCGCGCCCTTCGCGGCGTGCCGGCGCCGCATCTCGTGCAGCAGGGTCGTAACGATGCGGGCGCCCGAGCAGCCGAGCGGGTGGCCGATAGCGATCGCACCGCCGTTGACGTTGACCCGCTCCGGGTCGAGCTTGAGCTCGTCCACGACGGCCACCGACTGCGACGCGAACGCCTCGTTGACCTCCACCAGGTCGAGGTCGCCGGCGTTCCAGCCCGCCCGGCCCAGCAGCCGCGTCATGGCCGGCACCGGCCCGATGCCCATGTAGTCGGGGTGAACGCCGGCCGCCGCGGCCCCGGCGTACCGCGCGATCGGGGTGACGCCCGCCTTGGCCACCGCCCGCTCGGACATCAGCACGAGCCCGGCCGCGCCGTCGTTGAGCGGCGAGGAGTTCCCGCCGGTGACCGTCCCGCCCTTGCGGAACGCGGCCGGGCGCGCGGCGAGCTGCTCGATGGTCAGGTCGGCCTTGATGCCCTCGTCGGCGCTGACCTCACCGTGCGGGGCCGCCACCGGGACGATCTCGTCGGCGAAGCGGCCGCCGCGGCGGCGCGGGCCGCCCGCTGATGGCTGCGCACGGCCCACTCGTCCTGGCGCTCCCGGCTGATGCCGTACCGTTCGGCGACGTTCTCGGCCGTCTCGCCCAGGGTGATCGGCGGGTACAGCTCCTTCATCCGCGGGCTGACCAGCCGCCAGCCGAGCCGGGTGTCGGCCAGGTCGAGCTGGCGCGGGTACGGGTCGGCGGAGCGCGCGACGACGAACGGCGCCCGGGTCATCGACTCCGAACCGCCGGCCAGGCAGACGTCGGCCTCGCCCGCCGCGATGGCCCGGGCCGCGTCGGCCACCGCCTCCATCCCGGAGCCGCACAGCCGGTTGACCGTGGCCCCGGGCACCTCGACCGGGAGCCCGGCGAGCAGCACGGCCATCCGCGCCACGTTCCGGTTGTCCTCGCCGGCCTGGTTGGCCGCGCCCCAGTAGACGTCGTCGATGCTCGCGGGATCGAGCGCCGGGTTCCGCCTGGTCAGCGCCATGATCACGTCGGCGGCCAGGTGGTCGGGCCGGATGTCCGCCAGCGCTCCCTTGATCTTCCCGATGGGGGTGCGGCACGCATCCACCACGAACACCGAGTTCATACCAGCCTCCAGGGTCAGCGGAAGTTCCCCGCCCTCACGATAACCGAACGCCCGTGCGCCCTGCGGACCGAACGCCCCCGCCGGCGCCCCGCACCGGCGGCGCCGCCCCTCCCCGCACCGGCGCCCTCGCCGCACCGGCGCCCTCCCGCCGCCGCAGCCGCCCCGGGCAAACACTCCCCCGGCACAAACACGGCACCCCCGGGCTGGGCCCGGGGGTGCCGTGTCATGGAGGTGAGCTGCGAGAAGAGGCCGGGGAGCTTAGAAGCCTCTCCCCGAGGGCCGCTGGTCCTGCTGGCCCGGGTTCTGGTGCCGGAGCGGGCGCCCGCCCCACCAGTGCCGGCCACCACCGGTCGAGGGAGCCGCGGCGGTGGCCTGCTGCTGCGCGACGTTGAACGTCGCGGCGGTGGCCACGCCGTTGCCGTCCAGGGTCACGTTCACGGTGTTCTTCAGGCCGAAGCCGCCGCAGCCGAGGTTGGTGAACGACATGGCGAGCCGGTTGGCCAGGAAGGTGAGCAGGTTGTTGCCGACCGCCGGGACCGGGGTGGTCCCGAGCGCCAGGGCCGCCTGGTTGTTGGCCAGGAACGGCGTCTGGACGTTGACCATGTTCTGGCAGTACGCCGCGGCCGTGTCCGACGCCGCGTTGCCGCCGAGCGGGGACTGGCCCACGTTGCTCCGGAACAGGTTGGTCTTGGTCGTGCTGGCCGCGTTGTTGACCAGGGTCATCGGGTCGTTCAGCGGGACAAGGGCGATCGGCGCCTGCTGGTTCTTCGCCGCGAACAGCTCGTCGAGCCCCTGCGACGTCCCGGCCGCCCCGCCGTTGGTCAGGTCGGGCGCGGTGAACGGGGTGCACTTGAGCGCCGGGTCGAGGAACCCGTTGAGCAGGGCGTTGTCGCTGCCGTTGGACAGGGCGGTGGCCCCGGCCAGGTTGGCCGCGTTGACCGTGGTGTCCTGCGCGGTCTGCCCGTTGCCGTTGACCAGGTACTGCGTGGTCACGTTGTCGCTCTGGTCCTGGTCGATCACCGCGAATGATCGCGTGGTCAGGCAGGGCTGGCCGGTGACCGGAGACGTGGCGTTGGCCGGAATCAACGAGCCGGCCCTGCCGCTCGGCCTGCGCCGCCGCCTGGAAGAACCCGGTGCCGTTGCAGAACGACACCTGCCCGAAGATCGAGCCGTTGCCCGTTCACGCAGCGGCCCTGCCGGAGCGCGCGCCGGGTCGCGCCGACCTGGGTCAGGTTGGTCCCGTTGAACCCGAAGTCGATCGTGACCACCGCGTTGGCCGGAAGCACCGGAACGACCGGCGCGGCGGCCGGCGTCGTGCCCTGGGTGATGACGAGTGGCTCGTAGACCGACAGCTTGCCGGTGGCCGGGTCGAGGATTGTGGCCTGGACGAAGGCGTTCAGGTTCGGGTTGTTCTCCGTGCAGCCCGACGCCTGCGGGCTCATCCCGTTCGGCCCGGTGAGCAGGTAAGGAGTCGCGAGGCCCTGGGCGCTCAGCGGGTTGGCCGGGACGATGATGTTGCAGCTCACGTTGGCCGCGGCCGCGACGGCGGGCGCCGTGGCCGTCGGGCTGGGCGCAACCGACGGGGTGGCCGACCCGCTGGCGCTCGGCGTCGCCGTGCCGACCCCGGCCGCCTGCTGGATCTGCGTATGCGGCGCCCCGCTCGAGAACGCGAGGATGACCCCGAGGGTCAGGCCCAGCGCCATCGGAATGGCTAGAGGGACCGCGAGGCGTGCCGCCCGGCCACGGGGCCGGCGGCGCCATGCGGACCGCTGCCCAGCGAGCATGCAATCCACCTCCATGAAAGTTCTGTGAAGCTCCCGGTGGATCACCGTAGACCCGCAGATGAGGGCATAAGTATGAAATTCAGAAGATTTATTGAATGTCCGGTTCATACCGGTCTGCGAGTGCTGGAGATGAGAGAGTTATTACCGATCCCTAACGCCACAGATCAGAAGCGTGATTGAGCCGAGATAGCCGCGTGATAGAGCTATCCGCCCAGGTCGGATGGCCTGTGGAGGCGGCTTCGTGCGCAAGCTGTGACGGCAATGCGGGCAATGCGTGACCGAAGCCTTTCCGGCTGATTACGTGGCCGGTGATCAATGGGTGGCGCCCCGGGATCGCTAATCAGCCAGGACACAGCGCGGCGGCCCCGGGAAACTCCCGGGGCCGCCGTTCGCCATGGAGTGGCCCAGCGTGACCGGGCCGGTTTCCTAACCTGATCAGCAGGCTTTACATGCCCGGCTTCGCCGGGTTGTGCTGCCTCCCGGTCTCGACCGGGTTCTGCTGCGGGGCAGTGGCCGTCCCCGTCCCGGCCGCCGCGGCCGTCGGCGAGGCGGCCGGCGCCGCACTGGCCCCAGCCCCGGCCGCCGCCCCGGCGCCCGCTGCCGCGGTGCCGTTCGGGTTGGTCGGGGTCTGGGTGATGACGTTCAGCGTCGCAGCGACCGCGACGTTGTTCTGCAGGGTCGTGGTCACCGTGTTCTTCAGGCCGAAGTTGGCGCAGCCCAGGTTGGTGAACGACATGCCCAGCCTCGCCGCCATGAACGTGAACAGGTTGTTCCCGGTGGCGGGGACGGGCGAGGTCTTGTTGATCAGGTTCGCCTTCTGGTCGTTGATGAACTTGGTCTGGACGTTGAGCATGTTCGCGCAGTACATCGCCGGAGTGTCGTCCGTCTGCGCGGCCGAGACCGGCGTCTGGTCGACACCGGCCCGGAACAGGTTCGTCTTCGTCGTGCTCTGCGCGGCGTTGACGAGCGTCATCGGGTCGGTCAGCGGGACGAGGGCGATGGGGGCCTGGGCGTCCTTGGCCGCCATCAGTTCGTCCAGGGTCTGCGACGTCCCCGCCGCCCCGGCGTTGCTCAGGTCCGGCGCCGTGAACGGCGTGCACCCAACCGCCGGGTCGACGAAGCCGTTGAGCAGGGCGTTGTCACTGCCGTTGCTGATCGGGGTCGCACCGGCCAGGTTGGCCGCGTTGGCCGTGTTGTTCTGCGCGGTCTGCCCGTTGCCGTTGACCAGGTACTGCGTGGTCACGTTGTCGCTCTGGTCCTGGTCGATCAGCGCGAAGCTGCGGGTGGTCGGGCAGGGCTGGCCCATCCCGGTCATGCCGAGCGCCGGGATCGTCAGCGTGCCCGCCGCCTCAGCCTGGTTCGCGGCGGTGTAGAAGTTGACGCTGTTGCAGTACGACACCTGCCCGAAGTCCGAGCCGGCCAGCCCGTTGACGCAGTTGCCCTGGGTCAGCGAGGTGGTGCCCGGAGCGTTCAGCAGGGTCAGGTCGGTGCCGTTGAAGCCGAACATGACGTTGACGACCGCACCGGCCGGAAGCGTCGGCACGACCGGTGCCGCGGCCGGCGTGGTGCCCTGGGTGATGACGAGCGGCTCGTACACGCTCAATTTCCCGGTCGCCGGGTCGAGGATCGTCGCCTGGACGAAGGCCCCGAGGTTCGCCGCGTTGGCCATCGTGCAGCCGGACTGCTGTGGCGTCATCCCGTTCGACCCGGTGAGCTGGTACGGGGTAGCGAGCCCCTGGGCCGTGAGCGGGTTGGCCGGCACGACAAGAGAACAGTTGACGTTCGCCGCCGCGGCGGCCGGCGTCGTGGCCGTGGCCGTCGGGCTCGCCGCCGCCGATGGGGCGGCCGACCCGCTGACGCTGGGCGACGCGGTCGCACCCGCGGCGGCCTGCTGGATGGCCGTATGTGGCGCCCCGCTGTTGACGGCGAGGATCACGCCGAGGGCCAGGCCCAGCGCCATCGGGATGGCGAGCGGTACCGCGATGCGCGCCGCGCGGCTGTTTCTACGGCGCCATGCGGATCGATGCCCGGTGAGCATGCAATCCACCTCCATGTGCGTTGTAAAGCTCCCGGGCATTCACGCTAGACCAATCCGTTACAGAAATTGGTAAAAACCAAGGATTAGGTCGATGTCCGGTTTGTCCGTATGTAGCGGGTCATGACGGCGCCAATATCTTGCCAAGTTCTTACGTCGCAGATGAGAGCGGTGTTCAAGCCGCCGTGATCAGAACGAGATCGATGTATTAGTGATCATCACTGGCCGAAGTTACCGAAACGATATGTAAGAGACAGGTGGGACCGCCGCGACGCCTGCGGCCGGCATCGGCACATGTCACAGGGCTGTTAGAGTTTGCCAAGGTTGAGGTCAGCAAGTCTGGAGGCGCCGGCCGGCCGGTGAATGCGTCACCGGGCGAGCGGCCGCGGCGCCGGTCCGGGCCCGGCGCCCGTTTACGTCCGGCCGCTGGCATACGACTCCCCTAGCATGACCGGGCCGGGCCTGTCTGCTGATCACCAATTCGGGCGGGACGCGCCAGCGCCCATGTTGCCCGCACCGGAATTCGGCTCCGCGGGCACTGACCGTTATGACGCGCGCGGTTCGGGTTCACGGAAACCACTTTTCGTTCGGGCAAATATAAATGTAACGCAGTGCGAATAAAGGACACTCTGTTTTTAGTGCGCGCGAATTGCGCGGAAGGCCGGCCGGGGCGCGGGCCCGGACCCGGAGCGGGAGGCTCCCGGCGGGCGGGACGGCCCGGGAAGGATCTGGGCCCCGCAGGTCGTTGGGGTAGGCGGGGCCGGTACTGCGGCCGGGGCACGCAGGGCGGCGGCCGGGCCAGGGCACGCCGGGTGAAACGAGGAAGGCGGAGGTGGTTGGCAGATGCGAAAAAAATGGCCACCCCACCCGCGCGGGGGATATAGCCTGATGCACAGCGCGCCAGTACCAGCCTGGCGCAGCAGCCCACCAGGCACCTGTTCTCGCAGTCAGTCACATCGGCCCCGCACGCGCCAGGGGCGGCTTTTTGCTGCTCGCGCGTTGCCCGGGCGTGGAACTGTGTCTCAACCGTTACTGAGCTTTAGCTACTGCTTTGAATAACGCGAGCGAGGAGAGGGCGCTGTGTCGTATTCGGATTGGTCCCGCCGGGTGGCAGCCACGCTGACCGGGAGGGGACCCGGCCGGCCGGGGGCGAGGAAGTCGGTGATGGTGACGGCCATCTCGGCCGCCCTCGTCGTCGTCGCCGGCGTCGCCATCCTCGTCATCGGGCCGGGGAAGACCACGCTGCGGACGGCGTCGGTCGCCCACTCCTCAGGAACGGGCAAGTCGTCGGCGCCTAAGGTCCAGCCCGCGCCGGCCCTGCAGGTGGTGTCCACCACGCCGGCCGCGGGCGCGCACGGCGTCGACGGGACCAGCCCCATCCAGGTCGTGTTCTCGGCGCCACTGGCGGCCGCCTCGCCGATGCCGAAGTTGTCGCCGTCGCTGCCCGGGACGTGGAAGACCGAGGGCGACACCGCGGTGTTCACCCCGACGTCGGGCTTCGGCGCCGGCACGCCCGTGACGGTCAGCGTCCCGGGTGGCTCGTCGGGCGTGCAGTCGGCGGCCGGCGCGCACGCCGGCGCGGGCGGTGTCCTCGCCTCGTCGGTGACCCGGAGCTTCACGACGGGCTCCTTCTCGACCCTTCGCCTCCAGCAGCTTCTCGCCCAGCTCGGGTATCTGCCCCTGACCTGGACGCCCAGCGGCACCGCGACCCAGCCGGGCGACAGCGCCGCCCAGCTGGCCGCCGCCTACAGCCCGCCGGCCGGGTCGTTCAGCTGGCAGGGCGGCTACCCGTCCATGCTGCACAGCTTCTGGCAGGAAGGCGCGGCCAACCTCATCACCTCCGGCGCGATCCGGGCCTTCGAGTCGCAGAACAACCTGACCATGGACGGGACCGCGGGACCGCAGGTCTGGTCGTACCTGCTGAAGGCGGCCACCGCCGGCCAGAAGAACGCCAACGGCTACACCTACGCGCTGGCCAGCAAGGCGAGCCCGGAAACCCTGACCATCTGGCACGACGGCCGCGAGGTGTTCAGCAACGCGGCCAACACGGGAATCCCGGCCGCACCGACCGCGGACGGCACGTTCCCGGTCTACGAGCGGCTCCGTAACCAGATCATGAAGGGGACCAACCCGGACGGCAGCAAGTACGCCGACCCGGTGCAGTTCGTCGCGTACTTCAACGGCGGCGACGCGGTGCACTACTTCCCCCGTGGTTCCTACGGCTGGCCGCAGAGCCTCGGGTGCGTCGAGCTTCCGCTCGGTCCGGCCGCCGCCGCGTGGCCGTACCTGACCTACGGCAGCCTGGTCACCGTCGCCGGCTGAGCCGGGGGCCGGAACCGGCGGGCGGATCTAGCGAACGACCGCGGGCTCGGCTGCGAAGCTGGGCGACGGCTCGTCGAGTTCGGCGGGCGCGCCCAGCGTCGCGGCCAGCTTGGCCGCGAATCCGCTGGCCGGGGCCTGGCGGGCCACCCGGGCGGCCTCGGCGAGCGTATCGACGTCGACGAGTTCCGGGGCCATGTGAATGCGCAGCCCGGCCTGGATGAGCCGGACGAGCTGAGCCCGGCCCGTGACCGGCTCCGACATCGGGACGCCGAGCATGAGCTCGGGATCGGGCAGGCGCAGGCCCAGCAGCCAGAAGCCACCGTCCTCGGCCGGGCCGAACGCCGCGTCGGCCGCGGCCCGGGCCAGCGGATCGGCGGCCGCCTCGAGCAGGTTCGGCGTCACCTGCGGGGTGTCCATGCCGATCAGCACGACCGGCACGGGAAGCGCCGCGTAGGTATCCCACATCGCCGCGGCGATCCGCTCGTCGAGCCCCCCGCCGCGCTGGGCGACGACCTCGAAGCCGTCCGGCAGCCACGGACCCGGCTCACCGGCCAGGGCGACCACGCGCCGGACCACGCGGGCGTGCCGCACCGCCTGGAGCGTGTCGGACAGCGCGGCCTCGGCCAGCGCGGCCGCCTCGTACGGCGTGAACGGCGGCGTGAGCCGGGTCTTGACCCGTCCCGGCACCGGCGCCTTGGCGATGACGAGGACCTGCGCCGCCAGGTCGCTCATGACGCCAGCACCTTGCGCATGTCCCGCACGGTCTTTATGGTGCCGCGAACGGTGCCGGTGACTTTCGATTTGCCGGTCCGGGGATGGTAGGGCACGTCGACCTCGTGGATCCGCCAGCCCGCCTCGGCCGCCCGGACCACCGTCTCCAGCGGGTAGCCGAACCGCCGGTCAGAAATCGGCAAGCCGAACAGATCCGCACGGCGCGCGGCCCGCATCGGGCCGATGTCCCGGATGAGGACGCCGGACCGGCGGCGCAGCGCCGAGGCGAGAACCAGGTTCCCGGCCCGGGCATGAACCGGCCACGCGCCGGCGCCGGTCGGCCGGCGGCGGCCGAGCGCAAGATCAGTGGAGCCATCCAGCACCGGGCCCGACACGATGGGCAGGTCGGCGGGATCGAGGGAACCGTCGGCGTCCATGAAGCAGACGACCTCGTGCTTCGCCGCGGCGAGCCCGCCATGGCAGGCCGCGCCGTATCCGCGTTGCTCGATCCTGACCACGGTGGCGCCGTGATCCGCGGCAATGGTCGCGGAACCGTCGGTGGAGCCGTTGTCGGCCACGATCGGCCGGTAGCCGGACGGCATTCTCGACAGCAGCCAGGGAAGGGCACCTGCCTCGTTGAGGCACGGCAGCACGACGTCGATCTCCATGGGCGTGACAGTAGTTCCGCCATCCCGCGCGGGGCGGGCGTAAGCGCTTACGAAGCTGTGACGGCGTTCCGGCCGGGCCGGTGCGCCCCGGCCCGTGCTTACAGACCTGTGACGAGCGGAGCGGAGGGGATCATGGCATCACGGCGGCGTGCTTGGCTCCTGTCATGCGGGTGCTCGTAACCGGCGCGGCCGGTTTCATCGGTTCACACGTCCTGGAGACCGCGCGCGAACTCGGCTACGAGGTGCGGGGGCTTGACTCGCTGACGCCTGCCGTGCACAACGGCATGCCCAGCTACGTTCCCGGCGACGTCGAGATGGTCGTCGCGGACGTCCGGGACGCCGACGCGGTGAGCCGGGCGCTGGCCGGCGTC
Organism: uncultured Actinomycetes bacterium; assembly: GCA_963718475.1. GTDB lineage: Bacteria > Actinomycetota > Actinomycetes > Streptosporangiales > Streptosporangiaceae > CAVQZM01. Next base: position 92,514 of record CAVQZM010000041.1, on the reverse strand, counting down.
GACGTGGTGTGCCACCAGGCGGCCCTGGTCGGCCTGGGCGTCGACCTGTCCGACCTCCCGGCCTACTGCGACGTCAACATCACCGGCACGGCGACGCTGCTCGAGGCCATGGGCCGGGCCGGCGTCCAGCGGCTGGCCCTGGCCTCCTCGATGGTCGTCTACGGCGAGGGCGCCTACGACTGCGGCACCCACGGCCGCGTCCGCCCGGCGCCCCGGGCCCAGGACGACCTGATGGCCGGCCGGTTCGAGCCGCGCTGCCCGCTCTGCGGCCAGTCCCTGACCACCGCGACCGTCACCGAGGACGCCCCGCTGGATCCGCGTAACGCCTACGCGGCGAGCAAGGTGGCCCAGGAGCATCTCGCCTCCACGTGGGCCCGGCTCACCGGCGGCGTGTCGGTGGCCCTGCGCTACCACAACGTGTACGGCCCGAGGATGCCCCGGGACACGCCGTACTCCGGGGTGGCGGCCATCTTCCGTTCCGCGCTGGAGAACGGCACCTCGCCGAAGGTCTTCGAGGACGGACGGCAGCAGCGTGACTTCGTCCACGTGTCCGACGTCGCGGCGGCCAACCTGCTCGCGCTGGCCGCCACCGAGCACGGGGAGCCCGGCAGCGCGAACAGCTACAACGTCGCGAGCGGCCGGCCCGCACACGGTCGGCGAGATGGCGGCGGCGCTGGCGGCCGAGTTCGGCGGCGGTCTGGTGCCGGAGATCACCGGGAACTTCCGGCTCGGTGATGTCCGGCACATCGTGGCTTCCCCGGCCGCCGCCGAGCAAGGCCTCCGTTTCCGGGCCGAGATCGGCTTCCGCGAGGGCATAGGCGAGTTCGCCAAGGCCAAGTTGCGCGAGCCTGCGCGTATGCCCGCCGCTCTCATGTAGCACGCGCGGGCGCTCGACGCGAAGTGGGCCCCTACTGCGTTACTGCATTACTGCGCCGTCGCGGCTCGCCACTCCCCGGGCTGCCCGAAACACGATCATGTGATGAAAACGTCGTATTCGGCGGCAAAGTACACATGATCATGGAATGAGCGGCGCCAGTTAGCGGAAAACTCCGCAGGCCGCCCCGGGGCTGCCGGCCCAGCGCAGCGGCGGCCGCGGACGGCCTGGTCAGCCGGTTGGGACGGCGCCGCGCTCCCGGGCGTTCGGGGCGGGACGGGATAGGGCCGGGACGACCGGCCTGGCCAGCGGCAGCCGGATGACGAACTGGCAGCCCGGCCCGGCGTTGCGGACGGCGATCTGGCCCGCGTGCGCCTCGACGATGCCCTTGGCGATGCTGAGTCCCAGCCCGGCTCCGCCCTGCGGCGCCGGCGTGCGGGCCGCCTCGCCGCGGAACGCGACGTCGAAGACCCGCGGCAGGTCCCCGGGCGGGATCCCGCCGCAGGCGTCCGACACGCTGAACCGGGCCATCCCCTCCTGGACATCGCCCAGGACCTCGACGGTCCCGTCGGACGGCGTATGCCGGATCGCGTTGATGACCAGGTTGCGCAGGGCCCGCCCGAACTCGGCCGAGTCCACGTAGATCGGCATGCCCCGGACCGCGGAGCCGGCCAGGCGCACGCCCTTGGCCCGGGCCACCGGCTCCGCGCTGGCCAGCACCTCGGCCACGAGGTCCTCCAGCCCGACCAGGCGGCGGGTCAGCCGCAGCGCCCCGGCGTGAATGCGGGACAGCTCGAAGAGGTCGTCGATCATGGCCGACAGGCGGTCGGTCTCGCGGCGGATCTGGGTGTGATAGGTGCTGACCGTCCGGGGATCCACGACGACCTGGTCTTCCAGCGCCTCGGCCATCGCCCGCAGCCCGGCGAGCGGGGTCCGCAGGTCATGGCTGACCCAGGCGACCAGCTCGCGCCGGCTCGCCTCGAGCGCCCGCTCCCGCGACCGGGACCGGGCCAGCCGTTCGTGAGCGGCGGCCAGCCCGTCGGACAGGCCGGCCAGTTCGGCGGGAAGCGCTCCCGTCGGGGGGATGTACAGGCCGCTGTCGCCGACCTTCTGCACCGACGTCAGCAGCATCCGGCTGGCCTTGGTCAGCCGCCGGCCGACCAGCAGCGCCACCGCGAACCCGGCGATGCCGGCGATGATCATCAGTTCCAGCATCACCTGGCGGTCGGCGGGCGTGCCCAGCATCTTGATGGCGATCACACTGACGCCGCCCAGCGCGGTGGCGACGGTCACGCCCGAGATGACGGTGAGCATCGCGGCGATGGACCGGCCCGGCAGAAAGCGCAGCGTGAGGATCCCGATGACGGTCGCGGCCAGCGCGATGATCGCGGTGGGAACGATGACGTTGACCAGGTCGGACCATTGGACGCCCGGCAGCGGGCCGGCCATCGCGACGGCCGGCCCAGCCAGGCCCATCAGGCCGCCTCGGGCTCGTAGCGGTAACCGACACCCCAGACGGTAACGATCCGCCGGGGCAGCGTCGGGTCCGGCTCGAGCTTCTCCCGCAGCCGCCGGACGTGCACGGTGACCGTGGACGTGTCGCCGAATGTCCAGCTCCAGACCTGGTTGAGCAGCTGCTCGCGGGTAAACGCCTTGCGCGGGTGCCGCATGAGGAACACCAGCAGGTCGTATTCACGGGAGGTCAGCGAGAGCAGCGAGCCGCCCACCCGGACCTCGTGCGCGGTCTGGTCGACGACCAGGTCACCGTCGATGATCACGCCCTCGGGCTGCGCTTCCGGCAGCCCGGTGCCCCGGGCGCGGCGCAGCACCGACCGGACCCGCAGGGCGAGCTCGCGCGGGCTGAACGGCTTGGTGACGTAGTCATCCGCGCCGGTCTCGAAGCCGACCAGGCGGTCGGTCTCGTCACCGAGCGCGGTCAGCATCACCACCGGGATCGGCCACCGGGCCCGCAGCCTGCGGCACACCTCCAGGCCGTCGATGCCGGGCAGCATGAGGTCGAGCACCACCAGGTCGGGCGGCTCTTCCGCCACCCGGCGAAGCGCTTCCTGGCCGTCGCGCACGCACTCCACGCGGTGACCGTCTCGGACCAGGTAGCGTCCGACGACGTCCGCGACGGTCGGATCGTCGTCAACGACCACGATCCGTCCGGGCGGATCGGGGTTGTTCACCGTGGCCACCATGATCGCTGCGGCCTCCCGTTTCCATGGTTGTTGTGGCCTTCACGTTAGAGGTTTTTCCCCAGTAAGGACCACCTTCTGGGGCAAATCCGTCACAGCTCCGTAAGCACGTTAACGATCAGCTGAACCGGGTGCCGGCCAGGCTGGAAGTCATGAAGACTTCCGGGGTGATCTTCTGAGGGAGGAGACTGCGTGCTCGGCGAACTTTACGAGGCGGCGCTGGCCGGTGCCGTGCAGGCCGAGGTCGAACACGCCGACGGCACCCGCCTGCCGCTGGCGGTCGACCAGTGGCTCGATGCGGCGCCGGGCGACAAGTCGCTCGTGGACCGCTGTCACGGGCCCACGCTCGACGTGGGGTCGGGACCCGGCCGGCTCACGGTGGCGCTCGCCGAGCGCGGCGTCCCGGCGCTGGGGATCGACGTCACGCCCTACGCGGTCCGGATGGCCCAGTCGGCCGGCGCGCTGGCCATGCTCCGCGACGTCTTCGGCCGGGTTCCCGGTGCGGGCCGCTGGATGACGGTCCTGCTGGCCGACGGGAACATCGGCATCGGCGGTGACCCGGCGGCGCTGCTGCAGCGGGTGAGCGAGCTGCTCATGCCCGGGGGCCAGGCGCTGGTGGAGGTTCAGGCGCCGGGCGTGCCGCTGCGCTGCGAACGCGTCCGCCTGCGGCGGGAAGGCGCCACCGGCGCGTGGTTCCCGTGGGCCTACGTCGGCGCGGACCAGATCGGTGACATCGCGCTGCGCGTCGGGCTCGTCCTGCAGGAGACCTGGAGCGCGAGCGGCCGCTGGTTCGCCGCGCTCGGCTGCGAGCCCGCCGCCGTCGAGCCGGCCGCGGCGTCCGTGATCCAGATCGCGCCGGCCCCGGCCAGCGAACCGGTACACGCCAGCGAACCGGTACCGGCCGCGACCTCTTAACGATCCCTTACCGTCTGCCGGGTTACCGGCCCGGGCCAGGGCGGCAGTGACAGCGTCATGCGCATGAGTGCGAAGGTTCGGGCCGGCGTCGTCGCGGCCGCCCTGGTGGTCATCTGCGTCCTGGAGTTCCTCGTCGTCCGCCCGAGCGCGGATCCGGCGCGGCTGCGGTCGCTGCCGCTCGTCGCGGCCGCCTGGGTCCTGTTCGCGGGCGCGGCCTGGCTGCTCCGCGGGATCCCGGTGCGCTGGTCGGTGGCCCTCATCCTCATCGGCGGCATCGTCATCCAGATCGTGGCGATGTCGGTGCCGCCCCAGTCGAGCGACGACATGTACCGCTATATGTGGGACGGCCGCGTCCAGGCGGCCGGGATCGACCCGTACGCCTACGTACCCTCGGCACCGCAGCTCGCGCACATGCGCGACCCGTTCCTGTGGCACGCCGGCGCCATGCACTGCGTCGCGCCCGGCACCCCGGAACCGGGCCATCCCGGCCTGACGCTGACGCCGGGCTGCACCCGGATCAACCGGCCCACCGTGCCGACCATCTACCCGCCGGTCGCCGAGGCCTACTTCCTCGCCCTGCACTACGTCACCCCGGTGCGCAGCGGCTCAACGCCGATCCAGGCCGCGGGCGCCGCGTGCGCGATCCTCGTCACGCTGCTGCTGCTGGCCGGGCTCCGGTCGATGGGCCGGGACGTGCGGCTGGCCGCGCTGTGGGCCTGGTGCCCGACGGTCGCGCTGGAGGCCGGGAACAGCGCGCACGTCGACGTCCTCGCCGTCGCGATCACGACCGTGGCGCTGCTCGTCCTGGCCCGCCCGAACGGGGGCCGCCGGGGCGCGATCACCGGCGGCGTGCTCCTCGGGCTGGCGATAGCGACCAAGATGACGCCGGTGCTCGCGGCACCCGCGGTGCTCCGGCGCCGATGGCGGGCGGTCGCCCTGGCCACGGGCGGCGCGGTCGCGGTCGTCTACGTGCCCCACCTGCTGGCCGTCGGCAGCAAGGTGGTCGGGTTCCTGCCCGGTTACCTGCAGGAGAACGGCTACGGCAGCGGCGTCCGGTTCGGCCTCATCGGCCTGCTGGTCAGCGGGCGGCTCGCCACCGTGATCGCCGTCCTCGTGCTGGCCGGCACGGCCCTGGCCGTGCTGCGGTTCTCCGACCCGGACCGGCCCTGGCGCGGCGCGGTCGTGATGACCGGAACGGCGCTGGCGGTGACCACTCCCACCTACCAGTGGTACGCGATCCTGCTGGTCATGCTGGTCGTGCTGGACGGCCGCCCGGAATGGCTGGCGTTCGCGGCCGGCAGTTATCTCGCCGCCGAGCCCGCCATGGGCCGGTTCACGGTGCCCCACCCGCGCGCGGCCGGATACGGGCTGGCCGCCCTGTTCGTGGCGGCGGTCTGGGTCGCGCGCCAGATCAGCGCCCGCCGGGCCCGTGCCCGCCGCCGTCCCTCGGTGGCCAGCGCACCGTGGCCGGCTGGCCCGGCCGCGCCGGCCACGGTGACCAGCGTGCTGGCCGCCGAGGAGCAGGTGATCAACGCGCCCGTCCTCCAGTCCATGATCCCGGCCGCCACGCGCAAATAGCCGGGGGCCCGGGCTGGGCGGGGCAGGGACGGCCGGTCCGCGCGGCGATCCGACTCATTACCGGTCGCTTACCGGTTGGCCGTGGAAGGGGCGGCCGCGGTCCGGCCACACCAGAGTGGACGCATGAGCTACCAGGGCCCTTCGAATTTCCGGCGGCTGCGCGGCGGCTACTACACCGGCGAGCCCACCCAGCAGAACCAGCCGGCTGGCCCGGACCCGGCGGGCTATCAGCCCGGCGCGGGTTTCGATGACCCGGCCGCTTATCAGGCGGCAGGCGGATATCAGGGCACGTCCGGCTACCTGGGGGCCACCGGGCGCCTGCAGCGCCCAGCCGGCCCGGCGCCCCGGCAGGCACCCGCGCCAGGCACCCGCCGGCCCGGCACCCGCCGGCTATCAGAGTCCCGGCCCGGCGCCCAGCGCCTTTCAGAGCGCCGGCTATCAGGACACTGCCGCCTATCAAGGCGGCACCTATCAAGGCGGCGGCTACCAAAGCGGCGGCTACCAGGACCCGGGTGGCTGGCCGGCCCCGGCGGGCTACGCCGACCCGAACGCCGGCTTCCCCGACCCGACCGCCTACCAGGGGCTGACCGGGCCCCCATTCACCGACACGGCGAGCTACGAGAGCCCCGAACCGGCCACCACCGGGCGGCCGGGGGCCGGGGGCCGCATCCGCGCGGGCGCGGGATTCTCGCCGGCGCCGCCGCGGGCTTCCTGTCGGGCGCGACCGCGATCGGCGTGGCCGTCCTGGCGGCGGCGTTCGTCCGGCCGCAGGCGTCACCGGTCATCGCGGTCGGCGAGGCGGCGATCGACCGGACGCCGTCCGCGCTGAAGCAGTTCGCCATCCAGTACTTCGGCCAGAACGACAAGAACGTCCTCCTCCTCGGCATGTACGTCGTCATCGCGATGATCGCCATGGCCATCGGGCTGCTGGCCAGGAGACGGCTCGCCGTGGGGGTGATCGGGATGGCCGCCTTCGGTGCCTTCGGCGCGTTCGTGGCCATAACCCGGCCCGAGGGCCGCGCCACCGATGGGATCCCCTCCCTCATCGGCGGCGCGGCCGGCATGGCCGCCCTGGTGCTGCTCGTCTGGGCCGCCGCCCCCGGGCCCGTGGGAGCGGTCACGCGCCGGACACGCGACGGCTATCGCCGGGCCCATGCCAGCGCGGGAGGTGCGCGGGTATGAGCGCGGACATGGGCGGCACCGACCGCCGCAAGTTCCTCAAGGCGGGCCTGTCGGTGGCCGGCGTGGCCGCGGCGGCCGGTATCGGCGGCCAGGCCCTGTCCAACCAGCGGTTCAACGCCAACGCCTCCCGGGCCGCGGTCAAGCTGATTCCCCCGGCCAAGAAGGTCGCCCCGCTGCGCCACGGCACGGAGCTCAACATCCCGGGCCTGACCCCCTTCTACACGTCGAACGCCGGCTTCTACCGGGTCGACACCGCGCTGGTCGTGCCGCAGATCACCACGCAGCAATGGTCGCTGCGGATCCACGGCATGGTGGACAAGCCGATGACCATCAGCTTCGACGAGCTCCTCAAGCGGCCGCCGCTGGAACGCGACATCACGATCTGCTGCGTGAACGAGTCGGTCGGCGGGGAACTCCTGGGCAACGCCCGCTGGCAGGGCACCCCGTTCGCCGACCTGCTCCGTGAGGCCGGGGTGCAGCCGGGTGCCAGCCAGATCGTGATGCGCGACATCAACGGGATGAACCTGGGCGTGTCCACCGAGGCGATCATGGACGGCCGGCACTCGCTCCTGGCCTACGGGATGAACGGCGTGCCGCTGCCGGCCGAGCACGGCTTCCCGGTGCGGGTCGTCGTCCCCGGCCTGTACGGCTACGTGTCCGCGTGCAAGTGGGTCGTCGACATGGAGCTGACCACCTTCGCCGCCTTCGACGCGTACTGGACCAAGCGCGGCTGGTCGAAGCAGGCCGAGATCAAGACCGAGTCCCGCATCGACACACCGAAGGCCGGCGGGAACGTCAAGGCGGGCGCGGTGACCGTGGCCGGGGTCGCCTGGGCGCAGCACAAGGGGATCGCGGCGGTCGAGGTCGGCGTGAACGGCGTGTTCCGGGAGGCCACGCTCGCGGCCCAGGACACCTACGACACCTGGCGGCAGTGGTACTACCGCTGGGACGCCACGCCGGGCACCCACACGATCCAGGTGCGGGCCACCGACAACACGGGCTACACCCAGACGGCCACCCGGCACGGGATGGAACCGAACGGCGCGACCGGCTACCACACCATCCAGCTCACGGTCGCCTGACGAACCAGGCTGGCCGAAGACGCGGGCCCGCCCCAACGTCCCAGCGCCGGGGCGGGCTCGCTCAGCTCAGCTGGTTCAGCCGAGCTTGCTCACTGGCGGCCGGCTGGCCGCCGGCGGTCAGGACGGCCGGGCCAGCGCGGCGATCAGGTCGTCGAGCGCATTGAGGCTGTGCGCGCTCACCACCGCGTCGCAGTAGGGCCAGGCGGCGGCCATGCCCGCCACCTCGGGCCGGTACCGCGGGCTCTTGGTCCGCGGGTTGGCCCAGACGATCTTGTAGGCCACCCGGGACAGGCGGGCCATCTCGGCGCCGAGCTGAGCCGGGTCGCCGGTCTCCCAGCCGTCGGAGATGATCAGCACGACGGCGCCCCGGGCCAGCCCGGGGCAGCCGTAGACGTCGTTGAACTCCTTGATGGACGCGCCGATCCTGGTCCCGCCGGACCAGTCGGGGGCGGCCGCGCCCGCGCGGGCCAGCACCGTCTCGGGCCGCGCCCCGGCCAGCTCGGCCGTGATCCGGGTCAGCCGGGTCGCGAACGTGAACACCTCGGCGCGGGCCGGGCCGAGGCGGCCGTCCCGGGCCGCCCGGCCCGCTGGCCCCGGCCCGGCTCGCCCCACCGCGGCTGGCCCCGTCCGGCTCGCCCCACCCGGCTCACCCCAGTCCGCTGGCCCCGTCCGCTCGCCCCAGTCCGGCTCGCCCCAGTCCGGCTAGCACAGTAGAGAAGCTGGAGCATCGCGCGGGCGTAGGGCTCCATCGAGCCGGAGATGTCGCACAGCACGATGAGCCGCCGCGGGCGCAGGCGGGGAGCCCGGCGCGCGAGCTGCACCGGCTCGCCGGCCGTGCGCCGGGCCTGGCGCAGCGTCGCCCGCAGGTCGGGGCGTTTGCCGTCGGCCTTGGGGCGGTACCGGCGGGTCCTGCGGGGCGGGGTGGCCAGCGCGAGCTGGCGCATCAGGGCTTCCAGCTCGCTGAGCTCCGCCGTGGACAGGTCGGAGAAGTCCCGGCTGGCCAGCCGCTCGGCCGCGGACGACACCGTCCGCCACGGCACGGCACCGTCGGGCTCCGGCCCGTCCCCGTCCGGCGGCCCGGCCGCCCGTCGGCGGCCAGCTGGGCCAGCTGCGGCGTGGGGGGCGCCCCGGGCGGCGGTTCGCCGTCGGTGCGCGGGTCCGGCTCCCCGGCCGGGTCGCCGGTGCTGGCCGGGACGGCCACCTCCAGCCGCTCGCCGAACGCGGCCGCGAAGACCCGGTCGTAGATCTCGATCTGATCCGGGCCGGAGACCAGCGTGGCCAGCCCGCAGGCGTGCAGTTCCCGCACCGACCGGGGGCGCATGAGCGTGACGGCGCGGGCGAACCGCTCGCAGCGTCCCGGATCAACCGGGACGCCGGCCTCGTGCAGGGCCGCGCCGAACTCGGCCGTCACCGCGGCGACATCGGCGGCCCGGCCCGTGGCACCGGGTCCCGGCTCAGTCACCCGGCTCGACGAGGGTGGCGATCCCGGCGCTGCGGACCGTCTCCTCGTCCTCGGAGTACTTCACGACCGTGCTCATCGTCCTGGTCGCGGCGGCCGGTGTCAGCTCCGTCTCGCCGAAGACGCCGAGCGCGGTGGCCCAGTTGACCGCTTCCGCGATGCCCGGTGGCTTGGTCAGGTCGAGGCCGCGCAGCCGCCGCACCGACTCGGCCACCTGGACCGCGAGGCGTTCCGAGGCGGCCGGGACCCGGCGGCGGATGATGGCGGCCACCCGCTCCGGATCCGGGTAGCCGATCCAGTGGTAGAGGCACCGGCGCTTGAGGGCGTCGTGCAGATCCCGCGTGCGGTTCGAGGTCAGCACGACGACCGGGGGCAGCGCCGCCCGGCGCGTGCCGAGCTCGGGGATGGTGACGGCCGACTCGGCCAGCAGCTCGAACAGGAACGCCTCGAACTCGTCGTCGGCCCGGTCGACCTCGTCGATGAGCAGCACCGCGGGGCGCGGGCCCGGATGGTCGAGCGCGGCGAGCAGCGGCCGGGCCAGCAGGTAGTCGTCGGTGAACAGGTCGGCTTCGCGGACCGATTCCCCGGTCGCCTCGGCCAGCCGGATGGCGAGCAGCTGGCGCGGGTAATTCCACTCGTACAGCGCCTCGGCCGCCGCGATCCCCTCATAGCACTGCAACCGCACCATGGTGGTCCCGAGCGCGGTGGCCAGGGCCTTCGCGGCCTCCGTCTTGCCGACGCCCGGCTCGCCCTCGAGCAGGATCGGCTGGCCCATGCGGACCGCGAGGAACAGGGCCGTCGCCAGCTCGGTCCCGGCCAGGTACCCGGTGTCGTCCAGCGCAGAGACCAGCGCGGCCACATCAGGGAACCGCCCGTCGAGTTCTTCCGCCGCACTCATACGCTGCGAGTGTATCGGCTACGGCTGGGTGAGGTCGGTGCGCAGCGGGCGGCCCTGGATCGCCCGCCACACCTGCGCGGGCGTCAGCGGCATATCGGCGTGCCGGACGCCGTACGGGGCCACGGCATCCATGACCGCGTTGACCACCGCGGCCGGCGATCCCACGGTCGCGGACTCCCCCACGCCCTTGGCGCCGATCGGATGGTGCGGCGACGGGGTAACCGTCTCGCCCAGCTCCCAGGACGGGCACTCCAGCGCGGTCGGCAGCAGGTAGTCCATGAACGAGCCGCTCAGGCAGTTGCCGTCCGGATCGAAGGTGATCACCTCCATCAGGGCCATCCCCACTCCGTCGGCCAGGCCGCCGTGGATCTGGCCCTCGACGATCATCGGGTTGATCCGCACCCCGCAGTCGTCCACGGCCACGAACCGCCGCACCTCGACCTGGCCGGTGCCCGGGTCCACGTCCACGACGCAGATGTAGGCGCCGCACGGGTAGGTCAGGTTCGGGGGGTTGTAGACGCAGCTCGCGTCGAGGTGGCCTTCCACGCCCTCGGGGAGTTCCAGGCTGGAGTGGGCGGCCAGGGCGATCTCCTTCATCGTCGCGCCGTGGTCCGGGTCGCCGCGCACGAACCAGCGGCCCTTCTCCCACTCCAGGTCGTCCGGGGAGACCTCGAGCATGGCCGAGGCGACGATCCGGGCCCGTTCCCGCACCCGGCGGGCGGCCACCGCGGCCGCGGCGCCCGACACGGGCGTGGACCGGGAGCCGTAGGTGCCGAGCCCGAACGGCGTCTGGTCGGTGTCGCCGTGCACGACCTCGACGTCGTCGGGCGCGATGCCCAGTTCCTCGGCGACGATCTGGGCGAACGTCGTCTCGTGCCCCTGGCCCTGGGTCTGCACCGAGATCCGCAGGACCGCCGTGCCGGTCGGGTGCACCCTCAGCTCGGCGCCGTCCGCCATGCCCAGCCCGAGGATGTCCATGTGCTTGCGCGGGCCCGCGCCGACCGCCTCGGTGAAGAAGCTGACCCCGATGCCCATCAGCTCGCCGCGCTCCCGGCGGGCGGCCTGCTCACGGCGCAGCCCGGCGTAACCGGCCAGATCCAGGGCCACCTCCAGCGTGCGGGGGTAGTCACCGGAGTCGTAGACCCACCCGGTGGCGCAGGTGTAGGGGAACTGGTCGGGGCGCAGCAGGTTGCGCATCCGCAGCTCGGCCGGGTCGATGCCCAGCTCGGCGGCGAGCATGTCGACCATCCGCTCGACCAGGTAGACGGCCTCGGTGATCCGGAACGAGCACGAGTAGGCGACGCCGCCCGGCGCCTTGTTCGTGTAGACGCCGGTCACCTGGCAGTGGGCGGCCTCGAGATCGTAGGAGCCGGTGAATACGCCGAAGAACCCGGCCGGGAACTTCGAGGGCTGCGCGCTGCCGTTGAACGCGCCGTGATCGGCCAGGACCTTCGCCCGCACGGCGAGGATCTTGCCGTCGCGGGTCGCCGCGATCTCGCCGCGCATGTGGTAGTCGCGCGCGAACGTGGTGCTCATCAGGTTCTCCGACCGGTCCTCCACCCACTTGACCGGCCGGCCGGTGACGCATCGAGGCGACGATCGCGCAGACGTACCCGGGGTAGATGGGGACCTTGTTGCCGAACCCGCCGCCGATGTCCGGGGAGATCACCCGGATCTTGTGCTCGGGCAGCCGGGCGACCATGCGCGTACAGCGTGCGGTGCGCGTGCGGCGCCTGCGACGTCGACCACATGGTCAGCTTGCCGGTGAGCTTGTCGAAGTCGGCGACCGCGCCGCAGGTCTCCAGCGGCGCCGGGTGCACCCGCGGGTACAGCATGTCCTGCGCCACGGTCACCTCGGCCCGGGCGAACACCTCGTCGGTGCGCGCGGCGTCGCCGGTTTCCCAGTCGAAGATGCGGTTGCCAGCCGGGCCGGGCGGCGCGGGCAGGTCGTCACGGATCAGCGGCGCATCGGAGTCCATCGCGTGCCGGGCGTCCATGACCGCGGGCAGCGGCTCGTAGTCGACATCGATCAGTTCGAGCGCGTCGCGGGCCGCGTACCGGTCGTCGGCGACCACGAACGCGACCTCCTGGCCCTGGAAGCGGACCTTGTCGGTGGCCAGCACGGCCTGGACGTCGCTGGACAGCGTCGGCATCCAGGCCAGGCCCAGGTCCTGCAGGGCCTGGCCGGTGATGACCGCCCTGACCTTGGGATGCGCCTGCGCCGCGGTCACGTCGACCGACCGGACCCGGGCGTGCGCGTAGGGGCTGCGCAGGATCGCGCCGTGCAGCATCCCCGGCCACCGGACATCATCGATGTAGCGGCCCAGGCCGCGGATGAACCGGGCGTCCTCCTTGCGCCGCATCGGCCCGAACCCCATGGGCGCGGCCGGGTCACCGGCCGCGGTCACGCCGGCCTCGCGTGTTCCGCCGCCCAGCGGATGGACCGCACGATGTTCTCGTACCCGGTGCACCGGCAGATCTGGCCCGAGATCGCCTCCCTGATCTCGTACTCGGACGGGTCCGGCCGATGGTCGAGGAGCCACCGCGCGGTCATCATCATGCCCGGCGTGCAGAAGCCGCACTGCAGCCCGTGGCAGGCCACGAAACCCTCCTGGACCGGGTCGAGCTGGCCGTCGCGCTCCAGGCCCTCGACCGTGGTGATGCTGCGGCCGCCCGCCATCGCCGCGAGCGCCGTGCAGGACTTGAGGGGGGTGCCGTCCAGCCAGACCACGCACACCCCGCAATTGGAGGTGTCGCAGCCCCAGTGGCTGCCGGTGAGCTCCAGCTCGTCGCGGAGGAAATGGATCAGCAGCAGCCGCGGCTCCACGTCGCGGGTGTACTCGGTCCCGTTGACGGTCATGGTGACTTCCATGTCACGCCTCCCGGCCGGTGGCCCGGGCGGCCGCCCGGCGCAGCGCGCGGACGGTCAGCTCCGCGGCCAGGTGCCGCTTGTAGTCGGTGGGGCCGCGCTGATCGGCGACCGGGTGGCAGTGCTCCGCGGCGATCTGCCCGGCGCGGGCGAACGTCGCGTCGTCGGCCGGCTGGCCCCGCAGGAAGTCTTCGGCCTCGGCGGCGACGAAGTGCTCGGCGCCCACCGCGGTCAGGCCGATCCCGGCCTCGGCCACCGAGAGCCGGCGGCCCGCTCCGCCCGCCCCGCCCGCTCGGCCCGCCCCGCCCGCTCCGGCCGCCCCGTCCAGCCATACGATCGCCCCGGCCGCGGCCACCGACCAGTCGCCCACGCGCCGGGCCACCTTCTCATACGCGCTGCCGGCGCCCGGCCTGATCGGCACGCGCAGCTCGACCAGCAGCTCACCGGGGGCGACGACGGTCTCGTACGGGCCGAGGTGAAACTCCCGCGCCGGGACCTGCCGGGCCCGGCCGGGGCCCTGGATCACGGCGGTCGCGCCGATCGCGCTGAAGACGGCGGACAGGTCCTCCGACGGGTCGGCCTGGCACAGCGAGCCGCCGACGGTTCCCCAGTTGCGCACGATCGGGTCGGCGATCACCCGTTCGGCGTCGTGGAAGATCGGGAAGTGCTCGCCGGCCAGGGCCGAGTCCAGCAGCTGGGCGTGCGTGACGAGCGCGCCGATCCGCAGATGGCCGCCCTCGACCGTGATCCGGGCCAGCTCACCGAGACCAGTGATGTCGACCAGCGTCTCCGGCTGGGCCAGCCGGAGCTTCATCATCGGGATGAGGCTGTGGCCGCCCGCGAGCACCCGCGCTTCCGGGCCGAACCGGGCGAGCAGCTCGAGCGCGTGGCTGACCGTGGCTGCTCGCTCGTACTCGACGTGCGACGGAACCTGCATGCGGCCTCCCGGCGTTGGGCCCCTTGGGCCCGGCCAGCGGAATTAGGGATAGCTTAATCCGCCGTTTCGCGGTCCGCCGCGCCCCGAAGCCGTATCCGGCTAGCGCCCGCCGATGTCCTCGCTCCAGATCTCCGGGTACCGCTGCTGGAACTCCCGCATCAGGGACACGCAGCGGTCGTCGTCGAGCAGCACGACCTCGACGCCCCGGCCGGAGAGGAATTCCAGGTCGCCGGCGAACGTCTCGGCCTCACCCACGACGACCCGGGGGATCTGAAACAGCAGGATCGCCCCGCTGCACATGATGCACGGCGACAGCGTCGTGTACATCGTGGTGCCCTCGTACGTCGTGCGCCGCCCGGCGTTGCGCAGGCACGAGATCTCACCGTGCGCGACCGGGTCACCCCGCTGCACCCGCTCGTTGTGCCCGGCCGCGATGACCTGATCGGCCACGGCGAGCACCGCGCCGACCGGGACGCCCCCCGCGTCCAGGCTCGCCCGGGCCTGGCTGATGGCCAGGTCGATCATTTCGCCATCCACCGAGTTAGCCTTCGCGAAGCCCATGACCGACCACGCTATCGGTTGCGCCGGCCCGGGAACCGCAGGTGCCAGGCGTGTTGGCCCCGCACGGGGGCGAGGACGCGTCCCACTGCTCGTTCGGCTACATTCGCATCCTGGTGGCCGGTGTGCACCTTCCGGCCGCATGAGGCCGGCCCGGGCGCGGCGGGCCGGAACGCACCATGGTCCGCGCGAAGGGAGTCCCGGTTGGACCTCGCGGCCTTGTTCCTGTGGATTGTTACGGTGGTGGCGGGCCTGAACCTGCTGAGCGCGGGAAAACCCGCCCGCGGAGCCCGCGACGGCGAGCCCGCGGCCGCCGAACCCGTCCTGGCCGGAGCGGGCGGGCCGGCCGCGGACGCGGCGTATGCGGCCGGGCCCGGCGTCCCGCCCATCCCGCACACGCGGATCACCACCCGGCCCGGTGAGCACCCCCTGCTCGAGTTCATGCACCCGGCGCTGGGCGCCATCGGCCTGGGCTGCATGATCGCCTTCGTCGTCACCCGCTTCCCCGCGTTCGCGTGGATGGCGTTCGGGGTGATCGTGGCGACCATCGGGGCCGGTCTCTCCTGGTTCCTCAGAAGCCGGGGGGCGGCCCGGCGCCCGGCCGGGGGTCCCCACTTCCCGCCCCGGCTGATCCTGCTGCACGGCTCGGCGGCCGGCCTCACGCTGGTGCTGGCCGTCGTGACGGCGCTCAGCGCGGCGCACGGCTGACCGCCGGGCCCGCCTGACCGCCCAGCCACAGCTACCTCCCGCCGGCCTCCCGGCCGGTCGCATTCACCTCTTTTCCCGGCCCCGGCACCGGCGTACGATGCTTGTTACTTGCCAGTAGGGAGGTCCGCTGTGGGGCTTGCGCACGAACGCCTGGGATCGGGACCGCCGATGGTGCTGCTGCATGGCGTCGGGCACCGGCGGCAGGCCTGGAACGCCGTCGTCGACCGGCTGGCACCCAGCCGGGAGCTGATCCTCGTCGACCTGCCGGGCCACGGCGAGTCCCCGCCGCTGCGCCTGGCCGGCCGTCCGCCGGTCGAGGCCATGGCCGAGGAGGTGATCGGCTTCCTGGACGAGCTGGGCCTGGAGCGTCCGCACCTGGCGGGGAACTCACTCGGCGGGGCACTCGCGCTGATCACCGCCGCCCTGGGCCGGGCCGCGACCGTGACCGGGCTGTCGCAGGCCGGCTTCTGGGTGAATGACCGTCAGCATCGGCTGGCCAAGGCGAACTTCAAGGTCATGCAGGTGGCCGGGGCGGGTATCCGGCCCGTCGCGCCGTTGCTGGCCCGGACCACGGCCGGGCGGGCGCTGATGTTCGCCACGATCGTCCACCGGCCGTCCCGGCTCAGCCCGGAGCAGGCGGTCGCCGACACGACGGCGTTCCTGGCCGCCCGGGACGCGATGAACGCGGTCCTCGATTCGCGGGTGGACTTCACCCTCAGCATCCCCGGCGACGTGCCCGTCACCATCGCGTGGGGCACGCACGACCGGCTGCTGCCGCCCAGCCAGGCCCGCGTCGCACGGGAGCGGCTGCCTCAGGCCCGCTTCGTTTCGCTGCCGGGCTGCGGGCACGTGCCGATGACCGACGACCCGGACCTGGTCGCCCGGGTCCTCCTCGAGGGCAGCACCCTCGAGGTCAGCCAGGACCGCAAGCCGGCCTAGCTCATGGCGGCCCGAGGCCGCTGGGGCCGGGTCAGGCGCCAGACGATGCCCACGCCGGTGCCGGCGGCCGGCGGCGGCTCGAGGAGGCGCTGGCCGGCTTCGGTGAACCCCAGCTTCCGCGGAACGCCGCCGCTGGGACCGTTCAGCTCGTCGTGGACGATCTCCACCCGGTCGATGCCCGGCAGGCGGAACGCCTCATCCGTCAGGGCGGCGGCCGCGGCGGTGGCCAGGCCCTGGCGGATATGGGCCTGGTGGACCCAGTAGCCGATCTCCAGGCCGCCGGGCCCGATCCTGGCCATCAGGCCGCAGCTGCCCACGATCTTGCCGTCCTGGGTGATCGCGTAGTTGTACGCGGCGCCGGATTCCCATTCCCGCTCGCAGGCGGCGATGAATTCGGCCGCGGCTTCCCGGCTGTACCCGGCCGCCCACGGCATCCACGGACGCAGGTGATCCGACGACTCGGCGACGGCCAGATAGGCCGCTTCCGCGTCGCCGGGCTCCCAGCGGCGGAGCGTCACCGGGCCGTGCACGAGTGTCTCGTTCGGGCGTTGCGCGGCATACTGCATCACCCCATGCTCGCGGCCGGCGACCAGATAAGACAACCTGAAATCGGCCACCGAACGGCTCTGTTACTGCGTCAGGCGCACCGCGCGGTGGCCGCTCACGGCAGGCCATGAGGTCAGCCTCCCGGCGGCGGCGTTCCGCTGTCGTTAGCGTGGCCGGCCGGATGATGGTGGTGCCAGGTACACCCCAGAGCCGGAAGGTGCAAGGAACCGTGACCGAATCCCTGACCGCCGGCCAGCTGCGGGCCCGGCGGCTGCGCGCGCACCTGCTCGGCGGGCCGCGGGCCGGCTCGGTGGTGGCCGCGGCCGGTCACCTGGGCGGGCTCCAGGCCCAGGCCGCGCCGCCGGCCCGGCTCGCGGTCCGGGCCCGGACCAACGGACTCACGGCGGCCGACGTGGACCGGGCGTCCGGCTCGGGCCGTGAGGTCACCCGCACCTGGGCCATGCGCGGGACGCTGCACATGGTGGCCACCCCCGACGTCCGGTGGATGGTCAGCCTGCTCGGCCCGGTGTTCGCGGCCCAGGGCCGGCGCCGGCGCGAGCAGCTGGGGCTGGACGACGCGACCTGCGAGCGCGCGCTGACCGCGCTGGCCGCGATCCTGGCCGGATCACCGCCGCTGACCCGGGCCGAGCTGGTCGCCCGGCTGGCCGCCGAGGGCATCTCGATCGACCCCCGGACGCAGCAGCCGCCGCACCTGCTCGGCTACGCCGCGAACCGCGCCCTGATCTGCCGGGGACCCGACGGCCCGGGCGAGGAGCCCTACGTCCTGCTCGACGAATGGGCGCCGGACGCGCCGTCCCTGGGCCGGGACGAGTCCCTGGCCGAGCTGGCCCGCCGCTACCTCGGCGGCTACGGCCCAGCCGCCGCGGCCGACTTCGCCGCCTGGTCGGGGCTGCCCGCCGCGGACGCCAGGCGCGCGTGGGACCTGATCGCGGGCGCCCTGGTCCCGGTGACCGCGGCGGGCTCGGGTGAGCGGCTGGCGGCGCTGGCCGGCGGGGATGGCCTGGACGCGCGGGCTGACCTGGCGCCGCGGCTGCTCGGGCACTTCGACCCGTTCCTGCTCGGTTACCGCGACCGCGGCCTGGTGCTCGACTCCCGGCACGCTAAGCGGATTCAGGCCGGAGGCGGATTCATCCAGCCTGCGGTTATTGTCGATGGGCGAGTGGCGGGCACCTGGCGGCTCGCCCGTGACGCCCGGCCGAGCGGGACGGCACGGCTCACCGTCGAGCCGTTCACCACGCTGCCGGAGGCGAGCCTGGCCGGGCTGGCGGCCGAGGCGGCCGACATCGGGCGGTTCCTCGGGGCCGGCGTGACGTTCGGGATCGGTCCCGCTCCCGCGGCGGGATGAGGCGCAGAGAGGACGGCGGATGGACGCCAAGGAGATGATCGCCACGGCGGTCTCGGACGCGCGGGACCGGCTGACCGGCCTGAGTCACCGCCTGCACGCCTACCCCGAGGTCGCCTGGGCCGAGGAACGGGCCGCCGCCTGGGTCGCCGCCGAGCTGGCCGACGCCGGGTTCGACGTGGAGGCGAACGCCTGCGGGATGCCCACGGCGTTCATCGCCCGGGCCGGCTCGGCCCGCTGCACATCGGCATCTGCGCCGAATACGACGCCCTGCCCGGCCTGGGGCACGCCTGCGGGCACAACATCATCGCGGCCGCCGCGGTCGGCGCCGGGCGCGCGCTCGCCACCGCGGCCGACGACCTGGGGCTGACCGTGACCGTGCTCGGCACTCCCGCCGAGGAAGGCGGCGGGGGCAAGGTCTACATGCTGGAACGGGGCGCGTTCACCGGCCTGCACGCGGCGATGATGGTGCACCCCGGCCCGGTAGACGTCGCCGAGGCCCGGCCGTTCGCGGTCTCCCACCTGAAGATCCGCTACCGGGGGCAGGCCACGCACGCCGCCGCCTACCCGGAGCACGGCGTCAACGCCGCCGACGCGTTCACCGTCGCCCAGGTGGCCATCGGCCTGCTCCGCCAGCAGCTCGCGCCGAGCACCCGGGTGCACGGGATCGTGACCCGGGGCGGCGACGCGCCCAACGCGATCCCGGATGACACCGAGGGCCGCTGGTACGTCCGCGCCGAAACCCTCGGCGCCCTGGCCGCCCTCGAGCCGCGGGTCCGGGCCTGCTTCGAGGCCGGGGCGCTCGCCACCGGATGCGGAATCGAGATCGAGGTGGAGGCGCCCCCCTACGCCGAATTCCGCAACGACCCGGACCTGCTGCCCCTGTACCGGGCCAACGCGGAACGGCTCGGCCGCCGCTTCACCCCGGCCGACTCCGACGGGCCCGCTGCGGCGGCCGGGCGGATGAACCGCGCCTCGACCGACATGGGCAACGTGTCGCTGCTGCTGCCCGCCATCCACCCCTACATCGGGATCGGCTCGCTGCCGGCGGTCAACCACCAGAAGGAGTTCGCCGCCCACTGCGTCACGCCGGAGGCCGACGCGGCCCTGGTCGACGGGGCGATCGCCCTGGCGTGGACGGCCGCGGACGCGGCACTGGACGAGGGAATCCGCGGGCGCCTGATCGACGGCCGCGGCTGAGCACCCGGGCAGCCGGCGGGGCCAGTGGGCGGCTGGGCGGCGGCCGGGCGGACCGGAACCCGCCGCGGCTCGGCGCGGACCTGGCCACCGTCGCCCGCACCGCGGACGACGCCGGCTTTGACATGGTCGCGGTGATGGACCACTTCTTCCAGATCCGCGCGGTCGGGCCGCCCGAGCACGAGATGCTCGAGGCCTACACCACGCTCGGCTATCTCGCGGCCCACACGTCGCGGGCCAAGCTGGCCACCCTGGTCACGGGGGCCATCTACCGGTATCCCGGCCTGCTGGCCAAGATCGTCACCACCCTGGACGTCCTGTCGGGCGGCCGGGCGTGGCTGGGCATCGGCGCGGGGTGGAACGAGGAAGAGTCCCGCGGTCTCGGGTTTCCGTTCCCGCCGGTCGCCGAGCGCTTCGAGCGGCTCGAGGAGACCATCCAGATCTGCCTGCAGATGTGGCGCGGCGACGAGACCCCCTACCGGGGCCAGTACTACCAGCTGGAACGGCCGCTGAACTCACCGCAGGCGCTGTCCAGCCGCACCCGCCCATCATGATCGGCGGCAGCGGGGAGAAGAAGACGCTGCGGCTGGTCGCCCGGTACGCGCAGGCCTGCAACCTGTTCCCCGGCCCGGACCTCGCTCACAAACTCGACGTGCTGCGCGAGCACTGCGAGCGTGAGGGCCGCGACTACGACGAGATCGAGAAGACGTGCTACTTCCTGTTCGACGTCGGTGAGAAGGGCGAGAAGGCCGGCGCGGTCGTCGACCAGCTGGGCGGGCTGGCCGAGATGGGTTTCGACATGGCGGTCGGCGGCGTGGCGAACGTCTGGCAGGTGACGCCGCTGGAAGTCATCGGCAGCCAGGTCATCCCGGCCGTGGCCGGCCTGAGGGCCGGCAGGTAGCCTGGCGTGCGGGCCGGCGTCAGCAGTTGCTGGGGGCGGGGGCGCCGGCCAGGCGGGCACTGATCCAGTTGGCCACGTCGACCTGGGCCAGCACCTGGGTCAGGACGTGGTCGCCGGCGTAGCCGGTGAGCTGGGTGGTCACGCCCATCGCGCAGTACTGGCGGTGCAGCGCCTGCTCCACACTCCACGGGATGACCTCGTCGAGCAGCCCGTGGTACTGGTACAGCGGCACCTGCGGCTTCATGGTGCCCAGGTCATTGGCGTTCAGCACCGCCTCCCACTTCGGCTCGGTCATCGGGTTCACGCCGCCCACGGTGTAGTCCTGGATGTGGTGGCCCGCGTAGGTCAGCAGGCCCTGCGTCTGGCACATCGTGTCGAGCTGCGCCATCGCCGCCCGCCCGGCCGGGGTAAGCTCGCCGTTCAGGTCGAGCGACGGGTAGGCGGCGTTGAACCCGATGGCGCTCCCCGCGAGGAAGGCGAAGAAGGCCGTCCCGTTGATGTTGTCCGCGACCGCCTGGAGGTTGGCCGGCGTGCCTCCGGCCGCGACTGCGGCCAGCCTGAGCCCGGGGGCGTAGGACGGCTGAAGCTGCGCGGCCCAGTCGGCGGCCCCGCCGCCCTGGGAGTAGCCCTCGATGGCCATCGGCGCGGCCGTGCTCAGGCCCGCGCCCGGGAGCAGTGTCGCCGCGCGCAGCGCGTCGAGCACCCCGTAACCCTCGGGGATGCCGACGTTGTAGGTCTCGTCGCCGGGCGTTCCGAGCCCCGGGTAGTCGGTGACGGTCACGGCCCAGCCCCGGGCGAGCAGGTTGTTGACCGCGAACTGCTCGTCGAAGGTGCCGGAGGCGATCTCGCTGGACGGGGCGCACTGGTCGCCCCAGCCCTGGGTGCCGGCGCGTACGCCACCACGGGGCGGGTGCCGGGATAGGGAGCCTCCGGCACGAAGACCGTTCCGGAGATCGCGGTGGGCTGGCCGGACACGGTGGTCGAGAGGTAGAGGACCTGCCAGGCGCGGGCCCCGGGCACCGGCGAGAACGACGGCCGGCACCAGATGACGTCGCCGTGCTGGCCGGCCGGCAGCGGGTTCGGCGGCACGTAGAACGCCCCGCCGGCCGGCGCGGACGCGCAGTCCTGCGCGGTAGCGGCCGTCGCGGTCCCGGCGGTAGCGGCCGTTCGCGCGGAGGCGGCCGTTCGCGCGAGGCGGCGGTCCGGCCGGTCGCGGCCGTTCGCGCGGTGACGGCGGTCCGGCCGGTCGCGGCGGTCCGGGCGGTGGTGCTCGCGGAGGCGGCCATGGCCGTGGAGGATGCGGTGAGCGGGAAGGCGAGTGCCGCCGCAGTGAGCAGTGCGCAGATAGGCCGGGAGCCCGGCCGCCGGAGCCTCGTCATCGTGGTCTCCCAGGGGCGACTAGCGGGGAAGCTACTCACGGGCAGCCCGCGGTGCTGGTCCGGGGGCGACCCCCCGGAACCCCCGGAAACTACTCGCGAGTACGCAACGTTTCCCAGAAGTTACGTCTAAGTAAGACACCGGGATATAACTAAAAAGTGAGATTTTGGTAACTCTGATACTTCCCGGGGGGTCGCGAACTCGGTCATCCGCACCTCACCGGGGGTCAGGTCCGCCCATTCGCCGGTGAACTCCAGCACCGCCACCGCGGCGGTCGGGAACTTGGCCCGGGCCCGCTCCAGCGGCTTGGCCGCCGGGCCGTCGGTCATCTGCGCGATGCCCACGGCCAGTTCGGCGAGCCCGGGATTGTGCCCGAGCAGCAGGACCGTCCGGTGCTTCCCGCCCGTCTCGCGGAGCAGGTGCAGCAGGCTCAGTGCGGTCGCCTCGTAGATCCGCGGCTCGTAGCTGACGGCCGGCTCGCCCCCAGTTCGCCCGCCACCAGGTCCCACGTTTCCCGGGTGCGGCGCGCCGGGGAGCACAGCACCAGGTCGGGCAGGTACCCGGTGGCGCGCAGCCAGTGCCCCATGGCCGGGGCGTCCCGGCGCCCGCGGTCGGACAGCGGGCGCTCGCTGTCGGCCACGTCCGGCCACGCCGACTTGGCGTGCCGGAGCAGCACCAGCTGCCGGGGCTCGTCCGCTCCCATGGGGCAAGCCTTGCACACCACCATCGGCGCTTCACCAGATGTCCGCACCTTGAATGACTGCCGTTTACGCAGACGACACACACGTCCCGATCGCCCAACCTGGGCGCGTCGTTTGGCGTCTTAAGGGCCGTAGCATCCAGTTCATCGATAACATCACGCACCAATAACGGGACGGCCACGAGGCGGATGGGGCCCATGATGAAACGAACGCGCCTGGCGCTCGCCATTACGGCGGCGCTGGTTATGGCCGGAGGCATCGCCGCCGCCGGCACCGGTGCCCGCGCCGGAGCGGCGGTCCGCGGGGCGGCGGCCGTACGCGCGGCCGGTCAGGTCAGCGTGCCCGCCGGCGACAGCCCGCCCGGCTTCTACTACGGCACCGACAGCTGGCCCGTGACGATCACCGGGAGCGCCCCGTACCAGGTACCGCACGTCGGCGGAAACTACGGCGGCTACATCGGCATGACCGGAAGCTGGTCGTACTGGCTGGGCTGCCGGGGCGGCTTCCTGGCCTGGGCGCCGGCCAACAGCCAGCAGGCCAACGTCAACTACGCGCGCGGCATCGGGATCGGGACCGGCGTCTACTGGTTCATGGGCGGCCCCGGCGTGGACCCGCACTACAACGGGACGGCGCAGCGAGGCGTACGCCTGGGGGCCAGCGGCAGGCGGTGCGCGCGGTGGCCGACGCCCAACGGCCAGGCGGTCAACGTACCGGGTCATGTTCATCGACGTCGAGCTGCCCGGGGTCGCCCCGGCGCACCGACAACGGCTGGAACAGCGTCTACACCTCACCGTGCAGCGGCCGGGTGAGGACCTATCACATACCGGCCAGCGTCGACCGCGCGGACTTCAACGGCTTCTACGCCTCACTATCGCCCAGCACGGCTACACCCCGGGCGTCTACTCCGAGCCGGGCACCTGGGCCTCGATCTTCGGCACCGGGAGCGCCGCGTCGATCCCGAACGTCGACGAGTGGACGTATGAGCCGGAAACCGCGAACCTGGGCGCGGCGCCGACCGGATGGTGCCTGAAGGGCACGTCGAGCTGCGCCCAGTTCTTCGGCGGCGTAACCCGGTCCAGCCCGCACGCGCTCATGTGGCAGTGGTCCGGCGGCGGCGGCGTCCGCAACCCCTACGGCGACTTCGACCAGATCAACGTCACCACCGTCCGCTAGCCAGGCGGGCGTTGGCGGTCAGGCCGCAGGAATGGGGCAGCGCCCTCCCCGCTCCCATGATCTCAGTGTCAGGCTGTGTGGTGCCTGCTTCTTGTGGGGCGGGCGTGGGCTGCCGGGTGACTCACCCATGATCTGCTGTCCCGCGTAGCGGGCTGGCTTGTCCATGACTTGTCGATGGCAGCCTGGTGTGCCCGGGTCCCGGGGCGGCGTGGCTTGATAAGGAGCGTGGCTGCTGCCTCAACTGAGATTTGCCCTGCCGTCCCGGTCCCGGGTGCCTCCGCATAGCTGAGCATGGATGGAGACACTGGTCATGATGGTATTCGGGGTGGACCCGCACAAGCAGACCCACACCGCGGCCGCGGCCGATGAGCTGGGCCGGAAGAAGGCGGTGAAGACCGTCAAAGCGCGGCGGGAGGGATACCGGGAGCTGATCGCCTGGGCCCGGGACCTGGAGCCGGGTGAGCGGAAGTGGGCGGTGGAGGACGTGCGGCACGTGGCGTCCGGGCTGGTCCGGGAGCTGCTGGCTGCCGGGGAGGAAGTCGTGTTCGTGCCCACCCGGCTGATGGCCGCTGCGCGGTCCGGGGGCCGGGAGCGCGGCAAGTCCGACCCGATCGATGCCCTGGCCAATGCGCGGGTGGCGCTGCGGGAGGAGGTGTTCCTGCCCGCCGCCCGGCTGAACGCGCAGGTCCTGGACGTGCGCAGGCTGGCCGATCACCGTGATGACCTGGTAGCGGAGCGGACGAGGGTGACCAACCGGCTCCGCTGGCTGGTGCATGACCTCAGCCCGGACCTGGCCCCCGCGCCCCGGGCGCTGACCAGGCCGAAGGGCTGCCCGGCTGCTGGAAGAAGGGCTGCGCGCCCTGCCGGAATCAGCCTGCCGCGGCATCGCGCTGTCCCAGCTCAAGGCCGTCGCCCGCCTGTCAGCCGAGATCGGCCAGCTGGCCCAGGACCTCCAGGTCCTGCTCCGGGAAGTGTGCCCGGAGCTGCTGGAGATCTGCGGCATCGGCGTGGTCAGCGCCGCCCGGATCCTCGGCGAGACCGGCGACATCCGGCGATTCCGCAGCCAGGCCGCCTACGCCCGGCACAACGGCACCGCCCCCATACCTGTCTCCAGCGGGACCGGGAAAACGGCCCCCACCGCCTCAACCGCGGCGGGAACCGGCAGGTCAACGCCGCCCTCCATCGCGCCGCCCTCACTCAGGCCCGCTGCCACGACGGCGCGAAAGCCCTCCTCCAGCGCCGTGAAACCGTCCGCGAGACCCGCAAGGCCGCCCTCCGCGTCCTCAAGCGCCACCTGTCCGACGTCGTCTACCGCACCCTCCGCGCCGCCGCGTGGCGCCTCGACCAGCCCACCCAGCACGCCGCTTGACATAGGAGCGTCATGGAAACGCCTGCCCCGGCCGTGATTCGGGACCGTTCGGGGGGCGTGCGCCGACCCGTCCGGGGGCGCGCGCCTGCCGTCCGGGGGCGATGTGGCCGCCTGTCCGGGGGGCGTGTGCCTGGCCTGTCCGGGGGGCGGTGCCCGCCGTCCGGGGGCGTGTGCCTGCCGTCCGGGGGGCGTGTGCCTGCTGTTCGGGGGGCGTGTGCCCGCCGTCCGGGGGGGCGTGTGCCTGCCGTCCGGCGTGTGCCCGCCTGTCCCGGGGCGTGTGCCTGGCCC
Organism: uncultured Actinomycetes bacterium; assembly: GCA_963718475.1. Lineage (GTDB taxonomy): Bacteria > Actinomycetota > Actinomycetes > Streptosporangiales > Streptosporangiaceae > CAVQZM01. The sequence goes on along the minus strand of CAVQZM010000041.1, from coordinate 67,402 downwards.
CGTCCGGGGGCGGCGTGCGCCCTGCCTGTCCGGGGGCGTGTGCCGGCCGTCCGGGGGCGTGTGCCGGCCCCGTCCGGGGGCGTGTGCCTGGCCTGTCCGGGGGGGAGCGTGTGCCTGCCGTCCGGGGCGTGCGCCCCTGCCCGTCCGGGGCTCCCAACCGGTCGGCTTGGGCGGCGTCCCGCCGGGCGGCCCGGGAAAAGCGGCCTCGTTACATAAACGTGACGAACCGGTTTCTTGCGAATGGTATGACCTTATGCCACTCTTGGGTGATCAAGCGCACATCACGCTGTGAGAGGGATCCGGCACAGCCTGGTCCCGGGGGGGCGCCGTGGTTCGTCACCACCGGCGTCGCGGCGCTTTGCTCCCTGCGGCGGGTGGGTAGGCCGGCGCCCGGGGCTGTCTGGCGCCGCCCCTCGCGCGGCGTTATGGGGCGCGCGGGCGGGGTGGGTGTTTCCCCCCAGGGCCGGGCCGGGCGGTAGGACATTGCCGCCAGGCCGCGAGATAGGTTCCCGATGACGCACGATCTCTTGTCCGGCTTCTCCCAGTTGCTCACCCCTGAGGCCATCGGCCTGCTGATCGCCGGCATGGCGATCGGCATGTTCATGGGCATGCTGCCGGGGATGGGCGTGTCGCTCGCGCTCAGCCTGATGCTCCCGTTCCTCTACCACATGAGCGTGGTGCCGGCGGTGACGCTCATGCTGGCCACGCAGGCCGCCTCTTATTACGCGGCGTCGATTACCGCGATCCTGCTCAATACGCCCGGCGCCCCCGAGTCCTACCCGACGACGCTGGACGGGTTCCCCATGGCCAGGCGGGGCGAGGCGGGCCGGGCCCTGGCCATCTCGGCCGCCTCGACCTGGGCCGGCGGGTGGATCGGCTGCATCCTGCTGGTCGCCCTGCTCCAGGTGGCCGGGTCGTTCATCAACGTGTTCCACCCGCCCGAGTTCGTGGCCATCATCATCCTGGCCCTGGTGCTGATCGGCGGCACGGGCGAGAGCACCTCGAGCAGCAAGGTGATCCTCTCCGGCGCGATCGGCCTGATGCTCTCGTTCATCGGCAGCGACCCGGTGACCGGGATCTCCCGGTTCACCTTCGGCTCCACGTCGCTGATGAGCGGGCTGAACGTGGTGCCGTTCGCGCTCGGTGTGTTCGCCATGACGCAGATGGTGGTGATGTACGGCCGCAACGAGTCGGTCACCAGCGGCGCGCACAACATGCTGCGCCACACGTTCCGGCAGCAGGTCGGCCAGGGCCTGCGGGACACCGGGGCGAACTGGATCTCCGTCGTGCGCTCGGCGGTCGTCGCGGGCGTGCTCGGGCTGATCCCCGGCATCGGCGGGTTCAGCGCCAACTTCATCTCCTACAGCCTGGGCCGCCAGGTCTCGCGGAACGGCCGCGAATTCGGCACCGGAGTCCCGGCCGGCGTGGCCTCGGCCGAGGGCTCATCCCTGGCCAAAGAGGTCGGATCTCTGGCCCCGGCGGTGGCGCTGGGCCTGCCGTCCGGCGTCGGCATGGTCATCTTCATCGCGGCCCTGACCATCCTGGGCGTCCAGCCCGGGCCCACCCTGCTGCGCGCGCAGCCGACCCTGCCCTACTCGATGATGTGGGTTATGGCCATCGCCGGCCTGGTGTCCTGCGCGGTCGGCCTGGCCATCACCCCCTGGCTGAGCCGGGCGACCACCGTTCGCGGCCCGGTGATGATGCCGGTGATCGTCTCCCTGGCCGTGCTGGGCAGCTTCGCCGCGGTGACCGGCTTCACCGGCGTGGTCGAACTCGCGGTGTTCGCCCTGGTCGGCGTCGTCATGCGCAAGCTCGGCTACTCCCTGGCCGCTATGACGATCGGGCTGGTCCTCGGGGCCACGTTCGCCGACAACCTGCACCTGACCCAGAGCATCTACGGCTGGGGTTTCGTCACCCGCAGCCCCCTCGCCGACGTGTTCCTGGTCATCAGCGCCGTACTGCTCGTGCTGATCACCGTGCGGTGGCGGCGGCACCACGGCGGCGGCATCGTCACCCCCGAACGTGTCGCGCGCGGGCCCCGGCCCCCGCACCCGGTCCTCGAACCGGTCACCGAGGCCGTGATCGCGGTACTCTCGATCGTCTATCTGGTCATCGCGCTCGGCTACACGCCCGACGCCGGGCGGGTTCCGGCCATCATCGCGGGCATCGCCGCAGCCGTGGCGCTGTTCCGGCTGAGTTCCTGGGCCGTCCGGCGGCTAAGAGACGCACGCCGGTCCGGAACGACGGCGGCGACCGCCGATGGCACCCCGGCCATGGCGGGCGCGCCGGCCTCCGTCGCCGCTCACACCGCGGGCGCAGGTAACCGCCGGCGCCGGCGCCCCGACCCGGACGGGCCGCGCGGGTGGCCCGCGGCCCGGCGCGGGCGGCCAGCAAGGCGGCGCGTCAGGCGGGCGGCGCCCCGGACCCGGCCCCAGCCGGAGGCCGCGCTGCCCGGCGAGCGCCGCCGCCGGACGAAGCGTGAACTGGTCGCGCTCGGCTGGATCTGGGCCGCGGTGGCCGCCAGCTACCTGTTCGGCTTCGAGATCGGCGTGCCGGTCGCCGCCGCCGCCTACTGCCTGACCGCGGTCGAGTGGGGCCGCCGCTGGCAGCGGCTCACGTTCGCGGCCGCGGTCACCGGGACGGCGTTTCTGATCGCCTTCGGCTTCGTTTCCCTCTTCCACCTCACGTTCACCGGACTCCTGGCCTGAGCTTTCCAGCGCGCGAGCGCCGTTCGGTAAATGCGGGCCGCACGGACCAGAAAGGCAGAGCATGATGCATAACCGACAAGGACGTCGTCGTAGCACCCGGTGGATGACCAGCGCCGGCCCCGCGGAACGCTGGCCACCGCCGCCGTGGCCTCGGTCGCCATGCTCGCGGCGTGCGGCACATCCTCGGGCTCCGGGTCGTCCTCGTCGGGAGCGCCCGGGGGAGCCAGCTACTTCAAGGGCAAGACCATCACGCTCATCTCCCCGGACAAGCCCGGCGGCAGCTATGACTCGTACGCGCGCCTGTTCGCGCCGTACGTGGGCCAGGAACTCGGCGCCACCATCAACGTGGAGGACGTGGCCGGCGCGGGGACCGTCGAGGGCAGCAACCAGATGGCGGCGGCCAGCCCTAACGGCCTGACCATCGGCATGGTCAACGTCGGGGCCGACGTGGCCGGCCTGGTCGAGAAGCAGCCCGGGGAGTCGTTCCAGATGAACAAGCTCAGCTGGATCGGTCAGCCCGCCGTCGTCCCGAACGCGCTCGTCACCCAGCCCGGCGCATCCACGCAGAGCTTCACCGCGCTGGTCCACTCGTCCAGCCCGGTCAACGTGCTCGACATCCGCAATGGGATCGGCGACATGCTCAACCGGGTGGTGTTCGGCGCGTTCGGTATCCCGCACAAGCTCGAGACGGGCTTCCAGTCCACGTCCGAACTGAAGCAGGGCTTCCTGGCCAAGGACGGCCAGACCGTCTTCGAGGCCATGTCGACCCTCTACCCGCTGATCTCCGGGAACGAGGCCAAGCCGCTGCTGGTCACAGGCTCGGTGTCGCTGCCCAGCTACCAGAAGGTGCTAAGCGGCGTCCCGACCATCAACTCCACGCTGTCGCAGGTCTCCCTGTCCAGCCGGAACGCGGCCGCGGTCAAGGAAGCGCTGACCCTCAGCAACCTCTCCGATGACTTCGCGGCCCCAGCCGGCGTGCCCGCCTCCGAACTGTCCGCCCTGCGGCAGGCGTTCGCGAAGGCGGCCGCGTCCCCGGCCCTGCAGGCCCAGGCGGTTAAGGCGTCCCTGCCGCTCAGCTTCACCCCCGGTACCACGCTGGCGGGCCAGGTCGACGCGGCGCTGGCCGACTCCAGCACCATCGCCCCGTACGTCAGCTAACCGGCCACCACCTCAACCAGAAGGGCGGACAGTGAGCACGAGGACCACCACCAAGGTTGCCCACTATTACGTGCAGAAGCAGCGGCGCGCCGAGTTCATCGACACCTGGCGGGCCAACCACCGCACCGTGGTCGCCCTGGAAGACGTCGAGATGCACGAGACCAGCCGGCGGATGCGCCGGGGCGTCTACGTCGGGGCGGACGGCGGGCGGGCCACCCGTTCGATGGACGCCACCGCGCACGAGATCGACCCGGGCGCGGTCAGCACGGTCCACCGCCACTCGTGGGACGCCATGCTGTTCTGCGTCGCGGGCCAGGCGTGGACCGAGATCGACGGCGAGCGCATCGACTGGGGGCCGGGTGACTCCCTGCACCTGCCCGCCTGGAGCTGGCACCGGCACGGCAACGAGGGCAGCGGGCCCGCCCGCTTCCTGAGCTTCTCCTCCGAGCCGATGCTGGAGACGATGGGCATGGCCATCCAGGAGGAGGGCGGTGACGCCGACGTCGCCACGCTGCCCCCGCGGCCGCCGTTCAGCCCGGCGATCAAGGGCGACGATCCCTATGCCGAACGGCTCCGGCGGCTGGCGTCCGACCAGCAGGCGCGGCGCAGCGGGCGGCTGCACACGAGCTGGGACAGCCTGGAGATGCTCCCGACGCCGCGCGGGACCCGGACGACCTTCCTCCTGGACCGGGCGATCGGCTACCAGGCGTCCGGCATCACCATGGCCATGTTCGAGATCGGCCCGGGCCGCGGACAGTCGATGCACCGCCACCCCGGCGAGGCGTGGCTGTACGTCGTCGAGGGCCACGGCCATTCCTACCTCGGGTCCGAGCCGGAAGGCGGCACGACGTACCCGTGGAAGAAGGGCGACATCATCGTCGTCGACCACTTCCTGTGGCACCAGCACATCAACGACGATCCCGAACGGACCGCGCGGGTCGTCCGGATCCACATGTTCGACAGCCTGCTGGAGACGATGCGGGCGCTGTGTGACCCGCTCGTCCTGTTCGAGGAGCCGCCCGACCACATCCGCGACCAGCAGGCCGGCGACCCGGCCACGGTCGACTGGCCGGAGCTGACCAGGCCCACCTGGCCGTGACCGCGGTTCATTGCCCCGCGGCGTCGCATCGGTCCATGCGCTGCCGTCCTCGCACCACGAGGGCCCGTGGGACCACATCGTCACGCCGCCGGGAACCAAGGAACGGCTGCTGGGGACGGCGGCGCTGACGATGCGGCACGGGCGGCGGCTGGCCGCCCTGCCCGGCCCGCCGAGCGGCCTGATCCTGCTGGCCGGGCCGCCCGGCACCGGGAAGACGACGCTGGCCCACGGCCTGGCCCAGGCGGCGGCGCTCGCCGTCGCCGACCGGGGCGCCACCACCTTCATCGAGATCGACCCGCACGCCATGCCGAGCGAGATGCTGGGGGAGAGCCAGCGCAACGTGGTCCGGCTGCTACGCGACGTCGTCCCGGAGCTGGCCCGGGGCCGCCCGCACGTCATCGTCCTGATCGACGAGGTGGACAGCTTCGCGGTCCGGCGCGACCTCGCCTCGTTCGAGACCAACCCGGTCGACGTGCAGCGGGCCACCGACGCCGTGCTGACCGGCATGGATCACCTGGCGGCCACGCTGCCCGGCACGCTGTTCGTGACGGCGACCAACTTCCTGCGCGCCGTCGACGAGGCGTTCCTGTCCCGCGCCGACCTGATCGTGGAGCTCGGCCTGCCCGACGCGCGCCCAGGGCGCAGATCGTCGCGGCGGCCCTGGCCGACCTGGCCGGGCTTGGCCCGCCCTCAAGGACCTGGCCGAGGACAGTGCTCTGCACGCCGAGCTGGCCGGGCTGACCGAAGGATGGGACGGCCGCCGCGTGCGGAAGCTGCCGCTCGTGTGATCGGCGCCGACCCGGCCCTGGCCAACGACCCCGCGAACCTGACCGCCGCCCACCTCCGCGCCGCGTCCGGCTCGCCACCCGCGCTGGAGCGGTGCAGCCGGTCGCGCTAACGCAGCGGGCGCGGAAGTGACTCCTTCGCGGAGGTGGCGGGTGAAGAAGCGCTCTGAGCTGGCCGCCTCGAACGCGGGTACGCCGACGTGGGGGCCGGGGTTGGCGTGCAGTGTCTTCTCGCGGGAGGCGAAGGCGTCGAACAGTGCGAGGCCCGACTCGCGCGGCACCACCTCGTCGTCCCACTGCAGCAGGAACTCGACCGGGACAGTAATCCGGGCCGCCGCATCGGTGAGGGATTCGCCGCCCGCCAGGCCGAAGACGGCCGCGGTGATCCTCGGTTCGGCCGCCACGAACGGCACGCCGATCCCGCTGCCCATCGACACGCCCCAGAACCCCACCGGCCCGCCCGCGCCGACGCAGTCGAGTTTCTGGAGCGCGTCCAGGGTGGCCAGCCATTCGGGCACCGCCCGCGCCGCCATCGCTGCGTTGAGGCGGGAGATCTGCGGGCCGAGGGCTCACCCGCGCCACCCGCTCCCTGATGACGGCCACGGACCTCTCGTCCTGCTCGGTTTTCGCCTGGTCGCCGTGCCCGGGCGCGTCAATGGCCGCGACCGCGAAGCCGCAGGCCACGTAGCGGTGGGCGCGGGCCACCAGGCTCTCGGCCTTTTTGTGGTGGCCGCCGCCATGGCCCAGCAGCACCAGCGGGAGGCGACCGGCGGGATCGGCGGGTGACCAGAGCACGCCAGGGATGTGATCCAGGGTGAAGAGACGTTCCGAGACGCCGTCCGAGGCCGTCTCCGAGCTGAAGCGCATAGGTTCGTTGCCTTTCGGGAGTGCCTGCGGGCGCTCCCCGGGCCACCTATGTCAGATGAACCGCACAGCCATGGGGGAGGAGAGCACCCAACCTGATAGAGCGGTAATGGGTCTCACCTCCTCGGGCCGGTCACGTGCAGGCGAAGCTACCAGACACCATCACGGGCAGACAGCCTCACACGCGAACTAAGCCGCCACCGCCGTCACCCCCGAAGCTTCGGCGATTCGCCCGTGATGCAGTGCTGCGAATCGCTTGGCGGCCCCGAGGGCTTCTCCCGTCGACTGCCAGGATAGCCGTTGCATCGTGCACCAAGGAGTACCTGGTGTCGCCACTGCCCTGTAGGCCCGGAGTGCCCGGTGATGTGTGCCGTCGACCTGCACCAACTGACCGGTTACCCGTTTGATCTCCACGTCGTCTGATTCATCTGCGAGATCATCGCCTAACCGATGACCAGCCTGACCCGCACCGTCCTTGCCGTCACCGCAATCCTCAACCCCGGGGAGACAACCGCCGCATTGGCATGTTCACTGCTCACCGACGCCCACACCCGGGCGGTCCAACGACACCGCCGCCGCGCATGAGCGCATCGCGGCGTACCTGGGCGGGTTAAGGTGACCGGGTGACCGGCACAGATGGCATCGTCGAGCGCATCCTGACCACCTACGACACCATCACCGTCGTCGGCGCGAGTGCCGCGGAGGCCAAGGCCGCGCACTACGTGCCGGCGCACATGCAGCGCCATGGCTGGCGCATCATCCCGGTCAACCCGCATGCGAACAAGATCCTCGGCGAGCAGGTCCACCGGACGCTCGGCGACGTCCCCGAGCAGGTCGGGCCTGGTCGACGTGTTCCGGCCGCCCGGGCAGGCGGCAGACATCGCGCGTCAGGCGGTCGCGGCCGGGTGCCACCGCCCTGTGGCTGCAACTGGGCATCGCCTCAACCGAGGCCCGTGCCATCGCCGAGGGCGCCGGGCTGCTCTACGTGGAAGACCGGTGCCTGATAATCGAGCAGCGCCGCCTCGGGCTGGACGCCCCCGGCCGACGGGTGCGCTTAGTCTGCCGGTATGGGTGAGATCCGGGTAGGCACGGCGTCGTGGACGGACAAGACGCTGATCGAGTCGGGCTGGTACCCGCCGGAGGCGAATACGCCGGAGAAGCGGCTGCGGTACTACGCGCGGCAGTTCCCGCTGGTGGAGGTGGATTCCACCTACTACGCGCTGCCCGCGGAGCAGACCGCGGCGGCCTGGGCCGACCGCACCCCGGGGGGATTCACCTTCAACGTGAAGGCGTTCAGCCTGTTCACCCACCATCCGACCCGGATCGCCGCGCTGCCCAAGGACCTGCGGGCCGCCGCGCAGCGCGACGGCAAGGACAACGTCTACCTGAAGAACGTCGATCCGGAGGTGGCCGACCAGGCCTGGAACCGTTTCCTGGCCGCGCTGGAGCCGCTGCGGATAGCCGGCAAGCTCGGCGCGATCTTGTTCCAGTTCCCGCAATGGTTCCCCATCTCGCGGGCCCACAAGGACTACATCCTGTTCTGCAAGGAGCGGGTGGCGCCGCGCCGGCCGTGTATCGAATTCCGCAACCGCACCTGGATGACGGAGGAAAACCGGGAGGAGACGCTGGACTTCCTTGCCTCCTACGGGCTGGCCTACGTCTGCGTGGACATGCCGCAGGGGCATCCCAGTTCCATTCCGCCGGTCGTGGCGGCCACCTCGGACCTGGGCGTCGTCCGCATGCACGGCCACTCCGATAAATGGGACAGCAAGAACATCCAGGAGAAGTACCGTTACCGCTACAGCGAAAAGGAGCTCAAGGAGTGGGCGCCGAAAGTCCGCGAGCTCGCCGGGGAGACGGAAACCACCCACGTCCTGTTCAACAACTGCTACAGCAACGACGCCCAGGTCAACGCCCAGCAATTGAGGGCGCTGCTCGGCACGTGACGGCCGGCATGCCATGACGCAGAGCCCGGACACGACACTGGTCGCCATCGCCGGGGCGGGCCCGGCCGGGCTGATCCTGGCCCACCTGCTGCGACGCGAAGGCATCCCGTTCGTCGTGCTGGAAAGCGGGGCCGGCCTGATCAGCCAGCCGGCCGAAGGCCGGACTCATCGAGTACCGCACCGTGCAGTTGCTGAAGCGCGAAGGCATCGCCGGGCCGATCCTCGAGTTCGGGAACGAGAATGACCGGTGCGAGTTCAGGACGCCGAACGGCTCGGCCGTGCTGGACTACGGGCGGCTGACCGGCGGCCGCCCGCATTACGTCTATCCGCAGCACCAGCTGGTGCAACGGCTCTGCGACACCCTCCTGGACGCCGGGGGAGACGTCAGGTTCGGGCACATCGTCCACGGCGTGCGCCAGGAGCCCGGCGAAGTGGCGCTGTCGGTCGACCGGGCCCCACGGCCGCCAGTCCGTTATGCGGTGTGACGTCGCGGTCGGGTGTGACGGAGCCAAGAGCGCCGTCGCGGCCGCCATGGACAAGACACGGACGACCGGGCAGTCCCTGCCTGCCCGGTGGCTGGCCGCGATCGGGGCCGCACCGCCGCTCGCGGACCACACCATCTACGCCGCCCACCCGAATGGCTTCGCCGGTCACATGCGCAGAGGTCCACCCCACACCCGTTACTACCTCGAGGTCCCCGTCGCCGACACGGTGGACGACTGGCCCGAGCAGCGCGTCCGGGACGAGCTGTCAGCCCGGTCTCGGGGCAGGAGAACGCCTGCGAGGGGTTCCGTTTGGCGACATCGCGCTGCTCGATCTGCGGATGAGGGTGACCGAACCCGATGCAGCAGGGGCGCCTGCTGCTGGCCGGTGACGCCGCGCACCTCATCACCCCGGCCGGGGCCAAGGGCATGAACCTGGCCATTCAAGACGCCGTGGAACTGGCTCACGGGCTCATCGAACGCTTCGGCGCACCGAACGACGGGGCGCGATTGTCGGCCTACTCGCAGCGGCGGCTCCCGGCGATCTGGCGCGCTCAGGCCTTCTCCAGCTGGTTTCTCGGCACCATCCTGGCCAGCCTCCAAGACGGCAGCGAGCCTGCCGCCTCCGGAGGCTTCGGCTACGGACTAAGACAAGGATGGGTGACCAGCCTGCAGGATGAGCCGCTCCTGGCCCGCTGGTTCGCTCACGCCTACGCCGGCGTGGACCCAGGCTCGCCGGGCTGACAGCTGGTCACCCCTTCAAGATCTGGACATGCCGGAACGCGGCGTACAGGTTGGGGTAGCCGTCACCGGGGCCGTTCTGGTCGTCCTCGCCCGCTGCGGCGATCTTCCGCAGCACGTTCATGCCGCCGGTGACCCTGGCCCATGGCGTGTAAGCCGGACTGAGCTTGGAAGTTCGGCATCGTGACCAGGCGTGACGCTGTGGCGAGGTGAGACCGTTATGTCAGGGTGCTCCGCTTTCTCGCTCAGTGGCTGGCGGTCAGGTCGCGGTACAGGGTGGTGAGTCGTTCGGGCAGGGCGGCGATGTCGTCGAGGACCTGGTAGTCGCGGGCGCACATCGTGGCCAGGTAGTCCTCGCCGCCGTGGTCCACGGTCAGCAGGAACGGCCGGACGCCGCCGCGCCGGGCCTCGTCCACTGCGTGCGCCGTGTCGGCCGCCGCGTAGCCCGCGGCCTCGTCCTCGCCGTACTGCTGGCCGTAATCCACGTCATAGGGACGGCCGTCGGACAGGACGATCAGCAGCTTGGTGGCGTGCGGCGCCGCGGCCAGCCGGGCGGCGGCATGCCGGATGGCCGCGCCCATGCGCGTGGCGTGCACCGGCTTCACCGCGGCGGTGCGGCGGATCACCCGTCCGCTGAACGGCTCGTCGAGCGCCTTCAGCACCGGCATGTCGACGGACTCCCGGCCGGTCCCGGAGAACGCCCACGCCGCGCAGGCGTCACCGACGGCGTCGACGGCGGTCAGGCACAGCATGGTCGCGACGACCTCGATGTCCAGCACCCGGGGCCAGCGCCGGTAGCCGGACCGCGCGGCGCTGTCGGGGTCCAGCGGCGGGACGCCCTCGACCCGCTCCCCGGTCGAGGAACTGGCGTCGACCAGGATGCCGACGGCCACGTCGCGCCTGCGGCGGCGCAGACGCTGGTAGAGCGCGTCGCCGGGGGCGCGCCCGGCTCTCAGGTCGGTGAACGCCTCGACCGCGGCGTCGAAGTCGATGTCGTCGCCGTCGGTGGTGCGGCGTTCCGGCTCCAGGCCGGCGGGCAGCGCGGTCTGCATCAGGTGCCGCAGCCGCGTGAGCAGGAACTGATGCCGCCGCTGAAGCTGGTGCACCGCGCGGTCGTCGGTGGACGCGAACGGCCGCTCGACGACCCGGCACCATCGCGGCCGGTAAGTGCCGCGCCGGTCGTCCCATTCCGGGTACAGGAACGTGTGCGGGCCGGTCCGGCCGAGCGGGCCATCCTCAGGCCGGCGCAGGTCGCGGGTCACGTCGTGATGCTCGTGCGGCAGCGGCTCCGGCGGGCCGGTCACCGTGACCGATGCCGTGGCTGCCGCGGGCCCGCCGTCGTCGGCCGGCGCGGGGTGCCAGATGTAGACCGACTGCTCGTTCGGCGTGGCCGGGGCGGGCGCGGCCCAGATGCGCCCGGCCAGTTCGTCGCGGAAACTCACCCGGGCGGCCGTCACGTCGAGGACGGCGTCTCCCTCGATCGTCACCCGGGCTTCCTCCGGCCATCGCCGAGGCCAGGGCGGCGGGGCGCCACCGTCCGGACGGACGGGAACCTGCGGCGCGTCGCCAATGCGTCCAAGATTCGGCAGCCTAACGAGCACGGCGTAGGCGTGAACGGTCGCTGCGGCGACATCCTCCACCGTCGCACCCGGGTGGCCGGCCTGCTCGGCCAGGGCCAGCAGCGCAGCGGCCGCTTCCGCGATGGGCGCGGGCACGGGGAGGGCCCCTGGCCCGGCGCGGGGTCCCCCAGGCTGCGGCGGATGAGGAACTCGAGCGCGGCCGCCCGCGGCGCCATGGCGCGGAGATCTGGGCGGGCCGCGCATTCCGCGGCGGCCATGGCGGCCAGGTCCGCCGCGAGCCCCCGGTATCGGCGGCCCAGGAGCACGTCGATCCGCAGGTCCTCCAGCGTCTCGAATAGCTGTAGCGCGAGCCGCCGGTCGGCGAACGACCCGAGAAAGACCTCCAGGTCACCGCGCCCGGCGTCGTCCCGGTCGGGGCGGCCGCCGTCACGCCGCGCCTCCCGTTCCGGCGATCCGGTCCCGCCCCTGGACTCGCCGTCACGCCCGCTGGCCGCGCCGTCACAATTGCCGCCTCGGCCGTCCAGCGCCGCCGCAATGCGCGCGTCGGCGCGGGCCAGGCGGAAGCCGAACGTGCCCGCCTCCTGATGCAGCGCCCGGTGGGCCAGCGCGACCCGGAACCAGGCGCGGCGCGGCAGGGTCGTCTCAGGCTCCGGGCGCTCCGGGAGCCGCAGCGTCGTGGCCGTGTCGGGGAAGGCCCGCGGGCCCGCGGCCGCCGTGACCTCGATCGTCGCCGCCTGCCCGCTGAGTGCCCGGAAGTACAGCTCGTACGCGGGCACCGCCGGCTCGCTGCGTGGCCCGGCCGCGATCACTGGCTCGGTGCCCGGCACCGCCTGCCGATCGGCCGGGACCGGGGGCTCGTAGGCCGGCCGGGACCATCCGCGCCTTGCGATCGGAGCCCTTTGGCGGTCATCGTTCGGCTGAATCGGGGACGCAGGCGGCGACGACGTCGTCGATCGCCTGACGGGTCACGGGGTCGTCGGTGACGACGGTCGAGATCGCCGCCTCGCAGGCCCGGCGGGGCGGGGTGCCGGCGCCGATCATCCGGGCCGCGTAGACGAGCAGCCGGGTGCTGGGGCCCTCGATGAGATGTTCGGTGCCGAGGCGCCGGAGCCGGGCGGCCAGCGCGGCCAGGACCTGGGCGACTTCGGGGGGCGCGGCCGCCTCGGTCATCAGGATCTCGGCCTCGGCCGCCTCGTCCGGGTAGCCGAACTCGATCGCGATGAAACGCTGCCGCGTGCTGTGCTTCAGGTCCTTGAGGCTGGTCTGGTAGCCCGGGTTGTACGACACGACCAGCAGGAACGACTCGTGCGCGGCCAGGGTCGCGTCGAGCTTGGCGATCGGCAGGAAGCGGCGGTGGTCGGTGAGCGAGTGGATCACGACCATGACGTCCTTGCGCGCCTCGACCACCTCGTCCAGGTAGCACAGCCCGCCGTGCCGGACGGCCGCGGTCACCGGGCCGTCCACCCACCGGGACCCGTCGTGCTCGATGACGAACCGGCCGATCAGGTCGCCGGCGGTCAGGTCCTCGTGGCAGGCCACCGTGGTGAGCGGCAGCGGGCCGCTGACATGTCGGCTGCCGTCATGCCGGGCGCGGGATTCCCCGAGGCGGGCGGCCATATGCTCGAGAAACCGCGTCTTGCCCGTCCCGGTCGGGCCCTTCAGCAGGACCGGGGTCCGGTCGGCGTAGGCCGCCTCGAACAGCTCGACCTCGTCGCGGAGCGGCCGGTAGTACGGCGCCGTGGACGCCGGGGCGGCCGCCGTCACGCCGGGCCCCCCGCCGTCCCCGCCCCGGCCGCCGCGGACGTCGCACCCGCGGTGAACTCGCCGGCCTGGTTGCGCCGGATCCACGACACCGGGTCGCTGGCGTAGTCGGTGACGTAATCGCCGGGGTAGTTGATGCCGGGCACGGCCGGGATCCAGTCGTACTCCAGCAGCGCCGGGCCCCCGAGCGCGCTCGCGATCCGGACGATGTCCGGGTCATCGAGCGTGGTCAGGCGGCCATTGCGGATCAGGTCGACCCACTCGCCGGTGCTGCGCCGCCGGATGCTGTACGTCGCGAAGATGTTGTGGACGTGCGGGAAGTGCATGGTCGGCAGGCGGTTCTGCTTCGCGTAGGCCAGGAAGGTCTCGTCCCAGTGCTCGGCGCCGAATCCGAAGTGGATGACGCCGGCCTGTGCTCGTTCGGGCAAATTTGTCCAGGAGTCGTTGTACCGCCACAACGTCTCGATCTGCCGGTAGCTCTTGGGGTTGGTGCCGATCGAGGCGTCGTTGAAGTAGTGCCAGCCGGGATAGGGGAAGCCCGGGTAGTGGAAGTCCTTGTACCGTTCGACCACCTCGCGCCACAGTTCGCCGTAGCGCCCGCCGCCGGTGATCTTCGTGATCTGGCCGCGCTCGACTTCCACCTCGATGTGCGGGAAGTAGCCGGTGTGGTTGCTGACCCCGGCCACGACGCCGTTCAGCGTGGACATCAGGGTGTCGGCTTCCCGCACGAACGTCTCGACCGGGTGGCCGAACCGGATGCCCTGGATGGTCGAGCCGATGATGTGGCCCGACTGGAAGGCGCCCTGGACCCACAGCGCCGCCTGCTGCGCGGTGACCTGCCAGCCGATGTCGGTCCCCTCCGGGCTGGTGATGCGCACCTCGGCCGCGTCGCGGAACGCGTCGACCACCTTCAGGTCGACCGCCCGCCACAGCTCGTCGGGATAGGCGTTGGCCCGGGAGATGAAGTCCTCGTACGTCGCGTACATCCAGTTGTTGCGGACCCGCTTCCCGGCCGCGCGCTTCCAGTGCCGGCGGCCCGCCTCGCCGGCCAGAACCGCCGTGTAGCCCGGCCGGTCCTCCAGGTAGTGCTTGAGCGTCGCGGCCGCGACGTTGAACTCGACGCCGCTGTCGACCATCGGCGGCAGCCGGTCGGTGATCTCCCGCCAGCCCTCGGCTGCGCTGTAGTCGACCACGTCCATGCCGAGGTCGGTGACGTCGATCCGGTCGACGCTTTCGGCGCCCTCCTCGAGGATCGCGCGGCGCAGGACCTCGAAGACGAGATCGTTCTGGTGCGGGTAGGTCACGATCAGCACGCGGTCGCCCGGGACGGTGGGGCCCAGGGCCGACCGGCCGTAGCGCCGCCGGGCCAGCATGCGGGCCAGCGGCATCAGCGCTTCTTCGTCGGTGGTCCGCTCCTGGCGCAGGTAGGCGGGATGCCGGGGGGCGGGATAGTCCAACCCCGGCAGCGGGCTGGGGACGCCGGGTGCGAGGGCCGAGATCGGCAGCGCCGCCCCGTCCGGGGTCACGGGCTGGCTCATCGGGATCTCCGTTCACGTCGGTTCCTGGCCTCGGGTGGGGCCTGGGCGCTCAGTACCGCTGTGGCATCAGGACCAGGCAGCAGGCGATCGAGACGACGATGGTCGCGACCAGCAGCAGGAACCCGGGTGTGTAGCTGCCGGTCGTGCTGAGCATCCAGCCCAGCAGGGCGGGCGCCCCGGCCCCGGCCAGGTTGGTCAGCGAGGAGAACACGCCGCTGGAGCGCTCCACTTCATGCGTCGGCATGAAGCTGTGCAGCAGGCCCCAGTTCGTCACGATGCACCAGGCGTTCCCGGCCAGGCCGAGGAAGACGAAGATCCCCACCACCACGGTGTTCGTGGGCAACAGCACGATGCCGAGGATGCCGACGCCCTCCACCACGAATCCCATCGCGGCCAGCCCGGCGCGCCGCATCCGCTTGTCGGACCTCATCCCCACGATGACCATGACGACGATCGACAGGGCGTTGGCCGCGGTGAGAATCCCGCCGACCATGCCGAAGCTGATGTGCCGCTGTTCCTTCAGGTAGAGCGGCAGCCAGGTCACCAGGCCGTAGAACGGGATGTTGGTGCCGAGGTACATCAGCATCGTGACCCAGTAGCGGTAGTTGCGGTAGGGCGATTCCGGGCCGTTCTTCGGGATCAGGGTGGTGGTCTCGAACCGGTTTTCCTCGATGTGGATGACCTCGGCGGACCGGACCGTGGTGGTGTCGCGAGGGTTGTTCCGGATGAAGAGGAAGGTCACGCCGAACGCCAGCACGAGCGCGATGGCCGCCTGGACGTAGAACGTTCCCATCCAGCCGAACGAGGTCAGCGTCAGTGAGGTGAGCAACGAGGCGAACGTCGAGCCGACGAAGATGCCGGACAGCCAGGACGCGTTGGCCCGGGCCCGCTCCTGGATCGGGAACCAGCGGGCGGTCAGGGTGTGCGCGACGGGATAGAAGCAGGCCTCGCCGGCGCCGAGGGCGATCCGGGTGCCGTACAGCTGGGGGATCGTATGCACGAACGGAGTGACGGCCAGCGCGATGACCCAGATCGCGCTGCCGGCCAGCATCGCGTTCCGCGGGCCGATCCGCTTGACGATGTAACCCCAGGCCAGCAGCGCGGCGCCGTAGGCGTAGAGGAACGAGCTGGAGGCCCAGCCGACCGCGGAGGAGTGCGGCCCGACATGGAACCGGTCGATGAACGAAGGGCTGGCCGCCACGATGCCGAACGAGGTCTTGACCAGCTGGGCGACGGCGAAGCTGACGAGCAGGGGGAAGCTTACGTACAGCCAGCGGCGCGTGCCGCGCGCGACCGCGGCGGCGTCCGGCTTTACGGCTGTCGAATCTTCGAGCATTAACACCACGCCTTAATGAGCGCCATCGCTGTGGCCCGGCCGCGCTCCGATTGGATCCCGGTTGGCCAGGCGTCCGGCCGGAGCGGCCGAGGGAATGACGTTGTGACGAAGCCGATATTGAGACGAATCAGCCGGGAAGAAAGGACCCGGGGAGAATCTGGAGCAGGCACCGCGCACCGCGCTGGCCGGGTAAGGCAGGCGGGGGAGGGCGGCCCGTTTCCCCGTCGGGGCGGCGATGCTCCCCTAGCCGGGCCGCCCGGACTGGGGCGGCCCGGGGCTCTGGGCTCGGGGGGAGCGTGCGGGCACGACGGGCCCGGGCAGCGTGCGGCCACGACGGGGTGGGGCAGCGCGCGCGCCGCCGCGGCGGGCGGGGCGGACCGGGGGAGGGCTCGGAGACAGCGGCAGGGAGCCAGGGCCTGGCGAACGCTACCTAACCCGTCTCGCCGGAGTTGTTCTGGGCCGCGGCGAGGAGTTGCGCGGCCTCCTCGGGGCTGAGCTGGACGGGATGCCGCTCGATCTGGTGCAGGCGCATGGTCCGGAGCAGGCCCGTGTCCTGAACGGCGAGGTACCGGGAGGTGTCACCGGTGTCGAGGTTGAAATGCTGGTGCCAGGCCCAGCGGGGCGGCGCGAACAGCGTGCCCTCCGACCATTCGATGACCTTCTCCGGCTCGCCCTCGAAGTTGACCACCGTGAATCCGCGTCCCTTGACGCAGTACAGGTAGGCCTCGGTGGTGTGACGGTGCCGGACGGAGCAGCTACCAGGCTTCAGCTCGGCGAGGTGGGCATTGAGGACCTCGTAATCGGCCAGGTCGAACCACTGACCGCGGTTGTTACGCCAGGGACGCTCGGGCAGGTCCATCTTGCGCAGGTCATGCGGGACGGACAGGCCCTCGATCGGCGGGTGCTCGCGATTGAATGCGTCGCGTGCGGTGAGTTCGGAGGCGGACTTCTGGCTGGGGGCCAGGACGCCGGGCTGGTAGTCCTTGCGCACGTGGGCTCCTTCCGGGGGTCGGGACGGGCGCGGGGGCCGGTCATGCCATGGTGCGCGTAATCACCTCAGCGTGGCATAAGGTCAGACCATTGACAAGAAACTCGTTCGTAACGCTTAGGTAACGAGCATCCCTCGTGGCGCCAGCCCGGCGCAGCTGAACAGCGGAAACTCCCGCACATTGGCGTCGAGCCCGGGCGGCCCGCGGTGCTGCCCCGATCCGCGTGGCCCCGAGGCGCCTGCGCACACCAGTGCGAGCGGGCGGCCCCGTGGTGACATCTTCGCCCGCCGTTTCCGTCCGGCCTGCGTCCACCGCGCCTCCTGCCCCCCCGCCCCATGCGTCACACCCGCCCCAGCCCCGGGCGCCCGGTCATGATCGTGTGATGAAAACGTCGTATTTGGCGGCGAACAACACATGATCATGGGAGGAACGTCGGCGTCTAGCGGAAAACCCCCCACGATCATGGTGAACCGCGGCTGGCGCGCCGGAAACGGCCCACGATCATGGTCCCTCGACCGAGACGGGTCACCATCCGTGCTGTAGCGCTCACGCTTCGCTGCGGTGGTGGGTGGCCCGCGTCGGTTCGGCCGGGGGCGGCGCCCCGGGCGCCGGGGTCGGGTCCGGCGGCGCCCCGGGTGTCGGCGGGCGCGGGACTCCGGGCGGGCGGGGCGGGCCGGGGCGCCGGAGGCTAGGAGGCTGAGGACGCTGGGCGGCAGGGGCAGGGCACCCCGAAGGCCAGGGGACGCCGTGGGCTCGCCGTACGACGCGGTCACCGGGATCACGCCCGCCCAGACGTCGAGCCCGGCATCGTCCGAATCGTCGTCGTCGGGGCCGCCCGAGCGGAGCTTGACCGGCGCCTCGTCGATGGGCATGGCCAGGATGACGGTGGCGGCCAGTTCGCGCCGGTTGGGACGGCGGGCCTCGCTCCAGCGTCCGGGCAGCAGCCGTTCGGTGAGAGCCTCGAACGCGGCGAGCCGGTCGTCGTCGGCCTCGACGGGCCGGAACCGCCCGAGGACGACGACAGACTCGTAGTTGGCCGTGTGCTCGAACACGGAGCGGGCCAGGACGAGCCCGTCCAGCCGGGTGACGGTCAGGCATGCCGGGACGCCGCCGGCCAGCGTGCGCATGGCCCGGCTGCCGGTCGAACCGTGGATGTACACGACGCCGCCGGCGCGCGCGTAGAGCATCGGCATGCAGTAGGGGAAGCCGCCGTCGACGAATGCCACGTGGGCGACCTGCCCGCGGTCGAGCGTGGCCTCCACCGACGTCCGGTCGTACCGGCCCTTGGCCGGATCGCGCTTCACCCGCACCCGCGGCGAGGTCTGCTCGTCTGCCATGAGGCCACTATGACGCTGGTTCCGGCGCTCCGTCGATGTCCGTTCATGTCTTGACATTGACGGCACCGACTAGTTACATCCCAGTTCAACACATGTAACCACGGTCACGCATAAACGTGTCATGGGAGTTGATTGATGGGAATCCGGGCAATTCCGGCGCGCCTCCGAGCGCTCACGACCGCACTCGCGCTGACTGCCGTCGCCGCCGCAGGCGGGACGGCCGCGGCAGCGGTCACGGCCGGCGGGACCGCCGCGGCAGCCACGGGCGGCAGCCCGGCTCCGGGCATCGGGGTCGTGCACACGCTGAGCCCAGCCGCCCAGCAGGCCACCCGCGCGTTCTGGACGCCGCCGCACCGGGCGACCGCCACACCCGAGCACGCTGGAACCTACGCGCCCGAGACGCCCGCGCCGCCGCCCGGCACGCCCACGGCCACACTTTTCAACGGGGTCCCCACGGTCGGCACGCTTTTCTTCACCACCGGAACGCAGCGGCATTTCTGCACGGCGAGCGTGGTCAACAGCCCGGCCGGGAATCTGATCCTCACCGCCGCCCACTGCGTCTACGGCAGCACCTACGCCAGCAACATCGAGTTCGTGCCCGAGTACCACAACGGGCTGCAGCCGTACGGCGCCTGGGTCGTCACGGCCATCACCGTCGCCACCGGCTGGCAGAAGTCGCAGGACCCGAACCTGGACTTCGCGTTCCTGTCCGTCGCCCCGCCGGCCGGTACCACCCGGCCGATCCAGTTCGTGACGGGCGGGCTGTGGCTCGGCATCGACCGCGGCTACACCCACCACATCGAGGTCATCGGCTACAACAACACCGACAACGCGCCGGTTGGATGCGCGACGAAGAGCTTCGAGTTCGAGGCCACTCAGATGGAGTTCTACTGCCACGACTACTGGGACGGAACCAGCGGCGGGCCGTGGATTCTCGGCTATAACGCCCGTCATGGGACCGGCACCGTGTTCGGCGTCATCGGCGGCTACGAGCAGGGCGGCAACTACGAGTGGGCGTCCTACAGCCCGTACTTCGGCCGGCCCACCCTCCAGCTGTTCCTGCTGGCCAACGGAGCCTAGCCCCGCAGTGTTGACGCAAGAGGAAAATATTCACCCACTTGTGAAATATTCGCCTGAAGGTTAAGTGAGTGCGGCGCGGGGCCCGGGCGGGTGTTCGGTCAGGCGGCGGAATGGCGCAGGAGCTGCCGGGCCACGGTGGCCAGGCCGGCCAGCAGCGCGGCCGAGAAGATGAGCAGCGCCACCCGGGCCGGCAGGTACTGGGTGGCGATGCCGAGGCCGACCACCGGGACGGCCAGGCCGATGTAGGAGGCCAGGAACAGGCCGGCCAGCGCCTCGCCGCGGGTCTGCGCGGGCGCGATGTTGATGACCGTCGAGACGGAGCCCTTGAACACCGCGCCCGCCCCGGCGCCGGCGACCGCGCCGCCGATCAGCAGCAGCGGCAGGCTGGTGGCCCAGATCGCGGCGGTGACGGCCACGATGCCCAGCGCGAGCACCGCGAATCCCAGCCGGAACTGGCGGCGCAGCGGCGAGCGGGCGAGCAGGATCTGGCTCACGGCCGAGGCGCCGAAGGCGAGGAAGGCGGCCAGCCCGGCCAGCGCGTGCGAGGCATCGTGGAGCGTCCCGGCCAGAAAGCTCGGGGCCAGCGAGGTGAACAGGCCGAACATCGCGAACACCACGGCGCCGGCGCCGCCGGCGGCCAGGAACACGGGCCGCGCGGCCGGCGGGACGCTCACGCGCTGCGGCCGGTAGGCGGGACGCGGCTCGGGCCGGTCCACGGTCTCCGGAACCAGGGCCAGGAAGAGCACCCCGATCAGCATGAGCCCCTCGACCACGTAAAACGGCAGGTGCAGCGGGTCGGGCGCGTACTGGGCCAGCAGGCCCGACACCAGCGGGCCGAGGCCGATGCCGCCCAGGTTGGCCGCGGTGGCCACCACGTCGGCGCGCGAGCGGGAGGCGCCGGGCCGGGCGGCCAGGTGAAGCTCGGTCAGGTGCGCGGTGGCGGTCGCGGTCAGCATGCCGATGCTGATGCCGGAGACGAACCGCGCGATCAGCAGCCCGGGCACGGCCGGCCAGGTGAGGAAGATGATCCCGGCCAGGACGTTGACGAGAATGGCCGGAACGAGAACGCGCCGGCGCCCGAACCAGTCGGACACGTGCCCGGCGAGCAGCAGGCTCAGTGCCACTCCGGCCGCGTAGGCCGCGAAGATCACGGTCAGCGTGAACGAGCCGAAGCCGTCCCGGGCCTGGTACAGCACGTAGAGCGGCGTGGGCACGGCCGAGAACGCCATCGTCACGGTGAACGCGTACGCGACGAGCCAGAAGCCGAGCCGGTGCCGCCGGTTCCCGGCACCAGCCGGGGCCGGGGCCGCGGCGGGGCAACCGGGCGCTCCGGACCGCCGTCCGGGAGCGTCGCGGGCGGGCGCGCACGGAACTGCTCGGAGCGCGTCGTGGGAGTCATCGCCATCCTTCGGGCCGGTGGGGGTCCGTATCTGCCATCACCGCCCAATAACTCATCTCGTATCGCGCATGTTCCGCTATATCGTTATCGTTTTTGGTGATTAGATACATCCCGGCTGGCGATAATCACCGGATGGAATTCCATCAGCTCGAGTATTTCGTGGCGGTGGCGGAGGAGCTGAGCTTCACCCGGGGCGCGCAGCGCGTGCACGTCGTCCAGTCGGCGGTGTCCGCCGCCATCACCCGGCTGGAGCGGGAACTGGACGTATCGCTGTTCGAGCGGAACCGGCGGAAGGTGGCCCTGACCGATGCGGGCGCGGTCGCTGCTGCCGGAGGCGCGGGCCGCATTGGCGGCGGTGCAGGGGGCGCGGGACGCCGTCGCCGCCGTGCGCGGCGGCCTCCGGGGCACCATCGCGATAGGGACCATGGTGTCGACCGGACCGATCGACCTGGCCGAGGTGCTCGGCCGGTTCCACGCCGAGCACCAGGACGTGGTGGTCCGGGCCCGCCAGGCGGCCGAGGGCACCCGGGCCCACATCCGCGACCTGCGCGACGGCTCGCTCGACCTGGCCATCATCTCGCTCATCGGGCGTCCCCCCGCGGGCATCACCGGATGGCCGGTCGGGTCGGAGCGCCTCGTCGTGCTCTGCCCGCCCGGCCACCGGTACGCGGACCGGGAAAGCGTCACCCTGGACCAGATCGCCGACGATCCGTTCATCGAATTCCCGGCCGGCTGGGGAACCCGGGCCGTCGCCGACCGTGCCTTCACCGGCGCCGGGCTGCAGCGGTCGGTTCATTTCGAGGTCACCGACTACCGGACCGCCGTCGACATGGTCCGCAACGGGCTGGGCGTGGTGTTCATGCCCGAATCGGCGGCGAACGGCGTTACCGGGCTGCCCCGGCTGGCCGTCACCGGAGCGCCGCTGACCTGGACGGTGTTCATCGCCGTGGCCAGCGGCCGGCGGCTGTCCGCCGCGGCCGAGGCCCTGCTCAGCGACCTCAAGGCCCAGGTGTTACCGGGCCGCCGCCGGGGCCGGCGTTCGCCGGTGCCGCCGGGGGGAGCGGTCCGGCGCTGGTCGGCTCGGCGGCCACGAGGGCGCTGGGCGTGAAGCCGGCGGCCAGCGCGGACAGGGCGGCGTCGAGGTAGACGGTGAGATCGGCGTCGGCGCGGGCGGTCCACCGGTCGTAGGCGGCCCGGCACGTGGCGAGCGTCGCCCGCCCGGCGGCCAGCGGGTACAGCGACTCGGCGTGCTGGCCGAGGCGGCCGGCCACGAAGTCGCTGATCGCACGCTCCCACGCGTCGTAGTGGATGGCGGCGCTGGACTGGAGCGCGGGCTCCGAGCCGATCAGGTTCATCCGGATCCGCAACTCGGGGACGTCCTCGGCGCGGTAGTGATTGGCGGCCACGACGGCCTGGCGGATCGCATCCATCATCGGCACCGTGTCCGGCACCTCGGCCAGCGCGCCCCGGATGATCGCGACCTCGGTGTCGAACTCGCTCCACAGGACACTGGCCTTGGAGTCGAAGTAGCGGAAGAACGTCCGCCGGCTCACCCCGGCCTCGGCCGCGATCTGCTCGATCGGGGTCTGCTCGAACCCTTGCGCGGCGAACAGGCGCAGCGCGATGAGCTCGAGCTTGCGCCGGCTGGTGCCCGGCGGCAGGCCCCGCCGGGACGGATCGGGTCCGGGCGCGGGCCCGGCCAGGCGCTGACTGCGGAACGTTCATGGGTTCTCCCGGATGCGGTTCGGTCCTCCCGATAATCTCGCCGCCAGCTTGATTACGTCATGGCGCGACGTTAACGTACTAGATATTTGTCACGCGGTGCCGAAATCTGGAGGATCGCCTGTGACGGACCTGGCCGGGCTCACCTCGCCCGAGGCGGCCGAGCTCGCGGGCGGCGGCGCCCTGCTCGCGGTGCCCGTCGCCTCCACCGAACAGCACGGCCCGCACCTGCCCCTGTCCACCGACACCGACCTGGCGGTGGCCCTGTGCGCCCGGCTGGCCGCGTCCCGGCCCGGCGTCGTCGTGGCGCCGCCGGTCGCGTTCGGTGCCAGCGGGGAGCACGAAGGCTTCGCGGGGACGCTATCCATCGGACAGGAAGCACTGGAGCTGCTGCTCGTGGAGCTGTGCCGTTCGGCGACGATGACCTTCTCGCGGGTGCTGCTGGTCTCGACGCACGGCGGCAACGCCGAGCCGGTGCGCCGGGCCAGCGACCGGCTGCGCGGCGAGTCGCGTGACGTGTACGTGTGGGCGCCCCGGTGGAACGGGGACGCGCACGCCGGCCGGGCCGAGACGTCGCTGCAGCTGGCGCTGGCCCCCGGCGCGGTGCGGCTGAGCCAGGCCCAGGCCGGCAACACGCGCCCGATCGCCGAGCTCATGCCGGCCCTGCGCGCCTCGGCGGTCAAGGCGGTGAGCCCCAACGGCGTGCTCGGCGACCCGGCCGGGGCGTCGGCGGCCGAGGGGACCGCGATGCTCGACGGCCTGCTGGCCGACCTGCTCGCGTCGGTCCGGGCCTGGTGCCATGACTGAGCCGGGTCCCGAGAGCCGCGTCGCGCTGGTCACCGGCGCGGCCCGGGGTATCGGCGCGGCCACGGTGGCCGCCCTGGCCCGCGGCGGATGGCGGGTCGTCGCCGTCGACCGCTGCGCCGATGACCCGGCGCTGCCGTACGCGCTCGGCACCCGCGCCGAGCTCGACCGGGTCGCGGCGGACGCCGGCCCGGGCGTGACCGCCGCCGAGGCGGACACGCGCGACGCGGGCGCTCTGGCCGCCGTCGTGGCCGAGGCCGAGCGACGGTGGGGCGGCCTGGACGCGGCGATCGCGGTGGCCGGCGTGATCGCGGGCGGCGTGCCCGCCTGGGAGCTGCCGCCGGACCAGGAGCAGGCCGTGCTCGACATCGATCTGGGCGGGGTGCTGACCCTGGCCCGGGTGGCCATGCCCGCACTGCTGCGCCGTCCCGAGCCACGGCACGGGCGTTTCCTCGCCGTCGCCTCGGCCGCGGCGACGCGCGGGCTGCCCATGCTGGCCGCCTATTGCGCGGCCAAGGCGGGCGTGGCCGGGTTCGTCCGCGCCCTGGCCGCCGAGCTGCGGGGCACCGGGATCACGGCCAACGCGGTTAGCCCGGGCTCGACCAGCACGCCGATCCTGGCCGAGAGCGCGCGGCTGTACGGCCTGCCGTCGGCGGAGTCGTTCGCGGCCCAGCAGCCCCTCGAACGGCTGCTGGAGCCGGGCGAGGTGGCGGCCGTGCTGGCCTTCCTGGCCGGTGACGGCAGCAGCGGTATGACCGGCTCCGTGGTGCCCGTCGACGGCGGCCTGGCCCTCTGAGCGCCTCGGCTTACTGGACACCTAGGAAATCTATGCCTAGAGTATCGAGGTATGAACCGCGAACGAATAAAGGGACACCTGGACCTGCTGCTGTTGTCGGTGCTCGCGGCCGGGCCCGCCCATGGCTACGCGATCATCTCCGCGCTCCGGGAACGCAGTGAGGGCACGTTCGACCTGCCGGAGGGCACGATCTACCCGGCGCTGCACCGGCTGGAGGACGTCCGGGCAGCTCAGCAGTTCCTGGGCGGCGGTGGACGGGCGGCGGCGCCGCGTCTACGCGCTGACCGACGCCGGGGCGGCCGCCCTGGCCGCCGAGCGGACCGAATGGCGCCGCTTCGCGGGCGGCATCCACGCGGTGGTCGGGTGGTCGATGTGAACCCGTCCGGTGACCTCATCGAGGACTACCTCGACCGGCTCCAGGCCAGCCTGCGGACCACGCCGCGGGAAACCCGGCGGATCATCGCCGAGGCCGAGGATCATCTGCGGGAAGGGGTGGCCGACGGGCGGGCCGCCGGGCTGACCGAGCGCGAGGCGCAGGAGGCGGCGATCTCCAGCTTCGGATCGGTGAGCGCCGTCGTCCGCGCCCACCAGCGGCGGTTCCCGCCCGCGGCGGTACTCGGCGAGCTGGTCATGGCGGCGTGGAAGCTGAGCTGGGTGCTCCTGCTCACCGTGGCCGCCAGCGGGGTGGTCGCGCTCGCCATGGACCTGGCGCTCGGCCGCCGCTTCGTTGGCGGGAACCCGAACGCCGCCACCCTCAGTGCCTCCCAGTGCCACTACTGGCTCAGCATCTGGCCGTCGGCCCACACGTGCCGCCCAGGCCGGGATGCTGGAAGCGAGCAGTGACGCGGTCTCGCTCCGGGTGGTCGCCGCCCTGCCCGGCCTGCTCCTGATGGCGGCCTACTTCCTGGTGCGGCAGTACCGGCGCCACCGCGGCCGCGAACGCCAGGTGCTGCCCGACGGCTTCGTCCCCACCGTGGCGGCGAGCCTGTTCGGGGCCATGGCCATCGGCCTGGGCGGCCTGTCGGTACAGCAGGTGAACGCGGCCACCCTCGGCGGCCCCGGCCAGTACCTGAGCGGGGCGATTGCGGCGCTCGCGGTGGCCGTCGCATTCGTCCCGGCGCTGCGGCGAACGCTGCTCCGGCACTCGCCGGGCTGATTCCCGCCGCGCCGGCCTACGAACGCCGGCCGCCTCCCGGACCCGGGCGGGCGGCAGGCGTTTCCGCGCGCCACCGGATCGCCGCGCGGGGCGGGCTAAGATCGGCGCGTTTCGTTCGGTATGGCTGGTGTGTTTCACTGCATGGACCCGGGGAACGCCCGGCTGGACGAGGGAGGGGCTGGACCCATGATGCCGACCGCGGAGCTGCACATTCACATCGAGGGCACGCTCGAGCCCGAGATGCTGGTACGGCTGGCCGCGCGCAACGGGGTCCGGCTGCCGACCACCGACATCGGCGAGCTGCGGGCCCGCTACCGGTTCGCCGACCTCCAGTCCTTCCTCGACCTGTACTACGCGAACCTGCCGGTGCTCCGGACCGACGAGGACTTCTACGATCTGGCCAGCGCCTACCTGACCCGGGCCGTGGCCGCCGGGGTGCGCCGCGCGGAGATCTTCTTCGACCCGCAGACCCACCTGGCCAACGGCGTCCCGCTCAATGCCGTCTTCGCCGGGCTGTCCGCGGCGCTGGCCGACGCGGCCACCCGCTACGGCATCTCGGCCGACCTCATCCTGTGCTTCCTGCGCGACCTGGGGGCTGACGCGGCGAAGGAGACGCTGCGCGCCGCCCTGCCGTTCCGTGAGCATTTCATCGGCGTGGGGCTCGATTCCGCCGAGGTCGGCCACCCCCCGTCCCTCTTCCGTGATGCCTACAAGATCGCCCAGGCCGAACAGCTCCGCCTGGTGGCCCACGCCGGAGAGGAGGGGGGCCCGGACTACGTGTGGGAAGCCCTGGACGTGCTCGGGGTCGAGCGGATCGATCACGGCATCCGGGCCATGGAGGACGCCCGCCTGGTCAGCCGGCTGCGCGCGGACCAGGTGCCGCTCACGGTGTGCCCGCTGTCGAACGTCGCCCTGCGGGTGGTGGACGCCCTGGACGCGCACATGCTGCCGGCCATGCTGGACGAGGGCCTGCTGGTCTGCCTGAACAGCGACGACCCGGCCTACTTCGGCGGTTACATCGACGACAACCTGGAGGCCGTGCGCCGCGAGCTCGGGCTGGGCGACCGGCACATCGCCACGCTGGCCCGTAACTCGTTCGACGCCTGTTTCGCCCCGGAGGACGAAAAGGAGCGCTGGAAGGCCGAGGTGGACGGCTACTTCGCCTTAGGGGGCGGCGCTGGCCCGGGTGGTCGCCGGGATCAGCCGGTAATCGCGCTGGAAGACCAGGTTGTGCAGGTCGGCCGCGGCGATCGCGCGCAGGACGGTTAGCTCGGCGGCGGCCTGGCCGTCGTCGAAGACGTTGAGCGGCCAGTGCCCCACCGTGGCCCCGCGCAGGTGCGGATGGTGGAAGCTGCTCCCGTAGGTGGCCTGGATCGTGACCGGCGACACGCCGGCCGCCCGCTGCTCCGGCCACGACAGCGTCCACGCCGCCTCCACCCCGCCGTCCTGGCTCGGCCGGACCCCGCTGTCCTCGATGCGGCCCGTGCCCAGCAGCATCGCGTCGTTCATCTCCCTCGAGCACCTGCCGGGCGTACGGGCCGATGAGCGCGACGGCCGCCCCGAACAGGCGCTCTTTGCCCGCCCGGGTCGCCGCGTCCCCGTGCGTGCGGTCCCGCAGATCCGCGAAGTGGCGCAGCAGGGCGGGGATCGTCGGGTTGGCGCCGGCCGCCGCCGGTGAGCCGTTCTTCTCGGTCACGATGCCCTCCTCGTCGTGGGCGGCCGCTGGCGCCAGCCGGGGCCGCGAGGCTCGTCTACCCCATCATCCACGGTGCCGCCGGGCGCACGTGATCGTGATCATGGCCTGCGCGGCGAGATCGTTCCGGCCTGGGACGTGGTCAGGCGGACCTGCGAGGTCACCGGGGGTGACCTCCTGCGGGCCCGTGAGCTGTGGTCCGCCGCCGCCGATGTCAGGGATCGCCCGGCGTCGCTGAATGGCGGGCCGCCGGGCGATGCACCGCTGGTGGTCCAGCCCGGGCCGGCGCTCCAGCCCGGGCCGAACGGAAACCCGATGGCGGGTTCTCCGGCCGCCGTCCGGCGCCGCTGGTCCGTGCGCCGATGTCCCCGCTGGCCGCGGGCTCGCCGGGATCGGCGCTGGCCTGGTGGCCGCGTTGCTCATCGGCATCAGCGTGGCCGGCGGGTCGCCGTCGCACGGGAACACCCGGACATAGGCATGCCTGGTATGTAACATAATGCGATATTTACAGCCTCCGTGCGAAGAGAGACAATGCGCTGAGTGTCTTGGTAATGGCAGGCGGTTACTGTGAGTGGCAGCGACGCCCCGCGCACGGCCGCGCGTTAGGAAGAGAGCCATCCATGGTCTGCTATGTACCCGGAACGGGCACGCTCGCCGTCATCGCCTTTTCCGTCTATCTCGTCTGGCACAAGGCGATCGGTCATTTCCTCGCCATCGTGGGCGTGGTAGCCGGGCCGGTGCTCGTGGCCGGCGCGGCCGCCGCCGCCGCGGGCCTGGTGATCTGGACCGCGCGCGTGATCCGGCGGCGGCGGGCCCGGGCCGGCGCCTGCACGACCTGCCGGTTCGGTTGCCAGCAGTCCCTGCCCGGCCGCCCGCGCCTGCTGGTCAACCGGGTCGACCGGCGCCTGCCGGCGCCTGCGCCTGCTGCTGTGCCTTCGCGTCCTGCCGCGCCGGCCCGCGCGAGGTGGCCCATCGCTGGTGAATCGGTCGCGTTCGGCGGGTACGTGCTCACTCCTGACGGGGTCGACGCCCCGGCGAGAGGCGTTCAGGCCTCGGCGAGGACCCGGGCGAACGCGTCGACGTAGCGGGGGTCGCCGCCCTGGGCGCGCAGCAGCCAGTACTCGGCGCCCCAGAACAGATAGGCCCACGGCGGGGCCCCGCCCCGGCAGCGGCGCATGGCCTCGTTGTAGTTCGCGATCACGTGCTCGGGCCGGCAGCTGTACATCTCCCCGCGGAGCGGGTCCGGGGGGGTGGTGACGGCTTCCCACGGCTCGGCCTGCCCTTCGGCGATCATCAGCCGGCGGCCGGGCGCGGCGGCGGCCCAGCGGAGCGTCCGCGTCCACGCCCGCCGTTGCCACGGGTGCCTGCTGCCGTCGAGGTACAGCGCCAGGCCGCCCCGGCTCGCCACCGCGTTGCGCGGATAGAAGTCGAGGCCGGCGACATCGGCGAGTTCGCGCGCGACCGCCAGCGAGTCGCCCTGGTCCCGGGACCGCCACCACTGCATGAGACGCACCGGCGTGGAGGTGGGCAGGAAGCCGTTCATCATCACCGGCCGGGACGGGTCGGCGGCCCGGGCGGCCTCGACCTCGTGGCGCACGAAGCCGGCCGACAGGCGCCAGGAGTGCTCCATCCCGAGCGGATCGACGGCCTCGTGCTCCACCTGCCAGGCGATGACCGACCGGCGGTCGCGGTACCGCTCGATCACCCGGGTGACGAACGCGGTCCCGGCCCGGAGCAGGGCCTGATGCGAGGCCGGGCTGATGAGGGCCCCCTCCGGCAGCGGCTCGGGCAGGTGGTGCGCGGGCACGAAGAACTCCGGATAGCCGAACGTCTTGACCGGGCCGACGCAGATGATGATCTGCTTGCCCGCGGCTTCGGCCGCGTCGACCTGCCAGTCCAGTTCGCCGGGCTCGAAGCGGCCCGGGCCGGGCTCCATCCGGTCCCAGTACGCGCCGAGCCGGATGACCTCGAACGGCTGGGGCAGCAGCGCCCGCAGCGCCGCGCGGGGATCCATGCCGAACGACTCGGCTTGCCGGGGCCGGAAGCTGAGGCCGAGCCGGGCCGGGCCGCGGGGCTCCACCGGGACGCTGGCCCACCGGCCGCTCAGTGGCTGCCGGGCGCGGCGCAGGCGGAGTTCGGAGGCGACGGGGGCCAGGGCCGCCGCCGCGCCCAGGACCAGGCTGGTGGCCCGTGGCCGCGATCCGGCCCACCGCGTGTCCTGGCCTCTGCCGTCAGGCCTGCGCATATGACCGCCCGGGGTGAGCCGGGGCCGGGGCCCCGGCCAGGCTGGCGATCAGCGCGGCCACCGACATGGCCGCGTCCGGGCGCCCCAGGCGCGCCGACGCGGCGCGCATCGCCGCCAGTTCCGCCGGGGCTCGGCGCAGTCTGCCGATCTCGCGAACGAGATCGGCCGGGCCCGGCGCATACCGGCCGGCGCCCGCGGTGACGACGAACTCGGCGTTGCCGTCCTCCTGGCCGGGAACGCTGGAGGCGATGACGAGGGCCGCGCCGCAGCAGGCCGCCTCGGCGATCGTGCCCGGGCCGGCCTTGGTCACCACCACGTCCGCGCAGGCCAGCCAGCCGGCCATGTTGGGGACGAATCCGTGCACGGTCAGCCGGCCTTCAGCGCCGGGCAAGAGCCGGGTGAGGCGGCGCCGCAGGCGGTGATTGCGCCCGCAGATCGCGACCACCTCGATGTCGTCGAACGCGCTGATGAGGGCCGGCACCTGGCGCGCCATCCCGCCCGCGCCCTCGCCGCCGCCCGTCACCACGACGAGGAAACCCCGCGTGTTCACGCCGAGGGCCTCGCGTCGCTTCTCCCGGGCTCGTGGCGACAGGGGGCCGCCGCGGAACTGCGGGCCCGACCGGCAGGCCGAGTTCGGTACACCGGTCCGCGCCGATCCCGTCCAGGCGGCATTGCCAGGCGACCCGGGCCGACGGCGCGACGATCTGGTCCACCGGGCCGTAACGCCAGGCCGCGTGGGCCGACACGAGGTCGGTCACGACCGTGATGACCGGCAGGCGGCGCGACGGCCGCGGCTGGAGCGGCGGCTGGGGCGGGGGCGGCGCAGGCTGGGGCCGAGGCGGTGGCGGCCGCGACGGCGGCCGGGGTGGCCAGCGGATGGAACGACACCAGCGCGGCCGGCCGCAGGGCGGCGGCCGCCTCGATGACCGGGCGTTCCGCGAGGCGCAGCAGCGTCCGTCCCAGCAGCCGCATGACGCGGGTGGAATCCGAGACCCGGTAGGCGGCGCCCCAGGCCCACGGCGCCCGGCGGATCACCGGCCCGTACAGGCGGGTGACCCGCCGCAGCAGCCACGCAGAGCGGGGACCGCTCAGCGGGTCGAACAGGACCGGCTGGAACCGGCCCGGGCAGGAGCGGTCGAGCGCGTCGGCGACGGCTCGCGCCGCGCTCCGGTGCCCGCCGCCGGTATCGGCGACCAGGAACAGCAAGGGCGTGGGTCTGGGCACGCTAGCTCCTCTCGTGTCGGTCGAACAGGATCGCGCCGGCCGTCATGAACACCGCGAACAATGCGGCGATTACGGCCAGGTCGAGTAGCGGGCCGCCGGTCACGACCCGGCCGTAGGCGGGTGTTCCCCGGTAGAACGCCGCGCGGGTCAGGTCGACGGCGTACCGCAGCGGCATCGCGTCGGCGATCACGGTCAGGGAGGGCGCCGCGCCCACCAGCGGGACGATGACGCCGCCCAGCACGTACTGGGGGATGATCAGGAACTGGAAGATCTCCATGGCTGATCGCTGATTGGCTATCGCGGCCACCGTGGCCAGGCCGAACGCGCCGCCCAGCAGGCAGCAGACCAGGCAGGCCGGCAGCAGCGCCGCCACCTGGCCGCCGCTGAGCCGCACCCCGGCGGCGAAGGCGAAGGCGGTGACGCAGCCGCCCTGGACCAGCGCGACCAGCGTCTCGCCGGCGATCTTCCCGGTGATCAGCGTCAGCCGGGCCACCGGGGCCACGAACAGGGCCCGCGAGTAGTCGGTCTTGCGGTCCTCGACCAGCGAGATCATCCCGGCCGCGGTGGACTGGAACATCGTCGCGGCCAGCACGCCGCTGAACGCGAGGGTGACGGCGTTCAGCCCGGTGACCCGGCCGACGGTGGGCTGGAGAACGCTGCCGAGCCCGGCCACCAGCAGGATGGGGAACGCGAGGTTCACCGCCAGCCGCGGCCGGTCCCGCAGCAGCTTGATCACGTCCCGCTCCGCGATGGCCAGCACCGCCCATAGTTCGCGCGCGGCCCGGGTCACCGGCTCCACCCCCCGAGCAGCATCAGGTACGCGTCCTCCAGCGTGGACGCGGGCTGGCCGGCGATTCCCTGCCGCGCCCGGACCTCGGCCGGTGTCCCGCGCTCGATGATGCGGCCGTCGCGCAGGATGCACACGGCGTCCGCCCGTTCGGCCTCCTCCAGGTAGTGGGTGGTGAAGACCACCGTCGTGCCGTGCTCGGCCCGGGCCTGGCCGAGGTAGGCCCACAGGCTGCGCCTGCTCTCCGGGTCCAGCCCGGCGGTGGGCTCATCGAGAAACAGCACCCGCGGCCGGTGCATGAGGGCACGGACGATCTCCAGCTTGCGCCGCGTGCCGCCGGACAGGGCGTGAGCGGGGCGGTGCAGCGTTCCGCCGATGCCGAGGACACGGGCGAGCCCGGTGACCTGTTCCCGGTACGGGGCGGGCATGAAGCGATACAGCGGCCGCCACGGGTACAGGCCGTACAGCACGGCGTGCACCCGGATGTTCTCCTCGGCGGTCAGGTTGAGGTCGAGGGAGGGCTCCTGGTACACGACGCCGAGCTCGCGGCGGGCCGCGGCCTGCCGGGCGATGACGTCCGTGCCCGCGATGACGATCTGGCCCGACGTCGGCGCCAGGACCGTAGTCAGCATCGAGATCGTCGTCGTCTTCCCCGCGCCGTTCGGCCCGAGCAGGCAGAAGATCTGGCCGACGGGGACGTCGAAGCTGATGCCGTCGACCGCGCTGGCCGGCGCGCCACGGTACCGCTTGACGAGGTCCCTGACCTCGATCGCCGCCACGCTAGCCCTGGCCCGCCAGCCGCCGGTAGCGGTCGTCACGCCCGGAGGCTCGCGCCAGCCAGCCGAGCGGGCCGCATGACCGCCCGCACCAGCGCCCGGGGCAGGACCGGTGCCCGCACTTCCCGGTCGAACGTGCCCATGAACAGGGCCAGGTCGAGCAGGCGCGGGCGGGCCCGCCCGGCCGCCTGCTGGTCACGCGCGAGGGCCGCGGCCACCGTCAGCAGCTCGGCCATGCCCAGGGCAGGCCTGGTCTGCACGGCCACCCGGGCCGGCCAGGGCCGGCGTTGGCGAAGTGGTGCACCGTGCCGGGCGGGACGGTGACGACGTCCCCGGGGATCGCGATCAGCCGCCGCCAGCCAACCCGGAACCTCATCCGGCCCTCGAGCACGGTGAAGCGCTCCTCCTGCTCCGGATGGGCGTGGCTGCTCGGCACGCGGCCGCCGGGGGCCAGGACCAGATCCCAGGTCAGCGGGTCACCGGGCCGGTCCGGGCGGCCGCGGATGATGATCCGCTCGCCGCTCACCGGGTTGTCGATGACGCGTACGGCCGCGCGATCCGCCACGGCCGTGTCGTCCGGCGCGGTGTCTTTCTCGGTTGGCATGCCGTCAGGGTGGCTCTCCGCACGGCGCCGCTGTCGTCGGCTGGGAGGCCGGATTGCCGTCGTCTGCGGCGGCAGGCAGGCGTGGCCGTCTACGACCAGCGGCGTAGGCGCATCACCTTCCCCGGGACGATGTGCCCAGGTAGGCCCGCGCGTACGGTCAGGAGTGATGGACATACGCGCCTGGCTCGCAGCGGGCTCGCGGCCGCCCCTGACGGCGCGGCAGTGGGCGGCCGACGCCCTCGTTGCCCTGGCCGTCGCCGCCATCCAGACCGGTGCCGGGCTCGCCGGCGGCTGGCACGGGCATACGGCCACGCCCGGCGGGCTGGCCCTCCAGGCCGCCGGCGGTGCCGTGCTCGCCGCCCGGCGGCGGTATCCGGTGGCGGTGCTGGCCGCCACCTACCTCACGGTATTCGCCTACCTGGCCACGCAGCAGGGCCAGCCCGGCTGGATCGGCCCGACCATCGCCTTCTGCACCGCCGTCTACCTCGGCAGGCGGGCCGCAGCGGTCGGCTTCCTCGTCGTCTGCTACGTCGCCTCGCTGTGGGGGCCGATGCTGGCCGGCGGTCACGCCCCGTCGCCGATGTTCGCGCTGAGCCTCGGTGCCGGGCTCGCCTTGCTGGTTGTCGTGGCCGAACTCATCCGGCTCCGCGGCCAGCGGGCGCTGGCCCAGAGGCAGCGGCAGGAGGAGGAAGCCCGGCGGCGGGCCAGCGAGGAGCGGCTGCGGATCGCCCGTGACCTGCATGACGTGGTGGCGCACAACATCTCCGTCATCAACGTCCAGGCCAACACCGCGCTGCACCTGATGGACCGCCAGCCGGAGCGGGCGCGCTCCGCGCTGAGCACGATCAGCGAGGTCAGCAAGCAGGCGCTGGTGGAAGTACGGACCGTGCTCGGCGTGCTGCGCGACGTCGACGATCGCGCCCCCCGCGCGCCGAGCGCGGGCCTGGCCCGCCTGCCCGAGCTGACCGAGAACGTGCGGGCCGCCGGGGTGAACGTCTGGGTAGCCGAGATGGATGGCGGCCCGCTGCCGGCCACGGTGGACCTGGCCGCCTACCGCATCCTCCAGGAGGCCCTCACCAACTGCGTTCGCCATGCGCCCGGGACCAGCGCCCTGGTGCGCGTCCGGCACGACGGCCGTGACCTGGTCGTCGAGGTGACCGACGACGGGCCCGCCCCGCATGGCCCGGCTCCGGCTGGCCGTCCCGGGACCGGCGGTGCCGGTTCCGGCAACGGCATCGTCGGCATGACCGAGCGGGCCCACGCTCTGGGCGGCGCTCTGGAAGCGGGCCCGCGGCCGGACGGCGGGTTCCGCGTGCGGGCGCGCCTGCCGCTGACCGGCGGACCGTCGCCTGGCGGGAGCCCGGAAGACGGGTGGGGAGCACGCGGGGTCACGGCGTCCCACGGGGGCACGCCGTGATCCGCGTCGTGCTCGCCGACGACCAGGTCCTCGTCCGGGCCGGCTTCGCCGCCCTCCTCGACGCCGAGGACGACATCGAGGTGACCGGCGAGGCCGCGGACGGCCAGGAGGCGGTCCGCCTGGCCCGGACCGCCCGGCCGGACGTGGTCCTGATGGACATCCGGATGCCCGGCCTGGACGGCATCGAGGCGACGCGGAGGATAGCGGCCGACCGCGCGCTGGACAGCGTCCACGTCGTCATCCTGACCACGTTCGACCTCGACGAGTACGTCTTCGAGGGGCTCCGCGCCGGGGCGGCCGGTTTCCTGGTCAAGGACACCGAGCCACCGGAACTGATCCGGGCCGTCCGCGTGGTGGCCGGCGGTGAGGCGCTCCTGTCCCCGAAGATCACCTTGCGCCTGATCAGCGAGTTCGCCACGCGGAGCCGCAAGACGCGCCGGGTGCCCGCCCTGGACTTGCTGACCGCGCGCGAGCGTGAAGTGGTCATCCTGGTCGCGGGCGGCCTGTCCAACGAGGAGATCGCGGGCCGCCTCTACATGAGCGTCTCCACGGCCAAGACGCACGCCACCCGGGCCATGGCTAAGCTCGCGGCCCGGGACCGCTCGCAACTGGTCGTTCAGGCCTACGAATCCGGCCTCGTCCGCCCCGGCTGGGCCGGCTGACGCCCAGGGCGTCCTGCTGTTGCCCTGGCTCGGAATCTGGGTCCGGCTGGCCGATGAGAAATGCCGCCCTGCCGGGTCTGCAGGAAGGCGAATCCAGCTTGAATCGAGACCACAAGAGGTCGAAGTGTCTGCATCAGTGCTCTACATGTCGATGTCACTCGACGGGTACATCGCTGGTCCGAACGACGAACCGGGCAATCCCGGCGGCGATGGCTTCATGCGGCTGCACGATTGGTTCGTCACTCCGGACGGGGAGTTCTTCCGGCCGTCCGGGCCAGCCGGGGAGTTGGTCGACGAGGTGAACGCGACCGGTGCGGTGCTGGCGGGCCGGCGTACCGCGGAGCAGGCTGATCACTGGAAAGGTGATCATCACGGTGTCCCGATCTTCGTACCCAGTCACCGGCCGCCCGGCCCGTCCGTCGCGAACTATCCGTTGGTGACCTACGTGGCCGATGGGATCGCCAGCGCGATGGCCCAGGCGAAGGCCGCCGCCGGGGACCAGAACGTGCTGGTGCATGGCGCGTACACGGCGCAGCGGGCGCTCGACGCCGGTGTGCTGGACGAGCTGCAGATTCACCAGATCCCGGTGCTGTTCGCCGGTGGCCGTCGGCTGTTCGAGGTGTTGCCGTCGCGCGTCGAGTTGGAGATCGTTCGGGTGATCGACACGCCGGAGGCCACACACATCCGCTACCGCGTCCGTCGCTGAGCCGGCCGGGCGGTGGCCCGGCTCCCGCCGTCCGCGCCGGGCCACCCTGGATTCAGCCTCTGGCGGCCTTCCTGACCGCTTCTTCTGTCGGCATGTCCCCGCTGATGAGCTCCAGCACCCGGCGGGCCGTGCGGGGCTCGTCGAGCAGGGCCACCAGCACCGCGGCGACGTCGTCGCGCGGCACCTCGCCGCGCCCGGTCTTCTCCGCGAGGTTGACCCGCCCGGTGCCCGGGTCATTCGTCAGCCGCCCGGGCCGCAGGATCGTCCAGTCCAGCCCGGCCCGCGACCGGACGTTGTCGTCGGCCGCCTTCTTGGCCCGCAGGTAGGCGGCGAAGACCGGATCGGTGCCCGGCGGGGGCTCGCGGTCGGCGCCCATGGACGAGACGACGAGGAAGCGCCGCACTCCCGCCGCTTCGGCCGCGTCCGCGAACAGCGAGCACGCCGCCCGGTCCACCGTGTCCTTGCGCTCTGCTCCGCTGCCCGAGCCCGCGCCAGCGGCAAAGACGGCCGCGTCCGCGCCCGCCAGGATCCGTTCGACGTCTTCAACTGACGCGGACTCCAGGTCGCAGACCGCGGCCTCGGCGCCCGCCGCCCGCAGGTCACCCGCCTGCTCCGGTTTGCGGATGATCCCCGCCACCTCGTCCCCGCGCCCGGAAAGCAGCCGCTCGAGCCGCAACGCGATCCGGCCATGTCCACCCGCGATGACAATGCGCATGTGCCGACCGTATGCCACGAGACCCGGCGCCGGCCCACGGGGCACGGGCTGGGGGTCGCGGCGCGGCATGACCATGATCGGGTCGCATTTTCCGCAATGCTGCGGAAAATGCGACCCGAATACCCGGCCCCGCTTCCAGCTCAACCCGGATTACGTCAGCATCGTGATCCGTAATTACCGCTGGCGGCTGAGCGTGGCCCCGAGTGAACCCGAATATGCCAGTATCGAAAAGGCCGCAGGAATCGCCCGTTATCACCGTTCCGCAGGAAGCACCCAGAGCCTTCGCCGAAGGCGTCGTCGAGGTCGACGGTTTCTGACCGGTGCCAGCCTGTCTATGTCCTGCCGGCGCCAAGCCGCAGGCCTGTTACCTTCCCAGGCCAAGCCAGCCCGCGAACAAGCTCAGTTCTTCCCGTCCTCGCGTTGCCGACGCGATCGTCAGAACCGTCTCGCGGACCATCGGATGGTGCCGGGTCTGCTGCGGCGCAATCCGGCGTGCCTCCTGGAGGTGGTGCAGGCCGCCCGCGTAATCCCCGGCCATGACGTAGCCACGGGCCACGTCAATATGGTGGTGGCCCCGCCGGACCGATGGCACCGAAGGCCCCAGGCGCACCTGCCGGGAACGCCGCATTGCCTCCGCGCCGTCTTCAAGCTCTACGGCGACGGCCACCTCGTGCTGGGCGACATTTGAGGGCCCGAAGGCCAGCCCGTAATCATTACGGTCCCGCCCGGCGCGCTCCGCCACTGTCCGGGCGGCATCGATATGGGCCCACGCCTGCTGGGCGTAGCCCCGGCCGTTTGTCTTCGCCGCGCGGGCGGCCAGGATAGCTGAGCGCAGATGAGCCGACCCGTATACCGACAAGGTCGGGCCGTCCATCACCGAAACGTCATCGCCAAGGTCGCCGCGCACCTGCTCCATCAGCATCAGCGCCTGACCGTAGGCGCCATCCGCCATCAGCGATGCCGTTCGCTGCCACCGCACTCGCTGCACCCGGAGTGGGTCGCCGCTGCGCTCGGATGCCCAGCGGATCCGGTCCACCACCTGGCCGCGCAGGTCCAGGTAACCGAGCAGGCCCGAGATGGCCGACGCTCCCGAATACGCCTCGGCCAGCAGCGCGAACATTGGCGGCTGATCTGCCTCCCGCGCGTTGTGCACGGCGGCTCCCAGCTCATCGAGCAGTCCCGGAAGCTCCGTTCCGATCTGTACGTACTTCGCTGCTTGGCCCAATGTGGAAAGGCGCCGCACATCAGCCACCAGCTCATTTACGGGGCGCGGAACGATGCTCTCGTCCGGCAGGTCATACGTTTCGATGCTGCGCCGGATCGGCCCGATCACCTCGTGCAGCCGGGCCGCCTGCCCGCGCGGCTCGTCATACGGTTGCCCGGTGATGCGGGGCACATCGACCCGCAGGGCACGGGCCACAGCGCCGATCAGCGCCGGACTGGCCGGCGCGGCCCCGGACTCAACCTTGGCCAGCAGGCTGTAGGACACGTGCGCGCGGCGAGCCAGCTCACGGCCGGTCCAGCCACGCGTCTTACGGAGCACCGCAATGCGCGCGCCTATCCGATCCTGATCAGCCATGCGACCCCTGATACGGACATTCAAGCTCTTTGAAATTTCGCGGGCACTTCCCGCTTCCATGCTGCTCTGTGACATCCACGGACAGCAACCGGAAAACGCATGAGCGAGAACACAAATTTAGCCGCGACGGTAGCCGCCATCGAAGACGCGTTTCACGGCCGCTGGGGCGTCTGGGTCAGCGACAGCGGCTGGTGGTGGGCCACCCGCACCCGGGCCCTCACTCCCAAAGAACTCGCCGTCGGCTGCGTCCCGTTTATCCAGGCCGACGATCCGGGCGAACTCACCGAGCGGATCCGCCAGCAGGAGAAGCTCACCATCCCGCCTCCGGAAGGAGCGTGACCATCATGCAGCCCCCCTCAGACCAGGCGCCCCCGCCCAGTGCCACTATGCAGGCCGACGCGCTGCGCGCCGCCTTCCCCGACTACCAGGTCATCCTGACCCAGAAGGGCGGCGAGAACCGCTTCGAAGTCATCCGCCGACGTGGCAGCACCGGCCCATGGTGCCTCATCAGCACCGACGCCCGCGAAATCTGGCACGAACTCCGAAGCACCTGACCAGTCGCGTACTGCAAACGACCCGGAGTCGCACAAGGAAGAGCGAGGCCCCGGCGTACTTCGCCGGCGGGCATAGCGGGCGGTGCTCAGGGGGACGAACTGGCCGACCTGCCCAGCCGGGCGGGGGGCAGCGAGTTCTGGGACCAGATGGAGCTCAAGGCAGCGCATCCTTAAGGAAGTCGAGTAGGCCAGCCAGCGTTCGGAGGGCGGCGCCTATACCAGGGGGGACCTGACCCGAGAAGTTGGTTCACAGGGAGGTCACGCCGAATGGGGATGCCGTACATGAGGCCTGGGCGCGACCGCCCGGCCAGTGAGCGGGCCAACTGGCGGGTGATGTACGGCTACGTCCGGCCGCATCGCCTGTCCCTGCTGGCCGGCGGCGTGCTGAGCCTGGCCACCGGGGCGACCGGCCTGATTCTCCCGCTGGTCGTGCGGGCGCTGATCAGCGACCTGTCGCATCACCGCGGGATGACCGGCCTGATCGTGATCATGTGTGCGCTGGTGCTATTCGACGCTGGGCTGAGCGCCCTCGGCGGCTACGTGCTGCGGCGCACCGCCGAAACCATCGTGCTGACCGCGAGAAAACGCCTGGTTGACCGGCTGCTCCGGTTGACCGTGGGCGCGCTGGACCAAAACGAGCCGGGCGACCTGATGGCGCGAGCCACTGTCGACACCACCCTGCTGCGCGACGCCGCTTCCTCAGCCATAGTCGGGTTTGTGGTCGGCATCCTGACGCTGCTGGCCGCACTGGTGCTGATGGCGCTGATCGATGTAGTGCTGCTGGCGGTAACCCTGGTGGCGCTCGGCTTGGCCGTGCTGATCGAGGGAGTCGTGATGCCCCGGATCCGCCGCGCGACCATCGAGGCGCAGAAGTCCATCGGCGCGCTGGGATCGGCGATGGAACGGGTATTCGGCGCCTTCCGGACGGTGAAGGCCTCCGGTGCCGAGCACCAGGAAGGCGCGCGGGTGCACGAAGCCGCGCTCGCGACATGGCGAGCCAGCTTGCGCGCGGCCAGATGGCAGTCGCTGATCGGCAGCACCGCAGAATTGGCGGTCCAGTTCGCGTTCCTGGCCGTGCTGGCCACGGGCGGCGCGCAAGTCGCCTCCGGCACGATCAGCGTCGGCACGCTGGTCGCCTTCCTGCTGTACATCTTCTATCTGATGGGGCCGCTCCAGCAGGTGATCAGCGCAGTGACCCAGTACCAGTTCGGCGCGGCCGCAGTCACCAGGATCGAGGAGGCCGAGCGCCTCCCGGCCGAGCCGACCGAGGCAGCCAGCCCAGCACAGTCGGCCGGATCGGTGCAGCCAGCCGGCATCGCCGGCGATCCGGGTGGTCCGGCCGCCGTCGAGTTCCAGGACGTGCGGTTCCGCTACCGGCCGGGGCTGCCCGAAGTCCATTATGGCGTCAGCTTCGTCATCCCGCCGCGCGGGATGACCGCCTTCGTCGGCCCGTCCGGTGCGGGCAAGACGACAGTGTTCTCGCTCATCGAGCGGTTCTACGAACCGGATTCCGGGAGTGTCCTGGTCGACGGCGTGGATGCCCGCGACTGGCCGCTCGGGCCGCTGCGCGCGGCCATCGGCTACGTCGAGCAGGACGCGCCCGTTCTCTCCGGAACTCTGCACGAGAACCTTCTCCTCGGCGGTCCCGGCGCGTCCCGGGAAGAGCTGGACGAGGTCCTGCTGATTACCCGGCTCAGCGACCTGATCGAGCGGCTGCCGGACGGCCTGGAGACGTTCGTCGGCCACCGCGGGACCCGGCTGTCCGGTGGCGAGCGCCAGCGAGTCGCCATCGCCCGGGCGCTGCTGAGACACCCGCGGCTGCTCCTGCTGGACGAAGTCACCTCACAGCTCGACGCGATCAACGAGGCGGCGCTGCGCGAGACGGTGGCGGACGTGGCCCAGCAGATCACGGTGCTGGTGGTCGCGCACCGGCTCTCCACCGTCGTCATGGCCGACCGCATCGTCGTGATGGACGCCGGCCGCGTCCACGCCACAGGCACCCACGCCGAGCTCGTCGTGTCCAGCCCCCTGTACGCCGAGCTGGCCGCCACCCAGTTCCTGGCGGCCAGCGCCTAGTCGACGCCGCGCCGGCCAGCGCGCTGAAATAACCGTCACGCTGACCCTTCAGAATGTACACTTTGTAGTATGTCCGAGCCGTACAGTCTGACTTCGGCGCGCGCTCACCTCGGGGAGCTGGTTGCGCGGGCCAAGTACACCCACCGCCCAGTGACGATCACCGAGCACGGCAGGCCAAGCGTCGCCATCGTCAACGTCGATGATCTTGCTGATCTGGAAGATCGCGCAGCACTGGCTGCGCATTACGCCGACAAGCTGGCTGGCCGTGAGGGTGTCCGCCTGGCCGACCTCGATGCAGCCCTTGACCAGATTGACGCCGAAGACGGGCAATGAGTTACACCGTCGTCGTTCAGGAGACGGCGATCCGGGCGCTGGCCCGCATCCGCTCGGAAGACAAGGATGCTTTCGCCCGGATCAGGCAGGCGATGTCTGCGCTAGCTGATCAACCGCGCCCCGATGCGGCGGTCGCCTGGGGAGGAACCGGGATCTACCGTTTGCGTCTTGCGGATATCCGGATCTTGTATGAGGTGGATGATCGCGCGTCGACTGTCTATGTCGTCAATGTCGCGGTCGCGCTGTAACGCACTGCGCTACGCGCGCGGTCACGAGGACTCACCGGCGGGCGTAGCGGGCGGTGCACAGGGGGACGAAGACGGCCAGCAGGAGTATGGTCCACGCCAGGGAGGCAATGACCGGGTACTCCAGAGGCCACGCGCCGTTGGCCGGGGTGGCCAGCGGCGCATTCCGCCGGACCACGTCTTGACCAGGCGGTCGGCCGCGTCGGCCAGGCCGAACTCGGCCAGCAGGCCGGCGGCCCGCTGGTGTGCACCGCGCCGGCCGAGGTGGTGCATGAGGCCGAGGATGAACAGGTTCTCCCGCCCGGTGAGGTCGTCATCCACGGCGGCGTGCTGGCCGGCCAGCCCGATGCAGCCGCGCACCAGGCCGGGCTGCCGGACGACGTCGTAGCCGGCCACGCTGGCCCGGCCCGCGTCCCGGCGGGTGAGTGTGGCCAGAATCCGGATCGCGGTCGTCTTGCCGGCGCCGTTCGGCCCCAGCAGGGCACATATGCTGCCCCGGGACACGGTCAGGTCGAAGCCGTTCAGGGCCCGGACGGCGACGAACGACTTCGTGAGGCCGGCCGCCTCGATCGTGTTCACTTCCGGCCATCCCGTCGGCCGTCCGCGGTTGTGCCGGGCGCCGGCTGCGTTTCGTTCGGGAAAATTGGGGCTTGGCTGGCCAGCTGGCGGACCTCGCCGGCGATGAGCGGCCACAGCGGCGCGGGCAGGTCGTGGCCGACGCCCGGGAGGATCACCAGGCGGGCGCCGTCGATGGCTTTCGCGGTGGTGCGGGCCGCGCTGACCCGCAGGATCGGGTCCCGGTCGCCGTGCAGGACGAGCACGGGCTTGCGCAACTCGCGCAGCTTCGGGCCGTGCCACGGGGCGCCTGCCTGCTCTGCGCCTTCCGGTCGCGGGCGCCGCTGTCGGCCTCGCGCTCGATCCACTCCCGCGCGGCGGCCTCGTCGAACGGGTAGGCGGGGGAGGCGATCTCGCGGGCGACCATGAGCGAGAGCTGGATGTCACCGTCGCGGCCTTCGGGAAATTTGGCCCGGGCCAGCTTGGCCAGCAGGCCGAAGCGGACGTACCGGCCCCCGCCGATCCCGGACACGTCGCTGGGCATGGCCATGGCGGACACGA
This sequence comes from uncultured Actinomycetes bacterium, assembly GCA_963718475.1. GTDB lineage: Bacteria > Actinomycetota > Actinomycetes > Streptosporangiales > Streptosporangiaceae > CAVQZM01. The sequence continues at coordinate 25,389 of CAVQZM010000041.1, read as the reverse complement.
CGGACAGGACGCGGTCGGGATGCCGGAGCGCGATCCGCTGGGCGATGACCCCGCCGAGGGAGGCCCCGAAGATGTGCGCCCGCTCCCAGCCGAGCGCGTCCAGCACGGCCACCGCGTCGTCGGTCATGTCTTCGGCCGAGTAGGCGCCCCGCTGGCGGGCGACCGCGGCGAACGGGATGCTGCCGCCGGTGTTGGGCATCCGGGTCGACTGGCCGGCGTCACGCTGGTCGTAGCGGGCCACCGCGAACCCCTGGCCGGCGAACGCCTGGGCCAGCCCGGCCGGCCACCAGAACCGGGCGACGGCCAGGCCCATGACGAGCAGCAGCGGCTCGCCGTCCTCTGATCCGGCCAGCCGGTCGTACGCGATCTCCACCGCGCCGTTGCGCGCGTACTCCGTCGGCGTCCAAGTGCTGGCCCGCTGGCTAGCCTCGGCTGCTTCGTTCATCTCTACTCCTCGCTCGTCCGTCATCTAACTGCGATCAATGTTCGCTGTATCTCAGCCTAGCCGACTGAGTACAGTGTTCGCAATGAGTGACGAGCCTGAGACCGGCGGCCGCGGCCGGAGTATCTGGACGCGCCCGGAGCGATCGGCCCGCGGGCCGGCGCCGGAGCACAGCCGCGCGGAGATCGCGTCGGCCGGCGTGGCGCTGGCCGATGCCGAGGGCCTCGCGGCGGTGACGATGCGGGCCGTCGCGGCGGCCATCGGCACCGCGCCCGCCTCGCTCTACCGGTACATCACCACTCGCGACGAACTGCTGGAGCTCATGGCCGACCAGGTCAGCGGCGAGTTCTCCTTCGATGAGCCCAGTTCCGGTGACCCGGTCACCGATCTGCTCGCGCTCGCGCATCAAGCCCTGGCCATCTACCGAACGCACCCGTGGTTGCTCGCCATCTCGCCCACCGTGGGCCTTCCCGGGCCGAACGCGCTCGCCTACATCGAGCACACGCTGGCCGTTCTCGCCGGCACGGACCTCAGTGGGCTGGCCAAGCTCGAGGTGATGGGCTTGTTTACCGGGGCGGTCCGGTCGTTCGCGCAGATGGAGATCGACCAACGGCGAGCCGGCCGGGACGCCGCCCAGTGGCAGGAATTTGTGGCCGCCTACCTGCTCCAGATCGTGGCGGCCGGCCAGCACCCGCACCTGGCCGCGGCGGTCGCCCACCAGCCCGCCGTGGGAGAGCCCGGGCCAGCGGAACCCCTGTTCGACCGGGCGATGACCCGCATCCTGAGCGGGCTGCTGCCGCCGGCCGAGCCCCGGCCGCCCGCCCGCTAGCCGTTATCCGCCCAGGCCCCGATCGCGCCGGAGGGCCTGGCGGGTTCACCATGGTCTCGTGCCCCGTTGGACCTGCCCGCGCTGCGACCGTGAGTTCGGCCGGGCGCGCCAGTCGCACACGTGCGTGCCGGGCATCACGGTCGACGCCGCGTTCGCCGGCTGCCCGCCTGCCGCGCGCGCCGTCTACGACGCGATCCTGGCCCATGTGCGCACCCTCGGCCCGGTGCACGAGGACGCGGTGAGCGTCGGGGTGTTCCTCAAGTCCGACCGCAAGCTCGCCGAGGTCAGGCCCCGGTCCCGCGACGTGTGGCTGGGCCTGTATCTGCCCCGTCCCGTCCACGACCGGCGGATCGCCAAGGTCATCGGCCCGAGTGGTCCCCGGGTCGTCCACGTGATCCTGCTGCGCGGCGCCGCCGACGTCGACGACCAGGTCCGGGCCTGGCTCACCGAGGCCTTCCTGCACGCTGTCCGGCTGAGGGGGCCCGCGTCACGTCCTGGCCTCCTGATGTACGGGCGATGGTGCCGGGGTGAGATCGCTCTCGCCGGGGTTTCGCGGGGCGAATGCGCCCGCCAGGGCACCGGCGACGCTGATGCCCGCGCACAGCGCCGCCGCCGCCCTGAACCCGTGGGCGGCGCTGGACGGCGTGGCGAAGCTGCCGGCCGCGGTGAAGGCGAGCGCGACGACGGCGATGCCCAGCACGCCGCCTATTTCGCCGACGGCGTTGTTGATCCCGGCGGCGGGCCCGATGTCGTCATGGTGGACGCTGGCCGCGATCGCCGAGGAGAGGGCGGGAAATACCGACGAGTTGCCGATGCCGATGATGACCAGCGAGCCGACCAGCGCCGGGTAGGAGACGCCGGGCCGCGACGTCCAGGCGAGCCAGGCGTATCCGGCGGCGGCCAGGGCCAGGCCACCGGTGATCACGGGGCGGGTGCCGAGGCGGTCGCTCAGCCGGCCGGCCACCGGCGCGACGACGATCATGGAGCCGGTCCACGGCAGCAGGCGCAGGCCAGCGCCGAAACTGCCGACCCCCAGCTCCGACTGAAGGAACTGCGCCATCAGGAACACCGCGCCGAGCACAACCGCGGCGTGGCACACGGTGGCCACATTGGTCGCGCTGAACGCGCGCGAGCCGAACAGCCTGACGTTGAGCATCGGCTGCGCCGCACGCTGCTCCCAGCCGATGAACGCGCCCGCGAGGAGCAGGCCACAGGCCAGCCCCGCGACCACGTCAGGTGCGGCCCAGCCGGCGCTGGCCGCGCGGACCAGCCCCCACGCCAGCGCCGCGAGCGCGCCGGTCGCGAGGCACACACCGGGCAGATCGATGGACTTGTCCGGGCCGTAGCTTTCGGCGACATGGCCGCGGACTCCGGCGATCAGCGCGACCCCGATGGGAACGTTGACCCAGAAGATCCAATGCCAGCTGAGCGCCTGGGCGATGCCGCCACCGATCAGCGGCCCGGCGAGCGTGGCCAGGCCGGTGACACCAGCCACGATTCCCAGCGCCCGGCCGCGCCGGTCGGGCGCGTAGGCCTCGCTGACCAGCGGCAGCGCTAGTGGCGCCACCAGCGCCGCACCGATTCCCTGGATGATCCGGCCTCCGATGAGCCAGCCGATGGCCGGGGCCAGTGCACAGGCCGCCGATCCGGCGGTGAAGGCGGCGATGCCGGCCATCAGCAGGCGCCGGCGGCCGAAGCGGTCACCGAGCGCGGCCCCGGCCATCATGAACCCCGCGAGGCACACGTTGTAGGCGGTAAGTGTCCACTCCAGCTGGCCGACCGAGGCGTGCAGCTCTCGCCGGATCGTGCCCAGCGCTGTCGTCACGACGAGCACGTCGAGCGCGACCGTGAACGATGCCGCCGAGGTGAGCGATAGCACCCACACGCTGCGGCGCCGATCTGCCGGGCGCTCCTTCTGGGATACGGTCATGGATATGACCGTACAAGTCTCTAGTATGGTTAAGCAAGTACATTGTTGAGGCTAGGCTTCGAAGTCGGGAGGTAGGGATGCCTGTACAGCGCGGATACCGGCAAGCATGCGGCATCGCGCGCGGGCTCGATCTGGTCGGCGAGCGGTGGGCGCTCCTCATCGTCCGGGAGCTGCTGCTGGGGCCTAAGCGCTTCACCGACCTGCGCGACGGCCTGCCCGGGGCGAGCCCGAATGCGCTCACCGACCGCCTGCACGAACTGAGCCAGGCCGGCGTCCTCCGCCGCCGGCAGCTTCCGCCGCCTGCGGCCTCGTGGGTCTACGAGCTCACCGACTGGGGCCGCGAACTGGAGCCGATCGTGCTCGCGCTCGGAACGTGGGCGCTCGGCTCGCCGCCGCTTGACGAGCAGAGCTTCGTCAGTCCCGACTCGGTCATGCTGACCATACGCACCTACTTCACCGGAGCCGGGGCCCGAGCCGGGGCCGGGGATCCGCCCGCGTCGCTGCAGGTGCGGCTCACCGATGGTGACGTCGAGCGCGCGTTCGGCGTGTGGCTTGATGCCGCGGCCGTTGATGTCCGCCACGAACTCCCCGGGCGACCCGATGCGACGATCACCACGGACACCGCCACATTGCTCTCCGTGCTCGGCGATCACGACCGGCTTCGCGCCGCCCTGAAGACCACCATGGCCGTCGACGGCGACCGGCGGGTCGTTGACCGGCTGATCAACGGCGTCGCGATACCCGATCCTGCGCCGATCGGTGCGCGCCGCTAGGGGCGTTCAGCTGGCCTTTGCGGTCGGCGGCGCCGTGGTGGCCCAGCGGATGGCCTGGACCACGGCCCGGCCGGCGGGCCGGATCACGGCGGCTTCGGTCACCGGCAGCCGGGGGAGGCGCAGCGGCCACCGGGCCCAGCCCGGCAGCAGCGAGACCGAGGCGGCGGCGAGCAGGCCGTAGGGCGGCCGGGCGATGACCGGAAGCGGGGGAGTGACCAGCAGGAACCGCGCGGCGGCCCGGGCCTCGGCCGTGCTGGCCAGTTCGGCCCGGTACTCGTTGATCCGGCCGGTGAGCTCGGCCTCGGTGCGGGGCGGGTCCGGCACACCGAGCCGGGCGCCGATCTGGGCCATGTCGGCGACGTAGCCGTCCCGTCCGGCCTGGTCCAGCGGCTCGACGCCGAACCGGGAGTGCGCGCGCAGGAAGCTGTCCGCCTCGGCGATGTGCACCCAGGTCAGCAGGTGCGGGTCCGAGGCCGCATACGGGCGCCCGTCAGGTGCGGTCCCGGTGACCTGCCGGTGGATGGCACGGACCCGCTGGATCGTCTCCTCCGCGTCGCCGGCCCGGCCGAAGGTGGTGACGGCGAGGAAGTAACTGGTCCGCTGCAGCCGCCCCCACGGGTCGCCCCGGTAACCCGAGTGGCCGGCCACGGCCGCCATGGCCAGCGGGTGCAGCGACTGAAGCAGCAGCGCGCGGATCCCGCCCACGAACATCGACGAGTCCCCGTGGACCCGCCGGATCGGGCGGTCGTCGGCGAACCAGCGCTCGCCTCCCGTCCCGTTGATCACCTGGCGGCGGGCGGGCCCTTCCGGCCCGGCCACCCGTTCGAAGATTGACGCGCCGACCCGGCCGCGGAGGCGGTCAGCGGCATCCTGCCATCCCATTCAGCCATTATGTGCCGGATCAGCGGCACGCTGGAGACACGTGAGCCGCCGGAATGTCCGAGGTCATCGCTACGCTCCGGACATGGACTGGAAACTTGAGCTCGTGTTCGTCCCGGTGACCGACGTCGACCGGGCCAAGGCGTTCTACGTCGACCAGGTTGGTTTCCACGCCGACCATGATCAGCAGGTCAACGACGCGCTCCGCTTCGTGCAGCTGACCCCGCCTGGCTCCGCGTGCTCCATCGCGTTCGGCACCGGCATCACCGACATGCCGCCCGGCTCGCAGCGGGGCCTGCAGGTCGTGGTGGACGACGCCGAGGCCGCCCGGCAGCAGCTGGTCAGCCGCGGCGTGCAGGCCAGCGACGTGGATGTCCAGCCGTGGGGCTCGTTCGTCACCTTCAGCGACCCCGACGGCAACACGTGGTCCCTGCAGCAGCTGCCTGCGCGCGGCTGAGGCGAGCGGCCGAGGAAGGCAGCGCCGATGAAGCCGATGCCGGAGGACTGGGACCGGGCCGTCGCCGTGGTTGCCCACCCCGACGACCTGGAATACGGGGTCGCCTCAGCCGTCGCCCGCTGGACGGGCCAGGGGAAAGAAGTGGTCTATGTCCTGGCCACCCGGGGTGAGGCCGGTATCGCCGGCATGCACCCGGACCAGGTCGGGCCGTTGCGGGTGGAAGAGGAACGGCGCAGCGCGGCCGTCGTCGGCGTGCGCGAGGTCGAGTTCCTCGATCATCAGGACGGGCTGGTGGAATACGGGGTTGGGCTGCGGCGCGACCTGGCCGCCGCCTTCCGGCGGCTGAACCCCGAGGTGGTCATCACCATGAGCTTCGACCTGACCTGGGGCGAGGAGGGCCCGGTCAACCACTCCGATCACCGCGCCGTCGGGCTGGCCGTGCTGGATGCGTGCCGGGACGCGGCCAACGAGTGGGTGTTCCCCGAAGCCGGCCCGCACTGGACCGGTATCCGCGACGCGTACGTCGCCTCGGGCAACCCGACCCACTTCGTCGACGTCACCGCCACCATCGAGGCGGGCATCGCCTCGCTGCGCGAGCACCGGGCCTACATCGACGGGCTGGGCCGGGACTTCGATCCCGACGAGTTCCTCCGGAACATGGCCGGTTTCGTCGGCCTGGCCGCCGACTGCGAGTACGCGGTGGGCTTCCGCCGCTACCCGATGGGCTAGGCGCCGCTTTTCCAGTTGAGGGCCGGCCCGGGCCCGGCGATAGTGTGGCCGGCGTGAGTGACCCGAGCCCAGAAGCCGTGCCCACTGGGGATGTCCGTGCCCGGCTGGGGCTGGCGCTCCATGACGCGCTGAAGGCACGGGACAAGGTGGCCGCGTCGGCGCTGCGGTCGGCCCTGGCCGCGATCGGCAATGCGGAAGCCGTTCCCGCCGGCACCTCGCCGGCCGGCACGGCCAGTAATCCGTACGTCGCGGGCACCGTGGCTGGCGTTGGCGGCGCCGACGCCGAGCGCCGCATCCTCAGCGACGCCGAAATCGGCGCGATCGTCCGGTCGGAAATCGCCGAACGGCACGCCGCGGCCGCCCAGTACGAGCAGGCGGGGCACGCCGACCGGGCCGCCCGGCTCCGGCAGGAAGCAGACGTGCTCGTCTCGGCCGTGGAGATCCGTCGAGCCTCCTGATCCTCGCTGGCCGGCCGTGACCGCCTTGGCCGGTCGGCCGGTCGGCCGGTCGGCCGGGCAGCCGCGGCCCGCGCGGCCAGAAAATCGCTGGAGCCGTTCCGCCCCGAACAAATAGCGTGAGGCCGTGCCCTCCGCGGATTACCACCGGACCGAGTACAGCGGGCCGCCCCGCTCGGACGTCACCGTTCCGCCGGCGGTAGCGGCGGCGGCCGGCGGCCGTCCTCTGCGGCCAGTGTGGGAAAACGAGGTGGGCGGGCTCACCTTTGAAGCGGGAGAGGGCGTCACCCGGTGCTTCATCAAGTGGGCTCCGGCGGGCAGCGGGCTGGACCTCGCCGCGGAGGCGGACCGCATGTCGTGGGCGGCGGCCTTCCACCCCGTGCCGCGGCCGCTGGCCCGCGGGACCGACCCGGCCGGGTCCTGGCTGGTCACCGCTGGGCTGCCCGGGGATAGTGCGGTGAGTCAGCGGTGGAAGGCCGATCCGGCCACCGCAGTGACCGCGATCGGCGAGGGGCTGCGTGCGCTGCACGAGGCGCTGCCGGTTGCGACCTGCCCATTCTCCTGGAGCGCCGAAGACCGGCTAACCGACGCCCGGCAGCAGGCGGCCGGCCGCCATCTCGATCCCGCCCGCTGGCACGACAGCCATCAGCGGCTCGGTACCGGCCGGGCCCTGGATCTGGCCGCGGACATCCCGCCGGTCGACCGCCTGGTTGTCTGCCACGGCGACACCTGTGCCCCGAACACCCTGCTGGCGGCGGATGGCCGATGGTCCGGGCACGTTGATCTCGGCCGGCTGGGGACGGCGGACCGGTGGGCCGACCTCGCCGTCGCCGCCTGGAGCACTGAGTGGAACTATGGTCCCGGCTGGGAGAAGCCGCTCCTCGACGCGTACGGCATCGCGCCCGACCCCGAACGGGCCCGTTACTACCGGCTGCTCTGGGACCTCAGCTCCTGACCCCGGCTCACCCGACGATCTCGAGGCCGTTGCCGTCCTGGTCGCGGAAGGCGAACATGGGCGGGACGCCCGGCCAGCGCAGCAACTCGCCCACGTCGATCCCGCGCGCGAGCAGGTCGGCGTGCAGAGCCGGGGCCGCCCGGTCAGCGCGGTTTGCGGGCCTCGATGAGGAAGCGCTGAGCGTGACAGACGAACGGGCCCTGAGCCCGAATGCGCTCGTGGAGGCGGGCCAGCCGCTCCCGGTAGGCGTCGACCGTGAAGCCGGGGACGGTCCACATGACCTTGCGCAGGAAGTACACGACCGCGCCGACGTCGCTGAACGTCACCCGCAGCGCCTGCTCCCGCAGGTCAGTCACGGCCAGGCCTGCCGCTTCGGCCCCGGCGACGGCCCGCCGCGTGCTCCGGGCCGGGCTGACCGGCTGGGGACCCATCATGAAGTCGGTCAGCTCGCGGTTGGACCCGGCTCCGACTTGCTGAGAAAGGTAGGTGCCGCCGGGCCGCAGGACCCGCCCGATCTCCTCCCAGTGGGTGCTGACCGGGTGACGGCTGACGGCCAGGTCGAAGGACTCCGGCCGGAACGGCAGGCCCGCCTGATCGTCCGCCTCGATCACCGCCGCGCCCAGCGGGGCGAGGTTGCGCCTGGCCACCGCCACGTTCGGAGGCCAGGCCTCGGTCGCCACCAGGACGGGCGGCGGGTGCGGGACCTGGGCCAGTACCTCACCGCCTCCGGTCTGGATGTCCAGTGCGGCCGTGGCCCCGGCCATCCGCTGGGCCAGCAGCCGCGAATAGCCCCACGAAGGCCGTTCCTCGGTGGCCCGGCCGTCGAACCAGGAAAAGTCCCAGCCTTCCACCGGCACCGATTCACCCTCGGCGACCAGCTCATCGAACGTCAGCGGCGGGACCACCCGGATAGCGTCGCAGCCGCCCGCCCGGCCCGGCAAGGGCTTATCCGGCCCGTAGGATGCCGCAGGTGAACACCGTTCTGATCATCGGGGCCGGGGATCTGGGCGAGCGGTTCGCCGCGGAGCTCGCCCGCGGCGGCCAGGTACGCCGCCTCATCCTGGCCAGCCGGTCCGAGACCGCCGTCACCGCGGCCGCGGTCACGGTGGCCAGCTCCTACGACTGCCTGGTCGAACCGGTCACCTGCGACGCCAGGCGCCCGGAAAATGTCGCGGACCTGCTGACCCGGACGCGGCCCGACCTTGTTGTCCAGTGCGCGGCCGGACGCAGCCCGTGGGCGCTGGCCGGGCGGGACGACCCGGCGGCACGTGCGGTGGCCGCGGCCGGCTTCGCGTTGCGCCTGCCTTATCAGCTGCCGGTGGTGCTGGCCGTCATGCAGGCCATCCGGGATACCGGCTACCCCGGCCCCGTGGCGAACGTGTCGCTGCCCGACGTGACCGGCCCGATCCTGGCCCGCCTGGGCCTGGCGCCGACCGTCGGGCTCGGGAACGTGGGAATGGTGCTGCTGCGGGTCCGGGCCGCGCTGCGGGCCGCAGAACCGGATGCCGAACGGGCACTGGTACGGGTCATCGCGCACCATTCTCAGCTGCTCGGCGCCATGCAGGCCCACGAGCCGGCCGACCGCGACGCTCGCTGCCACGTCTACGTGGGGGAGGAGGGCCGGCCGGACGATGGCCTCGCCTACCAGGCCCCGCCGCTCGCCCCGAGCATCCGCTACAACCAGGTGACGGCGGCGGCCGCCGCTCCCGTCCTCGAGGCGCTGCTGCCGGGATCGGCACCGTTGCGGTGGTCGACGCCGGCCCCCGCGGGCCTGCCCGGCGGTTACCCGGTGCGGATCGCCGGCGGCTCGGTCGAACTCGACCTGCCGCCCGGGATCACCCAGGACCAGGCGATCGCGTTCAACGAGCAGAAGGCGCGCGCGGACGGCGTTGAGCGGATCGACGAGGACGGCACCGTTCACTTTACCGCGGCCAGCCAGGACGCCGTCGCGGACCTGGATCCGCTCCTGGCCGCGCCGCTGCCGGTCGGCGACATCGAGGCGCGCGCCGCCCGGCTCGACGCCGCGCTCGCCTGAGTGGCCTGAGGACGCCTAAGTGCCTCGGGTCCTGGGACGATTGAGCGCATCGGCTCATCCGGGGAGGACACGATGACGACGCCGCCGAGCTGGGACACGGCCTATGCGGAAGGAAGCGCGCCCGCGCCGTGGGACATCGGCCGGCCGCAGCCGGCGTTCGCCCGCCTGGCCGACCGCGGCCTGCTGGCCGGACGGGTGCTCGACGCGGGCTGCGGCACGGGCGAGCACACGCTGCTGGCCGCCGCCGCGCGGCGCGGACGCCATGGGCGTCGACATCTCCCCGCGCGCCATCGGGCGGGCCCGTGACAAAGCAGCCGAACGAGGCCTGCCGGCCCGCTTCGAGGTGGCGGACGTCCTGAACCTCGGTGAGCTCGGCATGACGTTCGACACGGTCATCGACAGCGGGGTGTTCCACGTCTTCGACGACAAGGACCGGGCCCGCTACGTCACCAGCCTGGCGTCGGTGCTGCGGTCCGGCGGCCACTGCTACCTGATCTGCTTCAGCGACCGCCAGCCCGGCGACTACGGTCCCCGCCGGGTCCGCCAGGACGAGCTGCGCGCCGCCTTCAGCGACGGCTGGACCGTCACCAGCATCGAGGCGGACACCTTCGAGCTCAACCCCGGGATGCCGACCTCCACCGCCCAGGCCTGGCTGGCCACCATCCGCCGGACCTGAATTCGTCGCGCGGCGCCGCCGGGCCTGCCAGGGGACGATCAGCTAGGTCAGGACGGGCGGCATGCCGAACGCCGGCAAAAGGGCCGGGTCGTTGAACGACACGATCCGCGTGACGCGGCCGGCGGCGATGGTGAGCACCTGGATGGCGTGCGCGCGGTACACACCGTCCCGCTCCCGCAGATAGGCCGCGAAAGCAGGCTGGCCGTTGGCGGACGTGGGGATCATCCGGAACGCGCCGGCCTCGCCCAGGAGCCGTGGTCCCCAGGAAGCGCGCCGACCGGCTCACGGCCGGCGAACCAGACCGGCTGCGGCGGCATCTCGAGCGTGGCATCCTCCCGCAGCAGCGCGGTGAGCGCGGTGACGTCGGCGTTTTCGAAGGCAGCCGCGTACCGGCCGAGCAGGGCCCGGTCGGCCGGGTCGGTGGGTTCGCGGATGTCCTCTTCGGCCGGGCTCACCTGGGCCAGGCGCTCCCGGGCGCGTTGCAGCACGCTGTTCACCGCGGTGGTCGTGGCGCCGAGTAGTTCCGCGGTTTCCGCCGCCCGCCAGCCCAGCACGTCGCGGAGGATCAGCACGGCGCGCTGGCGGGCGGGCAGGTACTGGAGCGCGGCGATCAGCGCCAGCCGCATGCTCTGACGTGACACGACGACGGCGGCCGGATCGGCGGGCTGCGTCCCGAACAGCGCGTCGGGGACAGGCTGCAGCCATGGAACTTCCGGCCGTACCGCGGCCAGCTCACCAAGCGGGTCGTCGCCCGGCCCGCCGAGGCCGGACGGCAGCGGCCGGCGATTGCGGTTCTCCAGCGCCCGCAGGCATGCGTTGGTCGCGATCCGGTACAGCCAGGTCCGCAGCGACGCCTGCCCCCGGAAGCTGCCGTAGGAGCGCCAGGCGCGGATGAGCGTCTCCTGCACCTGGTCTTCGGCTTCGTGAACCGAGCCGAGCATCCGGTAACAGTAGGCCAGCAATTCGGCCCGGAACGGATCGGTGAGATGCGCGAAATCCTCGCTGGGCTGCGTCCCCGCAGCCCGTGTCCCCGCAACCCCGGTCACCGCCGTCGCTGCTGTCATCGCTGCTCCCTGATCTGGCCGTCTACACGCGTCCGTCACCGGTACAGATCCGCCCCGGGACGAAAAGTCATCGGTGAGTTCGGGCCACGGCCCGGATCGGTACGGGTGAACGAGCAACGACGGGAGTCCACCATGTCCGCAGAAAACATCTCAGGAACGACAGCACTGGTCACCGGGGCCAGCCGGGGCTTCGGCCGTGGCATCGCCAGGGCGCTGACGAAGGCCGGGGTCCGCGTAACCGGGGTCGCCCGTGACCCCAGCCAGCTGGCCGAGGTGCGCGCCGAGCTCGGCGAGACCTTCACTCCGGTCGCCGCCGACGCGGCCGACCCGGTCTCCGCCGGCCAGCTTCTGGACACGTACCGGCCGCGCACGCTGGTGCTGGCCGCCGGCGCGGCCCCGCTCACCCGCCCGCTTCAGCACCAGACCTGGCCGAGCTTCAGCCGCAACTGGGACGTCGACGTCCAGCAGGTATTCCACTGGACCCGCGAAGCGCTCCTGCTTCCCCTCGACCCGGGCAGCGTGGTCATCGCGTTCTCCAGCGGAGCGGCGCTGCGCGGTTCACCGCTCAGCGGCGGCTACGCCGGGGCCAAGGCCACGATCCGGTTCATCAGCTCCTACGCGGCCGGCGAGTCCCAGCGTGCCTCGTTCGGGATCCGGTTCGTCTCGGTGCTGCCGCAGCTGACTCCGGCCACCACGCTGGGCGCGGCCGCGACCGCCGCCTACGCGGCCCGGGAAAGCCTGGATCTGCCCACTTACCTGGAGAAGCTTGGCCCGCCGCTCACCCCGGAGCAGGTAGGCCAGGCCGTCGTCGGCCTCGCTACCGACCCGGACCACGACCACGAGGCGTACCTGCTCACCTCGGGAGGGCTCCGCCCGGCACCGGCCTGATAAGACTGAATGACGCGTCGCTGGCGGGTCCCTCATGGGCCTGCCAGCTCCGGCGCTGTCGTCGTTGCTCGGATGGACGCCGGAGAGGCTTCGCCAGCGACTACCCCCACCGGATCCGGGTGTCCCCGGCCCGCGCCGGGATCTGGTAGCCACGCGCCCTTTACCTATCCCGGTCGCGGGGCGATCATCGGGACGTGCGGTGCTTGGGGGTCGTTTCGGCGCGCTTGGCGATCTGGGCACCGGCCGCCGCGGCGGTCGTGTGCGCCGGCTGTACAACGGCGCCCGCAGGACACCATTCCGCGGTGCCGAACCGAACAATGGCCCCGGCCGCGACGCGCCACGTGGTGCCGGGCGGTTGTGGCGGCACCAGCATCCACGCCGGGCCGCCGCCCGCCTGGAATCCGCAGCCCGCCGGATTCATCGGGCAGCCGTCGATTCCCTACGTCGTCGGCGGCGGTGATGCGGCGATGGGGTACCTGTGGGCCAGCCCCCTCTACTCACCCGAGTCGCCCGTGCGCCACAACAAGATCCTCTGGTTCGTGCGCTACCCGCGCGACGGCATGCCGCTGCGCCTGGCCGGCCATCTGGAGACCGACCCTCGCCGCACGGTGTCCGCCACGTTCCCCGCCGACTCCTCTCCCGGCGAGATCTACCCGACCTACGTCACGGTCCCCGAACCCGGCTGCTGGTCGTTCACCCTCCGGTGGGGTACCCACATCGACCGGCTGAGCCTCCCGTTCGCGGCCCTCCCTCACAAGTCCTAACCGTCGGCTGACTCACCGGCGGGCGGCTGCAGGACGCAGAACTCGTTGCCGTCCGGGTCGGCCAGGATGTGCCAGCGCCAGCCGTATTCGACGACCGGCTCGGTCGTGAGGAGAGCCGCGCCGAGACCGAGGACCCGCCCGACCTCGGCGGCGAGGTCGCCAGTACGGAGGTCGAGGTGCAGCCGGTTCTTCTGCTGTTTGTCCTCCGGCACCTGCTGCAGGAGCACCTCGATCCCGTCGCCGTCGGCTGGTATCAGGCTCCGGTATCTCTTGCTTTCCGTTACCTCCGGCACGTACCCGAGTACGGCGGTCCAGAAATCCGCCGAACGGCCCAGATCGGAGCAGTCGATGACGATAACCAGCTCACCATGGCTGTAACGGTGCGGCCTCCGGCGCATGCCTTATTGAGTTCCCCCTCGTATCCCGGCTACTCGGTTGCTCTACCGAGGGGTACGACATTCCCGGAGCCCCAGACGACCACTCAATCGGATATTTTCCGGGCCGTCTTCCCGCCCACTGGACCGGTCGCGATGGACAGGCCGGGCACCGTGACAACTAAAGATCTTTAATGGTGGGGGTTACGGAAGGGCGTGAGGTCGAGCCCGGTGCTGGCGAGGAAGCCGTCGATGAGGCCGCGCCGGTACTTCTACCGAGTTGAGTTCGTGGGCGTGTTCCAGCCGGTGGCCGTTTACCTACGGGCTGACCGGCTCACGGAGTCCTTGACGACGTCACCTTCTTGCTCGGCGGCGGCCGAGCCGTATTCCGGCTTGCCTGACGGCTGGTAGATGTGGGCGACGACCCCACGGCTGGTGGTCTTGGTGCCGATGAGCTCCAGAGCGGCCGGGGTGGTCCCGTCGGCGAAAAGGCGCTTGCCGTTGCCCAGGACGACCGGGTGGATGAGCAGGCGGTACTCGTCGACGAGGCCGTGCTTCATGAGCGTCCGGACCAGTGCCGCGCTCCCGTGGACCTGGAGTTCGTTGCCGGGCTGGCGCTTCAGCTTGGCGACCTCGCCGGCCACATCGCCCTGGAGCAGAACCGAGTTGTTCCACTGCACTCGATCCAAGGTGGTGGACACGACGTGCTTGGGAAGGGCGTTCAGCCGGGTGGCACGCGGGTCGCCGGGGTCAGTGACCTGCGACCAGTATTCCGCGAACAGTTCGTAGGTCCTGCGCCCCAGCAGGAACGCGTCGGCGGCGGCGATCCAGTCAGCTGTGAGCCGGTCCATATCCTGGTCGAAGTACGGCACCTGCCAGCCACCCTGCTCAAAGCCGTCGTTCAGCTCCGGTTCGGGTTTCCCGTTGCCCTGCATGACCCCATCAAGTGTCAGATGGGAGGTCACCGTGAGTCGCATGACACGCTCTCCTCGTTAAAGATCCCTAGCTCCCGGCTGGCTTGGCCGGCTCCTCCTGCGGGTCGGCTGGGCGGTAGGTCAGCAAGAGGACGTCGGGACCGACCTTGCGCACATCAGCCAGCTCGAGGTCCGTCCCGGCGGCACCGTCCCTGAACAGCCGCTTACCGGTTCCCAGCACCACCGGGTGCACCATCAGCCGGTACTCGTCGACCAGGCCGTACTCGCTCAGCGTGTCGACCAGCGTCGCGCTCCCGGCGACCAGGACGTCCCCGTCGTACTGGGCCTTCAGCTTGGCGACCTCGGCCGCGACGTCGCCCGAGATGATCGTGGTGCTGTTCCAGACCGCGTCCGCGGGGGTGAGCGTGGTCGAGACCACCACCTTCGGCATCGCGTTCATTTTCTTGCCGAACTCCCCGGTGACCTCTTCCATGGCCGGCCAGGCGGCCGCGAATCCCTCGTAGGTCACGCGGCCGAGCAGCTGGACGTCGGCCGCCTGAAGCTCCTCGAACTTGAACTGGTTCCCGTCCGGGGCCGGAAAGCGGCCGCTCCATCCGCCGTGGGGCGTGCCCTCGGCGCCGCCCGGGTCTTCAATGATGCCGTCCAGCGAGATGAATTCGGTGACAACCAGCTTGCCCATCGTGATCCCCTCTTCGGTGGCCGCTCCATGGCGGTCCTGGCTCGGTGGCCCCCGCCAGGTGGCGGTGCTGCCAACGTAGGAGGAGGTACGGCACGGCGGGAAGGTCCAATTGCGTCGCGGAATAGTGGACCGCTTGCCGCGCTCACCTCAGGAGGTCGGCGACGGCGGCGAAGGCCGGCTCGATCGCGCGGTCGCTGACGTGGCCGAATCCGATCACCAGCTGGGGTGGCGCGGCCGCGCCGGTGGCCCGGTAGCTGTCCATCCCGTAGAGCCCGACCGCCCGCTGGCGCGCGGCCGCGACCACCGCCTGCTCGTCCGCCCCGGCCGGGAGGTGCGCGACGGCGTGGAACCCCGCGGCCAGGCCGGTCAGCCGGATGCCTGGCGCGTGCCGGGCCAGGGCGTCGATGAGCACGGTGCGGCGGCTGGCGTAGATCCCGCGCATCCGGCGCAGGTGCCGGTCGTAGCGGCCGGACTCGAGCAGCGCGGCGACGGCCAGCTGATCCAGTGTGGATGAGCCGCGGTCGCTGATCCGCTTCTCCGCCGCGACCGCGTCCGCGAGCGCCGGCGGCGCGAGTACCCAGCCGAGCCGTACGGCCGGGGCCAGCGCCTTGCTGGTCGTCCCGATGGTGAACACGCGGTCCGGTGCCAGGCCCTGCAGCACGCCGACGGGTTCCCGGTCGTAGCGGAACTCGGAGTCGTAGTCGTCCTCCAGGACGAATGCGTCGTGGCGGGCCGCCCAGTCGAGCAGGGCGTGACGCCGTCCGGCGGTGAGCACCACTCCGGTGGGCGACTGGTGGGCCGGGGTGACGACGACCGCCTGGGCCCCGCTCGCCGCCAGGGCGGCCACGTCGATGCCCTGGTCGTCGACGGGCACGTGGACGACGCGCAAGCCCAGCGCGCCCGCGGCCTGGACGGTCTCACTGGTCTCGACCGGCCCGTAGCCGGGATTCTCGAATGCGACGCACCGGACGCCGGCCTGGATCAGCGCGCGCAGGACGAGGTTGAGGCCCTGGGCGTACCCGGCGCTCACGATGATCCGCTCCGGGTCGGCGGCCGCCGCGCGGACCCGGCGCAGGTACCCGGCCAGCACCTGGCGCAGCTCGGCGCTGCCGCGCGGGTCGCCGTAGTCCAGGTCCTGGGTGGCTACGCTGCGGCAGGCTTCCCGCGTGGCCCAGACCCAGTCGCCCCGGGGGAAGCTGGACAGGTCGGGGACGCCAGCCCGGAAGTCCGCGATCAGCCGGGGCGGCGGCACCGGGCGCGGCGCGGGCTCGGCCGGTGCCGGGAACGCGCCGGCCGCGACGTGGGTCGCCGAGCCGGTCCGGCTGGTCAGGTAGCCCTCCGACAGCAGCTGGCCGTAGCACTCCTGGACCAGGCCCCGGGACACGCTGAGCTCGCGGGCCAGTTCCCGTGACGACGGCAGCCGCTCGCCGCCGGGCAGCAGGCCGCTCCGGATCGCGTCCCGCAGGCCCGACTCCAGCTGCGCGCGCAGTGGCTCGTCGCTGCCCCGGTCGAGCCGCAGCAGCAATTCCGGGCCCAAACCGGACCACTGGATCGCCATGAAATTGGACCTTATCAGTGTTCCGCTTCGCCCATACGGTCAGGAGTATGAGCACATTGACGAACGCCCAGCGGCCCCGGCCCCGGCTACGACCCCGGCTACGACCACGGGCGACGACCGGCCCCGGCCGCGCCTGGCCAGCGGCGCCCTGGGCCGGGTGCTCCTGTTCTCCGCCGCCTCCTGACCAGCTTCTACCTGCTGATTTCCGTGACGCCGATGTACGCCGCCTCGTCCGGGGTCGGCAGCGCCGGGGCCGGGCTGGCCACCGGCCTGCTCCTGCTGGGCACCGTGGCCGCGGAACTGGCCGCGTCCGGCTTGATGAAGAGATTTGGATACCGAACGCTTCTCGTCATCGGCGTGATCCTGATGGGCGCGCCGGCCCTGATGCAGCTGAGTCCGGGGCCGCCGATCATGATCGTGGTGGCCAGCGTGGTGCGCGGCTTCGGCTTCGGGCTGGGCACGGTCGTCACCGGAGCGCTCACCGCCATGCTCCTGCCGCCCGAACGCCGGGGTGAAGGCCTCGGACTGGCCGGCATCGTGCCGTCGCCCGGGGTCGTGGCGCTGCCGTCCGGTGTCTGGCTGGCCGGGCATTTCGGCTACCAGGTGGTTATCGGCCTGGCCGCCGCGGCCGCGCTCGCCCCGCTGGTCGCCGTCCGGGGCGTGCCGGCGCGGGCCCGGCCCGCACAGCGGGGGCCTGAGCGAATCGGATGACGCCGGCGCGGAGTCGGCGGGCGGGCTGCTGGCCGCGCTCCGGCTCGGCGGCCCGCTGCGGCTGTCGCTCGTCTTCGCGGCCAGCACGATCGCCGCCGGTGTGGTCGCCTCGTTCCTGCCCCTGGCCACCGGCCTGTCCGGCATTGTCGCGACCATCGGCCTGCTCGCCCAGGCCGGGTTGGCCATGATCGGCCGCTGGGGCGCGGGCCGGCACGGCGACCGGCACGGTCACGCCCGCCTGCTGATCCCGGGACTCGTCACCGCGTCGCTCGGCATGACCGCCATGATCTGGCTGACGTCCCCCGTGGCGGTGATCGTGGGGATGTGCCTGTTCGGCGCGGGATTCGGGATCGTCGAGAACGCCACCTTCGTGCTGATGATCGACCGCATGCCGACGTCCGGATTCGGCACGGCCAGCGCCCTGTGGAGCCTGGCCTACGACGCCGGGTACGAAGCCGGCCCCGCCGCGTTCGGCCTGCTCGTCGGCCACACCGGCTACCCGGCCGCCTTCGCCCTGACCGGCGCCCTCATGCTCGCCGCCGTCCCCATCGCCCGCCGGACGATGAGTCCGGGACGGCTGGGGCGTCTACCCGCCTGAGACCGCGTTGCAGCGCGGGCATGACTTGAGGAGACCACGATGCGGCTGACCTTGCACACCTTTCTCACCCTCGACGGCGTCATGCAGGCCCCGGGCGGGCCGGACGAGGACCGCGACGGGAACTTCGAGCACGGCGGGTGGTCGTTCCCGTACGGTGACGCGGATTTCGGGGCCGCGATGTCCGGCTGGTTCGACCAGGCCAGTGCGTTCCTGCTGGGCCGCAAGACGTATGAGATCTTCAGCAGCCACTGGCCGCACGTCACCGATCCGGCCGACCCGATCGCCAGCAAGCTCAACGCGCTGCCCAAGTACGTCGCTTCGACGACCCTCGGCTCGGCTGGCTGGCACAACTCCTCGCTGCTCGGCGGCGACGTCCCGGCCGAGGTGGCCAAGCTCAAGCAGCAGCCCGGAAACGAGCTGCAGGTCCACGGCAGCGGCGAACTGGCCCAGACGCTGATCGAGCATGATCAGATCGACGAGTACCGGCTGCTCTACTTCCCGGTGCATCTGGGCTCGGGGAAGAAGCTCTTCCGCGACGGTGCGAAGGCCGCGGCCCTGCGGCTGGTCCGGGCCACGACGTCGAGCACCGGGGTCATCATCGCCACCTATCACAGGCCGGGCCCGTGCAGCACGGCTCCTACGCCCTGGAAGACTGACGGAGTACGGCAGCTGGCCATTACGGAGCGCCGGGCGCTTTCACAAAACTCGCGACTCCTTGCACGATCCTCTCGCTGCGGGCGGTGACCGCGCGGGTTTTGTGATGCACTAGTGGCATGTCTCTGGACGAGCTTCGCGCACTGCTGGAACGGCATGCGCGTCCCGATCTGACCACTGCCATCGACGGCGTCCGGATCTGCAAGGCCGACCACGCCGTGCGCCGGAGTCCTCGATGTCCGGCACGGTGCTGGCGGTCGTCGCCCAGGGCAGCAAGCGTCTCGCGCTGGGCGACCGCTTCTACGACTACGGCGCCTGGTCAGTACCTTATCGCCTCGGTCGACCTCCCGGTGACGGGGCACGTCACCGGACGCCGCTCCCGGCCCGCCCGCGCTCGGTTTCGGGATGACCCTGGAGCCAGCCGTCATCGCGGAGCTGCTGCTGCAGGCCGGGCCGGGGGACCTGCCGCGGTCGGCGGGCACCGCGCGGCCGGGGATCGCGGTCAGCAACGCCCCGGAGGAACTGCTCGGCGCCATCGTGCGGCTGCTGCGCCTGCTCGACCGGCCACGGGACCGGAGAACGCTGGTCCCGCTGGTCAGGCGGGAGATCCTCTGGCGGCTGATGACCGGGGACCAAGGGGAGACCGTCCGCCAGCTCGGCCTGGCCGACAGCAGCCTGAGCCACATCACGCGGGCGGTGCGGTGGATCCGGGAGAACTACACCCGGCCGTTCCGGGTCGAGGAAGTGGCGCAGCTTTCGGGGATGAGTGTCTCCGCGTTCCACCGGAACTTCCAGGCGGTGACGGCGATGAGCCCGATCCAGTTCCAGAAGCACATCCGGCTGCAGGCGGCGAGATTGCTGCTGGCCAGCCGCCCGAACGACGTCACCGGCGTCGGCACCCGCGTCGGGTACGACAGTCCGTCCCAGTTCAGCCGGGAGTACCGGCGCCTGTTCGGTGCCCCGCCCAGCCTCGATGCGGTGCGGATGCGCGGCGGGGCCGGTCCCGCTGCTGCGGCGCTGCCCTGAAAGCCGCTAAGCGAAGAGGATTGTGCAACCACGCGAGACGATCTTGCTAGCCCGGGGCTTGCGGCGCTGGTGTCCTGGAGGTAACGGAACGTGCCACGGATTCCGGGACAGTCACCACGACGCGGACGCATCCAAGGGGAGAAGCATGAAACACCGCACGCTGAGCCGGACCGGAGCGGACTGTGACCGTGGATGACGCCGTCGCCCGCGCCCTGGCCATCGGGCCGGATTCCTCCGCGGCCGAGCGCACCATCGACATCACCACGCTGGGCGCGCGCACCGGCATCCCGCGCCGCATCGAGGTCTGGTTCCACCGCGTCGACGGCCGCTGGTACATCACCGGCGTGCCCGGTCCCCGCAGCTGGTATGCGAACGTGCGCGCCAATCCGCGGTTCATCGTGCATCTCAAGCACGGGGTCACGGCCGACCTGCCCGCGACCGCGCGGCCGGTCGACGAGCCGACCCGCCAGCGGGTCATCACCGCGGTGCTCGACCTGCAGAACCGGCCCGAGAACGCGGGCCGGGTCCCCCGCCAGAACCTCGATGACTGGCTCGCGCGCAGTCCGCTGGTCGAGATCGTGTTCGACGACGAGCAGCTGCGGACGGCGTCCCCGGCGCGGTCCCGATAGCCCGAACCTCAGCGGCCGGCGACGCCGGGCGCGGCTTCCCTTCCTGTGCAGGCTTGGGCCCTGGCGTGCGCCCAGCTGGCGCGGCGGCCGCTGATCAGAAATCCGCCGGCCCACTCCGTGGGGTTCGGCGGCGAACAAGTCCAGGAGACCACCATGCAAGAGAACGTGATCAACAAGATCTATATCGACGGTGAGTTCGTCACCCCGCACGGCACGGAACTCTTCGACCTGTTCAATCCCGCCACTGGGAAAGTGATCGGGCAGGTCCAGCTGGCCGACGAGGTGGATACCGAGGCGGCTGTCGCAGCGGCGAAGCGTGCGCTGCCGGCCTGGTCCGCGACATCGAAAGAAGAGCGGATCGACGCGCTGCGCCGGCTTCAGGCCGCGGTCGCCGCGCGAAGGAACGAAATCCAGGAATCCGTCCTCGTGGAGTACGGCGGGCCGCTGCGCAACTCGTGTCTGGTCGATTCGGCCGCCGGTGCGTTCGCCGACATGATCACGACGTTGGAGGGCTTCGACTTCACCCGGCACGTCGGCAACGCGACCGTGGAGATGGCGCCGGTCGGCGTCGCCGGCCTGATCTCGCCGTGGAATTCCGATGCGTTCTTCATCTGCGACAAGCTCGCGACCGCTTTGGCCGCCGGCTGCACCGCCGTCATCAAGCCCAGCGAGATGAGCGCGACGCAGACCCAGGTCGTGACCCAGGCACTCCACGAGGCCGGACTGCCCAACGGGGTCTTCAACATCGTGACCGGGCGCGGCGATGTCGTCGGGACCGCCATCACCCGTCACCCTGACGTCGCCAAGATTTCCTTCACCGGCTCGACCGCGGTCGGCAAGATCATCTTTCGCGAGGCCGCCGAGACGTTGAAGAGCCTGACGCTCGAACTCGGCGGCAAGTCTCCGTCGATCATCCTCGACGACGCCGATCTCGAGGAAGCCGTCACCGGCGCGCTCATGGCCGGGTTCGTCAACAGCGGCCAGGCGTGCGTCGCCGGCACCCGCATCCTCGTCCCGGAGAGCCGCCTGGACGAGGTGCTCGCTATCGCCACGGCGAAGATGGCTGACTTCCCAGCTGGCGATCCGCGCGACCCGGCGACCGCCATCGGCCCGATGGTCAGCGAACGGCAGTGGGAGCGTGTCCAGTCCTACATCCGCCGCGGTGTCGAGGAAGGCGCCCGGATCGTCGCCGGCGGCCCCGGCCGCCCGGAGGGACTTGCGGACGGGTACTTCGTCCGGCCGACACTGTTCGCGGACGTCACCAACGACATGACGATCGCGCGCGAGGAAATCTTCGGGCCGGTGCTATCGATCCTCACCTACCGCGACGACGACGACGCGGTCAAGATCGCCAACGACACGACCTATGGCCTGCATGCCTATGTGTTCTCGTCCGATCCCGCGCGAGCGCGTCGCGTCGCGTCGCGGCTTGAGGCGGGCCGGGTGGCGATCAACGGCGGTTTCGAGCCGCTGTCCCCGTTCGGGGGGTTCAAGCAGTCGGGCATTGGGCGGGAATACGGCACCTTCGGTCTTGAGGGCTTTCTCGAACCGCGGTCTGTGATGGCCTGACCGGCATGGCCGACCCCGCAGCCAGGTCGGGACGTGCACGACAATGACAAGGAGCAGAGATGGCGTTGAATATCGGACCGGTTGGCATCTGGGGATAAGCAGGCGGGAAAGCGGACCCGCACGTCAAGCCCGCCCGCAGTGGAAGGGCATGTGCGTGCAGTCGCGCGCCATGCGCGTCGGCGATGGCGCGGACGATGGACAGGCCCAGGCCGAGCCCGTCGCGGCCGGTGCGGTCGGCGCCCAGCCGCCGGAACGGCTCGAAGAGCCCGCCGACCTCGGCCGGGCTATCACCGGCCCGGTGTTGGCGACGGCCAGGACGGCGTGGCCGCCCTGGTTCTTTCATCACCCGGACCCAGCCTCCCGGCACGTTGTGCCGCAGCGCGTTGTCCACGAGGTTGGCCGCCAGCCTTTCCGCCAGCCTGGCATCGCCCAGCACTGGGCGGTGCTCAGCTCGGCGCGGACGCTGAGCCCGCGGCGCTCCGCCTCAGGCAGCCGCGACCGCACCACCGTCTCGGCGATCCGCCGCGAGCTCGACGGGTTCCCGCCGGTCCAGCCCGCGCTGGCTGCGGGCCAGGGTCAGCAGCGCCTCGATCAGCTGCTCCTGCTGCTCACCCGCTGCCAGCGCACGCTGGCAGGCCTCGCTGAGCGAGGCCACCGTGGGGGCGGGGTCGGCCAGTGCCACCTCGACCACGGTCCGCTGCCGGGCCAGCGGGGTGCGCAGCTCGTGCGAGGCGTTGGCGACGAACTGCCGCTGCGCGGCGAACGACGCCTCAAGGCGGCCGAGCAGGCCGTCGAAGGTGTCGCCGAGTTCCTTCAGCTCGTCGTCCGGGCCGGCCAGCGCGAGCCGCTCGTGCAGGCTGCTCGCCGAGACCCGCCGCGCGGCCGCCG
Source organism: uncultured Actinomycetes bacterium (assembly GCA_963718475.1). Lineage (GTDB taxonomy): Bacteria > Actinomycetota > Actinomycetes > Streptosporangiales > Streptosporangiaceae > CAVQZM01. The sequence continues at coordinate 2,892 of CAVQZM010000041.1, read as the reverse complement.
TGATCGTCCGCAGCGGGCGCAGCACCCGGCCGGCCACCAGCCAGCCGAGCCCGATGGAGATCACCGACATGATGGCCAGGGCGACGCCCGACTGGGTGAGCAGCTGGTTCATCACGGCGGCCTGCTGCCGGGCGGCGGCGGTCTGCGCCTGCTGCGCGCACCGGCTGAGCTGCGCTGGCGAGACGGCGGTGAGCGGGCCGGCGGCACACGGGGAACCGGGCACGGACGTGCCGAACATGACGCCCCCTCCCCCGTGGGTGGCCGTATTTCTCTGCACGGTCATGACCGAGGGGAACCTGTGCGTCACGAGGATGTAGGTGATGACCAGCAGGCCGGTGCCGGAGATCAGGAACAGCCCGCCGTACAGCAGGGTGAGCCGCAGCCGGACCGTCCGCCGCGGGCGCAGCCGCACGGTTGGCCGCGGCAGGCACAGCCGCGTCAGCCATAGAAGGGCAGGGGCTCGCATCGCGATGCTCAGATCCGGTAGCCGGTCTGGGCGACGGTGTGGACGACCGGCGGGTCGCCGAGCTTGCGGCGCAGCCGGCTGATGGTCACCTTCACCGCCGTGGTGAACGGGTCGGCCATCTCGTCCCACACCCGCTCCAGGAGCTCTTCGGCCGAGACCACCCGGCCCTGCGCGGCGAGCAGCAGCTCGAGGACGCCGAACTCCTTCGGGCCCAGGTCGAGCACCCGCCCGCCGCGGCTGGCGACCCGCCGGGCCGGGTCCAGCACGAGGTCGCCGTGGCTCAGGACAAATGTAATGGATCATCAACGTCAAAAGCGAAAGTCACTTTAATCATTATGTCGGAGATACCATTTCCAAGAAGGTAATTAAAGAGCTAAAGTCCCTGTGTCAAGGCTCCTGTGAATCTCATTCTTTCCCCCTGTCCAAATTCGTTTTCTTGTGTTTGATGGAGTTACATCATCAGGTATGATGACACTTAGATTTACCAGTCGTCCTGCATCTGCATCTCTCCTCAAATCTCTTCAAACCACAAATTCTTCTCACCTTGTTGCATCGTTCTCACTCTCACTTCGAACGAAACACATTAATCCATCTCAATCAAGAACTTTGCACACCAGACCACCCAATATGGCAGCAATAGTTAACAACATCAAATCCACCATCGCCGAGAACTTCGGTGGACCAAGGTATTTCTTCTTCAACCTCCTAGTCGTTATCTACTGATCCCATTAAGCCATTCGCTCGCAAATCCCGAACACCAATTCTCACTCGACGACGTCCCAGACTTGACAGGAAAAGTTGCCATCGTCACAGGAGGATCAGAAGGCATCGGCTATGGCTGCACACATACGCTCCTTTCCCACAACGTCAGCAAGGTCTTCATCTTGTCCCTTTCTCAAGAAGTAGCCGATGGCGCTACGAAGTCCATCTCGGAAGACTTGGGCCCTGAAGCTGCACAAAAGTTGACCTGGATGAAGTGCGATGTTGGAGACTGGCAGGCTGTTGCCAAAGCTGCGGAGGAAATTGCAAGCAAGACTGATCGAATTGACATCATGATCCTCAATGCGGGAAGAGGGATCATGACGTACCAGCTCACAGATTATGGCGTAGATAGACACATGGCCGTTAACCACTTTGGGCATGTGATTCTGGCAAGTCATCTAATGCCTATCATGAAGAAGACTGCGGAGAAGGGAAATACCGTCAGGATCGTCACATTGGGATCAAATGCTCACCAGGGTACTCCTTCTGACTGCAAATTCGAAAGTTTGGAGGAGCTGAACCAGGATCTCGGTCCAAATGGACAGTATGGAAGATCGAAGCTAGCACAGATGTTGTACGTGAAGTATCTGAACAAGCATCTCACGCAGGGCAAAGAGCCAAAGATCTTGGCCAATACGGTACATCCTGGATTCGTCCATACGAAGATGAGTCAAGATGATAGTAAGTCTCGGGCAGAACCCATTTCCTATTTCGTTTCCCCCACGATTTTCTCGCGAGACAATGCACACTCCTGGAACAGTCTCTATCGAGCGATCGCTAACTTCTCTACTACCTAGTCCACGAACCTTACCCAATTATGGGTTTTGGTATGAGCGTGGGGATGGCCCCGTTCAAAAAGGATCAGTGGCAAGGATGTGTGAGTGCTGTGTTTGCAGCAACGAAGACCGAAAAGAGCGGCGAATATATTTGCCCGCCTGCTATCCCAGAGCCTGGAAGTAAGTTGTTTCAGGATGAGCAGTTGGCGGAGAATGTGATGACTTTGACGAAGAAGGTCGTGAAAGAGAAGATGTATGCTGAGAGCGTGGGAAAAGGGTGCCCGATGGAATTTTACTAGACAGTCCGTGGATAATGAGGTCGTGGGATAGAGATTGGGAGCAACAGTATTCGTGACATTGCTTCTAGTATTTGCTGTACTTATCTCCTTCCCTTCCCACGAGGTGATTTCATGACTCTGCCACTGCCTCTGTGACCGCTGTTCCCGTGTCGTTTTTCTTCGCCAAACCCCTTCCTTCCACTGGCAACTCCACCTCTACCACCCCTGCTTCCTCTCTGCCCACCTCGCCCTCTGCCGCCCCTGAAATTGTCCCGAGAGTTTCCTCCGATCTGCTTTTTCACAATCTTCAGATCTTCTTCGTCCACATCCATCTCGTCATCTTCATCTTTACTCCTCTTGTTCGAGAACTTTAATCTCCCGCCTCTACCTCTTTGCACTGCATCTCGGCCTTTGATTGCTTTCACGTAAGCACCCACTCCACCTTCATCATCTCCCTTATCGTCAGCCGGGGTATCAAGAACCATCGCATCATCATCGCTATCACCACCAAGTAACAGTTTTCCATCCAAATCAACCTTGACTTTCGTCTTGCCAGGTATGCGCTGCTTAAGTGGTTTCGTGGATGAGATGTTCGCTAAAGCTCTACGCC
>CAVQZM010000040.1:0-44371 GCA_963718475.1 uncultured Actinomycetes bacterium | reverse complement strand
ATATGTTGAGAGTGGAGAGGAGTGCGTACTCTCCTTTCCCCTTGTCGTCCGCTGCGGACGGACAACCTCCTCGCGAAGCGGCGGCGCGCAACCGCGTCGAGACGACCTTCAACGAGATCACCGTCCAGATGGAACTGGCCCGCGCCGGGCGGTGGCCGCGACCAGAGCCTGGTAGAACTCCTCGTAGTCTCTTAGCCCGGACCCTGCGCTAGACGCGCCCGCGCCTGGACGAATACAACGGGAGCCGGGAGGTGGCCGCGATGGGAACTGCGGGATCCCCGGATCCGCGAGATGAGTCCGAGGCGGAGCGGGATGACCGCAATCTCGCCGAGCTCCTTCAGGAACTGCGGGTGGCCGGCCTGGGTGTGCAGGTCTTGTTTGGTTTCTTGCTCTCGCTGCCGTTCACGGCCATGTTCGCCCGGCTTAGCCACGGCCAGCGTGACCTGTACCTGGCCACCCTGGTCCTCGCCGCTGTCGCGACGGCCCTGCTGCTGGGACCGGTCGCCTACCATCGCCTGGTCTTCCGCCGCGGCCAGAAGGAGCACCTGGTCCGGTCGGCCAACGTGATGGCGATCCTCGGTCTTATCGCTGTCGGCCTAGCCGTCTCGGCCGCTGTCTTGCTGGTGACCAGTTATGTCGCCGGAAATTTGGCCGCGGCGCTGATCACGGTCTGCGTCTTCGGTGTATTCGGCACACTCTGGTTCGCGTTCCCGCTCGCGCGCCGCCGCTGAGCCGCGAGGTAGCGCTGACGGCTGAGGCCCGGGCAACGCCCCGCGCCTCAGCCGCTTATTGTGCGGTCGCGAGTTACTTCCCGCCGGTCAGGTTGAACGCCTTGCTCATGGAAGTGACTGAAGGGTCGCCGGCATGGCCCAGACAGCGCAGGTCGAGTGCGCAGGGCGCGGGCATCTTGCCTCCGTGATGTAGTCATCGCTTGAAAACCGCGAGACTCATTCCTGGGATCGATCTTGTGGCCGGCGTGACCGGCCGATAAACGTGCGTCCAGGCCCGGGTGAACAGGTGGCATTCCCGGATGGGAAGGGACGGCGAGCGCGGCCCGGCAGGTCATGCTCGGCTCAGCCGAAGGCCTTCACCGCGGCGCGCATCGCGCCGTGGTCGCCGGCCGACGCCAGGCCGGCGTGATAGAGCCGCAGGTCGGTGGCGCCGGCCGCCAGTACCGCTTCCGCCTGCTCGGGGAGGTCACCGGTGCGGGCTCCCAGCGCGGTCACGCCGGCCAGCGTCGCCCCGATGCGGGCGGCGGCCGGCGCTGCCTGGGCGGTGCGCGCTACCAGGGCCGCGGATTGCCCGGCCGGGCCGGGGCATTGCAGGATGACACCGTCGGCGCCGCCCTGGCCGAGCAGCACCGCGGGGTCGAAACCGGGGTTGGAACCAGCTTGCAGCGGGTCCGGGTGTGAGTGCACGAGGACGGCGTGGCCGGGGGTGGCGTCCCGCACGGCGGCCAGCACCCGGTACAGGAATGTCCCGGCCGTCCCGGCCCGCACCTTGGCCAGCGTGTCCGCCAGATCCTGCGGTACGGGATCCCGCGCCGCAGCCGCCCCGGCGCCGGCCTCCGGTTGGTATCCGGCGTCCAGCGCCGCCCGGATCTCACCTGCGAGCTCGTCCGGATCCGCGCCGGCGTCACGCAATGCGTCGCTGCAGGCCCCGCAGAAGCAGGCGTCCAGCAGCCATGCGGGCGAGCCAGCCAGCGGCCGGCCGCCGGTCTTGTCGTGCGCGCTGCCGTGGTCGTAGCCGTACCAGCCGCAGGCCTCCAGTTCGATGCCGTCGACGCAGCCGAGCCCGGCCACTTCGGCGGACAGGGTGGCCGCGTACGCGGCCACCTCGGGCGAGCCGATGCAGAGCGCCCACGGATAGGGGTCGCCGTAGGCGTTGCGCACGGCGCAGCCGGGGTGGGCGGCGCCCAGCCGGTCGTTGTGCGCCAGGACGAGCCACGCGTTGACGTGCAGCCCGGCCGCGTGCAGCGCGTCCGCGGCCCGCTCGAACGACCCGGCCGCCCCCGGCTCCGGTTCGGCGGGCGTCAGGTTCGCGCCTCGCCACCGATCCGGGCTGGGCCGGTAGTAGACCGCCGCGTCGCGCGCAACAATACGGTGGCCGGGATGGAACGGCGTCACCGCGCGCACCGCGTGGTACGCGACGGCCAGCGACACCTCGCGCACACCCAGCCCGGCGATCCGGTCGGCGGCGGCCGGGTCCCCGTCCACGTCCCACGGGTACAGGTAAGCCGATGTCGGCATCAGTGCCCTCCGCAGGCAGTGTCGCCCGGTTCCCGCTCAGCGGTCCAGGCCAGCGGGCAGCATCCCGGCCGGGAAGTTCTGGTAGGCCACCGGGACCAGCCATCGCCGGATGGCCGCCGACCCGACGGAGGTGTAGGCGGGCACCGTCGTGGCCGGCCACGGGCCGCCGTGATGCTGGGCCTCGTTGACGGCGACGCCGGTGGGCCAGCCGTTGCAGACGATCCGGCCGACGGTGCGCTCGAACACCGCGACGACCTGCCGTGCGGCCGACCCGTCGGGCTCCGACTCCGTGTCCACGTGCACCGACCCGACCAGGTTGCCGCTCAGCCGGGCCAGTACGGGCAGCAGGTCACCCAATGACGGGTAGGAGATCACCAGGCCCGCCGGGCCGAACCGCTCACGCGACAGGACCGGGATGTCGGCCGCGAACTCCTCGAGGCTCGTGCCGAACAGCCGCGGCGTCGCACCCCACGGCCCCTCCCCCGTCGTACCGGCGGCGAGCGCGGTCACGGCCGGATGGGCCTCGACCTCGGCCAGCGACGCCTCGTACCCCTGGTAGATCCGCTCGGACAGCATCGGGCCGCCGCTGGAACCGGAGACCGCGTCCGCGATCGCCGCGTGCAGCGCCACGTCATCGGCGGGCACGAACAGCAGGCCCGGGTTGGTGCAGAACTGGCCCGCGCCGAGGGTCAGCGAGCCCGCGTAGCCCGACGCGATCTCCCCGGCGCGGCGGCCGGCCGCGCCGGGCAGCACGACGACTGGGTTGACCGCGCCGAGCTCGCCGTAGAAGGGGATCGGGACGTCGCGCGCGGCACAGAGCTTGGCCAGTTCGATCCCGCCCCGGGTCGAGCCGGTGAAGCCAGCCGCGGTGATGGCGGGCTGGTTGAGCAGCCGGATTCCCGCGTCGAAGCCGTGCACCAGAGCGAACGCCCCATCCGGCGCACCCGCGCCGGCCAGCGCCCCGCGGACGATCTCCGCCGTCAGCTCGGACGTTCCCGGGTGCGCCTCGTGAGCCTTGACCACCACCGGGCACCCCGCGGCCAGCGCCGACGCCGTATCGCCGCCGGCCACCGAGAACGCGAACGGGAAGTTGGACGCCGCGAACACGGCCACCGGCCCGACCGGATGACTGATCCGCCGGATTTCCGCGATGCCGCCCCCCGCCGGGCTGGCCGCCACGTCGGCATAGCTCCCGTCCCGCAGCACTGAGGCGAACAGCCGCAGCTGCCCAGTCGTCCTGGCCACCTCGCCCGTCAGCCGGGTCTCCCCCAGCGCGGTCTCCTCGTCAGCCAGTGCCACCAGCTCACCCACGCGCCCGTCGAGCGCATCGGCGACCGCCTCCAGCGCAGCGGCCCGCCTCTCGGGGCCAAGCCCCTCCCAGGCCGCGAACGCCGTGGCCGCCGCGTCGACCGCCGCATCCAGCTCAGCGTCCGTCGTCCCGGCCACCGGCTTCCCGGTCGCTTCTCCAGTCCGAGGGTTGAACCCCTGAATCATCTGCACTCTCTCCCAGTCGTCGTCACGCACCATCTAAGCAGGCGCGGTCTGCTCGATCCCGCCGACGGTCACGTCCCTGATCACCAGCTGCGATACGTACTGCGCCGAGTTCGCCGCCGTCGACGTCTTCACGGTGATGTCGTCCAGCGTGACAGTGCGGACCGGGTCGCTGGCCGAGGCGCCGACGATGGACCAGACACCGGCGCAGCTGGCGACCGTCCAGTCCTCCAGCGTGATCCCGGTCAGGCTGGGCGGGTAGTTCCCGGTCTGGCCGCTGTAGTTGCCCTGGATCAGCAGCAGCGGGCCGCCGACCGTGCCCGCCGTGATCCGGTACACGTTGCTGTTCTCTACGTAGCCGCCGCGCAGCGTGTTGGTCTTGATCCGGTGGCCGGCCTGGAGGTTGGCGCTGTTCATGGTCAGGTCGCGCGCGTAGACGTTCCGGACGCCGCCGCTCATCTCGCTGCCGATCGTGATCCCGCCGTGCCCGTTGGCGAAGGTGCAGCCCTCGATGACCACGTTCTGGCACGGCACGTTCACCCGGCGGCCGTCGGTGTCCCGGCCCGACTTGATCGCCATGCAGTCGTCACCGGTGTTGTAGGTGACGTTCTCGACCACCACGCCGTCGCAGGACTCGGGGTCGCAGCCGTCGGTGTTCGGCCCGGTCGAGGCGATGGACAGGCCGCTGACTGTTACGTTGCGGCACAGGTTCGGGTTCAGGTGCCAGAACGGGGAGTTGATGACGGTGACGCCCTCCAGCAGCACGGTGTCGCTGGCGAACGGCTGGATCATCGGCGGCGGCAGGTAGTGGCCCGCGCCGAAGACCCGCTGGGCGACCGGCACGTTGCTGTCGGCCATCGCCTCCAGCGCGGTGAAGTCCGGGGTCTCCAGGCTCTTCCAGTTCCACCAGTGGCTCGCGTCGGCCTGGCCGTTCAGCGTGCCCTCGCCGGTGACGGCGATGTTGCGCTGCCCGTAGGTGTAGATGAACGGTGAGTAGTTCATCAGCTCGATGCCTTGCCACCGGGTGAAGACGGCCGGCAGGTAGGCGTTCGGATCCTGGCTGAACAAGATCGTGCTGCCCTTTTCCAGGTGCAGGTCGACGTGGCTGAGCAGGTGGATGGCCCCGGTCAGGAACGTGCCGGCCGGGACGACGACGTGGCCGCCGCCGGACCGGCTGGCCGCCCGGATGGCCGCGCGGATGGCGGCGGTGCAGTCGGCCGTGCCGTCGCCCACCGCCCCGAAGTCGGTGACTGGGAAGTGCCGGTCCGGGAAGCGCGGCCGCCGGACCGAAGCCACGATCCGGTCGGCGGCGAGATCCGGCGGCGGACCGGGGCGCCGGCCGCGCGTTCGTGGCCGCGGTGGCCTGCCCGGTTAGCACGGGGAGCGAAAGAGCTCCCGCGCCCGCGAATGCGGACATCCGCAGGAGCTGTCGCCGGTTCAGTTCGTAGGACATCTTGCCTCCGGTGGTGGCGGGCCGTCCGGGCGGCACGGAGCACATGGGGATGTCGCGTGTGCCGCCCGGGCGGGGTTCTCACCCGGAGCCGGTGAAGGTCATTGCGGATTCGGCTCCGGGTCGGGTCACGGCCGTGCTGGGCGAGGAACGCGAAGTCGCAGCCCTCGTTGGCCTGGGTGATCTGGTCGGTGAACAGGACGCCGTATCCGCGCTCAAATTTGGCGTCGGGCGCCTGCCATTGCTCGCGGCGCATCACCAGTTCTCGTTCGGAAATTTCCAGGCGAAGTTCCCGGGCGGCGGCGTCCAGCGTGATCTGGTCGCCGGTGCGGACCAGGGCGAGCGGCCCGCCGACGAACGCCTCCGGCGCGACGTGCAGGACGCAGGCCCCGTAGCTCGTGCCGCTCATCCGGGCGTCGGAGATCCGCACCATGTCGCGGACGCCCTGGGCCAGCAGGTAATCCGGGATCGGCAGCATCCCGTACTCCGGCATCCCGGGCCCGCCCTTCGGGCCCGCGTTGCGCAGGACCAGCACCGAGTCGGCCGTGATGTTCAGCGACGGATCGTTGATCTGCTGCTGCATCTCGGTGTAGTTGTCGAAGACGACAGCGGGGCCGGTGTGCTTCAGCAGCCTCGGCTCCGCCGCGATGTGCTTGATCACCGCGCCGTCCGGGGCCAGGTTTCCGCGCAGCACGGCCAGGCCGCCCTCGGCCGACAGCGCGTTCTCGGGCGAGCGGATCACGTCGTCGTTGTACACGGGCACGTCGGTGATCTGCTCGCCGAACGTCCGCCCGGTGACCGTCGGCCGCTCGAGGTGCAGCGCGCCGGGCACCTTCGCGAGCTGGCCGAGCAGCGCGCGCAGGCCCCCGGCGTAGTAGAAGTCCTCCATCAGGTAGGCGCCGCTGGGCCTGATGTTGGCCAGGACGGGGACGCGGCGGGAGATCCGGTCGAAGTCGTCCAGGGTCAGCTCCACCCCGGCCCGCCCGGCCATGGCGATGAGGTGGATGAGCGCGTTGGTCGAGCCGCCCAGCGCCAGCACGGTGGCGGCGGCGTCCTCGAACGCCTCACGGGTCAAGATCGCGGCCGGGGTCAGGTCCTCCCACACCATCCCGACGATCCGGCGGCCGGTGGCGGCGGCCATCCGGTAGTGGGCCGAGTCGACGGCCGGGATCGACGCGGCGCCGGGCAGCGTCATGCCCAGGGCTTCGGCGGACGAGGTCATGGTCGAGGCGGTGCCCATCGTCATGCAGTGGCCCGGTGAGCGGGCGATGCCGCATTCCAGGTCGGCCATCTCGCAGTCGCCGACCAGGCCGGCCCGCGCGTCGTCCCAGAACTTCCACATGTCGGTGCCGCTGCCGACCGGCTGGCCCCGGTAGTTGCCGCGCAGCATCGGCCCGGCCGGCAGGTAGATGGCCGGGATCCCGGCGCTGGCCGCCCCCATCAGCAGCGCCGGCGTGGTCTTGTCGCACCCGCCCATCAGCACCGCGCCGTCGGCCGGGTAGGAACGCAGCAGCTCCTCGGTGTCCATGGCCAGCAGGTTGCGGTACATCATCGGGGTCGGCTTCTGGAACGTCTCGGACAGCGTCGCGACCGGCATCTCCACCGGGAAGCCCCCGGCCTCCAGCACACCCCGCTTGACCTGCGACGCGCGTTCCCGCAGGTGCATGTGGCACGGGTTCAGCTCGGACCACGTGTTGAGGATCGCGATGATCGGCTTGCCGAGATGCTCTTCGGCCTCGATCCCCATCTGGCGCATGCGCGAACGGTGGCTGAACGACCGCAGGCCCGCCATCCGGTCGCTGCCGAACCAGCCGTAGCTACGGAGCTGCTCGGGTGTCTTCGTCACGGGCGTCGCTCTTCCTTCGTAAGGCTCCAGGACCGCAGGATCGCGGCCACTTCGTTCCGTTGCTTGTCGGCCAGCAGCCGGCTGGGCGGGCGCACGTCCCGTCCGCACAGGCCGAGCTGGGCCAGCGCCTCCTTGACCACGCTGACGTTGTCGGCCGCGCCGCCAGCCGCGCGGAGGTCCTCGAACGGCCGGATCGATTCCCACGCGTTCATCGCCGCGCCGAAGTCACCGGCGCGCAGCTCGCCCAGCATGGTCAGGGACAGGGACGGGTTGACGTTGGCCAGCCCCGAGGTGAAACCGCGCGCACCCACCGCCCAGTAGGCCGGGGCGTACGGCTCGGCCAGCCCGGCGAGCCAGGTGAACCGGTCCATCCCGGCGTCCCGGGCCACGGCGGCGAACTGGGCCGCGTCACGGACCCCGTACTTGACGCCGATCACGTTCGGGCACCGCTCACCCAGTTCCCTGATCTGGGCGCCGGTAATGCGCTCGTTCCGTATATAAAGCACGACCCCCAGACCGGGTACCGCGTCGGCGATGGCCTGCTGGTAGTCGATCCATCCCTCGGCCGACTGATACGGGTGCACCGGCTGGTGGATCATGATCATCCGCGCGCCGGATTCCTCGGCGTGCCGGGCCGCGTCGATCGCGCTGGCCGTGTCGTTCCCGACCCCGGCCAGCACCTCGGCCCGGGCCCCGAGCGGGGCCTGGTCACTGACCGCCCTGACCGCGGCCTCGGTGGCCTGGCGGGCCTCGCCCGGCGTCAGCGCGTAGAACTCGCCGGTGTTGCCGTTCGGGGTGACGACGCTGATGCCGCTGTCCACCACGCGCCGGATCAGGTCGGTGTAGGTGCCCCATTCGATGCTGCCGTCGGGGCGCATCGGCGTCACGGGAATCACCACCACCGTAGCGAGCAGGTCTTGCAGCCGGCTGACTGCGGCTGGATCAAGTGGCATCGGTACCCCCGAGAGATGGGAAGTTCCTGGTCAGGAACGACTCGATATGTTGTTTCAGCCGGTGGGCCGCGGTGCCGGCGTCGCCCGCGACCGCCGCGGCCAGGATGGTCTGATGCTCGGCCGCCTCTTCGGCCCAGGTCGGCGCCCGCTGCCACGCCGCCGCGGACACCAGCGCCGTCTGGTCCCGCAGGTCGTCCAGGACGCTGATCAGCAGGGCGTTACCGCAGCTGAGGTACAGGCCACGGTGGAAGTCCCGGTTGGCCAGGCTCCGGTCGGCCTGGTCCGCGGCCCGCCCCGACCGCTCCAGCGCGCGCCCGGCCTCCTCCCAGCGGCCGCCGCGGGCGACGGCCCGCCGGACCGCCTCGGGCTCCAGCAGCAGCCGCAGGTCATAGACGGACCGGACGAGATCCTCGTCGACGGCCCGCACGGTCGCGCCCTTGTACGGGCTCATCGTGACGAGCCCGGCCCCGGCCAGCGTCTTCAGCGCCTCGCGCACCGGCGTCTTGGACACGCCGAGCACCGCGGCCAGGTCCGCCTCGACCAGGCCCTGCCCGGGCCGCAGTTCCCCGGTGAGGATGGCGTGCTTGATGGCGTCGAGGACCACGACCGTCCGGGACGGCACCGCCCCGGCCACACTGGCCAGGAACCCGGTCCCATCGATGCCCGGTCGTGTATCAGATTTCATATACGACCGACGTTAGGCCGGCCAGGGCAGGCGTGTCAATGCGGGCCAAACGGCGCTCTCGCCTGCCTGCTGTACGTGTCGGGAGACCGGCGGTGCCAAGCCGGCGAGCTGGCGGCCAGCCCGCACTGCGGCCGGGAGCTCTCCGGGGAGCTCGCCGGGGCAGCATCCGCACAATGTTGTGTAGCGGCCGTCCGCTAGCTGGTCACAGTCCGTAGCAGATACCCTGCGGGCACTGAATCGCTGGGGCCGCAGTGACCAGGGAATGGCGTGCCCCGGTGTGACTATTCATCTAACGTCACAGACGTCATCGCGGCACGCCCGGCCGCACCCACCCCGTCTCACCGGCGCATATCGTGGACCATCGGCCGCGCCGACGAGCGAGGAGGATGCCATGAGCGAACTCGACCGGCTGGAATCGGCCGTCGGCGAATGCCGCGAGATGATCCGCGAAGCTCACGCCGCCACGAAGGATCTTCGGGCCGCGGTGCGTGAGGCGAAGAAAGAGCTAAGCGCCCTGGCCAAGGACGAGTTCGCCGCTCAGATCCAGCTCGAAGTGTCCCGGCAGCTGGAGGAGTTGGGCGAACGGACCAGTGAGGCCGTCGGCGCAGCAACGCAGAAGGTGATTGCCGAGTTCGACCGGTTCGGTGAATCGTTGCTGGGCAAAGAGACCTACTGGCAAAAGGCGAGCGGTCGGCGCGCGGCCACACGACCCGACACGGATGTGGTAACCCTCGACGTCCCGCCCAACGAAGACATCGGCTGATGCTCTGACAAGAGTCTCGTCGGGCGTGGGCCAGCGTGCCGGTGTGGCTGTGACGTTATGAGGTTCTCTGCCGCTTACCAGAAATGTGCCCCGGGCGGACCTTTTGCCTGCCCATACCCGGGGAGCTGAGCTGCGAGCATCTATCGCTCACTGGAGGCGCATTATGACAGTTGGTGTTGCCCTGCTTCTGATCGCGGCCGGCGCCGTGCTCCGGTTCGCCGTTTCCACGGTGTCCACGCACGGCGTCAACCTGCACACGATCGGCGACATCCTGATGGCGGTCGGTGTCACCGGCTTGGTGCTGTGGATGGTGGTCTGGGCGCCATGGGCTCGTAGTCGGCGCTCGTCCTACCAGGCAAACTCGGCTGCCTACCAGCCGGGCCCGCAAGGCCCGGCGTATCCGGAGCGGCGTCAGGTGCCTCCCACCGATGCCCGTACCCGCGACCTGTATCGCGCTGACGACCCGGACTACCAGAACCAGTACCGGCGCTGAGGCGCAGGCCCGCCGAGCAGGCAGGCATTGCGCCAGTGTTCCGGCGGGCCCGGTACCCCCGCCGCCGCCGCCGCGGGCTGTTGCGGCGGGCGGGCCTCTGTGACCAGCGGGCCTATGGTTTTGCGGCTGGGCCGAGGACGGTGATGAAGTCCCGGGTCCAGCCGGTGAGGTACTGGCTGGCCGGGCGCTGCTGGCTGGGTATCGCGGCGGTGAGAGGGCGGCCGGGGCTGCGGGCGGTGTCGAGCTGGACCCATTCCGGGTTGATGTCGAGTTCCATTCCGGTGACGGCACCGTTGCGGATCAGCGCGCTGGCCAGATCGGCGGGGACAGTGGACATGCTCGCGGCGTACATGAGGTGGCCGGCGGTGTCCTGGCCGACGCTGCTGCGGGCGACGTACTCGGCATGAGCGAGTGTGCCGCCCCACTGATGCCATTGGGCGATGTTCGCGGCGGGCTGCCCGTTCGCGATCGAGCCGCCAGGTTCTGCCGGGCGCTGTAGACGGCTTCGCCCGGGGCGGGCAGGCCCGGCCCCCATACCCCGACCCGGGCCTGGCCGGAACGGTCGATCACCAGGGTGCCCAGGCCATCGCGGAGCCCGCGGAGGACGTGCCCTTCCTGCTCGTAGCCGCCGGAGTGCGAGCTGAGCAGGAAGCCGCCGTTGAAGGCGGCCAGCAGGCGCTGCCGTTCGGTGCCGGTGACGTTGGGGCCGGCGTGCAGCAGGCCGGAGTATCTATAGCCGGGGTCCGCGCTGCCGTTGTGCAGGGCGAACCGCACCGGGCCGCGAAAGGTGGCCACGGTGACCACGGAGCCGTCCGCGCTCCGGACCCGGGAAACACTGACCGACGGCGGCGGGGGCGGCGGGGCAGCGCGGGTGGCGGAAGCGCCCGGAGTGCGGGCCCGCCCAACCATGGCCGACTTGGCCGGCGAGGACGAGGAACTGCATGCCGCGGCCAGCAGTACGGCGGCCACGGCGGCCGCAGCCCACACGCTGCGCGCTACCCGCTTGTGTCTTGGTGCTTGATATCCCTGTACGCCCGGCATCGCCGTCCTCCCGAGGATGCGGACCCGCCCTTGCACTGCGCTCAACTCGGCAGGCGACGCTCAGACGGTGCCTTCGCCAGGGCGGACGGGTGCGCTTCTCCCACGATCAGTCACCACGGGCGGACCAGTCTTTACGGCAGGCGGCCGATTCCACTACCTGCTGACCGGAATCCAAATACTGCAGTCAGCATCACCGAATAACGAAAGCTAGCGGTGTCTGCCCGGCCCGAGCAGTCCGCCACCAGAAAACGCCTGGTGGCGGGCGGAGCCCAGTAGCATGACCGTAAGCACGGACATGTGACGCCGGTCACAGGAGTGGCCGAGGGGCCGGCCGGAGAACGGATCGCATGGGTCCGCGATGCGCCGTTATCTGGCCGGGGATAGGGCCAATCGATGGACAGCTGGTTTCAGCACTCAATCCTGGCCACGGGGAGGCTGCGGCTGTTCTGCTTCTTCGTGGCCTTCATTGCGGCGTTCCTGTTCATCCGGTTCAGCGTCCGCATGATCCGCGCCCAGGTGAAGTGGTGGCCGGGCAACGTCACGCCGGGCGGCGTGCACGTCCACCACGTCGTGTTCGGGCTGGTTCTGATGTGTCTCGGCGCCGTCGGCGGCCTGGCCGTCCAGAACCCGCGGTCGTGGTGGGCGGCCGGTACCGCCGCCCTCCTGGGTATCGGCATGGCGCTGGTCCTGGATGAGTTCGCCCTGGTCCTGCACCTGAAGGATGTGTACTGGAGTGAGCAGGGACGGCTGTCGGTGGAGGTCGTCTTCATCGCCGTGGCCATGTGCGGCCTGGCCCTGCTCGGGCTCACCCCGCTGGGCGTCACCGCCTCCTCCCGCAGGAGCCTGGAGGCCTGGCTGGGGATCGCGCTCGTCCTCGCGTTCAACCTGGCCTTCACGATCGTCTGCTTGCTGAAAGGCAAGGTCTGGTCCGGGGTGATCGGCGTGTACATCAGCGTGTTCGCCCTGGTCGGCGCGATCCGGGTCGCCCGCCCCGGATCTCCCTGGGCGCGCTCGCGCTACCAGCCCGGATCACGGAAGCTGGCCAAGGCGGTGGCCCGTGAGCGACGTTACGGGCGGCCAGTGGCCCGTCTCATCGCCTGGCTCCAGGATCTCGTCGCGGGCCAGCCCGGACCGCACCCACGACTAACGGCCCGGACCGCACCCACGAGCGGTCAGCCAGTCGGCCTCCGGAAGGTGCCAGCGGTACGGCGAAACCAGCCGGTCGATCGCCGGCTCCGGGCCCCACGAGCCGGGCGCGTAGGGCTGGACCGCCGGCGGGTTCTCCAGCAGGGGCTCGGAGATCTCCCACAGCCGCTCGATGCCGTCCGAACTGGTGAACAGCGACTGATCGCCCAGCATGGCCAGCAGGATGAGGCGCTCGTAGCCTTCCAGTGCGTTGGCCGTCGCGAAAGAGTCCTCGTAGCGGAACACCATCTGCGACCGGGCCAGGGTCATCTCGGGCCCCGGTTCCTTGGCCAGGAACTCGACCGCGATCGAGCCCGGGTCGGCGAAGTCGATGACGATCTCGTTCACCGACCCCCGCGCGCCATCGGCCGGCTGGTTGCGGAACACCTTCAGCGGCGGATCCTCGAAGCCGACCGTGATCACCTGACGGCTCGCGGCCATGTTCTTGCCGGAACGCAGGAGAAACGGGACCCCCGCCCAGCGCCAGTTGTCGATCTCGGCCCGGACGGCCACCATGGTCTCGGTCTGTGAGTCCGGCGCGACGCCCGGCTCGCTGCGGTAGCCCTCGTACTGGCCGCGCACCACGTGCCGGACGTCAATGGGCCGCAGCCCTTCGAAGACCTTGTTTTTCTCCGCCCGCAGGTGCTTGGCCTCGAGCGACGTGGGTTCCTCCATGGCCACGAACCCGAGCACCTGGAAAAGGTGGGTCACGATCATGTCACGGTAGGCGCCGGTCTGGTCGTAGAAGTCGGCCCGTCCCTCGATCGACAGCGTTTCCGGGACGTCGATCTGGACGTAGCGAATGTGCCGCCGGTTCCAGACCGGCTCGAACAGCCCGTTGGCGAACCGGAAGGCCAGGATGTTGTCGACGGACTCCTTGCCCAGGAAGTGGTCGATCCTGAAGACCTGCGACTCGTCGAAGACCTTGTGTATCGCCTGGTTCAGGTCGCGGGCCGAGGCCAGGTCGGTGCCGAACGGCTTCTCGATGATGACCCGGGATCCCCCGGCCAGGCCGGTCGTGCCGATCACCTCGACCACGGATTTGAAGGCGGCCGGGGGGACAGCCAGGTGGAACAGCAGGCGCGGCTTCCCGCCGATCTCCTTCTCCGCCTTCTGGACCGCGCTGACCAGCGGCGCGGTATCGCCCGAATCGGCGCTGCCGAACGAGAGCGACCGCTCGAAGGCATCCCAGGCATCACCGGCCGGCTTGGTGTTGCCGAACTGGTCGACCGCCTGGCGGGCGTGCTCACGGAACTGCTCATCGGTCAGCGCCGACCTCGGCGGGGCCGAGCCGATGATCCGGTAGCCGTCCGGCAGCAGCCCGGCCACGGCCAGGTGGAACAGGCCCGGCAGCAGCTTGCGCTTGGCCAGGTCACCGGTGGCCCCGAACAAGACGATGACGTGGTTGCCGGGGCGCGGCCCCGTCTTCCGGGAGCCCCGGGGCCGGGGCGTTCGTGTCGGTGGTCATCAGTCCGCCTTCTTCTCCATGTGACCGCCGAATCCGGACCGCATGGCCGACAGGACCTTGTCGGCGAACTGGCCCTGCCCGCGGGACTCGAACCGCTCGTACAGCGCGGCGGTGATGACCGAGGCGGGGACGCCGGTGTCGACCGCCGCCTGCACGGTCCAGCGGCCCTCACCGGAGTCCGACACCCGGCCGGCGAAGTCGCTGAGGTCCGGCGACCGGGCGAAGGCGTCGGCGGTCAGGTCGATCAGCCACGAGCTGATGACCGAGCCGCGCCGCCACACCTCGGCCACCTCGCCGACGGGGATCGTGTACTGGTAGGCCTCGGGCTCGCGCAGCGGGGTGGTCTCCGCGTCGATCTCGGCCTGGTGCTTACCGGCGTCGGCGTGGGCGATGATGCTCAGCCCCTCGGCGATCGCGGCCATCATGCCGTACTCGATGCCGTTGTGGACCATCTTGACGAAGTGCCCGGCCCCGTTCGGCCCGCAGTGCAGGTATCCGTGCGACGCGGTGCTGCGGTCCCGGTCCCGGCTCGGGGTGGCCTGGGCGTCGTTCGCCCCGGGCGCGATCGTGAAGAACAGCGGGTCCAGCCGTTGCACCGGCTCCTTCTCGCCCCCGATCATCAGGCAGAAGCCCCGTTCCAGGCCCCACACCCCGCCGCTGGTCCCGCAGTCGACGTAGTGGATGCCGTCGGCCTTGAGCTGCTTGGCCCGGGTGATGTCGTCCCGGTAGTAGGAGTTGCCGCCGTCGATCACGATGTCGTCGGCGTCCAGCAGCGGGTGCAGCTGATCCAGGGTCTGCTGGACGATGCCGGCCGGCACCATGATCCAGATGGCCCGGGGCCGCTCCAGCTTTTCGACGAAATCCCGCAGGTCGGTGGTGCCCGCGGCGCCTTCGGCTTCGAGCGTCTTCACCGCGTCGGCGCTGATGTCGTAGACGACGCAGCGATGACCGTCCCGCATCAGCCGCCGCGTGAGGTTCGCCCCCATCCGGCCCAGCCCGATCATCCCGAGCTGCATCGGCTTATCAGTTGCCATGGGAAGAACTCCCCCTCTTTATTAACGCTTCTTCAGCGAGCGGTAGCGGCGGATGAGCGCGTTGGTCGACGAGTCGTGGCTGAGCTCCGGCTCGTCCTCGCTTTCCAGCTCCGGGATGATCTGGGTGGCGAGGACCTTGCCGAGCTCCACGCCCCACTGGTCGAACGAGTCGATGTCCCAGATCGCTCCCTGGGTGAACACGATGTGCTCGTACAGGGCGACCAGCGTCCCCAGCAGCCGGGGCGTGAGGACCTCGGCCAGGATCGTGTTCGTCGGGCGGTTGCCCTCCATGACCTTGTGCGGCACGACGTGCTCGGGGGTTCCCTCGGCCCGCACCTCCTCCTCGGTCCGGCCGAACGCCAGCGCCTGGGCCTGCGCGAACACGTTCGAGGACAGCAGGTCGTGGTGGTCGCGCAGCGGGTTAAGCGACTTGCCGAACCCGATCAGGTCGACCGGGATCAGCGTCGTCCCCTGATGGAGGAGCTGGTAGAAGCTGTGCTGCCCGTTGGTGCCCGGCTCGCCCCAGTACACGGCGCCGGTGTCGTAGTCGACGCGGCGGCCGTCCAGCGTGACGTGCTTGCCGTTGGACTCCATCGTGAGCTGCTGGAGGTAGGCGGGAAACCGCTTCAGGTACTGCTCGTACGGCATCACGCCGACCGTCTGGGCGCCGAAGAAGTCGCGGTACCACACCCCGAGCACGCCCATCAGGACCGGCAGGTTCTGCGCCAGCGGGGCGGTGCGGAAGTGCTCGTCCATCTCGTGGAAGCCGGCGAGCATCTCGCCGAACCGGTCCGGGCCGATCGCCACCATGGTGGACAGGCCGATCGCGGAGTCCATCGAGTAGCGGCCGCCGACCCAGTCCCAGAAGCCGAACATGTTCGCGGTGTCGATGCCGAACGCGCGGACCCGTTCGGCGTTGGTCGAGACGGCCACGAAGTGCTTGGCCACCGCCGATTCGTCGCCGAGTTCCCGCACCACCCAGTCCCGGGCGGAGGTGGCGTTGGTGAGCGTCTCCAGCGTGCCGAACGTCTTGGACGAGATGATGAACAGCGTCTCGTCGGCGGCCAGGTCCCGCGTCGCCTCGGCGAAGTCGGTGGAATCCACGTTGGAGACGAACCGGAACGTCAGCTCGCGCGTGGAGTAGTAGCGCAGCGCCTCGTACGCCATCACCGGCCCGAGGTCGGAGCCGCCGATGCCGACGTTGACGATGTTGCGGATCCGCTTGCCGGTGTGGCCCTTCCACTCCCCCGACCGGATCCGCTCGGCGAACTGCCGCATCCGGCCGAGCACCTCGTGCACCTCGCGGACCACGTCGGTCCCGTCGACGACCAGCGACGCGTCCTCCGGCATGCGCAGGGCGACGTGCAGGACCGGCCGGTCCTCGGAGACGTTGATGTGCTCCCCGCGGAACATGGCGTCCCGGCGCTGCGGCACGCCCGACTCCTCGGCCAGGTCCACGAGCAGCCGCATCGTCTCGTCCGTGACCCGGTTCTTGGAGTAGTCGAGGTAGAGACCGCATGCTTCGGCGGTCAGCCGCTCGCCGCGGCCGGGATCGGTGCCGAACAGCTCGCGCAGATGCCGGCCGGCGATCTCGTCGTAGTGGCGCTGTAGCGCCTGCCACGCCTTCCGCTCCCGCAGCGGCGTCACTGACATGTCTCCTCCTCCGTCAAGTCAGCCCCGTGCCTCGTTCGCCCAGTGTTCGATCAGCACAGTGCCTCGACGCGATCGTTTCATGCGCCGGTGAACAAAGAACCACGGCCTCGCCGCTGACCCCGGAAAGATCCTTTTAAGCTGCCGAATGAACGCTAGTCAGGAGTCGAAGCCCAGGCCGAGGCGGTCCAGTGTGCGCAGCCACACGTTCCGGCGGCCGCCGTCGCGGTCGGCGCGGGCCAGCGAGGCGCGGGTGAGCTGGATCACGGCCGACCGGGCGGGCTCGGGCGGGAACGGCACGGGCCGCGAGCGGACCAGCTCCAGAGCGGTCCGCTCGGTCGGCTCGCCGGACAGCAGGTCCAGCATGACGTTGGCGCCGAACCGGCTGGCGCCGACGCCGAGACCGGTGTGCCCGGATGCGTACGCCAGGCGGCCCCGCCGGGCCGTCCCGTAGAAGGCGCAGAAGCGGCTGCACGTGTCAAGGACACCGCCCCACGCGTACTCGAACGACACGCCTTCCAGCTGGGGGAAGGTGGCGAAGAAGTGCTCGGCGAGGCGGGCGAACGTCTCCGGCCGCTGGTCGTGGGAGGCCCTGACCCGGCCGCCGTTGTAGTACACGGCGTCGTAGCCGCCCCACAGGATCCGGTCGTCGGCGGTGAGGCGGAAGTAGTGGAATTGGTTGCCGGCGTTGGCGGCTCCCTGCCGGTTCCGCCAGCCCAGGCTGGCCAGGTGGCCGGCCGACAGCGGCTCGGTCATGAGTACGTAGTCGTACACCGGGACGATGTAGTTCCGGACCCGGCGCAGCAGCGACGGGTAGGCGCCGGTGGCGAGAGCGACCTGGCGGGCGCGCACCGAGCCGTAGGGTGCCGTCAGCACGAGCGGAGGGGACCCCGCCCCGCCGCGCGCGGGAGCCCCTCCGGCTCCGGTGCGGGACCCGGGCCGGGCGTCGGCGATCGCGCGAACCCGCGTGTTCTCGTAGATCCGCACGCCCGCGTTCAGGCAGGCCTGGCGCAGGCCCCGCGCGAGCCGCGCCGGGTCGACCAGCGCGCACGAGTCCCGGTACCAGGCGCCGCCCAAGAACGCCGGGGAGTCCAGTTCCGCGGCGCAGCGCGGCGGCGTCGAGTTCGGTCACGTCGTGGCCCAGGCGGCGGGCGGTCTCGGACTCCTCGTGCAGGTCCTCGAGCTGCCACGGCTCGGTGGCGACGGTCAGCTCGCCGGCGGGCGAGAAGTCGCAGTCGATGCCGTGCTTGTCGACCGTCTCGGCGATCTCGGCCAGGTTCTGCGCGCCGAGCCGCTCCAGCAGCGGCATCTCACCCGGGAACCGGGCCAGGCCGTTGCCGATCCCGTGGGTCAGGCTGGACGAGCAGAACCCGCCGTTCCGCCCGGAGGCGGCCCAGCCGGCCGTGGCCGCCTCGAGGAGGACGATCTCGGCCGACGGGTCACGTCCGCGGGCCAGCAGCGCGGTCCACAGCCCGGAGAAGCCGCCGCCGACCACGGCCAGGTCCGCGGTGACCGGGGCGGTCAGCGCGGGCGCCGGCTCCGGCGCGCCGGGCTGGCTGGTCCAGAACGGCTGGGGCAGCGCCCCGGCCAGTGACCGGAGCGCTGCCGCCCGCCCCTCGCCTTCACGCACCGATATTCCTATCCGTGCGGGAAGGCGGCCCCCCCATCAGGTCTCTCACTCGCCGATGTAGCTCATCACGTGCTTGATCCGCGTGTAGTCCTCGAAGCCGTACATGGACAGGTCCTTGCCGTAACCGGAGTGCTTGAAGCCGCCGTGCGGCATCTCGGCCACGATCGGGATGTGGGTGTTGATCCAGACGGCGCCGAAGTCCAGCCGCCGCGCCATCCGCATCGCCCGGCCGTGGTCCTTGGTCCAGACGCTGGACGCGAGGCCGTACTTGACGCCGTTCGCCCACGCGGCCGCCTCGTCCTCGGAGCTGAACCGCTGGACGGTGATCACCGGGCCGAAGATCTCGTCCTGGATCATCTCGTCGTCCTGGCGCAGGCCGGACACGACGGTCGGGGCGTAGAAGAAGCCCCGGTCGCCGAGCCGCTGACCGCCGGTCACGACCTCGGCGTGGGCCGGCGTGCGCTCGACGAACCCCTCCACCCGGGCCAGCTGCGCCGGGTTGTTGAGCGGGCCGTAGTCGGCGTCCGGCACGTCGAGGCCGCCGACCTTGGTCCCGCGGGCCTGCTCGGCGAGCGCGGCGGTCAGCTCCTCCGCGATGCCGGGGCCGGCCAGCACCCGGGTGGCGGCGGTGCAGTCCTGCCCGGCGTTGAAGTAGCCCGCGCCCGCGATCCCTTCGGCGGTCGCCGCGATGTCCGCGTCGTCGAACACGATGACCGGGGCCTTGCCGCCCAGTTCCAGGTGCACCCGCTTGAGATCGGCCGCGGCGGCCTGGGCCACCTCACGGCCGGCGCGGACCGACCCGGTGATCGAGACCATCTGCGGTATGTCATGGGATACGAGCGCGCGGCCGGTGTCGCGGTCGCCGCAGATGACGTTGAACACGCCCGGCGGCAGGAACTCCGCGGCCAGCTCGGCCAGCAGCAGCGTGCTGGCCGGGGTGGTGTCGGACGGCTTGAGCACGATCGAGTTGCCCGCGGCCAGCGCCGGCGCGATCTTCCAGATCGCCATCATCAGCGGGTAGTTCCAGGGCGTCACCTGCGCGCACACCCCGATCGGCTCGCGCCGGATGAAGGAGGTGTGGTCCTTCATGTACTCGGCCGCGGCCCGGCCCTCGAGCACGCGCGCCGCGCCGGCGAAGAACCGGAGCTGGTCGACGATCGGGGGAAGCTCCTCGCTCATCGTCAGGGCCAGCGGCTTGCCCGTGTTGCGGCACTCCGCGGCGGCCAGGTCCCCGGCTCGCGCCTCGACCGCATCGGCGATCTTGAGCAGGGCCAGGCTCCGCTCGGCCGGCGTGGCATCGCGCCAGGTCTCGAACGCCTCGGCGGCCACGCGCAGCGCGGCGTCGACGTCTTCCGGCCCGGAGACCGGCGCCTGGGCGTAGACCTCGCCGGTACTAGGGTCGATGACGTCGCTGGTCCGGCCCTCACGGGTGTCGGCGTACTTGCCGCCCACGAAATTCTTCAGCTCTGCCATCTCAGCCCTCCTGCGCGCGATCCAGCACGCTTCTCTACCCGACTCAACGACCTTCGCAGAGATTAGCGCCCTACACAAGTGATTCAGTCGCTATCCTTTCATATAGCTACGGAATTAGTTGACAGCGCATGCGAACGTGACACATGATGCAGGCAAGGAGGCGACCGCATGGCACACGGCCCGAGGGTGCTGCCGGCCCCCACCGTCGTGCTGGACGACCTCTCCAAACGAATCATCGAGCAGCTGCAGCAGGACGGCCGGCGGTCCTACGCGGCGATCGGCAAGGCGGTCGGGCTGTCCGAGGCGGCAGTGCGGCAGCGCGTGCAGCGGCTGGTAGACGGCGGCGTCATGCAGATCGTCGCGGTCACCGACCCGCTCATGCTGGGATTCCGGCGGCAGACCATGATCGCCGTCAAGTGCGACGGCGACCTCGAGGAGGTGGCCGACCACCTGGCCGCGATCGAGGAGATCGACTATGTGGTGATCACGGCGGGCTCGTTCGACCTCCTGCTCGAGGTGGTCTGCGAGGACGACGACCACCTGCTCGAGATCCTCAGCCGGGTCCGCGCCGTGCCGTCGGTGGCCAGCACCGAGACCTTCGTGTACCTGAAGCTCCGCAAGCAGACCTATTCATGGGGAACCAGATGACGAATTCACCCGCCAGCCGCCCGGACCTCCAGGACGCGGCCAAGCGGAACCTCTGGATGCACTTCACCCGGATGTCCACCTACAACGACAGTGACGTCCCCGTGATCGTGCGCGGCTCCGGGCCCTACGTCTACGACAACCACGGCAAGCGCTACCTCGACGGCCTGTCCGGGCTGTTCGTCAGCCAGGTCGGGCACGGCCGCACGGAGATCGCCGACGCGGCCTCACGCCAGGCCTCCGAGCTGGCCTACTTCCCGCTCTGGTCGTATGCGCACCCGCGGGCGATCGAACTGGCGGAGCGGCTCGCCGATCTCGCTCCCGGCGACCTGAACAAGGTCTTCTTCACCACGAGCGGCTCCGAGGCCGTCGAGTCGGCCTGGAAGCTGGCCAAGCAGTACTTCAAGCTGACCGGCCAGCCCGGACGGTACAAGGTGCTCAGCCGCGACATCGCCTATCACGGCACGTCGATGGGCGCGCTGGCCGTGACCGGGCTGGCCGACATCAAGCACGCGTTCGAGCCGCTCCCGCCGGGCGGCGTCCGGGTGCCGAACACGAACTTCTACCGCGCCCCCGACTTCGTCGCCGACGACATCACCGACTTCGGCCGGTGGGCCGCCGACGAGATCGAGCGGGCCATCCTCCGGGAGGGCCCGGAGTCGGTCGCCGCGGTGTTCCTCGAGCCGGTGCAGAACTCGGGCGGCTGCTTCCCACCCCCGCCGGGCTACTTCGCCCGGGTGCGGGAGATCTGCGACCGCTACGGCGTCCTGCTCGTCTCGGACGAAGTGATCTGCGCCTTCGGGCGGCTGGGTCACTACTTCGGCTCGGAGCGCTACGGCTACCAGCCCGACATCATCACATTCGCCAAGGGCCTGACGTCCGGCTACTCGCCGCTCGGCGGCATGCTCGTACGGGACGCGCTGATGGAGCCGTTCACCCGCGGGACGGCCACGTTCCTGCACGGCATCACATTCGCCGGCCACCCGGTGTCCTGCGCCGTCGCGCTGGCCAACCTGGACATCTTCGAGAAGGAAGACCTGCTCGGCAACGTCCGCGCCAACCAGGCCGGGTTCCGCGCCACCCTGGAGAAGCTGTCCGATCTGCCGATCGTCGGGGACATCCGGGGCGACGGCTACTTCTACGGCATCGAGATGGTCAAGGACAAGGCGACCCGCGAGACGTTCACCGACGACGAGTCCGAGCGCCTGCTCCGCGGCTTCCTGTCCACCGCCCTGTTCGACGCCGGCCTGGTCTGCCGGACCGACGACCGCGGCGACCCGGTCATCCAGCTCGCCCCGCCCCTGATCTGCACCCAGGAGCACTTCGACGAGATCGAGCGCATCCTCCGCGAAGTCCTCACCGAAGCCTGGACCAGGATCTGAGGCATAGCGGCGAGCACCGCACGCGAGTTTACGGACACGCGCTCGTTACCGGCGAACTGTACTGCCCATGGTC
Organism: uncultured Actinomycetes bacterium; assembly: GCA_963718475.1. Classification (GTDB taxonomy): domain Bacteria; phylum Actinomycetota; class Actinomycetes; order Streptosporangiales; family Streptosporangiaceae; genus CAVQZM01. The sequence goes on along the minus strand of CAVQZM010000040.1, from coordinate 22,860 downwards.
GCGGGTTGTCAGGCCGGGTGTTCGGCGGGTCCGCTGGTGTAGCGGCGGCCGGCTGGGGTGCGCCATTGGTGGTAGCCGGGCTGGTCCTGGGTGACCGACCAGCCTGGGCTTTGCTTGACCTGGTGGTCGCGCCCGGCACCGCGGGCCGCAGTTGCACAGGTCCGTCCGGCCCCCAAGGTGATAGGGCGTAGCGTGCTCGAAGTCGCAGTTTCTTGCGGGGCGGCGGCAGGGCGGGAAGGTGCAGGTGCCGTCGCGGACCTGGACCAGGTGCCGGAGCAGGCCGCTGGGCCGGTACCGGGCTGACTCGTACCGGTGGTCACAGTCGGTCACCGGGATGGGGCCAAGCTTGACGATGAGTTCCTGGCCGTCGGCCAGGGTGAGGGCCCAGGTGCCGTATCCGTCCGGCGGCCCTTGATCGTCCCGCTGGGTGAAGGCGGGGCCATCCCGGGTCCCGGGCCCGCTGCCGGTGCCGGGCTTCTTCCAGGTGCCGGGTTTGCCGGGGGCGGGCCGTGCGCAGCCGTGGCCGATGGCGTGGCCTTGGTCGTTGGTAACGGTCACGCACCAAGCCGACCGGCCGCTTCCGGCGGCGGCCGTGGCCATGGTGCGGGCCAGGGCGGGGTCGATGGCGCCGAGCCCGGCCAGGTGCCCGGGCCGGTCCGCCAGGCCCAGCAGGGTCGACATGGGGACGGTCAGGTTGACGTTGGACGCCAGCCCGGCGCCGGTGCCGGTCCCGCTGCCCGCCGGGGCGTCGCCCGCCGGGGCGTCGTCCTGGTTCTCGCCGGTCCCAGGCGAGTCCGGAGCAGCGCTGTCCGGTGGCCTGTCCGCGGTAGGTGCGCCGTCCGGGGCGCCGTCCGCGGCGGAATCCGCGAGGATCGTGTCGCGGGCGTCGCGGCCGAGGAGGAGGTCGATGTACGCGCGGACCCGCAGCAGGTCCATGGCCGCGCCAGGGAGCACCCGGGCGCGCTTGTACGCGACGGCCCGGTCCTGGATCCGCTGGTTGGCGATCAGCGCCTCGTCGGTGGGCAGGCCGAACCCGGCCAGGTTCGCGGTGCCGTTGATCTCGTCCTGCCAGAACTCGACCCGGCCCTGCTCCCGCTGGGCCTCCTCCCGCCGCCGCCGCGCCCCCTCCGGATCCACCGCGATAACCGTCCGCCGGATCAGGTCCTTGATCTGGCCCGGGGTCTTCCCGGCCAGCTTCGGGGCAGCCCGGCGGTCCGCCTCAGCGGCGTGTTCGTCATCGAGCGGGCCGGTGGCGGCGGCGATCAGCGACGCCTTGTACCCGGAGATGACCCCCGCCTCCAGCGCGGCGGCGGTCTCCGGCAGCCTGGCCAGCTCGTAGGCGGTGGTGATCAGCTTGTCGGCGGCCGACGCGGAGATGGCCAGCTCGGCGGAGACCTCCTGGGTCAGGCCGTCCTGGCACGCGCCGGGCAGCCCGGCTGGCCCGGAGCCTTCATACCCGGGCTGGGGGCGGCGGCGGATCATCTCCCGGACCAGCCCCAGCCGCCCCGCCTCGGCCCAGGAAACCAGTTTGTCGAACCCGGAAAGCATTCCCAGCACCGCGTCATCGGAGGCCGTGGCCGGATGGCGGTCCGGGCCGGCCAGCTCATCGACCACTACGGCCAGCGCCGCCGACGCTATCTCGTCATCCAGCGGGCAGCCCTGCTCGAACGCCGGGTACCCGCCGACCGCCCGCGCCGCCACTCCCCCATGCGGGCCAGTAACCGGTTCCCGCGCGGCACCGGGCGGGACGTTGTCCACCCGTGTCCGGGAACCGGTACCTGCGGCACGCAATCACCTTTTGTTCGAAAGAATGAACTTATTGAAGTGTTATTCGAATATTAACACGATTAGTTGCTTGATTCAGGGGTTATGACTGTCCCGGAGGTTACTGTTTCCTTACTGTGCAGCCCGCCGGTCGCACTGGTTCAGGAGGATGGCCACACGGCACCGCCTGGCTAGAACGCACGTCATAGGCAAGTCCCGCCCTAATTGCAAGTAACTTGCAACTGCGGAGCCCGCGCGTCTAGCCTTGAATCATGGCACTGACCCGCATGGATAAGGCCAGCAAGGCACTCAGCGGGCCGGAATGGGCGCGGGCGGGCGGCATGACCGCCGCCGTCGTGGCGCTGCACGTGATCGGCTGGTTCACGCTGCTCGCGCTGGTCACCCCCGCCCACTACAGCCTCGGCGCGAAGACGTTCGGCGTGGGCATCGGCGTCACCGCCTACACCCTGGGGATGCGCCACGCCTTCGACGCCGACCACATCTCGGCCATCGACAGCACGACACGCAAGCTGATGAGCGACCACAAGCGGCCGCTGTCGGTCGGCTTCTTCTTCTCCCTCGGGCACTCGACGATCGTCTTCGTCCTGTCGCTGCTGCTGTCGCTCGGCATCAGGGCCCTGGTCGGCCCGGTCAGGAACGGAAACTCCGCCCTGCACCAGGTGACCAACCTCGTCGGGACCGGCGTCTCCGGCACCTTCCTGTTCATCATCGGCGCGATCAACGTGGTGATCCTGGTCGGCATCATCCGGGTCTTCGCCGGCATGCGCCGGGGCGAGTTCGACGAAGCCGAGCTGGACAGCCAGCTCGACTCGCGCGGCTTCATGAACCGGTTCTTCGGCAGGCTGGTCCGGACGATCACCAAGCCGTGGCAGATGTACCTGGTCGGCCTGCTCTTCGGCCTGGGCTTCGACACCGCCAGCGAGGTCGCCCTGCTCGTCCTGGCCGGCACCGGCGCCGCCAGCGGTCTCCCCTGGTACGCCATCCTCTGCCTGCCGGTCCTGTTCGCGGCGGGCATGAGCCTGCTCGACACGATCGACGGCTGCTTCATGAACTTCGCCTACGGCTGGGCGTTCTCCCAGCCGGTCCGCAAGGTGTACTACAACATCACGATCACCAGCCTGACCGTCGCGGTGGCCCTGATCATCGGGTCGGTGGAGATCCTCGGCCTCATCGCCCAGGAGTACCGCCTGGGCGGCCCGTTCTGGACCTGGGTATCCGGCCTGAACATCAACTCCCTGGGCTTCTTCATCGTCGGCCTGTTCGTCGCCACCTGGGTCATCGCCCTGGCCGTCTGGCGCTTCGGCCACGTAGAGCAGCGCTGGACCGCCGCCGCCCCCGACCCCTGCGACAGCCACGGACTGAGCTACCCGGGACGCCCCCGCCTGGGCTGACCGCCGTGACGCCTGACGTCCACCCGACATGCGTGGCGCTGCCCTATCCTTCTCTCATGCGCGCAGCCTGACGCACGAAGGGTCCACCCATGACAGCCCAGCACATCGCGCACGATGACCCCCTGATCCCGATGCCGGCGTTGACGCTTCCGGCCCTGCGCCAGGCCCTCGCCGCGGTCGCGCCGTCACGCTTGCCGCAGTTCTTCGAAGAGATGCAGGATGCCTTCACTCGGGCCGGCGAGGAGGAGAGCGTCATCCCCATCCGGATGTTCTACCGGCGGTGGGGCGTCACCGTGGCGATCGAGCGTGACCCCGCCATTGGCGGAACGCCTGCACGCGGCCGAGAGCGCCCTAGACCACGAAGACCCCGAGGTCAGAGCGCGTGCGATCCGTGAGGCTGGAGATATCGTCCGGGCCGCCCATCGTGAGGTCGCGGATGGCTGACTGGCACTGGGAGCACGACCCGGACGACCTGCTCGACGGACTTCCCGCTGAAGCGCTCCGCGAAGTAAAGCAACTCGCCGCCGAAATCACAGCGCGCGAGTCGATGATCTTCCTAGACGGTGCGGCGTTCAGCGGGTCCGCTCCTCGGATTACGCATTCGAACAACGCCGTCACCTCATGTTGACGTTTCTGACCGACTTCAGGCAGACAAAGGAGCAACGGCGGCAGATGCGAGGCAACCTCAACCGGGCCACCGCCGCCAACGTGGCGCTCGGTGCCGTAATCATCGGCATCAGCATCGGCTTCTCCGTCCCCGACTGGCCCGACCGTGCCTTCCTCGGCGGCTTCGTGGCCGACATCGCCACGCTCATACTCCTGGTCGTGCGGTGGCGCGCACACCGCGACAAGCTCACCATCACCCTTACCGCGATCACCGCGACCGTCCTCGTCCTCGCCGTCGTCCCGGCCAGCTTCACCACCCGAGCACGCCTCCCGCTCGGCCTCGCCACGCTCACCGCCGCCCTGGCCATCTGCGCGACCGCCATCGCCACCCACCGCCCGGCCACCACCCCCCAGCCCCAGCCAGGCGAAGACCACTAAGCCAGCGCTCAATGGCCTCAGACGTGGATGCTGCGAAGGAATTTGGTCCTGCGGTCGTCGACCAAGGGCCACTGGTCGCCGTAGGTGCCCTCGGTGACATTGCTCCGCCGCAGCAGGTCGTGCGGGAACCCGAGCGATGGCGCAGTGGCCTCGTCGAGGACACGAAGCTGGTCGGCGTCGAGCGACACGTCGACGCTCGCCAGATTCTCCTGCAGCTGGGCGACGCCCGTTGCGCCGAGCAGGGGAATGACGTTGCCACGGCGAGCCGACAACCACGCGATCGCCACCTGAGCCGCGGTACAACCGATGTCGGCGGCGATCCCGGCCACGAGACGCACGTTCTCGTCCCGTTCAGCTGAAGTGGAAGATCTCCTTGGCCTCGTCGTCGCCGAGCCACCCCTGCGCACCGTGCAGGTACTTGCTGGTCAGCCGTCCCTCAGCCAGCGGCCCCCACGCCACAACGGCTAGGTCGAAGGCACCGGCCATCGGGACCAGCTCTCGCTCAGGCGTGCGCTCCAGAAGGTTGTAGCGCGACTGCAGGCCGACGAAGGGTGTCCAGTCCCGCAGCTCGGCCATCGCGTTCGCCTCCGCGACCTCCCATGCGGGCCAGTCCGAGACGCCGACGTAGAGGACCTTCCCGGATCGGACCAGGTCGTCGAGCCCACGCATCACCTCGGCGACCGGCGTCCAGGTCTCGCGTGTGTGCACCCAGAGCACATCTAGGTAGTCGGTACCGACGCTGCGCAGGCTCGCTTCGACGGACTGCACCATGTTTTTGCGGTGGTTGCCGGCCGAGTTGAGGTCTCCGGCTCGTGTCTGCAGGGTGTACTTGGTGCCGACGACGAACCGCGCACGCTCGGATCGGAGAAAGTCGCCCAGCACCCGCTCCGCGTTCCCCTCGGCGTAAATGTTCGCAGTGTCCAGGAAGTTGCCACCCGCTTCTGCGAACGTGTCCAGGATGAGCCTCGACGTTCTCTCGTCAACGCCCCAAGACATCTTCTCTCCGAACGTCATCGTTCCCAGCGCGAGTTCCGAGACCCGGACTCCTGAACGCCCCAGCAACCTGTATCGCATGCTCGCCTCCAGTTCTGGTCGTGCGTTCATTCAAGACTCTCGACGAGGCATTCGGGTAACGAAGGTTCTGCATGGCTTCCATGCTGATCTAGCATGGGGACGTGCGCGTGCTGTGGATGCGGATCTTCCAGGAAGTGGTCCGCCGGGGGTCGATCACCGAAGCGTCCCGAGCCCTCGGGTACACACAGTCGGCGGTCGTCGCGCCACGTCGCGGCGCTCGAGGCCGAGTACGGCGTACGACTCCTCGAGCGGGGACCGAGCGGCGTTCGAGCCGACGCCGTACGGCGTTCGCCTGCTCCAGCATGCCGACGCCATAATGGCTCATGACGCGCTCCTGCGGCGCGAGCTCGACGGGCTTCAGCGGGGCGTCCTCGGTCACGTGACGGTCGGCGCGTTTCCCACCGCGGTTGCAGGACTCATACCTGCCGCCTTCACCGCGCTACGGGAGTCACGGCCTGACACCACCGTCTCGCTCATCGAGGCGACCACACCTGCACTGCTCGAGCGGATCCATGCCTGCGATCTGGATGTAGCTGTCGTAACCGAAGGGCCAGGACAACGCCCCCGCGTGGCGAGGCTGCACAGCACCCATCTCCTGGACGACCGTCTCGTGGTGGCGGTCGGCCGCGGCCATCGGCTCGCACGACGGCGCACGGTCCACCTACGTGAACTGATGGCGGAGACGTTCATCACCGGATCAAAGACCGACAGAAACCAACTGCTGCGCGAACACCGGCTAACTGACTTCCGGCCGCAGTCCCAGGTGGTCGTAGCCGACTGGATCGGCAAGTTCGCCTGCGTCCGCGGCAGGCATCGGCATCGCCCTGGTCCCCGAACAGGTCACCCGCGCCCTACCTCCAGCGTCTCGATCTTGCGGCTACGTGACGACCAAGCGCCGTACCGGCGCGTCATGGCGGTGACCAACCCACGCCAAGAGCCAAGCGCGCTCACCAATACCTTCATCCATGATCGTGTGGTGTTTGCCGCTCTATACGACAGTTTCTTCACATGATCATGGCGGCACCGCCCGCGCCGATAGGGACGAAGTTCATGTGCGGGTAGATCACCACCTCCCGTTTGGCTAGCTGGGGTTAACCGCTGCCGGTGAGGATCACCGCATGGCGGACAACGGTGACCATCAGCCGCTTCCTTCGCGCCGGCAGGTGCTGGCGGCGGCAGGCGGGACGGGGCTGCTGACGGCGGCGGGTGCGGGGGTGCTCGGCGGGCCGGCCGGACAGGCCCTGGCCTCCACGGCCCCGGCGGGCGCGGCCGGCACCCCGGAACAGATCCATCTGGCCTGGGGCGACGATCCGGCCACCAGCGTCGTCGTCTCGTGGGCGTCGCCCGGCCGGCCGTCCACCCGCGGGTGCACGTGGACGGGCACCGGACCATCCGCGCGCAACTGCACGCCTACAGCGACGCGATCAACGGCGAGACGGTGTGGGCCTACCACGCCCGGGTCGACGGGCTGCGGCCCGGCACCGGCTACACCTACACGGTGACGGCCGACAACGACGCCAGCGGGCACCCGTTCGCCGGAGGCTTTAAGACCGCTCCGGCCCGCCGCGCGCCGTTCCGGTTCACCAGCTTCGGCGACCTCGCGACCCCGAACACCAAGTGGGTCCTGTCCTATGGCCAGAGCGTCTACGCGGTCGGTGCCGTCGAGGTGTTCCGCCCGCTGTTCCACCTGCTCAACGGCGACCTGTGCTACGCGAACCTGAACCCGGCATCCCAGCCGGAGGTGTGGCGTGACTTCGGGAACAACAACCAGGCGTCGGCCGCCCGGCGGCCGTGGATGCCGTGCCTGGGCAACCACGAGGTGGAATTCGGCAACGGGCCGCAGGGGTACACGTCCTACCTGACCCGCTACCTCCTGCCCGACAACGGGGTGCCCGCGTTCCGGGGCCGCTGGTACTCCTTCCGGGTCGGGTCCGCACTGTTCATCTCCCTCGACGCCAGCGACGTCGTCTACCAGGACGCGGCCGCGTTCGTGGCCGGGCCCGCGCCGCTCACGCCAGCGGCGGCACCGGAAACCCCGCCATCCTGCCCGGCACGTCGTTTTACATCCGGGGCTACTCGGGCGGCGCCCAGACGGCGTGGCTGCGCCGGACGCTGGAGGCCGGCCGGCGGGACGATTCGGTCGACTGGATCATCGTCCAGATGCACCAGGACGCGGCGAGCTCGTCGGCCACCGGGAACGGTTCCGACCGGGGCATTCGGGAGACGTGGCTGCCGCTGTTCGACGCCTACCAGGTCGACCTGGTCCTGTGCGGCCACGACCACGACTACGAGCGGTCCTTCCCGGTCCGCGGCTACGACAGCATGGCCGGCCAGGAGACGGCGACCGGCGCCCCGGTGCAGACCTACCGCCCGCACCCGGTCACGACGACCGACAGCGGCACGTTCGACACGAGCAAGGGCACGGTGCACCTGATCCTGGGCGGTGGCGGCACCAACGCCAACCTGGACAATTACGGCCTCGACGCCAGCGACGGCCTGCGCCAGGCCAAGGTGTTCACCAAGCCGAACCGCCCGGCGCCGACATCGACCGCGGGCGTGTACGCGCGGGCGGGCGCCGACGCGCTGGAGGACGCGACCTGGTCGGCCCGGCGGGACACGACGACCGGCTACGGGATCGCCGTGTTCGACGTCGACCCGGGGACGGAGCGCGGCGGGCAGACCAGCATCAGCGTCACCTACTACCACGCCCCGGGCGCCGATCCGGTCAACCCGGCCACCGGCCAGCACGGCGCGCCGACACCCGACTACACGAAGTTCGAGTCGTTCAGGCTGGTCCGGCCGCGGTCGGACGGGCGCCGCTAGCAGGTCTAGCACGCTCGGGTGCTCAGTGATTCCGCAGCTGATCCGGGCGCTGCACGACCCCCTCCTCAGCCCGTCGCCGCCGCCCGGTAGGGGCGGAAGAACGCGCGCAGCTCCTCCGCGTAGAGCTCGGGCTCCTCGAACGGCGCGAAGTGGCCGCCGCGCGCGGGCTCGGTGACGCGCACGACGTTCGCCGTGCGCTCGAGCCACGCCCGCGGCGGGCGGACGATGTCGCCGGGGAAGAGCGAGAAGCCGGACGGCACCTCGACCCGGCGGGCGTGCTGCGCGGGCGGGATCGCGGCGTTCGCGTGGTACATGCGCATCGACGAGCCGATCGTCCCGGTGAGCCAGTAGAGCGTGACGTTCGTGAGGATCTCGTCCTTCGTGAAGCGCCGCTCGACGTCGCCGTCGCAGTCGCTCCACGCCCGGAGCTTCTCGACGATCCACGCGGCGAGCCCGGCGGGCGAGTCGGTGAGCCCGAACGCGGCGGTCTGGGGCTTCGTGCGGTGCATGGCGGCGTAGGCGCCCTCGGTCGCGCCCCAGGCCGCGGCGCCCTCGAGCCAGGCGCGCTCCTCGGGCGCGAGGTCGGCCGGGTCGCCCGGTGAAGACGGGCAGGCCCGCGTCGGTGCGGTGGACGGCCACGACCCGGTCGGGGTGGTCGAGCGCGAGGTAGCGGCTCACGTGGCTGCCGATGTCGCCGCCCGCCGCGCCGAACCGCTGGTAGCCGAGGACGCCCATGAGCTCGGCCCACAGGCCGGCGACGGCGATCGCGTCGAGGGGCGGGCCGGTGCGGGCGGTCGGAGTACCCGTAGCCCGGCATGTCGGGCACGACCACGTCGAACGCGTCGGCGGGGTCGGCGCCGTGCGCGCCCGGGTCGGTGAGCAGTGGGATGACCTTCGCGTAGCGCCAGAACGAGTCCGGCCAGCCGTGGCTGAGGACCAGCGGCAGGACGGGCCCGGCCGGCGCGGCGGCCCGGGCGTGCACGAAGTGGATCCGCAAGTCCCCGAGCGGGACGCGGAAGCGGGGGAGCCGGGCGAGCGCCGCCTCCTGCGCCGGCCAGTCGAACCCGTCCGCCCAGTAGGCGACGAGCTCGCGGAGGTAGGCGAGGTCGGTCCCGAGCGACCACCCGGCGTCCTCGGGCGCGTCCGGCCAGCGCGTCGCGCGCAGCCGCGCGCGCAGGTCCTCGAGCACCGCCGGGGCGGTCTGCGGGGTGAACGGCTCGGGGCGGGGCGGGGCGTCCGGCATGGGACGCACCCTATCGGGCCGCGCCGCGCCACTCCGCGAACGGCTGAGCAGGCCGCTCAGGTCACGAGCCGCCGGCCGAGCGGCGGTACTCGGCCCGGGTCTCCTCGTCCGGCGGGTAGGTGCCGCGGATGCTGGCTCCCCCGGCCACCCGGCGCTGCAGCCAGGCTTCCAGGCGGTCCCGCTCGTAGCAGCGCGCGGCGACGTCCTCGGCCACGTCCGCCGGGATCACCACGACCCCTTCGGCGTCGCCGACCACGACGTCTCCCGGCTGCACCATGACGCCGCCGCACCCGATCGGCAGGCCGAAGTCGGCCGGGTGATGCAGGATCGAGCTGGTCGTGCCGTGCGCGCCGCGCGCGTAGGACGGGAAGTCCAGCGCGGCGATCGCCGGGGAGTCGCGCAGCGCGCCGTCGGTCACCAGTCCGGTCACTCCGCGCTTCATCAGCCGCGTGCACAGGATGTGCCCGAGCGACGCGGCGCCGATCTCGCCCCGGGCGTCGATGACGAGCACCTCATCCGGCCCGATGGTTTCGACCGCGACCCGCTGCGGGTTCGTCCAGTTGTCGTATTCGACCTGGAAGTCCAGGTCCTCCCGGGCGGGGATGTAGCGCAGCGTGAACGCGTATCCCACCATCCGCTGGTCGGGCCGCAGCGGCCGGACGCCGGCCATGAACGTGTTGCGGAAGCCGAGCTTGAGCAGCTCGCTGGTGAGGCTGGCCGTCGAGACCTCGTGAAGCTTCCGCCAGGATTCGGGTGTCAGTTTCATCGGGCACCTATTGTGCCGTGCCTGCCTCAGTGCGGGACGGGCGGGCGGTGCGGGGCCGTCTCCTGGGACGGCATCGAGTTGCTGGCCGGCAGCGGGTACGGGATGCCGACGTCCAGCGTGCCGGCCAGCGCGTTGAGCACCGCCTGCTCGGCCACTTTCGTGTCGCCGAGCGACGTGGCCGGGAGCGCGGGCACGGTGGTGTTCGGCGGGTTGGCCAGGGCCAGCGCGCCGGTCATGTCACCGGTGACGCTGCGCCGCCACGCGGACAGGTTCGGCACCTCCACGCCGAACAGCGTCTCGATGAGGCGCAGCGTCGAGGTGTGGTCGAAGACCTCCGAGGACAGGTAGCCGCCCCGGCTGAACGGCGAGACGACCAGGCACGGCGTGCGGAATCCGAGCCCGACCGGCCCGGCGATGCCCGACGCCGCCGCCGGGAGCGGGCCGGTCAGGTACTCACCGGCCGTGCCGGCCGGCGCCGTGGGCGGCGGCACGTGATCGAAGAACCCGCCGTTCTCGTCGTAGATGACCAGGAACACCGTCTGGGCCCACACCTCGGGGTTGGCGACCAGGGTGGTGAGGATCTGCTGGACGAGGTACTCGCCGTATTCCGGCGGCGCGGCCGGGTGCTCGCATTCGGCCAGCGGCGGGATGATCCACGACACCGACGGCAGCGTGCCCGCCTTGACGTCGGCCGCGAAGGACTCCGGGTAAGTCGGGGTCAGTCCCTTGGAGACGAGCTCGAACCCCGTCAGCGAGAACGGGTTGTTGTACGGCTTGAAGAACGGCAGCACGTTGAGGCCGATCAGGCCGAGCGGGTCGTTGTAGACCTTCCAGCTGACGCCGGCGGCCAGCAGCCGCTCCGGCATCGTCTCCCAGCTCAGCTTCCCGTACTCGGAAATCGGGTTGCTGAACGTCTGCACGACCGGGCCGCCCGCCGTCCCGGCCGGGTCGATCGAGGCCGACATCCCCATCAGCCGGTTCGGGTCGGTCGGGCCCAGCACCGAGCAGAAGTAGTGGTCGCAGACGGTGAACGCGTCGGCCAGCGCGTAGTAGAAGGCGAGGTCGGCGCGGGTGAAATAGCCCATCGTCACCGGGCCGTTCTGGCTGCCATCCGCGGCCAGGTGGGCGGTCATGAACTTGTCCATCGCGCCGCCGTTCCAGCTCTGGTGCTGGGGCCCCCACGAGTGCGTGATGTCGTTGGTCGTCTGGCCGTCTTTCAGCGGCGGATCGCTCAGCAGGTGGAACGGCTGCATGTAGCCACTGGGGTCGGGCCCGGTGCCCGGCTTGTAGCCGAACTGGTCGAACACCGGATAGGCCTGGCCGCCGACGGTCTGGGTCGGCACCGACGGGTCCGAGAAGCCGCGCGCCCCGGACAAGGTGCCGAAGTAGTGGTCGAACGAACGGTTCTCCTGCATCAGGATGACTACGTGCTTGATGTCGCTCAGCGACGCCCGGCCCGAGACGGAGGCCGCCGTCGCGTCGTCGATGAGCCGGGCCTGGGCCGAGGTCAGCCGGGCATCTGGCCGCCGCCCGGCCATGGCGCCGAACGCGCCCAGCGCCGCGGCGCCGCCGGCCATGAACCTTCTCCTGCTCGGCGGCTGTTCGTGGTCGCTCACGGCATCCTCCACGCAGACGGGCCGGCCCGGGGGCGCGGCAAACGTTGTCGCGCTGACGGTAAACGGGTCACCTGTCCTGACCCTGACAGGGATCTTAAGTACGGGTGACCCGGCGTGGAAAGATGTTGATTTGTGCGGCTATCCGCCCGGTGATCTAGCCGCTGGGCGGGACACTCCTGACCGACGCCGACGGCGCTGGCGGCGTCGCCTTCACCGACGGCGCGACGCTCGGCGACGGCACCGAACTGGGAGCCGGGGAGGTGCTCGATCCCGACGACGGCTGCGGGGCGGTCTGGCCGGTGCTGGGGCTTGTGGCACTCTGGCTGGGCGTCGCCGACTGCGTCGGCTGCGGGGTACCGTGGCCGCTACTCCCGGTCGCACCACCGCTGAGCGTGGTGCCGGATCCCTGCTGACCCCGGACGGTGGCGGCGAGTGGCTTGCCGGTCGCGAGCTCGAACACGGTAATCGCCGCGATCACGAGAACGAAGACGGCCGCTGAGGTCGCGGCCACCCCGACCCAGCGCGGCAGGCCCCGCAGGATTCCCCCGCCGGATCGGTTTCCGTTTCCGTTGCCGTTGCCGTTCCCGGTGCCCGGGGCATTGTCGCCGCCCTCGCCGTCCCCGGTCTTCCCGGCCGTGGCGCCGTTCGCGGCCACTCCGCCGTCTCCGTTGCCCGCCATGCGGACCATGCCGAGCGGCCGGGGCGGCTCTCCTGCACCGGGCTCTCCTGCACCGGGCTCTCCTGCACCGGGCTCTCCTGCACCGGGCTGACCTGCACCGGGCTGACCTGCACCGGGCTGACCTGATCCGGGTTCGCCTGCGCTCGGCTGGCCTGGGCCGCTCGGGCCTGGCGCCCCGCTGGGCTGCGTCGGCGCTCCGGCCTCTTCGCCTGCCGACTGCGCGCCCGGGCGGCCGGGCTCCCAGGCTTGCATCGGCTGGGTCTGCTGGTCTTCCGGTCTCCCGGACCCGGCGCTGGCCGGGCTTCCGTTGGCGGACCGGAGGCCCGCCCCGTTGCCGTCGTGGGCGGCGCGGCCGGTGGGATAACCGGAGGTGGGCGTCCACACCCGGGCGTGCTCGACGATGACCGGGGCCACGTGGTCGATGCGTTCCTTGGTGCGTCCCAGGTAATGCTTGTAGATGGCGAAGCCAGACGTGGTGGCGACGCTGCCCACCGCCGTCCCGACGACCGTTCCGCCGACCCCTAGGTAGGAGGTCAGCACCGCCCCGGTCACGGCGGCGAGGGCGCTGGCAACTAGTTGTACGGTATTCAGCTCTATGCGCGGCCGGTTGCTCATCATCCCCCTTCGCGCGGTTCACTGCTGTTGCGCCGTCCGGCCACGGTAACCCGGCCTTGCTCCACCAGTTGGGGCAAACCGGACGTCGCGCCACCGATCAGCCTATAAATCCTCGCCCGCATATCGAAATCGCGGGCCGCCCGCAACGGGCCCGGCAGCCGATTACCCGGCCTGGCCGGCGGCTAACATCACAGCCGCGGCGATGCCGGTTATGACGGCGAACGCCCCGGTCACGCGGCGGCTGCCGCTAACGTCATGTCCGTGAGTGGCAGCGAATTGGATGTTCTCGTGGTGGGCGCCGGGGTGATCGGGCTGACGACCGCCATGTGCCTGGCCAAGTCCGGGCTGGCCGTCGGCATCCGCACGGCCAGCCCGCCGGAGGCGACCACCTCCGCCGCGGCCGGGGCGATCTGGGGACCGGTCATGACCGGCCCGCCGGAACGCACCCGGGAGTGGGCCCGCACCGGGCTGGCCGCGTTCCGCGCCCTCGAGCACGACCCGGGCACCGGCGTCCGGGCCGTCAATGGCCGGGAGGTCTCACGTGTCCCGGCCGAGCCGCCCGCCTGGACCAGCCTGCTCGCGGACCTGCGGCCCTGTGCCGATGACGACCTGCCGGAGGGCTTCGTGACCGGCTGGCGTTACACCGCGCCCGTGGTCAACATGCCCGTCTATCTCGGTTACCTGCGGACCCGGTTCGAGAAGGCCGGCGGCCGCATCCGCGTCGCGCCGCTCGCCTCGCTCACCGAGGTGGCGGCCGAGGCGCCGATCGTGGTGAACTGCTCCGGCGTCGCCGCCCGCGACCTGGTGCCGGACCCGGCGGTCACACCGGTCCGCGGCCAGGTCGTGGTCGTGGCCAACCCGGGCATCGAGGAGTTCTACATCGATCACAGCGATACGCCGCCCGACGTGACCTACCTGTTCCCCCACGGCAGCACGGTCGTCCTCGGCGGCACCACTGCGGCGGGAGACTGGGACATGACCCCGCGGCCTGAGGTGGCCGAACGGATCGTGCGCGACTGCGCCGCCGTCGACCCCCGCCTGCGGGATGCGCCCATCCTCACCCACCGGGTGGGCCTGCGCCCGTTCCGGCCCGAGGTGCGGCTGGAAGCCGAACCGCTGGACGGCGACCGCGTCCTGTGGCACAACTATGGCCACGGCGGCGCGGGTGTCACGCTGTCCTGGGGATGCGCCCGCGAGATCACCGCGGCGGTCCTCCGCGGTGACAAGGGGATCTGAATGAGCGATCTGTCCGGGCGGACGTTCCTGGTGACGGGGGGCAACACCGGCATCGGCCGGGCGGCGGCCCGTGACTTCGCCCAGCGGGGCGGACGGGTGTTCATCGCCGCCCGCTCCCGGGAGAAGGGCGAGGCGGCCGTGGCCAGCATCGCGGCCGAGACGGGCAACGACGCGGTCATCTTTCTCCATCTGGACCTGGCCGACCTGGCCTCGGTCCGGCGCTGCGCCGAGGAGTTCCTGGCTCTGGGCGAGCCGCTGCACGTCCTGCTCAACAACGCCGGCGTGGCCGGCCAGCGCGGCCTGACCAAGGACGGGTTCGAGATGACGTTCGGCGTCAACCATCTCGGTCACTTCGCGCTGACCACCGCGCTGCTCGACTGCCTGGCCGCCAGCGCCCCGGCCCGGGTGGTCACGGTGTCGAGCGATTCGCACTACCAGGCCCCGGGGATCGACTTCGATGCGCTGCGCCTGCCCGCCCGGGGCATCACGGGCCTGCGTGAGTACGCCGTATCCAAGCTGTGCAACGTGCTGTTTTCGCAGGAACTGGCCCGCCGCGTCGAGGGCCAGGGCATCACCACCTACGCGCTGCACCCGGGCGTCATCGCCTCGGATATCTGGCGGCGGGTGCCGTGGCCGGTGCGCCCGCTGATCAAGAGGCGGATGCTCTCCACCGAAGACGGCGCGCGGACCTCCGTCTACTGCGCCACCTCCCCCGACGTGGCCACCGACACCGGCCTCTTCTACGACGACTGCCACGTAGCGCGAGCCCAGCCGCCACGCCACCCCGGACCTGGCCGCCGCCCTCTGGAAACACAGCGAATCCTGGACCGCCCTCTAGCGGCGCCCCGTCCACCGCGCCTCCCGTGTGCGCGATCCGCCTCTCTATCGGGTTGTGTTGTCCGCAGATCTTGCGGTTTCATCACCCGATCGCGGAAGGGCCCTGACCGGGGAGCGCCCGGAAGCCGCGGGCCGGACACGCGGCCCTAGGGTGGGCGTATGGAGATTGGTTTCGGAGCCCCGGTCTCGGGAGCATGGGCCACGCCCAAGGACCTCGCCAGCTTCTCCGCCCGGGCCGAGGAAGCCGGCTACGCGTCGCTGTGGACGTTCCAGCGGCTGCTGGTGCCCGAAGGTTCCAGCATGGACCCGGTGTATCAGAGCGTGCTGGATCCGATGGTGGCGCTGGGCTTCGCGGCGGCCGGGACGTCACGGATCCGGCTGGGCGTCGCGCTGATCAACATGCCGTTCATCTCCCCCGGTTACCTGGCCAAGCAGGCCACGACCGTGGACGTGCTCTCCAGCGGGCGGCTGGACCTGGGCCTGGGCATCGGCTGGATGCCCGAGGAGTTCGTGCTGACCGGGGCGTCCATGTCCCGCCGGGGCGCCCGCGCCGAGGAGTACCTGCAGGTGCTGCGGGCCCTGTGGGCCGAGGGGATCAGCCGCTTCGACGGAGAGTTCTACACCGTCCCGCCCGGGCGCCAGGAGCCGAAGCCCGTCCAGCGGCCCGGGCCGCCGATCATCCTCGGCGGCATGTCCCGCGCCGCCATGGAGCGGGCCGGCCGGGCCGCCGACGGCTGGATGACCTCCAGCCGCGCCGACCTGACCCGGGTCAGCGAGAACATCAAGGTCGTCCGGACGGCGGCCGCCGAGGCGGGACGTGACCCGGACGCGATCCGGATCATCTGCCGGGGCGTGGTCCGCGCCGCGAAGAAGCGCGCTCACCCGAGACCGGTGAGCGGCAGCTGCTGTCCGGCAGCTACGCGCAGATCCGGGCGGATGCCGACTGGCTCGCCGAACGCGGGGTGACCGAGGTCTTCTACGACCTCAACTGGGACCCGCTGGTCGGATCCCCTGACGTCGACCACGCGGCGGCCGTGGCGCGCGCCGGTGAGATCCTGGCCGCGCTCGCGCCCAGACACTGAGCTCGGGTTCGGCGCCCGGGCCTGCGCCCAGGCACTGAGCCGACGGGGCGGTAGCATCCTGTGCCGTGCCTGAGCCTGGAGTGACCCGCCGGTTCAACGTCCGGATCCCGATGCGTGACGGCATCACGCTGTCGGCTGATCTGGCCCTTCCTGAGTCGCGGCCCGCGCCGGCCGTGGTGATCCGCACGCCGTACGGCAAGACCGGTGAGCGGCAGTCGGGCCGCGCCACATCCCTGGCCCAGGCGGGATACGCGGTCGTGCAGGCCGATGTCCGGGGCCGGGGTGACTCCGACGGCGTCTTTCAGCCCTACCGCCACGACGGCCCGGACGGCGCCGAGGTCATCGCCTGGACGGCGGCGCAGGAATGGTGCAGCGGCGACGTCGCGACCTATGGCGCCAGCTACGCCGGCCGCATCCAGTGGCTGACCGCGCTGGAGAAGCCGCCCGCGCTGCGCGCGATGGTGTGCATGGTGACGCCCAGCGATCCGTTCGTTGAGATCCCGACCGGGCTCCCGACCCCGATGCACATCAACTGGCACCGTTTCGTCGACGGCCGGATGCCGCAGTTCCGCGACGACGTCGACTGGATGGCGGTGTATCGCCACCGCCCGCTGTCGACGATGGACGAGGCGGCCGGGTTCGTCTCGGCCAACTGGCGTGAGGAACTGCAGCACCGCACCCTGGACGACTGGTGGGCGCCGGTCCGCTATCAGCACCGCATCAGCGAGATCGACGTGCCGGTGCTGCACATCTCGGGCTGGTATGACGACGAGCAGATCGGCACGCCGGCCAACTTCGCCGCCATGGTCGCCGCCGGGCGGGCCGGCCAGCGGCTGCTGATGGGCCCGTGGGGCCACGCGGTGAACACCACCCGCGTGCTCGGCGAGGTCGACTTCGGCCCGCATGCGCTGATCGACCTGGACGGTTACGTCCGCGCCTTCCTGGACGAGCACGTCAAGGGGATCCAGCCGGAGCCGCCGCCCGCCCCGGCGCGAATCTTCGTCATGGGCGCCAGCGAATGGCGCGATGCGGACGCCTGGCCGCCCGCCGGCGCCGCGTCCACCGTCTTCCATCTGTCCAGCGCCGGGCACGCCAGCAGCCGGTTCGGCGACGGCCGGCTGCTGGCCTCGCCGGTCACCGCCGAGCAGCCGCCTGACGAGTGGACCCACGACCCCGACCGGCCGGTGCCCTTCATCACCGACGCGAGCAGCGCGCAGATCGGCGGCCCGGACGACTATCACGGCGTCGAGAGCCGCGGCGACGTGCTCGTGTTCACCAGCGATCCGCTGCCGGAGCGGCTCGAGCTGATCGGGGCGGTCAAGGTGATCGCGCACGTGGAAACCTCGGCCGCCGACACCGATATCACGGCCAAGCTCCTGGACGTGCACCCGAACGACTTCGCGCAACGGCTGTGCGACGGGATGGTGCGCCTGCGTTACCGGGGCGGACTCGACCGGGAGCGGCCCGTCACCCCCGGCGAGGTCTACGAGGTCGAAATCCCGATGTGGGACACGTGCGTGCGGCTGCCCGCGGGGCACCGGCTCCGCGTCGAGATCGCGTCCTCGGCATTTCCCAAGTACGACGTCAACCTGGGCACCGGCGGGGACATGATCACCGAAACCGAGGGGGTGCTGGCCAGGAACCGGCTCTGGCACACGCCGTCCCGTCCCTCGCGGCTGGTCGTGAACTAACCGTTTCCCTCCCGGTGAGCGACGGCGGCCGCTTCGGTACGGCTGGTGACGCTGAGTTTGGCCAGGATGTTGGAGACGTGGACGCTCGCCGTCTTCGTCGTGATGAACAGGGCCGCGCCGATCTCCCGGTTGCTGCGGCCCTCGGCGATCAGCCGGAGGACTTCACGCTCACGCGCCGTCAGCGCGGTCAGGCCCGGTACGGTCGGCTCGGGCGGAGCGCCCGGCCAGCCGGGCCCGGATGGCCAGGTCGTCCAGGGCGGCGCGGAGCGGAGCGGCCCCGAGCCGGTCCGCGATCTGCGACGCCTGCCGCCACTCGTCCTGCGCCTGCTCGCGGCGGCCCGTCTCGGCGAGCGCCTCCGCGAGCCGCCATCGGGTACGGGCGGCTTCGTAGACGAATCCCGGCCCGAACTCCCCGAGCACCGCTTCCCAGGCCGCAGGATCGTTGTCGCCCTGAGCCCGGCGCCACTCCGCCTCCGCGCGGGCGAGCCAGCCGCGGCCCTCCATCCCGAGAACGAACTTCGGGCGGTGCGGGTAAGCGGCGCCTTCCCGCGCGATCTCCAGGAGCGTCCGCGCCATCTCGACCTCGGCCCGCGCGCGGTCCTCGTGCCCGGCCGCCCGGGCCTGCCGGGCTCGGTCGGCGCGGGCGCTCAGCCCGACGGCCGCCACCCGGATGACCGACGGCCCGTAGCCGTGACCCTCCTCCGCATCGGCCCGGATCGACGCCGCGGCCTCGTCCAGCGCGAGCGCGGTGTCTCCCTGCCACAGCGCCCGTTCGGCCAGCAGGCCCCGTGCGATGTAGGCGCAGAAATGATCGGATGACCAGAACGGCTCGAGCCAGACCCGCCGCTCCCCCGCCGACGCCCGCCCGCGGGCCACGTCGATGAACAAGGCCATGGCCGACAGCAGGGCCTCTGGAAGCGTGGTGACCCGGACGGCGAACCCGTCGGCGATCTGCTGCGCGTGTTCCCAATGACCGTCCGCGAAGTGGGCCTGGAAGTGCAGGTGCTGGACGTCGAGCCCGTACGGGGCCAGGCTCAGCCCCGCCTCCTCGGCCCGGCCCACTCCGACGTGAGCGACCCCGGCCGCCGTGGCGAGCTCGCCGCGTTCCAGGTGCGCCCGCGCGAGATGGTAAGCGCTCCGCAGCTCGACGCCGAGCACCCGGGCCTCCTGGGCCTGGGCGTGGGCCGCCGCGAACTTCTCGATCGCCTCGTCGTTGCGGCCCTCACGCTGGCTGAGCAGGCCGAGGGAGACGAGGCTGTCCGCCTCCAGCCACGGTGCGGCGGCGGCGCGGGCCGCCGCCCGCCCCCGCTCGGCCCACTCCCCGGCGCGGTCGTCCTCGCCCACGGCCAGGAGCACGTTGGCGTAGGTCGCGATGGCCCGCGCCCGCTGCCATGTGGGCGGTTCCTCCGGGAGCAGGCTGACGGTGTCCCGGGAGACCGCGACGGCCTCCTCCATCGCGCCGTGCTGGTCGATCTGGAGCAGGAAGTAGGCCAGCCGCTCACCGATCCGGCTGGCCAGCAGCGGGTCCAGCCCGGCGCCGAGCACGTCGCGTATCCGCCGGAGCTGATGCACGGCCCGGGGGACGTCCCCGCTGGCCGCCGCGTTGCTCGCCGAGTACAGGCCCAGCTTGCCGCGCTGCATTCCGGCGAGCTTGTCCGGCTCGGTCACCCGGTCCCACAGGGCCAGGGCCTGATCGTAGTGACGGTGCGCCTCGGCTGGGGCGCCGAGCCGCTCGGCCTCCTCGCCCGCCTGGACCGACGCCGAGAAGGCGCCCGGGATGTCGTGGCTGGCCAGGCAGTGATGGGCCAGCTCGGCCGCGGTGCCGGGGATGGCGGTGAGCCGTTGCTCGTCGGCCAGCAGCGCGGCCAGCGCGCTGTGCAGCCGGGTCCGCTCACCGGGAAGCAGGTCGGCGTAGACCGCCTCACGCAGCAGGGCGTGCCGGAACGCGTAGCCGTCCCGGCCGTCCGGGATCAGCAACTGCTGGGCCACCGCCTCCCGGACGGCGTTCTCGTATTCGGCTTCCGGCAGGCCGGCAACGGCCCGGACCAGTTCATCGTCGGCGCGGCGGCCGGCCACCGCGGTGGTCCTCAGCACCCGCTGGGCCGCGTCGGATAGCCGCTCGACCCGGCTCAGCAGCAGCGCCGCGAGCCCGGCAGGCAGCGACTGCCCGTCGGTGAGCTCGTCCGCGGAGGCCGCGAGCAGTTCCTCGGCGTAGTAGGCGTTTCCCTCGGCCCGGGCGACGATACCGTTCATCGTGGCCGCGTCGGGAGCGCTGTTCCCGCTGGGGGCCAGGGCGGCCAGATGCTCGGCGAGGGCGGCCGGGTCCAGCGGGCCCAGTTGCACCGGCGTCACTCCCGGCAGCCGCTGAAGCTCGGCGATGACCGGCCGCAGCGGGTGACGGCGATGCAGGTCGTCGGTGCGGTAGGTACCGATCAAAGCGATCCGCTCGGTGCGCAGCACCCGGCTCAGGAAGGTCACGAGGTCACGGCTGGAGGCGTCGGCCCAGTGCAGGTCCTCCAGGACCAGCAGGACCGGGCGGTCCGCGGCCAGCTCGGCCAGCAGGCCGAGAACCGCGCCGAACATCTGCTGCCGGGCCATGCCGGCGCCTTCACCGCCCGCCGGCTGGCCGGCCCCGCCCTCGGGCAGCAGGCGGCCGAGCACCGGCCGGGCGGCCAGGGCCTCCAGCATCCCGGCCGCGGCGCCGGGGGCCCGGGTAGCGGTGCGGAGCGCGTCGGCCAGCGGAAGGTAGGGCACGCTGTCCCCCACCTCGGCGCAGTGGCCGGAGAGGACGGCGAAACCCCGCTCGGCCGCGAGGTCCGTCACCTCGTTGACCAGGCGGGTCTTACCTACGCCCGCGTCCCCGCTGACCAGGGCGACCACCGCCCGGCCTGACGCGGCATCATCGAGGAGCGCCAGCATGCGGGCGAGCTCACCGTCCCGCCCGACCAGCCGTCCGTACGGAGCCTGCCGCAGCATGAGCCGAGTATCGCATCAGCCCCCGACACTTCCGACTTAATAAAGGGGCGCCCCGGTCCAGGGGGGGCCGCGCCGGCTCGCGCCGCAGCGCCCGGGGGGGGGCACGATCCATCGGCCGCCCGGATGGGGGTGGGTAACCTCAAGACATGGAAAAGGTCGTCCGAACGGACACGGAATGGCGTGAGCTGCTATCTCCTGAGGAATACGCGGTGCTTCGGAAGGCCGGGACGGAAGCGCCCTTCACCGGCGAGTACACCGATACCAACACCGAGGGTGTCTACCGGTGCCGGGCCTGCGGGGCCGAACTGTTCCGTTCCGCCGAGAAGTTCGAGTCGCACTGCGGCTGGCCGTCGTTCTACCAGCCGTCCAGCGATGACGCCGTGGTCCTGATCAAGGACCGGTCACTCGGCATGACCCGGATCGAGGCCCGGTGCGCGCAGTGCGATTCTCACCTCGGGCACGTATTCGAGGGCGAAGGCTACGGCGTCCCCACCGACCAGCGCTGGTGCATCAACTCGGTGTCGCTCACCCTTGAGCCGGTCAAGGACGCGCCGGGCGCGCCGTGAGCACGGTACGGGTCATCCGGGGCGGCGACCTGTCGGCCAGCACGGCCCAGACGAGCGGGATGCGCCGGTCCGCGGCCATCTCGGGTGAGATCGTGGGGGCCAAGGCGCTGTGGATGGGCCGCACCGTCGTGCTGCCCGGCGCGTCATCGGGCGACCACCATCACGGCGAATCCGAGACGGGCATCTACGTGGTCTCCGGCACCCCGGTGTTCGTGTTCCGCGATCCGGACAGCGGCGACCTGGTCCGGCTGGAAACCCAGGCCGGCGACTACGTCTGGGTCCCGCCGCACCTGCCGCACCGCGAAGAGAACCCGTCGCCCGACATCGAGGCGGTGGTGGTCATCGCCCGCTCGACCCAGGAAGCCATCGTGGTCAACGTCCCCGCGCTCTGAGCCCTTGACCTTCACTGTGCTTGAGGTTGTCTACTGGCTCCATGAGCGAGCTGACCCCGTCACGTGAGCTGACTGCTTCACATATCGAGTACCTCGCCAGCCAGCCGCTGGGACGTATCGCCACCACCGGCGCCGACCGCAAGCCGCACGTCGTCCCGACGTCGTTCCGCTACAACGCTGACCTCGGTACGGTCGACGTCGGCGGTCTCCACGTCGCCGACACCAAGAAGTACCGGGACGTAGAGGCCAACGGCTGGGCGGCGATCGTCGTCGACGATCTCGCCTCGGTCGACCCGTGGACACCGCGCTTTCTTGCGAGATCCGAGGCCGGCGCCGAGGCGATCCCACCAGGCGGCGCACACCTCGGGCCCGGATTCGGCGACGCCTTTATCCGCATCTACCCCGAGAAGGTCTACAGCTACGGGCTCTAGAACTGCGCTTTCAGTTCCTCGATTTCGCGGGCGCGCTCGCGGAGCTTCTCGTAGGCCGGCCGTTCCCGGATGCGGGCCAGGGCCCACCGGACGGCCTCCGCGCGGTTCGCCGCGATGCCCGCGGTGATCAGCGCGTCCACCGTCTCCAGGTCGGCCGGGCCGAGCCGGGCCATCACCGGGACGAGCGGGCCGTCGCCGCCGCCCCCGAGCGCGCCGCGCGGGCGGCCCAGCCTGATCCCGGGGCCCCGGTGCTCGCCGTCGTCAGCCTCGCCACCGATGACGAACTCCAGCAGGCCGGCCTCGGGCGCCTGGTCGAGATCGCGCCGCAGCTCGCGGATGGCGGCGCGGTGGGTGTTGTGGAAGTCCTCCATAACCCGCTCGCGCTCGTCCCGACCGGCCGGTCCCTCGAGGATTATCCGGGCCAGCAGTTCCCCCGGCTCGATCTCCGGGTCGTCACCGTACTGCAGAACCTTGACCTCGTGAATTGGTGCGCCCGGGAAACGCTTCCTGACTTCGCCGTCAAGCTCTCGTGCCATCCGGTCCAGCGCTGCCCGCTCCATATTCGCCTCCGTGAGTAACCCCAGAAATCAGCGTAACATTCGTTCCTCATAAG
>CAVQZM010000039.1:0-137209 GCA_963718475.1 uncultured Actinomycetes bacterium | reverse complement strand
CGCTTTCACGGCAGGCCGCGCGAGGCGCGACTACGCTCGCGTTGTGGCCGAACCACTGACCGGACTTCCGAGGCGCCAGCCATCGGCGCGGCCGGCCGACGCGTGCAGCCCGCCGCTGCCCGTGAGCCGGCACCGAGATCACGCACGTCGCCCGGCCGTCACCGGCGCCCGGTGCCCGCCGGGCTGTCTCCGGACGCGCCCGCCCTCGTGCTGGCCGTCGCCGGGAACTCGGGCGCGCCCGATGTCGCCACGCAGATCGCGTCGGTCATCCGCGTCGACAACCCCGCCCTGGACGTGCGGATCGCGCGCGTCGGCGGTGGCGCCGGAGACCCGGCCGGCCTTCCCGCCGTTCTCGCCGCCACCGCGTCCGGGCGCCCGGGTGACGGGCCAGCGGCCGTCGTCGTGCCCCTGCTGGCCGTGCCGCACCCCTCGCTGATCAGCGCGATCCGGCAGGCGGTCGCCGGAAGCGGCGTCAACGCGACCGTCGCCGAGCCGTTCGACGCGAGCCTGACGTTCGCGGAGGCCCTGCACATCCGGCTGGCCGACGCGCGCCTGGCCCGGGCCGACCGGGTCCGGATGTTCAGCATCCCGACCGCGGCCGACGGCATCATCGTGGCCACCGTCGGCGGTGCGGCCGCGGTCGCCGCCGCTACCCCGACCGCCGTCCTGCTCGCCGCTCGGCTGGCTCTGCCCGTCTTCGCCGCCGCGCTTGACGGGAACCCGAGCATCGCCGAGGCCGCCACCCAGCTCCGGCAGATGGGCGCGCGACGGATCGCCATCGCGCCCTGCATCATCGGGCCGGAAGCCCGGCCCGGCGAGCTGGAGGCGACCTGCGAGAGCATCGGGGCCGACTGCGCGGCGCCGCTTGGCGCCCATGACAGCGTGGCCAGAATGATGTCGCTGACCTACGGGCAGGCGCTCGCCGAGCTCGATTCGGCCAGCGGCGGCTGAGAGCCGGGATCCCGGCCCGCCCCAGCCAGCCGCACTCCCCGGCCGAACCCACCCATCGTGCTACACCCGGCCGTTCCCCCGGCCACGCCCGCGACCCCCATCCTGACGTGGGCCTTCTCCCTGAGCCCGTAGCCCGCGGCACCCCCGTTTGGCCACCGCCCGCGCGGGTACGGCGGCCTTGCTGGGCGCTGCCGCGCCGGGCGGCGCCCGTCCTCACAACATCCCCTGCTGAGCAGGAGGGCGGGAAAATCATGACCTATGGCCCGATGGGTCCCGACGACGACTTTGGCGCCAGCCCATACGACGAATTTCTGGCGCGTTTTTTCGGCGGCGGAGGCGGGCGGCCGGTGCGGCGGGTCGACATCGGCCAGCTCATGACCGAGCAAACCCGTGAGCTGGTCCGGGACGCCGCCAACCAGGCGGCCGAATGGCACGACACCGACCTCGACACCGACCACCTGCTGTGGGCGGCGACGAAGCAGGAATCCACCCGGCGGCTGCTGTCCGCCGCCGGCGCCGACCCGGACGCGATCGCCAACGAAATCGCCTCCCGGGCCAGCCGCCGGCCGTCACGGGATGGGCCGCCGACGCTTACGCCCTCGGCGAAGCGCGCCCTGCTCGACGCGCACCAGATCTCCCGGGCGGTCGGCTCGTCCTACATCGGCCCCGAGCACCTGCTGTTCGCCCTGGCGGTCAACCCCGATTCCCCGGCCGGAGAGATCCTGCGCAACGCCCGGGTCACCCCGGAGGCGCTGCAGCAGGCGCTGGCCGGCGGCGGGAGCCCCGGCGGCCAGCGCGGCGGCGGCCGCCCAGGCGGGCCGCTCGTCGGACACGCCGACCGTCGACGAATACGGCCGCGACCTGACCGTCATGGCCCGCGACGGCCAGGTGGACCCGGTCGTCGGGCGGGACGAGGAAATCGAGCAGACGATCGAGGTCCTCTCCCGGCGGACCAAGAACAACCCCGTGCTCATCGGCGATCCCGGTGTCGGCAAGACCGCGATCGTCGAGGGCATCGCGCAGCGGGTCGTGGACGGGGACGTGCCGGAGACCCTCCGCGACAAGCGCGTCGTGCAGCTCGACCTGGCCGGCCTGGTCGCCGGCACCCGGTACCGCGGCGACTTCGAGGAACGCCTGAAGAAGGTCATCGACGAGGTCCGCACGCCACAGCGACGAGCTGATCGTCTTCATCGACGAGCTGCACACCGTGGTCGGCGCGGGCGGCGCCGAGGGCGCGATGTCGGCCGGCAACATGCTCAAGCCCCTGGCCCGCGGCGAGCTGCACATCGTCGGGGCGACCACGATCGACGAGTACCGGAAGAACATCGAGAAGGACGCGGCCCTCGAACGGCGCTTCCAGCCCATCCTGGTGCCCGAGCCCACGGTGACCGACACCATCGAGATCCTGCGCGGCCTGCGGGACCGCTACGAGGCCCATCACCAGGTGCGGTTCACCGACGAGGCGCTCATCGCCGCGGCCGAGCTGTCCGATCGCTACATCACCGACCGGTTCCTGCCGGACAAGGCGATCGACCTCATCGACCAGGCCGGCGCGCGGGTCCGGCTCCGGATCACGACCCCGGCGAGGGACCGGCGCGAGCTCGAGCAGCAGCTCGAGCAGCGCCAGCGGGAGAAGGACCAGGCGGTAGCGGCGGAAGACTACGAGCGGGCGTCCCGGCTGCGGGACGAGATCGAGCAGCTGGAACAGCGGACCGGCAGCTCCCCCTCCGCCGACCGGACCGTGCCGGAGGTCACCGCGGCCGACATCGCGGAAGTGGTGTCCCGGTCGACCGGCATCCCGGTCGCCCAGCTCACCGAGGAAGAAAAGGACCGGCTGCTGCGCCTGGAGGAGCATCTGCACCGCCGGGTCATCGGCCAGGACGAGGCCGTCGCGGCCGTGGCCGAAGCGGTCCGCCGCTCACGGGCCGGGCTCGGCGATCCGGACCGGCCCATCGGCAGCTTCCTGTTCCTCGGGCCGACCGGCGTCGGCAAGACCGAGCTGGCCCGGGCGCTGGCCGAGGCGCTGTTCGGCAGCGAGGACCGGATGGTCCGCATCGACATGAGCGAGTTCACAGAACGGCACACCGTCAGCCGGCTGGTCGGCGCCCCGCCCGGCTACGTCGGTTACGAGGAGGCCGGCCAGCTCACCGAGGCGGTCCGCCGCACCCCCTACGCGGTCCTGCTGCTGGACGAGATCGAGAAGGCCCACCCCGACGTGTTCAACATCCTCCTCCAGGTGCTCGACGACGGGCGGCTGACCGACGGGCAGGGCCGGACCGTGGACTTCAAGAACACGGTCCTGATCATGACCAGCAACCTGGGCTCCGAACTGCTGACCGGCCGCCGGGCCCCCGGCTTCACCGGCGGCAGCGTGGACGCCGACGAATCGCTGCGCGAGCGCCTGCTGCGCCGGCTGCGGGAGGACTTCCGGCCCGAGTTCCTGAACCGGATCGACGAGATCGTCATATTCCGTCAGCTGGACGCGGCGCAGCTCCGGCAGATCACCGAACTGCTGCTGGAGCACACCCGCCGGCGCCTGCACGCGCAGGGGATCACGGTCGAGTTCACGCCGGAGGCCATCGACTGGCTGGCGCAGCGCGGATTCCAGCCGGACTTCGGTGCCCGGCCGCTGCGCCGCACCATCCAGCGGGAGGTCGGCAACCGCCTGTCGGCACTGCTGCTGGACGGCCGCCTCCAGCCCGGCCAGCACGTCACCGTGATCACCGAAGGCGAACAGCTCGGCTTCCGCATCGGCGCCCAGCAACAGGAACAGCCGGTCGCCGCAGGAGGAGACAGCAGCCCAGCCGACCTGCTCTGATCCAGAACGAAGCGGTGGTGGCACAGTGCCACCACCGCCTCGTTCGGAATAAGCGGATCGCGAAGGCCAGGGCTCCTCCGAGGCAGGCCAGGCCGATGACGATCCAGGTGACGTAGTCGTTGACGACGCCGCTCTGGAAGCGCCGGAGCGGCGTGACCAGGCCGGTGCCGGGCTCGAAGCCCCGGCGCAGGAGGGGCAGGCGCCGCCAGTAGAGGCCGAGGAAGGCCAGGACGAGCGCCCCGGCCGCCGAACCGATCCCGCTGACGACGTCCGCGACCTTGACCCCGGTGTCCTCGGTGCCGGCCACGGCGACCGGGTGAGCCACGTGGGCACCGGACAGGACGGTGGCGGTGTACGCGCTCTGGTCCTGGAAGCGCACGGCCGCGGCCTGCACGACCGGTCCGAGACGGGGCAGCACCCCGACCGCGATGGCCAGCGCCACCAGCACCGCCGGGGGAATGATCATGGTGAGCGGGGTGTGCTGCTTGCCCTCGTCGGTCTCGCTCTTTTCCTCCGACGCCGCCTTGGCCATCTCGGGATCTTCGCTCGGCGCGTCACCGAGCCCGTAGAAGACGCCCCCCGCGACCCGGAGCACGGCCCCGCCGACCAGGATGGACGCGATGATCAGCACGGCGGTGACCCAGGCCATGCCGTGAGAGCCGCCGCTCTCCTCGATCCAGCCTTTGCCCAGGTAGGTAGCGAACGGCGGGAGGTCGGCCAGCCCGAGAGCGGCCAGGGTGAACACCACGCCGGTGACCCGCAGGTGGCGGCCGCGCCCGTGCAGCGCCGTCTCGTTGACCGAGCCCAGGCGGTGCAGGACGATGCCGGTGCAGAGGAACAGGGCGGCCTTGACGAAGCCGTGCCCGATGACGTACACGGCCACGCCGGCCAGCCCGAGCGGGGTCAGCCAGGCCAGGCCGATCAGGAACATGCCGGCGTGGCTGATGGTCGAAAAGGCCAGCAGGCGCTTGATATGCCGCTCGCGGAAGCAGAACAGCGCGCCCACGATGGCGGTCAGCAGGCCCAGGGCCAGGAACGCGTGGGAGATCGTGTCCCGGTGGCCGAGGCCGTCGCCGAACATCGACCAGTAGACCCGGGCGATGCCGTAGAGCCCGAGTTCCACCATCACCCCGGAGAAGAGCACGCAGACCGGGGTGGGGGCCACGGCGTGCGCGTCGGCCAGCCAGAAGTGGAACGGCACGATCGAGCTCTTGATCAGCAGCCCCATGAGGATGAGGACAAAGGCCACCACGACCAGGCCGTCGGGCTTGTGGTGGGCGACGTCCCGGCCGATCTGCGCCATGTTGAGCGCACCGGTACGCCCGTAAATCAGGCCGATGCCCGACAGGGAGAGGTACGCGCCGACGCTGTTGGTGATGGCGAAATTGAGCGCCCCCTGGATCGGCCCGCGCTCCTCGGGCCGGTACGCGGTCAGCGCGTAGGCGGACACGCCCATGACCTCGAACCACACGAACAGATTGAAAATGTCCCCGGTCAGGCAGAAGCCGACCATGCCCGCCAGGAACGCCAGCATAAGGGCGTGGTAGTAGGTGGCGACCCGCTGGAAGTAGCGCCAGGAGAAGATCATTGCCGCCGTGACCAGAAGGGCGGTCATGCAGGCCAGGCCAGTGCTGATCGGCCCGGCCGCGAAGTCGATCCCGATGGCGATCCCGTGCGCCGGCCGGAAGCCGGCGAACCAGTAGACCTGATCTCCGTCGAGCCGTTCTGACCATGATCACGATCAGCATGACGGTGACGGCCGCAGCGGCGAGGATGGCGATGGCGTCCAGGGGGCGCCGCCGCTTGCGGAACACCGGCCTGAAGCCGGAGATCGCCGCGGCCATGATCAGCGGCACGACAACGGTGAGAGGCAGCAGCTGATCCATCGTGGCCGGGCGCCCCTTAGCCCTTCAGCTCGGCGAGTTCCTGGGGATCGAGCGTGCCGAACCTCTTGTGGGCCTGGATGGCGAAGGAGAGGAGCAAGGCGGTCACGGCCGCCTCGACGACGACGTCGGTCAGGGCCAGAGCCTGCACCACGGGATCCACCGCGGGGGTGTGCACGGGGATGTCGTAGAAGTACGGCGCCACCGCCCCGGTGACGTAGCCGACGGCGAGCAGCAGCACGTAGGTGGAGGACTGGACGATGATCAGGCACACGATCAGGTGGATCAGGTGACGGCTGGTGACGATGCCGTACAGGCCGACGGCCAGGATCCACGCCACCACGATGAACGGGAAAATCTGCATCACTGGCCCCCTTGCCGGATCAGGAGCGTCTGCTCCAGCAGTTCGCTCACGATGAGCACGAACGCGGCGGCCACCTCGATGCCGACGAAGAAGCTGATCAGCGCGATGGTCCCGGAGGAGTCGACGGCGCCGGGCGTGCTGCCCGAGCGGCAGGAAGTTGCTCAGGTAGGGCAGGCCCAGGGCGACCGCGGTGAGGCCGATGCAGGCGAAGCCGCCCGCGCCGACCGCCTCTACGGCGTCAGTGATGTCGACCGGGCTGACCCGCTCGAAGACGAGGTACTGACCGGCCAGGTAGATGAGGACGAATCCGGTGGCCAGCACCACGCCGCCCTGGAAGCCGCCCGACGGGCTGGTCTGGGCGTGCGAGGCGAGATACCAGCCCAGCACCACCGTGGGCCCGGCGAAAGCCAGGGCCACCAGGCGGACGGCGTCGCTGGTGGGCCAGGCGGCCCGGTCCTTCGCCTCGTCAACGGCCGACCGCTCCCGCTCGCCCCGCAGGTGCCGCAGGACGACGCTGACCCCGGTGGCCGAGACGAACAGGATGAATTCCTCGCCCACCGTGTCAAAACCCGCGATATTCGAAATTGATCGCCGACACGACTCCGGTCGCGTGCGTCTGGCCCACCGCGACGGCGTTGATGATGTACCCGTAGGGACCGGGGTAGTTACCGAAGCCGGGCAGGCCCACCAGGCCCCACAGGTAGAAGGCGACCACGCCGGCCGCCCCGGCCAGGAACACCCACCGGCGCTGGGCCGGCGTCATTCCTCGCGCCTCCTGACCTTGGCCAGCGCGAGCAGGAGCAGGAGCGGAAGGGCCACGGCGCCGACGGTCAGCTCGGACAGCGTGACATCGGGGGCCTGGAACACCATGAACAGGATGGCCAGGAGCAGCCCGTATCCGCTCAGCACGATGACCTGGCGGACCGGCGCCCGGGTGAGCACGACGGCCGTCGCACCCGCCGCCACCAGAACGAGCACCGTCACCTGGAGCGCGTCCATCAGCCCGACCGGGACGGTGTAGGGCGTCACGACCGCGACCGGGTTCACTGTGTCCCCTCCCGCGGCGCCCCTCCGGTGACGTCCCCTCGGCGACGGCGGCGCGCCCTTCCGGGTCCGCCAGTCCCCCTGGTCCCGGATGCGGGCGGCCCGGATGGTCGCGTGGCTGAGGTACGGGCCGGCGATCACGACGAAAATCAGCGCGACCAGCGTTTCGCCGGTGTTCTCGGTCAGGCCCATCTGCACGAAGACGGCCGCGGCGACCAGGACCGGAGCGACGAGCGATGCCGGCGTAAGGAAATGGAGCTTCTGGTAGACGTCGCCCATGATCAGGACGGCCAGGGAGGACAGAAGCACAATGGCCACGGCCAGGCCGAGCAGGATGGCCACGACGGTTTCTTTGATCATTACAGCCAGCGCTCCAGCGACCGGACGAAGACCAGCCCGCTGCCGAACAGGAGCACGGCCAAGAGGACCGGCAGCTCGAACTCGGCCGGGCGGCGGAAGCCCTGGGCCAGCAGGATGAGGACCATGACCGCGATCGAGCTGATGAACTCATAGGCCACCACGGCCTCCATGAGCTTGCCGCGGACCAGCACGATCCCGCACGGGATGATCCCGACGAGCATGCCGATGGCCGCCACCACGAAAGCGGTCACTGCGCGGCCCTCCCCTGGTTGACCACGAGCTGATGCACGACCATGACGTCGCGGTCCTCGTCGACGCCGAGCACGAAGGTGTTCGGGGCGAGGGAGTTGGCCCCGACCAGCAGGACCCGCCGGGTGACACTTTCGTTGGTGTCGTTCCCGAACCGGGCCGGCAGCTCGCGGAATCCGCTGGGCGGCTGCTCGCCATGGACCAGGCGTTTCCAGAGGGCCCCGAAGACGATCGCCGTGTCCCGGATCACCTGGCCGGGCAGCTTGAGCGCCGGGACCAGCCACTCGGGCCGCAGGCGGAACCGGGTGGCGGCCTGGTGACCGGCCAGTTCGGCTACGAAGGCGCCCAGGGCGGCGGCTCCGGCTCCCGCCCCGACCTCGGCCAGGCCGATGGAATCGTCTACCGCCACCCAGAAGCCCAAGAGCAGAACCCACCAGACCAGCCACGAGCGGATTCGGCGGGAAAGGGGAACCTGCTGGCCCTGGCGCCGGGGCCCATCGGGCGGCGGGCCGCTCATGCCGGCCCCCCTGGCCCCCGAAGAACCTTGATCACCGCGACCACTCGCCTCGTATTCCCAGGCATGGTCGGGGCAAACCTGAGCAGGAATCGCGGCGGGGACGGCTACTCGGTGCCGGCGACCAGGGTTTCGAGGGGGATATCGGGGTGGTCGCGCTGGATGGCGGCCAGCCGCCACTTGTCGGTGAACAGGGCGAGCAGGGCTCCGTCGAGACGGCGGGTGAGGACCTCGACCCCGCGCTGCCCGGCGAGTCCGGCCGCACCTTCGCTATCGGTCCGGCGGGCCAGGTTGTAACCGAGATGCTCGAGCTCCGCCCGGGCGCCGAACTCGTGCTCCAGCCGGTGCAGCACGACATCGAACTGCAGCGGCCCGACCGCGGCGAGCACGGGGGCCTGATCGCCCCGGACGTCCGACGCGAGGACCTGCACGACCCCTTCGGTGCCGAGTTGCTCGATTCCCTTCCGGAACTGCTTGTGCTTGCCGGCGTCCTTGCACCGGACCACGGCGAAGTGCTCGGGCGCGAAGCTGGGGATCGGCGGGAACTCCACCGGCCGCGTGTCGTACAGGGTGTCCCCGGGCCGCAGCGCGGTGGCGTTGACCAGGCCGATCACATCACCGGGGTAGGCGAGGTCGACCGTCTCGCGGTCCGCGCCGAACATGGCCTGCGCGTACTTGGTCGCGAACGGCCGGCCGGTGGCGGCGTGGGTGAGCACCATGCCCCGCTCGAACCGTCCCGAGCACACCCGGACGAAGGCGACCCGGTCCCGGTGGTTGCGGTCCATGTTGGCCTGGACCTTGAACACCAGGCCCGCGAACGGCGCCTCCACCGGACGTGGCTCGTCCTTGACGTCGCGGCGCGGCGCGGGCGGCGGGGCCAGCTCGCACAGTCCGTCGAGCAGCCGGCGCACCCCGAAGTTGGGCAGCGCCGCGCCGAACAGGACCGGCGAGGTCTCACCGGCCAGGAAGGACGCCATGTCCACGTCGGCGCCGATCTCCTCGAGCAGCGCCAGCTCCTCGGCGGCCGTGGCATAGGCCGCGCCTTCACGTTCGGCCGCGGTTTCCGCGTCCAGATGCTCCTCGATGGCCCGGCCCGCCCCGCCCGGCGTCCGGGTGAAGGCGGTGAATTCGCCGGTACCGCGCTCGATCAGCCCGCGGAAGTCGCCCGCCACCCCGACCGGCCAGTTCAGCGGGGCGGGGCGCAGGCCGATCCGCTGCTCGATCTCGTCCAGCAGCTCCAGCGGCTCCCGGCCCGGCCGGTCCCACTTGTTGACGAACGTGATGACGGGGATGCGGCGGTTGCGGCACACGTCGAAGAGCTTCAGTGTCTGCGGCTCCAGGCCCTTGGCCGAGTCCAGCAGCATGATCGCGCAGTCGACGGCCTCCAGGACCCGGTAGGTGTCCTCGGAGAAGTCGGCGTGGCCGGGTGTGTCGAGGAGGTTCAGCACCATGCCGCCGTAGTCGAACCGCAGCGCGGCGGAGGTGATCGAGATACCCCGGTCCTTCTCCATATCCATCCAGTCCGAGGTCACCCCGCGCCGCCCGGCCTTGCCGTGCACGGCACCGGCCTGGGTGATCGCCGACGCGTGCAGCGCCAGCGCCTCGGTCAGCGTGGACTTTCCCGCGTCCGGATGGCTGATCACCGCGAACGTCCGGCGGCGCCCCGCCTCGGCCACAACTTCGGTGGCGGCTGCGCCCCGCTGCGCCTCAGTTCCCCCAGCGCCCGGCTGCGCCTCCGAATGAACCACCGTCACTTGCGGCTTGTCTCCTTCCCCGGCTTCCCCGGCCGGCTGCCGCCCAGTGGGGCGCCGCGGGCTGAAACGCCTGCCGGCACTCGCCAGTGCTGTGGTCACAGTGCTGTGGTCACGCAAAGCGGGCAACCCGCGTGAGTCTAATGTCACGTCGGCATAACACGAGAATCCGCGACGGCAATCCCGGGGCGGCCGATGGCTGGGTTGCGAAGGCCCGGAATACTCGCTGGCCCCCCTGACGGCCGAACTCTAGGGTTGGGCCCATGAGCTGGCCTGCCGAAGACTTGCTGGCGGGCCCCCGCGGGCGCAGGCTGTGCTGGTCACTGCTGGATACCGGTGACTATCCCGGTTGGGAGCGGGTGCGCCGGGTCGCGATGGCCGGAGATCTATCAGATCTCGTCGGCGAGCTCGCCGCCTCGGTGGCCCGGACTGATCTTGATGCCATCGCGGCCACCGCCGATGAGCTGGCGCTTCTGCCGGGCCTCGCTGAGTCGGTGGTATGGGCCATGTACTGGCAGGAGCCCGACGCGGTGGACCAGGCGCTCGCCGGCCCGGCGGCCCGGGATGCGCTGATTCCGGTGGCCCGGGCGGTCACCACCGCGCCGGCCGCACAGTGGTGGGCGTCTCCGGTTTCTGACGGCCAGCGGTACGTGGAGTGGCTCGGCGAGGCCGGCACCTCACCCGCTCTCACCGGCGCCGACGCCGAACTTGCCTCCTGGCGCGCCGCGACGATGGCGGACAAGCGGTCAGCGATAGAACGGCCCGAGGACCCAACCGCTCCCTGGAGTGGCTACTGGTGGTCGGCGCCGCTGCCGTCCCGGCTCCCGCGCACCACGCGAGCCATACCGGGCATTGGGGCGGTCGGGCTGCCCCTGGTCGAGGACAGCCTCGGCTGGCAGGAAGCACGCTGCTGGCCAGTGCAGGTGGCGCCCGGGGCGCGGATCTACGAGGTCTCCGGGCCGTCTGAGTGGGCCGCCCTGGTTGACCGGTATCCCCTGGACGTCAGCAAGGCCCGCCGCCATGACTGGTGGAGAGTTACCGGCCGGGCGGGCCGCTGGCTCATTCCCGACTTCGCCGACGTCGCCGCCGACTACGACGCCGT
Organism: uncultured Actinomycetes bacterium; assembly: GCA_963718475.1. Taxonomy (GTDB): domain Bacteria; phylum Actinomycetota; class Actinomycetes; order Streptosporangiales; family Streptosporangiaceae; genus CAVQZM01. The sequence goes on along the minus strand of CAVQZM010000039.1, from coordinate 126,173 downwards.
GCACGTAAGCGTCCGCGGCTACCTGGGCACCGCCGGGAGGGCGCTGCCCGTTGACGCTGGTGAAGCGGTCGGAGGCCAGCGAGTGGACGAGGCGCGCACCGTCCTGGCCGGCTGGGACCCCGACCAGACCTACTGGCTAGCCGACGTCCTCGCCTCTTCCGGCGCTCCGACCCGCTGGGCGGAAAACCGGGACGAACCACTCGGCTGGGTCCCCGCCGCCGATTAGGCCTCGGACTCGGCCCGGGCCTGTTTGCGGCTGGCGTCTAGACGGCCATCGCCATCACCGACAAGGGCCGGAAGAAGCTCGCCCGGGCGGCCCATCCTTCTCGGTCAGGCTTCTGGCCGTGGCATAAGCGTCGCAGCTCGATCGGCGGCGTCGGCCCCTGGGCAGGCACCTCGCACTGACCTCTTCAGTAGCGTCCGGCGCCCACAATCCGGTTGTGGTAGGCGGCCATGGCCTGGCGGGCGAGGATGTCACGTAGCTCGTACGTGATGCTGTCTGGGTACAGGTCAAGTGTCGCTTCAAGATCGCACCGCTGGGCCGGGGTGGAATATGCGGCCAGCTGGCGCTCTAGCTCGGAGCGCCGCCTGCGGGCCCGTCGTCGGATCTGCACGGTACGGGCCGGCCGCATCAGGAACATCATCGTGAGCAGCGCGCCAGTCCGGATAGACCTGCGGATCCGCCTGTTCCGTGGAACCGGCGTAGACCACGTAGACCGAGGGGCACCATATCTGTTGGCTGGGCCTACGGACGCGCTCCACACCACCAGGTCCTGCCGATGCGGTCGCAGCCTCATCGCAGCCTCCTGCACCCGGCGCCGCTTTGCGTGACCTCAATCGTACGCTTTCGCGCTCTTTTAGGACCGTGCCCGGAACGGGCATCCGGCGGTGGCCGAGCACGGCAGGAAGGCCCCCGATCAGTACGCACAGTGACCGCTGGCGCGCTGGCGGGTGGACAGCGCCGCGGTGACGGCGCGCGTGTTGCGGTTCGCAGGCGGGTGGGCCGCGGTCAGTGACGCCGTGGATGAGGTGTACCTCGCCGCGGTGGGTCTGGGCACCGTCACGGACGGGCTGTCGCTGGGCCATGATTCAGGACAGCAGCGCCTACCACTTCGACCTGGACCAGCCGCTGTATCCCGGGGTGCTGTCAGCATCCGCACAAGCGGTTGGCGTGCCGCCCGAGCCGCCGCAGTGGCAGCGGCAGGACTGGCATGCTGACCAGTTGCGGCTGATGCGCGAACTAGGGCACGGCGGTGACGATGGAGCCGCTGGCACGGTCGTCCCCGCAGGCTAATTGCCGGAAGATCGACTACAGCCCAGAAATGACCATGGCCCAGGCCGGGATTCCCGTCCTGGCCTGGGCCTTGAGATATGGAGCGGGTGACGAGAATCGAACTCGCACTATCAGCTTGGGAAGCTGACGTTCTGCCATTGAACTACACCCGCGTGGAACCCGCAGCGGCCTCAGGTAGCTCCAACGGAGCTACCGACCAGCGCGGTGTTCGCCCAGACATAGTACCGGACCCGGTAGGTTGCCAGCGTGCTGCTCTCCGATCGTGACATCAGAGCCGAGATCGAGTCCGGCCGGGTCAAGCTCGACCCTTACGCGCCCGAACTCATCCAGCCATCCAGCATCGACGTACGCCTAGACAGGTACTTCCGGGTCTTCGAGAACCACCGCTACCCTCACATCGATCCGGCGGTGGAACAGCCCGACCTGACTCGACTGGTCGAGACAACCGGCGAAGACGCGTTTGTCCTGCACCCGGGCGAGTTCGTCCTGGCCTCCACCTTCGAGGTTGTCAGCCTGCCAGACAACATCGCCGGGCGGCTCGAAGGCAAGAGCTCGCTGGGCCGACTCGGGTTGCTCACTCACTCCACTGCCGGCTGGATCGACCCCGGCTTCTCGGGCCACGTCACGCTTGAGCTGTCGAACGTTGCGACGCTCCCCATCAAGCTCTGGCCCGGCATGAAGATCGGCCAGCTGTGCCTGTTCCGCACCAGTTCCCCCGCCGAGCACCCGTACGGCTCCTCGGTCTACGGATCCCGCTACCAGGACCAGCGCGGCCCGACGCCGTCGCGTTCCTACAAGAACTTCTACCGGGCGAAGGTCTGAGCGCCATAGCGCTTTGAGTTCGTGGTGGACCCATGCGAGTCACGGGCCCACCACGAATCGCTCGCCTAGAAACCTGAGCCACCTGAACGGGCATCCTTGGCCTGGGCGAGGAACGAACGCCACTCAGAGGCGGTGCAGAGCAATGCTGCGCCATTCGGGTGCTTTGAGTCGCGGACGGCCACCCGACCTTCCAGGGACGCCACCTCGACGCACTCCCCGTTATAGCCGCTCCGGCTTGATTTACGCCAGCCTAGTTCAGCGGACTCGATTCCAGGAACGAAACTCGCCATACATCCACCTGTTCGGTTATGGTCACAAAATAGAAACGGGCGACAAGAAGGCGCGGCCGCCGACGGAGATCTGTCCGCAGCAGGCTACATCGTTAATCCACCCTCGAATGAGCTAATGGATTTTTCGATCAGATCGACCGATTCGCCAGGTGTGAGCGCTATTTCGCCCAAACCTTCAAAAACTCGCTTATACCTGGTGATATCCTCTGAACGTTCAAGAAAAATCCAGCCTACGAGACCTTCTACATATACGACGTCAGGCAGAGGGGCGCTGAACTGAAGTATGTTGAATGTGCTATTCAGTGCTGGATGCGCACCTACTGCGTACGGAAGTATCTGCAGAGTGACATTTGGCATCCTCGACATGCTGACAAGTTGCTGGAGCTGACCCCGCATGATGCCGGGTGAGCCGATAATGCGATGGAGTACCGTCTCGTCCAGCACAGCCCAGAATTGGAGCGGTGACGCATCGGTCCGGCGGAGAAGCTCCTGTCGCCTGAGGCGCTCTTCTACGCGCTGATCGATGACATCCGGCGTCAATTCGGGCGTGCCCATTTGTGGCGCGATATCCTGGTGCAATGCCCGCACGTAGTCTGGGGTCTGCATAAGCCCAGGAACAAGTGCTGAATCGTAATCTTTGACGCGGACAGCTTCGGCCTCTAGCCCGACGTACGTCGAGTAGGGAAGATCGTAGGACTGCCACCAGCCCTGTTGCTTTCCCTCCTTGGCCAGAGACATCAGTCGGTCGCGCTCGGCCTCGTCGGTCACGCCATAGAGGTCGCAAAGGTCTCGGACATCCCGCAGCGTCGCGCCGCGGTGGCCGGTTTCCATGCGGCTCACCTTGCTGGGGGAGCACAGCAGCCGCTCCGCAACCTGATCGACCGTCAGTCGCCTCTTCGTTCCGCAGCTTCCGGAGGAGCGTGCCGAGCTCGCGGCGGCGCACGGTGGGGCTGCCTTGGGCCACGGTGGTCGCTTCCTCTCCCCTGAGCCTCAGCGGTAAGCACAGATCGTAGCGGGATGAGACCAGTCATTGGGATATGCCAGGCGTTTGGTGCCTATGGCACTTGATTTTGTCACTTGCCAACGGCTTATGCGAGAGGCACCATGAAATCAGAAAGCAGTAGGCATCCTCAAGGCGACCCACCGACAACGGGTCGCGCAGTGACCCGGAACGGGTTACTGGCTGATCATCGCGGGCCATCGGGCCATCCGCGGCAACGACGCCGCAATCGTTATCCCCCGGACCTTCGCGAGAGAGGAGCACTGCGACCCTCGTGAACCGGACCACATCACCGCTGCCGCCACTGTGCGCCAGCACGCGCCGCAGCGGTGATCACCGAAAACCGGCCCAACTTCCCAGGTGCGCCATGGTGGACCGCCACCGCGTGCCCCAGAAACACAGTTGGGCCGACGCTGCCACGTCGGCCCAACTAGACACCATCCCGGCTCGTGCCCGAGCGAAAGGAGTTAGTGCTTTGACCAACATTAGCAATCTTGTCGGTAAAGACAACCCCCGGGTCGTGACCGAAAGTCACCGGGGGTTGCTCATCCCGGCCGGGGCCGTGACCTGGGGCCGCCTCGCTGCCATCCTGGTCCGAGACCCGGCCGCGATCTTGGCCGGCTGGCTGGCTGACCTCCTCATACGGATCGGCGACTGGATGTTCGCCATGAACGATGAGGAGGCCCGCTGGCACGGATGGCACATCGAGCGCCGGCCCGCCGGACTCGGGCGCCGTTACCGCGATCCCCGGTTCGACACGCTGAGCCGATGCCAGCACTGCCGCGGCATCGGCACCATCGCGGCCGACTCCCTCTGCGCGCAATGCTCAGGGACCGGCCGCCTCATCCTCGGCCGGCCGCCTACCCTCGACCGCGACGGATGACGGCCATGGCTGGAGGACGTCCCCGCCAGCCGAACGATCCCGGCGTGCTGTCCAGCCTGGAAAGCGCGCTTCGTTCGAAGCGGCCCAACCTGCTCGTCATCATCTGGCGCTGGCGTTACGAGCTGGCGCTCACGCTCGGCCTGCCAGCCGCGGCGATCGCCATTGCCCGCGGTCTCGGCATCGTCTGGCTCGTGGCCACCGTCGTCGCGCTCGCCGCAGCGTTCGGCCTCTGGCCGGATGGGCGCCGGCTACTCGTCAAGCGGGCGTGGTGCGTCATCACGCCGCACCGCCTCCGCACCGGCTGCGCTCACTCCTGGATTCAGTCCAGGTACGGGAAGCTGCCGATCATCGTCTTCACCACGCCGCAACCCTTCGGGGAGCGGGTCCTGCTCTGGTGCGTCGCCGGAATCTCAGCCGAAGATCTCATCGCCGCCAAGGACCTGCTCATCGCCGCCTGCTGGGCCACTGACATGCGCATCAGCCGCAGTGAGCGTCACGCGCACATGGTGGCCGTTGATGTCATCAGGCACCGCCAGGCCAGCCCTCCAGATCCGGGGCCGGAACGAATGAGCTGGCCCGGCTAACGCTCGCCAAACCGGTTCGGGTGGAGTTTTCCGCACCCACTGCGGAAAACTCCACCCGATCATGAATTACGCGGCTCGCCAGCGTCCTTCGGCGCGTCGCCCCCGGCGCCCGCCTCGGCCTCGGCCCCAGCGGCCCCGGCCCCAGCGGCCCCGGCCCCAGCGGCCCCGGCCCCAGCGGCCCCGGCCCCAGCGGCCCCGGCCCCAGCGGCTCCGGCCCCGGCGCCTGCGTCGGCCCCACCCCCGGCGGCCCCAGCCCCAGCCTTGGCGCCGTTCCGGGTGACCGAACGGGCCAGCAGCTGGGCCACGTCGATGACTTCGAGGCTGTCCTTGGCCTCCCCGGACCCCTTCTTCGCGGCGACCGCGTCGCCCAGCATGACCATGCAATACGGGCACGCGGTCGACACGGTGTCCGGGTTGAGGGCCAGGGCCTCGTCGATGCGTTCGGTGTTGATGCGCTTGCCGATTCGCTCTTCCATCCACATCCGGGCCCCGCCGGCGCCGCAGCAGAACCCGCGGCTCTTGCAGCGGTGCATCTCCTCGGCCTGGGTGCCGGGCACGGCATCGATGATCTCCCGGGGCGGGGTGTAGACCTTGTTGTGCCGGCCGAGGAAGCACGGGTCGTGGTAGGTGATCTTCTCCTCCACCGCGTTCACCGGCGTCAGCTTGCCTTCCTCCACGAGGCGGGCCAGCAGCTGGGTGTGGTGGATCACCTCGTAGTTCCCGCCCAGCTGCGGGTACTCATTCGCGATGGTGTTGAAGCAGTGCGGGCAGGACGCGACGATCTTCTTCCCGGCGCCCGTCCACGCCCAAGCCCGCCTCGTTCAGCGTCTCGACGTTCTGCTGGGCCAGCATGGAGTAGACGAACTCGTTGCCCATCCGCCGCGCCGGGTCACCGGTGCAGGTCTCGGCCGGGCCGAGCACCGCGAACTTGACCCCGGCGGTGTGCAGCAGTTCCGCGATCGCCTTGGTGGTCTTCTTCGCCCGGTCCTCCAGCGACCCCGCGCAGCCGACCCAGAACAGGTACTCGATGTCCTCGCCGATCACCCCGTCGATCACCGGGACCTCAAAATCGAGCTCGCTGATCCAGTCGCCCCGGCGCGCCTCGTTCATGCCCCACGGGTTGCCCTTGTTTTCCAGGTTCTTCAAAAGCGTGGACGCCTCTTGCGGGAACGCGGACTCGATCAGGACCTGGTGGCGGCGCATGCCGTCGATGTGGTCGATGTGCTCGATGTCGACCGGGCACTCCTCGACGCACGCCCCGCAGTTGGTGCAGGACCAGATCACGTCCGGGTCGATGACCCCGTTCACGTCCGCGCCGCCGACCAGCGGCCGCCCCGCCTCGGCCAGCACATCCGCGGGCAGCCCCGCCCGCTCCTCATCGGAGGAGGCGAGCAGGTAAGGGGCCTTGGCGAACGCGTGGTCCCGCAGGTCCAGGATGACCTGCTTGGGCGACAGCGGCTTGCCGGTCGCCCACGCCGGGCACGCCGACTGGCAGCGCCCGCACTCGGTGCAGGTCGCCATGTCCAGCAGGCCCTTCCACGTGAAATCCTCGATCTTGCCCAGCCCGAACACATCGGTATCGGGGTCGGCCTCCTCGAAATCGAGGACCTTCCCGTTCGAGCGCATCGGCTCCAGGGCGCCGAGCGCGTTCGGCCGCCGCGAGAACAAGACGTTCAGCGGGGCCAGGAAGATGTGCAGGTGCTTGGAATAGGTCACGAACACCAGGAAGCCCAGGATGACCGCGAGCTGGCCCAGGATGAACACGGCCTCCAGCACGCTGTTCACCCCGGTGCCCAGGGGGTGCAGCCAGTGCCCGACGATCTGCGAGGCGAACGCGCCGTGCGGCGTACGGGAACTACCCCGGTGTTGATCTGCGCGCCTCGATACAGCAGCAGCGTGGCGATGACCAGGAAGATCATGCCGAGCACCAGCCACGCCGCGCCGGTGTGGGACCCGGCGAACCGGGACGCCCGGCCCTCCCGCTTCGGGTCGTTCCGCAGCCGGATCACCGCGAACGTGATAAGCCCGGCCAGCACCAGGACCGCGAACAGGTCCTCCAGGAACCCGAGCGCGAACGAATGCCCGATCCCGGGAATCGCGAACCCGCGGGAGAACAGATCCCCGTAGGCCTCGATGATCGTGAAGATCAAAATGATGAAGCCCCAGAACGTGAAGAAATGCGCCACGCCTGGCACCGTCCACTTCAGCAGCTTCCGCTGCCCGAACACCTCTTCGGCCTGGACCCCACATCCTGACCGGGATGCTTGCGGGCAAACTCCAGCCGTTCCGGCGCAGGCTGGCCAGCCAGCCCCAGACGGCCCAGCCACCACAAACGGCGGCCCGCGATCGCGGCGGCCGCCACGGTCAGCACCAGGCCAAGGACGATTCTCAGGGCCACCAGGGGACCTCCTCGTGCAGCATCGGCCGCCAGCGTACGCCGCTGGCGGCCGCCTGTTATCGCACCGCCCGCCACCGTACACAGCCGCGGCGCACGGCTTAAGCATCCTACCGACTAGTAACTTTTGCCGCCGGCCGATGCCAAGACCTCTTTATATGCCGAACGAACACTGCCTCGGCTCCCGGCCCACCTGCGCCGTCCCGCCGCGACCAGTTTCCGACGTCCTCCAGCCGAGGCCGGCCGCGGCCACTGCGCTGGCACCAGCGCATACCGTTTAGCCTCCGCAATGGGAGAGCTTGGCGGACATGGGGCGGGCATGGGCCGACGGGCGCGGGGACGGCCAGGGCCGGGGCGGGACGCGAACGGGGCGAAAACTCGTTCACGTAGCGGGGAACAACGAGCGGTCCCGAAAAGTTGAGCCTAACAGACTCAAGTCATTTGCCATGGGTCACACGGCGTGGCAACCTTGAGTCCGGAAGACTCAACTCACCTAAACAATAGGGATTGCTCATGGCACGTGCGGTAGGGATTGACCTTGGGACGACCAACTCTGTGGTCGCCGTTCTCGAAGGCGGGGAGCCCACGGTCATCGCTAACGCGGAGGGGGCCCGGACCACGCCGTCCGTCGTCGCCTTCGCCAAGAACGCCGAAGTACTCGTCGGCGAGGTCGCCAAGCGGCAGGCCGTCACGAACGTTGACCGGACGATCCGTTCCGTCAAGCGGCAGATGGGCACCGACTGGACCGTCAGCATCGACGGCAAGAAGTTCACGCCCCAGCAGATCAGCGCGTTCATCCTGCAGAAGCTGAAGCGGGACGCCGAGTCCTACCTCGGTGAGACGATCACCGACGCGGTCATCACGGTCCCGGCGTACTTCAACGACGCGCAGCGGCAGGCCACCAAGGAGGCCGGTCAGATCGCCGGGCTCAACGTGCTCCGCATCATCAACGAGCCGACGTCCGCGGCGCTGGCCTACCACCTGGAGAAGGAGAACGAGGCCACCATCCTCGTCTTCGACCTGGGCGGCGGCACGTTCGACGTCTCACTGCTCGAGGTGGGCGAGGGCGTCGTCGAGGTCAAGGCGACCAGCGGCGACAACCACCTTGGTGGTGACGACTGGGACCAGCGGATCGTCGACTGGCTGGTCATGGACTTCAAGAACGGCTACGGCATCGATCTGTCCAAGGACAAGATGGCGCTGCAGCGGCTGCGTGAGGCGGCCGAGCGGGCCAAGATCGAGCTGTCCAGCGGGTCTGAGGCCCAGATCAACCTGCCTTACATCTCCCACTCCGACCAGGGTCCGCTGCACCTGGACACGCGCCTGTCGCGCGCCGAGTTCCAGCGCATGACCTCTGATCTGCTCGACCGGACCAAGGGCCCGTTCCAGCAGGTGATCAAGGACGCCGGGATCAACGTCAGCGGCATCGAGCAACGTCGTGCTCGTGGGCGGCTCCACCCGGATGCCCGCGGTGGTCGACGTGGTCAAGGACCTGACCGGCGGCAAGGAGCCGAACAAGGGCGTCAACCCGGACGAGGTTGTCGCGGTCGGCGCCTGCCTGCAGGCCGGTGTGCTCAAGGGCGAGGTCAAGGACGTCCTGCTGCTCGACGTGACCCCGCTGTCGCTGGGCATCGAGACCAAGGGCGGCATCTTCACCAAGCTCATCGAGCGGAACACCACCATCCCGACCAAGCGCTCGGAGATCTTCACCACCGCGGACGACAACCAGCCGTCGGTGCAGATCCAGGTGTTCCAGGGCGAGCGGGAGATCGCTGCCTACAACAAGAAGCTCGGCATGTTCGAGCTGTCCGGCATCGCGCCGGCGCCCCGCGGCGTGCCGCAGGTCGAGGTCGCCTTCGACATCGACGCCAACGGCATCGTCAACGTGTCCGCCAAGGACCTGGGCACCGGCAAGCAGCAGTCGGTCACCATCTCGGGTGGCTCGGCGCTGGCCAAGGACGACATCGACCGGATGGTCCGCGACGCGGAGCAGTACGCCGAGGATGACCGCCAGCGGCGCGAAGAGGCCGAGGTCCGCAACCGGGCCGACACCCTCGTCTACACCACCGAGAAGTTCCTCTCGGAGAACACCGACAAGGTGCCGGACGACGTCCGCTCGGAGGTCGAGTCGGCCATCGGCGACCTGAAGAAGACGCTCGAAGGCACCGACACCGAGGCCATCAAGGACGCGAGCGAGAAGGCCTCGCAGGCGAGCCAGAAGATGGGCACCGCGATTTACGCCCAGGCTCAGGCGGAGCAGCAGGCCGCCGCTCAGGACAGTGCGGCCGGCGGCGAAGAGGCAACGGGGTCACCTGAGGGCGACGACGTTGTGGACGCCGAGATCGTCGACGAGGGCCCCTCGGGAACGCATGAGGGTCACTCGGGAACGCGTGAGGGCGGAGCTGCTTGATGAATTCACCTGAGGAAATGGGCAACGGGCCGGTGATCCACGATCGCCGGCGAATCGACCCCGTGACCGGTCAGGTGAGACAGCCGGACAGGCCCAGGGGCAAGCACGCTGCCTCGGAACCGGGCGGTTTCGCCGGTAACGACGAGCGCGCTCAGGGGTCGCGGCAAGGGAGGGGTGCGGAGCCGGAAGGCTCCGCACCCGGCCCGGCGCCGGACGGGCGGGCCGAGCAGGACCGCACGGACCCGGAGGCCGAGGAGGCTTCCGGCACCCGTGAGGCCCCGTCCGCCGAGACGGGCATCGAAGAGGAGATGGCAACACTGAAAGGGCAGCTCGCCGACAGGACGGCCGACCTGCAGCGGATCCAGGCCGAGTACGCGAACTACCGCAAGCGGGTGGATCGCGACCGGATGGCGGTGCGCGAGCTGGCGCTCGCGAACGTGCTGTCCGAGCTGCTGCCGGCCCTCGACGCGATCGGCCAGGCCCGGCAGCACGACGAGCTGTCCGGCGGCTTCAAGTCGGTCGCCGAGTCGCTGGAGTCCACGGTGTCCAAGCTCGGCCTGGTCACGTACGGCGAGGAGGGCGAGCCCTTCGACCCGACGGTCCACGAGGCGCTGACCCACTCCTACTCACCCGACGTCTCCGAGGTCACCTGCGTAGAGATCTATCAGCCGGGCTACAAGGTCGGCGACAGGATCCTGCGTCCGGCGCGGGTCGCGGTGGCTGAACCCGACACCGGCCCGGACGGCGCCCCGGAGCCCGGCGCGAACGCGGCCGGGCAGCCGGATCAGCGGCCGGCCAGGAAGGCAACTAGCGCGGCGAGGAGCGATGAGCACAGCAGATGAGCACCAAGGACTTCCTGGAAAAGGACTATTACAAGGTCCTGGGCGTCTCCAAGTCCGCGAGCGCTGACGAGATCAAGCAGGCGTACCGCAAGCTCGCCCGCAAATATCACCCGGACGCGAACAAGGGCGACCGTTCCGCCGAGGAGCGGTTCAAGGAGATCTCCGAGGCCTACAACACCCTGTCCGACGAGAAGAAGCGCAAGGAGTACGACGAGGCGCGCTCGCTGTTCGGCGGCGGCTTCCGCGTCCCCGGCGCGGGCGGCCGGGCGAGACCGCAGGCACCGCAGGCGGCGGCGGCATGGGCGGCTTCGACCTGGGCGACCTGTTCGGCGGGGCCGGCGAGAGCGCGGGCGGCCGGATTGGCGACCTGCTCGGCGGCGTGTTCGGCGGCCGCGGGACGCAGACCCGGGCCAGGCGTGGCACGGATGTCGAAACGGAGGCCACGCTCTCGTTCGGCAATGCGATCGACGGGGTCACCCTCCCGCTCCGCCTGACCGGCGACGGTCCCTGCCCGGTGTGCCACGGCACCGGCGCACGGGCGGGCACGATGCCGAAGGTCTGCCCCACCTGCCAGGGCAGCGGGCAAACCACCCGGACCATGGGCAACATCTCCGTGCCGGAGACGTGCCGTACGTGTGGGGGCCGAGGCCTCGTGGTCGAGGATCCCTGCCCTACGTGCAGCGGCAGCGGCCGCGCGATGAGCACCCGGACCATCCAGGCCCGGATTCCCGCTGGGGTCGCCGATGGGCAGCGGATCAAGCTCAGGGGCAAGGGAGCTCCCGGCGAGCACGGTGGCCCGGCCGGCGACCTGTTCGTCCGCGTCCACGTCACACCGCACCCGGTCTTCGGGCGCTCGGCCGACAACCTGACGGTCACCGTGCCGGTGACCGTGCCGGAGGCGGCGCTGGGCTCGGAGATCAAGGTGCCGTCCCACCGCGGCGCCCCGGTGACGGTGCGGATTCCGGCGGGCACCCCGAACGGCCGGACCTTCCGGGTCCGGGGCAAGGGCATCCGCCGGTCCGACGGGACCTTCGGCGACCTGCTCGTCACGGTCGAGGTGCAGGTGCCGAAGAACGTAAGCAGCAAGGGCCGCAAGGCGCTGGAAGAGCTGCGGGAGGCCACCGCCGGGGAGGACCCGAGGGAGGAGCTCCTGCAGCGCGCCAAGGAAGCCTAAGGCGCACCAGGAGAAGAAGGAGATCACGATGAACAGGGCGAGAAGGAGATGACATGACTAGCCCGTATGACATGTCCGACGAGACGCCGGTCTACGTCATCTCCGTCGCCGCCCAGCTCTCAGGATTGCATCCGCAGACGCTCCGGGCCTATGACCGGCTCGGGCTGGTGTCACCCGGCCGCAGCACGGGCCGTGGCCGGCGTTACTCCATGCGGGACATCCTCGCGCTGCGCGAGGTACAGCGCCTCTCCCAGGACGAGGGCGTCAACCTGTCCGGGATCAAGCGGATCCTGGAGCTCAACGACGAGCTGGAACGATCGCGGCGGTTGGCCGCCGAGCTGCACAGCGAGGTCTCACAGTTGCGCGTGGAGCTTGAATCCACCCGTTCGGTGGCCGCACGGCTGGCCGAGCTGCTCAGGAAGGGCCGGACCGGCCCCGGGCTCGTGCCGGTGCGCAGTGCCCGGGTCGCCATCTGGGAACCGGTCACCGGCGCCGACGCCGCCACCGGAGGCCCGGCCGGGTCCGGGCCGCGAGCCCGCGCCGCGGACCGCGGCGCCGACGACCCGGCGGGCTCCGAGCCGTAGCAGCCCACAGACCACCACAACAGAACCGAGCAAAAAGAGCGTAATGGACGACAAACTTACCAGGAAGAGCCAGGACGCCCTGTCGGCCGCCGTCCGGCAGGCCGCCGCGGACGGCAATCCCCAGGTGGACCCGCTGCACCTGCTCGCCGCGCTGATCGCGCAGGACGGGGGCACCGCGGCCCCGCTGCTGCGGGCCGTCGGCGCCGACCCGGCGGTCGTCGCCAAGGACGCCGAGGCGCGCCTGGCCCGGCTGCCGCGCGCCAACGGGCAGACTCTCAGCGCGCCGGAGATGTCCCGGCCGCTGCTGTCGGCGATCAACACGGCCGTGGCGCGCGCCCGCGAGATGAACGACGAGTACGTGTCGACCGAGCACCTGCTGGTCGGCCTGGCCGCCGACGGCGGCGCGGCCGCCACCGTGCTGCGCGAGGCGGGGGCCGGCCCTGAGGCCCTTCTTGAAGCGTTCGCGCAGGTGCGCGGCAGCGCCCGGGTCACCACGGAGAATCCCGAGGAGACGTACCAGGCGCTGGAGAAGTACGGCGTCGACCTGACCCAGCAGGCGCGCGACGGCGCCCTGGACCCGGTGATCGGCCGGGACGCCGAGATCCGGCGCGTCATCCAGGTGCTGTCCCGCCGGACCAAGAACAACCCGGTCCTGATCGGCGAGCCCGGGGTGGGCAAGACGGCAGTGGTGGAAGGCCTGGCCCAGCGCATCGTCGCGGGCGACGTGCCGGAGTCGCTGCGCGGCAAGCGGCTGATCGCCCTCGACCTCGGCGCGATGGTCGCCGGGGCCAAGTACCGCGGCGAGTTCGAGGAGCGCCTCAAGGCGGTCCTGAACGAGATCAGGCAGAGCAACGGCCAGGTGATCACGTTCATCGACGAGCTGCACACCGTGGTCGGGGCGGGCGCGGCCGAGGGGGCCATGGACGCGGGCAACATGCTCAAGCCGATGCTGGCCCGCGGCGAGCTGCGGATGGTCGGCGCCACCACCCTGGACGAGTACCGCGAGCGGATCGAAAAGGACGCTGCCCTCGAGCGCCGGTTCCAGCAGGTGTTCGTGGGCGAGCCCTCCGCCGAGGACACGATCGCGATCCTGCGCGGGCTGAAGGGACGCTACGAGGCGCACCACCAGGTGCAGATCTCCGACGCCGCGCTGGTCGCCGCGGCGACCCTGTCGGATCGGTACATCACCGCCCGGTTCCTGCCGGACAAGGCGATCGACCTGATCGACGAGGCCGCCTCGCGCCTGCGGATGGAGATCGACTCCCGGCCGGTGGAGATCGACGAACTGCAGCGGACCGTCGACCGGATGAAGATGGAGGAACTCGCCCTGGTGAGGGAATCCGACGCCGCCAGCAAGGACCGGCTCGAGCGGCTGCGCGCCGACCTGGCCGACCGCCAGGAGCAGCTCACGGCGCTTGTCGCCCGCTGGGACCAGGAGAAGGCCAGCCTCAACCGGGTCGGCGAGCTGAAGAAGCGTCTCGACGACCTCAAGGGACAGCTCGATCGGGCTCAGCGTGACGCCGAGTTCGAGACCGCCTCGCGGCTGATGTACGGGGAGATCCCCGCGCTCGAGCGCGAGCTGGCCGAAGCGAGCGCCGCGACCGCCCCGGGCGAGGACGACGGCACCTCCGCCGTCCTCCCGGCCGAGGCCCCCATGGTGAAGGAAGAGGTCGGCCCGGACGACGTCGCCGACGTCGTCTCCTCGTGGACCGGCATTCCCGCCGGGCGCCTGCTGGAGGGCGAGACGGGCAAGCTGCTCCGGATGGAAGAAGAACTCGGGCACCGGATCATCGGGCAGGCCAGCGCGGTTCAGGCCGTCTCCGATGCGGTCCGCCGGGCCCGCGCCGGCGTGGCCGACCCGGACCGCCCGACCGGGTCCTTCCTGTTCCTCGGGCCGACTGGCGTTGGCAAGACCGAACTGGCCAAGGCGCTGGCCGAGTTCCTGTTCGACGACGAGCGGGCCATCATCCGGATCGACATGAGTGAGTACAGCGAGAAGCACTCGGTCGCCCGGCTGGTCGGCGCCCCGCCCGGCTACGTCGGGTACGAGGAGGGCGGCCAGCTCACCGAGGCGGTGCGCCGGCGGCCGTACTGCGTGATCCTGCTGGACGAGGTCGAGAAGGCCCACCCGGAGGTCTTCGACATCCTGCTCCAGGTGCTGGACGACGGGCGGCTCACCGACGGCCAGGGCCGGACGGTGGACTTCCGCAACACGATCATGATCCTCACCTCGAACCTGGGCTCCCAGTTCATCGCCGATCCCGCGCTCCAGAGCGAGACGGCCAAGCGCGAGGCGGTCATGAACATCGTCCGGGCCACGTTCAAGCCGGAGTTCCTCAACCGGCTGGATGACGTGATCGTCTTCGACGCCCTGGGCACCGACGAGCTGGCCCGGATCGTGGACCTGCAGGTGGCCCGGCTGTCTCGGCGGCTCGGGGACCGACGGCTGTCGCTGACCGTCACGCCGGCCGCCCGGGAATGGCTGGCCCTGACCGGCTTTGATCCGGTCTACGGGGCGCGGCCACTGCGCCGCCTGATTCAGTCCGCCATCGGGGATCAGCTGGCTCGCGCGCTGCTGTCGGGAGAGATCAGCGACGGCGACCGCGTGGTCGTCGACGTCGACGGGAACTCGGACACCCTCACGATCCGCCCCGGCCGGCCCGGTGACCCCGCCGAATCCGCCGAGGAAGCGGCCAGCGAATCCGCCGAGGAAGCGGCCAGCCGGGCCTAACCGTCCGCACTGCCTCCGGCCGGCCTGGCCGGCCGGAGGCGGGGGCCGCTTCCGGGCTCGGCGGTCAGCTCGTCCAGCAGCCGGTCGTAGTCGTCCTCCGGCATCCCGAGATCGTTGCGGATGCGGTAACGCAGGCTCAGCAGCAGCTTAAGCTCGGCCCGGTCGTCGCGTCGCCGGCACTCGTCGGCGCCGACCGTCGCCCAGTGCAGCGCACCGGTCAGGTCGGCCTGCTCGGCCAGCAGCTCCGCGATCATGTCGCAGGTCCGCGGCTCGCGTTTGCCCTCGTCCCCTTCCGCGTCGAGCTGGCGGATCAGCGCCCGGGCCTCGTCCGGGCGGCCCAGCGCGAACAGGGCCCGGGCCAGCGGCGCCCTCGGGTCGGCGAACGTCGCGCCGCCGTCCTCCATCGCCAGCTCGAACCGGGCCACGGCTACTTCCGGCTCGTCAGCCAGGAGCCATTGCTCGCCCGCCCGCATGTATGCCTCAGCCCGGGACATGCTTCCCGCTTCATCGGCCGTCGCGGCGAGATGGTTCATCCGCAGCGCAGCACGCCGGTGGTCGCCGGTGCGCGCCGCGTCGAATTCGATCTCGTCGAACAGGTCATCGGTGAGGACAACCATGTGATGAGACGTACCCAGGTCCCCGTCATCCAACCCTTGACCTGCTATCCTGCTCAGCCCGTCATCGGCGACGGCGCCGGAGCCGCCTGCTGCATCACTCAAGTTGATTTCCGACCGCCCTGGTTAGCGCCTGGAGCCCTCTAGAGCATCCCAGAAACCACGCCGGAGCGCATGCCGGACCTCGTCGTGGAGCAGGAAATCGATCGGCAGCGCCGAGCCCTGGAGCAGGCGTGCCTCGAGGTCGGACGGCATCCGTGGCTTGCGGGCCAGGACGGCCTCCAGCCATAGCGCGGGCGCCTCGCGGGCCACCGACTCACCGAACTCCTTGCCCTCCTCGTGCGCGGACTGCACCGCGTCGGTCAGCGAGACCGGCGCCGATGACGGCTGGCGCCCGGGCGGTGCCGTCGGCTGCGGCCCGCTGTAGGGCCCGTTCTGCGGCGGGACGTATGGCTGCGGGGCCTGGGGCGGCTGCGGACCGGGGGCACCGTGAGCCGCGGGCCGCCCCGGCGGCGCCTGCGGACCGGGCCCGGCGGGCGGGCCGGACGGCGCTGCGGGGCCGCGGCGGAACGAGCCGGGCGGCGGCGCGGCCGCGCGGTGGGCTTCGGGGGGGCCTTCCCCGCGGAACTGGTCCTGGGCACCACCTGGCGCGAAGCCAGCCGGTTCGTCGGTACCACGGAGCCGCCCTGAATAGTCGGCCGCCGCGGGGCGGCCACGGCCGGGCGGCGGCGCCTGGCCGGGCGGCGGCCGGGCGGCGGCAGCTGGCGGGCATGGCCGCCACCGTCGCCGCGAACGGACGGGTCGTCCGCGGCCGGCGGCTGGGGTGGCGCGCCCCGGAAGGGCAGTGCCACCGGGGCCGCGTACATGTCCTGCCGGGGCGCGGCCTCAGCCTCGGCGCTCTCGCCCCGGGCGGTCCCGGGCAGGGCCGTCACGCTGGGCTCGCTGCGGCCGCGATCGCCGCGGCCCCGGTCACCGCGGCCGCGCTCGGGCCGCCCGGCATCGGGGGCATCAAAGTCCGGGCGGTCGTAGTCCGCGCGCATCCCGGCGGATGACGACAGTGATTCACCACGTGCGCCCTCGCCGCGCAGGGGCTCCGGGCGCAGGGACTCCGGCCGGGCGGGCGGCTCGGGCCGGACCGGCGGTTCGGACCGGTCCGGCGCGGCCGGGGCGTCGGCCCGGCCGAAAACCATGCGGCGGGGCCGGGGCGACCGACGACTCGTCGCGGGGGTCAGGCTCCGGTTCCTCCGGCTGGTGCGGCGCGATCTGGTGCGCGGGGCGCTGGTATTCGGCGACGACCGGCGCGGTATAGATCGACGGCGGGCCGGCGTGGCCCAGTCCGGCCGACAGGGCCTGGTAGGAGCCGGTGCCGCCCGCCGAGTGCCCGTTGGAGACCGACCGGCCGGTGAGCACCCCGCCCAGGTACTGGTCGTCGGCGCGGGCCGGCTCGGCGCCCGCGATGAGGTCGACGTACGGGCGGAGATGGGCGCTGGTGAGCTCCATGATGTCGTCGCACTCCTGCCGGAGTGACCGCGAGATCGTCCAGTTGCCGTCCACCGCGACGTGCACGATGGTCACCCTCATGCCGAGGTCCTGGACGTCGGAGACGACCTGGGCCAGATCCTCCTCCGCGCTCACCACCACGGCGTCGCTGACCGCGCCGTTGCGGGCGAGAACGGTCAGGTCACGGTGGATCTCGGTCTCCACGCCTTCCCGGCGGCCGGGACGCAGCTTGGCCAGCCGCAGCTTGATTCCCGGCATATCGGCCAGCGCATCGTGCTCGGCCGTGCGGCGCCCCTCGACCGTCGCCTCGTACCAGTAGCAGCGCAGCAGTGGCAGGCCGGTGCGGTCGCGGGCCAGGTTGGCCAGGAGCTGAAGGACTCCCTCGTAATCCCAAGTAACCGACTCTCGCCGGCGCGTCCCGTGGACGGCCATCGCGCCGTCCGCGAGCATGTAGCCCGCGTCTACGAACAGCGCGCAACGATCCACGCAACACCGTCCTTCCCTTGGCGCGGGAACCACTCGCCATCAAGCCGCCACCGTGAGAGGCCGCCTGCAGTCCCCTGCTCCGGTCTTAGCGTAGTGAAGTCGGCTTCCGGCGTATGCCTTTCCGCGTATTCCCGGCTGCTCAGGCCGTATCGGCCCAATGGCCGCCGCGCCAGCGCCGGCCACCGTGACCTGATCGGCCACAGTGACTAAAGCGACCGGGTGCCTCCCAGATGTTACAGCTCCGCCCCGTACCACTGTGGCCGGTAATGCCCTTAACGACGGCGATTGCCCCGATGGCCCGGCTACGCCCGGAACCGGGGGCGCCACCCGTCGGTCCTCAGCCGAGTCCGAGGAGGCCGAGGACCGACGAGGGCGCCGGCGTCGGCCGGGCCGCCGGGCGCCCCGGTTTCTTCGGCGCCGGAGCGCCGGCCGGGCCCGAGCCGCCTTTCCCCCGGGCCGGCCGTCCCCGGGGCGGGCGCCGGCGTGAGACGGCCCGGGCGGCTGGCCCGGCCGGGCGACGCGGCCGGGTACGCGGTCCCGGCCAATCCCCGGATCTGGTGCCGCTTTCCCGGGGTGGCCGGCCCGCCGGGCGACGGCACCGGGGCGCCCGTCGTGACCGCCGAGGGCGGATCGGTGGCGGCGATCACCCCGACCAGGTACGGGTCCGCGCCGGGCGCGAACGTGACCTGGGCGGAGCCTGCGCACCGGCTCGCGGTAGGAGGAGAATTCGGGGCCGCCCTCCGGGCCGGCCCATCTCGTTTCCTGTACCCCGGCCTCGGAGCTCAGCAGGCCTTCGAGCGGTATGGAGTACCCGCCGCCGCCCGGCGCCACCACGTGCGTCCCGTCGAGGATCATGACCTGCCCGGCTGGGGCGGCCGGGCTGGCCACGACCACGACCAGGGCCCACCCGCTGTAGCGAATGTCACCCGGGTCCCCTCCCGGGATGCCCGCGGTCCACACTCCCGCGCCGTCCTGGCGGACCATCGCGGTGACGTTGGCGAATGACTGGTGCACGGGCACGCCGAGGCTGGTGTCGGTTCCGGTGTCCGCGGCGCTGATGCCGGTCAAGCCGCCGCCCGGGCCGGCCAGCTGGATTCCGGCCTGCGGGCCATCTCCCGCCCACGACCAGTACAGGCCGGCCCACTCCACCTGCCCGGGCACCGCGAGGCGGGCCGAGCTCGACTGCTGGCCCCAGCCCGGGATGACGTCCTGCCACCATCCGCAGTGCGGGAACGCGTTGCCGGTCGTGGCCACCGCTTCGTGGCCCATGGCGGCGTACCGCGCCGACAGGCCGGCCGCGGCGACGCCGACCGCGGCGCGGGCGGTGACCCGGGCGCCGCCCGCCCCGCCGGATCCGCCCGGGGCGCCGGTCCCGACCGCGACGCTGGGCGGCGCGCCCAGCGGCGCGTCGGGCGCGATCGCGACCCGCAGGTAGGTCGTGGCCGAGGCGCCCGGGGCCAGCGGCCCGTGGCTGCACTGCACCTGTGACTGGGTACCGGGCGACGGGGAACCGGCCGGGGCCGCGCTGCACGACCAGCCGCCCGGTTCGGGGCTGGCCGCCATCGCCGCCATACCGAGCGTCCCGCCCGCCAGGTAGGTCACGCCCGGCGGGAGGGTGACCGCGGCGGTCACGGCCCGGGCCACGCTGCGGCCCGTGTTGGTGACGGTGAAGGTGATGATGCCGGTGCCGCCGCGCAGCAGGCTCCCGACCGGGTTGATCTTGGCGGCGAGCCGGGCGGGCGCCGGTGCGGGGCGGCCGGGGCTTGCTGGCCAGGTGCGTCGCGGTCGGCCTGGGCGGGGCCGGCTGCGGAGCGGGAGGCGGCGGGGGCACCTGGGCCGGCGCGGAATGCGGAGGCGCCGGCGGGCGGGGCGGCACCGCCGGCGCCGAGGAGGGAGCCGGCGCGGCGGCGGCCGGGTGCGGCCGCGAGCGGACCGGGGCGGTACTGGCCGTGAGGGCCAGGGCCAGCGCCACCAGGCCTGCTACCGCGGCCGCCGCCCCGCCCGCCGCGGCGGCTTGCTGCTGCTTCGGCGCGTGCCGCAGCCAGACGGCCCGGCCCCCGAGCCAGCTGAGCGCGCCGAGCACGCCGCCCTTGGCCGCCATCGCGGACAGGTAGGCGGCCGCGGCCGGGCCGAGGAAGATCGGCGCCACGATGCCCCGCAGCGCCACGTTGACGTCGGTCAGCTCGGCGTAGACGGCCTGGCAGTCGGCACAGTCCTTCAGATGCGCGGCAACCGCCGTGGCATCCCGCTTGGACAGGCCCCCGCGGACGTACGCACCGAGCTTGTCCGCTATCGGGCGGCACTCCTGCCGGACCACGGTTGACAGATGCATCTGCAGGTAGGCCTGGCGGAGCCCCTCCCGGGCCCGGTAGGCGAGGGCCGCCACGCCGTTCGCGCTCAGCCCGAGCAGCGCGGCGACCTCGGCGGGTTTCGCGCCTTCGATCTCCGTGTGCCACAGCACCGCCCGCCAGCGCTCGGGCAGTGACAGGAACGCCCGGGCGATCATCGTTCGTTCCAGACCCGCCACCGCCGGGTCGATGAAGGGCTGCCCGGGGTCGAACGCCTCCATCTCGCCCGAGGTGACCTGCCGGCGCTCGGCCCGGAACCGGTCGTACGCGACCCGCCGGACCGCGGTCAGCAGGTAGGGGCGGAAGGCGTCCGCCGGGCCACCGCCCCGGCGGAGGAGGTCCAGGACCCTCGCGTAGGCCTCCGCGACGACGTCGTCTACTTCCGCGGGCCCGCGGACGAGCTGGCCAGCCAGGGCCCGGGCCGCCCCGACGTGGCGTTCGTAGAGGCTGGCGTACGCGGCCGTGTCACCGGACCGGCTCGCGCGGATCAGATCAGCGTCCGTGGGGGGTGCCTGCTCGGAGGCTGGCTGACCCATTACTCACCGTCCCGTAGTGATTTCAAACCGTCACGAAGAATCATTGCGCAAACCGCGTCATGCCGAAACACCTTCGCCGTCTCCACAACGGGAACCTCGCCACCGGAGGCACATCGCATGACGTCAGACGGCAGACCGCGCACTGGCGCGCCGGGCGCCGCGCGCGTGGCGGCGGGCGGTAGCGCGCGCCGCCACAGGCTCGAGCGCGGCCCGCGGGCGCCAGACCCGGGGCCCCCGCCGATGGGTCGGCCGAAGCTGATGTGACATATGAGGCTCTTGAGATCAAACGAAACCATAGTGGCGACGCGGCCGATCTTGCCGGGGTGTGCGATGCGTGGCGGCGGCAGAGCCTGGCTGCGGGATGGCTGGCCGAGGACGATTGGTGGACCGCCGCGGTGGACGCCGTCGCGGGCGCGGCCTGCCGGGCAGGGAAGCCTGCGGCACGCCTGCACGATGCTCGGCCGGGACCGGGCCCGGGCGGGCGTCGGGATCGCCGAGGCGCTGACCGACGTCGCGGCGCTGTTCCGCGTGCTCGGCGAGGGAACGCCGCCGCTCGACGTGATCACCTCGCTCGCCGAGGGCTGGGCCGACGCCGGGCTGGCCCGCATGTCGGATGCCACCTGCGAGGACCCGCTGACGGGTCTCGTATCGCTGGCCTATCTGCGGACGCGACTGCGCGAGGTGTACCGGGATGCGCACCAGCACGGCACCTGCCCGCAGGTCACGCACCGCCTGGTCGTGGTGGACCTGCCGCGGCGCCCCGACCCGTGGGGGCGGATCGCGCTCGTCATCCTGGTCGGCCACGACCTGCGGGCGGCCTTCCCCGGCGGCGACACGCTGTCGCTGAGCCGGCCCGGGCCCGCCATCGCGCTGGTGCAGGTCACCGACGAACTGGCCTTCCGTTTCACCGGCCTGAGGCGGGCCGTCCGGGCCGCGCTCGGCACGGAAGTTCGCATGATCAGGCTGCCAGCCCGGCCGGAGGACGCAGAGCGACTCCTGGACCGGCTGGCGCATTGACGCCGCCGGCGTCGGTGTCCCGTGGAGGGGACGGGGCCCGGCGCCGGCGGCCCGCCGGACGGCTGCGGGTCCCGTGGAGGGGGCGGGGCCCGCAGCCGACGGCGCGGTGACGGCTAAAATCCCGACCGTGGGTGATCGTGACGAACTACTGGACGCCATCAGGACCGATGCCGTTGTCCGGGGCGATTTCGTGCTCTCGTCGGGGCAGCGGGCCGACTGGTACGTCGA
The DNA here is from genome assembly GCA_963718475.1 of uncultured Actinomycetes bacterium. Taxonomy (GTDB): domain Bacteria; phylum Actinomycetota; class Actinomycetes; order Streptosporangiales; family Streptosporangiaceae; genus CAVQZM01. The sequence goes on along the minus strand of CAVQZM010000039.1, from coordinate 104,435 downwards.
CCTGCGGCGGGTGCTGCTGGCCGGCCGGTTCGCGCCGGTCGCCGGCCGCGTCATGCTGGAGGCGGCGGCCGACCTGTCGTATGCCGCGGTGGGCGGGCTGACGATGGGCGCGGACCCGGTGGCGTGCGCGATGATGCACGCGGCCGCCGGGCAGGGCCGCATCCTTGACGCCTTCGTGGTGCGCAAGGGTGAAAAGGCCCACGGCCTGCAGCGACGGGTCGAGGGCCCGGATGTCGCGGGCCGGCGGGTACTCGCCGTCGAGGACACCTCGACCACGGGAAGCTCGGTGCTGGCGGCCGTGGAGGCCCTGCGGGAGGCCGGAGCCGAGGTGGTCGGCGTCGCCGTGCTGGTCGACCGGGGCGCACGGGAGCGGATCGCCGGGCTCGGGACTGCCCTACCGGGCCGCCTACGAGCAGTCGGATCTGGGTGTCTGAACGAGCCGGGTCACGCGCGTCCCGCCGAGGTCAGAGCGAGCCGTACAGGGCGAGCCCGCCCACGATCAGCAGCACAACGAGCAGCACGATGCCTCCGCCGACCGCCACGTAGCGGCCGGTTCCATGAGGATCTGACTTATGGCGCCCCACGGGGGGAGATTAGCCCTGAACCGGACAGATGGGGGGCTTTATCCCGACTTCAGTCACGGGCAGCCTCCTGTCTGCTGATGAGCGCGGCATAGCCCGCAGAGGTGAAAAACTCTCCATAGGCCTCCAGTTGTACCGCATTCGCGGTCCCCCTCAGCCCACCGCTCACGCCCTGCGTGCACATCCGGCCGCAGCTTCGCAATACTGGGGGTTCGAGGACTTGAACGACGCTCAGGTGAGAGAGGGCAATAGCCATGCCGATCGCGACTCCGGAGATCTACGCCCAGATGCTCGACCGGGCCAAGCAGCAGGGCTTCGCGTACCCCGCGATCAACGTCACGTCCAGTCAGACGCTGAACGCCGCGCTGCGCGGATTCGCCGAGGCCGAGAGCGACGGGATCGTCCAGGTCTCCACGGGCGGCGCCGAGTACCTGTCCGGCTCGGTCAAGGACATGGTCACGGGGGCGAGCGCGCTGGCTGAGTTCGCCCGCGTCGCGGCGGCCAAGGTCCCGGTCCACATCGCGCTGCACACCGACCACTGCCCCAAGGACAAGCTGGACGCGTACATGCGGCCGCTGGTCAAGATCTCCCAGGAGCGGGTCGCGCGGGGCCAGGACCCGCTGTTCCAGTCGCACATGTGGGACGGTTCCGCCGTGCCGCTCCCCGAGAACCTCCAGATCGCCTCGGAACTCCTGGACGAATGCGCCAAGGCCCGCATCATCATGGAACTGGAGATCGGGGTGGTCGGCGGCGAGGAGGACGGCGTCGTCGGTGAGATGAACGAGAAGCTGTACAGCACGCCCGAGGACGCGCTCGCGACCGCCGAAGCGCTGGGCCTGGGCGAGCGGGGCCGTTACATCCTGGCCGCCACCTTCGGCAACGTGCACGGCGTCTACAAGCCGGGGCACGTCAAGCTGCGGCCATCGGTGCTCAAGGAGATCCAGGAGGCGGTCGGCGCCAAGTACGGCCAGGAGACGCCGTTCGACCTGGTCTTCCACGGCGGTTCGGGCTCTGCGCTGGAAGAGATCCGCGAGGCCATCTCCTACGGGGTGGTCAAGATGAACGTCGACACGGACACGCAGTACGCATTCACCCGGCCGGTCGCGGGCCACATGTTCACCAAGTACGACGGCGTGCTGAAGGTGGACGGCGACGTCGGCCGGAAGAAGGACTACGACCCGCGGGCCTGGGGCAAGGCCGGCGAGCAGGGGATGGCCGACCGCGTCACGCACGCCTGCGAGGACCTGATGTCCACGGGCAAGCGCCTGACCTGAGCCCGCCCCGCCCCCCGCTGCCCGCCCGGCCCGTACCGAAGGGAAACACGAATGGATCTGTCAGGACCTGGGGTGCCCGTCGGGCCAGGCCAAGACCTTTCTGCCCCCCGAACCAGACGCGGAAGAGGCCCTGCGGTCCGGCGCGAGCCTTACCGATGTGGCCGCGCGCTTCCCGACGTTCTCGGCGGCCTGGGCCGCGCTGGCCGAGCGGGCCTTCGCCGACGGCGAGATCATCACCGCCTACGCCTACGCCCGGGTCGGCTACCACCGGGGCCTTGACCAGCTGCGCCGGGCGGGCTGGCGCGGCACCGGCCCGGTTCCGTGGGAGCACGAGCCGAACCAGGGGTTCCTCAGGTCACTGAACATGCTGGCCCGGTCGGCCGCCGCGATCGGCGAGGACGACGAGGCCGAAAGGTGCCGCGCGTTCCTGGCCGACAGCAGCGAGACGGCCGTGAAGGAGCTGGACAAGGCCTGACCAGTCGGTTACCGCGCGGGACGGCCAACACCAGGTAGTCTCAGTACGCAAGAGCCCCTTGCCGCTCGCCCAGTCGTGCCCTGATCACGCGGAGCGCCAGGGGCTTCGTACTGCGGAAAGGACAAGCCCCGTGCCGGCCATCGTGCTCGTCGGTGCCCAGTGGGGTGACGAAGGCAAGGGCAAGGCGACCGACCTGCTCGGCGACCGGGTCCATTACGTCGTCAGGTACCAGGGCGGCAACAACGCGGGTCACACCGTGGTCGTCGGCGACGAGAGTTACGCACTGCACATGCTGCCGTCCGGGGTGCTGTCCCCCGACGTGGTCCCGGTCATCGGCAACGGCGTCGTCATCGACCCGCGGGTCCTGCTCGAGGAGATCGACGACCTGCAGGCCCGCGGGGTCTCCTGCGAGAAGCTGCTGGTCTCGGCGAACGCGCACCTGATCATGCCCTACCACCGGGCCCTGGACAAGGTAACCGAACGGTACCTGGGAAGCGCACGGATCGGCACGACCGGGCGGGGCATCGGCCCGACCTACGGCGACAAGATCGCCCGGGTCGGGATCCGCGTCCAGGACCTGTTCGACCCCGGCATCCTCCGCCAGAAGCTGGAGCTGGTGCTGCGCGAGAAGAACCAGATCCTGACCAAGGTCTACAACCGCCGCGGGATCGACCCGGCCGCGGCCGCCGACGAATACCTGGGCTACGGCGAGCGGCTCAAGGCCTACGTGGCCGACACCGGGCTGGTCCTCGGTCAGGCCCTGGACGCCGGCCGCGTCGTCCTGCTGGAAGGCGCCCAGGCGACCATGCTCGACGTCGACCACGGCACCTACCCGTTCGTGACCTCGTCGTCGCCGACGGCGGGCGGCGCCTGCGCCGGATCCGGGATCGGCCCGACCCGGATCACCCAGGTCATCGGCGTCGTGAAGGCGTACACCACCCGGGTCGGGGCGGGCCCGTTCCCCACCGAACTTGACGACGAGCAGGGCGACTGGCTGCGCAAGACCGGCGGCGAGTACGGGGTCACCACGGGACGCGCGCGCCGGACCGGCTGGTTTGACGCGGTGATCGCGAGGTACTCCACGCGGGTGAACGGCATCACGGACTTCTTCCTGACCAAGCTGGACGTGCTGTCGACCCTGGACAAGGTGCCGGTGTGCGTGGCGTACGAGATCGACGGCCAGCGGCAGTCCGAGCTGCCGATGACGCAGACCGAGTTCCATCACGCCCGGCCCGTCTATGAGTACCTGGACGGCTGGTTCGAGGACATCTCCGAGGTCCGGTCGTTCGGCGAGCTGCCGCCGAACGCGCAGCGCTACGTCCGGGCGGTCGAGGAAATGATCGGCGCTCCGGTCTGCGCCATCGGCGTCGGCCCCCGGCGTGACCAGACCCTCCAGATCCGGCCCCTGATCTGATGCGGCCCACCCAGCCAGGAACAAGCCGGTAGGCTCGCCGCCGTGCGCGTCCTAGTCATCGGCTCAGGCGGCCGGGAGCACGCCATCGTCCGGGCGCTGGCCCGGGACCCGGCGGTCGCCAGCCTGCACGCCGCACCCGGGAATCCGGGCATCGCGGCGCTGGCCCAGGCCCATCAGGTCACCATGGCGGATCCGGCGGACATCACCAGCCTGGCCGGGAAGCTGGCCGCCGACCTGGTTGTCATCGGCCCGGAAGCACCCCTCGTGGCCGGGGCGGCGGACGCGGTCCGCGAGGCCGGGATCGCGTGCTTCGGGCCCGGCGCCCGCGCGGCCATGATCGAGGGCTCCAAGACATTCGCCAAGGAGATCATGGCCGAGGGCGGCATCCCGACCGCCGCGTCGCGCACGTGCGTGACCGAGGCGGAGGCAGACGCCGCGCTGGCGCGGTTCGGGCCGCCGTACGTGGTGAAGGACGACGGGCTGGCGGCCGGCAAGGGCGTCCTGGTCACCACGGACCGGGACGCGGCCCTGGCCCACGCGCGCTCGGCCGGCAAGGTGGTCATCGAGGAATTCCTCGACGGCCCCGAGGTGTCGCTGTTCGCGCTGGCCGACGGGACCACCGCCGTGCCGCTGATGCCCGCCCAGGACTTCAAGCGCGCCTACGACGGCGATCTCGGCCCGAATACCGGCGGCATGGGCGCCTACACCCCGCTCCCGTGGGCCCCGCCCGGCCTGGCCGACGAGGTCATGGCGACCGTCGTGCAGCCCGCCGTCGACGCGATGCGCCGCCGCGGGACGCCGTATGCGGGCCTGCTGTACGCGGGGCTGTGCCTCACGCCGGCGGGCATCCGCGTGATCGAATTCAACGCGCGTTTCGGTGACCCGGAGACCCAGGTGGTCCTGGACCGGCTGGAGACGCCGCTGGCCGGCCTGCTGCATGCCGCCGCCACCGGCGGGCTCGCCGAGGCGGCCGCACCACGCTGGCGCCCGGGTGCGGCGGTGACGGTGGTGATCGCCGCGGAGGGATACCCGGCCTCGCCCGTCACCGGAGACGCCATCGGCGGCCTGGAAGATGCCGAACGGGTGCCCGGCGCGTACGTCCTCCACGCCGGGACGGCGGCCGACCAGGACGGCCGACTGGTGTCAAAGGGCGGCCGGGTGCTTAACGTAGTAGGTGCGGGTGAAGACATCGGGGCCGCGCGGGATGCTGCCTACGAGGCGGCCGGCCGGATCCAGATGCGGGGAGCCTGGCGGCGCGGGGACATCGCCGCTGCCGCGGGACGGGCCGCCACTCGGGCGGCCCCGGGTCGCGGCCGACGGCCCGCACGGGGATGAGCTGCACCTGGATGAGCAGGCGGGGAGGGGGATGGGATCATGATCGGCCGTTACACGCTCCCCGAGATGGGCCGGGTGTGGAGTGAGGCCCACAAATACGAGCTCTGGTGCCGGGTCGAGGTCCTGGTCCTGGAGGCGCACGCCCGGGCCGGTACCGTCCCCGGGGACAGCGTCGGGCCGGTGCGCGCGGCCCCGCCCCCCACGCCCGAGGCCGTCGCCACGGTCGAGGCGGTCACCGATCACGACGTGATCGCGTTCCTCACCGCATGGGCCGACAACACCTCACCGCGCGACGCGGCGGCCTACGTCCACTTCGGGATGACCTCCTCCGACCTGGTCGACACGGCGCTGGCCCTGCAGCTCGCCGAGGCGACCGACATCCTGCTGGCCAAGGCGGACGCGCTGGTCGCGGCCCTGCGCGACCACGCGCTCGCGCACCGGGCCACCCTGCGGCCCGGCCGCACCCACGGAGTTCACGCCGAACCGGACGTCTGGGGCCACCGCGTGGCCGACTTCGCGTTCGCCGCGGCGCGCGGCCGTGACCGGATCCGCCGGGCCAGGGACGCGGTCGCGGTCGGCAAGCTGTCGGGCCCGGTCGGCAATTACTCCAACATCGCGCCGGATGTCGAGGCGCAGGTCATGCCCGCGCTGGGCCTGCGGCCGGCGGACGTCGCCACGCAGGTCGTGATGCGGGACGGGATCGCGGAGTGGGTCGCCGCGCTGGCCGTGATGGCCACCGTCTGCGAGGCCGTGGCCCTGGAGGTCCGGCACGGCCAGCGCACCGAGGTCCGCGAGCTCGCCGAGCCGTTCGGCCGGGGGCAGAAGGGCTCCTCGGCCATGCCGCACAAGAAGAACCCGATCCGCTCCGAGCGGATCTGCGGCCTGGCCCGGGTGGTCCGTGGCTACGTGACGCCGGTCATGGAGGGCGTCCCGCTCTGGCACGAGCGGGACATCTCCCACTCCAGCGTGGAGCGGGTCGCGCTGCCCGACGCCGCGATTGCCGTCGACTACCTGCTCCACCTCACCACCGGGCTCGTCGAGGGCCTGGTCGTCGACGCCGACCGGATGCGGGCCAACCTGGACCTCACCGGCGGCCTGATGTACTCCTCCGCGGCGCTGCTCGAGCTCGTCGCGGCGGGCATGGCCCGTGAGGACGCGTACTCGCTGGTCCAGGCGGCAGCCATGGAGACCTGGAACACCGGGGTCCCGTTCCGGGAGGCGCTCCGCAAGGAGGCCAGCGCACGCGGGCAGGTGATCGACGAGGCGCGGCTGGACGAGGCGTTCCGCCCCGAGCGCTACGTGGCCCGCCTCGGGCCGGTGTTCGAGCGACTGGAGCGGCTATCGTGACGGCAAATCACCGCAAGCCGCCGCCACCCGGCCACGCTGATGGAATACTGGTCTACGCACTTGCGCGGGGCGCTCGCCGCGGTTCCGGCCGTTCTCGCTTCAGCCGGGAAGGCGCTCCTGCCCGCCCGGCCGTCCTCCGGCCGCGTGCCGGTTTTGTCCACTACCCCTCGACAGGAGTTGCATCCATATGACGATGGGCACTGAGACCCGTTACCGCGTACGGGGCGGAGCGCCGCTACACGGGACCGTGTTCGTCCAGGGCGCGAAGAACGCCGCGCTCAAGATGATCGCGGCCTCGCTGCTCGCCTCTAAGGGCCGGACGGTCCTGCGGAACGTGCCGCCCATTGAAGACGTGCGCCGGGCGGTCGAGCTGGCGCAGGCGGTCGGTGCCCTGGTCGAGTTCCACGAGACCGAACGGACCCTGGTGGTCGACGCGTCCCGGCTCAGCAGCCCGGTGCTGCCGGCCGAGATCGCCCGGAGGTTCCGCGGGTCGGTGCTGTTTGTCCCGGCCCTGCTGCACCGCCTCGGCGAGGCGGTCATCGAGGGCGTCGGCGGATGCAACCTCGGCAGCCGCAACCTCGACTTCCACTACCGCGGCTTCGCCCGGCTCGGCGCCATCGTCGACGAGGGTGAAAATGTCATCCACATCAAGGCGGGCAAGGACGGCCTGCAGGGGGCGCACCTCTACCTGGACACCCCGTCGCACACCGGCACCGAGAACCTGATCATGGCCGCGTCGCTCGCCCCGGGGACGACGATCATCGACAACGCGGCGCTCGAGCCGGAAGTGCTCGACGTCATCGCCTTCATGTCCAAAATGGGCGCCCGTATCACCGGCGGCGGCACCGGCTTCGTGACCGTGCACGGGGTCAGCGAGCTGACGGCGGTCGAGCACACGGTGATGCCCGACCGGATCGACGCCGGCGTCTTCGCGATGGCCGCCGCGATCACCGGCGGCGAGCTGAACCTCGTGGGCGCCTCCCTCGAGCACTTCGGCGTGGTCCGCTGGAAGCTGGAGCAGATGGGCGTCGAATTCTCCACGCACGGGGCGGTCCTCCAGGTCCGCCGGGACAAGCCGCTGCGCCCGATCAACGTGATCACCTCTCCGTACCCGGGATTCGCCACCGATCTGCAGTCGCCGATCATGGCCCTGGCCTGCCTGGCCGACGGTACGAGCTACATTCGCGAGACCATCTACGACGGCCGTTACACGCTGGTCGGCGAGCTGAACAAGATGGGCGCGAAGGTCGAGATGGACGGGAAAGCAGTGATCGTGCACGGCCCGAACACGCTGCGCGGAGCCGAGGTCGTGGCGCATGACCTGCGCACCGGCGTCGCGCTCATCCTCGCTGGTCTCGTCGCCGAGGGCGAGACGGTGGTGGCGCCCGGCTACCTGATCGACCGGGGCCACGCATCGATCGCCCAGCGCTTCACTACCCTCGGCGCCGACATCACCGTAGAGACGGACACCTCAGCGTGACCGTCCTGGAGAGGGCGGATTTGACGCACTGCTGGGGATAAACCGGTTTTTGTGTTTGTTTTCTGTCATTAGCCTTTCATCTCGTGCACCCCTTCACAAAGTCGTCGCGATGAGTTACGAAAAGTACTACCGGCGAGTACTCAGGCGATGAGGTGGCGGGATTGCGGAAATGCGGCTGGCGGCTGATTACCGGATTCGGATGGGGTGAACGTTGAGTACGCACGTGACCGGCGGCCTAACGGCTCGCCAGGGGTTAACGGCCTACGGGGGAACTGGCCGATGACCGCGAGGAGACACTTGCCGAGTGAGCTCATTATCGGCGTTGTCGGGCCGTATGACCTGGTCGAGCGGATCATGCTGTCCGGCGCCGCCGCGCGCGACGAGGCATTCGGCGCGGTCCCGGGGGCGTCGCCGCCGGGACCGCCCCGGGCCGGCGAGGGGGCGGGCGGCCCACCGAGCCCACCCAGTCCCGGGCGGGCCGCGGCCCCGGGCTCCCCGGCGCTGGCGTGGCCGCGCGAGGAACCGCAGGGGCTGATCGGGGGCGCGCTGCCGCGCCGGCTGATCGCCGCCGCGTATCGCCGGGAGCGGGAGGCGCCGGAGAAGGTGGCGCGGCTCGGTGCGGCGATCGACGTCTGCCTGTTCGCCAGCCCGGTGCCGTATGAGTACGCCCGCCGGGCCGGGGTCATCGTGGTGCCGTCGACCTACGTGCGCCTCGACGGCGGGGCCCTCTACGCGGCGCTTCTGCGGGCCAGCCGCGACCGGGGATATGACATCGAACGGATCAGCGTCGATGTTCTCAGCCGGGCCGCCGTGGAAGAGGCCTACGCCGAGCTGGGGATCTCAGCCGACGGCGTGCGGCTGCGCGAGGAGCCCGGCAGCCCGGCGGCGCTCGCGGCCTTCCATGAACGGCTGTGGCGCATGGGCGAGACCTCGGTCGCTCTGACCTGCCTGGACTCCGTCACGCGGCGGCTGGCCCGGGCCGGCGTCCCGGTGATGCCCGTGCGGCCCACCGACGGGGCGATCCGGATGGCCGTCTGGAACGCCGTGCTGCTCGGCGGCCATCACCGGCTGGAGGCGGCCCAGTTCGCCCTGGTGGTCGTCGAGGTTCCGCGGCTGCGTGAGGGCGCACGGCGGGCACTGTCCCGGTATGCCCGTGACGAGCTGCGCCTGACGGTCCACCGCTTCCTCGTCCAGGAGGCGCAGCGGGTCCAGGCCATGGTGAGCCAGGCCGACGACCACTCGTTTGTGATCGCGGCGACCCGCGGCTCGCTCGCCGCGGTCACCGGCGACTTCACCGAGCTGCCCTTCGAGGAGCGGGCCCGCGCGGAGCTCGGCGTCACCATCGAGGTCGGGATCGGGATGGGGCGGACCGCCCAGGAAGCCGAGGCGCACGCCCGCGGCGCGCTGGCCCGCTCCCGGCCCGGCGCCGGGCCGGCCGCTGCGGCGCCCCGCCGCGAGGGCCACCCGCTGGTGCCGCCGCCCCGTCAGGCAGCAGCCGCACCCGCCCGCCCGGTGCCCTCGCGCGGAATCGAGACCCTGACCCGCCTGGCCAGCCAGCTCGAAGGATCGGACACCGCCCTGGTCGTGGACGCGGAGACGGCCGGGCGCCTGCTCGGCGTCACGCCGCGGACCGCGCGCCGGCTGCTCCGCGGCCTGGTCGACGAGGGGCTCGCCTGGCCGCTGCCGCCCAGCCGGGCGGCCCAGCCCGGCCGCCCCCGCCAGTTCTACCGGCTGATCACCGAGAAGCTCGAGGAGATGGAGCCGTCCCGCACGCCCTGAGCGGGTTCGGCGAGGGCGTCGCCCCGAACTGCGCCGCCGCAGTCCGGCGGTCGCGGGCATCAACGCTGCCGCCCGTTTGTGGTCAGTTTCTGCTGCTATAGCAGCAGAAACTGACCACTTTCCGGGTTCGCGGACCAGCGAAGCGGCACGGCCCGGGGTGAAGGGCCCGCCTAGCGGCCACCCGCCGGGCCCACAGTGATCGGCACCGTCGTCGTCGCGATCGCCGAGCCCGGGTTACTCCAGATGGTGACGGTCGCGCGGTACAGGCCGGGGGCCCGGAACTCGTGCGAGCCGGTAACGGCTCGCGTCAGGCCAGATGGCGCGAGCCGTGCGCCCGACGTCGTGCCGTCGCCCCAGTTCACGCTCGCCCTGGCTTTTTCCAGGGCTGATGCCGGGGCGGTAACCGTAGCGAGCGTCCCGGCGGACGCATGGTCCGGGCGGGCCGTGACCTGGTCTGCGCTGGTGACCGTGGGCACAGAGGTGCACATCGCGACGGGACGTGAGCCCACGGCCGTGCCCCAGGTCGTCTTGGTCATGTCGGAGGTCAGCGAGTAGCCGAGCGCCGCCCGGCCATGGACGGCCAGATCGTCCCAGTTCACGTAGCTCTTGTCCCGGGCGTCTCCATTCAGCGAGAACCCCTTGATGTACTCCAGCGGAGCGGCGTCCGCACCAGCGGCATTGATCGTCAGGTGCCTGAGGTGGGTGCCATCCGGCACCGAGACGTCGATTCGCGGGAACAGCGGAGCGGACAGGAGCAGGTCTCCGCTGCCCGGCAGTGACGGGTAGATGCCGAGGGCCGAGAACACGTACCAGGCCGACATCTCGCCCATGTCGTCGTTGCCGGTGATGCCGCCCGGGCCGTTGGTGAACAGCGTCTGCTGCGCCCGCACGACCGCGGACGCCTTGGCGGGCACGCCGGCGAAGTCGTATAGCCACGGCGTCTGCAGATCGGGCTCATTGTTCGGGTCGTACCGGAACGAATTCGTGTACCCCTGCGTGGCGGACACCCACTCGTTCCGGGCCGCCGCGCCCGGGGAGGCGAGGACCTTGTCCGTGCTGAAGAACGTGTCGAGGCGGTTCACGGCGGCCGCATTTCCTCCCACCGCCTTTTCCAGGCCGGGAAAGTCCTGCCAGGCAAGCCACTGGTAGCGCCACGGGGTGCCCTCCTGGAAGCCGACCGTGGACGCCTGCGGGCCGCCCGTGGCCCAGCCGCCCCCGGCGGTGCGCTCCCGCGGGAACCCGCTCATCCCGAGCGCCGGATCGGTGAGGGACGGATCCCACACGTTCACCCAGTTGCCCGAGCGAGCACGCAGCCGCTGCGCGTCAGCCTGGTCGCCGATCGAGGCGAAGAGCGGCGCAGCGGAGCAGTCGGCCGCCGCGTACTCCAGCGTCGCCGATCCGGCGTTGGAGGTGTCGGTGGTGCCCGCGGCCGGGACGATATAGCCGTCCGCGATGTAGGTCGGATTGCCGGCCCGGCCCTGGAACTGCGACCCTGCGGGCGGCGTCGAGTCGAGGTTGTCGAGCAGGGCGCTCGCCGCCGACCTCGCGTTCAGGTCTCCGTACCGCCAGAGGTCGGCCAGCATCGACGTGACCGGGTCACCGCCCATCACGTTCGTTTCGAAGTCGGCGAAGCCCCAGCGCGGCAGCCATCCCGCCTCGTTCCGGATGGCCAGCAGCGACTTCGCGATGTCGCGCGCCCGTGTGGGCTGGAACATGGCCAGGAACTGGTTCTGCGACCGGAACGTGTCCCACAGCGAGAAGTACTGGTAGTAGGTCCAGCCCCGGGCGGCATGCAGCTGGTTGTCGTATCCGCGGTACGTGCCGTCCGCATCGTCGCCCGTTTGCGGCTCCAGGTAGGCGTGGTACAGAGCGGTGTAGAAGGCCGAGCGCTCCACCGCGGAGCCGCCCCGGGCCGCGAACTTGCCCAGTTCGCCGTTCCAGGCCTGGCGCGTCTGCCGCTCGATGGTGCCGAACGGGATCGGGTCCGCGTCGTGATCGGCGCCCAGGTGACGGGTCAGGCCCTCGGCCCTCAAGTTCTCCAGGGCGCCATTCGGGCCGGTGTAGGAGACGGCGGTGGACGCCTGCACGGTCTGATCCGAGGAAGCGTCGAAGGTCAGGTAGGCCCCGAGGAGTCCCTTGGTGCTCGACGAGGCGGCGGTGGACCCGGGGGTCGCACCGGCCGCGTCCCACGTCCCCGAGCCCGTGAACGGGCGGTCGAAGCGGGTGGCGAACCACGTGGTGAACTCGAGCGAATGCTGCGCCGTCGACCGGTTGCTCTTGATGTGCACCTCACCGACAACCGTACGGTCGCCGACGATACGGACGCTGGAACTGGTGACGTTCTCGGAACTGGCACCCTGGCCGACGTTGACGAACACGTTCGCGTTGGCGGTCTTCGGGAACGTGTAGCGCTGCACTCCGACGCGGGTCGTCGCGGTGGCCTCCACGGTGATGTTCCCGGCGGCCGGTGTCAGCGTGGTCTTGTAGTACCCGGCCTGGCCGACTTCGCCGTCGTGCGTGTAAGGGGACGCGTAGTTCTTCTGATCGAACGTTGCCGCCTTCGTCGTGTCATACGCGCCACCCGGGCCGACCAGGCCGACGGTGGGCAGCATCGACACCTGCCCCTGCTCGGCCATGTGGGCGCCGGACAGGTAGATGGTCCCGAAACCCCGGATGGCCGGGTCCGTGTAGGCGTATCCGGTGTATGCGGCCGTCGTCGGGCTGACCTGGGTCATGCCGAACGGTGCCGACGCACCCGGGAACGTGTACCCCTGGTTGTCGCTGCCGACGAACGTGTCGACCAGGGCGCTGTAGTCAGTAGATCTTCGCTCCGCCCCGGGTATGGCCGCCCCGCGGGCCGGGAGGGCCGCGGATGCCGTCACGAGGGCGGCAACCGCCGCCCCCGCGCTCGCCGCAGCCAGCCAGCGTTTCACTGGTTTCGGCCCGGGCCTGAATCCAACCACTGCGCGCGCTCCTCGCTGACCGCCTCGTCGGGCTAGCCTGCCGACGCCGGCCAGGCCGCGCCCAAGATCCATGATGACAACGTTGCCACCGACCTGGATCAGGCTATTTCGGCATTGCAGCGCACGTCAACGGCCGCCCCGGGGGCACGGCGCGCAAGGGGCGGACCGATAAGTTGCGGCGGGGGAAGGCCTGGGCGACCGCGAGGAACGTGTCGTTGGCTTCGGGCTCGCCGATCGACACGCGGGCGCCCTCCCCGGCGAAGGGCCGGACGCTGACCCCGGCCCGGGCGCAGGCCGCCGCGAAGGCCGTGGTGTCCTCGCCCAGCCGCAGCCAGACGAAGTTGGCCTCCGTCGGGGGAACCGTCCAGCCGTCGGCCAGCAGCGCCGCACGGACCCGGGTCCGCTCCTCGACGGTGGCCTCCACCCGGTCGAGGAGCTCGGCTTCGGCCGCGAGCGACGCGACGGCCGCGGCCTGGACCAGGCTGTTGACGCTGAACGGGAGCATGGTCTTGCGGACCGCCTGGGCGACCGGCTCATGGCCGACCACGAACCCGGCCCGCAGGCCGGCCAGGCCGTAGGCCTTGGAGAAGGTGCGGAGCACCGCGACATTGGGCCGGTCGCGGTAGAGGCTCAGCCCGTCGGGGACGGACTCGTCCCGGATGTACTCGCGGTACGCCTCGTCCAGAACCACCAGGCAGTCCGCTGGTACCCGGTCGAGGAAGTCCGTCAGCTCGCCGGCGTGCACCACTGTGCCGGTGGGGTTGTTCGGGTTGCAGACGAAGATGAGGCGGGTATGCGGCGTGATCGCGTCCGCCATCGCCGCCAGGTCATGGGCTTCGTCCCGCAGTGGCACCTGAACCGAGGTAGCGGCGGCCAGATCGGTAAGGATCGGGTAGGCCTCGAATGACCGCCAGGCGTAGAGGACCTCGGCGCCCGGCTCACCGACCGCCTCCAGCAATTGCTGGGCCACTCCGACCGAGCCGCAGCCCACGGCCACATGCTCGGGCGGCACGTCGAACCGCTGGGCGATCGCGGCGGTCAGCAGCTCCGCGCCGTTGTCGGGGTAGCGGTTGACGTTCAGGGCGGCTTCGGCGATGACCTTGGCCACCGAGGGCAGCGGGCCATAGGGAGTCTCGTTGGACGAGAGCTTGAACGACTGACGTCCCGTCGCCGGCGCTGTGGTCCCTGGCTGGTAGCCGGGCAGGTTCTCGAGGATGCGGCGGAACCGCGGCCATGCTTCACTCACTGGCCCATTCTCCCATCACAGGCGCCCCCGGCGGTACCGTCGCCGGGGGCGCCTGGGCGGCCTGCGTCTAGCCGGCCACCCGCTGTGAGGGCAGGTGATGCTTAGTGCAGCGTCTTCACCGCGTGCGCGTACGCCTGGGCGGCGAGGTTCGTGGCGGTGCTCTGCGAGGCGGCCGGGCCGACGATGGTGACGGCGCCGACAAACTTGCTCGCCCGGTACACGACCGACCAGACGTCCACGCTCTGGGCGCCCGTGGCCTTGATGTTCATGGCCCGCGCCGCCTGGCCCAGGTTGGCCAGATCCCGCTCCGCGACCGTGTAGGTGAAGGTCTTGCCGCCCACCTTGGCGCTGTAGGTGGAGCAGCCGGCCGGGATCTGCTTGGCCAGCGCCAGCGCCGCGGTCGAGGAGGACGGCGAGAGCAGCACCTCGGAGATGCCGTTGCCGCCGACGCGGTAGGTCGAGACCGTCGCCGGGACGCTCGCGAAGGCCGGCGAGTTGAACCCGGTCATCGTGGTCTGCGCGCACTTGGCCGGGCTGACCGTGACGCCCTTCATGGAACTCTTGGTCGCCTTGACCTCCGCCAGCGAGCCGTAGGCCCCCGACTCCACGGGTGCCGAGGGCGCCTGGCCGTTGATCTTGCTCAGCAGCGCGCTCTGGAGCTGGCTGGCGGTGTACGCGGACTGGACACTGGTGTTCGCCGCGCTTTGGTCCGTGGCCTGAGTGGAGCTGGATGAACCGCCGGACGAGCAGCCTGCGACGGCCAGGGCCGCGAGGGCGGGCACGGCCACGAGCCCCGGCAGACGGGACCACCGAACATCGAACATGAAAGAACCCTTCTCACGCTGCGGAATATCTTGGAGACGGAGCGTGAGCCTACCGCACATACAGTGACCGAATAACCGCGTTCTGTAAATAGATGTGGGCTTCCGGGCGGCCCAGGTCAGCGCCCAGGTCAGTGAGGCGTCACCGAGCCGGGCGGCGGTATGGTGCCCGGCCCGCTGACGTTGCAGGCCAGCGCGCCCGGGTCAGTTTCCAGCCGGGGCGGGGCCAGTTCCGGGGGCCGCCGGAAAGATGGGCGGCGCAGGTCGAGCAGATCGAGCATGTTGGCCGCGTTGGCGTCCCGGTAAGTGAGGGCGGGCAGGTTCCACTTCGTCTCGGCCAGCTTCAGGATGCTCGTGTGGTCGAACGTGCGGTGCGAGACGTAGTGCCTCCGCGCCCAGGGGGAGACGACCGCGCACGGCACCCGGAACCCGTAGCGGGCGAAGCCGTCGTAGGACGATCCCTGGCCCGGCGGCACGGCCGGGGGGATGGCGTCGGGCGGCACCGCGGCCGGCGGCGGGACGTGATCGTAGTAGCCGCCGTGCTCGTCATACGTCCAGACCAGGAGCGTGCGGTCCCATCCCGGCCCGGCCATGACGGCGTTGATCACCTTGGCGGCGAACGCCTCGCCCTCGGCGATGTTCTGCGGGTTCTCCTCCGACTGGTTGCTGTAGTCGGGCTCAACCAGACAGTAGCCGGGCAGCGTCCCGGCGGCCGCGTCGGCGAAGAAGTCCGCCACGGGAACCACCTTGGCCAGGCTCTTCTCATACAGCGGCGGGTACAGCAGCACGCTGGGCAGGGTCGTGTAGTAGTCCTTCCACGAGATGCCGTGCGCGTCGAACTGGTCGAAGATGGTGCCGTTCGCCGGGTAGTCGGTCAGGCCGGGCGTGGTGTCGTCCACCTGCCCGATCGACGTCGCCGCGAGCAGGTAACGCCGGTTCGGATAGGTCTGGCCCAGCACCGAGGAGAAGTACCGGTCCGCGATCGGGAACGTCGAGGCAAGCGAGTAGTAGAAGGGCTGGTCAGCGCGTTCCCAGTAGCCCATGGCGACCGGCCCGCTGCTCGAGATGACGAAGCCGTCGTTGCGGCCGCCGTCGTACTGGGTGTGGCTGGCCAGCCAGTCCTGCGCCGGGTGGCCGGATTGCTGGCACGTGGTCGGCATCCGGAACGCGTGCTGGATATCGCCGTTGGGGTAAGGATTCGCCGCGGTGGGCAGGCCGTTGCGGCCGATCCGGAAGCCGTCCGCGCCCGGCCGGCGCAGCATCCCCAGGCGATTGTCGTATGAGTGATTCTCCATCATCAGGACCACGATGTGCTCGATCTGCGGGATCGTGTCGGTCCCGGCCGGGTGCTCCGGGAACGGCAGCGACCCCGGCCGGCGCAGGTGCCCCGCCCATCGCGTTCCGGACCCCGCCGCCGCGGCGGCCGGCTGCGTCCCGCTCCACGCTCCGGTGCCCGCCACGGCTCCCGCGGCCAGCCCCGCCTTCAGCAGGCCGCGCCGGCTGATCCGGTTGCCATCCATCCCGGCCTCCTACGACGGTGATAGCGCCCGGAGGTAAGTCTGACAAGTTTTGTCGGTCAATGGCCGCAGTTGTCAGGTGAAGTATTGGCCACGGTTACCCATCAGGCGGCCGACCGCCGGCCGCGGCGTTCCCGGCAGGCGGGCTGGCGGCGGGCGCGGCGGGCAGGTCCAGGATGACGGTCAGGCCGCCGCCCTCGGTTTCGGCCAGGCGGGCCGTGCCCCCGCTCGAGCTGACCAGGCGATGCACGATGGCCAGGCCGAGGCCCGTACCACTGGAGCTTCCGGTGGCGAATCGGTGAAATGCACCGTCCCGTTCGGCCTGATTCATTCCCGGCCCATTGTCGGCCACGGTGACCCGGATTCCTTCGGCGGTGGCCAGGGCCGACACGGTGACCCGGTGACCCTCGCCGGTCGCATCGAGCGCATTGGCCAGCAGGTTGTCGAGAATCTGTTCCAGGTAACCCTCGCCGAGCAGGGCGGTCATCCGGCGGGGGACCACCGTGCCGAGCTGCACGCCCCGCTCCGCGGCGACCGGGACCCACGCCTCCACCCGCTCGTTGATCACCTCCCGAACGCCGACCGGGACGGGGTGCGGGACGACGTTCTCCGCCCTCGCCACCGCGAGCAGGCCGTCGACCAGCCGGGACAGCCGCGCGAGCTCACCGAGGGCGCCGCCGAGCTCGGCGGCGGTCCGTTCGTCGGCATCGGCCGCGAGCAGGTCCAGCCTCAGCCGCAGCGCGGCGAGCGGTGTGCGCAGCTGATGCGAAACGTCGGCGATCACGGCCCGGTGGCCGTGCACGAGAGTCTCCAGGCGCCCGGCCATCGTGTTGAACGTGGCCGCGAGCCGGCGCAGCTCCCCCGGGCCCGAGCCTGCCGGCGCCCGCACCGTGAGGTCGCCGTCGCCGAGCTGGCGGGCCGAGGAATCCAGCACGGCCAGCGGCCGGGCCACCCACCGGGCGACCGCGAGGCCCACGCCCGCAGCGGCCACGAGCGCCGCCGCCGCGATGATCGCCATCGTGGCCCAGAACACCGTCATCCGCTGTTCGAGCGCCTGGGTCGGGCGGATCACCACCACCGCGCCCAGCACCGGGCCTTCTTCCCGGATGGGGACCACGGCGATCAGATGGTCGCCGATCAGGCGCGTGACCGTCTTCCCCGCCCTGGCCTCGGCGGTCATGGACCCGGGGATCGCGACGTCCGGCCGGCTGGTGACCAGGACCCGGCCGCTGGCGTCGAGGATGACTATGCCGTCCCCCGCCTGCTGGGCGGTCGTCACGAGGTCGCCGAGTACCGGGCCGCGGTTGCCGTCACCGAGCCACTCCTCGGCCGATCCCGCGGCCGTCCGGGCGCGGTTGACGCTGTCCTCCACGTAGTCGTGGTAGTCGTGGGCGGTCGCCTCGATCCCCAGCGGGATGACCGCGGCGGCCAGGATCGCCATCGTGAGCCCGACAAAGGCGAGCAGGATCCGCCTGGTCATCGCCTCAGCCGCCCAGTCAGCCGCGCGGATCAGCCAGGCGGAAGCCCCGCCCGTAGACCGTTTCGATCAGACCGGGCTCGCCGAGCTTGCGGCGCAGCGCCGCCATGTGGACGTCGAGCACCTTGCCCGGGCCGTACCAGTGAGCGTCCCAGGCCTGCTCGAGGATCTCCTGGCGGGTGACCACCCGGCCCGGGTCGGTGGCCAGGCACTCCAGGATGCCGAACTCCTTCGGGGTGAGCGCGATCTCCCGGCCGGCGACGGTCACGCGGCAGGTCCGCAGGTCCACGGTGAGGTCACCGTGCCGGAGCATCTCGCTGTCGGCGGCCATCGTCCGGCGGAGCACGGCCCGGATCCGCGCGAGCAGCTCGGCCAGCCCGAACGGCTTCACGAGGTAGTCATCGGCCCCCTCGTCGAGGGCAAGCACCCGGTCGCCCTCCTCCCCCCGGGCCGTCACCACGATGATGGCCGCGTCGGAGCGGGCGCGCAGCTGCCGGCATACCTCTATGCCGTCGATGTCGGGCAGACCCAGGTCGAGCAGCACGACGTCGGCTGAGGTCTGCTCCAGCGCCTGCGCGCCGGTCGCGACGTGCTCGGCCTCGTACCCGGCCCGGTCCAGCCCGCGCACCATCTGGGTCGCGATGCCGTCGTCGTCTTCGACGACGATCACCCGCGCCAGTGACGACCGCCCGGATGACGGCCCGGCGTGCGCCACCCTTCCCGCGTTCTCACCACCCAGCACGGCGTCCTCCTTGGCACTTCATGGGCCCACGTTATGCAAAGCGCGGTGGCCCCGAACGCTGGCCTGCCGCCGGGCGCACTTTTCTTAGTCAAATCTGAACCTCGATTGGTTCGTGTCTTAGCGTCCGAGCAGGCAAGCTTGATTACCGAACGAACATGGAATGCCGCCTGCGGAGATACTGGTAAACGGAAGGAAGCTGAATGCGCCACGATGACGTTCGCTATGCCGTAGCGGCGCGTGAGGATGGCCTGCGCCGGGTACGGAAGCTGACGGTGACGATCGGGTCGGCCGGGGTCGCGTGCTGCGCCATCCTGTTCGGGGCGTTCGGGCATTCAGCCCGGTCGAGCGCGGCCGTTACATCCGGCGGTTCAGGTTCCGGCGCGACCAACCACGCCAGCAGCGGTTCGGCGAACAGCGGGTCCCAGAGCAATGGCTCGCAGGGTTCCGGGTCGCAGGGCAGCACGGGCGCCCAGAGCAATAGCGGGTCCGGCTCTCAGGGGAGCGGATCACAGGGCAGCAGCGGCTCGGTGCAGGCTCCCGCGCAGGCACCGGTCCAGGCCCCGGTGCAGGCTCCCCCGCAGTCGGTCTCGGGCGGTTCATGAGCCCCGGGGCCGTCGTCGTCACATCCTCGACCCCGATCTGGTACATCACGCGCGCCACCGGGCTGGTGGCCATCGGTGCTGCTGACCGGCACCATGGCGCTCGGGCTGCTGTCCAGCGTCCGGTTCGAGGGCGCGACCTGGCCCCGGTACATCACCGGTGCGCTGCACCGCAACGTCGCTCTGGTCGCGCTGGTCTTCACCGGGCTGCACATCGTCACCGCGGTCGCGGACAGCTACACCCCGATCAGCCTGGCCGACGTGGTGTTCCCGTTCATCTCCGCCTACCGGCCCTTCTGGCTCGGGCTCGGGACGATCGCGTTCGACCTGATGGCCGCCGTGACCGTCACCAGCCTGGTCCGGAGCCGGCTCGGCTACCGATCCTGGCGCCTGGTCCACTGGAGCGTCTACCTGTGCTGGCCGGTGGCGGTGGTTCACGGCCTCGGGACCGGCACCGACACGCCGGCGAGCTGGGTGCTCTGGCTGACCGGCGCGTCCGTGGCCCTGATCACCGTCCTGATCATCTGGCGGCTGGCCCAGGGCTGGCCGCCAGCCCTGGCGTGCGGGTCGCCAGCGCCGTCGCACTCGCGGTCGTCCTCCTCGCCTCCGGGGTGTGGCTGGCCAACGGGCCGCTCCAGCCGGGCTGGTCCAAGCGGGCCGGTACCCCGTCCTCGCTGCTATCCAAGGCGGCGCAGACCTCCGCCCCGGCAGGCGGCGGGAAGGGGGCCCATTGAGGCGGGAACGGGACCAGCTCAGCAGGCGCCCAGCGCTGCCACCGGGGCAGCTGCCCCGCCTCGTGCCGGCCGACGGGCCGCTGAACCTCCCCCGGCACCTCGACCGGTACGGCCCGGTCCCGGGAGTCACGGGCGCGCTGATCGCCGACGTGGAACGGGCCGGCCTGACCGGCCGGGGCGGCGCCGGCTTCCCGGCCGCGGTGAAGATGCGGGCCGTGGCGGACAAGCTGGGCCGCCGCGGCGGCTTCCTGGGAACCTCCCCAGCCGGGTCGATCGTCGTGGCCAACGGCGTGGAGTCGGAGCCGGCCAGCGGGAAGGACGCCGTGCTGCTGGCTCGCGCGCCGCACCTGGTGCTGGACGGGATCCAGCTGGCCGCCGAGGCCGTCGGGGCGCCCGACGCCTATCTGTGCGTGGACGGCCAGGACGAGCGGCTCATCCGGCGGCTGGCCGGCGCGGTCGCCGAACGGGAGCACGCCGGCCTCGACCGGGCACCGGTCGCGGTGATCCCCGTCTACGGCTCGTACGTGGCCAGCGAGGAGACCGCGCTGGTCAACTACCTGAACGAGGGCCCCGCCATCCCGGTCTTCGTGCCGCCGCGGCCGTTCGAGCGCGGCGTCCGCGGCCGCCCGACGCTGGTCAGCAACGTGGAGACGCTCGCTCATATCGCTCTGATCGCCCGTTACGGGCCGGACTGGTTCGCCTCGGTCGGCACCGCGGAGGCACCGGGGTCGGCGCTGGTGACCGTCGGCGGCGGCGTCCAGCGGCCCGGCGTGTACGAGATCGCGCTGGGCATGCGGGTCGCCGATCTGATCAGGCTGGCCGGCGGGCTGACCGAGCCCGCCCAGGCCATCCTGGCCGGGGGGTACTTCGGGGGGTGGCTGCCGCTGCCCGATGCGATGGACGCGCCGGTGAGCGGGCCTGCCCTGCGCCGCCTCGGAGCCGCCCTCGGCGCCGGCATCGTGATCGTCCTGCCCGAGTCCTCCTGCGGCCTGGCCGAAACCGCCCGGGTCGTCCGGTACCTCGGCACGCAGAGCGCGGGCCAGTGCGGCCCGTGCCTGAACGGCGTCCCGGCCCTGGCCGACGTGCTCGAGCACATCGCCTGGAAGCGGGCCGACGAACGGTCCATCCGCTGGGCCTGCGGCTCTGCCGCTGGTCGAAAAGCGCGGGGCGTGCCACTTCCCCGACGGTCCCGTGGGGCTGGCCCGCAGCGCCCTGCGCGCCTTCGGCGCTGACCTGCGCCACCACCAGCGTCGCGGGCCGTGCGCCGGCACCCGGCAGCGCCCGGTCCTGCCGGTCCCGGGATCGATGCCGCGGCCGGCGCCAGCCCGTACCCGGCGTGAGGTGAGCCGGGCATGAGCCACATTTTGCGCGTCAACCCGATCAGCTGTGATGCGCACGGCGTGTGCGCCGATCTGCTGCCGGAGATCATCGGTCTCGATCCGTGGGGCTATCCGATCATCGAATCGGACCGCGTGCCCGACAACCTGCTCCCGCACGCCCGCCGCGCGGTCGCGGCGTGCCCGACGCTGGCGCTGATCCTCGAACGTGAGCGCCGCGGCGCCCGCGCCTGAACGGCCGCCGTCAGGTCACGACGATGAACACGCGCAGCACCTGCTGCGCACCGCAGTTCGTGCCGACCGGCACCCCGCCGCCGCCGACGGCGAACGACAACAGCGCGGCCGGTGATGCCCCGGCCGCCTGCTCCGTCTCGGCGGCCACCGGACCGGCTGCCCCCGGGCTGGCCCGCATCGACAGCGGCGAGTGGCACGGGAGCCGGACGATGGTGAGCACGGACGTCCCGGGCCGCACGGCCGTGTAGGACTGCGCGGGCATCTTCATCATCTGCGCCTGCCGCACCGGCCCCGCGGCCAGTGCGTCGCCGGTCAGCCGGGGCGGCTGGGCCCCGTCGGCCAGCGCCAGCGAGCCCGACAGCAGGACCTGCACGGTCTGGCCGGTCCGGACGCAGTAGGTCTGGCCGTCGCTGCCAGCGCGTGATGGACAGAATGGTCCGGCTCGATCCGGCGGGCCACGCGGTACATCCCGCCTGCGTCCCGGAACCAGCGCCGGATCCCGCCGGCCCCGGCCGATCCCGTCCCCCCGGCGGTCCCGGCCGAGCCAGACCCAGCCGTCCCGGCCGTCCCGGCCGCGCGCCGGCCGACGGCGAGGCGGCTGCGCCGGACGACCCGGCGGCCCCGGCCTGGCCGGTGCCGGTGCCGCGCCCGCGCCGCCGCTGCCCGGGCCTGGCCGAGCAGCCCGCAACCAGCGCCAGCGCCAGGACCGCTCCGGCCGCCGGCCACACGCCAGCGCGCACCGTCATACGGCCATCGTGGCGCGCCGCGCCGGTCATGGCACCCCTCTCGTAGCAAATTGCTGCGAGTTGGACGCCTGGCGGTCACGTGCGGTTCCGCGTTGGCCCGGGGATGGCTGACGCGCCCGCCCATCGAGCTGCGGCGCGCCAGCCCGGGCAGCGGGAAACGCCCCACGATCATGGCGGCCGTAGCGGTCAGTGGCGCGCCGGCCAGTTCCACGATCTTGACCACGACCAGGCCGACCGCCACCACCAGGTAGCCGCGCAAGGTCAGCAGGCCGAGGCGGCGGCCCGGCGACCACCGCGGGCGGGGCAGCTCGGACAGCGGCGGCATCCGCCACATCATCCGCTCGGCCTGCAGCACGACCCCGGTGTCGAGCTCCTCCTCGGGGTCCTCGGGCAGGCCCGCCCGCCGCGCGGAACGCCACCGCGCCGCGGCCCAGACTCCCGCGCCCGCTAGCCCGGCGCCCGCCCCGCCGGCCAGGATCGCGGTGAGCTGGCCGCCGCTCAGCGACGGGAACAGCATGGCCGCCGTGAGCACCAGGGACAACAGGACCAGGACGCCGATGATCACCCCGGCGGCGGCGTTGAGCCACGGCCGGTTTACCCACGGGCCCAGCACGTCCCGGTCGTTGCACAGCAGCACCAAAAACACGGTCGCCGAGGGCAGCAGCACACCGGCCAGCGCCTGGACGCCCTCCGTGATCAGGCCGAGCGGCGTCCCGGGGATGAGCACGACCGTGGCCGCGGCGGCAAGGAAGAACGCGTAGCAGCCGTAGAAGACCGGCGCGTCCTTGATGCCGCGGTGGAGCGAGTGCCGCGCCCCCGCGACGTCACCCAGCGCATAGGAGGTGGCCAGCGTCACCGCGGCCGCCCCGATCAGCGACGCGTCGAGCAGCACCAGGGCGAACATCCCGCCGGCGTGGTGCCCGACGAACCGGCCGAGGCCGGTGGCGACCGCCCCGGCGTCGGTGAAGTGACCGTGCAGGACCGTGCCGCCCAGGCCGGACGCGGTGACGCCGATCAGGACCGCCGCCCCGATGACCACGACGAACGACCCGATCACCGTGTCGGCCCGCTCGTACCCGATCCACCGCGGCGTGATCCTCTTGTCCACGACGTTGGACTGCTGGAAGAACAGCTGCCACGGCGCGACGGTCGTGCCGATGATCGCGATGACGAGCAGCAGCACGCCCGCGTTCAGCCCGCCGTGCCCGCCCGCGCCGGCCGGGAAGCCGGGCAGCAGGAAGTCATGCGCCATCCGCAGCGGCCGGGGGTGGGTGAGGAAGATCAGCGGCAGCATCAGCCGCGTTGACGCCGATCAGCACGTACATCCACCGCTCCCAGCGGCGGAAGCTTCCGGTGACGGTGAAGCCGACCAGAATGGCCGCGGCCCCGGCCACGCTCAGCCAGCGCGGGATGCCGAAGTAGCTTCCGGCGAGCGCGATGCCGATGAATTCGGTGACGATGGTGAGCCCGTTCACGAGCACCAGGTCGCCGACGGAGAACGCGGCCCAGAACCGGCCGAACCGCTCGTGGATCAGCCGGGCGTGCCCGACGCCCGACATGGTCCCGGCGGCTCCGTTACCTGCTGGCCGTTGAAGATGTTCGCCAAGACGCACCTCCCGATCTGGGTGCGCACATCAGGCAACGCACACGGGCACACCAAATCCACCGAACGGAAGGTGGTGACACCCGGCGCTAAACGCGGGACAGCGGCGCGGTGAACGTAAAGACGAAAGTCAGCTGGGCGCCGCGGTCAGCGCTGCGAGATCTGCGGATGAGGATGAGGATCGCAAGAACTGCAGCTGCAACTATGACTGCCGTCTGGCACGGCCCTCACCTCCTTCACTCGGCGCCATCCCCGTGCGCACAACAAACGCGGGCACTCCAGGTGGAGGCCGCGTCGTTCTGGGGCTGCCCGGGGCCTCCGCGACGGCGGAGCCCCGTGGAACAATAGCCCGCTTCAAAGCACGGCTACAAATTGGCGCAACGTTGGCTGCGCCACACTCATTCCTGGTCAGATGCTCAGGCCGCCGCCGAGCTGGACCGCCTTGACGATCAGGAGGAGCACGGACACGACGAGGTAGCCGCGCAGCAGCAGCACGCCCATTTTGGTCCCGGTTGACCACTCGACCGGCTTCAGAAGGGCCAGCGGCGGCATCCGCCAGTTCATCCGTTCGGTATCGGTCATCGTCTCGCGTGGGTGGGGCTCCCTGGGCGGCCGCCGGGACGATGTAAGCCACAACCAGGCGCCGGTCACCGCGGCCCCGGCGACCAGACCGACGGCGATCCAGATCGCCGTCTGCGCCGCGTTGAGATTAGAGAACAGCGTGGTGACGACGAGCGTGCCGGACAGCACGAGCAGCACCCCGATGATGAAGCTGGCCAGGATGTTGAGCCAGCGGGGGTTCATCCAGGGGCCCAGGACTTCCCGGTCGTTGCACAGCAGCAGCAGGAACACGCTCGCGCTGGGCAGCAGGATGCCGGCCAGCGCCTGGACCGCCGTGGTGAGCAGCCCGAGCGGCGCCCCGGGAATGAGGACGATGGCCGCCGCGACGGCGATCATGCCGCTGTAGCTGGCGTAGAACGGCTTGGCGTCCTTGAACTTGCGGTGCAGCGAATGCCGGATGCCGAACACGTCACCGAACGCATAACTGGTCGAGAGCGTGA
Organism: uncultured Actinomycetes bacterium; assembly: GCA_963718475.1. GTDB lineage: Bacteria > Actinomycetota > Actinomycetes > Streptosporangiales > Streptosporangiaceae > CAVQZM01. The sequence continues at coordinate 79,670 of CAVQZM010000039.1, read as the reverse complement.
CCGCCGCGGCGCCGATGATGCTCGCGTCGAACAGCACGATCGCGAAGAACGCGCCCAGGAGCCGGCTGTGATAGTGCGCGAGCGCGTTCGCGACGCCGAGCGCGTCGGTGAAATGCCCGGCCAGGTGGGTCCCGCGGACCGCGAAGACGGCCGTGATCATGATCGCCGTGGCCCCGACGATCACCACGAACGCCCCGAGCGTGGTGTCGGCTCGCTCGTACCGGATGAACCGCGGGGTGATCCGCTTGTCGATCACGTTGGACTGCTGGAAGAACAGCTGCCACGGGGCGACGGTGGTGCCGACGATGGCAATGATGAGCAGCACGGCGTTGGAGGTGACGCCGCCCTGCACGCCCGGCACCACGAAGTGGTAACCGATTTGCCCCCAGTACGGGTGGGACAGGAAGGCCATCGGGAACATGATCAGGCTGACCGCGATGAACAGGAACATCGCCTGTTCCCATTTGCGGAAGCTGCCGCTCGCCGTGATCAGCACCAGCAAGATCGCGGCGACCGGCACGGAGACGTACGGGCTGACGCCGAAGTACCTCAGGGCGAGGGACACACCGATGAATTCCGTGACGATGGTCAGGAAGTTGAGCACGAACAGGTCACCGACGCTGAACCAGCCCCAGAACCGGCCGAACCGCTCGTTGATGAGCCGGGCGTGCCCGACGCCGGTGACCGCGCCGAGGCGCACCACCATCTCCTGGTTGACGATCAGGACCGGGATCAGCAGCAGCAGCGTCCACAGCAGGCTGTATCCGTAGTCCTGCCCGGCCTGGGCGTAGGTGGACACGCCGCCCGCGTCGTTGTCGCCGACCATCACGATCAGGCCGGGCCCGACGATCGCCAGGAACGTGACCAGGCGCCGGCGCAGGCCGCTGCGCTGATCGTCGCCGCCGACCCGGATCCGGCCGAGCGCTCCCTCGATGTCACCGAGGTGGGCCTGGTCGAGCACCGCGCTGTGCTGGGCTGCTGCGGAACGCCCCGCCTGGCCCGGTGCGGGACGGCTCAGGCCGGCCAGGGGCAGGGCGGCCCGGAACCTGCTCGCGCGGTCCAGCAGGGCCAGGGCCGGGGGGGCCGGGGGCGCGGCGCGGCCCGGCCGGCCGGGTGTTCGCGCCGTCGGCTGCGGTGCCCTGCGTCCCGGAGTCCGGCGCGGGATTCCCATGCTCCGGAGGCCCGGGTACACCCTGGGCGACCGCGCCTGGGTCCGGCCGGGGAACCTCGCGGTCCCCGGTCACGGCGTCTTCCCGGTCACTGAGCCTCCCCGTGGTGCGCGTCCGGGGGCTCGGCCGCCTCGCGGCGCCGCCAGTCGTCGGGCAGGGTCACCTCGAGCACGTCATCGACGGTGATCACGCCGAGCAGGCGGCTGCGCTCGTTGACGACCGGGATGGTGATCAGGTTGTAGTCGGTCATCAGCACGGCGACGTCCACGACGTCGGCATCGGGGCCAACCCGGACCGGGTCCGTGTCGCAGACCTCGATGAGCGGCGCCGCCTGGTCGGACTGGAGCAGCGTGACCAGCTTGGCCACGCCGCGCAGGCAGGTGTCGTCGTCGACCGCGTGCACGCTGGTCAGCGCCTCCGGCTGCAGGCTGGATGCGACGCTGACCGCCGCGACCGCCTCACCGACCGGCCGATCGGACCGCACGGCCAGGTAGTCCATGCCCATCAGGCCGCCGGCGCTGGTCGGGTTGAACCCCATCAGGGTCAGCACCTTGGTCCGGACGCCGGGCGGCAGCAGATCGATGACCGGCTGCCGGCGGTTCTGCGGCAGTTCCGCGATCGCGTCGGCCGCGTCGTCGGAGCGCATGTGGGTGAGGACCTCGGCGATCTCTTCGTTGGTCCGCGCGCCGAGCAGCTTGGACGCCCGGTCCTCGTCGAGCTCCTCGAAGACGTCCGCCTCCAGCTCGGGGTCCGCATGGACCTGTCCGAGGATCTCGGTCTCCTCCTCTTTGGATGCGTCCTCGAGCAGGTCGGCGATCTGGGCGGGCTTCAGCCTCCTGATCCGCCCGAACGGGCCTCGCAGCAGCGCGCTGCTGGCGTGCCCGATCAGCGGCTCGAATTCCTTCCAGTCGCGGAAGTGACCGGGATCGGCCTGAGCCGCCGGCGCGGACCGCCCGAGATGCAGGGCGTTGAGCAGCCATGGCGGCCGACGGTGGGTGTCCACCCCGACCAGGACCCGTTCGCCGTCCCGCTGGACCAGTTCCAGGTCGGCCGCGCGCACCAGGTGCGCGGTTTCCACGTTGATCAGCCGGTGCCCGAGCACGTCGGCCTTGAGCAGCACTTCGCCCGGACGGCGCTCGAAGTGCCGCAGGTTGAGCTTGGCGCTGGTCAGGTGGAGCACCTCCCCGTCGAAGTTGGTCACCTGCTCGACGGGGACGTAGACCTCGCGCCCGCCGACCGAGGCGACCAGGCCCGTGACCACGGGGTAGTCGTCACCGCGGAGGCGGACGATCACGTCGGACAGGCGGCCGAGGGATTCTGCGCTCTTGTCGACGAGCGGACGTCTGAGCAGTGCGGACAGGCGCAGCGTGTCCTGCTGTCTCGTTCCCGGCGCCGGGGCCGCGGACGGTGTTGTCGTCATGGTCGGTCCACTCTTCCGTGTCAGCTGGCCAGTGGCACGATTCTGCTCTCCCCGGCCCTTACCGTGTCATGCGAAAGTGAACGGCTAGTGATCACGATCATTCGCCAGGTGCGGGAGACGCCTGACTGGCTCACGTATACCCGGGGCCGGCCGGGGTAGCCCTCCGTGCGACCGCCGGCCCAGAACTATCGTGCCCTGTCCGTTTCGCGCATATCCGGGCGGGTGGTATGAAGTCCAGGGCAGTGTGCAGAGAGGGAAAGGCGCAGATAGGTGGCCATGCGTAAGGCGGCGGATGTTCTGGGTGCGGGCGGCGGCCTGCCCGAGGGCTTCTGGTATTCAACGAAACGCCGCCTCCTGGGGCCGCCGCTCGTCAACGAAGAACTCGGTGAGCAGCGGCTGTCCAAGCCGCTCGCACTCGGCGTGCTCTCCCCGGACGGCATCTCCTCCTCGGCGTACGGCACCGAGGAGATCCTGCGCGAGCTGCTGCCATACTTCGGCCTGGCCGCGTTCACGCTGATCCTGCCCATGACGCTGGTGGTCCTGTTCGTCCTGGTCCTGGTGGTTCTGTCGTACCGCGAGATCGTCATGGTCTACATCAGGCCCGGCGGCTCCTACGTGGTGGCCAGGCAGAACTTCGGGCCGCGGGTCGCCCAGGTCTGCGCCGTCGCGCTGCTCATCGACTACGTGGTGACGGTGGCCGTCCAGACGGCCGCGGGCACCGCGGCCATCGCATCGATCCCGGCGCTGTCCTTCATCGGCCCGTACACCAGCGAGATCACCATCGGCGTGATCGTCCTCATGTGCTTCGGGAACCTGCGCGGCATCAGGGAGGCGGGGCGGCTGTTCGCCGTGCCGACCTACCTGTTCTCCGGCTCTGTCGTCGTCATGATCATCGTCGGGCTGATCCGGGAGGTCAGCGGGCATCTGCCCGTGTACAACGTGCACGCGCTGCACGACGTCATCGCCGTCGGCGGCCCTTCGAACCTGGTCCTCGGGGCCACGATCTTCACCCTCCTCAAGGGATTCGCCAACGGCGGCGCCTCGCTAACCGGCATCGAGGCCGTCTCCGACGCCGTGGGAGGCTTCCGGCCTCCGGAGGGACGCAACGCCCGCCAGGTGCTCATCACCGAGGGCGTCATCCTCGGCGTGCTGGTCGCGGGCATCTCCTGGCTGGCCCACGCCGCCCACACGGCGCCGCGCAAGAGCGGATATCCCACCGTGCTGGCTCAGGAGGCCCAGGTCATCTTCGGCCACACGACCGTGGGCCAGATCCTGTTCTACCTGGTCCAGGCGGCCACCGCGCTGATCCTGTACACGGGCGCGAACACCAGCTTCAACGGGTTCCCGTTCCTGGCCAGCTACGTCGCGGGGGACGCGTTCCTGCCCCGCTGGCTGCTGAAACGCGGCCACCGGCTGGTGTTCTCCAACGCGATCGTCCTGCTGGCCATGGTCTCGATCGCGCTGATCATCATCCGCGGGGCGAACGTCAACAACCTCGTGCCGCTTTACGCCATCGGGGTCTTCACCGCCTTCTCGATGGCCGGCTTCGGCATGGCCAGGTACCACCACACCCACAAGGAGCGGGGCTGGCGGCGCCGGATGATCATCAACGGGTCGGCCGGAGTGCTCACCGCCATCGTGGTCGCGATCTTCGCGATCGTGAAGTTCACCGAGGGCGCCTGGATCGTCGTCATCCTGTTCGTCGTCCTGGTGCCGGCCCTGATCCGGCTGAACCGTGAGTACCGGATGGAGTCGGAGGTGCTGGCCACCATCAGCGGGCACCAGCCGCCGCCCCAGCCCACCTACGCCCGCCGCACGGTCCTGGTCTTCGTGGACAGCTTCGACCTGGCCACCCTGGCCGCGCTCCGCTACGCGAGAAGCCTGCGGCCCACGTCGCTGCGCGCGGTTCACTTCGTCATCGACAACGTGCGGGCGGATAAGCTGCGTGATGAGTGGACGCGCGCCAATCGCGGCGTGGTCCTCGATTTCATCGACTGCCCGGACCGGAGGCTGACCCACTGCGCGGCCGAACTGGTCGGCCGCGAGGTCGAGGACCCCAGCACCCACGTGACGGTGATCCTGCCCCGCCGGAGCTACTCGGCCCTCCTCGGCCTGCTGCTGCACGACCGGACGGCGGACAAGATCGCCGCCGTGGTCAGCCGGATACCGCGTTCCGCCGCGACCATCGTGCCCTATGACGTGCAAAGCCGCGTCCGGATGGTACAGGAACGCCAGGCCGCCAAGGCGGCCCAGGCGTGAAGATCAGCTGCCCCCCGACGGTTCCGGCGGCCAAGCGGGAGCAGGAACCACCCCGAGGGACGCCCCGGGAAGGGAACCGGCCGAGGTAACTCCCCCGGATCAGGAGATGAGAGACGTGCGTAAGCTTCGCGACCTAGTAAAAGGTCGGGACCGGAACGAGGGGGCGCCGACGGCCAGAAGGCGTGCAAACCTACGGGCGGCCGGTGCCGCCGGCCGACGTCAAGCCGATCGGTTCCCTGACCGCCCCGGGCAAGGCCACCGTGGAAGGGCGGGTTCGCGCCCTGGAGATCCGGCCGGTCGAGCAGAACTCGGTGCTCGCCCTCGAGGTCTCGGATTCGACCGGTGACCTGACGGCTCTGTTCTACGGCCGGTCCCACATCGCGGGCGTCATCTGCGGGTCGCTCATCCGCCTGCGCGGGCCCGGTCGGCCTCAAGTGACGGCCACCCCGTCATGATCAACCCCGCCTACGAACTGGTCGCCTCCGGAGCCGACCAATAAGGACAGCAGCTCGTAAGCCGGGTTGACCATCACCAGGCGACGTTCCTTCATCCCGACCGGGCCGGACAGCCGGATCCGGCTGCCGGGCTGAAGCCCGGGTATCTGCCTGCGCCCGTAGAACAGCGCGGTGAGCTCGCCCGTGGAGTCGGCGACCTCGCAGACCAGGACGGCATTCTGCTCGACCGGCCGGGTTTCGACCGACCGGACCACCCCTTCCACGGTGGCCTTGCCCGGTGGACGCAGCGATCCGATCGGCCTGTCCCCCGGGAGTCCCCGACGTCACCGGAGCCCGAGCGGAGTTTCTGACGTCGCCCGAGTCTCTGACGTGGCCGGATCGCGGGCTGGCCGGCGTCGCCGGGGTGGCCGGCGTCCCGGCGGTATCGGCGGGGCGCTCGACCGCCCCCACCGGCGCTCGGCCGCCCTGCCTCGGCCGTCCCCGCTGGGCGCACCGCGTCGTCCCGCTGAGCCACGTCGGCCGGCCGCACCATGTTTTCCGGGCTGGCTATGGCGGGGCCGCTCCCGCCGGTCTCCGCGGGGCGCTCGGCCGGCACGCTGGCCAGTCTCCCGCGGTCGCCCGCCGGGCCCGCCTGATCGCGCGCCCCGTCGGCGGCGGCCGCCTGCTCGGCATGCCGCTCCTCGAGCACCCGGACCCGGCTCTCCACGTCGAACGGGATGACGACGGCGGCCGCGTTCGGGATCCGGCTCACCACACCGGCGATCTTGTCCGCCGTCCGGTCGTGCAGCATCCGGCCGATGAGCGGAGAGAAGCTGCGCCGGGGCAGGACCACCGTGACCTGGGTTCCGGGCTGATCCGCCTCCCGCCGGACCAGATCCTGCGCGGCGCGCAGCAGCCGCCGGTCCGCGGTGTCGATCATCTCCAGCGGCACATCCTGGGCGTAGCGGACCCACTGCTCGCGCAGCCTCTCCGCCCGGGCACTGTCGATGACGAAGTGCACCGCGCGCATCGAGGTGGGCCGCAGGCTCCGCGCGTACCGCAGGGCCGCCATCGTCGCCAGGTCGAAGCTGTCCACGAACACCAGCACGACGCGGCGGGTGTAGTTCGGCTGGCGCGGCATGATGCCGGCCGCCCGGCGGTCCCCGATGTTCTCCAGGACCTGGTCCTCGGACCGGTATTCGCGATTCAGCCGGATCAGGGTGAACACCAGGATGGGCCCGACGACCACGATGAGCCACGCGCCCTCGGTGAACTTCGTGACCGCGAAGATCAGGACCACGAACCCGGTGAGGACACCGGCCGAGAAGTTGATGACGCGCCGCCGCCGCCAGCCCGGTTCCTTGCGCCGCGAGTGGTATTTCGCCATCCCGAACCCGGCGATGGAGAAGCCGGTGAAGACGCCGATCGCGTAGAACGGCACCAGATTGTTGACGTTCGCCCCGACGACGATGATGAGGGCCAGCGACACGATGGTCAGCACGATGATGCCGTTGGAGAAGACCAGCCGGTGCCCCCGCTTGGTCAGCCAGCGGGGCAGGAACGCGTCCTGGGCCACGAAGCTGGCCAGGAACGGGAAGCCGTTGAAGCTGGTATTGCCGCCGGTGAACAGGATCAGCGCGGTCGCGCCCTGGACGAAGTAGAACAGGATCCGGCCCGCGCCCCCGCCGAAGATGAGGTTCGCCTCCTGGGACAAGACGGTCGGGGTCGCCGCTGATGTACGGCGTCGTATGCATCACGTGCGCCAGCCACGAGATGCCGCCGACCAGGAACGCGAGGATGACGCCCTGCGTCACCAGGACCTTGCGGGCGTTCGGCCCTCCGGCGGCCTCAGCGCGCTGACCGCGTTGGATACCGCCTCGATGCCGGTCAGCGACGAGCCGCCGTTGGCGAACGCGCGGAGCAGAGTCCAGACGAGGAGGAAGGAAAAGGTCAGCGACATCCATGGCTGCCCTGATACCACGTCCCGTGGAGGGTCGCCGGGTCGATGACCGGCAGGCGGCCGAACGCCTCCCGGATCAGCCCCATGACGATCATGAGGATCACCCCGCCGGAGAACAGGTAGGTCGGCAGGGCGAACGCACGCCCGGCTTCCCTGATGCCGCGCAGGTTGCCGTAGCACATGATCAGGATCACGATCACCGAGATGATCCGCAGGATCTGCGGGCCGATGACTGGCACCGTGTTCAGCGCCGGGAACGCCGACACGATGGCCGCCGCCCCGGCCGCCGTCTGGACCGCGACCGTGACCGTGTAGTCGATGAGCAGCGCCACCGCGGCGATCTGCGCCACCCTCGGCCCGAAGTTGTCCCGGGCCACCACGTAGGAGCCGCCGGTCCTGGTGTAGACCGTGACGACCTCGCGGTAGGAGAGCACGACCAGGGCCAGCACGAACAGGACCACTCCGGTGAGCGGCAGCAGCACCGTGAAGGCGGCGATGGCCAGGCCGCCCCGGAGCAGCTCGATCAGGATCTCTTCGCTGCCGTAGGCCGAGGAGGAGATGCCGTCGGGCGACAGCACGCCCAGGGCGAGCGGGATTGGACAGCCGCTCCTCACCGAGTTGCTCGTTGACGAGCGGCGGCCCGAGCAGGCGCCGCTTCACCGAGTACCAGAAGGTCTCGGGAAGGTTGTCGCCCCCGCCGAGCAGCCCAGCCGCCTTGCGCACGGCCACTAGGTCCCCGCCTCCTTTTCTTAAGCTACTAACTTTTCTTAAGCCGCTAAGCCGGCCTTCCTGGGGTGGGCATCGGGCCAAGCGTGCGGTAGGCAGCTCCGGCGGTTGATCGCTACATGCAGGCAATTTCAAAGGCTAGGCGGTGGCCTCAGCGGGAGCCGCAAGCGGGGCGTCAAGACCGGTGAGCTGGGCGTTAAGGATCTATCAAGATCTTTTGATTTCCGGCCAGCCGGCGGTCGAATGAAACAGAGATGACTCTACGTCAGGGACGAGGCGGGTTCCCGGCACCGTACGCGCTGCCGGTGGCCTTCGCCGCGCTATTCGCGGTGGGGACGGTCGCGGCCGGCCTGAACGGCAGGCTGCCGGCGACCGGGGTCCTGATCGCGGCGGCGGTAGTCGTCGGCACCACCTCTTTTATCGCTGAGCCGGTGGCGTCGGTTCCGCTGGGCATCATCGGCTGGCTCACGGTGACGGGTTTCTCCCGGCCCCCGTACGCCCACCTGAGGCCCTCCGGCAGAACCGCCGTCGACGCGGCGATCGTGATGGCCGCGGTGGCGCTCGGCTCGGCCGCCGCCGGGACAGTGTTCAGGTGGTTGACCACACGGTCCACACTGGAAAGCGTGGGTGCAGTCATCAGGGGCAACGGTGGTCCGCGAGACGTCGGGCCCGGATCCGCCGAGGCTGGCCCGGCCGCGGCCGGGCTGCCGCAGGCCCAGCCGCTCCGGCCCGACGCGTCGCCCGCCACCAGGCGGATGAGCCGGTCCCGGGGTCGCCGCCCGGCGGCAACTGTCCGGCGCGATCAACGCCCGGCGGCGGCTGTCCGGCGTGGCCCTGGCCCTGATCGGCCTGCCCCTGCTGACCATGCTGCTGGTCGCCGCGCGGCAGCGCCTGAACCTCGCCGATGACCTGCTTGTCTTCCTCCTCGCGGTGGTGACGGTCACCGTGGTCGGCGGATTCTGGCCGGCCGTGCTCGCGGCGGTGGCGTCCAGCCTGCTGCTCAACTGGTATCTCACCCCGCCGCTGCACACCTTCACCATCGAGGAGCCCCGGAACCTGCTGGCCCTGGTGCTGTTCGTGACGGTGGCGGTGGCGGTCAGCAGCATCGTCCACCTGGCCGCGCGGCGGGCCGTCCAGGCTGCGGCCAGCCGCGAGGAGACCGCGTCCCTGCTCGGGCTGGCCCGGACCGTGCTGGGCGGCGCGGACACCCCGACCGCCGTTCTCGATCACCTCACCAGCATGCTCGGCGGCTACGCCGAGCTGCAGGAACGCAGCGCCGGACGCTGGATAAGCGTCGCGATCAGCGGAAGCCCGGCCGGCGAGGCGGGCGCGACCCGGATCCACCCCCGCTCCGACCTGGCCCTGCTGACCAGCGGCCAGACCACGGCCGCCACGACCAGCCTGCTGGCCGGGTTCGCGGCCCAGGCCGCGGCGGCGCTGGACCGGGAGCGGCTGCGCATGCAGGCGTCCCAGGCCGAGGCGCTCGCCGAAGGCAACCGGATCCGGACCGCCCTGCTCGCGGCGGTCAGCCACGATCTGCGGACCCCGCTCGCATCCATCAAGGCCAGCGTCAGCAGCCTGCGGCAGACCGACGTTGAGTGGACGGCGGCCGACCAGGCCGACCTGCTGGCCACGATCGAGCAGAACGCCGACCGGCTCGACGCGCTGATCGGAAACCTGCTCGACCTGAGCCGCCTGCACACCGGCTCGCTGGAGCCGTTCCTGCGCCCGACCGCGATCGACGAGGTCGCGCCGGTCGCGCTGCGCGGACTGGATGCGCCGGCCCAGATGGAGATCGCCGTGCCGGACGGCGTTCCGCTGATCCGGGCCGACCCGGGCTTGCTGGAGCGGGTGCTGGCCAACCTGTTCTCGAACGCGCTTCGCCACTCGCCGCCGTCCCGCCCGCCGCTGCTGAGCGCGCACCCGGCCGACCAGACCGTCGTGCTGGAAGTGATCGATCACGGCCAGGGTGTGCCCGACCACCTCAAGGAGCGCATCTTCGAGCCGTTCCAGCGGCTCGACGACCGGCACGCCGGTGTGGGCCTGGGGCTGGCCGTGGCCAAGGGCTTCGCCGAAGCAATGGGCGGCAGCATCGTCGCGATCGACACGCCGGGCGGCGGCCTGACGATACGGGTCACCCTGCCGATGGCCGCCAGTGACAGCCGGTCCGTCCTCGGGGCGGGGCAGTGACCCGCGTCCTGGTCATCGACGACGAACCATCCATCCTGCGGGCCCTCCGGATTAACCTCAGCGCCCGGCAGTACGAGGTCAGCACGGCCGCCGACGGCACGTCCGGCCTGGCCGCGGTGGCCCGCGACCGCCCGGACGTGCTCATCCTCGATCTCGGCCTGCCCGACATGGACGGCACCGAGGTGATCAGCGGCGTCCGCGGCTGGACATCCATCCCGATCATCGTGCTGTCCGTCTGGGGGCAGGAGAACCAGAAGGTCGCGGCCCTCGACGCAGGCGCCGACGACTACGTCACCAAGCCGTTCGGCATGGACGAATTGCTCGCGCGGCTGCGGGCGGCGGTCCGCCGGGCCTCGCCCGCACCCGACGAGCCCGTCGTGACCACCGGTCATTTCACCGTCGACCTGGCGGCCAAACGAGTGACCCGGGCGGACGGCGGCGACATCCGGCTCACCCCCACCGAATGGCAGCTCCTCGAGATCCTGGTCCGCAACCAGGGCCGCCTGGTGACCCAGCGGCAGCTGCTCCAGGAGGTATGGGGCCCGGCGTATGAGACGGAGAGCAACTACCTGCGGGTCTACCTGGCCCAGCTGCGCCGCAAGCTCGAGCCGGAGCCCTCACGCCCGCGGTACCTCCTCACCGAGCCCGGCATGGGCTACCGGTTCCAGGTGTAACGAGCGGCCCTGCTCGCCCAGCCACCCGGCGAGCTTGCCCGCCCGGCTCACGGCCCGGAGCCGCCGCTCGGTCTGTTCCCGGGCCGCAGCGGTAACGACGATCAGCAGCCGGTCACCGGCCCGCAGCGCGGTCGTGGGCCCGGGAACGAACCCGCGGCCGTCCCGGACGATGAAGGTGACGCTGGCCTGAGCAGGCAGCCGCAGCTCGAAGATCTCCACGCCGCGCAGGCGTGAATCGGGCGGGATACGGGCCTGCAGCAGGTCGGCCTGCAGGGCTTCCAGCGGCGCGGCCTCCACGTCGATGTCGGTCGGCTCGGCCGGCGTCGCCACGCCCAGGCGACGGGCCGCCCACGGCAGCGTGGGCCCCTGCAGGAGGGTGAAGATGACCACGACCACGAACACGAGATCGAACAGCCGGACGGCGCCCGGCACCCGGGCCTTCATCGGGATCGTGGCCAGGACGATCGGCACGGCCCCGCGCAGCCCGGCCCAGGTGAGGAAGGCCCGGTACCGCCACGGCATCCGAAGCAGGAGGGTGGACACGAGCACCGCGGCCGGCCGCGCGATGGCCACCAGCACGCATCCGGTCACCAGGGCCGGGATGATCTCCCCGGGGAGGCGGGCTGGACTGGCGAGCAGGCCGAGCAAGACGAACAGCCCGATCTGAGCCAGCCAGGCAATGCCCTCGGCGAAACCGCGTGTTGCGGGCCCGTGCGGCAGCCTCGCGTTTCCCAGCACCACCGCCGCCACGTACGCGGCCAGGAAGCCGCTCGCCCGGGCCTGCGTCGCTGCCCCGTAGCTCGCGACGATGAGCGCCAGCACCGCGATCGGGTACAGGCCGGAAGCCGGCAGGGCGACCCGGCGCAGCGCGACCGCGCCAATCGCGCCGACCGCCAGCCCGATGACGGCGCCCGCGATGAGCTGGTATGCGATCAGCCCCGCGATCAACGCGACACTGGGCCGATGCGCCGCCATCCCGGTGAGCAGCGTCACCGCGAGCACCGCAGGCGCATCGTTCAGGCCCGACTCGGCCTCCAGCATCCCGGCCAGCCAGGCCGGCAACGGCAGTTTGCGCAGGACGGAAAAAATCGCGGCCGCGTCGGTCGAGGCCAGCACCGCCCCGAGCAGCAGAGCGTCCCGCCAGACGAGCCCGAGCAGGAAATGCGTGAGCACGCCGACGACCACGAGGCTGACGGCCACGCCCACGGTGGCCAGGATTACCGCCGCGGGTGCCGCCGCCCGCGCGTGGGCCCAGTTGGTGGTCAGGCCGCCTTCGGCCAGGATCAGCACCAGCGCGCTCAGCCCCAGGGACTGCGCCAGCCCGGCATTGTCGAATTGCACGCCGAGCCCGGCCTCGCCCAGCGCCAGGCCGAGGCCCAGGAAGACGAGCAGGACCGGCAGTCCGATCCCATGAGCCAGCCGGGCCGCCACGATCGCCGCGATGATCACGACCGCGCCGAGCAGCAGGATGAGGCCCGGCTCGCCTGCTCTCACGGTGGTGTCCGCATCTGCCTGCCCCTCGCACCCGGTGGCGTTGCTCACCAGTCTGCCGGTGCCACGGCCGGCAGGACTGTCACCACGGCTTCGTTCGGCATACGGGTCTTGGCGCCGGCGCGGCTCCGCACGGCGAAATTGGGGATTGCGCCACGGGAGATTACTCGCTAGTAATGAGTGAGCGGATGCTCCGCTGGCGAGGAGGCCCGAGTGAGCACCTACGAGCACTACACCACGCCCGTCGAGCCCGGCACCTGGGACGTTCCGGCGGCCGGCGCCACGCGGCTCTCCTGGGAGTACGACGACGGGCGCGAGCGGCTCCTGAGCCTTTACCAGCGGGGCAAGGACAAGCAGTGGGACGCGGCCAAGCGGATCGACTGGGACCTTCCCGTGGATCCGGCCAACGTCATGGGCATCACCGAGGACCTCAACCCCATCTACGGGTCGCGGCAGTGGGAAATCCTCTCCGAGTCCGAGCGCGACGAGCTTTCCCACCACCTGTCCTCGTGGCTGTTCAGCCAGTTCCTGCACGGTGAGCAGGGCGCGCTGACCGTGGCGGCGCGGATCGTGGAATCCGTCCCGGACATGGACTCGAAGTTCTACGCGGCCACCCAGGCCATGGACGAGGCCCGGCACGTCGAGCTGTTCTCCCGGTTCATCCGCGACAAGATCGGCATGTTCTACCCGGTCAACCAGGACCTGGCCAAGCTGCTCAGCGACGCGCTGAGCGATTCCCGGTGGGACTTCCCCTACCTCGGCATGCAGGTGCTGATCGAGGGGCTCGCGCTCGCCGCGTTCGGCGTGCACCGGGACGTGGCCACCAACCCGCTGGTCAAGCAGACCCTCGCCTACGTCATGCAGGACGAGGCGCGGCACGTCGCGTTCGGCCTGCTGGCTCTGCGCGACTACTACAGGGAGCTCACCGCGGCGGAACGGGCCGACCGCGAGGAGTTCGTCGTCGAGGGCTGCTACCTGATGCGCAACCGGTTCCGCCAGCAGGAGGTCTGGGAGCGGATGGGCTTCGACGTGGCGGAGTGCCTCGACTTCACCGAGCATTCCCCGGTCCAGCAGATGTTCCGCACGCTACTGTTCAGCCGGATCGTGCCGTGCGTGAAGGACATCGGGCTCTGGGGCCCGAAGGTCCAGCACGCCTACGCTGACCTGGGTGTTCTCGACGCGGCGAAGACCGACCTCGAGGCGCTGATGCGCGACGACGAGGACATCGCCGAGCGGATGGAGAAGGAGTACGCCGCCGAGTTCGGTGCCCGCACCGGCGAGGTGGAAGCGGCCATCACCGAAGGCGCCGCCGGGTAGCCCAGGGGAAGGGGTCCAGCGCGACACCGAGCAGATCCTCCCCGACCGCGTCCGAGCGCCTCCGCACCACCGACGACCGCGGTTAGCCGCGGGCCCGGGTACGCGCCGGGCGCGGGCTCATGATCGTGGGGACTTTTCCGCTAGAGCTAGAGCGCAATTTCCATGATCATGTGATGTTTGCCGCTGAATACCACGTTTTTCTTCACACGATCATGGGTGACCCAGCCGTGCGGGGGGCGAGTGTGACTGGAGTGGTTGGCGGGGCGCGCTGACCGGCGGGGCGTGGCCGAGGGCGGGGCGACGGTGGTCGCCGGGACGTCAGGCCGGGACGGGGCGGGTGCGCGGCACGGCGGCGGCGCGGCACGGGGCAGCCCGGCACGGGATGCCGTGCCGGGCTGCGTGGGTGGTGCGGCGGGAGGTGCTCAGCCGCCGTTGACCGCCTTGGAGACGCGGGCACCCAGGTCGGGGCTCACGTTCCGCCAGTACTCGATGACCTTGGGCAGGATCTCGGAGGTCACACCGCCCTTGACGTGGGCGGCGATGTTGGTGACCAGGTGCTCCCGGTCGGTCTCGCTCATCACCTTCTCGTACAGCGCGCGCGGCTGGACGAAGTCGTCGTCCTCGCGGTGCTTGTCGTAGGCGTAGCGGCCGATCTCCGCCGCCTCGACGGCCCAGTTGGGCTGCCCGGCCGCGGCCGGGCTGGCCACCGGGCCGCCGTAGGAGTTCGGCGCGTACACCGGGTCGGCGATGTTCCGGTACGCCATCGGCCCGTCCTTGCTGTACGTGTGCACCGGGGACCTGGGTGCGTTGATCGGCAGCTGCTCGTAGTTCGCGCCGATCCGGTGCAGGTGGGTGTCGTGGTAGGAGAACACCCGGCCCATCAGCATCTTGTCCGGGCTCAGGCCGATCCCGGGCACCAGATTCGACGGCTCGAACGCGGACTGCTCCACCTCGGCGAAGTGGTTCTCCGGGTTGCGGTCGAGAACCAGGCGGCCGATCGTAATCGGCGGGTAGTCGGAATGCGGCCAGATCTTGGTCAGGTCGAACGGGTTGAACCGGTAGTCCGCGGCCTCGGCGGCGGGCATGATCTGCATCTCCAGCCGCCACTCCGGCGCGTTCCCGCCCGCGATGGCGTTCCACAGGTCCCGGCGGTGGTAGTCCGGGTCCGAGCCGGCCAGCGCGTCGGCCTCGGCGACGGTGAAGTTCTCGATGCCCTGGACGGTCTTGAAGTGGTACTTCACCCAGAACAGCTCGCCGGCCGCGTTCATCCACGAGTAAGTGTGGCTGGAGTAGCCGTTCATGTGCCGGTAGGTCCGGGGCGTGCCCCGGTCCGACATCAGGACGGTGACCTGATGCGCCGACTCAGGTGACAGGGTCCAGAAGTCCCACTGCATGTTGTTGTCCCGCATGCCGGTGTCGGCCCGGCGCTTCTGGGAGTGGATGAAGTCGGAGAACTTGCTCGCGTCGCGGACGAAGAAGGTCGGCGTGTTGTTGCCGACCATGTCGTAGTTGCCCTCTTCGGTGTAGAACTTGAGCGCGAACCCGCGCGGGTCCCGCGCGGTGTCCGGGCTGCCCAGCTCGCCCGCCACCGTGGAAAACCGCAGGAACACCGGGGTCCGCTTGCCCGGGGCCAGGAATCCGGCTCGGGTGAACTGGGTGACGTCCTCGGTCACCTCGAAGAACCCGTGCGCGCCGCTGCCCTTGGCGTGCACCACCCGCTCCGGCACCCGTTCCCGGTTAAAGGCCTGCATCTTCTGCACGACATAGGCGTCGTGCAGCACCGTCGGCCCGCCCGGGCCGACCGTGAGCGAGAACTCGTCACTCGCCGCCGGGATCCCGGCGTTCGTCGTCGTGACTGGGCGCTCGTCAGCCATGCTGCTCTCCTTCTGGTGCGAAATGGTGCGCGGCCTCAGACCGCTCAGACCGCGCGGGATCGGCGGGGTCAGGAGCCGGCCGCGCCTCCAGTGGCCGGTCCGGCGGCGGTTCGGCGGGCAGCGACTCCCGCTGACACTGGTCACACAGGCCCCAAGAGGTGACCTCCGCCTCATCGATGACGAAGCCCTGATTCTGCGAGGGCTCCAGGCCGGGAGCGTGACCGACCACGCAGTCGACGTCGCCGATCGCACCGCATCTGCGGCACACGGACGTGATGGTGGTGGTCCCCGGCCCGGCCCTCGTAGCGGTACTGGCCACTTCGCCCGCGCCCGGGGTGGGTGCCCGAGCGGACGGCTTCGAGGATGGCAAGCCGAGCCGATGTCACCCTCAGTCCCGCGGCCCGGAGCCGTTCGACGTCCTGCATGTTCCTGAGACTAGCCCTAAACACGAACGAATCAAGGAAACGAATACAACATTAATACGAGCAATTCGCGAACTCTGTCATCACGTGTCGAGATGGCTGTGGACGGTCGGGACGTCCGCGCCGTCACCAAGGCCTCGATCGGACCTCAGCGGACTCGGGCCGCCGCGCCAGGGCTCGCGGGCCGGAGCAGACGCCGGGCCAGTCGCTGTAGGCGCCGAGATGGGCGTAGTGGGTCACCGGACCGATCCTTTCAGGATGGACGGCGGCTGTCCGGAAGTTCCACTTCTCCCCGACCGGCGCCACGTTCGGCTACCTCGACGGTCGGCAGGTCAAGGGCACCATTCCCCTGTACCGGCTGCACGTCGTTGGCCGTCAGGCGTACATCGTCACGCCGGATGCCAGGGAAAAGAATTCCCTCCTGGCCTCACACCGGTTCACCCTGGATGGCGTCCTCGGCTACATCGCCACCAGGCAGGCAGCCGGCACGTTCGCGATCTGGCGGCTCGGCAAGGGCCCGCAGCCGTACTGGCGGCTGGCCACCACCGCCCAGGAGAA
The DNA here is from genome assembly GCA_963718475.1 of uncultured Actinomycetes bacterium. GTDB lineage: Bacteria > Actinomycetota > Actinomycetes > Streptosporangiales > Streptosporangiaceae > CAVQZM01. The sequence continues at coordinate 63,176 of CAVQZM010000039.1, read as the reverse complement.
AGCCCTCGTCCGTCAGGGATGGCACCTGGATGGGCTGGTCGGCTTCGTCTGGGCCAAGGCGTAGCGCTGGGGCAGGCACCCAGGCCCGGTCCAGCTGGCCGGGTCGGGGTTTTGGCCCAGGTTCAGCTGGCTGGGCTGGCTACGCAGCCCGGCCCGGGCAGGCTCAGCTGCTGCTGGAGGATGTCGAGGTACCTGCAGCCGTCCCGCACGTTGGGCTCGATGTGGCCGCCTTCTTCCCACTCGTTCCAGGCATAGACGAGGAGGAAGTTGTCCACCGGTGAGATGCGGGCCGACTGCTGGATGTCGGTCAGCGCATTACCGACCGCCTGGGTGTAGCGGGTGAAGTTCCAGTCCGACGCGTAGGTGACGTCGTTGACGTTCGGAACGAGCCACGGGTACCTGGGCCGCTCGTCATACCGGGCCATGATGCCCCGGACGTAGGTCGCCCGGCCCGGCCCCGTAGTGAGCGCGCTGGCCGTTGAGGTAGTCCTGATAGGAGTGGTCGAGCGTGGCGCTGTACTGGGCCGCGCTGTACTCGCCGTCGGCATCGATCGAGGCCGGCGCGATCCCGAGGTCCTGATGGACCAGGACCATGGGCGCGATGCCCAGCGCGGCCTGGGTCTTGCTGCGCAGCAGGTCCACGAACGACTTGACGTCCGCCGTGCTACCGGAGCCGAGGCCGCGGGTGTCACACAGCCATACGATCGGGCGGCCGTCGTTGCCGCGCAGGTAGTTCGGCTGCTTGAGGTAGGCGTTCACCATCTGGGTGGTCGCCGCGTCGTACTGGCTGACCGGGATCTGCAGGGCCGGGTCGTAGTTGGCCGCGCAGACCTGGAGCGAGAACTCCATCTCGGCCCGATTGCTGGCCTGCAGGAACGTGTGCAGCCCCGTGTCGTAGATCTCCTGGTTCTTGGTGCCGTTCCAGTACCAGTAGAACGCGAAGTAATCCAGCCCGGCCCCGGAGGCCTGGGTGATCTGCTTCTCCAGCGTGGCTGGCTGGGAGTCGTCGTAGAAGCCGATCGATGGCTTCAGGTCGGAGAAGTCGGTCCCCGGCCACGCCCCAGTGTATTGGGGCACCGACAGGTCGTCTCCGGAGTAGTCGCGGACGCCGGCCCACCAGTCCGCGTAGCTGCGGTGGAAGAAGTTGTAGCCGCCCTGGATGACGGCGGGATTGGTGGTGGGGTCCCAATCACCGAAGTAGATCGCGCCAGCCCGGATCGACAGCGGGTACACGTAGCCGACCGTCCCGTTCAGCTGGTAGCCGTGCTGGGTGAGATCGGGGCCGTACGGCGGGGCCAGCGCCAGCCGCCACTCGGCGGGATTCGAATAGCGGAGCAGCGCGACTGTGCCCGGCTGCTGGGTACTGGCCGCGTAGCCAATGATCCCGTCCAGCGTCCACTTCCCGGTGGCCAGCAGCGAGTCCTTCTCACTGGCCGACGGGGTCACCAGGTAGGCGGCACCCCCGTTGGGGTGCAGCCGGTACAGCGGCTGGGAGCCGGTGAACGGCTGCGGGCGCAGATACCCGGTCCGGTTCGGTTCCATGGTGAAGCCGTTGTTCGCGCGGGCGGCTTCGGCTTCCTGCCAGCTCAGCGTGTAGAAGTGCGCGCCAGCCGGGGTGCCCATCTCCAGCAGCGGCACCGGCGCGTTCGACGGGTCGAGGCTGCTCGCGCTGCTGAAGGCGGCCACCGTCGCCGCGCTCCGGGCCGGCGATCCCGTCCTAGTCAGGACCGGCGAGGCCAGCGTCAGGCCCAGCCCGGCCGCCAGCACCACAACGGCCAGAGCCGGCCATCCCCGGACATGCATCCCCGTAACCACCCTTTGCTCTCGTTCCCCGGGCGAAGATACTGCCCGCCCCGGCCCGGATGCTCCCCTGTCGCTGCCGAACGGCAGCATCGCAATGATGATTTATGGCGCGGCCGCGGCGCTCGGGGCTCTCGCCCTGGGTCGTGCTCGCGGTCGTGTGGCTCGCCAGCCATGCGGCTCCTATGACAAGGGGCAATGATTCTCTGCTGGTGAAACGGTTTGCCGGGGGCGCTGCCGGGCTGGTCAGATGGAGGCCATGGAGCCCCTGAACCCCCTGGACCGCCAGTTCCGCTTCGTCCTGGAAGCGGACCGGCTCAAGAGCGTGCTGCGGAAGAGCACCCTGTGCGACGGCTCCCGGCGCGAGAACTCGGCCGAGCACTCCTGGCACCTGGCCCTGATGGCGATCGTCTTCGGCCAGTACGCGCCGGCGGGCACCGACCTCAGCCGGGTGACCGCCATGGTCGTCCTGCACGATCTGGTCGAGATCGACGCCGGTGACCTCTACGTCTACGCGGACGAAGCGGCGCAGCAGCGCCAGGCGGTGGCTGAGCACGCGGCCGCCGACCGCCTGTTCGGGCTGCTGCCGCCGGAGCAGGGCGCGGCCCTGCATGCGCTGTGGGACGAGTTCGAGGAGCGGATCACGCCCGACGCGATCTTCGCCCGCGCGCTCGACCGCCTCCAGCCCGTGCTGGCCAACTACGAGGCGGGCGGGAAGACCTGGCAGGCCAATGGGATAACGGCGGATCAGGTGCTGGCCCGGGTCCGCCTGATCGAAGACGGCTCGGCCGCGCTCGGCGAGTACGCCAGGAACCTCGTCGCCGACGCCGTCGAGCGCGGCTACCTGGCGCCCGCCCCCGGGTAAAGCCACTTCACGGGATTTCATGAGGTAAGCGACGAGTTCAAACGGGTACCTATGAAGGTGTGAGCCGACCCCTCTCCCGATTGTTCACGCGCACCGGCCATGGCGTCGAGCAGCCGCCGGACGAAAACCCCCGCCGCCGTTTCCCGCTGCCCCGCCCGGTGGACGCCGCCGAGCGCATCGAGCGTGCGCCGGCGCTCGACGGCCCGGTGCGGGTGCTATCCGACACCGTGGTCCGGGCGCTGCCCGCCGGGCCGCGCACGGATGCGCTGCACGGCGTCCCGTTCGGCCAGCCGGCCCACCCGGCGCTGGTGCGGCTGCCGCTGGGCTGCTGGACGTCGGCGGCCCTGCTGGACCTGCTGCCCGGCACCGAACGGGCGGCTCGGGCCCTGATCGCGGCGGGCATCGTCAGCACGCTGCCGGCCACGGCCACCGGCCTGGCCGACTGGTCCGCGCTGCACCGCCACCAGCAGCGGGTCGGGCTGGTTCACGCCGCGTCCGGGGCCTGCGCCACGACCTTGTTCGCCGCGTCGCTGCTGGCCCGGGCGGGCGGATTCCGCCGGGCCGGGAAGCTGCTGTCGGCCAGCGGGCTGACCGCGGCCACCATGGGCGCCTACCTCGGCGGTCACCTGGCGCTGCGGCTGGGCGCGGGGGCCAGCCACGCCGAGCCCATCGGTCACCTCGCCGCCCTGGGCTGGCACGACCTGGGCCGGGTATCCGACCTTCCGGACGGGCGCCCGGTGCGCCGCCAGCTCGGCTACCTGAGCCTGTTCGTGCTGCGGCGCGGACCGGACGTCCACGTCCTGTCCGACCACTGTGCCCACCTCGGCGGCCCGCTGCACCAGGGACGCATCCTGAGCGAGGACGGCGTGGAGTGCGTGACCTGCCCGTGGCACGGCAGCACGTTCCGGCTTTCGGACGGCTCGGTGGTGCACGGTCCCGCGACGGCCCGCCAGCCCTCGTTCCGCACCCGGATCACCGACAGCGGCGTGGTCCAGGTCCGGCCCCGGGTTGGAAAAGAACCGCCTAGAAGAACACCAGCTTCACCACCGAGACCAGGCCGATGAGCACCACGAGAACACGCAGCGCCACGGGCGGCAGACGGCGGCCGACCCGCGCGCCGATCAGGCCGCCGATGGTGGAACCGACGGCGATCAGCGCCGCGAGCGCCCAATCGACATGGGTCAGGGCAATGAACAAGATCGCGGCGACGCCGTTGACGATCCCGGCGAGAACGTTCTTCACCCCGTTGACGCGCTGCAGCGGCTCGTCGAGGAAGATGCCGAGCAGCCCGATCATCAGGACGCCCTGCGCGGCGCCGAAGTAGCCGCCGTAGACGCCGGACGCGCACAGCCCGCCCAGCAGGGGCACGCCGCCGTGCGGTGCGGCCCGGGTCCGGCGCGCGGCGAGCCAGGCGTTCAGCCGGGGCTGGAGGACGACCAGCACGCACGCGACCAGGATCAGGATGGGGACGATGACCTGAAACGTACTCGCCGGCAGCTCCAGCAGCAGGATCCCGCCAATGGCCGAGCCGACGGCGGACGCGGCGCCGAGCCGCAGCAGGCGGTTACGCTGGCCGGCCAGCTCGCGCCGGTAGCCGAATGCGCCGCTCGCCGAACCGGGGACCAGGCCCACATTGTTGGAGACGTTGGCCAGGACGGGGGGAACCCCGAAGGCCAGCAGCGTCGGGAACGTGACCAGTGACCCGGAGCCGACGACGGCATTGATGCCCCCGGCGAACACGCCCGCGGCGAAGACCGCGATCGCCTCGGGCAGCGTCAAGCAGTCCTCGCATCAACATCGCAGGTCGGGGGTGCTTGAAGATTCTACCGGGGCGTATGGAACGCGTGAGCAAGCGGTAGGGCGCCTCAGGGCTGGATCGCCCGTGCCGCCCACCGGGAGTGGCGGTACTCGACCTCGAGCGGCACCCCGAAACACTTCGACAGGTTCCGCTCGGTGAAGACGTCCGCGAGCGTCCCGGCGGCCAGCACCGATCCGCGCCGCAGCAGCATCGCGTGGGTGAACCCGTCCGGGACCTCCTCCACGTGATGCGTGACCAGGACCATCATCGGCGCCTTGGAATCGCGGGCCAGCACCGACAGACGGCGGACCAGGTCCTCGCGCCCGCCGAGGTCCAGTCCGGCGGCAGGCTCGTCGAGCAGCAGCAGTTCCGGGTCGGGCATGAGGGCGCGGGCGATCTGGACCCGCTTGCGCTCCCCCTCCGACAGCGTCGCGAACCGGCGCCTGATCAGGTGGGCGCAGCCCAGCGCGTCGAGCAGTTCCACCGCCCGCGTGACGTCGGAGGACTCGTACTCCTCTTTCCAGCGCCCGAGAATCGCGTAGGACGCCGTGAGCACGAGGTCGATGACCTTCTCGCCGGGCGGCACCTTCTCCGCCAGCGAGGCGCTGGCCATCCCGATCCTGGGCCGCAGGTCGAAGACGTCAACGTCGCCGAGCCGCTCGCCGAGGACGTCGACCGTGCCCTCGGTCGGGAACAGCGTCGTGGCCGCCACCTGGAGCAGGGTCGTCTTCCCGGCTCCGTTCGGGCCGATCAGAATCCAGCGCTCGTCCTCGTGCGCGGTCCAGTCGATGTTGCGCAGCAGCATCGACGCCTCACGCCGGACGCCAACGCCGCGCAACCGCAACACCTCGTCGGACATCTGGTCCCCTTCCCTGTGTGACACCACCTCCATCATCGTCTACTCATCCCCGGTGCACGACCACGCTGCGGAAACCCGGCGGGAGAGCCCGGTCACCCGCGGCCGGCGTGGCCGGACGGCGTAGAGGGCGGCCTGCGTCCGGTCCTGGACGCCCAGTTTGGCCAGGATGGCGCTCACGTGAGTCTTCACGGTCTTCTCCGAGACGTGCAGCAGGCGGGCGATCTCCCGGTTCGACAGGCCTTGCGCGATCTGATCCAGCACCTCATGCTCCCGGGCGGTGAGCGCGCCGATGCCGCCCCGGGAATCCGCCCGCCGCCGGCGGGCGGCATCAGCGACCCGGCCGCGCCCGGCGCGAGCAGCATGTTCCCGTCGTTGACCGCGCGGATGGCGCGGACCAGCGCGTCCGGGTCGACGTCCTTGTACAGGAAACCGGCCGCGCCGGACCGGAGCGCGAGGCTGACCTGAGCGGGATCGTTTCCGCTCGTCAGGACCAGGACACGGGCGCCGATCCCGCGCGCCCGCAGCTCACCGAGCACCGCGATGCCGTCCATCCCGGGCAGCTTCAGATCGAGCAGGATCACGTCGGGGACCAGTTCCGCGGCCCGCGCGAGGGCCTGCTCGCCGTCGGCCGCCTCACCGGCCACCTCGATGCCATCATGCACATCGAGCAGCACGCGCAGCCCCTGCCGGACGACCGGATGATCGTCCACGATCAGCACCGTCATCGGGTCAGCCATCGGCCGCCGCCACGGGCCCGCTCGCCGCGCCATCGGCGGCCCACGGGTGCGCGCCGGCCGCCGCCCCGGCCGCCTCCCCCGCGGGCGCCGGGTCGCGCAGCGGCACCGAGAGCCTGCACCGTCGTCCCCCGCCCCGCCGCCGAACGGATCGTCAGCGCCCCGCCCGCGGCCGCCGCGCGGCCCCGCATGGAGGCGAGCCCGAGGCCGCCCGGCGCATCCGGCGCGTCCGGCGTGAAGCCGTGGCCGTCGTCGGCCACCTCGAGGATCACCCGGCGGGGGCTGCGGGACAACGTGACCTTGATCTCCGCCGCGCCCGAATGCCGCAGCGCGTTGTGCAGCGCCTCCTGCGCGACCCGGTACAGCGCGGCGTCCTGGCGTTCGGCCAGCACCGGCAGCTCGGCCGCCGTGAAGCGGACGGACACGCCGTGCGCCCGGCCGGCCAGCACCGCGTACCGGCGCAGCGACTCGGCCAGGCCCGCCTCGCCGAGGTCCGGCGGGGCGAGCCCGTCGATCACGGCCCGCAGCTCCGCGTGCGCCTCGGCCCCGAGCTCCGCGACCGCCTCCATCTCGGCCGCGGCCCGGCGGCGTCCCGGGGCGCCAGCACCGCCGCCGCGCGCGCCCGGGCCCGCAGGCTGAACAGCTTCTGCGAGACGGCATCGTGCAGATCACGGGCCAGCCGGGAGCGTTCCTCCAGCACGTACAGCTCGCGGTTGCGATCGGCCAGCCGCGCGTTGGTCAGCGCGATGGCGGCGTGGGCGGCGAACAGGCACAGCAGCTCCTCGTCGCGCGCGGTGAAGCCGTCGCCCTCGGCCCCGGGGCCGGCGTTGTTGGCGACGAAGATGATGGCCAGCACCTTCTCGCCGTCCTTCACGGGCACGCCGAGGAAACCGGACATCTCGGGATGGGCGGCCGGCCAGCCCTCGAAACGCGGGTCGGCGCGGATATCGGCCAGCCGTTCCGGCTTTCCCTCGCGCAGCAGCACGCCGAGCATCCCGTGCTGGCGCGGCAGCGGGCCGATCGCCCGCCACTGGCGGTCGGAGATCCCGTCCACGATGAACTCGGCGAACGACCCGCGCGGACCGGGCACGCCGAGTGCGGCGTAGCGCGCGCCGGCCAGCGAGCGGGCGGACCGGACGATGACCTGGAGCACGTCCCGCACGCACATCTGCCGCGTGACGGACAGCACGACCTGGCTGACCCGGTACAGCTCGTCGAGTCCGCGTGGCCCGCTGTCTCCGGCCGGTCCACCGTTCACGCCCCGACGTTACCCGCGGGCCCGGGTGGCGCGCATCAGCCAGCGGTCCTAGGACCATCGGCCCACGCCCAGCCGGTCGGCCGCCCGATGCGGCGCGGCCCCGGGCTGCCTAGCGTGGCCCCCATGAGCACGAACAACGTCACGAACCTCCCGGCCGGCACCCGGATCGCGCTCGTCACCGGCGGTTCCCGGGGCCTGGGCCGGGCGCTGGCCGCCGGCCTGGCCGCCGACGGCTACGCCGTCATCATCGACGCCCGGGACGGCGCCGAGCTGGAGTCGGCGCTAGCCGCCATCCAGGAAAGCCAGCCGCAGGCCCCCGTCGTCACCGTGCGCGGCGACGTCAGCGACCCGGCCCACCGGGACGCCCTGTGCCGCGCGGCCGAGGCGCTCGGCGGCCTCGACCTGCTGGTCAACAACGCCGGGACGCTGGGCGCCAGCCCGCTTCCCGCCATCGCCGACTACCCGCTGGACGAGCTGAGGGCCGCGTTCGAGGTCAACGTGGTCGCGCCGGTGGCCCTCATCCAGGCGCTGCTGCCCGCGCTGCGCCGGCGCGGCGGCGCGGTCCTCAACATCACCTCCGACGCCGCCGTCGAGCCGTACGCGGGCTGGGGCGGGTACGGCGCGGTCAAGGCCGCGCTCGAGCAGGTCTCGAACGTCCTGGCCGCCGAAGAGAACGCCGTCCGGGTCTGGTGGGTCGATCCCGGGGATCTGCGCACCCGGATGCACGCCGACGCGTTCCCGGGCGAGGACATCTCCGACCGCCCGCTGCCGGAGGAAGTCGTCCCCGGGTTCGTCAGGCTGATCGCCGGCCGCCTGCCGAGCGGTCGCTACCGCGCGGCCGAGCTCGCGCCGGCGGTTCCGGTCAGCCCCGGCCACTGACCGTTCGGGATCAAAAGAAGGGATTGACCTGCGTTGAGCATCGATTTCAGCCTGCCCGCCGAGCTGGAGGCGCACGACCCGCCCGAGGCGCGCGGCACGCCCCGCGACGGCGTACGGATGCTGGTCAGCCGGCGGCGGTCCGGCGCGATCAGCCACCGCTCGTTCCGCGACCTGCCGGGCCTGCTGCTCCCGGGCGACCTGGTCGTGGTCAACACGTCGGGCACGCTGCCGGCCGAGGTCCGGGCGGGCGGCGGGCTCGCGGTGCACTTCTCCACCCCGCTGCCGGACGGATGCTGGCTGGTCGAGCTGCGGACGATCAAAGGACCAGCCACCATTCCGAACGAGACCGAGGGGAGCGTCCGGACGTATCGATCTCCCGGCCGGGGTGACCCTGACGCTCCTGGACCGGGACCAGACCAGACGGCTGTGGCGGGCCCGGCTGTCGGTCGCCGTGCTGCCGTACCTGCTCCGGCACGGCGTCCCGATCCGCTACTCCTACGTCCGGCGTGACTGGCCGCTGGCCGCCTACCAGACCGTGTTCGCGACCCGGCCGGGCAGCGCGGAGATGCCCAGCGCCAGCCGGCCGTTCACCCCGGAGGTGGTGACCAGGCTGGTCGCGCGGGGCATCACGTTCGCGCCGCTGACCCTGGACACCGGCGTCTCCTCGCTGGAGGGCGACGAGGAGCCCTACCCGGAGCCGTACGACGTGCCGCCGGCCACCGCGCGGCTGGTCAACCTGACCCGGCGGGAGGGGGGCCGGGTCATCGCCGCCGGGACGACCGTGGTCCGCGCGCTGGAGACCGCGGCGCGGGCGCAGCCCGCCGGGGACGGCATGGTCGTGGCCTCGGCCGGGTGGACGGACCACATCGTGACCGCGGCCACGGGCCTGCTGGCCGTCGACGGCCTGCTGACCGGGCTGCACGAACCGCGGTCGTCGCATCTGCGGATGCTGGACGCGCTGGCCGGGCCGGACCTGCTCGGCCGCTGCTACGCGGCGGCCATCGACGGCCGGTATCTCTGGCACGAGTTCGGTGACGTGCACCTGCTGCTGCCCGTACTGACGCCGGCGTAGCGTTGCTCGCGCGATGAATGCCACGCGTACAACGTTGCTGATCACCCTCACCGGCCGGGACCGCCCTGGCGTCACCTCACGCCTGTTCGCCGCCCTCACCGGGCATGAGCTGAGCGTGCTGGACATCGAGCAGGTGGTCATCCGCGGCCGCCTCGTGCTGGGCGTCCTGTGCGCCTCGGACGGGGCGCCGGACCTGACCGCCATCCACCGGAAGGTCAGCGCGCTGGCCCAGGATCTCGGGCTGGACGCGGAGATCACCACCGGGACGCCCGACGCGCCGCACAGGCGGGGGCGGCTGCACGTCACCCTCCTGGGCCGCCCGCTGTCGCCCGCCGCCATCACCGCCATGGCCGGCCGCATCGCGGCGAGCGGGGCCAACATCGACCGGATCACCCGGCTCGCGCAGGACCCCGTGACCTGCATCGAGATGGACGTCTCCGGCGCGGACCCCGCGACGCTGCGGGCGGCGCTGTCCCGCGAGGCGGCGCAGCAGCAGGTGGACGTGGCCGTGCAGCGCGGCGGGCTGCGGCGGCGCGCGATGCGGCTGATCGTCATGGACGTCGACTCGACGCTCATCCGGGACGAGGTCATCGACCTGCTCGCCGCGCGGGCCGGATGCGCCGCGGAGGTGGCCAAGGTCACGGCCGCGACCATGCGCGGCGACCTTGATTTCGAGGCGTCGCTCCGTGAACGGGTGGCCCTGCTGGCCGGGCTGGACGAGCGCGTGCTGGACGAGGTCCGGCAGGAACTGCGGCTCACGCCCGGCGCCCGCACGCTGATCCGGACCCTGAAGCGGCTCGGCTACCGCTGCGGGATCGTCAGCGGCGGGTTCACCCAGATCATCGACCCGCTCGCGGCCGGGCTCGGCATCGACTACGTGGCGGCCAACGTGCTCGAGACCGCCAACGGCAAGCTGACCGGCCGCGTGACCGGCGCGGTCATCGACCGCCCGGGCAAGGCGGACGCACTGCGGCGGTTCGCCGGACACGCCGGCGTCCCGCTCAGCCAGGCCGTCGCGGTCGGCGACGGCGCCAATGACCTGGACATGATCGCCGCGGCCGGGCTCGGCATCGCGTTCAATGCCAAGCCCGTCGTCCGCGACGCGGCGGACACCGCGCTGAGCCTGCCCTACCTGGATACCGTGCTGTACCTGCTCGGCATCTCCAGCGACGAGGTGCACGCCGACGACGACACCGGGGAGTTAGACCACGGCCTCCTCGTCGACGGCCTCGGCGCCCGCGAGGCGCAGGTCGGTCCAGAGGCTGGGCCAGGCAAGAGGGTGCCGCCCGGCCGGGCGGCACCCCTCAGAACGAACGGCGGGCGCTAGGAGTCGCCCGCCGGCTTCGTGGCCGCTGCGGGCCCCTTCGGCGGCGGAGCCGTTCTCCGCCGCCGGGGTGCCGCCGACGGCGGCATCCTGGGCGGCCGGGGCGCCATCCGCGGCATCCGCGGCATCCGGGGCGGTCGCGGCCGGTGCGATCGCATCGACCGTGCTGGCCACCTCGGTGCTGCCCTCGGCCAGATCCCCGTCCTTGCGCGCCGACCGGCGCTTGGACATGACGATCGCCCCGACGATGATGATCACGGCACTCGCGCCTCCCGGCCGCCCGTCCAGCGCAGCACCCTCAGGAACCGCGGGCGCTCGGCGTCGCTGGCGACGCGCCACGACCGCTGCCGTCCCCGGCGCGCGGGCGCGCCGGCCGCCGGGGTAACGCCACCGTGGCCGGGGCAGCCGGAGCGCCCGCGGCGTCCGGGGCCGGGCGATCGCATCGACCGAGCTCGCCACCTCGGTGCTGCGCAGCTCGACCACATCCCCGCTGGCCGACCGGCGCTTGGACATCACGAATGCCCCGACGATGATGATCACGGCGCCGACCGCGACACCGGTCCGCAGGCCCACGTTGCTGCTGTACTTCACGACACTGGTCGCGATCAGCAGCGAGACCAGGTTCATCACCTTGAGCAGCGGGTTGATCGCCGGGCCCGCGGTGTCCTTGAACGGGTCGCCCACGGTGTCGCCGATGATCGTGGCTTCGTGCGCTACGGACCCCTTGCCGCCGTAGTTGCCGTCCTCGACGAGCTTCTTGGCGTTGTCCCACGCGCCGCCCGAGTTGGCCAGGAACACGGCCATGAGAACACCGGCCGCGATCGCGCCGGCCAGGAAGGAGCCGAGCGGCGCGTAGCCGAACGCGAAACCGACCGCGATCGGCGCCAGCACGGCCAGCAGGCCCGGCGTGGCCAGCTCACGCAGTGAATCCCGCGTGCAGATGTCCACCACCCGCCCGTACTCGGGCTTCTCGGTGTAGTCCATGATCCCCGGGTGGTTGCGGAACTGGTTCCGCACCTCGAGGACGACCCGCTGCGCCGCCCGGCCGACCGCCATGATCAGCAGGCTCGAGAACATGAACACCACGGCGGCGCCGACGATCACCCCGACGAGGACGTTCGGCCGGTCCACCGAGAGGCTGAACGAGCCGGCCGCCTGGCCCAGCGCCGACTCGACCGTGGTCCGGAACGAGCCGAACAGCGCGGTCGCCGCGAGCACCGCGGTGGCGATCGCGATGCCCTTGGTGATCGCCTTGGTGGTGTTGCCGATGGCGTCGAGCTGGGTGAGGATCTGCGCCCCCTCCCCGTCGACGTCCCCGGACATCTCGGCGATGCCCTGGGCGTTGTCGGTGACCGGCCCGAAGGAGTCCATGGAGACGATGACGCCGACCGTGGTCAGCAGGCCGGTGCCGGCCAGCGCCACCGCGAACAGCGCGATGGTGGCGTTCCCGGTGCCGAGCAGGAACGCGCCGAAGACCGCCCCGCCGATCAGCAGCGCGGAGTAGACGCCGGACTCCAGGCCGGTCGAGATGCCGGACAGGATGACCGTGGCCGCGCCGGTCTGCGAGGCTTCCCCGATTTCCCGGACCGGCCGGCGGTTGGTCTCGGTGAAGTACCCGGTCAGCAGCTGGATGGCGCTGGCCAGGACGATGCCGATCAGGACGGCGCCGAACGCGAGCCAGCTGCGGGTTGCCGCCGTGGTGCAGGATGCCCGGGTCGGTGACGCCCTTGAGCTGGCTGAACTTGTCCGGCAGGTACAGGAAGCAGGCGATGGCCACGCCGATCGCGGAGATTACGGCCGAGACGAAGAAGCCGCGGTTGATAGCGGTCATCCCGCTGCGGTCACCCCGGCGCGGCGCGACGACGAAGATCCGATCACCGCGGTGATGATGCCGATCACGGGGACGAACAGCGGGAAGACCAGGCCGTCGTTGCCGAACGCGACCTTGCCGAGGATCAGCGAGGCGACCAGCATGACCGCGTAGGACTCGAACAGGTCGGCCGCCATGCCGGCGCAGTCGCCGACGTTGTCCCCCGACGTTGTCGGCGATGGTCGCCGCGTTCCGCGGGTCGTCTTCCGGGATGCCCTGTTCCACCTTGCCGACCAGGTCGGCGCCGACGTCGGCCGCCTTGGTGAAGATGCCGCCGCCGACCCGCATGAACATCGCGAGCAGCGCGGCGCCGAAGCCGAAGCCCTCCAGCACGCTCGGAGCGTTCGACTTGTAGAGAGCACCACGATGGTCGCGCCGAACAGGCCGAGGCCGACGGTGAACATCCCGGCCACGCCGCCGGTGCGGAAGGCGATCCGCATGGGCGGTTCCGCTGCCGGTCCTCCCGCGCCGCCGCCGCCACCCGGACGTTGCCGCGCACCGTCAGCCACATGCCCGTGAACCCGGTCATCCCCGAGAACAGGGCGCCGACCAGGAAGAAGACGCTGCGGCCCCAGCGGACGCCGGAGCCGTCGGCGGGAAGCAGCAGCAGGACGAAGAAGATCACCACGACGAAAACGCCGAGCGTCCTGAACTGACGCCGGAGATGGCGGCCGCGCCCTCCTGGACCGCCGTGGCGATCTCCTGCATCTTCGCGGTGCCCTGGCTGGCGGACAGCACCTCGCGCACCAGCCCGGCGGCCACACCGAGAGCCAGCAGAGCGATCACCGCGGCGATGCCGACCAATAACAGGTTCCCGCCGCTTACGACGGGCCCAGCCGCCGCCGCAGCGGCGTTAAGCGTCGACAATTCGTGTCCTCCTTGACCCTTATGCCAGGCACATGCCCGCCCCGGCGGTGCGTCAGTTCTCCGCACCAGCCGCACGGGCGCGCCCCGGGGGCAGCGATCCGCCACGCCCGGCGCCAGGCAGGTGGCGCGCGCACTGAGTAATGCCACCAAGACAGTGGCGGGAGTCTACGCAGGCATGCCCTCGATGGTAAAGACAGGCCGCTCCTAACCGTTTAGTGATCAGTTCGTTATCAAGCGCTTATTAAAACGAGACAAACGCATACGGGGTTACGGGACGGACGCGGGCTCGGCGGAGTCCCGGACCGGGCGGCGAGTCCGGGCCGAGAGGCGCGGCGAGGCCGGTGCACGCTGGACCCAGCAGGGCGGCGGGGAGTGCGGGGGGCGTCCCCGGGCTGCCGCTACGCGCGGCCGCGCCGGCCAGCTCATCCGGACGCTGAGCCCGGACTCCGTCGAGGAGATCCGCACGTCGTCGGCCAGGCCCGAGATCACGGCCAGGCCGAACGCGGCGGGAAACGCGCCGTCGCGGCTCTCCGCCGGCACCGGGTGGAACGGCGCCGCGCCGCCGTTCGACGCGGAGACGTTCACGGCGGCGTCCATGGCCGGAGCGAACCCGCCCGCCTCCGATGAGGCGTCCGGCGGCGCCGCGTCGGTCACCACCACCTCGAACCGCTCACCCAGATCGTTCAGCTCGATCCGGACCGGCTCCGCCGGGCAGTGCCGCCGGTGGGCCTCCACCGCGCGGGAGCATGCCTCGCCCACCGCGAGGCGGACCTCGTCCAGCAGCGCTTCATCCACGCCGCTGCGGCGGGCGACGGCCGTGGCAACCAGCCGCGCCGTGCGCACATGCGCCGGCAGCGGCGTGAACGTGACTTCGACTGTGGCCATCACGTATCGTCAGCCAGCCCCGGCTACTTCTCGGACTTCCGGGCCGCGATGGCCTCGTCCACGGTGTCGTGGATGCCGAAGACCTTCGTGAGCCCGGTGATCCGGAAGATCTTCAGTATCCGCTCCTGGGTGCACACGAGGTCCAGCGAGCCGTCGTACGCCCGGACCCGCTTTAGCCCGCCGACCAGGACGCCCAGACCGGTAGAGTCGAGGAACTCGACCTTCTCCATGTTGACGACCAGCTGGTAGTTGTTCTTGTTGACCAGATCGATCAGCAGCTCACGGAGCCGCGGTGCGGTGTACACGTCGATCTCGCCCTCAACATCGACGACCTCGATGCCGTCCTTGGTGTGGTGACCCAGCTTCAGTTCCACAAAATCCTCCAGCGCCATGCAGTCGTCGTCTAAGCGTCCCGTCCTGCCGGGCCACCGTGGCCGGCCGGGTCGCGGGATGATCCTCGGGGGCATTCAACCACGCTCCGGTGTCATGTCTATACGAAATCGAGGTCCCCGGCATCCTGGGGCGCTAGATGAGACACTGAAAAACCGTGGCTTCCATCACCCCCCTTCCGAGTCCGGCGCAGGACGGCTGGCCGCCCGTTTACCAGGCGACACCGGCTCTGGGTATGCTCCGGCACGGCTGGCAGACGGGTCGGCTGATCCACCTCGAGCAGATACCGGCCCGGGCCGGCGTCCAGCTCCCCGTGGCCCGCCTGGGTCCCGCCCGAGATAACCGCGGCCTTCGGCCGCCGCGGTGTCCGCGCCCCCTGGTCCCATCAGGTGACCGCGGCCGATCACGCCCGGGCCGGCCGCAATGTGATCATCTCGACCGGCACCGCCTCGGGAAAGTCGCTCGGATACCTGCTGCCCGCCCTGACCTCGGTGCTGGAGGGCGGCACGGCGCTCTACATCGCGCCGACCAAGGCCCTGGCCGCCGACCAGCTGGCCGCGATCCACGGGCTGGGGCTTCCCGGGCTGCGGGCCGCGACCCTCGACGGTGACGCGACGCGCGGCCGAGCGGGCCTGGGCCCGCGCCCACGCCGGCTACCTGCTGACCAACCCGGACATGCTGCACCATGTCCTGCTGCCCAGCACCGCCGGTGGTCGGGCTTCTTCAGCCGCCTGCGGTACGTGATCGTCGACGAATGCCACTCCTACCGCGGCGTCTTCGGCTCCCATGTGGGACACGTGCTGCGCAGGCTGCGCCGGATCACCGCCCATCACGCCCCGGACGGGCACTGCGTCTTCGTTCTCGCCTCGGCCACGGCCGGGCAGCCGGCCGAGACCGCCCGCCTGCTGACCGGCGCCGAGGCGGAGGAAGTCACCCTGGACGGCTCACCACGCGGGCCGGTCTCGTTCGCGATGTGGGAGCCGCCGCTCACGGCCGGACGCGGCGAGGCGGGCGCTCCGGTCCGCAGGACGGCCACGGCCGAGGCGGCCGAACTGCTCGCCGGGCTGGTCCGGGAGGACGTCGCGACGCTGGCCTTCATCCGGTCGCGCCGGGGCGCGGAGGCGGTCGCGCTGCACGCCAAGCGCCTTCTCGCCGAGCAGGGCGCCCCGGACCGGGCCGCCCGGGTCGCCGCCTACCGCTCGGGTTACCTGGCCGAGGACCGGCGCGGGGTCGAGGCGGCGCTGCGCGGCGGGCGGCTCACCGGGCTGGCCACGACGACCGCACTCGAGCTGGGCGTCAACATCACCGGCCTGGACGCGGTGCTCATCGCGGGCTGGCCGGGCACCAGGGCGTCGCTGTGGCAGCAGGCCGGGCGGGCCGGACGGCGGGGGGCCAGCGCCGTCGCGGTGCTCATCGCCCGGGACGACCCGCTCGATACCTACCTGGTCCACCACCCGGAGATCCTGCGCCGCCCGGTCGAGGCGACCGTGCTCGACCCGGCCAACCCCTACGTGCTCGCTCCGCACTTGTGCGCGGCCGCCGCCGAGCTGCCGCTCACCGAGGCGGACCTGGCTCTCTTCGGGCCCGCGGCCGGCCGCGTCGCCGAGGAGCTGTGCCGCCGCGGCATGCTCCGCCGGCCCCGGCCGGCTGGTACTGGACCCGCCGGGCCCACGCGTCGCGGCTGACCGGCCTGCGTGGTGCGGGCGGGGAACCCATCAAGATCGTGGAGGCGACGACCGGACGCCTGGTCGGCACGGTCGACGAGCCGTCCGCGCACGTCCTCGCGCACGAGGGCGCGACCTACCTGCACCAGGGTGACACCTACCTGGTCAGCTCCCTGGACCTGGCCGACGGGGCGGCGCTGGTCCACGCCGTGCGACCCCGGCTACGTGACGTCGGCCCGGCAGGTGACCGACATCGACGTGATCGCTCCCCTGCGCCAGACGGACTGGGACGACGCCGCGGTGTACTTCGGCGATGTCGAGGTCACCCGGCAGGTCACGTCGTTCGTCCGGCGACGCGCCGATACCGGCCGGACGCTGGGCGAGACAGCGCTCGATCTGCCGCCCCGGACGCTGCGGACCCGCGCGATGTGGTGGACGATCTCCGCCGCCCAGGCCGCGCGGCTGGCCCGCGCCGGAGTCGACCTGCCCGGCGCCGCGCACGCGGCCGAGCACGCGGCCATCGGCCTGCTCCCCCTGTTCGCCACCTGCGATCGCTGGGACATCGGCGGGGTCTCCACCGACCTGCATCCGGCGACCGGCAGGCTGACCGTGTTCGTCTACGACGGGCATGAAGGCGGGGCCGGTTTCGCCGAGCGCGGATTCGACGCGGCAGGCGAGTGGCTTACGGCGACGATGCAGGCCATCAGCTCATGTGAATGCGAGGCCGGATGCCCATCGTGCATACAGTCGCCTAAGTGCGGAAACGGCAACTCGCCACTGTCAAAGAGTGGAGCGCTCGCGCTTCTGGAAACGTTGCTTAACGTAACCGAGAAGCCTGCCACCAGCCTTAATAGAGAAAAGGTGGCGGCCCCCGCCGGGGGGGAGAGCGGGGGCCGCCGTGCGGTCCGGCCCTGGGGGGGAGGAGCCGGAACCGTCCTCAAGTAAAGCCTATATCCATTCGGGCTTGCGTACACACTTCAGGACATCTGAAGAGCTCCCGCAGCAAGAATTAGAACATATACCACCTAGTCCTGGATAGTTCCGGCAGAGAACCGGCAGAGAAGATGACGACAAGGGCCGCCGCATTTTTCGATCTGGACAAGACTGTCCTCTCCAGATCGAGCACGCTGGCGTTCACCCGTACGTTCTACCGCCATGGCCTGATCAGCCGAACGGCCGCGATCCGCGGCGCGATTGCCCAGGTTGTGTTCTCCAGATCGGGAGCGGGCCATCACCGCATGGAACGCATCCGGAGCGAGGTCAGCCAGCTGTGCCGCGGCTGGCCGGCGGAGAGCGTGCGCGAGATCGTCAGGACCGGCCTGGACGAGATCATCGTTCCGCATCTGTACGCCGAGGCCCGGGTCCTGGTATCCGGCCACCGCGCGGCGGGCCGGGACGTGATCGTGGTCAGCGCCTCGGGCCACGAGGTGGTCGACCCGATCGCCGCGCTGCTGGGAGCGGACACCGTGATCGCCACCCAGATGGTTGTCGCGGATGGCTGCTACACCGGGGATATGGCCTTCTACGCCTACGGCGAGGCGAAGGCGACGAGGATGCGCGAGCTGGCCGCGGAACGCGGCTATCGCCTGGCCGACTGCTACGCCTACAGCGACTCCATCACCGACCTGCCGATGCTCGAGGCGGTCGGCCACCCGACCGCGGTCAACCCGGACCGCGCGCTGCGGCGCGTCGCGGCCCAGCGCGGCTGGCCCGTCCTCTACTTCACCGCACCCAGCCGGGCACCCGAGTCACCGCGACTTAAACCACCAGTTCACGGCATGTGAGCTGCACCACTAATTGACGTCACGAATTGATTACGCCAGGGCCTTTCCAAGTCCCCCAGTTCGTCGTAGAAAGGTGTCACGGACCTAAACGTCCGGGCACAGCAGCCGGGAACCCACGCGCGACCAGCCGCGACAGGCTGGTCGGGTCCAGGTACGGCCGGAGACGTCTTGCGCCCCACACCGGCGCAGGCGGAGGCGGCGGCCTGGCCGACCGAGTACACGTGCACGCTTGGTACCCGGCAGGCGGTGCCTCCGCGACGGCGCCCCCGGGTGGGGCGCCGTTCGCGTGTCCGGGATGTCTCCGGTGATGAGGCGACTGTCACCACGTCCTCGTTCGGGATATCGGGGTCGCCGGGCTCCGGCCGCCCCGCAGCGACGGTCACCGCCCGCAGCCGCTTGGGCACGCCCTGACACAGACCGGCGCGCTGGCGGGCTCACCTGCACCAGCCCCGGGGCGAACCGCGCGCCGCCGCCCTTGCGCCGGGCGGGCGATAGCGCTGAACTGGTGGGGAACGCAAGAGACCGGTGAGACGTGGCGGGCGGCGCGTGGAACACGCGCGGCCGGCGCCGACCCGGTATCTCATGGGCGGCTGGCAAGGAGGACCATATCTCATCGTGAGGATGAAATAATTTACCCAGCTGGTAAATGCCGCAAATTTCGCAAATGCCGCGCGTCGGCGGACGCGAAAACGGCTCGCCGCATACAGTCCGCGCAAGAACGGAGTCAGCGTTGACCAAAGAGACTCTTTCCAACCTGCTGAAAGAAACGCGCCGGTTCGACCCGCCACCCGAACTCGCCGCCAACGCGAACGTGACCGCCGACGTGTATTCCGAAGCCGCGGCGGACCGCCTCGCCTTCTGGGAGCGCCAGGCCGAGCGGCTGACCTGGGATCAGCGATGGGACCAGGTCCTCGACTGGTCCCGCGCCCCGTTCGCCAAGTGGTTTACCGGCGGCAAGCTGAATGCGTCGGTCAACTGTGTCGACCGTCACGTGGCCGCGGGCCGCGGCAGCAAGGTCGCGTACTACTGGGAGGGCGAGCCCGGCGACGAGCGCGTGATCACCTACGCCGAGCTCAAGGACGAGGTGTGCCGCGCGGCCAATGCCCTGACCGAGCTCGGGGTGCGCAAGGGCGACCGGGTCGCGATCTACATGCCGATGATCCCGGAGACCGTCGTCGCGATGCTGGCCTGCGCCCGCCTGGGCGCACCGCACACCGTCGTGTTCGGCGGCTTCTCCTCCGAAGCGCTGAGCACCAGGATCATCGACTGTGACGCGCACGTCGTCATCACCGCCGACGGCGGCTACCGGCGCGGGAGCGCCAGCGCGCTGAAGCCGGCCGTGGACGAGGCGCTGCAGAGCACCCCGGGCGTCAACGCGGTTCTGGTCGTCCGGCGGACCGGCCAGGACGTGGCGTGGACCGAGGGCCGGGACCACTGGTGGCACGATGTGGTCGACCGGCAGTCCCCGGAGCACACCCCCGAGGCGCATGACGCCGAGCACCCGCTGTACGTGATGTACACCTCGGGCACGACCGCGAAGCCCAAGGGCATCCTGCACACGACCGGGGGATACATGACCCAGGTCGCGTGGTCCCACTGGGCGGTGTTCGACATCAAGCCGGACACCGACGTCTTCTGGACCGCGGCCGACATCGGCTGGGTCACCGGCCATTCCTACATCGTCTACGGGCCGCTGGCCAACGGGGCGACGTCGGTCATGTACGAGGGCACCCCGGACACCCCGCACCGCGGCCGCTGGTGGGAGATCGTCGACAAGTACAAGGTCTCGATCCTGTACTGCGCGCCCACGGCGATCCGCACGTTCATGAAGTGGGGCGAGGAGATCCCGGCCAAGTTCGACCTGTCCAGTCTGCGGATCCTCGGCACGGTCGGCGAGCCGATCAACCCCGAGGCCTACGTCTGGTACCGGACGTTCATCGGCGGTGGCCGCTGCCCGGTGATGGACACCTGGTGGCAGACCGAGACCGGCGCGCACATGATCAGCCCCCTGCCCGGGGTGACGTCATGCAAGCCCGGCGCGGCCATGCAGCCGCTGCCGGGCATCGTCGCCGACGTCGTGGACGACACCGGCCAGAGCGTGCCGAACGGCGGCGGCGGGTTCCTCGTCATCAAGGAACCGTGGCCGTCGATGCTCCGCACCATCTGGGGCGACGACGAGCGGTACATCAAGACGTACTGGTCGAGATTTGAAGGGATGTACTTCGCCGGCGACGGCGCCAAGAAGGACGAGGACGGCGATCTCTGGCTGCTCGGCCGGGTGGACGACGTCATGCTCGTCTCCGGGCACAACATCTCCACCACCGAGGTCGAATCGGCCCTGGTCTCCCACCCCCGGGTGGCCGAGGCCGCCGTGGTCGGCGCCACCGACCCGGTGACCGGGCAGGCGATCGTCGCGTTCGTGATCCTGCGCGGAGACGAGGCGCCGCCGGGCGAGGACCTCGCCTCCGAGCTGCGTGATCATGTCGCGCGGGTCCTCGGGGCGATCACCAAACCCCGGCAGATTATGGTCGTCCCCGAGCTGCCCAAGACCCGGTCCGGCAAGATCATGCGGCGGCTCCTGCGTGACGTCGCGGAACACCGCTCGCTCGGCGATGTCACCACGCTGACCGACAGCACGGTGATGGACCTGATCAAGGAGAAGCTGCCTTCGGCGAAATCCGACGAGTAGGGCGCCCCGGAGCGTTCCTCGCTTTTACGATCCACGGCCGGCGGCGTGGCCCAGAACGGGCCGCGCCGCCGGCTTAGATAATGACGCCGCGGGCATGATGCCTTCGGCATAATGATCTTTTATGGTGCGGGTCCCGCCGGCGATGATGATCGCGGGGTCTAGCCTGGAACGCGGCGGTAATGGGGGAACGGTTACCGGCGGGCGGCTGGCGGCATCAGCCGCCGGGGACGGCCAGGCGGCGCCGTCCATTTCGGGGAAAGCGCGAACAGGTACGAGCGCACGATGGGAGAACAATCAATGGCCCAGACCGAAACGCCGCGGCCTGCGGCAGCGACCAGTCGCTGGGCGACCTGGTGGCGCTGGCGGCGAAGGACGTCTCCCAGCTGATCCACTACGAGATAGACCTGGCCAAGAGCGAACTGCGCGGTGACGTGCGCCGCATCGGGATGGCCGCCGCGCTGGGCGGTCTGGCCGCCTTCACCGGCTGCCTGATGCTGGTGCTGCTCTGCTTCGCCTTCGCCTACGGGCTGATGACCCTGGGAATCTGGGATTGGGCCTCGTTCCTGATCGTCGCGGGCACCTGCCTGCTGCTCATCGCGGCTGCCGCGGGGATCGCCATCCTCCGGGTCCGCGGCGTGACCGGCCTGCGCACGACGCGGGCATCGGTGCGTGACAGCATCGCGGCGCTGCGGCGTAGCAGCGGCCAGCCGGAAATCGCCGGGCCGACCCAGCAGTGAGCGCCGCCCCATGACAGTCGCCGCCGATACGGCCGTCCATATCGACGGGCCGTGGGCCCACCGCTCGGTGAGCGCCAACGGCACCCGCTTTCACATCGCCGAAAGCGGGGACGGGCCGCTGGTGCTGCTCCTGCACGGCTTCCCGCAGTTCTGGTGGGCCTGGCGGCACCAGCTTGTCTCACTGCCCCCGGCGGGCTTCCGCGCCGTCGCCGCGGACCTGCGCGGCTACGGGGGAAGCGACAAGCCACCGAGGGGCTACGACCTGGTCACCGCGGCCGCCGATGTCGCCGGGCTGATCCGCGCCCTCGGCGAGGCGAACGCGATCGTGGTGGGCCACGACTGGGGCGGCATGGTCGCGTGGACCGCCGCCTCGTATTTCCCCAAGGTCGTGCGGCGCCTGGCCGTGGTATCGGTGGCGCATCCGCTGCGCATGCGGGCCGCCATGCTCGCCGAGCCGGTGAGCCGCGGCCGCGGGAGCGGGGGTGGTTACGCGCTCGCCTTCCAGCTGCCGATCATGCCCGAGCGGCAGCTTCTGCATGACGGCGCGCAGCGCGTCGGCCGGATGCTGGCCGACTGGTCCGCTCCGGGGTGGCCCGACGAGGAGACCGAGCTGACGTACCGGCGGGCCATGAGAATTCCTTCGGTCGCCCATTCCGCGCTTGAGTATTACCGCTGGTTCCTCCGCTCGACGTTGCGCCCCGACGGCATCCGCTACGCCCACCACATGCGGGCCCCGGTCCAGGCGCCGACCCTGCAGATTCATGGCGCCCTGGACAACTGCGTGCGGCCGAGGACGGCCCGCGGCGCCGGGCGCCACGTCGAAGGCCCGTACCGGTGGCGCATGATCGACGGAGCCGGCCACTTCCCCCACGAGGAGCGCGCGGCCCAGTTCGACGCCGAACTCCGGGGCTGGCTGACGGACCCCGAGCCCGAGCGATGAACGACCCGGCCAACCAGGGCAGTGGCCCGGCGGGCCGGGAGCGTGATCCGGCGGGCTGGGACCGTGATCCGGCGGGCCGCGACCGTGACGCGGCCGCGCGGACCGTGGCCGGCGGCCCGGGAGCGTGGCCCGGCGGCCCGGGAGCGTGACGCGGCCAGCGCGGAGCGTGGGCCAGCCGCCCGGGACCGTGACCCGGCGGGCCGACCGCGTAACGCCCGGCCACGGGATGCCCTCGGCCGCCCGCTGCCCAAGTCGGCCGCCGGCGAGGAACGGGTGCCGGACGACCTGGTTCTCGCGCCGGACGCCGCCCTCGACTCCGCGGACGGGCTGATCGTTTCCGGTCGGCCGTTCCATGCCCACGAGGTACTCGAGGCCTCCTGGAGGTCCGCGCCGGATACCGAACGGGACTTCTGGCAGGGCCTGGCCCAGCTCGCCGTGGGCCTGACCCACGCGCAGCGCGGCAATGCCCGCGGAGCCGTTACCCTGCTGCGCCGCGGCGCAGTCCGCATCGGGGCCTATTCGCCGGCCAGCCCCTATGACGTGGACGTGGCCGCCGTAGCAGCCCGGGCCGAGGCACTGGCCGACCAGATCGACGCCGACGGCCTAGCCGCCCTCCCAGACGGCAGCCTGCGGCTCCGGCTGAGGCCTCGCAATCTAAGCTCCCGCCCCGGACTCCATCGGGATGCCGCAGCCTGTTGCCTTCGATCTCGCCACTTCGGGCGTGTCGTGTTGCGTTGCTGAAAGCGTATCGCTAGTCTATTCGATAGACAAGTACTTCTGGCATTCGTTATCGAACGGATGGTGGTGCATGGCTCACGAACCGTCCCCTGGTCAGGGGCACCCCGACCAGGACCCGCTCAGCGGCAGGCCGCTGAGCCGGACCGGCCTGCCGCTCCGGACAGGTTCGTGAATGGCGCCGAGAGCCAGCCGGCGCAGCAGCCAGCCGGGCGGCAGTGTCCAGACCGCACGCAAGCGGCAGCCGGGCCGCAGCCCCCAGCCGGGCGAATCTCCGGCGCGGACTGGGATCAGCCGAACGCTGAGGACGAGTGGAACCAGGACGCGGCGCTGGATGCGCTGGTCGTGGCGGTCGAGGCCGGGCGGGTCGAGATTCCTCCAGATGACGGTGGACGGCATTAAGGATAAGGCACAGCGATGCCGTCGCGGAGCCTGGCGTCCCTGGTGCATCGCCGCGGATTCCATCACGTGCAACCGGATCCGGCGCGCGAGCATCTGACCGGTGGCGGACCCGCTGCCGGGTTTGCGTCCGGCGGCGTGCTGGATCGCGGTTTGCCCGGTCCGGCGATCGCCGGGTCCCTGGATGCGGCGGCCGGGACCGATCGTGGTTATGCCGGTGTGGATGATGATCAGCTGATCGGGATGCTGGTTAAGTGGCAGCAGACCGAGGCGTGGGCGGCTTCGGGGAAGCTGTCGGCGGTCGCGGAGTTGATCCGCCGCCGCCCCGGCGACGGCCCCTCAGAGGCGGCGCCCGGCGTCTTCCGCCCGGAGTGGGGGAAGTTCTGCGGTGATGAGCTCGCGGTGGCCACTGCCACCTCGAAGGTTGCCGCGGAGAAGACGCTGGCTTTGTCCTATGACCTGGCCGCCCGGCTGCCCGGCACGGCCCGCGCACTACGCGAGGGCGTCATCGACGGCTATAAGGCGCAGATCATTGCGGACGCGATCCGGGTCCTGGACGACGCCGGGGCGGCCGCCGCGGAGGCATTAATCCTGCCGGAGGTAGCCGGGAGGACGCCCGGGCAGATCCGGGTAAGGGTGGGCCGGGCGGTGCTGGCGGTGGATCCGGAGGCGGCCCGGCAGCGCCGCGAGCGGGCCCAACATGACGGCCGGGTCGAGCTGTGGCGTGATGATGCGGGGACCGCGGCGCTGTGCGGGTACAACCTGCCGCCCGATGAGGCGCTGGTCGCCGACCAGGCGATCAGTGCCCGCGCCCGGGAACTGAAGGTGGCCGGGCTGGCCGGGACCATGGACCAGCTCCGGGTCCGCGCCTACCTCGACTTCCTGCTCGGCAAAGACTCCCTCGCCCAACTGGCCACGCCCACCCAGCCCGCCGCACCGGACGACGTGACGGGCAGCGACCTGCCGCGCCGTTCCGGGAGCGATGAAGACCGGTCAGAGCCGTCCCCGAACGGCGCCAGCCAGCTGGGCAGCCCTGCCGAAGGCAGAGGTGAGCCGGGCGCCCCGGCCGAAGGCACGGGTCAGCCGGGCGGCCCGGGCGAAGGCACGGGTCAGCCGGGGCGTGAAGACGACGTGACGGGTGGGCCCGGCGGAGCGCGCGCGGCCCGGCCCTGACCTGGCTGGCTTGGCGGCCCGGATCAACTTGACCATTCCCCTGGCCACGCTGCTGGGCCTGGCCGACCGTCCGGGCGAGGCGGCCGGGTTCGGAGCCATCGATCCCGCCCTGGCCCGGGCCATGGCCGCCGCGGCGGCCACCAACCCGTTCACCAGCTGGTGCATCACCGTCACCGACGACCACGGCCACCCGGCCGCGCACGGATGCGCCCGCCGTACCCCTGGCGTCCCGGCCAACGGCCCCGGCCCATCGGCGCCCTCGTTCACCCGCGGATCCGGGCCTGGGCCACCCGGCGGGTACGGGACTTGGCGGCTGGATACCGGACGAGACGGGCCGCCACTGACCGTGGACATCGAGCCGGTCGCGGTCACCGGTTGTGACCACCGGCACGAGACCGCCGCTTATGAACCGGGCGACCGGCTGCGGCATCTGGTCGAGATTCGGGACGGCGAGTGCACCTGGCCGCCCTGCCGCCGGGCCGCGCGGCGAAGCGATTTCGAGCACGCCATCCCCTGGCAGCAAGGCGGCCGGACCTGCGCGTGCAACGCCGGCGCCCGATGCCGGCACCATCATCACCAGAAACAGGCCGCTGGCTGGAGCCTCGACCAGCAGGTACCCGGGTATCACACGTGGACCACGCCGTCCGGTCGCCAGTACACGACCGGACCCACGACCTACCCCGTATGACTAACTGCCACAAGAACTGAGCAGCGCCACCGTCCCGGGCTCAGGACACTAGACGATGATGCCGCGGACCTGGAGGAGGGGCTCGGTCAACGTCCGGTCACCCGAGAGCTGCAGCTGGCGCGCGTCGTGGTGGGCGCCCGTGAGCAGCCGCCAAGCCGCCTCCCCGCTTATCCGCAGGCTAACGGCAGGCGCAGCGGCTTGTCCTTCGTCGAGGGACCATCCGGTTGCTGTCCTGGTCAGGATCCACGCGCCGATGCCCGGAATCTCCAAGGCGATCGCGGTGCCAGCTGGTGCTGGAGCTTGGTACTGGTGGGGAAAACCCCAGATGAATGTGCGCAGCACCAGGGGCAGGTACTCGTCCTCCTGCTGATCGTGTTTGGCCGGCCGGGCTGCCTCCCGAATCTGCCGGTAATGCACCCACCGCTCTGTGAACTCGCGGGCGAGGTCGAACCACAGCGGGACCTCGCCGGCCCAGTCGACGGAGCTTGAGCCCGCGAGATCGACCGTGCCGAGGTAGGCATCGAGCTGCTCACCTGACCAGAAAAGCAGGTCGGTGATCAGACGCGGGCTCAGTATCCGGGTCCCGTCGACCCACCGCTGATTACGCTGGGCAAGCCCGCCGACAAACTCCTCGCGATCAGCAGGCACGGGAATGATTCCGGCTTGGTCGTGATCCCGAGCGTGGGCGAGCCAGCTGAGGTCCACATCGAGCAGGTGCAAGGCGACGTCCTTAACCGGCCACTCCGGTGCTGCTGTGGGTGCCGCCCACTGTGCGTCGCTAAGCGAGGTGAGCAGGCTCAACAGTCGTCCGCGTTGTGCCGTGAGTGATCCACGCACGTCAGCAATTGGAACCTCGCATATCCGCATGCCGCCTCCCTGGTACCTTGCCTGGCTCAGGCTAGGGCCGGCGGCCGCGCTGCGGTACTTCGCGCTCGACGGTACCGACCACTCCGACGGGCCGAGGACAGTCCCGTCCGGCCAGGCCGTTAAACCCTAGTCGCAGGCCTCGGTCGACACGGGAACGGTGCTGTTGCTGCCCGCGCGGGCATCGGGGGCGACTTCGGCGGCGGTGAGGACGAATCCGGTGTCCGGCACGCCGACGGCCGCCGCGAAGACGACTCCGTACACGGTCCCGTTCGGGGCGATGAGCGGGCCGCCGGAGTTACCGGGCTCGACGATGGCCTTGACCTCATAGATCTGCCGGGTGACCTGGCTGGTCTGGTAGATGTCGGGGCCCGTCGCGTCCTGGATGCCGCCGACGCGCGCCGGGACGGCGGTGAAGGCGTGGTCGAGCGGGTACCCGGCGACCACGGCGTCCGCGCCGACCTGAGCCTGGCCGGCGAATGCCAGAGGGCTCATGTTCAGGCCGGGAACGTAGAGGACCGCGATGTCGACCTGCGGGTCGTAGAAGACGACGGTGGCCCGGTAGACGGTCCCGTTCTCGGTGTAGACGTTCGGCCCCTGGGTGACGCCCGCCACGACGTGCGCGTTGGTGATGATGTGGTCGGGCGCGTAGACGAATCCGGAGCCTTCGATGATCCGTGAGCAGCTCGGCGCGGTGCCCCGGATCTTGACCACCCGGCTGCGCGCGTCGAGGTAGCCGGCGCTGTCCAGGACCGCGCTGTTGGCCGGGGGCACGGACAGGACATGGGCCGCACCGATCCCGCTGAACACCTCGGGGAAGGGCCCGCTGGCCAGCAGCCTGCGGAAGTCGGAGAACATCGTGCGCGCCGGGGTGGGCATCAGGCGGTCCACCGTGCGCAGCACCGCGGAGTCGTTGACCTGACGAACGACGCCGGTGAACGGGGATCCGGCCAGGACGGAGCCGATCACCCAGGCGATGAGCAGGACGGACAGCACGCTGACCGCTCCCCCGCCGACGCTGTCGACGAAGGTGGCCGGCCGCCACGTCATGTGCGACCGCAGGGCCGTCCCGATGGCCGACGCGGCGAACTGCCCGATGATCGCGAACAGGACGAGGATCACGACGGCGACGAGGTCCTGCTTGCTCTGGCCGCCGACAAGCGCGCGCGAGATTCCCGGCGCGAACACCGCCCCGGCCACGGCGCCGCCGAGGAATCCGGCGAAGCTCAGGGCGCCGATGATGAAGCCCTGACGGTAACCGGAGACAGCGAAGGCGGCGGCGACTACGAGCAGCGCCAGGTCCAGCAAGTCAGCGTGCACGAGCCTTACGGTATCGGGCGATCCTGAGTGCCTGGGGACAGTTCAGCCGGCCCATTCGGGTCGCGCAGGTCATGGACCACGTCCGCGTCCCAGGGAATCTCCCGCCCGCTGAGCGCCAGCAGCCGGTCCACCAGGGCGGCGGTGAAACCCCAGATGAGCAGGCCCTTCACGCGGAAGGCCGGCCCGGTCCTCCCCGACGGGTGCCGGGCGGTTACCCGGCAGGCGGGATCGGCCAGCTCGGACAGGCGGATGCGCTCAACAGCGGCCACCTCGCGCGGGTCGACGGCCGATACCGGGCCCGGCGAGTGCCACCAGGCGAGAACCGGGACGACCCGGAACCCGCTGTGCGCGATGAACAGCTCGGGCAGCGTGCACAGGACCTCGACGTCGTCCGGATCCACGCCCGCTTCCTCCGCGGTCTCGCGGAGCGCCGCGGCGACCGGGCCGGTGTCGGCGTCCTCGATGGCGCCGCCGGGAAAGGCGGGCTGCCCCGGATGCTGCCGGAGTCCCTCGCTGCGCTGGATGAACAGCAGGTCGGGACCATCCGGGCCGTCGGCGAACAGGAGCAGGACGGCGGACGGACGGCCTCCGGCCGCGGGCGGCCGCATCAGCGGCGGCACATCCATGGTCGCGGCCACCGCGGCCAGATCGGCCAGCCAGCGCGGTGGGACCGGCCGCGGGCCATCAGCCCACGGGGCCGGGCGTACGTGCGCCGCGGGACCCGGGGCGTCGCACCCCGCCGGTTCCCGGGCGCCGGTCACGAGAACGGCCCGGACTTGACGAGCTTGGCCGCGATGGTCTCATCAACCGGTCCCTCGCCGAACGAAGGGCAGAGACGCGCGAGCGGGCATGCGCCGCAGGCCGGCCGGGCGTGGCAGATACGCCGGCCATGCCAGATCAGCCGGTGGGACAGCATGGTCCACTCCGAGCGCGGGAACAGCGCGCCGACTTCCGCCTCGATCTTCTCCGGGTCGGTGCTGGTGGTCCAGCCGAAGCGCCGGGAGAGCCGGGCGAAGTGGGTGTCGACGGTGATACCCGGGACACCGAATGCGTTGCCGAGCACCACATTCGCCGTCTTCCGGCCGACCCCGGGAAGCGTCACGAGGTCACGCAGACGTCCGGGAACTTCGCCGCCGAAACGATCGCAGAGTGCCTGGCCCAGACCGATGAGGCTGTTGGTCTTCGCCCGGAAGAAGCCCGTCGACTGGATCATCTTCTCCAGCTCGGCCCGGTCGGCGGCCGCGTAGTCCGCGGCCGTCGGGTACCGCGCGAACACGGCGGGGGTGACCATGTTGACCCGGCGGTCCGTGCACTGCGCGGACAGGATGGTGGCGACGAGAAGCTCGAGCGGTGAGCCGAAGTCGAGCTCGCAGTGCGCGTCGGGGTAGAGCGAGGCCAGCTCGCGGTTGACGCGGCGGGCGCGGCGGACGAGCGCGGTCCGCGATGGAGATTCAGTGAGCACGATCACCAGCCTATTGACTGCCACCGGCCCGATGGCCGGACCCGGGCCGGGCGGTTGCGGGCTGGGCAGCGGTTAACGGCTCGATGATGCGGACGGGCTTCCCGGATGGGCCCCGGACGTTGACGGGCCCGGAGAGGGAGACGGGCTGGGGGAAGGCGGCGGGCTCGGCGAGGGCGACGGGTCAGGCGACCGCGAGGGGCGCGGTGAGCGGGACGGCCGAGGCGAGCGGGACGGCCGAGGCGAACGGGAGGGGCGCGGGGAGCGGGAGGGGCGCGGCCCCGGGGGCGAGCCCGCCCCCACCGGGGGCGAGCTCGACGGCGGCGGGGAGCTCGACGGCGGGGGCGACGGGCTCGCCTTAGCGTCCCAGGTGATCGCGACGGGCGTCGCTCCCGGATCGAAGGTGACGGTGGCGTTGCCGCCGGCTCCGTTCTGCCGGGTCACGGTGGCCACGACGGTGACGCTCTCACCCGCGTTCAGCCGGCCGGACGTCTCACTGAGGGTGACGTTGCCCGACGAAGTGCTGGCTGTCCAGCTCACGCTGCCGCCGGCGGCGCTCAGCACGATGCGGCCGCGAGACCGGGTCCCGAGGCTGAGGCTGCCCGTACTCACCTGGAGCTGCCCGGACGGCGACGGGGTCGGCGACTGGTACGGGATCGTCGAACCCGGCAGTCCTGGCAGCGGCGTGGCGGACACACCCCGCTGCGGGAGGCGCGGCGGGATGACGATCGGGATGGCAGCACTCGCGGAGACCGGCACGGCCAGCCCGTGACCGGCGACGGACGGGCCGTGGCTGGCGGCCCCGGACGTCCCCGGGTCGGGGCGCCGGACGCTGTCGCCGACGGCGGTCCGGGTCGCGCCGGGCTGCAGGCCCGGCTGCCCCCCCGCGCCCTGCGAGCCGCCGGCCCCGGACGAGAGGGCCTGGCTCCCCCCGGTCAGCCCGGCGTTGCCGCCCAGGCCGCCGAACACGAACGCCGCCGCGACCCCGGCCGCGGCGGCCGCGGCGCCGAGCCCGGCGAAGAGCCGCTTGCCGCCCCCGCTCCCGGTCCCGCTCCGGGACCCGGCCCCGGCCCCGGCCCCGGGCGCCACGCCCAGCCCGTTACCGGCCATGGCACCGGCTTCGGTGGCGGCTACGTCAGCCGGCAGGTCCGGAGCGGACCCGGACCCGGGCCCGGGCAGCGGGAAACCGGCCGCGTCGAAGGCGGCCAGCCGGGCGGCCGCGAACGTGCGGTAACCGGCCAGTTCGGGGTCGCTGAAGCAATTCACCACGCGCGCCCGGGCCGCTCTGGTCAGCCGGGGCCGCGGGATCAGGCTGAACACCCGCGCCGCCGAGACATTGCGCGGGAGATGCGGCAGGCACACCGGGCACGAGCCGCCGTGCCACAGCAGGCGCTCGCGGATCGCCGGCGTGACGGTGCCGGCCCAGCCGTGCATGGCATCGGTCCGCCCGGCACACTCGTGGCTCGGCCGCGCGATGAGGATCTCGGCCGCCAGCGCCTGCTCCAGGTGCTGCCGGGCGGCCTCCAGCAATTCCCGGATGTCCGACGGGGCCATGTCGAGCACGAGGGCCACTTCCGCGGCCCCCATACCGTGTCGGCTCACGAGGTCGAGGGCCTCGCGCCCGGCCGGCTCCAGGGACATAACCGAATTCCATGCCATTACCCGGAGATCCGCGTCCTTTTGCTGCGGGCGGGCAATGGGTTCGTCGGTTTCACCGGCCGGGGCGGGCGGGCGCCGGCCGCATTCGACACGGGCCAGGGCAAAGAGCCAAGGCTTTAGCAGTTCGGGATCGGCCAGCCGGCCAATGTGCGCTTCGGCGGCGACAATTGCGTCACGCACTGCCACCTGCGCAGTCTCACGGTTGCGGAGCATGAGCCAGCAGTACTGGTAAAGCGAGTCCGCCTGAGACTCGTAGAGTTCCCCAGGCGCTTCCGGCGCATGCTCACGCAGAGCCGCGACAATCTCGGGGGAGTTCATAGCAAAAAGTTAGAACCGAGAGTAGTCGGTCGGCTACCCAATCGGTAAAACGAATGGTCTTGATGACGCTATTTCCCGACTGCGGCAAGTCTATGGATTAATGCGCTTGTTTCGTTTATAGATATTTAAGTACCGGTTTGCCCTCTTCGTCCGCAAAAAGGGCCCCCCGGGCCGCCGACCCGTGGACGGCGCAAACTCCCGCGTCGTACGGCGATGCTCCCAGCGCCGAGATCATCGTGCGCGACCCGGGGTCGGCCGGGTTGACGTGACGGCCGAGCACCACCACGGCCACGTGCCGCGCTCCGGCCATCCGCAGGGCCACCACCGCGGACTGGGCGCTTGCTCCCGACACCCAGGTGTCGTCGAGCAGCAGGACGCTCGCGCCGGCCGCGCCGCGACCGGCGCCGAACCGCCACGGATTGAGCGACCGCTCCAGCGGCTCGCCCGGCCGGACCGCCAGCGTCGCCTCGGTCAGAGCCAGGTACGGCGACAGGAGCGTGATCAGGGGATGGGGGCCAGGCCGTCCCTGGCCGCCCGGCACCACCGCGACCCGCGTCGGCGGGGGCATCCCCGCGTGCCGCCACAGGCAGGGCCCGTGATCACGCAGGAAGACGAGGAGCAGGGCCCGGAGGCAGGCCCGGGCTCCGGCGTCGGGCGTAACGCTCTTGTAGGCCGCCAGCGCAGCAGCATGGCCGCCGCCCTTGACCGCGTAGGAGATGGGGACGACGGCGTCGGCCAGCATCCGGGGGGCGTCCGCCACATGAGTGCCGCACTGGTAGCAGCGGGGATAGCCCGGGCGGGCCGGCCCCCGGCAGACGACGCAGCACGCGCCGTCCGCGGGCCGCGGCGCAATTAACTCGGGCGCGTACCGGTTCACCCGGGCGCGCAGCCGCTCCCAGGTCACGTCGCTGGGCCGCCGGTCCGGTAGCCGTGCCGCGCCGTCCATGAAGCTGATGCTAGGAGTACCTACCGACAGTCGGGCCGATCCGGCACAATGGTGGGCCGTGGCTGGTCACGGACGTGCCGGACGGTGGCCGCCGACGCCGGCCTTGGGTGGGGATGCGTAGATGTCGCTGACGGCTGAAGGTGATTCCCGGGAGACCCCCACGTTTTCCCCGGCCTCAGCCCAGGAACGCATCAGACCCTCCCGTGTGACCCACGCGGCACCCGGCCTCCGCGCCCGCGCCCGGACCCGCACCGGCGACGGCGGCCCGGCTCGGCGGCTCGCGGCCCGCTCGCGGCCCATTCGGCGGCACTGGATGCTCACCATCCTGCTGACCGCCGGCCTGGCCCTGCGGATCCTCACCCAGCTCGCCTACCGGCCCGCGCTGCTGTACATCGACTCGCCCAAATATCTGGTCGCCGGCCTGGAGAAGTTCGACCCCGAGGGCTACCGCGTCCTGCTGCTCAAGCCGGTGCTCGCGGCCGGGAACCTGGCCCTGGTGGCGGCCGTCCAGCACCTCATCGGCCTGGCCATGGCCGTCACCCTCTACGCCGTCCTGATCCGCCGCCACACCCCCCGCTGGGCCGCCGCCCTGGCCGCCGCTCCGCTCCTCCTGGACGCCTACCAGCTCCAGATGGAGCAGACGATCATGCCCGACGTCCTGTTCGAGGCGCTGATCGTCACCGGCCTGGCCGTCCTGCTGTGGAACCCCCGCCCCGGACTGCGGGCCATCGCCGTCGCCGGCTTCGTCCTCGGCCTGTCGGCCACGGTGCGCCAGGTGGGCGAGATCCTCTTCCTGCCCGCTCTGGTCTTCGCCGTGCTCGCCGCGCGGGGATGGCGGCGCCGGCTGACCGTGGGCGGCGTGGTGATGGCCGGCTTCGCCATCCCGATCCTGGTGTACATGACGTATTCGGCAACGATGCTGGGCGACCGTTTCCAGCTGTCGGACCAGGGTGACGGGGTGCTCTACGGGCGGGCGGCGGTCGCCGCGGACTGCGCGACGCTCCGGATCCCGGCCGACCTGAGGCCGATATGCCCGACACCCAAGGCGGTGGCGGCCTTCGGCATCGACGGACTGGTCAACGACCTGCGGGCGCCGGTGTACACGGCCGCCCTCCCGGCGGGCGTCAGCCGGGCCGGTGCCGCCGTACAGTTCTCCTACCGCGTGCTGGAGCAGCAGCCCCTCCGGGTGGCCGGCTCGATCGCCGGCGATGCGGTCAAGCTGTTCGCGCTCACCCGGGACTCCGTTCCCGGCGACACGCCCCTGTGGCGCTGGCAGTTCCAGACGACGTACCAGCTCTATCCGCCGGCGATCACGCTGCCGTACGCGGCCGCTCTGATCCGCGACACCGGCGGAGGCGGACCCAGCGCCGTCCGGCCGCTGGCCTCCTTCCTCCGCGCCTACCAGCTGGACGGCGGCTACACGCCCGGCCCGTACCTGCTCCTCGCGCTGCTAGCCGGGTTGGCCGGACTGGGCGGGCTCATTCGTTCCCGGGATCGCACCGCCGCGCTGGCCTGCCTGCTGGCCACCGGCACCGGCGTGGCCGTGCTCCTCGGCGCCGACTTCTACGAGTTCTCGTGGCGGTACCAGCTGCCGGCTCTGGTCACCCTGCCCGCCGCCGGGGCGCTCGGGGCGGCCGCCATCGCGGCGCGGTTCCGCCGCCGCGCGGCGGACCGGAGGACCACGGACGCGCTGGTTAATGGCCCCGACTGGACCCAGCCGCCAGTAACGTTGGTCGGGTGCCGAACGAAAGCGATCAACCGGACGTCCGGACCCTCGGGTCCCGGGTCGTATACGAGGACCGCTGGATCCGGCTGAGGCAGGACCAGATCGAGCGGCGGGACGGGACACGGGGGACCTACGCCGTCGTCGAGAAGCCCGACTTCGCGCTGGTCGTCCCGGCCGAGAATGACGGCTTTCACCTGGTCGAGGAGTACCGGTACCCGATCGGGCGCCGCACCTGGTCGTTCCCCCAGGGGAATTTCCCGGGCCGCGCCGACGGCGATCCCGAGGAACTCGCCCGGCTGGAACTGAGCCAGGAGACCGGGTTCCGGGCCCGGGAACTGACCCGGCTCGGCTTCCTGCACTGCTCACACGGCACCACCGACCAGGGCTGCCACATCTTCCTGGCCACCGGGCTTGAGCCGGGGCCACCCGACCGGGAACCTGAGGAACAGGACATGCGCCAGCAGTGGGTGAGTCGTAGCCAGTTCGAGGAAATGATCGGCGACGGCGCCGTCACCGACGATTCCAGCCTCGCCGCGTACGCCCTGCTCCTGCTGCACGAGAAGCGTTCCCGCTAACCGCCATGCGCACCATGCCCGCCCCGCGCACCCCGCATGCCCGGGCCGCTTCCCGTGCCTGGCCCGCCTCTATCCGGCGCTGGCCCCAAGGCGTGCGGCGGCACTGGCTGATCATCGCGCTCCTGGTCCTGGCGGCCGCGCTGCGGGTGGCGGTCCTGCTCGCCTACCGGCCGGCGCTGATCTTCCCGGACAGCCATCGGTACCTGCAGTTCTCGCAGCATTTCATCAACGGCCACTGGGTCCCGGACACCCTCCGCCCGAGCGGCTACTCGATCCTCCTCATCCCGGTGACCAGGTCGCACGTGCTGGCTCTGGCCCCGATCGCGCAGCACCTGATCGGGCTGGCCGAGGGGACCATGGTCTACGCGCTCCTCGTCCGTCGCGGCGCCCGCCGCTGGCTCGCCGTCCTGGCCGCGATCCCGGTCCTGTTCGACCCGCTCCAGCTGATCCTGGAGCAGTACCTCCTCAGCGACGTCTTCGCGACGTTCTTCGTGTTCACCGCGCTGGTCGTGCTGGCGTGGAACGGGAGGAGGGCCGGGCCGGCCGCCGCCGCGGTCAGCGGGCTGCTCCTCGGCGCGGCCGCGGTGACCCGGATCGCGGACCTCGTGCTGATCATCCCGGCCCTGCTGTACGTGTGCGTCGCCGTGCGGCCGTGGCGCCGTCTGGCCGTCACCGGCCCCGCCCTGGTCCTGTGCTTCCTGATACCGGTCGGGACCTACGCCGGGTGGTTCGACGCGACACGCAACCGGATCGGCTTTACCCTCAACAACGGGACCTTCATGTACAGCCGGGTGGTCGGGTTCGCGGACTGCGCCGGGCTGCAACTGCCCCCGCTCGAGCGGCCGCTGTGCCCGACCCAGCCGCCCGCGCAGCGTAATTCGGACTTCTACACCTGGTCGCCCGAGTCGCCGCAGTGGACCATGCCGGTGCCGCGCGGCATGGACCGGCAGTCGCTCGTCCTCGACTTCAGCTACCGGATCATCGCCCACCAGCCGCTGACCTACCTCAAGACCGTCGCGGGCGACGTCGCCTACGGATTTTCCCCGGTCCGCGGGGACGGCCCCGAGCGTTACCCGGTCGCCTACCTTCAGTTCGACAAGCAGTTCCGGCCGTACTGGGAGGTGGACTATTCGCTGCGCATCTACGGCCACACCAAGCCGGTGGTCCAGCCGGGCCTGTCCGCCTTCGTGGACCGCTACGGCCAATTCTTCTACGTCCCCGGGCCCGTCCTGGCCGCCGGCTTCCTGCTCGGCCTGATCGGCATGGTCGGCACCCGCCGCACGCGCCGCAACCGTCCGGCCCGGGGATCCCCAGGCAGCGGCCAGCGCAGCGCGGCCTTCCTATTCCTGGCCGTCACGGCTGCGGCGCTGGTCGCGGCCGCGGTGGCCGCCCCGTTCGACTGGCGATATCAGCTCCCGCAGCTCACGCTGATCCCGGTGGCCGCGGGACTCGGCGTGGCATCGTTGGCCGGATGGCGCCGCCCTAGCCCGGCGGAGGAACCGGCGGCCGCAGCGGCTCCCACCACGACCGGTGTTCCTGATACCACCGCACGGTGGCCTTGATGCCGTCGGCGAAGGGGATGCGGGGGTATAGCCCAGGCCACGCAGCAGGGAGTCATCCAGACGAGTAGCGGCGGTCGTGGCCCTTCCGGTCCTCGACGTGGCGGACCATCTCCCAGCTCGCCCCGCAGCAATCGAGCAGCGCCTGGGTCAGCTGCAGGTTCGTCAGTTCGACGTCGCCGCCGATGTTGTAGACGTGCCCGGGCTGGCCGCGTTCGGCCACCAGCTGGACGCCGCGGCAGTGATCGTCGACGTGGACCCAGCCGCGCACGTTGCCGCCGTCGCCGTACAGCGGGACCGGCCGGCCGTCGAGCAGGCTGGTGGTGAACAGCGGGATCATCTTCTCCGGGAACTGATAGGGCCCGTAGTTGTTGCAGCACCGGGTAATGCTGACGTTCAGCCCGTACGTCCGGGCGTACGCCC
Organism: uncultured Actinomycetes bacterium; assembly: GCA_963718475.1. Classification (GTDB taxonomy): domain Bacteria; phylum Actinomycetota; class Actinomycetes; order Streptosporangiales; family Streptosporangiaceae; genus CAVQZM01. The sequence continues at coordinate 26,917 of CAVQZM010000039.1, read as the reverse complement.
GGGCCATGAGATCTCCGGCCGCCTTCGTCGCGGCGTAGGGCGAGTTCGGCGCGAGCGCGGCGTCCTCCGCCGACGAGCCGGCCGCCACGTCGCCGTACACCTCGTCGGTGGAGACCTGCACAACCCGGCGGACTCCGGCGTCGACGCAGGCCTGGAGGAGGACCTGGACACCGGCCACGTTGGCCGCGACGAAATCCGGCGCGGCCGCGATCGACCGGTCGACGTGCGTTTCCGCCGCAAAATTGATCACCAGGTCGTGCCCGGGGACGACGCGTCGCATCAGCTCCTCGTCGCCGATGTCCCCGCGCACGAAGGCATATCGCGGGTGCTGAGCCACCGGTTCCAGGTTGGCCAGGTTGCCGGCGTAGGTCAGCTTGTCCAGCACCGTGACCGACGCCTGCTCAAAGCGCGGATAGCCGCCAGTGAGCATCGTTCGGACATAATGCGACCCGATGAAACCGGCGGCACCCGTCACAAGAAGTCTCATGGATTTTGATCAGTACCTTGCCTGGGGATACGTGCTCTTCACGTTAGTCACCAGTCTTCAGGGGCCCTGTGCACCGCCGGGCCGGTATGCGCGTCATGTATGCATATGCCGCGCGCGGCGAAAGGACCACGGGGATGAGCATCGACACCACAGCGATTGAGCTGGCCGGGACGGGCGGTGACCCGGCCGGGGCCTGGGAACCAGCCGGACCGGCCGGGGCCTGGGAACCCGCCGGACCGGCCGGCACCGGCCGGACCGGCCGCCGTACCGTACTGCGGGGCGTGCGGTCACTGGGCCGCTCCGGCCACGGACCGGGGTGGCTGGGGCCATTTCCGCGGTAACCCGGCACCGGGCGGCGCGCTGGGGATGTACGACGCCGGCCACGATGTCGAGGTGGCGTGGTGCGCTCCGCCTGCCGCCTCCGTCTCGCCCGCTCAGCACGAACAGCTCCTCGCCGCCCTGGATGACGCGATCGCCTACCGGGAGCACGCGGCCGCCTCCGGCTACGCCACGGCCTACCGGATGCTCCGCCGCCAGCTGGCCAGCCGGGACCGCGGCCTGAGCTAAGCCGGCAGCGGAGCGGAGTGCCCGGGGCCGTCCAGACTGCGGAGGGCCGACAAGGCCCGCTGCCGCCAATGGTCCAGGTCGAGTTCATCGAAGATGGCCAGGCTCTGGGTGAGGTAGTCGCGGCAGGCCTGCCGGGACCGCTGAGCCGGGTTCATCGAACCGAGCACGAACAGCAGGCGCGCCTCGACGATCCGCTGGCGGCCCTGCCGGGCCAGGGTGAGCGCCGCGTCCAGCCGCTGGCCCGCCTCTTCACTGCGGCCCGCATAGGCCAGGCTCTCTCCCAGCCCGAGGAGGACGTGGGCCTGGCCGACGATGTCGCTGGCTGCCTGCACGTCCGCCAGGATCTGACGGAACGTTGCCTCTGCCGCGCCGTAGTCGCCCTGGCGGAGCTGCAGCTCACCGAGTATGTGGCGCGTCATGGACCTTCCGCGCTGGTTGCCGTTCCGGTCAAGCAGCCGCAGCGAACGGGTGAGGCAGTCCTGCCCGAGCTGATACTCCCCCCGCAGGATGTGGGCGCCCGCGAGCTCCCGCAAAACGCCGGCCTTGAGGAAGAGGTCGCCCGCCAGCTGTGTGTTGTCAATGGCTTGCTGGCATACGGCGACCGCGGCGTCCGGCTGGCCCGACCGGACGTAGAGAACGGCCATGCGGTACTGGGCAATGGCGGAGCCATGCGGGTCGCCCGCCTCGGCGAAAAGCCGGAGGCTCTCCTTTGCCAGTGCCCCCGATTCGTCGAGCCGGCCGATCTGCAGCATGCAGGACGAACGGGCGGCGAGCATGGCCGCTCTTCCCCGCCGGTTGCCGGCCCTTCTCGGTAGCGGCGAGGGCGCTCTTCTGGACGGCCAGCCAGTCGTCGAAGTAGGCCCGGGTCTCGTACAAAGTGGTGACGGTCCAGGCCAGGTCCCAGCTCAGCTCGTCCAGGCCCAGCTCGGCGCTTTGCTGCACGGCGGCGGCGATAGCGCGCCGCTCGCCTTCCAGCCAGCCGATCGGGTCGTCTTCGATGGCCTGCTGCACGGCCCGGCCACTTCCCGTCCAGCGCGGCGCGGTGCCGTGCAGGATGGTGAAATCGCCGCTGTATACCTCGCGGTGCGCCCGTTGCGCCAGCGCCAGCCAGCCCCCGAACGCCCGGGCCAGTGCCGCTATCCGCGCCGTGGCCGGCTGATCGGCGACCGCGAGCTCCCGGGCGAAGGCCCGGACCAGGTCATGCAGGCGATAGCGGATCTCACCTGATCGCAGGCGGGATCCCGCGTCGAGAAGCTGCGCGTCGACCAGTCGCTCGCAGATGTCCTCCGCTTCGCCGACGTTGGTGTCGAGCAGGGCGGCCCCGGCCCAGGCCGGGAAGTCGGGTGCGGCCAGGAGGCTGACCCGCCGCAGCATGACCTGGGCCGCCGGATCCAGGGCCTGGTAGCTGAGGGCGAAACTGGCCCGCACGTCGAGATCACCGTGCACCAGTTCGTTGAGCCGGCGCTGGGTGTCGGCCAGCCGCCCGGTGAGCTTGGCGACCGGCCAGTGGGTCTTGGCCGCCAGGCGGGCCCCGGCGATGCGCAGCGCCAGCGGCAGGCCGCCGCACAGCGCGGCGAGGGCTCTGGCGTCCTCGGCTTCGGCGGCCGCGCGTTCCCGGCCGATGATCTGGCCGAGCAGGTCGAGGGCATGGGCGTCGTCGAGCACGTTGAGGTGGACCGATCGGGCGCCGGCCAGCCCGGTCATCCGGGTCCGGCTGGTGACGATGACCGCGCAGCTGGCGCTGGCCGGCAGCAGCGGCCGCACCTGGCTCTCGCTGGCGGCATTGTCCAGAACGATGAGCAGCCGGCGATCCGCCGCCAGGGACCGGTACATGGCGATCCGGTCCTGCACGAGCTGCGGGATGACCGCCCCGTCCACGCCGAGCGCGCGCAGGAAGCTGGCCAGCACCTCGTCCGGCTCGGTCCGCGTGCTTCCGCCGTTCAGGTCCACGAAAAGCTGGCCGTCGGAGAACGTCCCCGACAGGCGGTGCGCCACCTGGATGGCCAGCGCCGTCTTGCCGACCCCGCCCGTACCGGAGACCACGACGACCCGGGTCTCACCCGGCATCGCGCTCGTGACGGTGAGGAGTTCGGTCAGGATTTTGGTCTCGGCCTCCCGGCCGCAGAAGTCGGGCAGGTCGGGGGGAAGCTGGCGGGGAACGGGAACCACGGGCGCCGCCTGCGGGCTGGCCGGGTTTGGCTCCCGCTCGTCCAGCCGGATGCCGCCGGTCATAGCCGGTCCGCCCGGCACCAGGGATGGGTCGCCACGCAGGATTTTCTGGTGGAGGTCCTGGAGCGCCGAGCCCGGATCGATGCCCATCTCCTCGCCGAGGGCCCGGCGGAGGGCGCCGTAGGCCGCCAGGGCGTCGGCCGGGCGCCCGCACCGGTACAAGGCCAGGATGAGCTGCCCGACGAGCTGCTCGCGGAACGGGTGCTCCTCCGCCAGGGCCGTCAGCCGCGCCACCACGGCGTCATGCCGGCCCATCTGCAGGGACAGCTCCGCCCATCGCTCGCAGGCGTCCACGTACCGGGCGGTCAGCTCGGGCGCCGCCGCGTTCAGCAGTGCGGGCGACTCGACATTCCACAGCGGCCGCCCGCGCCACAGGTCGATCGCCTCCGACATCATCGCCTCCGCGTCGCGGGCCGCACCGGCCCGGTCCGCGGCCGCGAGCAGGTCGTCGAACTTGAGCAGGTCGACGTGATCCGCGTCGCCCCGGAGCCGGTATCCCTGGGGAAGCGTCTCGATGAAATCCGCGTCGACGATCCGCCGCAGCCTGGCGATCCCGTTGTGCAGAGCGGCGCGCGGATGCACCGGCGGCCGGGTGTGCCAGACCGTTTCCGCCAGGGCGTCCGCCTGGACCGCCCGGTTGACCGATATCAGCAACGCGGCCAGCAGGTCGACGAGCATTCCCCGGCCCAGTGCCACCGGCACGCCATCGCGGACTACCTCCACGGAGCCCAGCACGCGGAACTCGACGTTGCCCATGTCCGGCCGCACCTCCGACCAGCTCGCAGGAAGCTCGCTCATCCCCGCATACGCGCCCGCACAAGTCGCAAAACCTAGACGCCCCCGCCAGGAATCCCTCGGCACCACGCTACGTCTGAATCGGCCCGGCCGTGACGATCACCCGTGGGCGCAGCACGTGGGCCAGCCGGCCCGCGGTCACGTTGGCGGCCAGGATGGCCGCCGTCATCGGCACGAACGCCAGGCCGGTGCGGAGCGCGGACATGTGCTGCTGGCGCTGGAAGAACAGGCTGAGCACGAAGATCAGGCCGTAGAAGGCGATGTTGACCACCACGCCAATGGCCGTGGCCGAACTGAAATTAGCCGAACGAAACAGTTTCAGGGGCAGCATGGGCCCCGTGGACCTGGCCTCGACCACGACGAAGACCGCCGCCGCGACCGCGGCCAGCGCAAAGCCGGCGAGCACCAGCGGGGCCGTGAAGCCGTGCGAACCGCCCTCGATGGTCGCGGCGGTCAGCGCCGTGAGGGCGACGATCACGACGATCATGTCATTGAACGTGCCGTCGCCGTACTTTTGCCGGCCATCACACTCATTAGCCGGCGGCCGCACTGGGTGAGACGATCGCACTAGGCCGCTGCCGTTTGGGGGCAAAATGGGTAATCTCTCCGGACCAGACTGGCCTCCGAACGTCCCCCGGGCCGGGCTGGCCCCCCACGCCTCCAGATGCTTTTGCCGAGTTCCGGCAGCCGCCCCGGAAGCCAAAGAAGCGGCAGGCCAAGTGCCAGCGCAGTCCTCGTGCGTCCCGGCCGCGAATCGCATTCCTTGGCCGGACCGGGGTGGTCATCACGAGTGCGGCCGTCGCAGCAGCGCTAATCCTGCTGGTCATCCTCTTGGTGGTGTAGCCGCAAAGCAGGGCCGTCGGGGAATGTGTGGTCAGTGCCAGACGCCCGGCCGCTTAAATCCCCCGCCCGCGCCAGGATCGCTTCACGGTCACGTTGACTTGCTCCCCGCGCCGCCGCACCCTGTGGTCGTACCAGGCGGCCAGTCCGACAGCGACGACAATTACTCCACCGATGACGCCCATGAAGATCATTTTCGACCTTGTTCGTTGTGCGCGCTGATGAGTGAACAGTTTCGAGGGTAGCTCTGAGCCAACCGGGCCGCGCGGGCATGATGGCGGGCATGGCTCAGGACTCTGGGTGTCCGGTCACCGAAGGCCCCACGGTCGTTCGCCTCGACGAGGAGGACTGGCGGGTGTGGCGTGACGTTCGGCTGGCCGCTCTGGCCGACGCGCCAGTGGCGTTCGGAACCACTATTGACGAGGCGCGGGCCGTCCCAGAAGAAGGCTGGCGTGCGATGATCCGTGATGCGGCAATCTTCATCGCGACCGGGCGGCGTAAGCCCTTCCCCGGTGACCACGCGCGGCGCATCAGCGAGATGTCACTGCCGCTGCACGGGAGGGCGCCCGGCCTGGTGGGCCAGTCGGCTACCGATGAATTTCGTGCCGGTCCCCGGTCATCACTGGTAACGCTCCACTCATCGGTGCGGGGCTGACGGCGCGGGAAGGACGGACCATGGGACAGCCGGTTGTGCATTTTGAGGTCATCGGGAAGGACCCGGCGAAGCTCCGCGGCTACTACGGCGACCTATTCGGATGGGAGTTCGACACCAGCGCCCCGGTTTCCGAGGCCGTGTCGGAGCCGACGAACTACGGGTTCGTGGAGCGCAACACCACCAGCGACGGCACCGGCATCCCGGGCGGCGTCGGCGGAGGCATGAGCTACGACAGTCACGTGATCTTCTATATCGGCGTCCCTGACGTCGAGGCCGCCCTCCAGAAGGCCGAAAGCCTCGGCGGGACCCGCCGGATGGGTCCCGAGCGAGCCCCGACCGGCCTGGTCGTCGGCCACTTCACCGACCCGGAAGGCAACCTGGTCGGCGTAGCCGGTACGGCGTAGCCTCTAGTCAGCGGATACAGTGCAAGATCGCCCATGCCGCGTATAGATCCTCAAATTCCGCCATTTCTTGTTCGTCTTCATTATGCTCTGCTGCGACTTGCTCGTAGTGCCATGCGGTCACGAGCCATCCTCCTGCGCCGCCCACGAGAAGCGTGAGCATGAGGAGTAGGTCGTAGATGATTGTCATATCTCGGACCTGCCTCGCTACTCGTCGTCTTCTGGGGACCAGGCCTGTTCTCCGGGTATCACGCCGGTGCGGGCCGCCAGCTGGCGCGCCAGCTGCTCGGCGCGGGATCGGGCCCGAGCTGTCTCACACTGCCAGTGGCGCACTTTGCGTTGCATTCGCGCCTGCACGTGTGAGACTTCGGCGCTGACGAAGACTGACCTGAGCACCCAGCCGGCGATGGATCCGGTGGCGAGGCAGGCTATCGCCAGACTGGCGGTCATGGCGCTGACTCCTTCAAGGAGTGCTCAGAGCGCTGCGATCCGAAGAGGTCAAAGCCACAGCCGATACATGCTGTCCAAGTAGTGAGGTAGCTGGACCGTGCGTCTCGGTAGTTTCGGCTGAGGCCGCCGTGGCGTGGGGTCGTCCGCCGGACTAGATCGCGAGCCCGGCAGCTGACCGTTGGGAGGGTCTTGCTGCTGATCGCCTTGAGCCCGCATCGGAGCAGCTCCCGGGCGCTCTTGCGGACGACGGGATCGGTGGTATGGTCCTTCATGTTGGTACACCTTGTGTGTGCGGGTTGGGTCGGACGTTGCAGCGTCTGGCCCAACCGTTTTTCTGTTTCGGCTGGCCTTCTTCTCCTGTCTTGAGTTCCGGCCTGGACTTCAGTCCTGAGTTGCCGCCTGAAGCGCGGGCCAGCGTGGTTCGGGCTGGCGCGCCACCTCCTCACTTCGTCTGGAGCGAGGTAACAGTTCAGGAACACTGCTGCCGAGGCCGCCCGGCACCCTTGACACTGGTCCCTTACACTTGGGAGTGTCACTCTGTCCTTGACTGGAGTCAAGCGACTGGTGGCAATTACCAAAAGTTCATTTACGATAGGCTATGACAGTAAGCGGTAACCAAACTGGATCTTATTTCGAGAAAGCCATCTGAAGTGGTCGAACGTAGCCCAACACTCCGTCGCCGTGAGCTGGCCAGCCGACTCCGTGAACTACGGAAACAAGCTGGTCTGTCGGTTGAGGACGTTGCGCGTGAGCTCTTGTGTTCGCCTCCGAAGATCAGCCGCATCGAGACGGGGACCCGCTTGCCGACTCTCCGTGACGTCCGTGACCTCTGCCGCCTCTACCGTCTCGATGAGGCAGAGCAGACACGCCTGATGACTATCGCGAGCGAAGCCAAGCAGCAGGGCTGGTGGAACAAATTCGATGACCTAGGTATCGATTCACTGATCGGCCTGGAAACGGAGGCCAGACGGATCAGTGCGCACGACTCGTCCTTTGTTCCATGGGCCTTTCAAACTGAGCAGTATGCCCGGGCCATCATCAAAGGGATTCTTCCCAGCATTGACGATCACATCCTCGACGAGCGCGTTACCGCACGTATGGCGAGACAGGAACTCCTCCGAAACCCGGAGCCGCCGTACCTGTGGTCTTTGATCGACGAATCCGCGCTGCGCCGAGCCGTTGGCGGAGGTCACTTGATGCGGGAGCAGTTGTCTAAGATACTCGAGATGGCGGCTACTCCAAATGTTACGATGCAGGTCGTCCCATTTGAAGCTGGCGCTCACCCGGGTTTGGATAATACGTTCATGCTGCTGGAGTTTGATAGTTCTGTGCAGTCTCCGGTGGTGTTCGTCGAAAATCTAGCGGGAAATTTCTACCTTGAGCGGGATGCAGAAATCCAACGCTACCGGGAAGTCCTAGAACATCTGAGAGCGTGCGCCCTCAGCCCAGCAAAATCTATCAAGTACGTCGAAGACGTAATAAAAGCTCACGAAGAATAATCTAAGCGCGCTTCGGAGCAGCACGCTACATCCATTCGGAAGGAAGTTCGCCGTGTCCAACTTCGAGCCTTCATTGCCAGATATCCCATGGCAGACCGCAGTTAAGAGCTCTGGAGGCAGTTGCGTCCAGGTGGCGCGACGCGCCGGCGCGATCATGGTCGCCGACTCCAAGCACCCCGGCGGTCCCATTCTCTCCTACACGCTACAAGAATTTGATGCGTTCATCGACGGCGCCAAGAAGGGAGAGTTCGACCATTTCCTAAATTCTTGACGACAGGATCCTGCTAGCTGTACGTATGTTCAGTTGTCCGTGGGATTCGCCAGGGACGAGATGGTCAGTTCCCTGGCGTATCCCCCGTTCAGCATGCAACAGCTGTTCGATCTTCCCAACCGGCATCCAGGACGCTTGACGAGACGGATCTTATCTTTAGTCCTGCTGGTCCATCAGACATCGGGCCTCTTCGTCCGAAAGGCAAGGCGTTACGCCGGTATCTGCATCGCTGTTCGCCAGGCTCAGGTAAGAATACTGCCATATTGCCACCCAAATTGCTAAAGGACTCCTTAGATGTTGGGTGTGCTCAGCCAGAAGCGCAACTACTAACTGAAATTTTCGAGGATGCTGAGGCAGCCCTGATTGACGAGGCAGACGCGAAAGCCCGGGTGGCGATCGTTGGCCGTTGATGGCGGTCTGGGGACATCTCGGGGGCACACCCGCAATGCGCAGGGTCTAACGCATTGTCGCCCGGGAGACGCGATAGGCCAGCACGATGTTCGCTACCGCGCCCGCGAGCGTCAGCAGCGCCCAGCCCCAGTAGCCGTTGGCGAGCAGGATGCCGGTCAGGCCGAGCAGCCAGGCTGTGACCAGCACACGGATGAGTATCACGCTACGCGGATGCCTGCGGTTGAAGCCCGTTCCCAGGTTCATGATGGTCTCCCTCTATCACAGGATACGCAAGGCGGTCTCTATCCTGCTCTTCCCCGTCTGCGCCATACGGCGGCGTCGCGCTGGCTGGGTGCTGGCGTGGATCCCAAGGTTGTCCAGCGGGTGCTGGGACATGCCACGGCCGCCATGACGATGGACCTGTATGGCCACATGGTCGACGCCAACCTTTGCAGGCGGCCCGGCTTGTCGGGGGCAACGCATCTGAGCCGTCCGGGCACCCCGACGAGGGCGACCGTGAGACGGAGATCGAAGCGGAAGCCCAGTAGGAGCTGGGCTTTCGGGGTGGAGCCGCCTATCGGAATCGAACCGATGACCTACGCATTACGAGGACTGCGAGGGGTGTCCAGCGGCGTCCATGTTGTAACAGTGGACCTGCTCACCTGGCTTCCGGTTCCGGCGCTGTCCGACTTGTCGGCTCCCGTCGCTGGCCTGGGGCATCGCTACTCCCCCGGTCGGCTCTAGTCGGCTCAATCCGGATGTCGTTGTGGTCAGCCTTGGTGGTCAGCCAGAGGACGCTTGAGCGTCGATCCACCGTCAAGACGTAGTTGACGGTGACTCACTGCTTAGAAAGTCGTTTCGTGGACGGCAGTCAACTGCTGCTTTGCTGGTCGGGACCGGTTTGCCTGGTGTCTGGCTACGGCTCAATGTCTCCGGTTTCCGCTCCGTTCTGGCACGCGGCTGGCACGGGGCGGGCCATTTAGTCCTGGGGCGATGCTGACATCAATCTGGGTACGGTACACCTGTGACCAACACTGACGACATCCGGCGTTGGGCCATGGCGCTGCCGGAAGTCGAGGAGACCAGCCATTTCCTGTTCCACGTCCCGGTCTGGAAGGTCCGGGGTAAGACCTTCCTCGGCATGGGCAAAGGCGAGACAACGGCCGTGTTCTGCATCAGCGAACAAGAGGCGAACGAGGCGGCGGCAGCCAACCCCGCCAACTATGAGGCTGTCCGACGCCAGGACGCGAGGCGCAGCTTCCTCGGACTTCAGACCGAACTCGGCGGCATCTCCCAGGAACGTGTCAGGGATCTTGCCGAGAGGGCATGGCGTCATCAAGCGCCGAAACGGCTGGTCGCCGAGCATGACCGGGGCAACTCGGCGTCGTAAGAACAGCCACGTCAAGCCGCAGGTTCGCCGCGCGCCCATCGGGCCTGGCCTTTGGCCTGGCCCTCGCCGTCAGGCCCGCTGGGCGGCAGAGGCTCCAGGGTCAACGGCGCGCCGAAGGCGCGTCCCGCTTGCGGGATGCGAAGCACCGTTGACGCTGGAGGGGCCGACCCGGACAATGCGCGGCGTTCCGTCCCCGTCGCTGTGACTTTTCCTGCGTCGGCGCAACTGGCGTGTGCCTGACGGCCTGCTCCTCGCGGACGGACGCGGCACCGGGAATATACGGCGGGTACCGCAGGCGGCCGGTCACCGGGGCTACCGGGCGCGGCAGCTCGGCGCGCCGCAGGGCTTCCGCCCGAAGGGCGCGACGAAGCTGCCGCACCGCCCACGGCGCTCCCCCGCTCTGACCCTGGCCGCCTACGGCGGGCCACTCTGGCCGCTCATCCCTCCCCGGCTGGGCCGCACCCGCTTCTCCCGGTCACGTCCAGGCCGTCAGGCCCGGCGCGCCGGAGGCGCGCCCTTGATGATCGTGAAGAAAATCCTCACAACTGCGGCATCGACAGCGACCTGTTCCAAGCCTGCGTCTACTCAGACCAGTCAAATCGAGCCCAGATGGCACGGGCCTCGTGATCCCCGTTGATGCCCCACTCTTTGGTGAGAGCACGAACGATGTCCAGGCCGTGGTGTCCGTTCAGATCGCCCGGAGGCGCGATCCACGGGCCGCCGTTGTCTTCTACTTCGATGCGAACGTGGGAGCCGGGGTGAACCGCGGCTCGGACGGTGAAGGTGCCACCGGGGAGGCGTGAGTGGCTGTGCAGGGCGGCGTTGGCGGACAGCTCGGAGGCGCAGAGGATCACGTCGTCGGCTGCGGGGCAGTCGGGCAGTAAGGCGCGCAGGTCGGCGCGGACTGCGCTGACGTGCTCGATGCTGCCGGGGTAGGTGACGCCGCTGGTGCGTAGGGCGCGGGCTCGGGCTGACGTGTGCATGGGTCCTCGCTGAGCGACTGGTCCACGGTCTCTGTCGAGCACGAGCGTACTCTTAATTACTGTAACGTACTATAAGTACGTGTTACTTGAGGTACTGGTCACGCACCATTGGTGCGAGCATGACGTCACACGACTTGGAGGAGATCGATGTTCGGTCTGTGCGTGCGCTTCACGTGTAAGGACCAGGCCAGCGCCGAAGCCTACGACCGGCTGGTGGCCGAGACCGTCGAGGGCATCAAGGCCAACGAGCCCGGCACGCTCGTCTACGCCTCGCACACAGTCGAGGGGCAGCCGCTGCAGCGGATTTTCTACGAGCTGTACCGGGACAAGGCCGCCTTCGAGGCGCACGAGGCGTCACCACACACCCGCCGCTATCTCGACCAGCGGGATCAGTACCTCGCCAGCACGGAGGTCGACTGGTTGACCCTGCAGACCGGCAAGGGCACCGACGGGTGACGAGCCCGGACTACCAGAAGGCGCTCGGACGACGGATCGCCGCTGAACGACGACGACGGGGTTTGTCTCAGCCGGAGCTGGCCCGGATGATCGAACGGTCGGTGGCCTGGGTGTCCCAGGTCGAGCGCGGCGTCCGCAAGGTGGACCGAATGTCGGTGCTGGAGACTGTAGCCACCGCGCTCGACATCCCGCTGGCCGAGCTGGCCGCCGAGGCACCTGTCGTCGCTGCGGTGACCGAGGAAGCCCCGGGCGCGGGCGGTCTGCGGCTGGTGCTGTCCGGGGCGCACGCCCTGCGGGCCATGCTCGACGGCCCTCGCGCGCCTGCCGTGAGCACGCTCCGGACCAGGACCCGCAAGGCGTGGGAGCTGACGCACGCCGGGCGCTATGCCGACCTGACCGAACTGCTGGGCAACCTAATTCCCGACTTGGAGACCGCCGCCCGGACAGTGCCGGACAACCAGCAGGCCGGGGCCTTCGAGCTGCTGGCCACGACCTACCAGGCGTGTTCGGCGGCGCTGGCCAAGATCAGTGAAACGGACGCGGCCTGGATCGCCGCTGACCGGGCGATGACCGCCGCCGAACGCGCCAACAATGCGATGCTCGTCGCTGCGGGAGCATTCCGGCTGGTGTTCGTGTTCATCGTCGCCCGGCACTACGACCAGGCCGAAGAGACCGCCCGCACCGCGGCCGCCGCCCTGTGGCCGAAGGCCGACCAAGGCGACCCGCAGGCGATGTCCGTGTGGGGCGGCCTGACCTTGCAGCGCGCCATCATCGCCGCGCGGACCAACGACGCGGACACCGCCTACAGCGAGCTTGAGCGGGCCGGGCAGATGGCCGAACGGCTCGGAGACGGGCACAACGAGTTCAACACCGAGTTCGGGCCGGTCAACGTGCGGCTGTACGAGATTGCCGTCGCGGTCGAGCTGGGCGACGCGGGCCGGGCACTGCGCACCGCCGCCACCGTGGACACCAGCGGGGTGTCCGCCGAGCGACAGAGCCGGATGCTCGTTGACGTCGCCCGCGCGCACGCTCAGCGCCGCCAGATCGGTGAGGCGGTCGCCGCGCTCGTCCAGGCCGAGGACATCACGCCCGAACTGATCCGGGGACACGACCTGGCCCGCCAGCTCGTCTCCGACCTGCTCACCATGCAGGACCCGCCCAGCAGCGAGCTACGCGACCTCGCGGAACGCCTCACCGTCAGATAGTTGAGCTAGTATCGGTTTTATCAGGGACGTACTTTGAGTACGTGTTAGACATCGAGGCCGTGGGCCTCTCCTCATCGAGGGATGACCGTGCAGGTGCCGAGCCGGTAAAGTCACCGGGTATCCGAGTCATCAGCCATACATGAAGCCCTGAGCGGCAGGACATGACCTCGGAGGCAGGGGAGACCTAGTCGCGCCGCGCGTGGCCAGGACGGTTTCGAGCCCGCCATCGGTTTGTGACGGATGGCAAGTATGCGACCGACATGCTGCCGCGCGAGAGCGTCGACGCCGTGGTGATCGTTGGCGGCGCGGCCGGGCTTGAGCGGTGCGCTGATGCTGGCGCGCTCCCGCCGCTCGGTCGTCGTGATCGACAGCTTGTTGACAGCAGCTGAAAGCATGCCGACAGCCACATGACAGAGCAGAGTGTTTTCATGATCGTGGCTGTCCGGACCTGTCGCGCCGGACTAATGGAGAAAGGACACGGTCATGTCTGTATCTGTCCGAAAGGCTTTCGGGCTCGCAGCGGTCGCGGTAACGTGCTCGGCAGCTCTCGTCGCATCGGGCGGCCCTGCTTTCGCCGCGAAGGCGGGCGGCCACACGAACGTGTCATCGCTATCACCTGCGGGCCAAGCCCGGCCGCAAGCCATCGGGCCGGGTTCCTGCGACGGTGCAGGCGGCTCTGCTATCGCCTTCTGGACCGAGGGTGCGGGTGGTCCAGAATTGTTCTGCTACGCCGGTCACGGCACTAGCAATACACGGGTCCTCTGGGTCACGGCCTTTGACGCTTCCTTTGCCGCGAATGGATGGTTTAGCTACGGCCCCAACTGCAATAACGTCACAACGTTCACCCCAAACTCGAGCATCAACTGGGGCGGCAACGGTATCAACGTCTGCGGCTTTCACCTGAACTGATTCATCTGACCGGCCTAAGAGCCTGCTTGAGAACTCAGGCGGCATGTGGCTGAGCGGCGGTGGCTGGCGGGCGAGGCGGCGGGTCATGACGATGATCATGGCCCAGTAGACGTAGGTTTCGTGGTGGGCGGGCAGCCGTTCGTAGTCCCGGACGGTGCGGCGGTGGCGGGTGATCCACGACAGCGTCCGCTCGACCACCCACCGGCGGGGCAGGACCTTGAAGGTGTGCAGGTCATCGGGGCGCTTGACGATCTCCAGGGTCAGGCGCAGCCGGGTCTTGGCCCAGGTGACCAGCTTCCCGGCGTAGCCGCCGTCGGCCCAGGCCAGCCTGATGGAGGGGAAAGCCCGCCGCAGGTTCCACAGCAGCGGCCGGGCGGCGTCGCGGTCCTGCATGGACGCGGCGGTGACCAGCACGACCCCCTTCCGCCGCATTCCGGCAGGTCAAACCGCTAGTGGCTGCTGCCGTGCTAGGCATCCGGTCAGATAAGTTCCACAACCCGTTCCACGTCGTCGAACAGGGCCGTTCGATTAACACCTATCTACCTGGGAGCCGCCTATCGGAATCGAACCGATGACCTACGCATTACGAGGGTGTCACGGTGCGTTGCTCACGGGTTCGATTCCCGCGCTAGCTTCATGTTCGCAGGTCACTGCCGATGGCGGTCGTTGGCTGGTGACGGTGGTTTGGGGACATCTCGGGGACACGCGCCTGAAGTGCGTTGGTCTCTACGAGCGGCCCCGTCGCTGCTGTGCTGCCTGTCGGGTGACGCCGAGCCGGGTGCGATCTCGGCCCACGAGTACCCGGCGTCCCGCAGCCCGATGACGGCCTGGTTGATGGCCTCCTCCAGCTCGGTGGCAAGCCCGGTCATGTCGGCCAGGGCGTCAACGTCGCCGCTGCAACTCGTCTCGCGTAAGCCCGCATGACGCGTCGGGCGAACCGGGCGTACTCGTCGTTCTCGACCGTCCGCCGTCGCCGGTTTGGTGTCAACCCGGCCTTGACACTGGATCGCCTGCCGGGGTCACCTGCACCTGACGGCTGGTCTGCCATGAGAGGGCGACATCTCCTGCTCCTTCCACCTCGGCCACCAGGCGGGTCACGGCCTGGGGCCTTCACCCGATAGGTGCCGAGGTTGTGGAGCCGGGAGTGGAGGTCAAGTTGCGGCTGCTTGATGCTTTGGACTGGTAGAGGCTCCGCACGAGCTGGGTTGTGCTCGTGTGGAGGGGCCGGGCCAAAGGATCATGCGTTTAGCCGCTGCTTGACCGGAGCGGGCGGCGTAATACGATCACGGACCGGGTGAGGCCCGGCGGTACGGCGATGATTCTTGAGGTGGAGGCAGGTCTACCTTGCAGCGAGGACGTCACCTGTCGGGAGGGATCGAGCGATATGGCGCGACCGCAGTATGACCATCTGTGGGCGCTGGCGCATGCCGAGCGTGCCGCGCTGGCTGAAGATCTAGCAGGCCTGGGCACAGAGCAGTGGCAGCATGACACCCTGTGCGGGGAATGGGACGTTGAACAGGTTGTCGCCCACCTCACCGCTGCGGCAAGCCTCAACCAGTGGCAGTGGCTGCGCAGTATGGCCGCCGCCCGGTTCCGCCCTGACCTGCACAACCAGCGGCGGCTGGCCGAGCACCGTGGTAGTACCCCCGCTGAGACGCTTGACCGGTTTCGCGCCGTCATCACCAGCACTACCGCACCCTCGTCGCACACCCCGGCCTACCTCGGTGAGGTCGTGGTTCATAGCCAGGACATCCGTCAGCCGCTGGGGCTGGTGCGGACACCGAGTGTTGACGCGCTGACGCCTGTGGCCGACTTCTTCGCCCGGCGCGACTTCACCGTCCCCAGCCAGAGCCACACAGCCGACCTGCGCCTGCGAGCCGACGACGGGCCGTTTGCCACCGGCACCGGCCCCCTGGTCACCGGATCGACCCTCGCGCTCGTGATGAGCATGGCGGGCCGAGTACCGTACCTGGCTGAGCTTGATGGACCCGGCGTGCCGACCCTGCGGTCACGTCTCCAAGCCGCCGCAGCTTGAGCCGCCTGTATGGCCATCTGGTCGATGGCAACCTGTGGCAGGCGGCGCAGATGGTCGGGGACATCTCGGGGACATCTGAGCCGGTTGAAGAGGCGATCGAAGATGAGGGCGACCAGGAACCCGGCTGAAATGCCTGGTACTGGCGGTGTTGCGGGTGGAGCCGCCTATCGGAATCGAACCGATGACCTACGCATTACGAGTGCGTCGCTCTAGCCGACTGAGCTAAGGCGGCCTGCCGCCGGAGCCGGCGACTTGATGAGTTTACCGGCTCGGGAGCGTGCCTGCAGCGGCGCGGGCCCTTCCGGGTGAACCCGGGGGTGAGGAACGTCACGTGGGTGAACGCCGATCCTCGGGGGGCGCACAGGGAGCTCCCAAAGCGGGCACATCTCGGCTGCCGAAGATTACATGTGATCAAGGAGCCGACCAGCGCGCGGATGCGTGTGCCTGCCGCGCCAGGCCTTCCCGGGGCGAGCGGGCGGCGACAACCCGGTCCTGACTCTAGAAGACCGTGATGACCTGGCCGGCCCTCCGGGACGACGGCACCGGGCCAACTGGGCCAACTGGGCCAACTGGGCCAACTGGGCCACGATCACACGCGGCGCCCGTCGCGCGCTCCGCATGGGCCGCAGGCACTGGATGCTCACTGCCCTGCTGATCGCGGGGCTGGCCTTGCGGGTCATTACCCAGCTCGCCTACCGGCCCGCGCTGCTGTACATCGACTCGTACAAGTACCTGTCCAACGCATACGGGTACGACCCGGTCGGCTACCGCGTCCTCCTGGATCCGGTGCTGTGGGTTGGGAACCTGGCCTGGGTGCCCGCTGCCCAGCACCTCCTCGGCCTGGGCATGGCTGTGGCCCTCTACGCCCTCCTGATCCGCCGCCATACCCCCCGCTGGGCCGCGGCCCTCGCCACCGCCCCCGTCCTCCTGGACGCCTACCAGCTCCAGATGGAACAGACCATCATGCCCGACGTCCTGTTCGAGGCACTCATCCTCGCCGGCCTGACCATCATACTGTGGAGCCCCCGCCCCCGACTGCGCACGATCGCGCTGGGCGCGCTGGTGCTGGGCGCTTCCGCGGATGTCCGGCAGATCGGCGAGGTGCTGATCGTCCCGGCCGTCATCTTCGCCGTGCTGATGAGCCGGGGCGGGCGGAGCCGGCTCGGTCGCCTGGCGGTCACCGCGGTCTGCTTCTGCCTCCCGGTCGTCGCCTACATGAGTGCGGCCTACGTGACCGGCGGCGGCTTCGCGCTGACCACCAGGGGCACCGACATCTTCTACGGGCGGGCGGCGGTCGCGGCCAACTGCGCGACGCTGACCCTTCCCGCGTCCGAGCGTTCCCTCTGCCCATCCCCGTCGGTGGCGGCCACGGGCATCGACACGATCATCAACGCCGCTGACGGCCCCTACCAGAGCTACAAGCCTCCGCCCGGCCAGACGCTGCAGCAGGCGGCGAACGACTTCGACCTCAGCGTCCTCCGCCAGCAGCCCTTCGCGATCCCGCTGTCGGTAACCCGCGACGCGATCCGGCTGTTCGCGCTGACGAGGGACGGCACCTCCTCCATCACGCCGATCTCGCGATGGCAGTTCCAGAGGGCGTATCCCTTCTATCCGCCGGGTGTCACCGCCCAGGGCGTGGCCGAGGCCGGGCAGGTCTACGGCGGCGGGGAGGCGGTCACGGTCCGGCCGCTGGCCGTGTTCCTGCGCGACTACCAGCTGCACGGCGGCTACACGCCCGGCCCGCTGCTCGCGGCCATGACCTTGGCGGGCGCGGTGGGGTCCCTGGCCGCCTTCGGCCGGCGTGGCGGCCTCCGTGGTCCCCGCGGCCTCCGGAGCTGGGCCCAGGCCGGCGACCGGCCGCTCGCTGCGGCCTCGGCGCTGGTCACCCTGTCGGCGGTGGCCGTGGTGGTCGGCGCGGACTTCTTCGAGTTCTCCTGGCGCTACCAGCTTCCCGCGCTGGTCCTGCTCCCCCTCGCGGGCGCGCTGGGTCAGCGGCCATCGCCGGACGGGTCCAGAGGCCCAGCCGGCCAGCGGTCGTCCGGCGCCGGAAACGTCGCTCGCGGCGCCCGAACCCGCCGTCCAGAGTCCCAGGACACCCGCGCGAACCGGACCCGGCGCCGGAGCCGGTCGCGTTCGGCCCGTTACCGGCAGACCGTGCCGCTGCGCGGGACCGACAGGCTGACCAGGTAGCTGTTGACGTAGTTGTCCACGCATGAACTGCCGGAACCGTAAGCGGTGTGGCCGTCACCGTCCCAGCCGAGCAGCACGCCCGAGGAAAGATCCTTCGACAGGGCCTGCGCCCAGTGGTACGGCGTAGCCGGATCCCGGGTGGTGCCGACGACAAGCACCGGCGGCGCACCGGCCGCCCGGATCGTGGGCAGCGGCTGGGACGGCACCGGCCAGTACGCGCAGGCCAGGCTCTGCCAGATATTAGGCGGGCCGAAGATCGGGGCGGTTTTCGCCACGGCGGCCGCGGCTGACTGCCAGGCGGGCAGGTCCCGGGGCCACGGCCGGTCCAGGCAGTCGACGGCCGTGCTGACGTCGGGCAGGTTGCTGTAGGTCCCGTTGGAGCTTCGTTCCATCAGCAGGTCGGCGAGGTCGACGAGCACCGTACCGTCCCCCGCGAACGCGTCCGCGAGCGCGGTGCGCAGGGTCGGCCAGTAGCTCTTGCTGTACAACGCGGAGGCGATCCCGTTGATCAGCAACGCGCCGTCGGCCGCGCGGCCGTCACCGAGGTCGTTGGCGAGCGGTGTCTGGTCCGCCTTGGCCAGCAGGGCCTGGAGCTTCGCGAGCCCGGCGCTGACATCGGTGCCGCGGCCCAGCGGGCAGCCGGCCCGGCTCATGCAGTCGGCGGCGAACGAGCGGAGCGCGGCCTGGAATCCCTGGGCCTGCACGGTGTCGATGGCCAGCGCCGTCGAGTCCGGGTCCACGGCACCGTCCAGGACGAGGGCCCGCACGTGTCCGGGGAACAGCTGCGCGTACCAGGTGCCGAGGTAGGTGCCGTAGGACTTGCCGAGGTAGGTGAGCTTCGGCTCGCCGAGCGCGGCACGCAGCACGTCCATGTCGCGGGCCGCGTCCCGGGTTCCCACGTACGGCAGCAGGGGACCGGAGTTCTTCTGGCACTGAGCGGCGTAGAGCTGGTTCTCCGCCACGACCGCGGCGAGCTGCGACGCGGTCTGCGGGGAGTCGTCGGTCTCGAAGTACCGGTCGAGTTGCGGGCCGGTCATGCAGTGCACGGCGGGCTGGCTGGCGCCGACCCCGCGCGGGTCGAATCCGACGATGTCGAAACGGCTGCGGATGGCGGCCGGGAACTGGCTGCGCGCGGTGAGCGCGTACTGGATCCCGGACCCGCCGGGGCCGCCCGGGTTGATGACGAGCGAACCGATCCGACCGGGCCGGGTCGGCCGCGGGCAGCATGATCACCGGCAGCGAGAACGTGCGCCATGCCGGGCGGCGGTAATCGAACGGGACGAGCAGGCGCGCGCACTGGAAGCCGTTGTCGCAGGGCTGCCAGCGGAGCCGCTGCGCGTAGAAGCCCGCCAGCGTGACGGGCGTGGCAGTACTCCCAGCCACAGGCGCCGCGGCGCTCGTACCGTGTGAGGCGCCCGGGCCGGACCGCGCCTGAGCGGCGTTGGAGCACCCTCCGGCCAGCAGGGCCGCGAGCAGCGCGGGCAGCGCCGCGCCGAGCATGCCGGCCCGGACCCGACCTCTCACTCGCACGCTCCGACGGCGCTGTGACTGTCCGCCGCGCGATCGCCCGCTCCGCCGCGGTGGCTCACTCGGCCCCTCCGGTGGCCACCCCGGCCCCTCCGGTGGCCACCCCGGCCCCTCCGGTGGCCACCCCGGCCCCCTTCTGCCCGTGCGTCGCCTCGTAGGCCTGGCGGGATCCGCAGACGCTGGCCCGCGGGCACGCGCACGAACTGCCGTCCGCCGCGAGTTTCACGACGACCTTGTCGCCGGGGACGTTGTGCCCGATGACCGTCCCGGGCCCCTCCGGGGTGTCGACCGCCTCGCCCGTCCGGGGCGCGTTCTTGCGGAAGTCCTGGTACAGCGGGTGCTCATATTTCAGGCAGCACATCAGCCGCCCGCACGCGCCGGCGATCCGCATCGGGTTGACCGGGAGATCCTGCTCCTTAGCCATCCGGACCGATACCGGCTCGAAGTCCTTGAGGAACGTGGCGCAGCACAGATCTCGCCCGCACGGCCCGATGCCGCCCTGCAGCCGCGCCTCGTCCCGCGGGCCGATCTGGCGCAGCTCCACCCGGGCCCGGAGCTGGCTGGCGAGGTCGCGGACCAGGGCACGGAAGTCGACCCGATTCGGCGCGCTGAAGTAGACGGTGAACACGTTGGTCGCATGCACGTAGTCGACCGCGGTGACCTTCATCGGCAGCTCGTGGCTCCGGATCAGCCGTTTGGCCGCGAGCCGCCCCTCGGCCCGGCGCTGACGGCTGGTCTCGTCCCGGGTCAGGTCCTCCTCGCTGGCCATCCCGGCGCAGACCGGCAGGCCGCCGATGTCCTCGGACATCCACTGGGGGGCCCAGACGCACTCCGCCACCTCGGGCCCCGCGTCGGTGGGAACGAGCACCTTGTCGCCGATCGCGGGTGAGTGCGACCCGGGATCGAGGTAGTAGAGCCGACCGTTCCGCTGGAAGCTGACCGCCATCATCATGCCCACCCGGCCAGACTACGGCGCAAGCCGCCCCCTGCGCTGCCCCCACTTATCCCGAACGAGCTCTGCCGCAGAGTAGCGCCTGGCGAGAACGGTGCGGCTCCCCGGTGCTGGAGCGACGCATGGGACGCGACGCGCTGCCCCGCGCGGCCGCGAGGGCTCCGGTTTTCCATGATCGTGTGATGTTTGCCGCCAAATACGACGTTTTTAACGCACGATCATGGACGGCCCCCTGGGGCACGGGGCCAGTGCGACAAGAGTGGTCAGTGGGTCGTCTGGGTCTGGGGTGCGCGCGACTGGCGGGCCACCCGGGGCTGGCGGGTCATGGGGGGCTGTTGGAGCGTTCGGGGCACCCGGGGCTCGTGTGCGTCGGTGCGATGGGGGCGCCGGCGGGCGGACGGGACTGGCCAGCGGACGGGCGCGGGCCGGGCGTCAGCCGGCCATTAGGGAGATGGTCATTTCCTCGACGGCCAGGAGGGGGGCGACGCTGGCGGCTAGGCGCTCGCGGCAGCGCATGATCGCCTCGATCCGGCGCAGGGTCGCCTCCGGCGTGGAGGATGACGCCAGTTCGTGCAGGTCGCCCTCGTGGTCGGCGTTGGCCAGCTCGACCCCGGCGCCGGCCTGGATCATGAGCACGTCCCGGTAGAAGCCGGCCAGGTCGAGCAGCGCGCGGTCCAGGCTGTCGCGCTTCAGCCGGGTGGCCCGGGACTTCTGCCGGTCTTCCAGCTCGCGCAGGGCACCCGCGGCGCCGCGGACCGCCTTGGCCACCCCCTTGCCCGTCGAGCCCTCGCCGAACGCCTGGCGCAGCGCGTCCCGCTCCGGCTCGTCGAGTTCGCCGGTGACCGCCTTGGCCTCTTCCTCGGCGGTGCGGACCAGCGCCGCCGCCGCGGCCAGCGCCGGGCCCAGGGACCGGGCGCGCATCGGCACGGCCAGGACTTCCTCGCGGCGTTTCCGCGCGTCGGGGTCGGTGGCGAGCCGGCGGGCCCGGCCGATATGGCCCTGGGCCGCGCGGGCCGCGGCCAGCGCGCGGGCCGGGTCGATCCCGTCGCGGGCGGTCAGGACGCCGGCCACCGCGTCCGAGGACGGCACGCGCAGGACGACGACCCGGCACCTCGACCTGATCGTGGTCACGAGGTCCTCGGCCGACGGCGCGCACAGCAGCCACACGGTCCGGGGCGCCGGCTCCTCGATCGCCTTGAGCAGCGCGTTGGCCGCCTGCTCGGTGCACCGGTCGGCGTCTTCGAACAGGACCACCCGCCAGCGGCCGCCCGACGGGGCGCCGGCCGCCTTCAGCACCAGGTCGCGGGTCTGCTTCACGCCGTAGGACAGCCCGTCCGGCCGGACCACCATCAGGTCGGCGTGGGAGCCGGCGCGGACCTGCCGGCAGGACGCGCAGTGCGCCACAGCCCCCGTCCGGGCACAGCAGCGCCGCGGCGAAGGACCGGGCCGCGACCGAACGGCCCGAGCCAGGGGGCCCGGTGAACAGCCAGGCGTGGGTCATCCCCCCGGCCGTCCGGGGCGCACCCGCGAGCACCCGCGCCGCTGCGTCCGCCGCCTTCCGCAACTGCGCGACGACCGTCTCCTGCCCGGCCAGGTCGCCGAAGATGCCGCCGGGCTCGGCGCCGACCGCGCCCCAGCCCGCGCTCTCGCCGGGACCGGCGCCCGCACTCGCCGCGGCCACGTCGGCGGCCGTCATGACTTCCGGTCGCCTGCCCTCGGGAACGACTCGTCGGTGATCGCCGGGAACGAGCCGGTCGCGGCCTCCGCCGTCGCGGGCACGGGGTCGGGCAGCAGGTCCCGGATCCGGTCCTGGATCTCGGCGGTCAGCTCGGCCGCCGGGCGGGTGGCGTCCAGCACGAGGTACCGCTCGGGCTCGTCCCGGGCCAGGGCGAGGAACCCGGCCTGGACCCGCTCGTGGAACTCGGACGGCTCCGCCTCGAGCCGGTCGGCGGAGCGCGCCCGGCGTCCCAGCCCGGCCTGCGGCGGGATGTCCAGCACGATGGTCAGGTCCGGGACCAGTCCGCCGGTGGCCCAGCGGCTCAGCCAGGCGACGTCGTCGTTGCGCAGGCCCCGCGCCGCGCCCTGGTAGGCGAGCGAGGAGTCGGTGTAGCGGTCGGTGATGACCACCGCGCCGCGGGCCAGCGCGGGGCCGATGACCGAGGCCACGTGCTCGGCGCGGTCGGCGGCGTACATGAGGGCCTCGGCGCGGGGCGACATCCCGGCGTGCGCGGTGTCGAGCAGCAGCGCGCGCAGGCGCATGCCGACCTTGGTCGCGCCGGGCTCGCGGGTGGTGATGACGTCGAACCCCTGCTCGCGCAGCCAGATGGCCAGCATCCGGGCCTGGGTCGTCTTGCCGGCCCCCTCACCGCCCTCCAGCGCGATGAACAGGCCGCCGCGGGCCGGTTCATGGCCGTTGGCGTGCTGCGGCTGATCCGGCTGGTACGGCTCGCCCCGGATCGCCGCGACCAGGTCCTCGCGCAGCGGGATGCCCTTCCGGTCGTCCATCTGCCGGTAGGCGATGAGGCCGAGGACCGCGGCGACCAGCGCGCCGAGCAGGATGACCAGGTTCTGCCCGGCCGAGGCGTAGACGATGTGGCCGATCTTGATGTCGCCGGATCCGGTCATGCTGGCGATCAGCTTCGTGATGCCGGTGGACAGGAACCCCGAGACGGCGATCAGCACGAACAGGATGATCTGGGTGGCCGACTGGAAGAACGCGAACGTGCGGCCCCGGGTGTCGTCGTCCACCTCCAGGCCGACGATCGTGAAGCCGGTCGAATAGGCGATCCCGGCCAGCGCGCCGATGATCGCGACCAGCAGGGTCACGATGATCAGGTTCGGGACGAGGCCGATCAGCGCGAGCGGTATCGCCGCGCCGACGATCGACAGGCCGAACAGCCGCTTGCGGCTGAAGTCCTTAAACAGCCGGGAGGCCGGGCACCATGCCGAGCGCCAGCCCGACGAAGATCGCGGCGAAGACCAGGCCCCAGCCCGCGCTCCCGCCGTGCAGCGTGCTGGTGATGTAGGTGTAGCCGAGGCCGACCACCACCCCCGCGCCCGTGAACGCGCCGACCATCCCCAGGGCGATGCCGCGCAGGACCGGGGTCTGGCCGATGAGCTTCCAGCCCTCCCAGATGGACTTGGCCGCGGACGGCACGGAGATCTTGCCGCTGCGCTGCCGCTTCGGGATCTCGCGGATCATGAAGATGGTGAACGCGGAGATCGCGTAGGAGGCGGCGTTGATGTAGAGCGCCAGGTCGACGTTGTTGGTCCGGAAGTAGGGCGAGGCCTTGCCCAGCGCCTCGCTGACCAGGGCCAGCACGCTGAACAGGCCGGCCGCCACCGGGGCGGTGCCGTACGTGGTCAGCAGGCTGAGCTGGTTGGCCCGCTCCAGCTTGTCCCGGGGAACCAGGTTCGGTATCGAGGCGTTCGTGGCCGGCGTCCAGAACACCGACGCGCAGCCAGCCAGGAACTTCGCGACGTAGATCCAGGTCAGGTTGGGGAACAGCGGGATCGACAGGAACAGCACGCCCCGGACCACGTCCCCGATGATCATCGTCATCCGGCGGTCGAGCCGGTCGGCGATCGCCCCGGCCAGCGGGCCGAGCAGCAGCGCCGGCAGCAGCGTCGCGATCCACACCCCGCTGACGGCCGCGCTCTGCACCGCCACCGCGCCCACCGCGGACTGCCCGGCCGTGTGCTTGCCCGCGAGGTTCGCGGCCAGCACGGTCAGCGCGAGAATGCTCAGCCAGTCGCCCAGGCTGGACAGGGACAGGGCCGTCCACAGCCGCCGGAATGGCTTGACCGACAGGACGCCGGGCTGCTTAGGGTTCTTGGGCGATCGCCGCTCCCCGTGACCGGCGCCGTCACGTTTCGGCGGGACGCGGAAGTTCACGGCGTTAGCGTATCGGGACTCGGGCTGCCCTAACGGGCGTGGTCCACGATCGTGACCTCCCAGCCGGCGCGGGGCCGGTTGGCCCATTACTTCTTGGTCTTCTTGCTCGCCGAACGAGCCGGCTTCTTGGCCGCCGAGCGGGCCGGCGCGGCCTTACGCCGCGGGGCCGGGCGGGGCGGGGCCGACGCGCGCCGTTCGGCCAGTAGTTCGGCCGCGCGCTGCACGGTCAGCGTCTCCACGTCGTCCCCCTTGCGCAGGGACGCGTTGGTCTCCCCGTCGGTGACGTAGGGGCCGAACCGGCCGCTCTTCACCACCATCGGCTTGCCGGTGTCCGGGTCCTCGCCCATCTCGCGCAGCGGCGGCGCCGCGGCCCCCCGGGCCCGGCCGCGCGCCTTGGGCTGCGAGAACAGGTCCTTGGCCTCGGCCAGGGTCAGGGTGAACAGCTGCTCCTCGCTCTCCAGCGACCGGCTGTCCGTGCCCTTCCTGACGTAGGGGCCGTACCGCCCGTTCTGCGCCGTGACCTGCTCGCCGTCCAGCTCACCGATCACCCGCGGCAGGCTGAGCAGCTTCAGCGCGTCGTCCAGGGTCACGGTGTCCAGGGACATCGACTTCAGCAGCGAGGCGGTACGCGGCTTGGCCGACGCCGGCGCGTCGTCACCCAGCACCTCGGTGACGTACGGCCCGAACCGGCCGGATTTGGCGACCACCTGATGGCCCGTCGCAGGATCCTGGCCGAGGACCACGTCCTCGTTCGGCTGGCTGAAAAGCTCTTCCGCCTTTTCGGGGGTCAGCTCGTCGGGGGCCATGTCCTCGGGCACGTTCACCCGCTGGCCGTCGCGCTCCAGGTACGGTCCGTACCGGCCGACCCGGACAGTTATGTCGGTGCCTTCCAGCGGGAACGAGCTGACCTCGCGCGGGTCGATGTCGTCGATGTCGCTGACCAGGGACTTCAGGCCCTCCGGGCCGGCCGCCGCACCGTCGGTGCCGCCCGGGGCCCCGTCGCCGAAGTAGAACTGGCGCAGCCACGGGATGCGGGCCGCTTCGCCGCGGGAGATCTCGTCGAGGACCCCCTCCATCCGTGCGGTGAACGCGTAGTCGACGAGCTGGCCGAAGTGCCGCTCGAGCAGTGTGACCACGGCGAACGCGAGGTAGGACGGGACGAGCGCGGTGCCCTTCTTGAACACGTAGCCCCGGTCGAGGATCGTGCCGATGATCGACGCGTAGGTCGATGGCCGGCCGATCTCCCGGTCCTCAAGCTCCTTGACCAGGGACGCCTCGGTGTACCGCGCGGGCGGCCGGGTCGCGTGCTCGGCCGCGGCGAGGTTGAGCACGGTCAGCGGGTCGTTCTCCGCCAGCGGCGGCAGCCGGCGCTCGCGGTCGTCGCGGTCCGCGTTCGGATCGTCGGCGCCCTCGACGTAGGCCTTGAGGAAGCCGTAGAAGGTGATGACCTTGCCGGAGGCGCCGAATTCGGCCCGCTCGCCCGCGGAGGAGGTGCCGGCCACGCGCACCGAGACGGACTCACCGGTGGCGTCCTTCATCTGGGACGCGACCGTGCGCTTCCAGACCAGGTCGTACAGGCGCTGCTCGTCCCGGGACAGGCCGTCCCGTGCGACCTGGTCCGGGGTGCGGAACCGGTCGCCGGCCGGCCTGATCGCCTCGTGCGCCTCCTGCGCGTTCTTCACCTTGCTGGCGTAGGCCCGCGGGGCGTCCGGGACATAAGAGTCGCCGTACAGCTCGCGGGCCTGCCGGCGGGCGGCGTCGACCGCGGTCTGCGACAGCGTGGTCGAGTCGGTCCGCATATAGGTGATGTAGCCGTTCTCGTACAGCCGCTGCGCCACCGACATCGTGTGCTTGGCCGAGAAGCCGAGCTTGCGCGAGGCCTCCTGCTGCAGCGTCGTCGTGCGGAACGGCGCGTACGGGGAACGCCGGTACGGCTTGCGCTCCTTTCCTGGCAGCAATCTGGTGGATGGAAACCACGACGCTAGGGTTAATATTCGCAAGCTACAAAGCTGCTTGCGCTACGTTTTGAGCTGGCCGAGCCATTGGATGGCCGCAGCGACCGCCTACTTTCTGTCTGGCCAGTTCATGAGAGGGGATTTCATGGGAGCCCCAGCCAGCGAAAGACCGGCATTGGAGCAGAAGAAAGTGTTGACGCTGTCCCTGAGTCAACAGACTCTATTGCTTTAGGTGTGAAGCCAGGCACTGCCAGCAAAAACATGAAACATCGTGCCGGGTTTGGGATCCGGACGAAGTTGAATTTTGTCGAACGTGGGAGACAAAATGAAAGAGAAGGGGACCATGCATCCTGATGGCGGTTTCACTTGCAATTGTGGTCATACATGGGGCCAGAAAATTTTCTGGAAGCACATCCACATGTGGGAAAAACATTGCCGTTCAATCCAACATCGCTCCGCAAATCCTGATGATCCTTACATCTGTATTTGCGGGGACTTCCTTGCAAATGCGAGAGAAGATCAAAAACATGAGCAGTCTCCAAAACATTCTGCATGGAGTGAAGCATACGGAAGAATCAGATCTGGATTGCTGTTAAGTTTTGAACTCAGGCAGAGAGAACTTGCATCCATTTGTGTCCAGGGCGAGGGGTTCGGTTTGACTGGCGATGTACTTACGGCATAGTGCAATCCTTGTTTTACCCCCCGACTAGCATGGCTCCAAATATGGCCTTAGAAACGCACATCGAAGGACCTTGCGCACTCCGCAAATTTGCCTATGGCCCGCAGTCTGCCGAACTTAGGTATACCTGCGAGTGCAGCGCTATCCTGACATCAAA
>CAVQZM010000038.1:0-94852 GCA_963718475.1 uncultured Actinomycetes bacterium | reverse complement strand
CGCCACCAGGTTTGCGTGCGCTCCCGCTGGAACCACTCCAGGGCGGCGGTGACGCCGGAGAAGCTCAGCGGGTCACAGCCGGGCGGCGGCGGATCGAGCGGCACCCGGTCCCGGTGCGGGGAGACGATGCCGTCGGCGCCCTGGGCGGTGTGCAGGTACCAGGCGAGCAGCCGGCTCATGCCGTCCTGCCTGGCCTGCGGGGCCTCTTCGGCCAGGGCCCGCTCGGCCGCGTACACCCGCAGCAGGTCGTGGAAGCTGTAGCAGTCCGGGGCGGGTGACTCCAGGAGATGCGCGTCGACCAGGAACTCCAGCGCGTCCGCCACCTTGTCGGGCGGATCCCCGAGCAGCGCGGCGGCGGCGGGCAGCGCGATGGACGGGCCGTGCCACAGGCCGAGCATCCGGAACGCGCGAGCCGGGGCGATCCCGCCGGGGGCGACCGCGTCGGGCAGGCTGGCGAAGCTGACCTCGAAGCTGGCCCGGACGGCCAGGTCTCCGACCCGCAGTTCATCGAGCCTGCGGTGCTCGTCGCAGATCCGGTCGGCCAGTGACCGGATCGTCCAGCCACTGCGGGCCGCGAGGCGCGCGGCCGCGATCCTGATGGCGAGGGGCAGCCCGGCGCAGGCGACGAGCAGCTCCGCCGTGGCGTCCGGCTCGGCGGCGGCCCGCTGGGCCCCGACGATCCGGCTGAACAGCGTGAGCGCCTCGTGGTCGTCGAGCACGTCCAGGTGCACCAGGCCGCCGCCGACGAGGTCGGGCAGGCGGCTGCGGCTGGTCACGATCACCGCGCAGGCGGCGCTGCCGGGCAGCAGCGGGCGCACCTGGGCCGCGTCCCGGGCGTTGTCCAGCACGACCAGCATGCGCCGCCCGTTCAGCCGCGTCCGGTACAGCGCGCCGCGTTCTTCCGGGCTGGCCGGGATCTGTGCGCCATCCACGCCGAGGTCCCGGAGCAACCTGGCCAGCACCTCGGCCGGCGCGAGCGGCCGGGGACTGGCCCCCATCAGGTCCACGTACAGCTGGCCATCCGGATAGTCCGGGCGCATCCGGTGCGCCGCATGGATAGCCAGGGTGGTCTTTCCGAGACCGCCGGCGCCGGCCACCAGCGCGACCGGGAGCGCACCGGGATTATCCGTCGAACGGCCCGCCGTCAGCAGGTCGCACAGATGCTTCACGTGCAGGTCACGGCCGGTGAAGTCGACGATGTCGGCGGGGAGCTGCATGGGTCCGGGCTCGGCCGGCTTCGGCGGCGCGGCGTCGCCGGAGGTCTCGTCCGTCTCGACGGTCCCGAGGGAGATGCTGCCGGGCGGCCCGGGCTGACCGGACGGGTCCGCCGCCCCGGCAGCCGGGGCGGTGTCGTCGCGTTCGTCCGCCGTGTCCCCGGCCGGCGCGGGCGCTTCGGCGCGGCCGAGATCGGCGATCGGCGATTCCCCGCTGCCGCGCGGCGCGGCCGGCGGCGCCGCATTGCGCCTGCCCGCCGTGAGCCGGCGCTTCTTCCCCGCCGCCGGGGCCTGGGGCACGTCGGCGGACAGCAGTTCCTGGAACAACTGCTGGATCTCACGCCCCGGGTCCACGCCGAGCTGATCGGCGATGACGGTGCGCGCCTGCTCGTACACGCCCAGCGCCTCGGCGCGGCGCCCGGCACCGTCGAGCGCGCGCATCAGCAGGAGCCACAATTCCTCTTTGAGCTGCTGATCGACCAGGAGCCGGCGCAGTTCGGGTATCACGAGCCGGTGCCTGCCGCAGGCGAGGTCGGCCTCGATCCGCAGTTCGGTGGCGGCGAGGCGGAGCTCGTCCAGCCGTCCGGCCTCGGCCTCGGCGAAGGGGGACGGCGGGACGTCGGCGAGCGCCTGGCCGCGCCACAGCGCCAGCGAATCGGCCAGCACCTTGGCGGCACGCTCGGGATCGCCGGCGGTCAGCGCCTGCGGCCCTGGCTCATCAGCTTTCCGAACTGCTGCGCGTCGAGGTCGTCGCCCCCCAGGCGGAGCTGATATCCGGGCGCGCGGGTCACGAGGATCTGTCCCTCGGTGTCCCCGATAAACCGGCGCAGCCTCAGCACGTAGATGCTGACCAGATTGGTGGCCCGGGCCGGCGGGGCATCACCCCACAGCTCGTCGATGAGGGTGTCGGTCGAGACAATCTGGCCGGCATTCAGCAGCAAGCAAGCCAGAGCGGCCCGCCACTTGGACGCCCCGATCGAGGTCCAGCCCTGTTCGGTCTGAACTTCGAGTGGTCCCAGTACGCGGAACCGCGTCATGCTGGTCCGCCTGGGTTCACGATCTCATCTGCCTCCGGGTTTAGCGATCACGCCCACCCGGCACCGCGAAGAGCATCCGCGCCCCACATCCCCCGCAGGATCCAGATCGCTTCCCGGAGCCGGACAACAGGGCTACTTAATCACGAATCAATCGGTACGTAAATCGCCCGGACAATCCTTTGGTCACATATGCCGAGGCCCACTGCCACCAGCGCAGCCGGAGGGGAGCCTGCCGCGCTGGAATGACCGCTTAACCGGCCCGCCAGGCGCGTAATCGCCGCTCAACTGGCGAGCAACGACGCAGTGGCACGATCGGGTTCAGATCCCAAACCGGATGGCTGGCCCGAGGGGGCGCCAGCTGTGGGACTAGCCAGGCGGCCCGGCTCGCCGCGGACCATTGCAGGGGCATGGTCCGCGGGAGGTGGGTGCCGGGCGGGGGGCTGGCCCGGAGATAAGGCGTCCCTTGCGGCCTCTCACAAGGGACAGCGGCCCGCCCGCGCATGCGGGGGCAAGGCACGGGCGGGCCGCCGCACAGCAGGTGGGCCGTCGTCCGGAGGGGGCGACGGCTCACCGTACGGCCGGGGGGCTCACGCGTGGCCGTCGTCTCCGTCGCATCTGCGGGGGCGGGGACGGCGGTCACCCTCACCCAGCCCCGGCGGGGCGGGCGGCCTGGCCCCGCGCCGGTTAGCTCTGGCCGTCGAACAGGCTGGTGACCGAGCCGTCGCTGAACACTTCGTTGATCGCGCGGGCGAGCAGCGGCGCGATCGACAGGACGGTCAGCTTGTCGAACTGCCGTTCCGGCGGAACCGGCAGCGTGTCGGTGATGACGACCTCACTGATCTGGGAGTTCTTCAAGGTGTCGACCGCGGGACCGGACAGGACGCCGTGCGTCGCCGTCACGATGACCTGGGCCGCGCCCTGATCGAACAGCGCGTCCGCCGCCTTCGTGATCGTCGAGCCGGTGTCGATCATGTCGTCCACCAGGATGCAGGTCCGGCCCTCGACCTGGCCGACGACCTCGAACACCCGGACCTGGTTGGCGACTTCCGGGTCCCGGCGCTTGTGGATGATCGCCAGCGGGCAGCCCAGCCGGTCCGTCCAGCGCTCGCACACCCGCACCCGGCCGGCGTCCGGCGCGACCACCGTGACCTGGCTCAGGTCCAGCTTGCCCTCGATGTAGTCGGCCAGGATGGGCAGCGCGAACAGATGGTCGACCGGACCGTCGAAGAAGCCCTGGATCTGCGCGGTGTGCAGGTCGACGGCCATCAGCCGGTCGGCTCCCGCGGTCAGGAACAGGTCGGCCATGAGCCGCGCCGAGATGGGTTCCCGGCCCCGGCTCTTCTTGTCCTGCCGGGCGTAGCCGAAGAACGGGGCCACCACCGTGATCCGCCGGGCCGACGCTCTCTTGAGCGCGTCGACCATGATGAGCTGCTCCATGATCCACTCGTTGATCGGCGCGGTGTGGCTCTGCAGCACGAATACGTCGCAGCCGCGAACCGAGTCCAGGAAGCGGACGAAGATCTCCCCGTTGGCGAAGTCGAAGAGCTTCCTCGGCGTCAGGTCCACGCCAAGGCACCTAGCCACCTCCTCGGCCAGCTCGGGAGAAGCCCGGCCGGAGACGAGCATCAGCTTCTTTTCGCTGGTCACGGTGGTGCTCACTCGGTCGGTTCCCCCTCGTTCTCAGTTCCGAGCTGAGCCGCCTCGGCGGCTCGTGCGGACGGCGTGCCTGGCCGGCGCCGTTCCACCCACCCCGCCACGTTGCGCTGCTCGGCACGGCCGATGCCCAGCGCGCCCGGCGGCACGTCCTGGGTGATGACGGTGCCGGCGGCCGTGTAGGCGCCGTCGCCGATGTTCACCGGCGCGACGAGCATGTTGTCGCTGCCGATCCTGACGTGGTCCCCCACGCTGGTGTGGTGCTTGGCCATGCCGTCATAGTTGACGAACACCGTGGCGGCACCGATGTTGGAGTGCTCGCCGATGTCCGCGTCGCCCACGTAGGACAGGTGCGGCACCTTGGACCCGTCGCCGACGACCGCGTTCTTGATCTCGACGTAGCTGCCGGCCCGCGTGCCACGGCCCAGTTTGGTCCCGGGCCGCAGGCGGGTGAACGGGCCGACACTGGCGCCCGGGCCGATCTCGGCCGATTCGCTGACCGTGTTGATCACGGCCGCGTCCTCACCGACCACGGTGTCGCGGAGCACGCAGCCCGGGCCGACCCGGGCCCCGGCACCGATCACCGTGCGTCCCTCGAGATGGGTACCCGGGCCGATCTCGGCGTCGGGCTCCAGGACGACGTCCGCGTCGATCCAGGTCGTCGCCGGGTCGATGATCGTCACTCCGGCCCGCATCCACGCCTCGAGCAGGCGGTCGTTGACGGCCCGCCGGGCGCTGGCCAGCTGGACCCGGTCGTTCACGCCCTGGATCTCGGCCGGATCCGCGGCCTCCACGGTGCCGACGCGGTGACCGTCGCCGCGCAGGATCGCCACGACATCGGTGAGGTACTCCTGGCCCTGGGCGTTGCCGGTGGGCAGGCGCTTGATCGCATCGGCGAGCAGGGTGCCCTCGAACGCGTAGCAGCCGGAGTTGATCTCGTCGATCTGCCGCTGCTCGGCGGGTGGCGTCCGCTTCCTCGACGATCTCGACCATGGCGCCGGAGGCGTCGCGGACGATCCGCCCGTAACCGGCCGGATCGGCGGTCCTCACCGTCAGCACGGTCACCGCGTTGCGGCTGGTCTCGCCCTCGCGGGCCAGCTCGGCCAGGGTGGCGGCGCGCAGCAGTGGCATGTCGGCGTAGGTCACGATCACCTGGCCGTGGATGAGGCCGACGGCCTCGATCACCGTCCGCACCGCGTGGCCGGTACCGCCCTGCCGGTCCTGGACCACCACCTGGGCCTCGCGGCGCCTCGGCGGCGACGTGCGCGCTCACCTGCTCGCGCCCGTGCCCGACCACGACGACCAGGCGGTCCGGGCCGAGCTCACGTGCGGCGGCGAGCGCGTGACCGAGCATGCTGCGTCCGCACAAGGGATGCAGCACCTTCGGGGTCTTGGATTTCATTCGGGTGCCCTCGCCTGCGGCGAGGATTATTACGGCGGCCGGGCGGCTGGCGCTCACTCCGCAGGGCTCCTCGGAATCGCTGCCGGTGTGTCGGGGCAGTAACACATGCGTTTACGCGCCCCTCACTGGGAGGATACCGCCCGGTCGCATTCCCTGACTGCCGTGTTGGATGAGCCCACGGACGCACGGACGCCGGATCTCATTATGCGACAGCTACCGCTCGGGCGTGGTCAGGGTGATGTCGGCCCGGCGGCGCCGGTCGTCGCCGGGCGCGAGCGTAGTCACACCGGGCTGGTAACCGGCCGCGGTGAGGGTGTAATGCCCAGCCGGGACGTCGTTCAGGAGGAACTGGCCGTCGGCGCCGGCGGTGGCCGCGGCGACCTCGGTGCCAGCCTGGTCGGCCAGGGACAGGCGGGCGCCGGGGAAGGGACCGTCGCCGGCGGCGTTCAGGACCGTGCCGGCCACCCGGCCGAAGGCCGGCAGTTCCACGTCCTGGCGGGTCAGGGTGCCCTGCTCCACGGTGACCTGCACCGCGGCCGGGGTGTAGGCCGCGGCCGCCACCACCAGCGCATAGTGCCCCGCGGCCAGGTGGGTCAGGCTGAACGTTCCGTCGTCGGCCGTCGTCGTCACGCCGGCGATCTCGCCGCGGCCGTCGGCCACGGTCACGATCGCGCCGCCGACCGGCAGGCCCGTGCCGGCCACCCGGACCGCGCCGGCCAGCCGGCTGCCACCGGGCAGCACCACGTCGTGGCGGGCGGCCGGCCCGGCCGCGGTCACCACCCCGGCGGCGGGCTGGTGCCCGGCCGCGGAGGCGATCACCAGGTACGAACCGGCACCCGGGCCCGCCAGCCGGTACTCGCCACCGGTATCGGTCTGGGCCACCGCCACCTGCCGCCCGGACAGGTCGGCCAGTGTGACCGCCGCCGCGGCGATGGGGACGCCGTCAGCGGTCCGCACCTGGCCGCTCACCACGACCGAGCCGCCTCCCGGCCCCGCGGGCGCGGTCCGGTGCGCCAGCGGCCCGTCGGAGGGGGCGCCGGGCGGCCCGGCCGGGCCGCGCGCCGTCGCGGCCGCCGGGCGCTCCCGGTGGAACCAATCTCCCTGCTGATCAACCTGATCCACTGGACTCATTCCCTGCCGTGAAGTGTCCCGAGCTCCGGCGTTACGCCGTTAG
Source organism: uncultured Actinomycetes bacterium (assembly GCA_963718475.1). GTDB lineage: Bacteria > Actinomycetota > Actinomycetes > Streptosporangiales > Streptosporangiaceae > CAVQZM01. The sequence goes on along the minus strand of CAVQZM010000038.1, from coordinate 88,372 downwards.
CCGCCCAGCCCGTACCCGACGCCCGCCGATCCAGGACCGGCCGGTCCGGGGCCAGCCGGCTCGCTGGCCGGCCCGGGCTCCGCCACGTTAGTGCCATCGGGCCCGGGATCCGCTGAGGCCGGGCCCGCTGAATCGGGGGCGGCCGGACCCGCGCTCCCAGCCACCGGGTCCGGCGCCGTCGCGAGGCCGCCGACGCGGAGGGTGACGGACGCCGTCTCGCCGCTTCCCACCTCGACGCTGACCGAGGCGGGCTCGTGGCCGCCGGCGACGAGGACGTGCTCACCGTCGCCGAGCCCGGTCAGCCGGTAGCGGCCGTACGAGTCGGTGGTGCTGGTGGCGACGATCTCCCCGGCCGCGGTGGCCGCGGTCACCGGGATGCCCGGCACGGGCTCACCGCCAGGGGAGCGCACGAGGCCGTAGACCTCACGTTCCGGGGCCAGGGTGAGCTGAGCGGACCCCGGGTGCCCGTTCATCTCGATCTCCTGGCTGGACGGCAGGTGACCCGGGGCGGTGGCGGTGATGGCGTAGGTGCCCGCGGCCGCGCCGCTGACGGTGAACCCGCCGTCCCCGCCGGTGACCGCGCTGGCCACGACGTTACCGGCCTGGTCGCTCACGATGACCTTGGCTCCCGGCAGCGGGGCGCCCTCCGGCCCGGCGGAGCGCACCGTTCCGGTCAGGCCGCCGCTTCCGGCCAGGACGAAGTCCCGTTCGGCCACGGCACCGGCCGGGACGACCAGCGCCGCCGCGGTCGGCTCATGACCGCGGGCGCTGACGATGACCGTGAGCGGCGCCTGCGGCAGCCCGGTAACCCGGTATTCGCCATCCGGCGTGACCAGGGCCCGCGCCACCTGGCGGCCCTCGGCCGACGTCACCGTGACGACGGCGCTGGCCACGGGGCGGCCTCCCCGGTCGCGGACGGTGCCGGTCAGCCCCGGCCCGGCCAGCGTGCCGTTCCCCGCCACCAGGTGTTCCGCCGGCGGCCCGGCCGGCGGGCCGTCCATGCCGGGCGCGTCCCGCTCATCCATGGCGGGCACGACAAGCTCGCTCGGCTCCCATGAGCCCTCGCCGGCGACGGACGCGAGCTCCACGCCCACCGACTCCCGATCCGCGGCGGCCGCGCGCCTCCTCTGCTTGGTCAGCAGCGACGCGATGGCCGCGATCACGTTTGCGGCGATCGCGAACCAGAAGGCGATCCCCACCCCGCTGTGGAACGGATGGGTGATCACGTTCGGGAAGAAGTCCCGGCCGGTCAGGTAGGCGGCGTGCGAGGCCGGCAGGTGGCCGAGCACTGGGCCCAGCAGCTGCTGCATCGGGTTGTACCCGAGGAAGGCCGCGAACAGGACGCCAATGGGCGGCAGGTGGCCGATCGCTTGCGCGGTGCTGGCCGGGACGCCCTGCGAGATGAGGCCACCCGACAGCGCCCCCGGCAGGGTGCTGGACAGCCCGGCCACGATCAGCGAGAAGAAGATGCCGATGGACAGGACGAAGGCCGCGTTCTGGAAGGTGGCGATCGTGCCGCCGGCGGCACCGCGCTGGTTGGCCGGGACGGAGTTCATGATCTCGGCCCGGTTCGGCGAGGCGAACAGGCCGGAGCCGAACCCGTTCAGCACCAGGACCACCGCGAATATCCCGTAGCTGAAGTTCACCGGCATGATCATGAGGAACACGAAGCTGAGCGCGGTGAGCAGCGACCCGCCCACGGTGAACGCCCGGGCGCCGAACCGGTCGGACAGCCAGCCGGACAGCGGCGCCGAGACGAGGAACCCGATGGTCAGCGGGATCATGTAGATCCCGGCCCACAGCGGTGTCTGGGAGAAGCTGTAGCCGTGCAGCGGCAGCCAGATGCCCTGCAGCCAGATGATGAGGGTGAACTGCATGCCGCCCCGGCCGAGGGCGATCATCAGGTTGGCCAGGTTGCCGGCCGCGAACGCGCGGATCCTGAACAGCGATAGCCGGAACATCGGCTCCGCGACCTTGGTCTCGACCACCCCGAAGATGAGGAGCGCGATCAGGCCGCCGCCGATCATGGACAGCACGAACGGGCTCGTCCAGCCCATCGCGTGGCCCCCGTACGGCTCCAGGCCGTAGGTGATGCCGACCAGGATGGCGATGAGGCCGACGGCGAACAGGACGTTGCCCCACCAGTCCATCCGGCCGGCTGCCGCGGGCTGAGGTCGTGCAGCATGAAGTAGGCCCAGAACGTGCCGAACACGCCGAACGGCACGGAGACCAGGAACACGTAGTGCCAGTTGATGGGGGCGAGCACGCCGCCGAGCAGCAGGCCGAGGAACGAGCCCGCGATGGCGGCGATCGCGTTCATCCCGAGCGCCGTTCCGCGCTGGTTGGCCGGGAAGGCGTCGGTCAGGATGGCGGTGGAGTTGGCGAACAGGAACGCGCCGCCGATGCCTTGCACGATCCGCCAGATGATCAGCCACAGCGCCGCTTTGGTGCCGCTCATCCAGGTCACGGCCAGGAAGATCGATGCGATCGTGAACACCGCGAAGCCGATGTTGTACATCCGCACCCGGCCGAACATGTCGCCCAGCCGCCCGAACGACACCACGAGCACGGCCGACACGACCAGGAAGCCCATGAACATCCACAGCAGGTAACTGGTGTTACCGGACGCGAGTGGATTGACGTTGATGCCGCGGAAGATGTCCGGGAGCGCGATGAGCACGATCGACTGGTTGATCGTGGCCATGAGCACGCCGAGCGTGGTGTTCGACAGCGCGATCCACTTGTAGCGGGGGCCGGGCTGCCGGCCTCCGCGCCTGGCGTGTGCGGCCGGACCCAAGCCGGCTACGCCGGAATTCACCGCCATAGATGAACGAGCCCCCAACACATTGATAAGCCGAATATAACTTGCTTAATGTCAACTAACGATATCAGAGCGGCTCAGGGGCCTGGGCGAGAGCACTGGGCTGGCCCGCACCAGAGGCCGTCCGCACCGCACGAGGGCTCGCCCTGGAACACCCGAGCCTGAGCCTTGCGGCGCGGGCCCCGTCCGTCGCCGGACCCGGGGCCGGATGCCCGCCGCAGGGCACAGTTGCCGACAACAAACGCCACCCCGCGTTCATGCCCGGTCGCCCCAGCGTCCCGACGGCGGCCAGCGCCCCGAGCGCCGAGTCACCCGATGACCACGATGGCGCCATCGTGGTTGCCACTAGTCACCACGATGGCGCCTTACGTGCACATTGGGCCGCTGGCGCATCACCTATCCGTACGACAGCCGGCACTACTTCGCTAGCGAAGCATTCGAACAACGTTCCCGCAGCTCTCCGGAGAAGTGTCCAGCCTCAGGACATCCAGGACAGGGTCTCTCAAGACATACAGGACAGTCACCGGCGTCCATGACCGGCGTGGCGGCGGGCCATGGGGCCGGTGGCCATGACGTTCGCCGGGATGTCGAAAGCCCGCCTGGTCATCACCGCTGTCATCGTCGAGAAGCGCCCGGTCAGCGAGGTGGCCCGCAGCCTACGGGGTCGCCCGGTCCTGGGTCTACGCGCTGCTCGACCGTTACCGGGCCGAGGGCGAGGCGGCGTTCGAGCCGCGGTCCCGGCGGCCGAAGACCTCACCCGGCCGCGATCAGCGACGAGGCCGCCGAGCTGATCATCCGGCTGCGCAAAGAGCTGGCCGGGCAGGGCCTGGACGCCGGGCCGGAGACCATCGCCTGGCACCTGGAGCACCACCACCAGGTGAAGGTCTCAGCCGGCGACCGTCAGCCGGTACCTGGCCTGGGCCGGGCTGGTGACCCCCGAGCCGGCGCAAGCGGCCGAAGTCGTCCTACATCCGGTTCGCCGCCGAGCAGCCCAACGAGTGCTGGCAGTCCGACTTCATCCACTACCCGCTCGCCGGCGGCGCCGGCACGGAGATCTTGACCTGGCTCGATGACCACTCCCGGCTATGCCCTGTCGGTCACCGCGCACCGCCGGGTCACCGGCCCGATCGTGCTGGCCAGCTTCCGCGCCGCCGTGCGCCGCCCACGGCGCCCCGGCCTCGACCCTGACCGATAACGGGATGGTCTTCACCACCCGGTTCTCCGGCGGCAAGGGCGGCCGCAACGGCCTGGAGCACGAGCTGCGCCGCCTGGGCATCAACGCAGAAGAACGGCAAGCCGAACCACCCCCAGACCCAGGGCAAAGTCGAGCGGTTCCAGCAGACCCTCAAGAACTGGCTCGCGCGCCCAGCCCCCAGCCCGCCACCCTCGCCCAGCTCCAGGCCCTGCTCGACACCTTCACCAGCGACTACAACACCAGCGGCCGCACCGGTCCCTGCCCCACCGGGCCACCCCCGCCACCGCCTATGCCGCCCGGCCCAAAGCCACCCCCGGCGACCGCGCCGCCGACACCCACGACCGGGTCCGCACCGACCAGCATCGAGCAACACCGGCACCGTCACCCTGCGCCACCGGCGGCAAGCCTCTACCACATCGGCATCGGCCGGGCCTACGCCCGGAACCGACATCCTGCTCCTGGTCCAGGACATCCACATCCGCATCATCAACGCCGCCACCGGCGAACTCCTCCGCGAGCTCACCCTCGACCCCACCCGCAACTACCAGCCCACCGGCCGGCAACCCAGGCCCCACCCTGAACACCCACGAAACATAAAAACCCCGAACCCTAATGAAGGTTCGGGGTCGTTCTCGATCTCTTGAGAGCGATCACAAGTGCTCGCGCGGGAAAGTGTCCAGCCTCAGAACATCCAGGACATGTCTCTCAAGACATAACAGGACAGTTGCCGGGTCCATGACCGGCGTGGCGGCGGGCCTCTGGTTGGCCGGGCGGCCAAGTACGTTCGGGGGATGTCGAAAGCCCGGCTGGTGATCACCGCCGTCACGGTTGAGAAGCGTCCGGTCAGTGAGGTGGCCCGCAGCTACGGTGTGGCCCGGTCCTGGATCTACGCGCTGCTGGCCCGGCCGCCCCGGCCGAGGGCGAGGCGGCGTTCGAGCCGCGGTCAAGACGGCCACGGACGAGCCCGGCCGCGATCCCTGACTCCGCTGTTGAGCTGATCGTCGCGCTGCGCAAGGAGCCGGCCGGGCGCGGCCTGGACGCCGGCCCGGACACCATCGCCCGGCATCTGGCCCACCATCACCAGCTGAAGGCCTCACCAGCAACGATCAGCCGGTACCTGGCCCGGGCCGGGCTGGTGACACCGCGAGCCGCCAAACGCCCGAAATCGTCCTATCTGCGGTTCGCCGCCGAGCAGCCCAACGAGTGCTGGCAGTCCGACTTCACCCACTACCCGCTGGCTGACGGGACCGGCACCGAGGTCCTGACCTGGCTTGATGACCATTCCCGGCTGGCTTTGTCGGTCACCGCGCACCGGCGGGTCACCGGGCCGATCGTGCTGACCAGCTTCCTCGCCGCTGTGGCCGCCTACGGCGCCCCCGCCTCGACCTTGACCGATAACGGATGGTCTTCACCACCCGGTTCTCCGGCGGCTAAGGCGGCCGCAACGGCCTGGAAACCGAGCTCCGCCGCCTCGGCATCACCCAGAAAAACGGCAAGCCGAACCATCCACAGACCCAGGGCAAGGTCGAGCGGTTCCAGCAGACGGCCAAGAAATGGCTCCGCGCCCAGCACCCGCAGCCCGCCACGACCGCCCAGCTCCAAGCCCTGCTCGACGCGTTCACCAGCGCCTACAACACCGAACGCCCGCACCGGTCCCTGCCCCAGCAAGCCACCCCCGCCACCGCCTATAGCGCCCGGCCCAAAGCCAGACCCGGCGACCGCAGCGCCGACGCCCACGACCGCGTCCGCCACGACAAGATCGAGCAGCGCCGGCAACGTCACCGTCCGCACCGGCGGCCGCCTCCACCACATCGGCATTGGCCGCACCTACGCCGGAACCTACGTCCTGCTCCTGATCCAGGACCTCGAGATCCATGTCCTCAACGCCGCCACCGGTGAACTCCTGCGAGAACTCACCCTCGACCCCACCCGGGACTACCAGCCCACCGGAAGACCACCCGGCCCGAAAAACACACACCCCGGACCCAATGAAGGTTCGGGTGTCCTCGATTTCTTGAGAGATCACACAGCTCCCGGAGAAGGATTCGAACCTTCGTTAAGTGGACCAAAACCACTTGTCCTGCCTGGCTAGACGATCCGGGATCGTGACCACACCTTACCGGGAAGCTCCTCCCGGGCTGAGTGGCCAAGGGCGATCACCGGAGGCCGCGGACCATGTCTGCCTCGTCGCAGTCCGCCGTCCAGGAGCCCCCAAAGCGTCCACGCCGCCCCAGCCCGCATGATCGCCAAGTCGCCGGGCCAGGGAACCAGCTGCGTCCTTCCGCCGCGCCTGCCCGGGGCTAACTGCCGCGACATGGACTTTCGGGCCGAACGGCCACTCTGCGCCCGATTGCCGCGACCCAGGGGCCCCAGGCGGAGCAGCCGCCCCGGCTGACCTGCGACGACACCAGAGTCGGCCTCCGTAGCGATGGCCACGCTTAGGCAAAGATTAAGTGAACAATTCCAAATATTTCCTCACTACCCCTTGCCTAACCTACGCTCTCGTAGGTTACGGTTACGTAGGCGTACCGAGTTGCCCCCAACCCAAGCCCCCGCGGGTTTGACGACAGCGAGGAGCACGATGACCACTTCCGCCGAGAGGGCCAAGGCCCCCGTTAGCGCCGAGGCCACGTTCGCGCCTCCATCAACGACCCGGCCCAGCCCGGGAGCAGGAAGCCAGACCCAGCGCCCGCACGGCCCGTCCCGACATCGCCGAGGAGCAGAACGGCACGGTGCAGCGGGCCCTCGTCGGGATCTTCGTCTTCACCCCGCTCGTGGCGCTGGCCGCCGCCATTCCGCTGGCCTGGGGCTGGGGCCTCGGCTGGCGCGACGTGGTCATCGCGCTCGTCTTCTACTGGGTGAGCGGGCTCGGCGTCACCGTCGGTTTCCACCGCTACTTCACCCACGGCTCGTTCAAGGCCAAGACGGGCCTGCGGGTCGCGCTCGCGGTAGCCGGATCTTTGGCCATCGAGGGCCCGGTATTCAACTGGGTCGCCGATCACCGCCGGCACCACAAGTACAGCGACAAGGAAGGCGACCCGCACTCGCCCTGGCGCTACGGCGACGACTGGAAGGCGCTGTCCAAGGGCCTCGTCTTCGCCCACATGGGATGGCTGTTCGACCCGAACAAGACCTCGAAGGAAAAGTTCATCCCCGACCTGCTGGCCGACGCCCGCCTCCGGCGCGTCCACCAGCTGTTCCCGGCGCTGGTCGCCACGACCCTGCTCCTCCCCGCCCTCATCGGCGGCGTGTGGTCCATGTCCTGGCAGGGCGCGGTGACCGCGTTCTTCTGGGCCAGCCTGGTCCGCGTCGCGTTGCTGCAGCACGTCACCTGGTCGATCAACTCGATCTGCCACACGTTCGGCACCGAGGAGTTCGAGGTGCGGGACAAGTCGCGGAACGTCTCGTGGCTGGCGATCGCGTCGTTCGGCGAATCCTGGCACAACCTGCACCACGCCGACCCGACCTGCGCGCGGCACGGCGTCCTCAAGGGCCAGCTCGACCCGAGTGCCCGGGTTATCTGGACCCTGGAGAAGCTGGGCTGGGCCTATGACGTCCGCTGGCCGGACGCCGACCGGCTGGAGGCCAAGCGGCCGGCCACCGCGACCAGGAAGCTGGGCTCGATGACGCGGCGAAAGCTGGGCTCGATCGCATCACGGCCGGCCCAGATCAGTGACGAAGCGGCCGGCTGACGGCAATGATGGGTAAGTGAACGACGATCACCCTAGATCCGGCCGCAGAAGGATGACCGGCAGGGAACGCCGCGAGCAGCTGCTGGACATCGGCCGGCGGCTGTTCGCGGAGCGCGGCTTCGAGGGAACGTCGATCGAGGAGATCGCGGCCAAGGCGGGCGTGTCCAAGCCGGTGGTTTATGAGCACTTCGGCGGCAAGGAGGGCCTGTATGCCGTCGTCGTCGACCGCGAGGTCGAGCGCCTGCTCACGATGGCCACGGAGCTGCTCGGCGGCGACGACACGATGCCGAAGTTCGAGGGCGCCGCGGTCGGGCTGCTGAAGTACATCGAGGACAACGCCGACGGATTCCGCATCCTGGTCCGGGACTCTCATCCCGGTTCGGGCACCGGCACCTACGGGACGCTGCTGTCCGACATCGCCGGGCAGGTCGAGTACATCGTGGCCGACTACCTGTCCTCACTCGGGCACGACCCGAAGCTGGCCCCGATGTACGCGCAGATGCTGGTCGGCATGGTCGCGTTCACCGGCCAGTGGTGGCTGGACGCCCGCAAGCCAAAGCTTGAGGACGTCGCGGCCCACCTGGTCAACCTGGCCTGGAACGGGCTGGCCCACCTGGACCCGCACCCGCGCATCCCGCCGGAGATCATCGCCGAGCAGCGCGAGTAGGCCCGCCTGCGCCAGCCGTCAGACAGGGACCAGCGGGTCAGCAGGCCCGCTGGTCCGGCGCCGGCAGGCACGTCGGCAGGCCCTCGGCCGCCCAGGCCACGAATCCGCCGATGATGTCGGTGGCGCCCGTCAGCCCCAGTTCCTGGAGGGCCGCCGCGGCCAGGCTCGAGGTGTATCCCTCCGAGCAGAACACGATGACCTGCTGGTCGTAGCCGTTGACCCACGGCAGCCGGGCGTCGCTGGCCGGATCGAAGCGCCACTCGAGGACGTTGCGCTCGACGACGACCGCGCCGGCTATGCCGCCCTCGCGGGCCCGCTGCGCCTCGGGGCGGATGTCGACCAGCACGGCGCCCCGGGAGAACTCACCGAACGCCTGCCGCGGGGTGAGCCGCCGCAGGCCCTCGCGGGCCGCCGCGAGGATCTCGTCGATCGTGCGGGCCCCGGCCGGGCGTCCGGGCCGGTGCCGGCTGTCCGGGCCGGTCAATCTGCGCCGTTCACCCGGCGCCAGTCACCACCGGGCCGGTCTCCACTGGGCCGGTCACCACTGGGCCGCGGCTTCGGTGTCGAGCACCGCCAGTTGTCCCTGGGCGGTGAGGTCGTACCGGGTCATCTGGGCCAGCGGCGGCGAGTAGGCGTGCACGCTGACCGCCACCGCCTCCGACGAGTTGCGCACGTCGTGAACGAACTCCGGCCCGAAGGAACGCACCCGGCCGGCCGTGATGCTGGCCGCCGTGGTCGCGGGCAGACGGCCGGCCGGGCCCGGGCCGGTGCTCTTCGAGCGCGCCCCACACGACGCCGAACGCCCCGGCCGAGCCGCCGTGATCGTGGAAGCCGGTCGCCTGCCCGGGAAGCCAGCTGATCAGCCAGACCTCGTAGCTGCCGTCTACGTGGATCCGCTCGTACCAGCGCCCGTCGGCGCTGAGCCGGACCCGTGACATCCACTGGCGGGGGCGGCCGGCCAGCCGGCGTACTTCCTCAGCAAGCTGCCGCGGGCTCAGCGCGGCGGGAATGATCGTGGTCATTGGGCGTCTCTTCTCGGGTCGAGGTTCGTGGCCGGTCCAGGCCAGGACGGGGTTCCTGGGTCGCCCGGGCCGGACACAGGGCGCTCGCCTGACGACGGAGGTCCACGTGAAGACGCTGGTGATATCGGATGCCGCGCTGCACGGGCACGATCATGCCAGCAATTATCTACTAAATCAATTTGGATAGTAGGTAAATCGGCTGACCGAACGAGACCGTGGTGCCCCCCTCCAGGGAACGCTCAGCCAGCCTGCGGCCGGGGACCAGGTCCCGAGGTCAGTTACGGCGCCGGGCGACGACGAAGACGCGCCGGAAGGGCAGCACCGTCCCGGACGATCGCGCCGGGTACGCGGTCCGCATCCGCTCCCGGTACTCGGCCAGGAACTCCGCGGCCTGATCGTCGTCCAGGGCCGCGAGCACCGGCCGCAACGCGGTGCCCCTGACCCATTCCACGACCGGATCGTCGCCGGCCAGGACATGGAAGTAGGTGGTTTCCCAGGCGTCCACATCGCACCCGGCCTGGGCGAGGACGTCGAGGTAAACCAGGGGATCACCGGCCTGGCGGTTGAACTCGGCCGTGCCGATCAGCGGCCGCCAGCGCGCCGAGCCGGCCATCTCCCGTATCGCGGCGTGCGGAGGCTGGTCGAAGTTGCCCGGCAACTGGAAGGCCATCCACCCGCCGGGGGACAGCCATTCCGCCCAGCGGGGCAGCAGATTCAGATGGCCGGGCACCCACTGCAGCACGGCGTTGGAGATGAGGACGTCGACGGCGGTCCCGGGCTTCCAGTCCCGCACGTCGGCCAGCTCGAACGAGAGCGGGGGCCGCGAGGCGTCCGCGCCAGCGGGCCGCCGCGCCCACTCTCTGGCCGCCTCGATCATCTCCGGTGAGCTGTCGATGCCGTGGACCACCGCGCCGGGCCAGCGCCGGGCCAGATCGGCCGTGAGGTTCCCCGGTCCGCAGCCCAGGTCGACGACGAAACCCGGCTCGTCCGCTCCCACCCTGGCCAGCAGGTCGCAGAAGGGCCGCCCCCGCTCGCCGGCGAAGTGCTGATACTGCCCCGGGTCCCACATAAGGGCACCCCTTCCTCGAGTCACGGGCTTCTCTCGACGTCAAGGTACTTGTGTCCCTGTCTACAAGCACAGGCATCTTGACGTCAAGAGATATCCTGTGGCAATGGTGGATCAGGCGCAGGTCACGCCGCCGCTCCGCGACGAGGTGGACGATCTCGTCGCGGCCTGGAACGCGGAGCGGCCCGATCTCGACGTCGAGCCGCTCCAGGTCCTGAGCCGTGTCTCGCGGCTGGCCCGGCATCTCGACCTGGCCCGCCGGGCGTCGTTCGCGAGTCACGGTCTGGAGACGTGGGAGTTCGACGTGCTGTCCGCGCTGCGCCGTCAGGGGCCGCCCTACCAGATGACACCCGGCGCCCTGCTGCGGGCGACGCTGGTCACGTCGGGCACCATGACCAACCGGATCGACCGGCTGGCCGAGGCCGGTCTGGTTTCCCGGCGGCCCGACCCCCGGGACAAGCGCGGCGTCCTGGTCACCCTGACCGATCTGGGCCGGGCCAAGGCGGACGATGCGCTCGCGGACCTGCTGCGCCGCGAGCGGGAACTGCTTGCCTCCCTGGAGGCCGGCGACCGGCGGACCCTGGCCCGCCTGCTGCGGACGCTGCTCGCCCCGTTCGATGCCCAGCCGTCGGACGCCCCGCTATCCGAATGAGGCCGGCCATGGCCCTGCTCAGCCCGTCTCGGCCGCCACGCTGGCGTTGAGGGCGGCGCGAACCGTCTGCCGCATGAGCTGAGCGGTCGTGACCGGGCCGACCCCGCCCGGCACGGGCGTGATCGCCGACGCCACCTCTTCGACGGCCGCGGTGTCGACGTCGCCGACGACCCCGCCATCGCCGACGGGATTGGTGCCGACGTCGACGACGACGGCGCCCGGCGCGACGTGTTCCGCGCCGATCAGCTTGGGCGAGCCCGCCGCGGCGACCAGGATGTCCGCCTCCCGGCACACCTCGGCCAGGTGCTGGGTCCGCGAGTGGCAGATCGTGACGGTGGCGTGCTCGGCGAGCAGGAGCAGCGCCGCCGGCTTGCCGACGACGTTGGACCGGCCGACGACCACCGCGCGCCGCCCGGCCAGCGGAACCCGCTCGTGCCGGAGGATCTCCATGATGGCGGCGGCCGTCGCCGGCGCGAACACACCCGGGACGCCCGCGGCCAGGCCGCCCAGCGAGGCGGGGTTGGCGCCGTCGACGTCCTTGCTCACCGCGATCCGGGCACCGGCCGCGGCCAGGGCCAGCCCGTTCGGCAGCGGGGTCTGGCACATGATGGCGTGGACCGCGGGATCCGCGGACAGCTCATCGAGCCTGGCCAGCACGTCCGCGGGCGCCGGCGGCTCGGATCGCTGGTGAACCTGGCAGTCAACGCCCACCCGGGCCGCGAGCCGCTGCAGCGAGCGCACGTACCAGTCCGCGCCGGCGTCCTCGTTGGGGACGACCACGGCCAGCACCGGCGTAACCCCCCGCTCGCGCAGCGCCGCGACCGAACTGGCCGTCTGCTCGGTTATCCGCGCCGCGATCGCCCGCCCGTCGATCAGGCTCACCGGGTGATCTCCTGCCGGATCTCGGCGGCCAGCTGGCGCGCCTGTTCGGCCACGGCCAGGTGGGCGGCCAGCTGGCTGGCCAGCGCGGTCTTGGCGTCGTTGTCGGTCAGCGTGGCCAGGTTGACCTCGACGTTGACCGCCGCGGAGTCGATCGCCGCGGCCGCGGTGGATGCCGCGACACCGACGTCGGACAGCACGGTGGGATTGGATCGGCCGGGAAGCTGCGCCGCGAGCCGGGCCACTTCGGCGGCCGTGGCCGCGATGTCCAGCGGCACGGCGGCCGCCCGTCGCGTCGCGGCCTGGATGACCGAGCGCCGCGCCGCCTGCTGCTGGTCGGTGCCCTTCGGGAGCCGGTAGACGGCCATCAGCTCACGGAAGGCGGCGGCATCGTCGTCGACCTCGGCCAGGGCCCGCAGGCGCAGTTCGCGCGCGGCATCACGGATGGCGGTGACGTCCGGCTCGTGCTCCGCGAACCCCGGCTTGCCGATCGTGAGGTTGCAGACCATCTCGACCAGCGCCGCCCCGATGCTGGCCGTCATGGCGGCAGCCGCGCCGCCGCCGGGCGCGGGAGCGCTGGAGCCGAGCGCCTCCAGCCACTCCCCGATGGGCTGGCTGGAAGCCGGAGTGCTGATCGCGTCTTCATGAGTCACGGGCGTCCCCTGGTCGCTTCCGCGGGCGGGCTCCACCCTAGCCAGCCATGACTGCCCGGCCGCGACCGCCCCGAACCTGGGTTTGCCCGCACGAGACCGCCGAACATGGCTAGGGGACGGGGGAAGCGGCATTGACCGTGATCCAGAAGCGGTCCTCGCCGCGCGCCCGGCCATCGGGGACGCCGCCGTTCGCGAGGATGACCCGGCGCGACGGCTCGTTATCCACGGCGCAGGTGAGCAGGACCCGGTCGAGGCCGAGCGGCCGCATTCCGCCAGTCCGGCCGCGAGCATCCGGGTCGCGTGGCCCTGCCGCCGCCACGGCGGCACGACGTGGTAGCCGACATGACCGCCGGCCTCGGCCAGTTCCGGCGTGAGCCGGTGCCGGACCACGAGGGTGCCGATGTAGTGCTCGCCCGAGACGTACCAGAACACCGTGGACGGAACGCCCCACCGGATCCGGACCCCGCGCCGCTGCGCGACGAACCGGCCGAAGTCCTCGCGGGCCTGCCCGAGCCAGTCCGCCGACGTGCCCTCGAACTCGCTGTTGGCCAGCTCACCGGCCAGGTACGACTCGCGCACCGCCGTCTTCGGCCAGACCAGGCGGGCAGGCTCATCCAGATCGGTCACGGGCATAGTTTGCTCGGCCGGCGGAATGCGCGCTCCTGATTTTCCCGCTCACCGCCGTAGGCTGGAGTTATGGCTGACCAGGCCGCGTCACCCACGCCAAGCGGGACACCACCCCCCGCGGAGGCGACCGTGAACGCCGCACCGCCCGCAGCCGCCCGGCCTGCCCGCCCGCATAAGGTCGGCCCGCGCGAAGCGGCCCGGATTCTTGCCGAACGAGACCCGGTACTGGCCCGCCTGGTCACCGAAGTCGGCCTGCCCAGCTTGCCCAGATCCACCGACAGCCACTTCGCCACCATCGTCCGCTCGATCGTCTACCAGCAGCTGGCCGGGGCGGCGGCCCGGGCGATACACGGCCGCCTCATCGCCGCCCTCGACGGCGACGTCACTCCCGAACGCATCCTCGCCGCCCCGCCGGAGGTGCTGCGCGGCGCCGGGCTGTCGGCCAGAAAGGTGGACTCGCTCCAGGATCTCGCGACCAAGGTCCTGGACGGCACCGTGGTCCTCGACTCCCGGCGGCTGGCCCGGCTAAGCGACGAGGAGATCGTGGCGCGCCTGTCGGCCGTCCGCGGAATCGGGAAGTGGTCCGCGGAGATCTTCCTGATGTTCCAGCTCCGGCGCATGGACGTCTGGCCCACCGGTGACCTCGGCATCCGCAAAGGGTTCGGGCTGGCTTGGAGCATCCCGACGCCGACCCCGAAACAGCTCGACGCGCTGGGCGAGCCGTACCGCCCGTACCGGACCATCCTGGCCTGGTACTGCTGGCGGGCCGCCCAGCTCTACGCGGGAACGGCCGCCACCGCGGTGACCGCCTGAACAATCGCCCGGCACCGGCCCGGCAATGTCGGTACCCGCGCTTATTGTCGCCTCATGACCGACACCGGCTCACCTGAACCTCCGCCCGCCAATTCATTCTCGTGCCCGGCTTCTGGCTCGGCGGCTGGGCCTGGGACGAGGTCGCCGAACCGCTCCGGAAGGCCGGCCACCGCGTCGAGGCGGTGACCCTCCCGGGACTGGAGGCCCGCGACGCGCCGCGGGCCGGCATCCGCCTGGACGACCACATCGCGGCCGTGGCTGACCTCGTCACCACGCTCGGCCCGGACGTGATCCTGGTCGGCCACAGCGGCGCCGGCCCGGTTGTCTACGCGGTCACCGGCGAGCTGCCCGGCCAGGTCCGGCGGGCCGTGTACGTCGACAGCGGTCCGCTGCCGGAGGGGACGGCGATCCGCCCCGACCTCGACCCGGCCGCCACCGAGTTCCCCTGCCCTCCTGGGCCGAGCTTGAAGCCACCGGGAGCAGCCTGGCCGGGCTGGACGAGGAGCGGCTGGCCGAGTTCCGCCTGGCGGGCCCTGCCTCATCCCGCCGGGCCGGCCCGCGACCCGCTGCATCTGACCGGCTCGGGCCGCGACGACGTGCCGGTCACGGTGATCACCAGCAGCTTCCCGGCCGACGAGGTGGCCCGAATGGTCGGCGAGGGCCATCCCTATTTCTCCGAGCTGGCCCGGTTGCCGGTCACCTACGTCGACCTGCCGACCGGCCACTGGCCGATGTGGTCACGCCCCGGTGATCTCGCCGCGGCGCTGGCCGGGACGGCCGCCGCGCAACGGTGACCGGGTGTCCGGGCCGGTCCCTGAGCGGGCCCTGAGAACCGGGATCAAGCCTCGACCCGGACGCCCGGATCCGGCATCCTGTGGGCATCGTCGCCGAGGACCGGGAGAAGCGCCATGATGCGGAGCACCGAGCGGATCCGGGTCTCGCATGCGGGCGCGCTTCCGCGCCCGGTCAGGCTGCAGCGCCTGTTCGAGGCCGGGCCGGACGGTGAGGAAGCTTTCCGGCAGGCACTGCCGGACGCGGTGGCCAAGGTGGTCGGCGCGCAGGTCGCGGCCGGCGTTGACGTGGTCAACGACGGTGAGATCTCCAAGCGCGGACTGTTCATCGGTTACATACGCGACCGGATGTCGGGATTCGAGGAACGGTCCTTCGCGCCGGGGACCTACGATCCCCCGAACGCGGGAGTGACCGGCCGCGACCAGAGAGACTTTCCTGGCTACTTCGCCGCGGGACTGGGCGGGTTCAGGTTCGGCTCGGCTGGCCCCGCGACGCGGCCCGAACAGGTCACGGCGTACTTCTGCACGGGCCCGCTCACGTATACCGGGGCGGCGAGGGTGCAGGCCGACATCGCCCGGCTGACCTCGGCGGCCCGGGGACACGACGTGGAGGCCTACCTGCCGGCCATCACGCCCGGCACGGTCGAGCACTGGCTGCGCAACGAGTTCTACCCGGACGACGAGTCGTTCCTGTTCGCCATCGCCGACGTGCTGCACGAGGAGTATCAGGCCATCACGGACGCGGGCCTGATTCTGCAGGTGGACGATCCGGACCTGCCCGACGCCTGGCAGATGTTCCCGGACATGAAGGTGCCGGAATACCGCCGCTACGCCGCCCTGCGCGTCGAGGCGCTCAACCACGCCCTGCGCGGCCTTCCCGAAGAACAGGTCCGGCTGCACGTCTGCTGGGGCAGCCACCACGGCCCGCACCTCGACGACATCCCGCTGCGCGACCTGGCCGACCTGGTGCTCACGGTCCGCGCCGGCTGCTACTCCGTCGAGGCCGCCAATCCCCGGCACGAGCACGAATGGGCGGTCTGGGAGGAGGTGCGGCTGCCCGAGGGAAAGATGCTCATGCCGGGCGTGGTCGGGCACGCCTCGGACATCATCGAGCATCCCGAACTGGTCGCCCAGCGGCTGATCCGCTACGCCCGGCTGATCGGGCGGGACAACGTCATCGCCGGAACCGACTGCGGCCTGGGCGGCCGCGTCGGCCATCCCGAGATCGTCTGGGCCAAGCTCGCCGCCCTGGCCGAAGGCGCCCGCCTCGCCACCCGGCAGCTATGGCGGCCCTGACCGGATCGCGGGCCGTCGCCGCGCGCCGGGGCGGAGCCGGGCCGGGGCCCGGGGAGCCGTCACCCGGCCGGTCGGGCCTCCGTCACCCGGCCGGTCCGGCTTTCACTCGGCCGGTCAGGCCTCGAGCTCGGCGGCGACGGTTAGCCAGCGTTCCTCCAGGTCGGCCTTGTCGGCCTGGAGGGCGCGGAGCTCGGCACCCAGCTCGGTCAGCTTCTCGTAGTCGGTGGCGTTCTCGGCCAGCTGCACGCCGAGCTGTGCCTCCCGCTCGGACAGGCGGGCGATCTGCCGTTCGAGCCGCTGAAGCTCCTTGCGCGCGGTGCGTTCGCCGGCGGTGCCCGCCACCCCGCCACCGGCCACCCCGCCACCGGCCACCCCGCCACCGGCCACCCCGCCACCGGATGCCTCGGCCGCACCGCCGGCCGCCACACCGCCGCCGCCACACCGCCGCTGGCCGCGCCGCTGCGCGTGACCGCGCCGCCGCCGGCCGGGGCGCCGCTGGCGGCCAGCACGGCCTGGCGGGTGCCGCGGACCCGATCGAGATACTCCTCCACGCCCCGGGCCAGGAAGGACAGCTTGGCGTCGCCGAGCAGGGCCACGACGTGGTCGGTGATGCGTTCCAGGAAGTACCGGTCGTGGCTGACCACGGTCATGGAGCCGGGCCAGCCGTCCAGCAGGTCCTCCAGCTCGGTCAGGGTCTCGATGTCGAGATCGTTGGTCGGCTCGTCGAGGAGCAGGACGTTCGGCTCGTCCATGAGCAGCCTCAGCAGTTGCAGCCTGCGCCGCTCCCCGCCGGACAGCTCGCCGATCGGCGTCCACTGCTGGTCGGCGCGGAAGCCGAACCGCTCGAGCATCTGGCTGGCGGACAGCTCGCGCTGGCCGACCCGGACCGAGGAACGGACGTCCTGGACGGCCTCCAGTACCCGCTGCGTTGGGTCGAGCTCGGCGAGCTCCTGGCTGAGGTGACCGATCCGGACGGTCTTGCCCCGGATCACCCGCCCCTCGGCCCGCACCCCGCCGGCATTCACCTCATCCAGCGCCCCGGGCGGGGCGACCGGGAGTGATCCGTCCATCAGGCGCAGGAACGACGTCTTCCCGCTGCCGTTGACCCCGACCAGGCCGACCCGTTCGCCGGGCCCGAGCTGCCAGGTGACGTCGTCCAGCAGGACACGCGGGCCCACGTGAAGCGTGACGTCCTCGACGTCGATGACCGTCTTGCCCAGGCGCGCCATCGCGAGGCTGGTGAGCTCGACGGTGTCCCTCGGCGGCGGCTCGTCGGCGATGAGCGCGTTCGCCGCCTGCACGCGGAACTTCGGCTTGGTCGACCGGGCCTGGGGCCCGCGGCGCAGCCAGGCCAGCTCCTTGCGCATCAGGCTCCGCCGGCGGCGCTGGACCGCCTCGGCGTTGCGCTCCCGCTCGGCCTGGGCGAGCACATAGGCCGAATATCCCCCGTCGTACGCGTGCACCTGACCCGAGACGACTTCCCACATCCGGTCGCACACCGTATCCAGCAGCCAGCGGTCGTGGCTGACCACGACGATCGCGCACGCCAGCTCGCTCAGGTGCGTTCCCAGCCAGTCGATCGCTTCCAGGTCGAGGTGGTTGGTCGGCTCGTCGAGCAGCAAGACGTCCTGGTCGGCGGCGAGCAGCGCCGCCAGCGCCGTCCGCCGGCGTTCCCCGCCGGACAGCCGGGCGACGTCGGCGTCGAGATCGATGCCGCCCAGAAGCTCGGCGACCACGCTGCGGGCACGCGGGTCGGACGCCCATACGTGCTCGGCCGTCTCGCTGGTCCCGGAGCCGAACACCACCTGCCGGACGGTCCCGGACAGGTCGTCGTGCTGGCGCAGATAGCCGATCCGCAGCCCGGCGGCCCGCGCGATGCGGCCCGAGTCCGGTTCAGCCGTCCCGGCGAGCAGCGAGAGCAGGGTGGACTTGCCTGCTCCGTTGCGCCCGACGACCCCGATCCGCTCCCCGCTCGACACCCCCAGCGAGACCGAATCCAGGAGCCTGCGCTCCCCGTAGGCCTTGACCGCCTTCTCGACACTGATCAGGTTCACCATGTGCGCGGCACCCTCCGCCCGTGGCGACGGTGCGGCATTCGGCCTTTGTTCACTGGGCCTCGGCGGGTGATCCGACGATGGACGCCCCCGGCACCGGTCCGGCCGCCCGCGCCACGGCCCGGCATACCCCGGCTCCGGACAGGGACACCGCCAGGTCGACGGCCCGTTCGGCGTCCGAGGCGAGGAAGACGCACGTCGGCCCGGAACCCGCGACGATGGCGCCGAGCGCGCCGAGCTCAAGGCCGACCGCGAGGGTCTTACGGAGCGCGGGGAACAGCGAGATGGCGGCCGGCTGCAGGTCGTTGCTGAGCGCGCGGCCGACCGCGGCGGGCTCACCGGACCGCAGCGCGCCCATCAGGGCGTTGTCCAGGACCGGCTCGGGCCCGGCACCGGCCCCGCCCGCGCCCGCCCCGCCCGCCCGGGTCGCCCGGGCCGGGATCGCGGGCGGCGCGAAGCCGGTCGATGGTGGCGTACACCTCGGGCGTGGACAGCTGGCCGTCGGCCACGGCCAGCACCCAGTGGTACTCACCCGAGGCCAGCGCGGGTGTCAGCCGCTCGCCCCGGCCCTGGCCGACGGCGGTTCCGCCGATCAGGGCGAAGGCGACGTCACTGCCGACCCCCGCGGCGACCTCGCCCAGCTGGGCGGGACTGAGGCCGGTGGCCCACAGCTCGTTGCACGCCACCAGCGCGGCGGCGGCGTCGGCGCTGCCGCCGGCCAGCCCGGCGGCGACCGGTATCCGCTTGCGGATGGTGATCTCAATCGGCTGGCCGGGATCGCGCGCGACCTCGGCCGCGCGGGCCAGAGCGGCGGCGGCCTTCAGCGCCAGGTTGTCGGGGCCCGCCGGCACCGAATCGGCCCCTTCGCCGCTGACCAGGACCCGGTCCGGGCCGGGCCCGTCCACCTCGGCCACGGTCACTTCGTCGAACAGCGACACCGCGTGGAACACGGTCACCAGGTCGTGGTAACCATCCGCCCGCCGGGGCCCTACGCCCAGCTGGAGGTTGATTTTCGCGGGTACCCGCACCGTCACACCCGTCACGATTCACCGATCGTAGTAGGTGCGTGGGCCGCCTCCGCGATACGGGCGAACTGGGCCACGCTGAGGGACTCGCCGCGGGCGCCCGGGTCCAGGCTGGCCGCCCGGACCAGCTCTTCGGCCCGAGCCGCGGAGCCGGCCCAGCCGGCGAGCGCGGCCCGGAGGGTCTTACGGCGCTGGCCGAACGCCGCGTCGATCACGGCGAATACCTCCTCGCGAGACGCCGTCCCCGGGGGCGGGCCGGTTCGCTCGAACGACACCAGGGACGAGTCGACCCCCGGCACCGGCCAGAACACCGTGCGCGGCACCGGCCCGGCCGGCCGCATCCGCGCGAACCAGGCCAGCTTGGCCGACGACACGCCGTAGGTCCGGCTTCCCGGCGGGGCGCACATTCTCGCCGCCACTTCGGCCTGGACCATGAACAGGCCACGGCGCAGCGACGGAACCCGGTCCAGCAGGTTGAGCAGGACCGGCACGGCCGCGTTGTAGGGCAGGTTCGCCACCAGCACGGTGGGGGGCTCGCCGGGAAGCTCCCGGACCCGGGCGGCGTCGGCGGTGACGACCTCCAGCCGGCCGGCCAGGCCGGGGGCACGGTCGGCGACCGTATCCGGCAGGCCGGCCGCCAGCACCGGGTCCATCTCGACCGCGACCACGCGGCGTGCCGCGGTCAGCAGCGGGAGGGTCAGCGAGCCGAACCCCGGCCCGACCTCGAGCACGACGTCGCCGGGCTCCAGGCCGGCCAGCGCCGTGATGCGCCGCACCGTCCCGTGGTCGATGACGAAGTTCTGGCCCAGTTTCTTGGTCGGCCGCAGGCCGGACCGCTCGGCCAGTTGCCTGATCTCGGCCTGCCCGAGCAGCCGGGCGTCATCCGGGTCGGCTACCACGGGCCGAAGGTGCGCTCCCCGGTCGCGGTCACCATCGTGCACAGCTCGGCCAGGTCCATGCCCTTCACCTCCGCGAGGCGGCGGGCGGTGTGCGACACGAGCGCGGGTGAGTTCGGCTTGCCGCGGTGCGGCACCGGGGTCAGGAACGGCGCGTCGGTCTCCACCAGGACCAGGTCCGCGGGCGCCGCCGCCGCGGCATCCCGGAGGTTCTGCGCGCTGCTGAACGTGAGGTTCCCGGCGAAGCTCATCACGTAGCCCGCCTCCGCGCACCGCTTGGCCATCCGCTCGTCACCGGAGAAGCAGTGGAACACCACCTTGTCCGGCGGTCCCTCCTCGGCCAGGATGCGCAGCACGTCCTCGTGCGCCTCCCGGTCGTGGATCATCAGGGCCTTGCCGGTCCGTTTGGCGATCCCGATGTGCGCCCGGAACCACTCGCGCTGCAGCTCCGGGTCGGAGGAGTCCCGGTAGTAGTCCAGGCCGGTCTCCCCGACCGCGCGGACCTGCGGCAGCCCGGCCAGCGTCTCGATCTCGGCCAGCACGTCGTCCGGCGCCGCCACGGCGGCCGCGGACGACGTGTCGTTCGGGTGGATGGCGACGGCCGCGTAGACGCCGTCGTACTCCTCCGCGCACCGGGCCGACCAGCGTGAGGACTCCAGGTCGATGCCCACGGTGATGACCCGGTCGATCCGGGCCGCGCGCGCCGCCTCCAGCACCCCCGGCACCGGCCGCCCCATGATGTCGAGGTGACAGTGGCTGTCGAAGGCGGGCGCCGGCAGCGGGTCAGCGGTAGCCGGCCCGAACGTCGCGCCGGGGCCGGCTGTGTCACCACGTCCTCGTTCGGCATGGTCATTTGCCGTCGGATTCCAGCCGGGCAACTTCCTCGTCGGCCACGGACGGGGCCAGCTTGGTGAACAGGGGCTTGGGCACCTCGAGCGGCGTGCCCGGGCGGATCGGCTGCGACTCCCAGCGGGCGGCGCCGTCGTAGTGGCCCGTGATCACCGGGTAGGACGGGGCGCCCTCCTCGTCCACTTCCTTGATCTCCGGCATGCTGGACCAGTCGCCCGAGCCACCGAGCATCTCGAAGACCTGCTGGGACGAGCGCGGCAGGAACGGGGTCAGCAGCGTCTTGGCGTCGTCCACCACCTGCAGCGCTGTGTGCAGGACCGTCCGCATCCGCTCCGGGTCCGATTCGCGGAGCTTCCACGGCGCCTGCTCGGAGAGGTACTTGTTCGCCTCGGCCACCGTCCGCATCGCGTCGCCGATGGCCAGCTTGAACCGGGACCGGCCCAGATTCTCGCCGACCGCGCCGAACGACTGCCGGGAATGGTCCAGCAGCTGCCGGTCGGGTTCGGTCAGCTCACCGGCCTCGGGGACCGAGCCGATGTTGCGGGCCGCGAACGAGACCGAGCGGTTGACCAGGTTGCCCCAGGTCGCGACCAGCTCGTCGTTGTTGCGCCGGACGAACTCCCGCCAGGTGAAGTCGGTGTCCTGGTTCTCCGGGCCGGCCGCGGCCACGTAGTAGCGCAGCGCGTCCACGTCGTACCGCTGGAGGAAGTCGCGGACGTAGATGACGACGTTGCGGGAGGAGGAGAACTTCTTGCCCTCCATGGTCAGGTACTCGCTGGAGACGATCTCCGACGGCAGGTTCAGCTCACCCAGCGCGCCCGGGCGTCCCGCCCTTGTCCCCCTGGCCGCTGTAGCCGAGCAGCATGGCCGGCCAGATCTCGGAGTGGAAGACGATGTTGTCCTTGCCCATGAAGTAGTACGACTCGGCGTCCGGCGACTGCCACCAGGCCCGCCAGGCGTCGGCGTCGCCCGAGCGCTTGGCCCACTCGACCGACGCGGACAGGTAGCCGATCACCGCGTCGAACCAGACGTAGATCCGCTTGTCCGGCCGGTCGCGCCAGCCGTCCAGGGGGATGGGCACGCCCCAGTCCAGGTCCCGGGTGATCGCCCGCGGCTGGAGGTCGTCGAGCAGGTTCAGCGAGAACTTCAGGACGTTCGGCCGCCAGTGACCGGTCTTGGTCTTCAGCCAGGTGCCCAGGGCTTCGGCGAAGGCCGGCAGGTCGAAGAAGAAGTGCTCCTCCTCGACGAACTCCGGCTTCTCGCCGTTGATCCGGGACCGCGGGTTGATCAGGTCGACCGGGTCGAGCTGGTTGCCGCAGTTGTCGCACTGGTCGCCGCGGGCGTGCTCGTACCCGCAGATCGGGCAGGTGCCCTCGATGTACCGGTCCGGCAGCGTCCGGCCGGTCGACGGCGAGATCGCGCCCAGCGTGGTCTTGGGGAAGATGTAGCCGTTCTTGTACAGGCCGAGGAAGATCTCCTGGGTGATGGCGTAATGGTTGCGCGTCGTCGTCCGGGTGAACAGGTCGTACGACATCCCGAGCGCGGTCAGGTCCTCGGCGATGATGCGGTTATACCGGTCCGCGAGCTCGCGGGCGGACACGCCCTCGGCGTCCGCCTGGACCTGGATCGGGGTGCCGTGCTCGTCGGTGCCGCTCACCATGAGCACCCGGTTCCCCGCCATCCGCTGGTACCGGCTGAACATGTCACAGGGCAGCGCGAAGCCCGAGACGTGGCCGATATGACGGGGACCGTTGGCGTACGGCCAGGCCTGGCGCGGCAAGAATGTGCCGGCCTGGTTGCGTTGACGAGGACATGCTCAAAGCCTAGGGCCAGTGGCCGGCTGCTGCTTTCGCGACTGCGCCTGGCGGCACGCGGCCGCGTGCGCTACGCCGGGCCGGAACCGGCCGCGCGCCCGTCGCCGCCGGCCTCCGCGCGGACCGCTTCCTCGTCGTGCTGGGCGGCTCCCGGCGCGGACGGCACGGCGACCGGGGCGGCCGGCGCGCCGGTGTCCACGCCGACCGCGCCGACGGCCTCGTCCGATCCCCGGACCCGGCTGACCTTGCCCGGCGCGGCCTCCCGGCCCTCCTCATCGGTCTCCAGCGAGCCCATGGCCGGGTGCCGGGTCCGCCGGATGCCCAGGATGGACAGGAAGAACGTGCCGATGATGATCTGGCAGCTCATGATCAGCGCGGTGAACGAGGGCACGACGAGGCGCAGCGCGTGGTCGTAGTTCAGCGAGCCGAACTTGGCGCCATGCCAGTAGAAGAACGAGAAGACCACACCGATGATGCCGGCCACCGCGAGCACGCCCCCGGCGAGCAGGCCGCGTTCCAGGCTGAGCGTGCTCAGGATGCGCCGGACCCGCTGATTGTCGGGCAGGAAGCCTTCGGCGCTCGCGTACACGTTCGTGAACAGGGCGAAGAGCACCGACTGGAACCCGATGACCACCATGGCCGACGCCGCGACGAGCGTGTCGACGTCGAAGGTGACCGAACCGATGCTGAACGGGCGGGGCACCACGACCGCCCCGATGACCAGGCCCAGGACGAACAGCAGCAGGCCGGGCAGGAAGAACAGCCAGCGCGGGCTGAACAGCAGCAGGAAGCGCAGGTGCCGCCAGCCGTCCCGCCAGCTCCTCAGGTGCGGCGGCCGGCTCCGGCCGTCCTTGGACAGGGTGGTCGGGACCTCTTCGATGCGCTGGCCGGCCAGGGTCGCCTTGACGACCAGCTCGCTGGCGAACTCCATGCCGGTCGCCTGGAGCCCGAGCTTCATCACGCTGTCCTTGCGGAAGCCGCGCAGCCCGCAGTGGAAGTCACCGATCTTGCTGCGGAAGAACAGCCGCCCGATCGAGCTGAGCACCGGGTTGCCGATGTAGCGGTGCAGCTTCGGCATGGCGCCCGGCTCGATGCCGCCCTTGAAGCGGTTACCCATCACCAGGTCGGCGCCCTCGCGCAGGCTCTGCACGAACGGCATCAGGTTGGTGAAGTCGTAGCTGTCGTCCGCGTCGCCCATGATGACGAAGCGGCCCTGGGCGGCCACGATCCCGCCCATCAGGGCGTTGCCGTAGCCCTTCTCCGAAACGGGGACGACGCGGGCCCCGGCCTCGGTGGCCAGCTGCTGGCTCCCGTCGGTGCTGCCGTTGTCCGCGACAATGACCTCACCGCTGATGCCGCTCTCGCTCAGGAACCCCACGGCCTTGCGGACGCATGTCGCGACCGTCTCAGCCTCGTTGAGGCACGGCATGACCACGGTCAGCTCCACGTCATCTCCTTTACTGCTCACGGTTTCACCATCCCGCTTCGTTTATGCCGGTAGCGTGGGAAGGCGCCAGGCCCCGCGCAGGCCAGCGGCCACCCGGACCGCTGCCGCACCGTAATACCGTAGGCGAAAGAACGCGTGCGCGGTGGCCGGTAATGGCCAAGCACCCGATGACAAGGTCACTGCACAGTACAAGGAGGGGTCCGGGTTGACAGGACCGGCCTCAGCTTCACGGCGCTCCGGACTGCGCGGGCTCGGCTCGCTGCCGTCCGCGGACCGGTTCCGCGCTCTCCTGCGTGAGCACCGGATTTTCGTCCTTGTCCTGATACCCGCGATCGGCCTGCGCCTGTGCGCTGAGCTCGGATACCAGTGGCAGGTCTGGTTCAACGACTCCTTCCAGTACATGTCGGACGTGATCGACTTCCACCCGGACACGACACGCGTGTCCGGGTACGCGGTCTTCCTCAAGATCCTCGAGCCGCTGCACAGCTACGCGGTCATAACGATCTTGCAACATCTGATGGGCGTGGCCGTCGGCGTGATGGTGTACGCGCTGGCCCGGCACCGGTTCGGCGCCCCGGCCTGGGTCGCCTCGCTGGCCGCGGTCCCCGTGCTCTACGACGCGTTCCAGATCGAGCTCGAGCACCTGATCCTCAGCGACGTCCCGTTCCTGTTCCTCATCACGCTGGCCGCCACGCTCGTGCTGTGGGTCAGGCGGCCGTCGTGGAAGCGCTGTCGCCCTGGCCGCGTTCATCATCGGGGTGGCGGACACGGTCCGGTCCGTCGGGCTGCCGCTGCTGGCCGATCCTCGTCGTCTACATGCATCATCCAGCGGATCGGCTGGCGTGCCGTCGTGAGCAGTATCGTCGCGTGCATCGCCCCGGTCCTGCTGTACAGCGCGTGGTTCTTCATCGACTACCACCAGTTCTCGCGACGTACCGACAGCGACCGGCGTCTTCCTCTACGCGCGGGTCATGACCTTCGCCGAGTGCTCGAAGATGCACGTGCCGACGGAAGAGCTGGCGCTGTGCACGACCACCCCGCCGGCCAAGCGCCCGATCGACCAGTCCTACGTCTGGTCGAACTTCACGCCCCTGGACCGCTTCCCGCCGACCAAGTTCTCATCGCTGCCTAACCAGCTCGCGAGCAATTTCGCCGAACGGGCGATCCTGGCCCAGCCGCTCGGCTACGCGCGGGCGGTGGCGGACGACACGCTCCGGGTATTCGCCTGGAAGCGGACGGTGTTCCCGAACGCGCAGACCTACGACGAGTACCTGTTCCCCTATCGCCCGATGGCCATCCCGTCGTGGGCCCGCGGCCACATCGCCGGGTACAGCTCCGACGCCGCTTTCTACGTCCGCGGGAACCCGCAGACCCACATCGTCCAGCCGTTTGCCGGGGTCATGCGGGTCTACCAGCGGTACATCTTCCTGCCCGGCACGCTGTACGGCGTCATCCTCCTCATCGGGCTCGGCGGCATGGTGCTGGCCTGGCGCCGGATCGGCGGTGAGGCCCTGCTGCCCTGGGCGTTTTCCGTCGCACTGATCGTCGTGCCGGCCGCCACGGCCGAGTTCGACTACCGGTACGTGCTCCCGGCGGTGCCGTTCGGCTGCCTGGCCGCCGCCATCGCCTTCGGCAAGGGCACGGTGGGGGGGAACTGGCTGGCCGCCCGCCGGGCCCGTCCGGCCGCCGTGACCGCGTCGGTGAACGGCCCGGCCCCGGCACCTTCCGGCAACGGCTCGGTTCCGGCCAGCTACGGCTCGGCTCCGGCCGGCGGTCAGGGCGATCAGGAGCTGGAGCGCGACGAGACAACCGCCTCGTAGACCGCCCGTCTGGGCAGCCCGGCCTCGGCAGCGACGGCCACGATCGCGTCCCGGCGGGACGTGCCGTCCGCCACCCGGCGGCCCACCTCCGCGACGGCCTGGGCGACGTCGAGGGCCGCGCCGGCCGGCTCCGGCCGGCGCCCCCTCGACGACCAGGGTGACCTCGCCGCGCACCTCACCGGCCGCCCAGTCGGCCAGGTCGGCCAGCGTGCCCCGGCGGATCTCCTCGTGGGTCTTGGTCAGCTCCCGGCACACGGCGGCCCGCCGATCGGCCCCGAACGCCCCGGCCAGCTCGGCCAGCGTCGCACCGGTCCGGCGCGGCGACTCGAAGAACACCATGGTCCGGCGCTCGGTGGCCAGCTCGGCGAACCGGCGCGCCCGCTCACCGGCCTTTCTGGGCGGGAAGCCCTCGAAGCAGAACCGGTCGGTGGGCAGTCCGGAGACGGCGAGCGCGGCGGTCACCGCGGATGGTCCCGGCAGGACCGTCACCCGGATCCCCTCGTCGGCCGCGGCCGCGGTCAGCCGGTACCCCGGATCGCTGACGCCGGGCATGCCGGCGTCGGTCACGAGGAGCACGTCGTGCCCGGCGCGCAGTTCGCCGAGGAGTTCGGCCGAGCGCCGCGCCTCGTTCGCCGTCGAAGTAGGAGACGACCCGGCCGGTCAGCTCGACGCCGATGCTGGCCGCCAGCCGGCGCAGCCTGCGGGTGTCCTCCGCGGCGATGACGGGCGCCGCCGCCAGTGCCGCGGCGAGCCGGCCGGACGCGTCCTCCAGCCGCCCGATCGGGGCGGCGGCAATCGTCAGCGTGCCCGTGGCCGCGGAGCCCGGCTCACCTGATTGCCCGCTGGAAATTCCTTCTCCGCCGACCCATTCGCATCCCATCAAGGCTGGTGTTCTCATCCCGTACGATATTCAGCGATGACGGCAACCGAAGCCGGTACACCGGCCACCGAAACCGCGGACCGGGCGGCGGCGCTGCGCGCGAAGCTCACTTCCCCGCTGCCCTCGGACCGGGTCTGGGGCTGGATCGGGACGCTGCTGGTCACGGCGTTCGGCGCGTTCCTCAGGTTCGACCGGCTCGCCGTCCCCCACGCGATCATCTTCGATGAGACCTATTACGCAAAAGACGCGTTCAGCATCCTGAACTTCGGCGTCGAGCGCAACTTCGTCAGCAACGCAAACTCGCTCATCCTCGCCGGAAATACGCACATATTCGCCCCCGGCGGTGAATACGTCGTGATGCCCCCGCTCGGGAAAATCCTCATCGCGGCGGGCGAATGGCTCTTCGGCCTGACCCCGTTCGGCTGGCGCTTTTCCTCCGCGGTGGCCGGGTCGCTGGCGATCCTGCTCATCTGCCGGATCGCCCGCCGCATGACCAGGTCGACGCTGCTGGGCTGCATGGCCGGGCTGCTGATGTCGCTGGACGGCCTGGAATTCGTGATGAGCCGCACCGGGCTGCTGGACATCTTCCTGATGTTCTTCGTGCTGGCGGCGTTCGGCTGCCTGGTGATCGACCGTGATGTGTCGCGGGCCCGGCTCGCGGAGGCGGTGGCGGCCCGGGGATCGGCTGGCGCCGGTCCCCGGCTCGGCATCCGCTGGTGGCGGGTGGCGGCGGGTTTCCTGCTCGGCTGCGCCTGCGCCTGCAAGTGGGACGGCATCTGGTACCTCATCGCGTTCGCCGCCCTGACGATCGCCTGGGACGTCGGGGCCCGGCGGGCCGCCGGGATCAGCCATTACTGGCGCGGCGCGCTCTTGCGGGACGGCCGATGGCTGCCGGTCACGTTCGGGGTGCTGCCGCTGGCCGTCTACATCGCCTCGTGGAGCGGGTGGCTCGCCTCCAGCATCGGCTACGACCGGAACTACGCGGCCGCCCAGGGCTTCCACACGCCGGTCATCTCCGCGCTGTACTCGCTATTTGAGTACCACGTGCAGATGCTGCAGTTCAGCGTCGGCCTGCACACCCATCACCCGTACGAGTCGCAGCCGTGGAACTGGCTCCTGCTGTCCCGGCCGGTCGCCTACTACTACTCCGCGCCGACGTCCGGCGCGGCCTGCAGCATCGCGCCGCACTGCTCGCAGGAAGTGCTCGCGATCGGCACCCCGGCGATCTGGTGGGCGTCGATCCCGGCGCTGATCTTCTGCCTGGGCTGGTGGCTGCTGCACCGGGACTGGCGCCCGGGCGCGGTCCTGCTGGCCGTGGCGGCCGGCTGGCTGACCTGGTTCCCGTTCGTCTCCCGGACCAAGTTCTTCTACTACGCCACGGAGTTCGAGCCCTTCCTGATCGTGGCCATCGCGGCGTGCCTGGGGCTGATCATCGGGCCCGCCCGGGCCAGCGTCGCCCGCCGCTCGATCGGCGCGGCCGTCGCCGGCGCCTATGTCCTGGTCGTCCTGGCCAACTTCGTCTACCTGTACCCCATCCTGGCCGGCAAGGTGATCCCCTACGCGTCCTGGCTGTCCCGCATGTGGTACCACGGCTGGATCTAACCCCAAGCCCCCTGTAGCGACCCCTCAGCTTCCATTCAGGAAGTATCGGGATACTGAACGAGCACGCGGTGGCCGTCTGCGCTTCACCGGGGCGCCAGACGGGCACCACCTGTGATTTCCGTTACATTGGCGAGCTAAAAGGCCGTCTCGAACGTCTACTAGATAGTAGAAAGACCGACCACCCGGAGAAGAACATGAGCGCCAGCGATGAGGCAGAGGAAAGCCGCGCGCGGTTCGAGCGTGACGTCGTGCCTCAACTCGGCCAGCTTTATCCCGCGGCGCTGCGGATGACCCGTAACCCGACCGATGCCGAAGACCTCGTGCAGGAGACGTCGGTCAAGGCGTACGCGGCGTTCCATCAGTTCCAGACGGGCACGAATCTGCGGGCGTGGCTGAACCGCATCCTGACGACCACGTTCATCAACGTCTACCGGAAGCGGAAGCGCGAGCCGCAGCAGGCGCTGGGCGGTGACCTGGCCGACTGGCAGATGTCCGCCGACCGGCTGGCCCCGCCGTCGCCGTCCGCCGAAGCCGAGGCGCTCGACCGGATCACCGACTCCGACCTGCTGCGGGCCCTGCGTGAGCTGCCCGGCGAGTTCAGGACGGCCGTCTATCTCGCCGACATCGAGGGCTACCCGTACCGGGAGATCGCGGAGATGATGGGCACCCCGATCGGGACGGTCATGTCCCGGCTGCACCGGGGCCGCCGCCGGATCCGTGAGCAGATCACCGAGCCCGGCCTGCCGCCGCCCCGGCCGATTCCCCCTCACCCGGCGCCTGAGGCAGCACGCCTTCCGGCCTGCGGCGGATTCGCCCCGCCCGGGAAACCGGGATCAGCGCTTCGCGTAAAGCGACAGCACCGTGTCGCCGTCCCACCACTGGCCGATTCGCCGCATGCCCCAGATCAGGTCCAGCTTCTCCTCGTCGGTCGGCGTCACCGCGCCGGTGCTGCCGCCCACGGTTCGGCCCATGACGGTCCAGACCCGGGTGACGTGGACGAACCGGCTCTGCAGCACGGAGGCGCTCACCTCGGTGCCGGAGATGGTGGCCGAGGCCAGCGGGGAGGCGGCCAGCGCGATGTCGCGGAGCTTCTTGAACGGACCGGGGTAGGGCATCGCGACGATCCGGCCGTTGGCCGGGATGTAGAGGATGATGTCGCCCGGCTTCTCGTGGTGCCTGACGATCGTGGAGGCGGCCACGAGGTTGTCCGGGCGGGCGTAGTTGAGCCTGACCATCTTGTCCGGTGTCACCAGCAGGGCCAGGACGCCCAGGACGACGATGGCTGATGGCAGCCACGCGATGCCCGCCTGCCCCAGCGGGGTGGCGGTGGCCAGCCTGGCTATCCAGGCGATCCCCCAGGCGACCAGGATGGCCAGGGCCGGCAGGCAGTACTCGACGTACCTCTCGTCGTAGACGGGGTGAATCTCCGACACGGCGATCAGGATCGCGGCCGGCGCCACCATCCACGGGAACGCGACCACGCCGGGTGTCAGCGGCCGGCGTCCGCGGTCGATGAGCATCTCGGCCAGCACGCCGCCGACCGCGAGCGCGAAGATCGGCGCGATGAGCCGCCAGGAACCCGCGCTGTTGTAGGCCAGGGCGACGATGGCCTGGAAATGCGGCCGGGTCATCCAGCTGATCTGGCCGCGCTGCCCGAACGCCACCACCCCGAGCGGGATCAGCACCAGCGCGGCGGCGCCCCCGGCGATGAGCCACCGCTGCGGGAGCCCGGCCACCCGCCGGCCGGTGAGCCCGGCCGGGGCAAACGCCGACAGGTCGGACGCGTGGGCGCCCCGGCGCCTGTTCCCGTTGGTCAGGACCACCGCCGCGCGCGCCACAGCCGCCCGCTGGCGCATCCCGGCGATCGCCAGCGACAGCCCGTGCGCGGCCAGGATGAGCAGGCCGAAGATGTTGAACAGACCGCACAGGGCGACCGCGACGCCGTAGGCCACCCACCAGCGGCGCCCGCCCCAGAGGGCTCGGAGCAGGAAATAGGTGGCGATCGTCGCGAACATCGTGACCATCGCGTAGGACCGCGCCTCCTGCGCGTACCTGATCATGTACGGCGCAGTGGCGAGGACCAGGCCGGCGCACAGGCCGGTGAAACGGGCCAGCGAGGCGCCGGCCGCCACCGCGAGGCGGTATCCGATCGCGGCCGTGAACGCGCACGCGACCGCCATCGCGGCCAGCGACGGCAGCCGCAGCGCCCCCGCCGTCGTGCCGAGGATCGCGACGGCCACGTGCATGACGAGGTAGTAGGCGCCGTGGACCGCGTCGGTGTGGTGCAGCAGGGCGAGGATCTGGCTGACCGACCGCCCGACGACCGCCTTGGTCGATGCCTCGTCCCGCCATAGGGGCGCGTAGCCGATCTTGTACCCGCCGGTCACGAGCCCGGCGAGCCCGGGTACTGCGACCATCAGCCAGCCGAGCATCCGGTCCTGCAGCCGGGGCGGGGAACTCGCGGTGGCCGGGCGCGGCGC
The DNA here is from genome assembly GCA_963718475.1 of uncultured Actinomycetes bacterium. Taxonomy (GTDB): domain Bacteria; phylum Actinomycetota; class Actinomycetes; order Streptosporangiales; family Streptosporangiaceae; genus CAVQZM01. Next base: position 57,331 of record CAVQZM010000038.1, on the reverse strand, counting down.
GCCACGGGGCCCGGTCCCGTCCGGCGGGGCGGCCAGGCGCGGGCGGATCCGCGGTCAGCCAGGGTCCGCCCGGCCGGGCCGGTCAGCGTCCCCATGCCCGCGTCAGCTCGCGCTGCCCCGGGGCCGTCCGCGGTAACGGGAGCGGGCGCTGGTTCCTCGGCCCCGGTCTCGATCCCCGACAATGCGTTCCCCTCCATCGCCAGGCGCACGCCGCGCCGGCTTGCACTCCATTGGCGCTGTCTGTCAGCAAGCTCGCGCGCAGCACTGCGCCCGCCAGCCGATTCTGGCGGATGAAAACGGTGGCCCCGGGACGCTCAGGCTATCGGAGCTGGGATGACACGCGTGGCAACAATGTCGCATAAACGTCGCAACAGCTCCGGTGCTATCGCCGTATAGCTCGGTGGACCGGCGCGGATGCGGATGCGGTAGGCGCTGGCGGCCCGGGCGGGCATGTCGCCGGGGACTTCGCAGCCGGTGAGGGCGTCAGGGGGCGCATTTCCGGCCACCTCCTAACGTGTGCAGATGTGGACGCCGATAGTCAAGCCGCGTACCGACGTGCCACGGCTCGCGCATTCCTGCACCGCTGGCGGGCCGCAGCACCCCACACCAGCCACCTCTCAGGTCACACGAGCACCATGCCCGGCGAGGTCATTCATGATCATGTGATGAAAACGTCGCATCTAGCGGCAAACAACACATGATCATGGGAGAAGGGGAGCCCCTAAGCGGAAAACATCACGTGATCATGGAAACCGCCAGCGGGGCCCAGGGCCCGGCGGCCGGGCACGCTGGGTCGCCCCGGGCCAACACGCTACTTCGGCTGGAAGCGGATGCCGGCGTTGAAGCGGATTACCTCGGCGTTCATGTAGTCGTTTTCGATCAGGGTCTGGACTAGCTGGGCGAATTCATCTGGCCTGCCCATGCGCTTGGGGAAGACGATGGGGGCCACCAGCCGGGCCTTGAACTCGTCGGCGCCGAGGCCGCCGTAGATGGGGGTATCGATGATTCCCGGGCACACCGTGTTGACCCGGACGCCGATCGCCGCGAGATCACGCGCGGCGGGCACGGTCATCCCGATGATGCCGCCCTTGGACGCGGAATAGGCGATCTGGCCGATCTGGCCCTCGATCCCGGCCACCGAGGAGGTGCTGATGATGACGCCCCGCTGGCCGTCCGCGTCGGCCGGCTCGGTCCCGCCCATGGCCGCCGCGGCCAGGCGCATCAGGTTGAAGGTGCCGACCAGGTTGACCGCGATCACCTTCTGGTACGCGGCGAGATCGTGCGGGCTGCCGTCGCGCGCGACAGTTCGCGCCGCCCAGGCGATGCCCGCGCAGCTCACGGCGACGCGCAGCGGCGGCCCGGCCGCCACCGCGGCCGACACGGCCGCCTGCACCGACGCTTCGTCAGCCACATCCGTCCTGGCGAACGCCCCGCCGATCTCGGCCGCGACCGCCTTGCCCCGGTCCTCGCTGAGGTCGGCGACGACGACGAACGAGCCGGCCGCGGCCAGGCGCCGCGCGGTGGCCTCACCGAGGCCGCTGGCGCCGCCCGACACGATTGCTGTGGTTCCGTTCAGTTCCATGGCCGGGAGGATATGTGAGCGCCGGCCGCAGCCGCCTGGCGGGCCCGTGGCCGTCGCGTAACATGCCCTGCGGGAGCAACTCCGCCGCCCACCTGCCGTCCAGCTCGGACGATTCATAGGGAAACCGCGCGGCGAAGGCCGGCTCGAGGTCGGACAGCCAGGTGGCTGACGGGTCGAACCGGGCGAAGAACGGCTGGCCCACGAGCTCCGGCCTTCGCGCCTGGATCAGGTGCAGGACGAACACCTTCTCCCCCGACACCTCGGCCACGCCGTCCACGCACACCTTCCCGGGCGTCGCCGACATCGACGGGCCCCGCACCGTCCGGCACAGCCCGGAAACGCTCTGGTACGCGTCGCGGAAGATCTCGTGGCCGCGGGCCAGCGGCACGGCGAAGTACTCCTGCGGGCCCGTGTCGCGCTCGACGAACATGTAGTACGGGATCATCCCCATCCGCGCCTGCGCGCGCCACATGGCCGACCAGATCGCCGGGGTGTCGTTGATGCTGCGGATCAGCGGCGCCTGAGTCCGGATCACCGCCCCGGTGTCCCTGATCCGGCGCACGGCCTCGGCCACAAGCGGTGGCTCGAGTTCGCGTGGATGGGAGAAATGCGCCATCAGCGCGAGCGTGCGGCCGCTGGCGCACACCTCCTCGAACAGGCGGAGCGTCCCCGCGGCGTCCGGATCGCTGACGAATCGCTGCGGCCAGTACGCCAGCGACTTGGTGCCGATCCGGATCGACTCCAGCTGGTCCAGGGCCGGGTCAAGCAGCGGCTCGATATAGCGGCGCAGCACCGTCTCGCCCATGATCATCGGATCGCCGCCGGTGATCAGGACGCTGGTCACCTCGGGATGCTGGCGGATGTAGGTGACCAGCGAGCCGATGTCGTCGGTGGCCATCTTGAGGTCGGGTTCGTCCACGAATTGCGCCCACCGGAAGCAGTACGTGCAGTAGGCGTGGCAGGTCTGCCCCTGCCGCGGGAAGAAGAGCACGGTCTCCGGGTACTTGTGCTGGAGGCCGGGCAACGGATCGTCCCCCAGCTCGGGAGTGTTCAGGGCCAGTTGCCCGGCGGGGTGCGGGTTCAGGCGCATCCGCACCTCATGGGCCATGGCGCGCAGTTCCGCGGCCGGCGCGCCGGCCGACGATCGCGGCCGACAGCCGGGCGACGTCATCCGCGGGGAGCATGTCGGGCTGCGGGAAGACGAGCCGGTAGATCGGGTCGTCCGGTGCCTGGTCCCAGTCGATGAGTTCGTCGACCACGTACGCGTTCGTACGGAACGGAAGCACGGTGGCGACCGCGCGGACGGCCAGCTTCATACTCTCGGGCAGCGCGGCCCGCTCGGTGAGCATGTCCAGGTGCTTTGCGTTGTATGCGCGGAACCGGCGGCCGGCGTTCGGCTCAGCCGGAACGATGTGCTGGACTGAAGTCACGCATCTCCTTCCCGGGTCCGCGCCCCCAGCCGAGCGGCTGCGGGCGCGCGTAATTGCCCAAGGGCAGTTCATGCCGGTGTTCCTTCAGACCCCCCCGGTATTCCCAGACCTCCCGTTGTGATCAGCGAGCATGGCCCCCAGCTCGTCACGATGATCACGTTGTCAACGCTCCGCCACAGCCGGCGGTTCCCCCGCTAGTTGGTGCCCGGCGGCCGCCACGCTCAACCCGCCGGTAAGGTCACGCCCATGGCCCCGGACTCTGACGTCTCCGCCGGCGGAGCCGATGACGTCGTCGCGGTCGACGCCATGGGCGGCGACCACGCCCCCGGCGAGATCGTCGCCGGGGCCCTCGCCGCCCAGCGCGATCGGGGCATCCGGGTCATTCTCGCCGGGAATCCGGCGCAGCTTACCGCCGAACTCGCCACGCTGGGCGCCGACCCGGGCGAGATCCCGATCGCTTCGGCGGAGGACGTCCTCGGCATGGACGAGGGCGCGCTGGCGATCCGGCGCCGTCCGCGGTCGAGTATCGCGATCGCCTGCCAGCTGGTCCGGCGCGGCCAGGCGGCGGCGGTCGTCTCCGCCGGCTCGACCGGCGGGGTGGTCACCACCGCGCGCCTGCGGCTCCGCCCGCTGGCCGGCGGCCTGCGGCCGGCGCTCGCGGCCGTGCTGCCCACCCGGCCCCGGCCCACCGTGCTGATCGACGTCGGCGCCACCGCCGACCCGAAGCCGGAGATGCTCGTCCAGTTCGCCCAGCTCGGTTCGGCCTATGCACAGGTCACCCTGGGCATCCAGGCGCCCAGGGTCGGCCTGCTGACGATCGGGGCCGAGCCGGGCAAGGGCAACAAGCTCACCAGGCGCGCACACGAACTGCTCGCCGCCGACCCGGCGCACGGGGCCGCCCCGCTGAGCTTCACGGGGAACATCGAGGGCGGCGACCTGATGGCGGGCAAGGTGGACGTGATCGTCACCGACGGCTTCACCGGCAACGTGACGCTGAAGACCCTGGAAGGCTCGGTCCGTTTCGCGGCGGCACAGCTCCGCGACGCCGTTACCGCGACCCGGGCCGCGCGGCTCGGCGCGATGCTCCAGCGCCGCGCCTTCCGGGAGATGGCCGAGCAGCTCGACGCGGAGACCTACGGCGGAGCGGCCCTGCTCGGGCTGGGCGGGACGGTCGTCATCGCCCATGGAGCGAGCACCGCGCGCGGGGTGACGTCCGCGTGCGCTCTGGCCGCCGACCTGGCCCGCGGCCAGATCATCGAAAAGATCAGGGAACGGCTGGGACCCGGGCGGTCCGGCCACTTCCTGCGCGGCGGCCGTTTAACGGCTGGCCAATTAACGGCTGGCCAATTAACGGCTGGCCGGTGGGCCCGGTGCTCCCGATAGGCTTGATGCATGGCCGATCCCCGGGACATTCTCGCGCAGCGGGTGACGGACGCCCTCATCGCCGCGTTCGGCGACGCGTACCTCGGGACCGACCCGGCGATCCGGCCGTCCCAGTTCGCCGATTACCAGTCGAACGTTGCGCTGGCGCTGGCCAAGCGGGCCGGCCGCCCGCCGCGTGAGGTTGCGGGCGAGATCGTACGGCACCTGCAGGTGACGGACATGTCCGCCGAGCCGGCCGTGAGCGGCCCCGGGTTCATCAATTTCACGCTGCGCAACGACTGGATCAGCGAGCAGGCCGGCCAGCTGATCACCGACGAGACGCTCGGCGCGGGCCGGCCGGGCCGGCCCGCAGACCGTCGTCGTGGAGTACTCCTCGCCCAACATCGCGAAGGAAATGCACGTCGGCCACTTGCGCACGACGATCGTGGGCGACGCGATCGCACGCGTCCTCGAGTTCGCCGGCCACCGGGTGATCAGGGACAACCACGTCGGGGATTGGGGCACGCCGTTCGGCATGCTGCTCGAGCACCTGCTCGACGTGGGTGAGGACTCGGCCGATGCCAGCTTGCTGCGCACCGACCCGAACTCCTTCTACCAGGCGGCGCGGGCCAAGTTCGACTCCGATCCCGCCTTCGCCGATCGCGCGCGGCGGCGGGTCGTCCTGCTCCAGGGCGGTGATCCGGACACGCTGCGGCTGTGGCAGGAACTGGTCGACCTGTCCAAGGATTACCTGCACCGGATGTACGGGCGGCTGCAGGTCACGCTGACCGACGAGGACATCCGGGGCGAGAGCTTCTACAACGCCATGCTGCCCGGTGTGGTGGCGGAACTGCGGGCCAAAGGCATCGCGGTGGAAAGCGAAGGCGCGCTGTGCGTCTTCCCGGACGGGTTCACCAACCGCGACGGCAACCCGCTGCCGGTCATCATCCGGAAAAGCGACGGCGGCTATAACTACTCCACCACCGATCTGGCGACGATTCGCTACCGCGTCGAAGAACTGGGGGCGGACCGGGCCATTTACGTGGTCGGCTCGTCCCAGGCCCTGCACTTCCGGATGATTTTCGCCGTGGCCCGCCTGGCGGGCTGGATCCCGGACAGGGTCAGTCTCGAGCACGCGCAGATCGGCAACGTGCTCGGCACGGACGGCAAGATCCTCCGGACCCGGGCCGGCGACACGATCAAGCTGAGCGCCCTGCTTCAGGAGGGCGTCGAGCGGGCCCGCGGCATCCTGGATGAGCTGGAGGCCAGCTCGCAGTTCGACGAGCCGGCGCTCCAGGCGATCGCCGAGGCCGTCGGGATCGGTGCGGTGAAATACGCCGACCTGTCGACCGCCCGCGACAGCGAGTACGTGTTCGACTGGGACCGGATGATCTCGTTCAAGGGCAACACCGGCCCCTATCTGCAGTACGCGACGGCCCGGATCCGGTCGATCTTCCGCCGCGCGGACCTCGATCCCGGGCAGGCCACGGCGCCGATCGTGGTCGCGGAGGCGGCCGAACGGGCCCTGGCCATGAAGCTCCTGGGCTTCGGCGCCGCCGTCACGTCGGTCGCGGAGACCGCGGAACCGCATCGTCTGGCCGCCTACGTGTTCGAGGTGGCCAGCCTGTTCACGACGTTCTATGAGCTGTGCCCGGTGCTGAAAGCCGACGAGGAGCAGGTCCGCGCGTCGCGGCTCGCGCTGTCCGCGCTGACCCTGCGGGTCCTGGTCACCGGGCTGGGCCTGCTTGGCGTTCCGGTGCCGGAGCGGATGTAGCGGGCCCAGCTCAGGAAAGCCTGCAAATCCTCTTAGCGTTCACAGCCAGCTCCAAGACGACGCCGACCGATGTCTCAGGATCCTGACTAACACTCGGCGGCATGAACGCACTGGCGCACCATTTCGCAACAGATCGCCGGAAGGCGCTTACCTGGACGATCGCCGTCATGATCGCCGTTCTCCTCGCGGCCGGCGGTGCCCTGGCCGGATCGGCGCTGGCCGGCGGCTCACCGGCGGGCTCGTCGGGGCCGGGCGCGAACCTCAACGCGGCCCTGAGCGCCGCCGGGAGCAACAGCAGCACCCCCAGCAACACCCACCGCCGTCTCGGTGCCCTGGCCCGCCTGCGCCGTCTCGGTGGCATGTACGGGCAGTTCAGCGTGCGGACCAAGACCGGCGCGACCCGCACGATCACCTTCGAGCGGGGCGTCGTCACCTCGGCCGGCTCCGACCTGGTGGTCAAGGCGGCCAACGGCACCACATGGACGTGGCAGTTCACGCCGAGCACGGTCGTGCGCAAGGGTGGCGCGAAGGGCAGCCGGACGGACCTGTCGGCCGGCGAGCACGTCGTCGTGGCCGGCCCGCTGGCCGCGGGAGCGCGCGACGCCCGGGTGATCCTCGTCCGGGGCACCAAGGCCGCCGCGGGCGCGACGCCGTCGCCATCGGCCTCGGCGGCGGCAGGCACATCCACCAGCTGAGCGCTATACCCGGAGCTAAATAGCGGTTCCCGGCGGCTTCATAGCCACCGGGAACCGCTATTTAGTGCGTGCGAATAATGCTGTGAATTCCCGAACGGACTCCTTACGTACCTGGTCATCTGGCGTTGATCACTTGGCCGTCCGCACTCTCCGCTAATGGCTGTCCGGGGAATGTGAAGTCTCGAACGGACTCCTTACGTGGGCGCAGATCTCACGGCGATCACGGCGCGCCCAGTGCACTCTCATAGCCATGGATAAGTACGAGCCGTCCATCGGCTATCCAGAACCCCACTGGCATTCGCAGTCGTACCAGGGCACGCGTGGCGGGCGTGGCGTCCAGGGAAGGAGGCACCGATGATGAGCCGCAATCGGCGTAGTCCGGCAGGGCGCCGGGGCAGCAACCTCAAGGCGCGCCTCGGCATTGCGACCGCGGTCGTAGTCGGCGGAGGCGCGATCGGCGCGGTGGCCGTGGCGACGAACAGCCACACCAGCGCGCCGGCCGCCAAGGCCGCCGGTTACAGCCACAGCTACAGCTGGGGCAACTACTACAACAACCAGGCAAACTACCTCAGTTCAGGTCTCAGCGATTACACGTGGTCGCACGCTCGCGCGTTCAGCATGTTCGCCCATCTCGCCAACACGCAGCGGGAAACGGACATGCGCCACGGCCGGAGCACGTTCGCCTTCGAACGCGGCACCGTGGTGCTGGCGACGAGCAAGTTCGTCGTGGTCCGCGCGGCCAACGGCCAGTTCAACGTGTGGTTCCTGTCCGGCGGCACCAGGGTCACGAACGTGGCCAGCAGCATGACGGGCACCACGGCGCTGACCGGTAGCTCGTCGGCCGCCAGCCAGGCCATGAACGGGTCGATGACGCCGATGACCACCATCCTGACCGGCAACACCATGGCCGCGCAGCAGGTGCTGGCCCCCACGGCCACCACCGTCTCGGTCAACATCGCCGGAACCGGTATCACGGTGTCGGTCACGGTGACGCGGAACACGGCCACCGTGCAGCAGGGAACCACGTGGTGGCACCAGAACGCCATGACGATGACCCACGGGCTCCAGCGCGGCCAGATGGTCTTCATCGCCGGTTCGCGGACCTCGCACAAGCTCCAGGCCAAGGTGATCCTCATCGAGCAGAACCCGATGATGACCACCACGCCCACCACCGCGCCGACCACCACCCCAACCACTGGTAACACGGGGACCGGCACGGTCGGCGGCACCGGCTACAACAGCGGCGGAAGCTTCAACGGAGGTACGCACTCCTGATCCCACCACTCCGATAGCCCGTCCCGGACGGGCAACGTCGCAGCCGCCCGTGCCATGCCGCCCTTCCCGGGGCATGGCACGGGCGCCTCGGCGTAGGCACCTGCTGGCCCGTGAACCGAGCCGCGCGATGGTGCGCAGCGAAGGTCCGGTCCCCGCGGCCGGAACCATCGCGGGCCGGTCCCCGTTCGCGATAACAGGGGAGGCCGTGGCAAACCGGCGGCCGGGAGAAGATAATGCTGAGACGCCATGGCTGATACAAAACACATCCCGAAGGTGCTCGTCGTCGACGACGAGCCGAATATCCGTGAGCTCGTTCAGGTCGCACTGAACTTCCACGGCTGCACCGTACTGACCGCTGCGAGCGGCAAGGCCGCCCTCCGCGACGCCGAGACGGCCGAACCCGACCTGATCGTGCTCGATGTCGTGCTGCCCGATCTCGACGGTTTCGAGGTATGCCGCAGGCTCCGCGCGCGCGGTGACGACGTGCCGATCATCTTCCTGACCGCCCGGGACACCTCCTCCGACACCGTCCAGGGCCTAGCGCTCGGCGGCGACGACTACGTGACCAAGCCGTTCTCGGTGGAAGCCCTCGTCGCCCGCATCCGGGCGGTGCTGCGCCGGACGTCCCGCCCGGCCGCCGACGACGACGGCACCGGAGACGACGCCGCCACGTTGCGCGCGGGTGACCTGGAGCTGGACGAATCCCGCTGGACGGTGCACCGGGCGAGCACCCCGGTTGAGCTCTCCCCCACCGAGTTCCGGCTCCTCGCCTACCTCATGCGGCACCAGGGCCGGGTCCTGACCCGGGCCCAGCTGCTGGAGAACGTGTGGGGCTGGGATTACGCCGGCCAGTCACAGATCGTCGAAACGTACGTGAGCTACCTGCGGCGCAAGCTTGACCCGCTCGGGCCGCCGGTGATCCACACCCAGCGCGGCGTGGGCTACACGCTGCGCCCGCCGCACCAGGCGCCGGGTGCCGCGGAATCCGCAGTGTGATGCGTTCCCTCCGGCTGTCGCTGCGCGCCCGGCTGCTGGCCGGGCTGATCGCCGTGACCGCCACGTTCCTGCTCATCATGGGGACGGTCAGCGCCATCGTGATGAGCAACCACCTGGACGACCAGTTCAACGACAGCCTGTTCGCGGGCCTCACCGAGTCGGCGGCGCAACTGCGGGCCAGCCCAACCTATGCGGTGGCGGTCGTCGGGCCGGGCGGCAACGTCGTGACGTACAACAACGGGTCCCCCGATGCCCGTTATCTCGCCGCCGCCTGCGGGCGACACCGTTCGACCTGCTTCGCGGGTACGTGACGGGGCGGGAGATCTTCGACGTTTCCGCTGCCCACGGCGCCGCGCTGGCGGCCGTCGGCCGCCGCTCGCCCCATACGGCCACCGGCCCCGGTACCGGGATCGTCGTCGTCGCCGAGCAGCGGGGCCGGGTCGCCAGCCAGGTCCGCAGCCTGGTCGTCGCCGAGCTGATCACCGGCCTCCTGCTCATCGCCGTGCTCGCTACCGGCGGCCGGTGGCTGATCGGCCGCGGGCTCGCGCCGCTGAACCAGATGGCCACCACGGCCAAGCGGATCACCACCCGGGGTGACCTGACCGCGCGCATGCCGGTTCCGGGCGATCGGGCCGAGGTCGGCCGCTCGCCGACGCGATCAACACGATGCTGGACCGGATCCAGCAGGCGTTCGGCGCGAGGCTGCGTTCGGAGCAGAAGGTCCGTCAGTTCGCCGCGGACGCCTCACACGAGCTCCGCACGCCGCTGACCACCATCCGCGGGTACGCCGAGCTGTACGGCCAGGGCGCGCTGGGCCCAGATCAGCTTCCGAACGCCATGCGCCGGATCGACGAGGAATCGCAGCGGATGAGCAGGCTGGTGGCCGAGCTGCTCGAGCTGGCCCGGCTCGACCGGACCTCTTCGCTCGACCTGACCCAGACCGACCTGGCCCTGCTCGTGCGGGACGCGGCGGCCGACGCCGGCGCGGTCGAGCCGGGCCGCCCGGTGCGCCTGGAGGCGCCGGAGCGCCTGGTCGTCGTGGCCGACGAGCCGCGTATCCGCCAGATCCTGGCCAACCTGATGGCCAACGTGCGCGAGCACACACTGCCGGAGACGTCCGTCACGCTCCGCCTCGCCCCCGCCGGGGGCGGGGCGCTGATCGAGGTGGCCGACGCCGGGCCCGGCATGCGGACGGAGGACGCCGCCCGGGCCTTCGACCGCTTCCACCGGGGCGCCCACCATCCAAACGGGGACGCCGCGGGGGCGGTGGAGGCCGGAAGCGGCCTGGGGCTGTCCATCGTGCAGGCCATCGCGGCGGCGCACAACGGGCACGCGGACCTGGTCTCCGCGCCAGGACGCGGTACCCGGGTCCGCGTCTGGCTGCCCGCGCACGCGACCGCCTGAGGCCCCTGTCACTACCAACCGTCCCCCAGCCGCCGGTGCCCTCCTCCTCCTCCGGCCGGGCCCCGCGGCTGCGCTGGCGGGAACCACGCTTTCGTTCGGGATCACGGCTCTCCCCCACCCGCGCCGCGCGCGTTTTCATGATCATGTGTTGTTTGCCGCTAAATACGACGTTTTCTTCACATGATCATGAAAAAAACGGCCTGAGCGCGGTGCCCCTGTTACTGCTGTGGCTCGGGCGGGGTGCTGGGGCCGGGGCGGGGTGCTGGGGCCGGGCCGGGCCCGGCGCACGCGACCGCCTGAGGCACCGCCTGCAGGCGCGGTCGCCGCGCCGGCGCCGCCTCCTAGGCGACGCGCTCGATGATCGTGGCGTTGGCCTGGCCGCCGCCCTCGCACATCGTCTGCAGACCGTAGCGGGCGCCGCTGCGCTCGAGTTCGTGCACGAGCTTGGTCATCAGGATCGCGCCGGTCGCGCCGAGCGGGTGACCGAGCGCGATCGCCCCGCCGTTCGGGTTGGTCTGGTCCAGGGACGCGCCCGTCTCGGCCGACCAGGCCAGCAGCACGGGAGCGAACGCCTCGTTGACCTCGAACACGTCGATGTCGCCGATCCCCAGGCCGGCCCGGGACAGGACCTTCTCGGTCGCCGGGATCGGGCCGGTCAGCATCAGCACGGGATCGGACCCGGTGACGGCGAGCGCCCGGATGCGGGCCATCGGGCGCAGGCCGTACCGGTTCAGCGCCGCCTCCGAGGCGATCAGCAGCGCGGCCGCGCCGTCGGAGATCTGCGACGAAGTCGCCGCGGTGATTTCCCAGCCCTCGCGCAGCGCGGACAGGCCGGCCATCTTCTCAGCCGAGGTGTCCCGGCGCGGGCCCTCGTCGTCGGTGACGCCGTTCACCGGCGCGATCTCGCGGGCGAACCGTCCCTCGTCGATGGCCCGGATGGCCCGCTGGTGGCTCTCCAGCGCGAACTCTTCCAGTTCGCTCCGCTTCAGGCCCCACTTCTCGCAGATGAGCTGCGCCCCGCGGAACTGAGAGATCTCCTGGTCGCCGTAGCGGTCGGCCCAGCCCTGTCCCGACGGCAGCGGCATGCCCTTCTCCAGCGGCAGCGTCACCGTCGATCCCATCGGCACGATGCTCATGCTCTCGACGCCAGCCGCGATCACCAGGTCCTGCGTACCGGACAGCACGCCCTGGGCGGCGAAGTGGACCGCCTGCTGGGACGACCCGCACTGCCGGTCGATCGTGACGCCGGGCACGCTTTCCGGCAGCCCGGCCGACAGCCACGCGGTCCGGGCGATGTCCAGCGTCTGGGGCCCGATCTGGGACACGCACCCCATGATCACGTCGTCCACCGCGGCCGGATCCGCCCCGGTGCGGCCGATCAGTTCGGTCAGCACGTGGGCCGCCAGGTCCGCCGGGTGGACGGCCGCGAGGCCGCCGTTCCGCTTGCCGACGGGCGTGCGGACCGCCCCGGCGATATATGCCTCAGCCATCGCGGCCTCCATCGACCATCGCTGCATCGGGCCTTACCTGTCGGACTCTACCCGCGCAGGCGGGCCCCCGCCGCCCGGCATCATCGCCGAGCGGCACCCGGCAAACCACGCGGCGTAGCCACCGGGAGTCCGGTGGCGTAGGCTCTGAATCGACACGCAAGTGCGTAGCTGAGGAGGCGACCATGAGCGGGATCATTCTGCTGGTATTCCTCGCCCTCATCGTCGCTTTCTTCTGGAACAAGCTGCGTGGGCGCGCCGGGATGAAGGTGTCCCCGGCCACGTGGGCAGGCGTGATCGTCGTGTTCGTTCTGCTGGTGCTGATGATGTTCGCGTCTGCTCACGGCCGCTGACTGTCGATCGGCATCTCGAACCAGACCGCCTTGCCGTTTCGCGTCGGCCGGGATCCCCACCGGGTGGCCAGCTGCTCGACCAGGTAGAGGCCCCGCCCGCCCTCGTCGTTCTCCTCCGCGGAGCGGATCCGCGGCAACCGCATGTCCGCGTCGAACACCTCGACCCAGACGGCCGAGCCGCCGCGCCGCAGTCTCATCGCGAAGTCCTTCGGCTCGGCGAAGGCGGCCTGCCCGGTCCTCATGACCGGCACCGGGATGTCCCACGGCATCAGCGGTGCGGGCAGCGCGGCCACGCCGCCACCCGGGACCGGGGCGGCAGGCTGGGGCGATACAGAGGCGTTCGGCAGCGGCGCCGACGGCCCGGCCGGTGAGCTGGCCAGGGCCGGACCGCCCGGCTCGACGTCGAAATCGCCGAACTCTCGGCGCGGGCTGGTCCCGGCCGAGGTGTGCAGGACCGCGTTGGTGACGACCTCGGACACGAGCAGGCAGGCGACTTCGGATTGCGCGCGATCCATGCCCCAGGCCCGGAAGGTCTCCAGCGCCATCCGCCGGGCCTCCGACACCATCACCGGCTCGGCGGGAAACACCCGCTCCCGCGAGTCAAGCTCGGCCGGCAGGGAACGGACCACGAGGATCGCCATGTCATCGTCGATCTCACCGGGAACGGACTCCGCCGCGGCCCGCGCGATCGCGTCGGCGCCCCCGCCGGCCGTGGCACTGACCGCCTGGCACAGCATGGCGAGGGCTTCTTCCTCGCTGTAGTGGCCGGGCCCCTCGACCCGCGCCCGCCGGTCCGTGAGGCCGTCGGTGTAGAGGACCAGCGTGGCACCCGCGGGGAGGATGAGGCTCTCCTCCTTGTAGGTCGGCAATCCGCGGATGCCCTTGCCGCGCACGCCGAGCAGCACACCCTTGTTGCGCACCTCCATCTGCCTGGCCTCGCCGTCGACCACCAGCAGGGGCGCGTCGTGCCCGGCGTTGGCGAAGGACAGCTCACGCGACCACGGGTCATAGACCAGGTAGGTGCAGCTCACGGTGGGCGGGTCGCTGGACAGCAGTCCCGTGCCGGCGGCGGGCGCCATCGAGCGGCACCAGTCGTCGAGCTTGCGCAGGATGTCGGCCGGGGCCTTCTCGTCCTGCGCGAACGCCCGCAGCGCGGCCCGCAACTGGCCCATGATGGCCGCCGCGCGGGCCCCGCGCCCCTCGACATCCCCGATGACGATCCCGACCCGCCCGGCGGCCAGCGGGATGACGTCGTACCAGTCCCCGCCGACCTGGGTCTGGATGCCCTGGCCGTGGGTTTCCAGCGGCTCGGCCGGGACGTACCGGCACGCCACGTCCAGGCCGTCCAGCCTGGGCAGCTCCTGCGGCAGCAGGCTCTTCTGGAACGCGAGGGCCGTCTGCCGCTCGCCCTCGAACAGCATCGCGTTGTCGATGGCGATGGCGATGCGGCTCGCGATCGCGCCGAACAGGTCGCGGTCATCGGTGCCGTAGTGGCGGCCGTGCCGGTCGGTCAGCCCGGACAGGGCCAGGCTCATCACGCCGAGCAGCTCACCCCGGGCGCTGAGCGGCAGCGAGATGACCGAGACCATCGCGGCCTCGGTGGCGGCGCGCATGCTCTCCGGGGCTCGGCGCGGGGAAGTCCTCCTGCTCCAGGTCGGCCACGACCACGGTTTCCATCCGGGCCATGGCCTGCTGGCAGAAGTGCCCCTCGGGATAGTTGACCTGCTCGCCGACCTCGGCCCAGCTGCCCGGCGGCGGCTCCCAGCCGTCGGCGTGGGTCCGCACCCGGCGGATCAGCTTGTCGCCCTGGAACAGGTCGATGAAGCAGTGGTCCGCGAACTGGGGCACGAGCATCTCGGTGACGTGGCGCAGCGTCGCACCCAGTTCAAGCGAGCCGCCCAGCCGCTCGCCGATCCGCTCGAGCAGCCCGATCCGGTCCCGCTCCGCGAGGCTGCCGCGACCGGCCTTGCGCGCGAAGATGGCGATGCCGTCGATAGCGCCCGACGGATGGCGCACCGGCACCGCGTAGGCGCGGACCAGCACGCCGGCCCCGTCCTCACAGGCGCTGGCGAAGGTGCCCTCCCAGGTCCGGCCGCGCAGGACGCTGTCGGCCAGGTCGGTCGCCTTGTCCTGGTCGCCGTCACCGAAGCCGATCGACAGCGACGGACTGCCCGATGAACCGCGACGCGTCACCCGACACCCGGAACAGCCGGGCGGCGAACGGATTGATGTAGAGGAGGTTGCTCCGCCGGTCGGTGACGATGACCGCCATCTCCGCCTGGTCCAGCACCATCTCCGCGGGCAGATATGACTCGCCCGCGGCGTCAGGCCAGGGTCTCATATCCGCGCTCCGCAGCCAGGGGCGGCGCCACCGCACGCGTGCTTGTGCCCATCAGCGTGCATGCCGGTACCAGGGCCGGCTCATGGCCGCGACACGAAAACGTGCGCGGCAATCTCGCGGGGCAGTTCCGCCTCGGCACCATCAGGGCTGTCGCCACACGTCACTCGCACACCGTCGTCGCTTGCCGCAAGCATTACCTCACGTCCGGGTTGTATCCCGGAGCGCTTGAGTTTAAGCATCAGAACGAGATCGCTTTGGACCTGTTCGCTAATCCGGCGCACCACCACCGGCGCCGGCTCCGCCGAGGCCACCGTGGTCATGGCCTGGTCGCCGTCCTGCAGCGTGTCCAGCATCAGCCCCTTGATCTCGGCCGGTATGCCCAGTTCATCCAGGCCCGGGATCACGTTCCCGTGCGGGCAGCGCACCGGGTAGCCGAGCAGCTCGAACAGGCGGCGCTCGACGCTCTCGGAGATCACGTGCTCCCAGCGGCACGCCTCGATGTGCACTTCTTCCCAGGGCAGCTCGATGACCCCAACCAGCAGGCATTCGGCCAGCCGGTGCTTGCGCATCACCCTGGTCGCGAGCGTCCGGCCGACATCGCTGAGAGACAGCTGGCGGTCACCGGCGACGTGCAGCAGCCCGTCCCGCTCCATCCTGGCCACGGTCTGGCTCACGGTTGGCCCGCTCTGGGCGAGCCGCTCGGCGATCCGCGCGCGCAGCGGGACGATTCCCTCTTCTTCGAGCTCGAAGACGGTACGGAGATACATCTCCGTGGTGTCGATAAGCCCCTGGGCGGTCACTGCTCATTCCTCCTGCAGTGATGCTATGCCGCCGTGGCGCCTGGGGCGTACCTTAGACGCGGCCCAGCGCCGCCGCAGCGCCCGCGGGTCCATCGGCCGGGCCCGCGGCCTACGGCGAGAGCCGCTCCAGGGCCCAGCCGCCGGGCGTGCGCCGGTACCGCAGCCGGTCGTGCAGCCGGCTCTCCCGTGACTGCCAGAACTCGATCGTCTCCGGGGTCACCCGGTACCCGCCCCAGAAGTCCGGCATCGGCACGTCCGTGCCGGGCGGCCAGCGCCGTTCGAGCTCGGCGACCCGGTCGTCCAGCTCCGCCCGCGAGGCGATCACCCGCGACTGCCTGCTCGCCCAGGCGCCGATCTGCGACCCACGCGCCCGGGACCGGAAGTACGGCTCGCTGTCCCCGGTGGACAGGGCCGTGACCGGCCCTTCCACGGTGACCTGACGCCCGAGGGCGTACCAGGGAAACAGCAGGCAGGCCCACGGGTTCACGGCCAGATCCGCTCCCTTGCGCGAGGTCCGGTTGGTGTAGAACACGAATCCGCGGGCGTCGTGGCCCTTGAGCAGCACCGTCCGGGCGTGGCTGTGCCCCCCGGCGGACGTGGTCGCCAGGACCATGGCGTTCGGCTCCGGCAGCCCCGCTCCGACTGCCTCGCCCAGCCAGGACGAGAACTGCTCGACCGGATCGCTTTTCAGCGCGTCCTCTGAGAGGCTCCGGGAACGGTCTTGAGGCCTGGTGGGTTTCATGAGTAACGATCCTCACATCGTTGTTGGCTACCGCAAGGTAGGTCAGGCGATATTGAATAGGAAAACCGAGATATAGCGCGGCATCCGCCCGCGCGGCCCGCCGCGGGCCCTGGCCGGGCACCGAGCACGGTGCCAGACGGGCCACGACCGGACCGTAACGGTGAATGGCACCCGGACGCGAGCCGCGAACCCGGCGCACGAGCCGGCGCGCCATACCGCAAGCAGAAGGAGACACCGATGTCCGACTTCAAGCCAGGACTCGAGGGCGTCATCGCCTTCGAGTCCGAGATCGCCGAGCCTGACAAGGAGGGCGGCTCGCTCCGGTATCGCGGCGTCGATATCGAGGAGCTGGCGGGTCACGTCTCGTTCGGCCACGTCTGGGGACTCCTGGTCGACAACGCGTTCACCCCGGGCCTGCCGCCGGCCGAGCCGTATGCCATCCCGGTGCACTCCGGCGACATCCGGGTCGACGTGCAGAGCGCCCTCGCCACCCTGGCCCCGGCGTGGGGCATGCACCAGCTTCTCGACGTCAGCGACGAGCAGGCGCGCCACGATCTGGCCCGCACGTCCGTCACCGCGCTGTCGTTCGTCGCGCAGTCCGCGCGCGGCCTCAGCCTCCCGCAGGTGCCCCAGAGCCGGGTGGACGAGGGCACGACCATACCGGAGCAGTTCATGATCCGGTGGCGCGGCGAGGCCGACCCGCGGCACGTCAAGGCGGTCGACGCCTACTGGACCTCGGCGGCCGAGCACGGCATGAACGCCTCCACGTTCACCGCCCGCGTCATCGCCTCGACCGGCGCCGACGTGGCCGCCGCGATGTCCGGTGCGGTCGGCGCGATGTCCGGCCCGCTGCACGGCGGCGCACCCGCGCGGGTGCTGCACATGGTGGAGGAGGTCGAGCGCACGGGCGATGCGGACGCCTACGTGAAGTCGGTCCTCGACCAGGGTGACCGCCTGATGGGATTCGGGCACCGCGTCTACCGGGCCGAGGACCCGCGTGCCCGCGTCCTGCGCCGGACCGCGAAGGAACTCGGCGCCCCCCGGTACGAGGTGGCGCTGGCCCTGGAGAACGCGGCGCTCGCCGAGCTCCGCGCGCGCCGCCCGGACCGGGTGCTCGAGACCAACGTGGAGTTCTGGGCCGCCATCGTCCTCGACTTCGCCGAGATCCCGTCCAACATGTTCACCTCGATGTTCACCTGCGCCCGGACCGCGGGCTGGGCGGCGCACATCCTGGAGCAGAAGCGCACCGGCCGGCTGGTCAGGCCGAGCGCCCGCTACGTCGGCCCGGCCGCGCGCCCGGTGCGCGACGTACCCGGCGCCGAGGACGTCATCGACCGCGTCTGAGCACGCCATGCGGCCCGGCCTCCGGGCTGGGCCGCACCGCCGGGCGCCTGGGCCCGGCCACGGCCGGGTGTCCCGGCGTGACGGCGCGCCTGGCCGGGGGCCGCCGATAGGCTGGCGCCGTGAGCAGCGTCGTCATCCCGAACGAGATCAGGCCGGCGGATGGCCGGTTCGGCAGCGGCCCGTCCAAGGTCCGCGCGGCTCAGCTGGCCTCGCTGGCCAGTTCCGGTGCCAGCTATCTGGGCACGTCGCACCGGCAGGCTCCGGTCCGGTCCCTGGTGGGGCGGATCCGGGCCGGGCTGGCTGATCTTTTTGCGCTGCCGGAAGACTTCGCGGTCGTGCTCGGCAACGGAGGCACGACCGCCTTCTGGGACGCGGCCGCCTTCGGGCTGATCCGCGAGAAGTCGCAGCACCTGTCGTTCGGCGAGTTCTCCTCGAAGTTCGCGTCGGTGACCGCGGCCGCGCCGTGGCTGGCTGCCCCTTCCGTGGTCGCGTCGGACCCAGGCACCCATCCCCAGCCGAAGGCCGAGGCCGGGGTCGACGCCTACGCGCTCACCCATAACGAGACCTCGACCGGCGTGGCCATGCCGATCCGCCGGGTCGCCGGAGCGGACCCGGGCGCCCTGATCCTCGTCGACGCGACCAGCGGCGCGGGCGGAATCCCGGTCAGCGCCGTCGAATTCGACGCGTACTTCTTCGCGCCGCAAAAGTGCTTCGGCGCGGACGGCGGCCTCTGGATCGCCCTGATGTCGCCCGCCGCCGCCGACCGCGTGGCCGCCATCGCCGCGACCGGCCGCTACGTCCCCGACTTCCTGTCGCTCCCCGCGCGATAGAGAACTCGGCCAAGGACCAGACCTACAACACCCCGGCCGTAGCGACCCTGCTGCTGATGGCCGACCAGATCGACTGGATGCTGGCCCAGGGCGGCCTGGCCTGGACCACCGCGCGCACCGCCGACTCCTCCGCGCGCCTGTACACCTGGGCCGATAAGACCCCCTACACGGTGCCGTTCGTCGCTGACCCGGCTCAGCGCTCGCCGGTGGTCGGCACCATCGACTTCACGGGCGGCGTCGACGCGGCCGCCGTCGCGGCCGCCCTGCGCGCCAACGGGATCGTCGACACCGAGCCCTACCGCAAGCTCGGCCGCAACCAGCTCCGCATCGGTATGTTCCCCTCCGTCGACCCCGCCGACGTAGAAGCCCTAACCACCTGCATCGACTACGTCGTCGAACGCCTCTGACCCGGCCGCTCGCGTCCCGGCGACGCGCCGTGCCCCGGGTCACGCGCCGCAGCCGCGGGAGTGGGTTGGATTTTCCGCATTATCCGCGGGAAACTCCACCCGATCATGGTCGGTGGCCCACGCGTCAGCCCGCTTAGGGATCTGACCGCTCCGTGATGTCCCGGTCATGGGCCAGGTCAGCGAGCAGGCGGGCCGCGCCGTCCGGGTCGTTCGCCGGCCATGTCGTCCGTTGTCCATCGCGGTGCCACCACAGGTGACGGCCGTCGCACCACACGCTCACCCCGTAGGCGACGGAAAGCACGCCGAACATGGCGCTGGCGGACCTGTAGAGCCTGGTGATGCCGCGTTTGCGGAGCAGGTTGGCCAGGGTGTGGAGTACGTCCACCGGACGGAGCTGGCCTGGCCTGGTCATGACCCGGGCTTGCCGGGCGGAGCCTTGGATGCGGCGTGCTCGGCGGCCTTGATCAGCATGTCGAGGGCGGCACGCAGTTCGGCGTGGGAGTTGATGATCTCAGTGCGGGCGCCGGAGTAGTAGCCGCGCTGTTCGGCGCGCTCATGGACGGTGACGAGCGCCCGCTGGGCGGCCTCCAGGGCAGTATCCAGGGTGATCATGACCGCGCCTCGTGCCTGAGGCTGGCGATCGTGAACCACGTGATCCAGCCATGCTCACCGCGCCGGGTGCCGCACTCGGTGGACAGCGCCCGCAGAAGGAAGAGGCCGTGCGGCGGCTGGGCAGCGCTGAGGTCGCCGTCCCACGCACTGCCCTGGTCCTCGACCTCTGCGCGAAGATGAGCGCCGGGCCAAGCGCAAATACGGATGGTGAAGGTTCCTCCGGCCTGTCCGCTGGCGGTATGTGCGCAGGCGTTGGCGGCCAGCTCGCTGACCAGCAAGATCGCGTCGTCTGCGGCTGGGCAGTCAGCGAGAAATGCGGCCAGTAATGCGCGGGCTTCACGGACCTGTTCACGACGGCCAGGGAATGCCCGTTCGCATGAGCGCGGCCTGAGCGAGGCAACGGCTGGCGGGCGCATTATCGCGTGATCACACATCATCATCTCCCTTTGGAGCCGCGTAGCTATGCGGGCGGGAACGTTTCCGGGCTCGGGGGTAGCTAGAGTGCTGCCTATGATGCACCCGCATCATCCAAGAACGCAACAGATGCGAATACATCATCGACGTTTGCTGCTCCGCTAGACTCCCGGCATGCCACGACAGCGACCCGGCGCCACCGTCCGGCACCGGCGCCTCGCCGCCCAGCTCCGCCAGATGCGCGAGGCTGCCGGATTGACCCAGGAGGACGTGGCCGAGCGCACCGGCAAGGACCGGTCCACGCTTTACCGGCTGGAAACCGCGCTGCAGCGCCCGCAACGGTCCACACTGATCCAGCTCATGGACCTCTACGGGACCGACCAGGCGCGGCGGGGCGAGCTGCTGGCGCTGCTGAAGGAATCCGGGCAGCGCGGATGGATGCAGCCCTACCGGTCCGAGCTGCCCGACGTCTACTCCGACTACATCGGCTTCGAGGACGAGGCCCGGTCGATCTCCAACTACGAGTCACTGTTCGTGCCGGGCCTGCTGCAGACCGAGGACTACGCCCGCGCGGTCATCCAGGGCACGCTGCCGCACGCCAGCTCCGACCAAATCGAAAACCGTGTCCTGGCCCGGACCGAGCGGCAGGCACTCCTGGTCAAAGAAGACCCGCCACGGTTCTGGGCCATCATGGACGAGGCGGCCGCACGGCGGCAGGTCGGCGGACGCCAGGTGATGACCGGCCAGCTCCGCAAGATCCGCGAGACGGCGTCACTGCCGAACGTGACGATCCAGGTCATCCCGTTTGGAGCCGCGCCCATCCCGGTATGCCCGGCTCGTTCATCGTGCTGGATTTCCCCGACCCGGCCGACCAGGCCGTCGTCTACATTCGGCATGGCCGGCTAACCTCTTCCTGGAAGAAGAAACCGAGATCAGCCGGTATATCGTGATGTTCGAGCACCTCCGCGCGGCAGCGCTGCGGCCAGATGAAAGCATCCGCTGCTGGCGGCCATCGCCGGAACAGACATGAGTGAGAGGGGGTGCGGAGTGAGCATCCCGGACCTGTCCCGCGCCCGGTGGCGCACCTCCAGCCACAGCAGCGGTAACGGCGCATGCGTGAAAGTGGCGGACACCCGGCCAATGGTCGCCGTGCGCGACAGCAAGGACCAGACGGCCCAGCTCGCGTTCGCGCCCGATAGCTGGCAGGCGTTCACCAGCAGCGTGAAGAGCGAAGCAGCCCGGGCCTGAGCCAGGCCTGATCTGCCACATCCTCAGCGCGGGTCGCGCGTCTCCGCGGGCCCCTCTTCGCTGTCTGCGGGTTGTGCTCCCGCACTATCTGCGGAAAACACAACCCGTTCCCAGAAAGGCCGGCCGACACGGCCGCCCAGCCCCCACGACTTGCGTCGGGTCAGCTTCCCGCACGGGCTGCGGAAAACTCGGCCCGACTCCCAGCTTTGGCGGGCCTCGGCGCCGGCGGGCGGCTTAGGCGGCGCGGCGGTAGGCGCGGACGGCTAGGGGGGCGAAGACGATGAAGATGCCGGCCAGCCACGCCACGCTCTTCAACAGGTTGGCCTCGATCGGGCCGCCCAGGGCCAGGGCCCGCATCGTGTCGATGACGTAGGTGACCGGCTGGTTGTTGGCGAACGCCTGGAGCCAGCCGGGCATGGTCTCGATGGGCACGAACGCGGAGCTGAGGAACGTGAGCGGGAACAGCCAGATCAGGCCGAACGCCTGCACTGACTCCTCGTCACCGATGGCCAGCCCGGTGAATGCGGCGATGGTGGCGATCGCCACCCCGAAGACAATCGACAGGACGACCATGGCGATGGCCAGGAGGACACCGTTCTCGAACCGGAACCCCACCGCGTAGCCGACGCCGATGACGATGAGGATGGTGATCGTCATCCGTCCCGTGTCGGCGACCAGCCGCCCGGCCAGTACGGCCGATCGGGCCATCGGCATCGACCGCAGCCGGTCGATGACCCCCTTCTGGAGTTCCTGGGCCAGCGCGATGGCCGTGCCGAACGTGGCGAACGCCGCGGTCTGCGCGATGATCCCCGGCATCAGGAAGTTGACGTAGCCGCCCGGCACGCCCACGCGGATTGCGCCGCCGAAGACGTACCGGAACATGAGCACGAAGATCACCGGCTGGATCACGGTGAACACGATGTAGGCCGGTACCCGCATCCAGACCAGCAGGTTCCGCTTGGTGATGACCAGCGTGTCGCTGACGGCCCAGCGACCCTGCGTCAGCAGGCTGGGGGAGTCCGGAGCGGCGGTGATGGCGGTGGCGGTCATAACGAAGCCCTTCCGGCGTTCTCGGCGGTCCTGCGGCGGCCGCGGCGGCGCTTGCCCTGCTGCTGGTCCTCTTCTTCGGCGGCGTGCCCGGTCAGGGCCAGGAACACGTCGTCCAGGGACGGGCGCCGCAGTCCCAGCCCACGGGTTTCCACGCGGCCGCGTCCAGGGCCCGCACCGCCTGGATGAGCGCCTCCGAGCCGTTGCCGCCGACCCCCACGGTGATCACACCCGTCTCGGCGTCGACGTGCGGCTCACTCTCAGCCACGCCCGAGATCGCCGCCACCGCGTCGGCCAGCCGGGAGCGGTCCGGGACGGTGAACTCCAGCACATCCCCGCCGATCCGGCCCTTCAGTTCCTCGGACGTGCCGGCCGCGATCACCTGGCCGTGGTCGATGACGACGATCTCGTCGGCCAGTTCGTCGGCCTCGTCGAGGTACTGGGTGGTCAGCAGCAGCGTCGTGCCGCCCTTTACCAGCGACCGGATAATGTCCCACATCCCCAGCCGTGACCGCGGGTCCAGGCCCGTCGTCGGCTCGTCGAGGAACAGGACCTTGGGCTGGCCGACCAGGCTGGCGGCCAGGTCCAGGCGGCGCTGCATGCCGCCGGAGAAACCCTTGGCCGGACGGTCGGCCGCGTCGGTCAGGTCGAACTGCTCCAGCAGCTCGGCGGCACGGCTGCGGCTGTCCTTCTTGCTCAGGTGGTAGAGCCGCCCGATGATCTCGAGGTTCTCCCGTCCGGTGAGCTCAAGCTGGATGGCCGCCGACTGCCCGGACAGCCCGATCGACCGGCGGACCGCGGCCGCCTCCCGCACCACATCATGACCTTCCACCACGGCTCGCCCCTCGTCCGGGAGCAGCAGGGTGGTCAGGATGCGCACGGCGGTCGTCTTGCCCGCGCCGTTCGGCCCGAGCACACCGAGCACCGTGCCCTGGGGCACCGACAAGTCGATGCCGCGCAACGCCTTCACCTCGCCGAACGACTTGGTCAGGCCCTCCACGAGGATTGCCGGCCCCGAGCCGATGTCTGACACCATGACCTCCCCTGGCGGCCCATCAATGCCGCGCGCCACGAACCTATCGTCGGCCGGGTACGCCGGCGAGTGAATAAACCCGCCGCTGCTACGCCGGCCGCTATCTTCAGGATGCACGGTGGGTATGACGAAACGGGCGGCCAGGATTCATCGGCCGCGCGTGGGCCGCCTCCAGCGCTCGCCATGGCGCCGTTGCCCACCTGGCCTCCGTTCGAGGACGGCGACACGCACGGTCGGGATGTGCCGTGATCGGCCAGGAGTTGCTCCGCCACCCGGCACGCTCCTACGGCGCCCCTCGACCACCTGACCCGTCACGCCGGCCCTGCCTGCCAGCGGTCCGGGCCGCCCCGTCGGGTCGGAGAGTCACAATTCGATGGCGGTGGTGGCCAGCAGCGGCCCGGCCAGCTGGGCCGGGCTGTCCAGCCGGGCCCGCGGTGCCCGGCATGTGAGGTAGCAGCGGTAGTAGGCCAGCTCGCGGGTGCGCAGGCAGTGGCCGCCCCGTTTTCACCCGGGCACGCGCTGGGACTCGGCTATGCGGTCGAGCCAGTCGCCGAGCAGGGCGCGCTCGGCAGCGGTGAGCGCCGTGAGGTCGGGCAGCGTGGCGCGCAAGGTCACTGCCGCGGCCGCCGGGCCCGTGATGGCGGCGGTGCTCGCGTCGGTGAGGATGGTCGCGCAGACCGATTCCCACGCCGTGTCCGCGAGCGTGTCGTCGCGCTCGTCCTCGGCCTGGTCGATGAGGGTGAACACCACGCCCGTGCCGGCCGCCTGGATGAGGCTCGACCGCCCGCCGCTCGGTCACCCGCAGCCGTCCCGCCTCGGCGACCCGGTGCACCCGTGCCTGCAGCACCCCGGCGCCGGTCGCGGCGACGGCCCGGCCCTCCGGCGTGCGCAGCGCCGTGTGCATGAGCCGGAACAGCTCGGGGTTCGCCAGCCCGAAACCGACATGGAGCTCCCAGCCGGCGCGCAGGCTCTCGACCGGATCGGCATCCGCGTCGACGGGGGGCTTGCGCGCCACGTAGCTCGCGAACCCGTGCTCGACGACGGCGTCGAGCAGTCCGCTCTTGTCGCCGAAGAGCCGGTAGATCGTGGGCGCCTGCACGCCGGCGGCGAGCGCGACCGAGCGGGTGGTCACCGCGTCCGGTCCCTCGGTGGCGAGCAGCTCCGCGGCGACTTCCACCAGCTGCGCGCGGGTCCGGTCGCGCGACGACACGGGATTCGGCCCATTCATGTTATCGATGATAACAGAAGTTTGCGAACAGCTTGTTTCCTTTGATAGCGTCATTGTCGTATCACTGGTAACGCAAAGGGCGGCAGCACATGATCGTCATCACCGGCGCCACCGGCGCCCTCAACGGCGCCACCGTCGAGCACCTGCTCAAGCGCATCCCCGCGGCCCAGATCGGCGTGAGCGTGCGCGACACCGCGAAGGCGCAGCACTTCGCCGATCGCGGCGTGCGCGTGCGGCGCGGCGCCTATGAGGACCCGGCGGCGCTGCTCGACTCGTTCGAAGGCGCCGATCAGGTGCTTCTCGTCTCGTCGAGTGACCCGGGCGCCGACGGGGTTAGCCTGCTCCGCGCCGGCATCGAGACCGCCGTCGCGGCCGGTGCCCGCCGTATCCTCTACACGAGCCACCAGCACACCGGGCTCGACAGCCCGTTCTTCCCCGCACGCGATCACGCCGCGACCGAGGCGCTCCTGGCGGACTCCGGCGTCGCCTGGACCTCCCTCCGCAACGGCTTCTACGCGCACAGCCTCGACTGGCTGCTCGGGCCCTGGCGCGAGACCGGCGTCATCGCGACGCCAGCCGACGGGCCCGTGTCCTGGACCGAGCGCGCTGACGAGGCGGAGGCGGCCGCGGTGATCCTCGCCGGCCAGCGGCGCTTCGACGGCCCGGTGACGCTCACCGCGAGCGCCGCCATGACGTTCGACGACATCGCGGGGATCGCCTCCGAGCTCACCGGCCGCGAGATCCGGCGCGTCGTCGTAGACGACGAGACGTGGGTGGCCGAGCAGGCCGCGCAGGGCACCCCGGAGCTCATGGCCCGGCTCCTGCTCGGGTTCTTCCAGGCGGCCCGCAAGGGACGCTTCGCGGGCGTCGACCCGCTCCTCGGCGACCTCCTCGGCCGTCAGCCGCGTACGGTGCGCGACCTGCTCGCCGAGCGGTGGGCGGCCTGAGGGCACCCCGGCGCCAAGCCGCCGATGACCATAACGCTCTACTGCTGCCGTACTAGGTCGCGCTGATACCAGGTGCCTGGCTTACCGCCGAGGCCGGCCGGGTCGGCCGGGCCAACCGGGACGAACCCGGCCTTGGTCAGCACCTTCTGGGACGCGGCATTCTCGCGGGCGGTGGCCGCCCTGAGCGTGCGCAGCCCGTGCCGCGCCGCCGCCAGCCGGCACAGCTCCCGGACGGTCGCGGTCGCCACGCCGCGGCCGGCGACGTGCTGCGCGACCCGGTAGCCGAGTTCGGCCGTGCCGTCCTCGAAGTCGTACAGGTTGAACCGGCCCAGGACCGAGCCATCCTCGGCGACGAGCACGTAGAAGGCGCCGATGCCGGCCTCCTGCTCAGCCAGCAAGGCGCTGTGCCGCTCGGTGAACTGGTCGAAGAACTCGTCGCCGCGGTCGGAGATCGAGGCAGCGAAGTAGGCGCGGTTCGCCAGCTCGAAGGCCAGGACCGCCGGGGCATGGCCAGCCTGCAGCCGCTGCAGCTCGGGCACCGCCCGACTCTACCCAGATGGTGCGCTGAGGCCACCTGAGTTTCCGCCGCTAGGCGCCCCGTGCCTGTCCGAGCCCGGCACCGGCGGAGATGGGTCCACCTGGCGCGCCGCGGCGCGGCTTCAGTGCACGACTGAGCCGATGACGACCGTGAGCACCAGGAGTGCCAGCACGGTGGGCAGGAGCCAGCGGGGCACGCGATTCACACGTCGAGCCTATCCGTGGGCCAGGAGGGCGCTCGCTCAGGCGCGGCTGACGGCGGCGCCCAGCGGCCAGGTGCCGATCGTCTCGAAGCGCGGCTGGTGGCCCGGGCGGCTGTGGATCAGGTGGATGCGGTCGGCCGTCCACGGCGAGCCCGCGAAGCCGCTCAGGGCGGCGGCGATATCGCTGACATCGGCCGGCATCCGGCAGCGCGCCAGTGTGAGATGGGGCCGGAAGGGGCGCCCCTCGTCGGGCAGGGTCGCACCGGCCCGGCGGGCGCCGGCCGCCACCGACGCCGCCAGGGCGGCCAGCGAGCGCCGGTCGCCGCTGAGCCCGCACCAGAGCACCCGGGCCCGGTCCGTGGCGGGGAAGGCGCCCGCCCCGGCGAACGCCAGGGAGAACTGCCCGTGCAGGCCCGCGGCCCGCTCCAGCCGGGGTATCACCCGCCCGGCCGCGCTGTCGTCGACCTCGCCCAGGAAGGCGAGCGTGATATGCCACGCCTCCCGGCTGGTCCAGCGGAGCTCGTGCCGGGCCGCGCGGAACGGCGCCGAGACGGCTTCGAGTTCGTCGAGCACCTCCGGCGGGGGTGCGACGGCGACGAACATTCTCATGAGCCCATTGGTAGCAGCTTCCCGGCCGGCCATCACGGGGACCCGCCTCAGGAGACGGCGTGGCCGCCGGGCGCGCATCGGCCAGCCGTCAGGCGGCCGTCTCCTGGGCTGCCTTCGTGTCGGCCGACCCGCGCGCCCGGCGAGCGTGCGGGCCCAACTGAGCCAGGGGCCGGAGACCTTCGCGCACGTTGGTGCCGGTGGCGCGGGCCAGCATGGCGCCGACCACGACGGCGGCCAGCGCCGAGACCAGGCCGCCCGAGATCAGGCTCATCCGGGGACCGAACTGCTCGGCGATCCAGCCGACCAGCGGCGAGCCGAGCGGCGCGCCGCCCAGGAACACCAGCATGTACACGCCCATGACCCGGCCTCGCATCTGCGGCGCCACACCGAGCTGCGTGGCCGAGTTCGCGGCGGTCGTGTACATCACCACCGAGAGACCGGTCGGAAGCAGCAGCAGGAGGAAGGCCCAGTAGGTCGGCATCAGCCCGGACGCGGTCTCCAGGATGCCGAACGCCAGTGCCACGGCGACCTGCAGCCGGACCGACGGCCGGCGGCGCCGGGCGGCCAGCAGCGCACCGCCGAGCGCGCCGGCCGCGTACGCGGTGGACGCGAGGCCGAAGGCGCCCGCACCGGTGCCGAACACGCCGCGCGACATCAGCGCCGTGGTGACCTGGAAATTCATGCCGAACGTCGCGACGAAGAAGAGCATTATCATCGGCATCCAGATCCGGGGCGATCCCCGGAGATAGGCCAGTGTCTCCCGGAGCTGGCCGGGGGCCCGCGGCGTCCGTTTGACCGGCTGCAGGTCACCGGGGCGCATCAGCAGCAGGCCGGTGAGCACCGCGCCGTAAGAAGCGGCGTTGACCAGGAACGTGACCGGTGTGCCGACCGCCGCGATGACCAGCCCGGCGACCGCGAGGCCGGCGATCCGGGCCAGGTTGAAGATCGCACTGTTCAGCGCGATCGCGTTGGCCATATGGGACGGCCCGACCATCTCGGTGACGAAGGTCTGCCGGGTCGGGTTGTCGACCACGGTGACCAGCCCGAGCGCGAACGCGAGCGCGTACACGTGCCACAGGCGGACCGTCCCGGTCACCGCGAGGATGCCGAGGATCAGGGCCAGGCCGCCCATGAGGCTCTGGGTGATCAGCAGGATGCGCCGCTTCGGGTAGCGGTCGGTGATCGCGCCGCCCCACAAGCTGAACAGCAGCAGCGGAAGGAACTGCAGGCCGGCCGCGATGCCCAGCGCGGTGCCGCTGCCGTGGGTGAGGTCCAGCACCAGCCAGTCCTGCGCGACCCGCTGCATCCAGGTGCCGGTGTTCGAGATGACCTGCCCGGCCGCGAACAGCCGGTAGTTCCGGGTGTGCAGCGAGCCGAACATCCGCCGCGCAGGCCGGCGAGGCCGCCGCGGGCCTCAGGACTGGCTGAGCTTCTCCAGGATCGGCGCCGCGGCGCGGAGCGTCGCCCGCTCCTGCGGGGTCAGCTCCTTCAGCCGCTTGGCCAGCCACGCGTCCCGGCGCCGGCGCGCCCGCTGCACCACGTCCCGGCCCTGCTCCGTGACGGTCAGCACGACCTGGCGCCGGTCGGTCAAGTGCGGCGCCCGCATCACCAGGCCGCGTTCCTCCAGGACCGCGATCACTCGCGTCATGGAGGGCGGCTGCACCTTCTCGTGCTCCGCGAGCTCGCCCGGCGTCATGGTCGAGTGGGACTCCAGCGCCGAAAGAGCGGCGAACTGCGTGTCGGACAGGTCGGAGTCCACCAGGCCGTTTGCCGTGCGCTCCACCCGCAGCCGCCGCGCGAGCCGGCTGACCGAGATGCGCAAGGCGGTGGCCAGGCCCACGTCGGACCTTGTCTGCAAAACTGTCATCTTCATTAGCCTGAGTCATTACTCTTGCTAACGGTATGCGACGAGCGGGCATTCCGCACAACCGGTAGCGCGCACGAGCAGGGAGCGAGGCGCGCCCTGCTGCCGGACGGTCCAAGTACATCATGCGCGGGGCCCCTCGCGGGCCTGTGGCGGGCACCCTCGTGTGCTGCGGCAAGTAACCTACATAGCGTGGCTACCCCTCGCCGCTCGCCTCCGCCGCCGCTGGAGGGGAACGCCCGGCTCATCACCACGGTTATCACGTCCGGCTGGGCGGTTGCCCTGATCGTCGTGCTGATCGTCCGCGGCAGTCTCCCGCCGACCGAACGGTGGTGGGTCTGGACGTGCGTGACCGGTGTCGTGCTGGGATGCTTCGGCCTGTGGTACGTGCCGCGGCTTCAGCGCGGCCGTGACCGCCTGGCCGAGCGCCGCGCCGCCGAACGGGCGGCTCAGGTGCCGCTGCCGCCGGAGAACGACTCGAAGACGGTCTCGTCCAGCGAGACGCCGGGCAGGTCGACCAGGTCATAGCCGAACTCGTCGATAACCGGCGAGATGGCCTGGCCGGGCGCGTCGCTGAGCGCCGACTCGGAGTGCGCCCCACACCCGTGGTCCCCGGACACGATCCGGCCGTCGTCCGGCGCGTAGGCGTTC
The DNA here is from genome assembly GCA_963718475.1 of uncultured Actinomycetes bacterium. Taxonomy (GTDB): domain Bacteria; phylum Actinomycetota; class Actinomycetes; order Streptosporangiales; family Streptosporangiaceae; genus CAVQZM01. Next base: position 28,116 of record CAVQZM010000038.1, on the reverse strand, counting down.
GCGCAGCCGCCGAATACCTGGCCGAGTACCCCGCTGAGCGGGACGAAGAAGCCGCAACTGGAGCAGGAGGCCGGCGCGGCGCGGGCCAGCGGCGTCCGCGGGCCGTGCTCGCTTTCGTACCAGCGCTCGGAGGTCTCGTCCCGGCCGATCGGCGACAGGGTCCGGGGCCGTCCCGGGAAGGCCAGCTCCGGCGCCTCGTGCGCCCCCCGCGGGTCGGGCACCTCGACCGGCCCGTCCGCGTACCAGTCCACCACCGCGTCGTCTCCGGCCAGCAGGACCAGCGGGACGAGCCGCTCGTCGTCGGCGCCGGCGGGCAGCAGGTCACCGACGCCGAGGTCGCCGGGCTGAAGCCGGTCCCGCCAGGGGACCCACGGCGGCGCGAGCAGAGAGTCGGGACCGGGAACCAGCGCGCTGTCGTCGACCGTGACGTGCTTGGCGCGGGCGGCACGGGTCACGGTGACGGCCCAGCGCCAGCCCGGGTAGGCGGGATCGAGGCACTCGAACAGGTGGGTCACGACCCGGTCACCCTCGGCTTCGACACCGAGGTGCCGGCCCACCTGTTCCGCGCCGACGACCTCCTCGAGCGACGCGCGCGCGAGGTCAACGGCTTCCGCGCAGGCCTGGTCTGGCTCTCTGCTGCGGACACGGATCGGGCTCACAATTAGTTATTGTCGCCTATCAGGCCGGATGCCCGAGCCACCTACCGGGAATTACGAGCCACCTACCGGGAATTAAGGGTCCCTGATGGTCGCCGCACGGCCGAGTCAGACGAATACTTAAGGCATGGGACTGTCGGAGGCGAGCCGGGCCAGCCGCCGGGCGGCACAGGCCTCCGGCTCCGCGGTCCGCTCGGCGGCCCGGGCGGGTGCGTCCGCGACGCGGTCCACGGGACGGTTCGTGCACCGGCTCAGCGGTGCGTCCGGCGCCGGCCGCACCGGGCTGGCCAGTCTTATCGAGCTCACCGCCGCGGGCAGCGCCGGCGACGCGTTCGTCGCCGTGGCCCTGGCCGGGACGGTGTTCTTCAACACCTCGCTGCACCAGGCCCGCAGCCAGGTCGTGCTCTACCTGGTCCTGACCATGACGCCGTTCGCGCTGCTCGCCCCGTTCATCGGGCCCATGCTCGACCGCGTCCGGCAGGGCCGCCGTTACATCATGATGGGCACGCTGCTGGCCCGCGGGCTGTTGTGCTGGGCGATGTCGGGCGCGGTCCACGGGGATCCGGTCACGCTCTTCCCGGCGGCATTCGGCGTGCTGGTGCTCCAGAAGGCCTACGCGATCACCCGCAGCTCGGTGACGCCGCGGCTGCTTCCCGCCGAGATCACCCTGGTGACGGCGAACGCGCGCAACGGCCTGGGCGCGGTTCTGGCCTCCACGGCCGCTGCCCCGGTGGCGGCGGGAATCAGCATCGCGGCCGGGGCGCCGTGGACCCTGCGGGTCGGCACGCTGGTCTATCTGGCGGCTACGGTGCTCGGTGCCCGGGTGCCCGATCAGATCGACGACACTCCGGGCGCGCCCGATCCGGTGGGCCGCCAGAGCGGCGACCAGCGGGCGTCAGCGCCGATGGCGCAGCCCGCGATGGCCGGCTTTCCCCCGCACCGTCCGGCGGTGGCCCGGACGAGGGCCGCCCGGACCCGACGCTTCCGCTGGACGACGGCGCTGGCGTTCCGCCCAGCCCGCCGAGGGCACCCCGGCCGCCCGGGCCGCCCAACCGGGCCCGGCCGGGATCCGGCCCCGCGCCGCAAGCGGCGGCATTACCAGGTGGGGCCGGTCGTGGCCGAGGCGATGGGGGCCAACGCGGCGCTGCGCGTGTTCGCCGGATACATGGTGTTCTTCCTGGCCTTCCTGCTGCGCAGTGACCACTTCCACGGCTTCTCGCAGAACGTCGCGCTCGGCGGGCTGGTGCTCGCCGCCGCGGTCGGCGGCCTGCTGGGCACGGCGGCCGGGTCGGTCTTCCACTCCCGGGTGCCGCACCTGCTCGCGTTCGGCGTGCTGGTGATTTCCATCGTCACCGCCGCCGCCTGCGCGTGGTTCTTCGGCCTGGCCACGGCGCTCATCGTCGCGTTCGTGGCGTCGGCCGGGACCGTGCTGGTCAAGCTGGCGCTCGACTCCACGGTGCAGCGGGAGATTCCCGAGGAGACCCGGACCTCCACATTCGCGGTATCCGAGACGCTTCACCAGGTGTCCTGGGTCGCGGGCGGCCTCGCGGGCGTGCTGGTCTCCATGACGGGCAGCGGCCCGGCCGGCCTCGGGATCAGCGCGGCCGGCCTCGCGGTCGCGCTGGTGCTCTTGGTCATGACCCGGCGCCGCCGCCTCTATAACCCGGGGGGCGACCCCCCGAACCCCCCGCGACGCCCCGGATCCGGTACTCGCCGTGACACCGGGCGCTCACCCGGGCACGAGGCCCGGGGTCGCGCCCGGTCGGAGCTTCGCTCCGTCGGTCCGTAGCCCGTTACGGTTAGCCGGCCTCGAGGTCGTCGGCCACGGCCCGGAGGACCGCGGCGATCTTCTTCGCGTCCCGGCTGTCGGGATGCTTGCCGCGCCGGTAGGAGTTGGACACCCCGTCCAGCAGCTTGATGAGATCCTCGACGATCACGACCATCTCATCCGGATTCTTCCGGGACACCTTGGACGCGACGGTGGGCGGCGGCTCGAGCAGCCGGACCTGCAGCGCCTGCGCGCCCTTCCGGCCCTCCGCGATGCCGAACTCCACGCGCTGGCCGGGGCGCAGCGTAGTGGTCCCGGATGGCAGGGCAGAAGAATGCACGAAGACCTCACCCCCGTCATCGCGGGAGAGGAAGCCGAACCCCTTCTCGGAGTCGTACCACTTGACCTTGCCGGTAGGCACGCGCAGGACCTCACGTGGATAGAAAGGATGTTGCCGACGCCAGGCGTAAACGCCGGTGATCGGTCCGATGCTTCGGACAGTTCTAGGCTAGCCTCCGCATCGAGCGGACGGCATCCCAGTATCCGTGTGGCAAGCTCCCCGTGTACGGGCGGCGGCGGGCGGCTGCCGCGCCCGGGAGGGGCGCGGGCCCTGGCCGACGCTGCGGAACGGCCAGGGCCGCGCCGTCCGGAACCTCGCACGTTCGGATGGTGCTGGGACGGGATCGCGTGCGGGGCCCGGAATCCGGGTGCGCCTGACTCCCCGTAAGGCATCAAGATCGCAATGCAGCTATACCCAGCGACTTTGTGCCCAAACCAGCGCAGACACGAGGGCCCGGGAGTGTCCCCCCGGGCCCTCGTCGCTAACGAACGGATCAGAAGTCCATGTCCCCGCCGCCGGGTGCGGCAGGGGCCTTCTCCTTCTCCGGCTTCTCGGCGATGACGGCCTCGGTGGTGAGGAAGAGGCCGGCGATCGACGCGGCGTTCTGCAGCGCCGAACGGGTGACCTTCGCCGGGTCGATGATCCCCGCCTTGAACATGTCGGTGTACTCACCGTTCGCGGCGTTGAGACCCTGGCCCGGCGGGAGGCTCTTGACCTTCTCCACCACGACGCCGCCCTCGAGGCCGGCGTTCACCGCGATCTGCTTCAGCGGCTCTTCGACGGCCCGGCGCACGATCTGCGCACCGGTCGCCTCGTCGCCCGCCAGATCGATCTTGTCGAAGGCGTTCTGCCCGGCCTGCAGCAGCGCGACGCCGCCACCAGGCACGACACCTTCCTCGACGGCCGCCTTGGCGTTGCGCACGGCGTCCTCGATCCGGTGCTTGCGCTCCTTCAGCTCGACCTCGGTCGCCGCACCCGCCTTGATGACGGCCACGCCGCCGGCCAGCTTGGCCAGCCGCTCCTGCAGCTTCTCGCGGTCGTAGTCGGAGTCGGTGTTATCGATCTCCGTGCGGATCTGGTTGACGCGGCCCGCGATCTGGTCCGCGTCACCGGCACCGTCCACGATCGTCGTCTCGTCCTTGGTGACGACGACCTTGCGGGCGCGGCCGAGCACGTCGACGTCGGCGTTCTCCAGCTTCAGGCCCAGCTCCTCGCTGATGACCTGAGCGCCGGTGAGAATGGCGATGTCGCCGAGCATGGCCTTGCGGCGGTCACCGAATCCAGGGGCCTTGACCGCGACGGACTTGAACAGGCCGCGCATCTTGTTCACGATGAGGGTCGCCAGGGCCTCGCCCTCGACGTCCTCCGCGATGATGACCAGCGGCTTGCCCGACTGCACGACCTTGTCCAGGAGCGGCAGCAGGTCCTTGTTGGCCGAGACCTTGGAGTTGACCACGAGAATGTAGGGGTCGTCGAGGACGGCCTCAAGACGGTCGGGGTCGGTGACGAAATACGGGGCGATGAAGCCCTTGTCGAAGCGCATACCCTCGGTGAGCTCGAGCTCGAGGCCGAAGGTGTTGCTCTCCTCGACGGTGATGACGCCTTCCTTGCCGACCTTGTCCATGGCCTCGGCGATCATCTCGCCGATGGCCGGGTCGCCGGCCGAGATGGAGGCGGTGGAGGCGATCTGCTCCTTGGTCTCCACGTCCTTGGCGAGCTTGGACAGTTCCTCGCTCACCCGCTCGACGGCCGCCTCGATGCCGCGCTTGAGCGACATCGGGTTGGCGCCGGCCGCGACGTTGCGCAGGCCCTCACGGACCAGCGCCTGGGCGAGAACGGTGGCGGTCGTGGTACCGTCACCCGCGACGTCGTCGGTCTTCTTCGCGACTTCCTTGACGAGTTCCGCGCCGATTTTCTCCCACGGGTCCTCGAGCTCGATCTCCTTGGCGATGGACACGCCATCGTTGGTGATCGTGGGTGCGCCCCACTTCTTCTCGAGCACCACGTTCCGGCCCTTCGGGCCGAGGGTTACCTTCACGGCGTCGGCGAGCTGGTTCATGCCGCGCTCGAGGCCGCGCCGGGCGTCCTCGTCAAACGCGATCATCTTCGCTGCCATAGGCTCCAGTCCTCCGTGGCTTGCTAGCGGATCGAGCCGACGCCCGCGACGGACGACCAGGGCTGCGGCAGTCTCTTCCTGCCCCAGACCCAGGCCTCATCGCCCGATCACGCCTATCGCTGTCACTCTCATAGGGAGAGTGCCAACGCCATGTTTAGCACTCTCAGGCTGAGAGTGCAAACGGCGGTGCCTGAGCCCGGGGGCGGCCCCGCCCGGAGCCACGGCGAGCCCGCGGGGTCGCCCTCCCGCGGCAACGCAGATCGGCCCGGCCCCCTCGGGGACCGGGCCGTTCCGACGCTAGAGACTCAGACGAGGCGGACAGCGTCTGCCTGCTGCCCCCGGTCGCTCTGCGTGATCTCGAACTCCACCCGCTGGCCCTCTTCGAGAGAGCGGTAACCGTCGGCCTGTATTGCCGAGAAGTGCACGAACACGTCCTTGCCACCGTCCACGGCGATAAAGCCGTAGCCCTTCTCCGCGTTGAACCATTTGACGGTGCCCTGAGCCATCCCAAACAACTCCCTAACTGCGCTCGGGCCTCGAGCCCCGCCCTTGCAACGCGGAACCCGTTCGATCGCAATCCGGTTTGCCCGGGCCACGCCAAGCAGCGGGTCCGACCGAATGGCGACCGGACTCGACATTACCGCGTGCGCGAACCGGGCGGGCCAGATCCCCCCCGATAAGCGTGCACACCCTGCGAGCAAACGATTACAGGCACGCCGCGTGACGGGCCTAGCCGCCCGCGACGGCCGGGATGACCGAGACCTGTGCGCCCGACGGAACCGGAGTGTCCAGGCCCTGCGCGAACCGGACGTCCTCCTCGCCGACGTACACGTTCACGAACCGGCGGAGCTTGCCCGCGTCGTCGACGATCCGGCCCGCGATACCCGGATACGCGGCATCGAGCCGCGCGATCACCTCGCGAAGGGTGCCGTGATCGGCGCTGACTTCGGCCGCGCCCCCCGTGTAGGAACGCAGGATCGTGGGGATCCGGACCGACACGCTCATTCCACGCCCGCCTCTCGGAACGATTCCAGCGTTGGGCGCACCGTGACCAGCTCGGGGAGCGCCCCGGCCACCGCGTCCAGCGTCTTCAGGCCGTCGCCGGAATTGATTATCACAGTCTCCGCACCCGGATCGAGCTGCCCGGCGGCGAGGAGCTTGCGCAGCACGCCCAGCGTCACCCCGCCGGCGGTCTCGGCGAAGATCCCTTCGGTGGAGGCCAGCAGGCGGATGGAGTCGATGATCTCCTCGTCGCTGACGTCCGCGATGGCGCCGCCGGTCCGCCGCACCGCGTCCAGCACGTAGGGGCCGTCCGCGGGGTTGCCGATCGCCAGTGACTTGGCGATCGTGGCCGGGCGGACCGGCTGGACCACGTCGTGGCCGGCCGCGAACGCGGCCGATACCGGCGAGCAGCCGGTCGCCTGCGCCCCGAACACCCGCCAGCCGGTGTCCTCCACCAGGCCGAGCGAGGCGAACTCGCGGAAGCCCTTGTCGACCTTGGTCAGCTGCGCGCCCGAGGCGATGGGGACGACGACCTGCTCCGGCAGCCGCCAGCCGAGCTGCTCGGCGATCTCGAAACCGAGCGTCTTGGACCCCTCGGCGTAGTAGGGCCGCACGTTGACGTTCACGAACGCCCAGTCCTCATGCTCGCCGGCCAGCTCGGAGGCCAGCCGGTTCACGTCGTCGTAGTTCCCGTCGACCAGGACGAACGTGCCGCCGTACACCGCGGTGGTGATGATCTTCTGCTGCTCGAGATCGGCGGGCACGAGGACCATCGAGCGGATGCCGGCCCGGGCCGCCGCCGCGGCGACCGCGTTCGCGAGGTTGCCGGTCGACGGGCAGGCGAGAACCTTGAAGCCCATTTCCAGCGCGGCGGCGAGCGCCACCGCGACGACGCGGTCCTTGAAGGAGTGCGTCGGGTTGTCCCGGTCGTCCTTCACCCAGAGCTTGCGCATCCCGAGCGCGTGCGCGAGGTTGTCGGCGCGGATCAGGCGGGTGTAGCCCGGCTCGGTGGTGGGCCGCTGCGCGATGTCCGACGGCACCGGGAGCAGCTTGGCGTAGCGCCACATGTTGCGCGGGCCGGCCTCGATGTCGGCCCGGGTCAGCTTCGGGAAGTCGTAAGCGACCTCGAGCGGGCCGAAACACTCTTCGCACGCGTAGTAGGGGCCGAGCTCGCGGGTCACGCCGCATTCGCGGCATGACAGGTGGGTGGCGTAACCGAATCGGGACACCGGACCCGTCGCGCTGACGGCAGGATTGTTTTCGGTGGCAGGTGTGCTCACGTAGCGAGGCCCTTTCATCCTCATCTTTCCCCTGCGGCGGGTACTTGGCCGCGGGGCCGGACTTGGCACCTCTCACGACCTGGCCTCGAATGACGGAGCCTGGATCTCCCCGGACAGCAGGGAGCAGGCCCGCACGGGGGATGCTCTCCTACAGGCTGAGCATCATCGTGACGGTTGCCGGGGCTTCACAGGGCCGATCCCTCCACCCCTCTAGATGAGCTATTCAGTTATGCCGCAGTATGCATCGATACCGCAACAAGCCCGTTTCCTCACGGACACAGGCCTGAGGAGAACTTTAGCCGATCACGCCGAATGCCGCAGCCCGCGATCCGGGCGAACGGCCGGGGCCGGGCCCGCCGCGCCGTTCCGCTAGCCTGCCGGGATATGGGTCACAACTCCAGCCTGAGCCGCGAGGCCGGCTCGGGCGAGGCATCCCCCGGCCCGGAGGCCGATTCCGGCGAGGCGTCTTCGCGCCCGTCGGCCAGCCCCGACGGGGAGCCACACCAAGACCGCGGCCGGCTGCTCGTCGCCTCGAACCGGGGCCCGCTCTCGTTCACCCTCGCCCCGGACGGGAGCCTGTCGGCCCGGCGCGGCGCCGGCGGCCTCGTATCCGGGCTCATGCCGGGCCTGTCGTCGCTGGCCGACCGGTCCGAGGTGGTGTGGATCTGCGCCGCGCTCAGTGACGCCGACCGCGCCGCGGCCCGCGAGGACCCGGACGGCAGCCGGTTCGGAATCGACGGCGAGGTCCCGGCCGGGCGTTCCGGCGGGCGGACCGCCGTCCGGGCTCTGGACATACCGCCCGACATCTTCCAGGGCGCCTACAACGCGGTCGCGAACGCGACCCTCTGGTTCGTCCACCACCTGCTGTTCGACACCCCGAGCCAGCCGGCGTTCGGTCCCGGGTTCCGGCGCGACTGGCAGTCTTATGTCGCCTATAACCAGGCCTTCGCGACGGCGCTGGCCGCCGGGGCCTCCACCGCGCCGCTGGCCACCCGCGTGCTCGTGCAGGACTATCACCTCGCGCTGGTCCCGCGAATGCTGCGGGAGGCCGTGCCGGGTATCCGGATCGCGCACTTCTCGCACACGCCGTGGGCGCCGCCGGACTACTACCGGATACTTCCCGACGACGTGGCCCGGGCCGTCCTGGACGGCATGCTGGGGGCCAACCACACCGGCTTCCTCGCCCAGCGGTGGGCCGACGCGTTCATGGACTGCTGCGAGAAGCTCCTCGGGGCCCAGGTCGACCGGTCCGCCGGGCGGATCATTCACCGCGGGCACGTGACCGGGGTCGCGGTCCACCCGCTCGGTGTGGACGCCCCGGCGCTGCGGGAACGGGCCCACGCCGCCGATGTCGAGGCCGAACGTGGCCACGCTGGCCCAGGCGGCCGAGGGCCGGAAACTGATCGTGCGCGTCGACCGGACCGAACTGTCCAAGAACATCCTGCGTGGCCTGGCCGCCTACCGTGAACTGCTCGCCACCCGGCCGGAGTGGCGCGGCCAGGTCGTCCACGTGGTGTTCGCCTACCCCTCCCGCAGCAGCGTGCCCGGGTACCGCGAGTACACCGAACAGGTGCAGCAGGCGGCCGGCGAGATCACGGAGGAGTTCGGCACGGCGGACTGGAATCCGCTCATCCTGGAGGTCAGGGACGACTACCCGCGGTCGCTGGCGGCCTGCCGCCTGGCCGACGTGCTGGTGGTGAACCCGATCCGGGACGGCATGAACCTGGTCGCCGAGGAGGGCCCGGTCCTGTCCGACCGGGGCTGCGCCCTGATCCTCTCCCGCGAGGCGGGCGCCGCGTCGGTGCTCGGATCGGACGCGCTGCTCGTCAACCCGTACGACGTCAGCGCCACCGCGAACGCCATGCACCAGGCCCTGCTGATGCCCGAGGACGAGCGCCGCCGCCGGTGCACGGCCCTGGCCAACGCCGCGGCCAGCCGGGCCCCCAGCCAGTGGCTAGCCAGCCAGCTCGACGCACTGGGCTAGCACTGCCCGCGAGGCCCGCCTTTACGTGTCCCTCCAGTCACATGGGCCCCAGAGGCATCACCTCCCGAGGGTCCGCTATGATCATGTGATGAAAACGTCGCATCTAGCGGCAAAGGTCACATGATCATGGAGAGCCGGGGGCGGGTAAGCGGAAAGGTGCGCCGCGAGCCGCGCGCCGGTGCTCAGCTGGGCCGCCCGAGCCGCGGCGCCGGTGCTGAGCGGGGCGGGCGCGCCGGCGGCGGGCGGGTCAGCGCGCCGGTGCTGAGGCGGGGGCCGGCGGCGGGCGGGTCAGCGGGTGACGCGGTCGGCGATCGCGGTCAGGAGGGCCGCGACGCCGTCGGGGCCGTCGACGACCAGGTCGGCTTCCTTCTCGGGGAGGGCCGACTCCGGGGAGGCGCTGCATACCGACAGGCCGGGGATCCCTGGTCCGCGGAGCGCCCGGACCGCGGCGAACGCCGGCAGGTCGCCGAGGTCGTCCCCGCAGAACATCACCGACCGTGCCTCCCGCTCCGCGACCAGCTCGGTCAGCGCGGCGCCCTTGTCCATGCCGGGCGGGCGCAGCTCGATGACCATGCGGCCCGGCTCGACCGCGAGGCCGGCCTGCGCCGCGAGCGTCTCCAGCGGGCCGCGCAGCCGGGCCAGCGCCGCGTCGGGGTCGGCGGCGCGCCGGGTGTGCACGGCCAGGGCGTGCCCCTTGTCCTCGGTCCAGGTTCCCTCCGGGGCGCCGGCGGACTCCAGCACGCCCGGCAGGTCACGCCGGACCGCGGCCACGCCCGGCGGCGGGGGCGGCGCGGACACCTGGCCGTTCTGCCAGCGTTCCCAGCCGTAGTGCCCGAGGACGATGATGCCGGGCACGTCGGCCAGGCCGCCAAGCCGCACCGCCTGTTCGACCGGGCGGCCGGTGATGATGGCCAGCGTGCCGACCGCGCCGGCCAGCCCGCGCAGCGCCGCGATCGCGCCGGGATGAGCGTGCGCCTCGCCCGGATCCGGGACGATCGGCGCGAGCGTTCCGTCGAAATCGGACCCGATCAGCGCGCCGGCCTGGCGCGGCCAGCAGCGCGTCCAGGCCGGCCCGCCCTTCCGCCGTAGCGGGACGCGGAAGGGCGCTCACTCCGGCGACCGCATCCGCTGCCGCCGGGAGCGCTGCCGCCGCAGCCGCTTGACCAGGACCGGATCGAACCGCAGGGCCTCCGGCCGGTCGATCAGCTCGTTGAGTATCTGGTAGTACCTGGTCGGCGCCAGCTCCAGCACGTCGTGAATGGCTTGCTCCTTCGCTCCCGGGTGCCGCCAGGACCGGGCCTCGAAGGTCAGGATCAGGGCGTCACGCTCGGACAGCTCCGCCATATGACCCTCCTCCCGGACACGCTTATCGTAGGCGGGCGGCACCCGGCGACGGAAAACCGAGCGCATGCCCCACCTATACCGGCGGCCCCACGCGACGTACGCTCACGGATCGTGGCACCCTTTCGCTGTCTGACCTTCCTCACCGATTACGGGCTGGAAGACGGGTTCACCGCGGCCTGCCACGGAGTGGCCGCCCGGATCGCACCGCAGGTTCCCGTCATCGACATCACCCACCTCATTCCCGGCGGTGACGTGCGGCGGGGTGCCGCCGTACTGGCCCAGACCATTCCCTACTTCCCGCCCGCGGTGCACGTGGCCGTCGTCGACCCGGGTGTCGGCACCGACCGGCGCGGCGTCGCGGTCGCGGCGGGTGAGGCGATCCTGGTCGGGCCGGATAACGGCCTGCTGTCGTGGGCGGCCGCCGCGGCCGGCGGGGCGCGGACCGCGATCAGCCTCACCAACCGGGAGCTGTGGCTCAGCCCGGTCGTCGCGCCGACGTTCCACGGCCGGGACATCTTCATGCCGGTCGCCGCGCACCTGGCCGCGGGCACCGACCTCGCCTCGGCGGGCGAGGAGATCGAGCCCTCCGACCTCGTGACCCTGCCCCCGCCGGCGCAGCCGGGTGCACGACGGCACCGCCGAGGGCGAGGTGCTGACGGTCGACACGTTCGGCAACGTGCAGCTGTCCATTTCCGCCGCCGACGCGGGCCGCATCGGCATCCGCTTCGGCCGGAACGTCCTGCTCCGCTGCGGGCGCCTGCAGCTGATCATCCCCTACCGCGAGATGTTCGGCGCGGTGGCACCCGGTGAGCTGGTCGCCTTCACCGACGGGGCCGGGATGATCTCGGTCGCCGTCAACTGCGGGGACGCCGCGCAGCGGCTGGGCCTGCCGCCGGGAGCATTCGTGTCGGTCAGCCTCGCCCCGTAAGCGCCGCCCCGCGCCCCGCTCCAGGTTCCACGCGCCGTAGCCGCCCGCCCACGTTGCGGCCTGCCGCGCAAAGTTGCCACCGCGACGTTGTCCCGAACGATTCCCCACTGGGTTACCGCATGGCACGATGGTGCTGCGAGTCCAGAGGAGCGTGACCGCCGTGTCACCTCGATTGCCCAGCGGCGCGCGGCTGGCCCTGGCCGGGAGCATGACGGCCGCCACGGCCGTGCTGGCGACTCTGCCTGCCCTGGCCGCCGCACCGGCGCGGGCGGCGACCGGCGACCAGATCCGCAGCCAGGAATGGTGGCTGGCCGGCATCCACGTGACGCAGGCGTGGCAATTCGCCCGCGGATCGGGGATCACGGTCGCGGTGCTGAGCACGGGCGTGGACACCGCCCATCCGGACCTGACCGGGTCGGTGGTCACCGGCCCGGACTACACGGGATCCGGCCGGACCGCCGGCGGCCCGTTCTGGGGAATCGAGGGCACGTCCGTCGCGAGCGTCATCGCGGGCCACGGAGACAGCGCGGGTGACGCCTCGGGAATCGTCGGGATAGCGCCCGGCGCGAAAATCCTGTCCGTCCGGGTCGCTCTCGACGCGACCGACCCGCTCAACGCCAGCGCGGCGGCCGTCGGGCGCCTGCCGGACGCGATCGCCGAGGGGATCCGGTACGCCGTGGGCCAGGGCGCGCAGGTGATCGACCTGCCCCTCGATCCGGCCAGCCTGGCCTCCGACGGCGCGGCCAGCGGCGGCCTGCATACGGCGGCCGGCGGCGGGCCCGCCGAACGCGCGGCGGTCAGCTACGCGGCCAGCAAGGGCGCCGTCCTGGTCGCGCCGGCCGGGGACGACGGCGCCAGCGGGAATGCCGTCGACTACCCGGCCGCCTACCCCGGCGTGATCGCGCTCAGCGCCGTGGACCAGCATTTCGCGCGGCCGCAGTTCGCCAGCCGGCAGTCCTACGTCGCGCTCACCGCACCCGGAGTCAACGTCACCGCGGCCGGCCCTCCGGCCGGCTACCGGACCATGACCACCTCCGACGCCGCGAGTGCGATGACGGCGGGCGCCGCGGCCCTCATCCGGTCGCGGTATCCGGACCTGACCGTGAGCCAGGTCCGGCAGGCGCTGGTCGCGGGGACCGTGTCCCCGCCCGCTCAGCCCGGAGCCGGCGCCCCGGGCTACGGCGCGGGCACCCTGGACGCGCTGAAAGCGGTCCAGGCCGCGACGGGCATCACCGCCGCTCCCGCGACGGCTCCGGCCACGCCAGACCGGGCGCAGGCCCGCGCCGGGGGCGGCGGCGGGCCGCTCCGCAACGAAGACGGGCATCCTCGGCACGGCCAAGGCCCTGCTCCGTGACGCGGCGATGGTGGCCGGGCTGCTCATCGCGGTCCTGGTGGCGAGCCTGGTCGGCGTACGCGTCCGGCGGCGCCGTCCGGGCCTGGCGCCCCGGGCCGCCCCGGAGTCCCGGATGCTGCTGAGCGCCCCGGTCGCGCCGGCGGTCCTGGCCAGCGGGGCCAGACACGCGAAACCACCAGCCGAACGGGCCGCGGCCGGCGTCGGTCCGCCGACCGGGGGCGTCAGCGGGCGGCAAGCCCTGGCCGTACGGGCCGCCGGCTTGCGGACCAGCGGCCTGCTGGCCGGCGACCCCCGGCCGGCGTCTCCGCGGCCGGGCGGCCCCCGGCCGCCATGGGACCCGGCTCCCGTCCCCACCGACGAACTGCCGCCTGTCCTGGCCCGTCCTGCGGCCGATCCGCACCTTCCGCGCCGCGGGCCATCGGGAGAGTGGGGCCGGGGGGCCTTCGCTGGGCCGCCCGCCACGGGCCATGGCGAAGTCGCGGGATCCGGGCCGGACACCGGGCCGCTGTATATCTGGGATCCGGCCGCCCTGACCGATCCGTTTCCGGCCGTGCCGCCCCCGTCGCTCGGCGACCCGGACGTCCCTGGCCGGTAGGACCAGACGACCGTGCAGCGCCCTAACTACACCGTGCAGCGCCCTGATCATCGGGCCCTAGTCGGCGTCGCGCCGGGGGGCTTGGTGCTGGCTGATTCGGCGGCGAGCTGCTCCTTGCGGACGGACGCGTACATCGACACGTACTCCTGCCCGGACAGTTCCTGGATCGCCCGGATCACTTCGTCGGCGATGGCCCGCCGGGCCTTCGCGGGAGCCTCGCGTCCGGCCCCGCGCCCGGCCCCGGGCCCGGGGCCGGCCTCGGGGCCGGCGAAGCTCATCGGCTTGCCGATCCTGATCTCGATCCGTCCCGGGCGCGGCACCACCCGGCCGGGGGGCAGGACCCGGTCGGTGCCGATCATGGCGACCGGGATCACCGGCAGCCCGGACTTCAGCGCCAGCCAGCCGACTCCGGACCGGCCCCGGTACAGGCGCCCGTCCGGCGACCTGGTTCCCTCGGGGTAGATGCCGAACAGCTCCCCGCTGCGCAGCAGGGCCAGCGCCCCGTCGAGGGTCTCCTGGGCCGCGCGTGCGCCGGCCCGGTCGACGGACAGCTGCCCGGTCGCCCGCAGGTACAGGCCCATCAGCCGCAGTCCGGGCCGCTTGCTGGTGAAGTACTCGGACTTGGCGGCGAAGGTCACCGGCCGCTCCAGCATCAGCGGCAGGTAGATGGAGTCCACGATGGACAGGTGGTTCGACGCCAGGATGGCCCCGCCCGACGCCGGGATGTGCTCGGCGCCGATCACCCGCGGCCGCGCCAGGCCGCGCAGGAACGGCCCGGCGATGAGTCGCGAAAGCTGGTACTGCACCCGTTCTCCTTCGAACGTATCCAGTCCGGCCGGCGACCGGAGGACCCGGTGAGGGCCGTCCCGGCTCGGCCACCTCGTCGTCGCCCGCCGGGCGAACTCCCGCGAGCAGCGCGAACCCGAGCGGAAGGGCCAGCGGCAGCGCCGTGGCGGGCACGATGATGCCCGAGTCGTCGGCGAACCAGCCGAGCACGGCGACCAGCCACATCATGGCCAGCGTCATCGCGAGCAGCGGCTCGGCCGCATAGCCGCGCGGCACCGCTTTCACGCCGAACCAGGACGGCTTCAGCAGCATCAGCCCGACCACGATGACGACCACCGGCACGACCGGGCTGTACGTGTTCACCGCGAGCGAGCCGATCATGGACGTCACCTTGCGCTGCAGCAATCCTCCGGCGTGGCCGTGCAGCAGGTTTCCGGCGAATGCGCCGATATCCGACTGCCCTGTTGCTGGGACAAGATAGTTGATGAGCGCGAACACCGCGAACAGGGCGACGCCGCTGCCGAGGATCACCGCCACCCGGCGGGTGGTGATCCTGACCCCGGCCATGACCATGAGCAGCAGCAGGTAGCACGGGACGATGGCGATGACGCCGCCCACCTTGCCGCCGAACTGGGGCCAGCCGCACGCGATGACCACGAACGCCGCGACCGCGGACGCCGCCACCAGCGCCGCGGCCGCGGCCGCCGGGGGCGGGCTGGCTCCGGCGGGGGGCGGGCTGGCTCCGGCCGGGCCGGCGGCTCGCCCGGCCGGTGACACCGGCCCGCCGCAGCAACGTGTTCCCGACCCAGGCGACCGCGATCATGCCGCATACGGCGTACAGGCCGATCCCTTCGCCGCCGATGCCGTAGAACCGCCCCGCCTCCAGGACCGAGAGCCCGAACGGCGACCCCATCTGGAGCCGGGATCCGGTCATCACGTCGAGGCCGATGATCAGGACGGTCAGCATGGCCACGGCCCCCGGCGGCCCGAACGGGTCCCGCCGCCACGGCCCGGCCAGCGCGATCGCGGCCACGACCGCCGTCCCGGCCAGGGTGAGCCCGTACTGCCAGATCGCCGGGTGGCCCAGCAGCCACCACGGCACCACGTTGGCCAGGAACGATCCAGCCGGGCACCGCCCCGGCGATGGTCCCGGCGGTTCGCCACAGCGCGGCCCGGCGCCGCCGCCGTTCCGGCTGGGCGCCCCAGAAGATCAGGCCGATGGCGGCGAACGCGGCCACGTCGGCGAGCGCGTAGGTCCAGAAGAAGATGGTGTGCGTGCTCGTCCACACCTGAGCGGTGGTGTCCTGGCCGATCAGCCCGCGGACGGAGGCGGTGAGCGTGCCCCGGCCGCCGCGGGTGACCGGAGAGCCGGGCACGCCGGAGGGAACGGCCTGGCCGCGCCAGCGGAGCACGGTGGGCGTCAGGTCGGTCAGCACCACCATCCCGGGCTGCCGGGTCGAGGCGGCGTCCAGCACGCCCGACCGGTACCCCGGCCCGCTGACCGCCGCGACCTGCAGATGCGCCGGCATGGTGGCCGACCCGGGCGCGGTCACCAGCAGGGTCGTCCCGGACGGCAGGTCCGCGGTGATGGCGGCGAGCTCGGCGTCGGCGTGCTGGACGGCGGTGGCCCGCGCGCACGGCCTGCGGCGGGCAGCGAGCCGAGGTCCACCACGGTCAGCGGGCACCGGGCCAGCAGCGGGCGGCTGAGGGCCGGCGCGGTGGGCAGGGCGGGCAGGTAGGAGCCGACGTTTCCGCCCAGGCAGGCCAGCGCCAGCGCGGCGCCGGGCCCGACGGCGGTGGCGCAGTTACCGTTTCCGGCCGCTGAGGCCAGCAGGCCCCAGTGCGGGCTGTACCGGAGGGTCTTGTTGTAGGCGACCAGCGACGGCATCGCCGCGATCTGGCAGGCCCGGGAACGCCGGGGCTGGCCGGGCTGCGAGGTGACGGCCGGCAGGGCCGGGCACGGGCCCTTGTTCCCGTGCTCGGTCTGGGCCCGGTCGCCCGCGTTGAGGGTCAGCCAGCCGTCGGCCGGGCAGGTATGCGGGAGTACCGCGTAGTCGACCAGGGACCCGGGTGAGCCGTCCGACGCCAGATCCCACAGCGCCGGCGTCCGGGACGCGGAAACGTCGGTCCAGCGCAGCCCGGAGATGCCGACCACGACGACATGCGGTGAGACGGCCGCGCCAGCCGGGCCCGCGGCCTCGCCGGCCCCGAGGCGGCGCCGAACAGGGCCGCGACCGCAGCCGCTACGGCCACGACGCAGAGAAGCGCCCGGCGGGGAAGCGTCCCTTTCACGCGGTCAACCGTATCCGGCCGGGGCAGGTGGCCGGCCGGGCCAGATAAGGCAGGTCGGGCAGGCCGGGCAGGCCGGGCGGGCAGGCGGGCGCTCACGCGGTCATGAGCCAAACTGCACGGCGCCCATTTTGTGGCGGCGGCCCGGAACTGGCTGAGCCCCGTCGCGAGGGCCGCCCGCGCGCCGGGCGGCATGCGGGCCAGCACGCGGGCCAGGTCATCGCGTCGCTGCCGCCGCAGGCGATCAAGCAAAGCGGCTCCGTCGTGCGACAGGCGCAGGGTGATGGCGCGCCCCCTGGGTGCGGGGGCGCGATGCAGCAGGCCCGCCGCCTCCAGCCGGTCGCACAGCCGGCTGGCCGACGACACGAGCGCGTTGAGCTGGGCGGCGAGCCCGGACAGGTTGATGTCCCGGTGACGTTCGACCACCAGGAGCACGTGCATCTGGGCTGACGAGGTCGGCAGATCGGCGGCGTCGTGGTTCCAGAGTGCCGCCAGGCACCCGGCGGCTTCCTCGATCGCCGCCGCCAGCTGTCCCGCAGACTCCGCCTCGTCCGGCTCCGGAGCTGCACCGGGGGAAACGGCCATAGTTCTATTCGTCCCGCCTGTCACAGCTCTTACACATCCGCAGGACGCCTTTAAATCTTCACCCGGTGCAGATGTTCTGGTTGGCGGTCCGGGCGGACGGGATCGCCTGCGAGGGCGTCGCGGTGGGCGTCGCCGTCTGCGGCGAGGTCGCCCCCGGTGCCGGACTGGCCCCGGCGGTACCCGCCCCGGGGGACGAGGCGCCCGGGCTGGCGGAAGTGACGCCGGGGCTGGGGGACGCGGTGCCCGACGCCGTAGCGGCCGAACCCGCCGCCGAGCTGAACAGCGACTTGCTGGCCGGGACGTCCTGCTGGAACGACCGGAAGATCGCGCCGTCCTGCGGCTGCGTCCACAGCACGTTGGCCGTGTCGGCCGGCACTACGTCCGAGCGGGGATAGTTCGGCAGCGTGAAGAAGGCGACCTTGCTGGACGGCAGGTTCCGCAGGCTGGACGCCAGGTCGTAGAGCCCGGTGACGCCGCCCAGCTTGGTGTCGATGGTGAGCGACTTGGTGGCGGCGTCCAGGAACTGGTAGATCGCGATCGGGTTGAGCAGCTTGCTCTTCACCCGGTGGATGAGGGAGGACATGAACGCCTGCTGGCGGGTGATCCGCTCGAGATCGCTGCCATCGCCCAGCGTGTAGCGGGCCCGGACGTACGCCAGCGCCTGGCTCGGGGTCAGCATGTGCTGCCCGGCCGGCAGCCGCAGGCCCGACAGCGGGTCGTTGATGGCCTGGGTGTTGCACTCCTGGACCCCGCCGAGCGCGGCGACCATGTTCTCGAAGCCGGTGAAGTTGACCACCACGAAATGATCGATGTAGATGCCGGTGTCCTGCTCGACGGTCTTGACCGTGCACGCCACGCCGAGGGCCGTGTTGTTCCCGTTCAGGTTGCCGAGCGCGAACGCCTCGTTGATCTTGAACGTCGTGGGCGATGCCATCTTGCCGTTGCTCATCTCGCACGCCGGGATGCTGACCCAGGAGTCGCGAGGTATCGACATGACCTCGGCCCACTGCCGGTTGGCGGCGACGTGCACGATCATGGTGGTGTCCGACTGGTCGGTTGTGAGGTTCCGGCCGAACGCGTGGCTCTCGCCGAACCGGCTGTCCGAGCCGATGACCAGGATGTTCTCGGCCTGCGGGTGCAGGTCGACCGGCTGGCTGCCCAGCAGCCCGCTGATGTCGCGCTGCTGGATGTTCCCGTTCAGGTGGCGGTAGAGCAGGAAGATGCCGATGGCCGCGATGGCCACCACGCCCGCCATGATGCTCGCGGACCAGATGAGGATCTTCCGCCGGCGGCCGTGCCCCGGGGGCGTACCGCCGGGTGGGGGCACGCCACCGCCGGGAGGCGCCGGATCGGCGGGGGACGCGGGTTCACCGGGGGATACGGGCTCACCGGGGGATGCGGGGGCGGCGGGGGCGGCCGGCTCACCGGGTGAGGTGGGATCGGCCGGCGCGGCGGCGCTCTCCCGGGCCGGCGGGGGCTCGGCCGCCGCTATCCCGTGGCCGGGTTCGTCCTCCGGCGGAACAGGACTCCCCATGTGTGTCACTCCACCCGGTTTCCGAGGTCTGCGAAGATCAACATTCCCAGGCCCCGGTTAAAAACTCCTCAGGGAAGAGGACGTTTGAACAACGCGAATAGTTGCCATGACCGAAAGATTCCGCGATCTGCATGCCTCCAGGCACCACCGGGGGCGCGACGCTAGGCTTGCCCGACATGACGACGAGGGCGTTCCGGTTCGCCGTACAGGCGACCGCGCAGGACCGCAAGCAGTGGCTGGCGACCGCCCAGCGGGCCGAGGAACTGGGCTACTCCACGCTGATGGTGCCGGACGGCATGCAGTTGCTGTCGCCACTGCCGGCGCTGGCCGTCGCGGCCGGGGCCACCACCTCGCTGCGGGTCGGGACCTTCGTGCTGGCCAGCCCGCTGCGGGCGCCGAGGCTGGCCGCCTGGGACGCTCACACGCTCTCCGTCCTCACCGGCGGCCGGTTCGAGCTCGGCCTGGGGACGGGGCGTCCCCGAGGTGGTGGAGCAGTCGGTCCAGTTCCTCGGCCAGCCGGCGACGTCGGGCGCGGAACGGCTGGCCCAGGTCGAGCAGACCATCGATGACCTGCGCTTCCTCGACAAGGACCAGCACACCCCGGTCCTGATGGCCGCCGGCGGCCCGAAGGCGCGCGCGGTCGCCGCGGCCAAGGCCGATATCGTCACGCTGGCCACCAGCCCGCTGGCCAGCCGCGACGAGGTCGCCCAGCTGGCCGCGGAGATACGTGAGGCGGCCGGCGGCCGCGCGAACAAGATCGAGTTCGCGATGCCCCTGTTCGCGGTGGGCGACGAGGTGCCGTCGTGGGTTCAGCGGTTCCTGGAGGTTGATGCGGCCACCCTCGCCGACCGTGACTCACTGATGATCCTGCGCGGCAGCACCCAGGAGATGGCCGACGAGCTTCAGCGCCGCCGGGACGCCCTCGGCATCTCCTACATCAGCGTGAACGCCGTGTTCATCGAGCAGCTAGCCCCCGTCGTGGAACTGCTAACCGGCCGCTGATGGACGGCGAGCCTCGCGCCGCTCCGTCCTGATCACACCGCGGCCGCCTGATCTCACGGGCCGGCGGCTACAGTGGCAGTGGAGTGACGGACCGGCGAGGGAGTGCCATGGATCAGGCGGGCTCCGGTCGTCGCGTCGTTCACGCTCTCTTCTATGAGCGGTACGCGGGAGATGACGCGCTGCTCCGGCTGGCCGGCCTCCGTTTCGCCCAGGAAGGCCTCGCGGCCGAGCTGTATGCCGACACGCCCGACCAGCTCGACCGCGTGCTCCCGTACGTGCCGCCGCACCCGCGCCTTCCGACGGTTCACCTCAACCGCGGGCTGAACCTGCTGCGCGAGCGGGACCGCGGCCTGGTCGAGGAGTTCGCCGCCCGCTTGGCCGGGCGCCTGTCCGGCATGGTCATCCACGACCATCCCGACATGGGCGAACCGGCCAATGACCCGGTGACGGCCCTCAGGGACCTGGACACGCGCCTGGGGCGCATCCGGGACGCGCCCCGGGTGTTTCTCGAATACGCGGCCGGCCTGGAACCCGCGCGGTTCGTCGAGCTGGCCGAACAGCTCAAGGACGCCGAGCGGGTCAGCTGCTGCATCGACGTCGGCCACGTCGGCATCCGGCGGGCCTCAGCCCGGTTCGCGCGCCGCCATCCGGACATCAGCCTGCGCAGCCTCAGCCCGTCCGACGAACGCCTGCCCGGCCTGGTATCGGACGTCCAGGACGCGGTGAAGAGCGTCGTGGCTGACGTGCAGGATATGACCCGTGCCATCGGGCGGCTCGGCAAGCCCCTGCATTTCCACCTGCATGACGGGCATCCCCTGGTGGGCGGGCCGGGCGGGCTGGCCGACCACTTCACCTTCCTGATGCGGCTGCCGATTCCGTTCGCCCACGAGGGGCGGCAGTCCCTGGCCACCATGTACGGGCCGGCCGGGCTGGACGCGATCGTGGCCGCCGCGGCCGAGGCGTGCACCCTGGACCGTGTCTCGTTCACGCTGGAGATCCACCAGGTGGAAGGCCGCCTGCCGCTCGGCGACGCCGAGGGCCTCTTCCGGCACTGGCCAGACAAGACCAACGGCGAGCGCATGAACTACTGGCTGTCCGTCCTGGCCGAGAATGCGATGCTCGTCGAGGACAGCATCCCGCCCGGATAACCGGATAACCGGCGGTCGTCCAGCAGCCGGCCAGCAGCTGGGCCAGGTGGATGCCGGTGCCCGGGCGGAGCTGGCCGAGCTGATCGAGCTGGGTCCGGCAGGAGAATCCGTCGGCCAGCACCACCGCGTCGTCCGGGGCGTCGCGGACCGCCGGCAGCAGGGCGGTCTCGGCCACGGCCCGCGAGACGTCGTAGTGGCCGCGTTCGACACCGAAGTTGCCGGCCAGCCCGCAGCACCCGCCGACCGCCTTGACCTCGGCGCCGGCCCCGGCGAGCAGCGCGGCGTCGGTGTCCCAGCCCATCACGGCGTGGTGGTGGCAGTGCGGCTGGGCCACCGCCCGCACGCCGGTCAGGTCGGGCGGCACCCATCCGGGGGTCGCGGCCAGCAGCTCGGCCAGCGTCCGGGTCGCGGCGCGCACCTTGACCGCGCGCGGGTCGCCGGGCAGCAGCTCCGCGATCTCGCCGCGCAGCACGGCGGTGCACGAGGGCTCCAGGCCGACGATCGGGGTGCCGGAACTCACCGCGTCGTCCAGGGCGTCCAGGCTGCGGCGCAACTGCCGGCGCGCGCCGGTCAGCTGGCCGGTGGAGATCCAGGTCAGGCCGCAGCACACCGGCTGGCCGGTGATCTGCACCGAGTAGCCGGCCGTCTCCAGCACCCGCACGGCGGCCTGGCCGACCTCCGGCGTGAAGTGGTCGGTGAAGGTGTCCACCCACAGCAGCACCGGGGGACCGTCGTGGGCGGGATGACCGGCGAACCAGGCGCGGAAACTCTGCGTGGCGAACTTAGGCAGCTCGCGGCGGGTGTCGACGCCGCCCAGCCGCTTGACCGCCGCGGCCAGCGCCCCGTTGCGCAGCGTGGCGTTGGCCAGTTTCGGTGCGTGGGCGGCCATCCGGGCCCACCGGGGCAGCCAGCCCAGCGAATAGTGAGCCGGCGGCCGCAGCCGGCGCCGGTACCGCTGGTGCAGCACCTCGGCCTTGTAGGTGGCCATGTCCACCCCGGCCGGGCAGTCCGACGCACAGCCCTTGCACGACAGGCACAGGTCCAGCGCCTCGGCCACCTCCGCCGAGCGGAAGCCCTTGACCAGCGAGCCGTTCGCGAGCTCCTGCAGCACGCGCGAGCGGCCGCGGGTGGAGTCCTTCTCATCCCGCGTGGCGAGGTAGGACGGGCACATGACCCCCCCGCCCGCCTCCCCAGCCCCCTTCACTGCCGTGGTGTCGGCCCGGCACTTGCCGACGCCCACACAGCGGTGCACCGCCGTGGACAGGTCGCCGCCGTCGTGCGGAATAGGCGAACGCGAGCCCGGTGCGCATCGGCCGGGCCAGCGGGACGCGCAGGTCGGCGTCGAGCGGCGCCGGGTCGACCAGCACGCCGGGGTTGAAGACGTTACCCGGGTCGAAGATCGCTTTCACCGCGGCGAACGTGTCGATGGCCTCGGGTGAGTACATGTACGGCAGCAGCTCGCCGCGGGCCCGCCCGTCGCCGTGCTCGCCCGACATCGAGCCACCGTACTTCCCGACCAGCTGGGCCGCGGCCACGGCGAACTCGCGGTATTGCCCCGGGGCGGTGGAGAACGGGAAGTCGATGCGGACGTGCACGCAGCCGTCACCGAAGTGCCCGTAGGTCAGGCCGTCCAGGCCGTGCTCGCGCATCAGCGCGCCGAAACCGCGCAGATACGCGCCCAGGTGCTCGGGCGGGACGGCGGCGTCCTCCCAGCCGGGCCAGGCCGGGCCGCCCGCCGGGGTGCGGCTGCCCAGGCCGGCGCCGTCCTCGCGGATGCGCCACAGCGCACGGGCCGGGCGCGCCGGTGACGACCAGCGCGTCGAGGCAGCCGGCGTCGGCGATGAGCCGCTCGGCCGCGGCGCGCGCCTCCGCTTCGGTGTCGCCCGCGGTCTCGACGAACAGCCATGCCTCACCGCGCGGCAGCCCGGGAACGGCCGCGGCACCGCGCCGCCTGCGGAAGACGTCCACCAGCCGCGCGTCCATCCCCTCGACCGCCACCGGCCGGTGCGGCAGCAGGCCGGGGATGACGTCGGCGGCGGCCGGCATGTCGGGATACCCGAGCACCGCCAGGGCAACGGATTTTGGTGACCGAACGAGATTCACCGTGGCTCCGATGACCATGCCGAGTGTGCCTTCGGTGCCGACCAGGAACCTGGCCAGGTCGGCTCCGTTCTCCGGCAGCAGGTGCTCCAGGGAGTAACCGGACACCTGCCGGGTGAACCGGCCGAACTCGGTCCGGATCATGCCCATGCGCGGCGATATGAGGGCGTCGAGCGCGGCACCGATCGTCCCGCCCGCCGCGAGGCCGTCGCGGCCGAAGCGCCGCGCCTCCAGCCGCTGCCCCGCAGCGGTCAGCACGTCCAGGCTCACCACGTTGTCGGCCGTCCGGCCGTACTTCAGCGCCCGCGAGCCGCACGCGTTGTTGCCGATCGAGCCGCCGATGCTCGCCCGCGCGTGCGAGGACGGGTCGGGACCGAACCGCAGCCCGTGCCGGGCGGCCGCCGCCGTGATGTCGTCCAGGATGGCGCCGGGCTCGGCCACCGCCGTGCGCGCTTCTGGATCCACGGCGAGCACCCGGTTCAGGTGCCGGGAGAAGTCCAGCACGATCCCGGAGCCGACCGAGTTCCCGGCGGTGGACGTGCCGCCGCCGCGGGTCGTGAGCGGCACACCGAACTGCCCGGCCACGTGCAGCGCCGCGGCCGCCTCGTCCACGTGCCGCGGGAAGGCCACCACCTGCGGCACGACCCGGTAGTTCGACGCGTCGGTGGAGTATTCGGCCCGCCGGCGAGCCGAATCGTCGGCCTCGCCCACCCCGGCCCGGCGCAGCGCCGCAGCCAGCTCGCGGGGCAGCGCGGCGCTCACCGCCCCGTCTCTTCCGCCCGCGCCCTGGTCATGGTTCCGGATGCTATCCGGTCATGGGCTGCCGCCGATCAGGCTGATGAGCTCGTCCCGGGTAATGCCCCGCTCAGCGCCCCACCTGAGCATGTATTCGAGATCGACCGGGTCGGGTAGGGCCGTCATGGCCTCGTCGGCTGCCTCCGGCAAGCCGGCCCGGCGCAAGGTGGCCACCACATGATGCCTGCTCATTTTGGTGGGCTCTTCGTTACCACTCCACGCGGTACGGCTGGCGTCTTTGTCTGCCATCGGGACTCCACGGGCTACGGGGTGATGACCGCGTCGGTCAGCGCGTCCACACCGGACAGAGTTGTGGCCAGGTTCACGCTGACCTGATGGCGGGCGACGAGCGCCGAGGGCTCGTAGTAGGAGATCTTGGTCTTCCCGCCGTCGTCCCACACCAGGGCCCGGATCGGGAGGTCGAGACCGGCCAGCGGCGACGCCATCATCACCCGCGCGGCCGCGACCGGATCGCCGAAGATCACCAGCCAGCTATCGCGCAGGACAAGCCCGGCCGCGCGCGCCTCATCGGTGTGATCGATCACGGCGAAGAGCTTCATTCCCCGGTCGAGAGCCCGGTCGGCCAGCCGCGTGACCGTGTCTTCCACCGAGTAAGGGCTGAGTTTGGTCACGATGCCTGTCCCGTCTTCGGCCATCGCTGCGATCCTCTCTGGTGGGCAACTCCTTCCATGCTGCCCGAGTGCCGGCGGCCAGACATGGGGGCCGTCCTAGCAGCGCAGCCTGGGGGCGAGGCCCGCGGTGTCCGCCACCTGATCACGGTAGGTGTCCTCGATGAAGGACAGGAAGCGCTCCACGTCGGCGAGGTTGGAGGCGAGCCCGACCGAGACCCGGATCGCGCCGCCGCTCTGCAGGCCCATCGCCTCCAGGTATTCGTCCACCGTCCGGGCCCGCTGCCGGAAGGCCCCGACCACGTGAGCCCGGGTGATGCCGAACGCTCCCTCACCGGCGCCCGGGTTGCAGAAGCAGCCGGTGCGGACCGAGATCCCGGCGGCCGCGGTATCGCGCGCGACGGCTCGTTCGTCGACGATCCGGCCCCGCGGGTCGAGCAGATTGAACGCGATGGTGCCGCCCCGGCCGCGCGGGCCGGGCGGCCCGTAGATCAGGACCATCGGCTCGCCGCCGCTGTGCCGCAGGGCGGCGAGCCGGCCGAGCATCCAGCCGGTCAGGCTGGTCACCCGCTCGATGGATCAGGTCGACACCGATGCCGTTGACCCAGGACAGGCCGAATTCGAGGTCGGGGATGTGCAGGAAGTTGAGCGTGCCATCCTCGAACCGCGCCTCGTCCCCGGCCAGCACGTGCCAGTCGCCCTGCACGCTGACCGCGTTGATCGTCCCGCCGGAGAACCACGGGCGCCACAGCCGGGCCAGCGCTTCGCGCCGCGCGATCAGGCAGCCCACGCCGGTCGGGTAGCCGAACACCTTGTACCAGCTCACCGGCACGAAGTCGGGCTTGACCGCGGACAGGTCGAGGCGGTTGGCCGGGGCGAAGGCGGCCGCATCGAGCAGCACGTCGTAGCCGTGGGCATGCGCGGTCTCGATCCAGCCCAGCGGGTGCTGCACCCCGGTGAAGTTGCTCTGCGCCGGGTAGGCGAACAGCCCCCGCCGGCGCTGCGGCGGACCGCCGGCCAGCCCGGTCACCGACCGCCGCGGGTCCTGGGCCCACTCACTGGCCAGCGCGCGCTGGCGCCGCGCCCGTCGTCCCCGCCCGGCCCAGGGAGCCACGCCCGACCTGATCGACGCGCGCCGCCGCGGCGGCCACCGGCGGCCCGGGCGGCCCAGGGCCGCGGCGACCGCATCGTCGCTGACCCGCAGATCGGCCGGGCTGAACGGCACGTATTCGGTGACGGCGCCCCGGGTCCGGGCGAATTCCCTGATCCCGTTCACCGAGTTGTGGTTGTCGTAGGTGAGGACCAGGCGGCTGCGCGGGCCGAACGGATACGCCTCGGCGACGACGCGGCACGCGGCGCTGGCGTTCGGGGTGAAGATGGCCGCGTACTCCTCCGGCGGCGCGTTGAAGTGCTCGAGGACCTGGCGCCTGGCCCTCTCGATCAGCTCGGTCGATGCGGCGGACGTGGGATTCTCCGAGTGAGGATTCCCGAAGCAGCGGCTCCGCATCCGGTCCGCGTGCGCGGCCAGCTGAGCCTGGGCGGGCAGCCCGGCTCCGGTGTAGTCGAGGTAGACCTGGCCCTGGGCGTCCAGGTAGCCGTATTCGCCTGCCCGCAGCCGGTCCAGCACCCCGGTGCGCCCGTAGGCCGGGTACGCGGCGAGGAACTCCTCCCGCCGCGCTGTCCAGCCGGCCGCAGGTGAGCTGGCCAGGCACGAGCCTGGCCGCGCGGTCACGACGCGTCCTTGCGGCATCGCGTGCCGAGCACCAGGCGGGCCGCGGCCAGGAAGACCACGGTGAAGCCGGCCAGGATCACCCAGTCGGTCCGGGCCGCGCCGGAGAAGGTGCCACCGTAGGACGCCAGCAAGGGCGGTCCGAGTGGCGAGCCGCGCCCGGCCCACAGCGCCGGCAGTCCGGCGGCGTGGCCCAGGCCCTCGAAGGCCCACCGGTTGGACATCCCGTAGCTGATGACCTGGCCGGCCGCGGCCATGGCGGGCACCGGCAGGAAGGCTCCGCTGAACAGGACCTGCGGGAAGCAGAGCATCGGCATGGCCACCACGGCCTGGGACGGTCCGGTGACCGCGGCGGAGGTCAGCAGGCCCACGGCCAGCGCCGCGGCCGAGGCGAGGACCAGCGTGGCGAACAGCGACCAGGTCTGCGCCGGGCTGG
This sequence comes from uncultured Actinomycetes bacterium, assembly GCA_963718475.1. Taxonomy (GTDB): domain Bacteria; phylum Actinomycetota; class Actinomycetes; order Streptosporangiales; family Streptosporangiaceae; genus CAVQZM01. The sequence goes on along the minus strand of CAVQZM010000038.1, from coordinate 1,716 downwards.
TGGCCGGCAGCCGGTGCAGGACGCGCAGGACGGCCAGCGTGACCGCGTCGACCAGGGCCAGCAGGGGCAGCAGCACCGTGAGCTTGGACAGGACGTACGCCCCGAGGCCGACGCCGACGTGATGCTCCCGGCGCAGGATCGCGAACTCCGCGCAGATCTGCGGCAGCCCGTAACTCAGGCCGAAGAAAAGCCGGCGAAGGCGATCCAGAACATCGTCATGAGCGTCACGTTCGGGCTCGGATGCGTGGCCGAGAACGCGTCCGGCGGGAACAGCACGACGAACATCAGCAGGATCATCGCCGGGGAGCCGAGCAGGATGGCCAGGGTCAGCCTGCTGCGGACCAGGATGTCGGCGCTGCGCCGGGTGAGCAGCGCCCACTGGCGCAGGGCGCCCGGGCCCGGGCGTGCCGTCGCCGGGCCAGTGCCGGGCCCCGCCCTGGGGCTGCGGTCAGGGCCGGTCCCGGGGGCCGGGCCGGGCCCGAGGCCAGCGCTGGGTTCCGGGAGGCCTATTTCTGGGTCGGCCGCCGCGCTGCGCTGGGCGTCCAGCCGCTCGTAGACGTCCTCCAGTCTCGCGGTGCCGAAGTGCCCGAGTGCCTCGTCAGCTGATCCGGTGAACGCCAGGCTCCCGTCGCTGGCCAGGAACACGATCCGGTCGCAGGCGTCCAGGTCGGCGACGTTGTGCGTGGTCAGGATCACCGTGGTGCCGTCGTCCGCGAGCCGCCGGAGCAGGCGGACCACGCCGGCCGCGGTGACCGGGTCCAGGCCCGAGGTGGGTTCGTCCAGGAAGAACAGGCGCGGCGCGGTCAGCAGCTCCACGCCGACGCTGGCCCGTTTGCGCTCTCCGCCCGACAGCGATCCGACCGCGACGTCCCGCCGGTCAGCCAGGCCGAGCAGGCCGAGCACGCGGCGGGCCGCCTCGGCGGCCTGGGCCGGCCCGGCGCCGCCGGCAGCCGGAGCCTGGCCGCGTATTCCAGCGTCCGGCCCAGCGGCAGTTCGCGGTGGATGATGTCGTCTTGCGGCACGTAGCCGAGCCAGGACCGGAAGACGGCCAGGTTCCCATGACAGGGGACGCCGTCGTACCAGACCGTCCCGTCGTCCGGGCGGCGCAGCCCGGCCAGCGTCTCCAGCAGCATCGTCTTGCCTGCCCCGCTGGACCCGACGACCGCCACCAGCTCGCCGGGCGCGATCGAGACGGACACGTTGCGCAGCGTCTGCTGGCCGTGCACCCGCAGGCTCACCCGGCTCGCGTCCACCCGCATCCCCCGGGTGCGCGGCGCCGGGAGGCGGCCGGCGGAAGCCCCATCCCCCGCTTCCGCCTGCCGGGAGCGCACGTGTGCCGCATCCGGCCATGTCTGTGAAGCCATGGTCCCCGTTCCCCCGGTTCACCGGACAACGATCCCGGTTGAGCAGTCACTGTGAACGTAAGGAATGGGGCATTAGCCAGGCTTAACTGCGGGTTTAGCTGCGATGTACCGTCAGCCGGAACCGGGCCGAACCATTTGCCCTAGCCGTAGCCACTGCCGAGGAAGCTGATGTTGTCGAACAGCAGGTACACACGAGCACCGGGGAGACGCGCCCGCCCAGAGCTTTCGGGTCCGCGTTGACCAGGGCGCTCGTCCTGGCCGACGAGGACGACGCGGCGGGCTTCCTGGGTGAGCGCGCGGGTGACCACGGTGTCGAGCTGGTGGTGGTCCGCCGGGATCCGGCCGGTGACCC
>CAVQZM010000037.1:0-150388 GCA_963718475.1 uncultured Actinomycetes bacterium | reverse complement strand
CCGGTCCCGGCCCCTGCGCCGCCAGCCACTGCGCCGCCGGCCACCGATACCTCAGCCATCGACGTCGAACCCCTCTCCGGTCAGCCCGACGAACAGATCCTCCAGGCTCGGTGTGACCACGCCCAGGCCGCGGACCCCGACGCCCGCTCCGACCAGCTCCGCGCAGATCCGTTCGGGCTGGTTGTCACCGAGCTGGGCCGACACTTCGTTGCCGGTCGTCCGCGGGTCGGGCAGCCCGAGCTTCTCCAGGACGGCCACGGCGGCGGCCGGCTCGGCGGTCTCGACCCGGATGCGGGCCGCTCCGGTCTGGCGCAGCTCGTCGAGGGCTCCCTGGAAGACCAGCCGCCCGGTCCGCATCACGCCGACGTGGGAGCAGACCTGCTCCACCTCGGCCAGCAGGTGAGAGGAGACGAACACGGTGACGCCGTCGGCGGCGATCTCCCGGATGAGGCCCCGCACCTCGCGCGTGCCCTGCGGGTCGAGGCCGTTGGTCGGCTCGTCGAGGACGATCAGCTCGCGGGGCATCAGCAGGCCGGCCGCGATGGCGAGCCGCTGCTTCATGCCGAGTGAGTAGTTCCGGTAGCGCTTCCTCGCCGCGGCCAGCAGGCCGACCCGGTCCAGCGCCTGGCTGATCCGGTCCGCGGCGGTCCGCGGGTCGGCCGTCCGGTCGGCCGCGTCAATACGCGCGAGGTTGTCCCGGCCGGTCAGGAACGGGTAGAAGGCCGGCCCCTCGATGAGGGAGCCGACCCGGGGCAGCACCCGCACCGTGCCCGCGGGCATCGGGACCCCGAGCAGCTCGGCCTGACCGCTGGTCGGGAAGGCCAGTCCGAGCAGCATCCGGATCGTGGTCGTCTTGCCGGAGCCGTTCGGGCCGAGGAAGCCGTACACCGAGCCGCTCGGGACGGCCAGGTCGATGTGGTCGACGGCCACCTGCCCGCCCCGGAACCGCTTGGTCAGCCCGGTGCTCGATACGGCCAGCCCGGAAGCCCCGGGGGCCGCGACGGACACAGCCGTCCCGGCGGGCGTACCCGCCGGGACGGCTCGAACGTCGGTCACTTCGCCCCGGTGGCCGGCGCTGCGTGCGTGGTGCCCGCAGCGGCCTGCGTGGCCGCCTGCATACAGGACGTCCTTCGTGACGGCGCCGGCGAAGACCCGGCCGTTGTCGGTGATGAGCATGGACACCAGGCTGGTCTGCAGCAGCCGCCCGCTGCCCCAGCCGCCGCTGACCCGGGTGCCCGACTTGAGCAGCGCGTTGATGACCGCGTTGGTGTCGCCGCCGAGCGGCGAGCTGGACGAGCTGGACGAGGGCGTGTTCGCGGTGGCCGACGAGAGGACCGACGACGGGAGGTCGGCGACGGCCAGCCAGCCCTGGCCGATCACGCTGGCCCCGCTGGCCGTGCCCTTAGCGGACGGCTTCTGTGCCGGTGCCGGGCGTCTGCTGCACGACCTTGGCCCCGGCCGGCGGGCTGAACGCGAAGTTCGCCGCGGCCGGCTTGACGAACGACACCGACGTGAAGCCGATCTGGATCGCCGGGCTGCTCGCGCCCTTGGCGTACACCTGGACCTGCAGCGGCACGTTGTTCTGGCCGTCGACGGCGATGCGCACCTGGCCGATCAGGGAACTGCTGCTCTTGGGCGCGAGTACGAGCTGGTAGGCGGCCTGACCCGCGACCGAGGTGTTGCTGAGGACGCGGACCGTCGTGGTCGGCCCGACCTTGGCCAGCACCTGGTTGGCCGCCTGCTGCGGCGTCATCGGCGCGGCGGAACGCTTCGGCTCGGCCTTGGCCGCGTGGGCCGGGATCGCCATGTGGGTGACGGTGTTCTTGTTGCTCTCCCACAGCCAGCCGTTGCTGCCGTTCCTGATGAGGTCGCTCTCGCTCATGGACTGCGGGAGCGCGACCCGGTAATGCGTCGGGTCCTGATACGAGAGCTGGATGGTGTGCGTGCCCGTGAGAAGGGACGACAGCGAGGTCGGGTTCCCGGTGTCCGGCAGCGCGGGCAGCCCCAGCGAGGAGGTCTCGACCACCGTCCCGGTCAGCGGCGGCGACGACGTCTGGCCGGCCACCGCGGCCAGCAACTGGGCCGGCGTGCGCGACGGCAGCGCGGGCGCCGCCTGCGCCACGGAGATCAGCGACCCCGCCATCACGCCCCCGACCACCACTACGGCCCCGGCCGGGACCGCCCACCTCGTGCCGCGGGACATGCTAGCCAGCTGCTTCATTACGCCTCGCTTATCTGCGCTGCTCTACTCGTCCGGCCCTTACACCTACACGTTGCCCTATATGCGCTGTGATGACCCTGAGAGTGCCTGACAACGACGTCAGGATCGTGGACTAGCCGCGGCCCGCCTCGGCGAAGTGCTCTTGCCCCAGCACGGCGAGGAGCTGCAACTTCTCGTAGCCTTCGGTGCGCGGCGGAGCGGTGAGCACGAGCAGCGCCTGCGACTGGTCCTCGGTGAACAGCACCTGGCAGTCCAGCTCGATCGGGCCGAGCTGGGGATGGATCAGCGTCTTGTGGTCCTCGAAGCGCTTCGCGACCTCGTGCCGCTCCCACAGCCCGGCGAACTCCGCGCTCGCCTTCTGCAATGTCCGGACGAGCTCGCCCGCCCGCGACTGGGGGCCCATCGAGCCGTAGGCGGCGCGCAGGTTCGCGACCTGGGCCCGGCTCTGCCGGTCGCGGTCGTCCTCGGGGTAGGACAGCCGCGCCGAAGGATCGGTGAACCAGCGGTAGATCTCGCTGCGGGCCAGGCCGGTGTAGCCCGACTTGTCGCCGAACAGGGCGTCGGCCATGCGGTTCTGCACCAGCGTCTCGCCCAGGCTGGACAGGATGAGCGCCGGGGTGTCATTGAGGCGGTCCAGCACCCGCAGCAGCGCGGGGGCGACATGCGTCGCGGCCGACACCGGCGCCGGGGCGCCGCGTCCCGCGATCTGGAACAGGTAGTCGCGCTCATCGCCGGTCAGCCGCAGCGCCCGGGCCAGCGACGTGAGCATCTGCTCGCTCGGCTGCGGGCCGCGCTGCTGCTCAAGCCGCGTGTAGTAGTCGGTCGACATGGCCGCGAGCGCCGCGACGTCCTCACGCCTGAGGCCCGGGGTCCGGCGGCGCGCGCCCACGGGGATCCCGACGTCCTCGGGCTGCAGGACCTCCCGGCGATGGCGCAGGAAGTCGGCCAGTACGGCACGGTCCATGCTTCCATTATCCGCGCTTGCCGAGCCCGAACCAGGGATCGCGGATCCCCCGATAAGCGCTCTCTGCCCACGCCGCCACCGGCGGGCCACGCTCAAAGCATGAACATCACCGGAAACACCATCTTCATCCCCGGCTCCACGAGCGGCATCGGCCTGGCCCTCGCCCTCGCGCTGCACGCCCAGGGGAACACCGTCATCGTCGGCGGCCGGCGCACCGAACTGCTGGACCAGATTGCCGCCCAGCACCCCGGCATCGAGCACGGTGCCGATCGACACGGCAGATACCGCGAGCATCGACTCGGCCGCCCAGGAGGTCCTGGCCAAGCACCCGGACCTCAACGTCCTGGTCACGATGGCCGGCATCATGCGCGTCGAGGACTGGCACAAGCCCGAGGAGTTCCTGGCCTCGGCCGAGTCGGTCGTGACGACCAACGTCCTCGGCCCGATCCGGCTCATCGCCGCGTTCGTCCAGCACCTGCAGGCGCAGCCGGACGCCACGATCGTCACCGTCTCCTCGGGCCTCGCGTTCACACCGCTCAAGGTCACACCCAGCTACAACGCGTCGAAGGCCGCGATCCACATGCTCAGCGAGTCGATCCGGCTGCAGCTCGCCGACACCACCGTGAAGGTCGTGGAGCTCGAGCCGCCGGCCGTCCGCACCTCGCTGCTGCCCGGCCAGGAGAACAGCGAGTTCGCGATGGCGCTGGACGCAGTTCGTGGCCGAGGTCGTCGCGCTGCTCCAGGCCCAGCCCGACGCCCAGGAGATCCAGGTCGAACGGGTCAAGTTCCTGCGCTACGGCGAGGCGCGCGGCGACTACGACCAGGTCGTCGAGACGCTCAATGCCTCGGACCCGCACGGGCAATAGCCAGCGAGGCTCAGCCAGCGTTACGTGCGCGGCAGACTGGCACGAGAATGGGGGGCACAGTCTCCGCGAAGGAGCAGGGCGTGCGCGTGCTCGTGGTAGAAGACGAACGACGGCTGGCCGGCGCGGTGCAGCGGGGCCTGCAGGCCGAGGGGTTCGCCGTCGATCTGGCCTTCGACGGCGCCGACGGCCTGCACCTGGCGCGCGAAGGCGCCTACGACGCCGTCGTCCTCGACCTGATGCTGCCCCAGCTGTCCGGTTACCAGGTCTGCGAGCGGCTGCGGGCCGAGGAGAACTGGGTGCCGGTGCTCATCCTGTCGGCCAAGGACGGCGAGTACGACCAGGCCGACGGGCTCGACCTCGGCGCCGACGACTACCTGACCAAGCCGTTCTCCTACATCGTGCTGGCGGCCAAGCTGCGGGCCCTGCTCCGCCGCGGGGCGGCGCCGAGGCCCGCCGTGCTCCGGGCCGGAGACCTGTCACTCGACCCGGCCAGCCGAATCGTGCGCCGGGGCGAGACCGACATCGACCTGACCGCCCGCGAGTTCGCCATGCTGGAGTACCTCATCCGGCGGGCCAGCCAGGTGGTGCCGAAGTCCGAGCTGCTCGACCACGTCTGGGACACCTCGGACAGCGCCGACCTGAACGTCGTCGAGGTCTACGCCGGCTATATCCGCCGCAAGATCGACGCGCCGTTCGGCCGCGCCGCCCTCCAGACGCTGCGGGGCGCGGGCTACCGGCTCGCCGCCGACGGCGGATAGGAGCACCGCGCGGCGATGACCCGGCCCACCGCTCCCGCTGGCACGGGGAAGGAGACTGCCACCGCGAGTTCTGTTCGGCAAAATGATCAAGACCTTTTTTACCGAACGGAACGCGGCCGGCGTCCCCGCCTGCTGGGACTGGCCGCGTGGTGGCGCCGGCGGAGCCTGCGCGCCCGGCTGACGCTCACCGCCGCGGCGGGGCTGGCGGTCGCGCTGGCCGGCGTGGCGGTCCTGCTGATCGCGGCGCTGGGCGTCTCGCTCAACCGGGGTCTCGACGATTCGGCGCGGCAGACGGCCCAGGAAGTGGCCGCCCTGGTGGACGCCAACCGGCTGCCGAACCCGGTCCCCGTGGCCGCGGGAACGGCGGTCGTGCAGGTCGTCGCGGCCGACGGCCGGATCGTGGCCGCCTCGCCGGGCGCCGACCGGCTCGTCCCCCTGCTGCCGGCGGCCAGGCCGCCTCGGCCGCGCGCACCCGCAGCGGGATCATGCTCGACGGCCGCCCGTACGGGCTGCCCGAGTTCGTGCGCGTCGTCGCGGTCCTGGGCCAGCGCGGGGAGACCGTGATCGCCGCGGTGTCCTACGGCGCGGTGAGCAACAGCCTGGAGACGGTGGCCCATGCCCTGCTGTTCGGCACGCCGGCGCTGTTCTTGCTCATGACGTGGGTGATCTGGCTGATCACCGGGTCCACGCTGCGCCCGATCAGCGGGCTGCGCCGGGGCGCCGAGCAGGTCACAGCGACCGGGGTGCCGCGCGGGCTCCCGGTCCCCGAGGCGCGCGACGAGGTGCACAGCCTCGCGGTGACGCTGAACGACATGCTGTCCCGGCTCGAGGCGGCCCAGCAGCGGCAGCGACGGCTCGTCTCGGACACGGCCCACGAGCTGCGCAGCCCCATCGCCAGCATCCGCGCCCAGCTCGAGGTGGCCCTGGATCACCCGGACAGCCAGGTATGGGAGCAGACGGCGCGGGACGTGCTCGCCGACACGCTGCGGCTGGCCCGGCTGGCCGAAGACCTCCTGGTGCTCGCGCGGCTGGAGGAACGGGCCGGCCAGGCGGCGGCCCGGGCTCCCGGCCCGCTCGGCGGGACCGTCGACCTGGCTGACCTGGCCACCGCGACGGTGGCCGGCTACGGGCAGGCCCGGGTGCCGGTGTCCGTGGATCCGGTGTCCGTGAATCCGGTGTCCGTGAATCCGGTGTCCGCGCCGGGGGTGTTCCCGGTCAGCGGCGACGCCGACGGGCTCCGCCGGATGCTGGTCAACCTGATCGACAACGCCGTCCGCTACGCCGCCGAACGCGTCCGGGTCCGGGTGACGGCCGACGGTGAGTCGAGCGGTGAACTGTGGGCCCTGCTGACCGTGACCGACGACGGGCCGGGGATTCCGCCGCACAGTCTGGAGCGGGCGTTCGACCGGTTCACGATGCTGGACGACGCGCGGGCCCGAGGCAGCGACACGGGCGGCGCCGGGCTCGGGCTGGCCATCGTCCGGGCCACCGCGATCGCCCACGGCGGGACCGCGTGGCTGGAGAACGCCGGCCCCGGCCTCCGCGCCGTTGTCCGCCTCCCCCTAGGCGACCCACCCCACGCGTAGCCGTCAGGGCACGCAGCCTTCGCCCGGCGCACAGCCCCTTCCGCCTCGGGCCGTCGGGCGTCACATCAGTCACAGGCGCCCCACCAGCCGCAGGCGCATCTCTCCTTCGCCGATCAGACCATGATCATGTGTTGAAAACGTCGTATTTGGCGGCAAACTTCACATGATCATGGAACGCGGGGGCGCGCGGAACGCGGGGCCGCGCGGGCGCGGGGTTACCAGCGGCCCCAGGGGAGGAGGGCGGTGACGGCGATCGCGGCGAACAACAGGGTCAGGTAGGCGATGGACAGATGGAACAGGCGCATCGGGGCCGGGCCGCTGTAGCCGGGGTCCCCCGGGCCCTTGGCCGCGACCTGGCGGTTCAGCCGGTGCGCGGCGACCAGGAACCAGCCGCCCAGCGCGGCCGCGCAGCCGCCGTACAGCCAGCCCGCGTACGGCGCGAGCGCGAGCGTGGCCGCCACCATGGCGTAGGAGTAGTAGAGGATCTTCCTGGCGACGGCGGCCGCGGAGGCCACGACCGGGAGCATCGGCACGTGGGCCGCCTCGTAGTCGCGGCGGAACCTCATGGCCAGCGCCCAGAAGTGCGGCGGGGTCCACAGGAAGATCACCGCGAACAGGACGACGGCGGGCAGGCTGACCGAGCCGGTGACGGCGGCCCAGCCGACCAGGACCGGGAAGCAGCCCGCCGCCCCGCCGATCACGATGTTGGACGGGCTGCGCCGTTTCAGGCCCAGCGTGTACACGAACACGTAGAACAGGATGGCCGCGTCGGCCAGGCTCGCGGCCAGCCAGTTGGCCGCGAAGCCCAGGACGGCCGTGGCGGCCGCGCCGAGCAGGATGCCGAAGACCAGTGCCTCGCCGGGCTTAACCGTGGCCGCGGCGCCGCGGGCGGCGAGCGGCCGGCGGGCGGTCCGCTTCATCAGGGCGTCGATGTCGCGGTCCAGGTAGCAGTTGATCGTGTTGGCGCTGCCGGCCGCCAGCGCCCCGCCGGCCAGGGTGACCAGCAGCAGCCAGCCCGAGGGCAGCCCGCGGCGGGCGAGCAGCATGGTCGGGACCGTGGTCACCAGCAGCAGCTCGATGATGCGCGGCTTGGTCAGGGCGAACAGCGACCGGGCCACCACCCGCGGGCTCCGGTGCCCCGGCGGCGAGACGCTGGCCTTCCCGGCATCCCCGGGCCCGTCGGACCCGCGCGGAACGATGGGCAGGGCCGCGGCCGGAGAGGTCACTCCTGAACCTCGATGCCCTCGGCCACGTGCTCTTCGCCGCCGGCCGCTTCCGCCTGGCCGCCCACGGGCTCGTTGCGGGCCAGGTGGGCCTGCGAGACCATCCGCGTGGCACTGACCGGCTCTCCGGTCTCGTGGAAGCGGCCCGGCACCAGTTCCGGCTTGGTGTACTCCACGTACAGGGCGCCCATGACGGCGATGAACAGGATCATCGGGAACGCGAACGACAGGATCGCCCCGCCGTAGGTCCAGCCATTCATTTGAGCGTTCCTTCCCGTCAGATCACGTAGAACAGCAACCAGAACACGATCGCTATTACGGCCAGGTAGTTCCAGATGGCAGAGAACGAGCTGAGCCGGGCCTGGAAGCGCTGGACCGTGAACGCCTCGCCGTAGGTCGGTGGCTGCTCCACGAACGACATCGCCGGAATGTAGCGCGACGTGGCCAGCAGGATCTCCAGCCAGATCATCGCGACCAGCACGATGACCAGGAACACCGGATAGAACCCGGTGAAGACGCTGGAATAGCCCGAGCTTCCCGGGGTGAACGGCAGGTTGAGCAGTTCGAAGATCTGCAGCCCGACCGCGACGAGCCCGAGGACCAGGGCGACCAGGCCCCCGATCTGCCACGCCCGCTTACGGCCGACCTTGATCTGCTGCAGCGCCGCGTAGTGGACCCCGGCGCTGACCAGCACCAGGAACGCGATGATCGTGCCCGTGAGCAGGGGCGGCGCCTGGAACCCGGAGCCCCTCCCACCGGCCGCTGGAGTTGAGGGCGCGCAGGTAGAAGAAGGCGAACGCGAACGCCCCGAAGAGGAAGGTGAGCCCCCCGATGGCCAGACGGGAACCGGTCCACGCCGCGTTGACCGCGGACTCGTGGTAGAAGATCGCCTCCTCGGTGTCCCGGTCCATCCGGGCGGGCCCGGGCGGCGGTGGAGGCGGGGGGAGGGTTGCATCGGTCATGGCCGGGCCTCCGCTTCCTCGTGTCCCGGCGTTTTGGCATAGGCGGCGGCGACGACGCCGGGGGGCGGATCCAGGTCCGCGACCGGCGGCGCGCCCGGGACGCCGTATTCATACGGGCCGGAGAGCACCACGGGAATCCGCTCGAAGTTGACCGCCGGCGGCGGGGACGTCAGCTGCCATTCCAGGCTCCGGGCCCGCCACGGGTTACCGGTCTCGCGCTCCCGCCAGAACAGCGTGGACATGACCAGGTTTATCACGAAGATCAGGATCGAGCCGCCCAGGCAGAACGCGGAGATCGACACCCAGTCGTTGAGCGTCTGCAGGTTGCGGGCGTACTCGAACACCCGGCGCGGCATGCCCGCCATCCCGAGCGCGAACAGGGGCAAGAAGGTCGTGTTGAAGAAGATGAACATGGTCCAGAAGTGGATCTTGCCCAGCTTCTCGTTCAGCTTGATCCCCAGCATCTTGGGCAGCCAGTAGTAGATGCCGGCCATGAACGCGAAGATCAGGCCGCCCATGATCGTGTAGTGGAAGTGGGCCATCACGAAGAAGCTGCCGTGCTCGGTGGTGTCCGCGGGCACGTCGGACAGGAACACCCCGCTGATCCCGCCGATCAGGAAGTTGAAGTAGAAGGCCAGCGCGAACAGCATCGGGATGGAGAACCTGATCCGCGCCTTCCAGAACGTGCCCATGCCGACCAGGAAGATGAAGCCGGTCGGGATCGAGATCAGCTCGGTGGTCAGCATGAACAGCGGCCGCATGTCCGGGTTGATCCCGCTGTCGAACAGATGGTGCTGCCAGACGAAGAAGCTGAGCAGCCCGACGCCGATCATCCCGGCCGCCGCGATCCGGTAACCGAACAGCGGTTTGCGGCAGAACACCGAGACGACCTCGGAGATGACGCCGAACCCGGGCAGGGCCAGGATGTACACCTCGGGATGGCCGAAGAACCAGAACAGGTCCTGGTACAGGTAGCTGCTGCCGCCGAGGCTGTTGGTGAAGAACGCGGTCTGGAACGTCCGGTCGGTCAGCGCCATGTAGCACGCCGCCGACAGGACGGGCACCGCGAGCACCTGAAGGAACGAGACGGTGAACATCGACCAGACGAACATCGGCAGCCGTCCCCACCGCATGCCGGGCGCCCGGTAGTTGATCACGGTCACGATCATGTTGAAGCCGGCCAGGATCATCGAGAGCCCCATGAGGCCGAACGCGAAGAAGTAAGCGTCCTGGCCCGAGGCCGGCCTGGGTGGCCAGCGGCTCGTACCCGGTCCAGCCGGTCGGGAACCCGCCGAACAGGAGGCCGGACAGCAGGATGACGTAGGCGGCGGGCGTGAGCCAGAACCCGAGCGCCTCGAGCCGCGGGAACGCCACCCGCTTGGACCCGATCAGCAGCGGGCCGAAGTACTGCCCGAACGGCCCGAGGATGACCGAGGACATCATCATCATCATCATGGTGCCGTGCTCGCCGACGACCATCAGGTACTGGCTGGGCCCCAGGAGATGGTACGACGGCGACAGCAGTTCGCTCCGGATCGCCATCGCGAACAGGCCGCCGGTCAGGAAGTAGCCGATCATGCCGAACAGGTACTGGATGCCGACGACCTTGTGGTCGAGGGTGTACCGGAAGTACTTGCCCAGCCCGATCTCGGCTTCGGCGGCTCCGCTCACGCCCGGGCATCGGCTTGCCCATGACCAGGTAGCCCAGGTCGTTGAAGACGCCGACCCCGGCCAGCCAGCCGATCACGGCCAGTGAGTACCCGAGGACGATCGGGACGTCGTTGGAGTCGGACAGCGTGCTGCGCGAGTACCCGCCGCCCAGGAAGTTGCCCAGCAAATGGCCGAGGACGTAACCGGCCACCGCGCCGATCAGGCCGGTGTGCACTCCCGGGCGCATCCACCACGACCGCGCGCGGCCAGGCTGGGCGGGACCGCGGCCGGTTGGCTCCGCCCGTTCCGGCTGTGTCTCGACAGCCATCCTGTCACCTCTTCACCGACGTATGGGCGCGGCTATCCGGGCATGGCACGCGCTGCTGCTCGTGGCCGGGACCCGGTCATGGCGACACCGGTCGCCCTGGTTGGTACCGGCCTGCGGGCCTGAGTAGTAGTAGCCGTTGGCGCCCCGGTGATGCCGACCACCTTGGTCAAATTCTTGCCGAGCTGGGGAATGACGGTGGCGTCGTAGGTGAGCGCGTACGGCGGCAGGGCGGTGAGCAGGCCGTCGCTCTGCTCCTTGGTCTGCAGGCCGCTGGCCCAGGTCTGGAACGCGTCCTGCGACGTGACCCGGCCGTAGTTGAACATCGCACCGTGCCAGATGCCGCACAGCTCGTTGCAGCGGACCGTGACGCTGCCCAGTTGCTTCGGCGTGGTGTAGGCCACGTCGTCCACCTGCGGGTTGGCGTCGGCCTTCACGCCGAGCTGATAGGCCCAGAAGCTGTGGATAACGTCCAGTGAGGTGACGTGGAACTTCACCGGGGTGTTCACCGGAAGCCTGAGCGCGGTGCTCTCCATCCCGCCGAACTGCGGATACCGGTAGGTCCAGCCCCACTGCTGCCCGATCACCTGCACCTGCAGCATGTCGTTCGTTCCCGGGCGCCAGGTGGCGGTCTGCACACCGCTCAGCTTCCAGATCGGGTTCGGGCCTTCACCGCGCCCCGGCCCCGGCCGGCACGACGAGCTCGACGGTGCCGAAGGCGAACGCGAACATCACGATCAGGGCGGTCCCGGTGATCCAGAGCAGCTGGACCTTGGTGTTGCCGCGGATCGGCTGGCCGTCGCTTCGTCCCCCGGCCGGGCCCGGAACGCCACGATCGAGTACAGGAAGTAGGTGACCACGGCGATCACCACGGGCGCGCCGGTCACGGACAGCACCGCGATGTCGAACTGCTGGTGGCGAGCGGAGTCGCTCATGTCGGCCCGGCGGCATGTGGGGGTACCAGATGAACCAGATGACCAGGTCCGCGGCCAGCGCGAGCACGATCCAGATGAAGAAGATCCGCCAGCCGTGACGCGGCTCGCCGCGCGCCGGCCGCGGCCTCCTCTGCGTCGTTGCCATCAGGCCACCACGTCCATCTCACCCATCATGTAGCCAAGCTGCTGCATGGGACCGCCGTTGCCGTCGACGTAGCCGCCGCCGCAGGGGATGAAGCACTGCCAACGGAAGTCACCGCCGTGGCTCCGGCGTCATGAAGCTGAACTTCTCCAGCGGTGTACGGCCGCTCGAACTGGGGGTGCACGGAGACGAGCTGCAGAGGCGTTCGCGAGTTCAGCGCTTGGGCGACGCGACCGGAACGGTCAGCGCCGAGGCACGGGATCGCAAACGTGTGCCCCACCGCGCACGTCGCCCAGGAGTTGATGACGACACGGCCTTGGTGGCCCGAGGGACTTGTGTCCTTGTTGAACTGCTGCACGGTCACCGTGCCGCCGATCGTGCCCTGGACCTGGCTCCAGTAGTTGTTCCGCATCGGGGTGCAGCCGTCGTAGCCGAAGATCGTGACGTTGACCTTCGTGTTGGCGGGCACCGAGAACAGGGTGGTGTGCACCCACTGCTTGGATGTCGGGATCCTGCGACGTAGTAGCTCACCCAGTCCGGCTTGCTGGCCGAGTCATTCTGCGGGTCTTCCTGCAGCATGACGTTGACCTGGCCGCCGGACGCGGCGTAGTGGACGGTGGTCAGGGAACTCGCGCCGCCGATGTAGTAGACGGCGACGAAGATCCCGAGCCCGACCACCACGGCGACCGCCGCCAGGAGGGCAGCGGCACGGGCCGGCACAGACACCAGTCACCACCTCGTTCATTGCGTCGTTGCAGCACGTCTTTGCGCATGTTTTGCAGCACGGCGCGGGGCCAGTCGTGCATCTGATCGCCGACCGGCCCTCCGCCTACGTGGTAGATCGTGGTGCCATCACGCTGCGTAGAGCAATACCGACTGGCGTGAATGACGAAATTGTCATGCGGTCCCCGGCCGCGATACCGCCACTGTCGGCAAAGATCATGTTTTCGACCACATGACCGTTTCCGGTGGCGATGTCAAGCGCCGCGGGCAACGATTCGCAATCGTTTGCTGCCAGGTCTTGATCCGTTATGCCGGATAAGGGTAAATCAACGGGAAGGGCACCTTCGGGTGACTTGCGGCGCGAGGACGTGATGCCGACGTGACCGGTGTGACGCATCGGGATTCGACAGCTAGTTCGCACGGCGCTGTTCGGGGGGACATTCGTCTGGCAGGCCACCCGGCCGCGCCGAGCATTCTGATCATCGACGACGAGCCGATGATCTGCTCGTTCGTGGTCCGGGCCCTGTCAGCGGACGGATACGTGGTGGACTGGGCCACGACCGGAGCCGGCGGGCTGCAGCGGGTCGCGGAGTCCGAGCCGGACCTCGTCATCCTCGACGTGGTCATGCCCGATATGGACGGGCGGATGGTCCTGGAGCGGCTGCTCGAGGACCGCCCGGACCAGGCCGTGCTGGTGCTCTCGTGCCTGGCCGACGTGGCCTCGAAGGTGGAGTTCCTCGAACTGGGGGCGCAGGACTACCTGACCAAGCCGTTCTCGCTGGCCGAACTGCTGGCCAGGATCAAGGTCCGGCTGAGGGACGACGCGCGCGCCCACGGCGAGATGATCAGGACCGGCGACCTCACCCTGGACGTGTGGCGCCTGGAAGCCGACTGCGGCCGCGGGCCGGTCCCGCTGACCCGCCTGGAGTTCCTCCTGCTGCGTGAGCTGATGGAGCACGCCGGGCAGTCAGTGCCGAAGGAGCACCTGCTCGCGTCGGTGTGGGGGCTGGACTTCGATCCCGGTTCGAACGTCGTCGACGTGTGCGTCCGGCGGCTGCGCTCGAAGCTGGGCTTCGACCTGATCAGGACAGTGCGCGGTGAGGGCTATCAGCTCGCGGCGTGACGGCGCGGCCGCCGGGTGGCGGCCGTGGCCCGGCCGCTGGCGGCCCATCACCGTGAACTGGGTCGACATCGCCTGGGGCGCCTTCTCGGCGCTCAACCTGGCCGCGATCCTCCTGTTCTCGAACTGGGAGACCATCCCGTTCCACTTCATCTGGATCAGCTTCACGATTCTCTACGGCTTCCGGGTCTGGGCGCCCAAGCCGACCCTGTGGGTCCTGGCCGTGGTGATCGTCACGACCGGGGCGGCCATCGCCCTGGACATCCGGCGAGGCACCGAACCGGCCGCCGAGCTGACCGAGGTGCCGCTGATGGCCGCGATGTTCTGCGCGATGGTCTGGCATGCCCGGCGCCGGCTGTCCGCCGACCAGGCCCGGCAGGCGGTCAGCGAGCACAACAGCCGCCTGCTCGCCTCCCAGCGGACGTTCCTGCAGGACGCCGCGCATCAGCTCCGGACGCCGATCACGATCGCGCTCGGCCATGCCGAGCTGCTGGCCGCGGAGCTGACCGGACGCCAGCGGCGTGACATCCAGGTCGTGGTGGGCGAGCTGGCCCGGCTGCGCCGGATCGGCGAACGGCTGCTGGTCATCGCGGCGTCGGAAGATCCGGATTTCCTGCTGGCCGAGCCGCTCGCGCTGGACCGGTTCACGATGGAGGCGATCAGGCGGTGGCGGCCGTCAGCGGATCGCCGGTGGCAGCTCGGCCGGCTCGACCACGTCACCGTGAACGCCGACCGGGTCCGGCTGGGCCTGGCCATCGACGCCCTGCTGGAAAACGCCGTCCGGCACACCGCAGCGGGCGATGTCATCCGGCTGTCGGTCAGCCAGCCCCCGGCCGGGGCATTCGCCGGGCTGACCGTCTCGGACACCGGGTCCGGCATACCCGCCAGCCAGCTCGGCCGGATCTTCGACCGGTTCTCCTCCGGGGCGGGCGCGGAACGCTCCTCCGGGACCGGCCTGGGGCTCGCGCTGGTCCGCGCGGTGGCCCGCGCCCACGGCGGGGACGTACGCGTCCGGAGCACGGCCGGCGAAGGCAGCGAATTCGAGCTGGTGCTGCCCGTGCCCGGCGCGACGCCCGGGGGACCACCGGACGCAGCGGGCCTGCCGGTAGGTAACACTGAGCAGGTAACCCCGGACGAGGGCACCCGCGGCCGGTGGGAGCGACCGGAACCATCGCGAGATTGAGGTAGTGAGGATGCCTATGGGAGTCCCGGCAGGCGCGGTGCGGCGGATGGCGCGGCAGCACCGGATCGCCTCGGCCGTGCTGGGCATCTGCCTGGCCGCCGCCGTGGCGGCCGGCCTCGTCGCCGCGACAGCGGGGACCAGCGCGCCGCCCAGCCAGGCCGCGCCGCGGGCGGCCGGGTTCACCGTGTCCGTGCTCGGCCAGACCGGCCAGCACATCTCGCTCAGCCAGTACGCGGGACGCCCGGTGGTGATCAACTTCTTCGCCTCGTGGTGCGTGCCGTGCCGGCAGGAGACACCGATGCTGGCCAGGTTCTACCGCACTGAGCGGGCCAAGGTGGCCGTCGTCGGGCTGGATGAGAACGACAGCGCGGCGGCGGCGCAGAAGTTCGCCGCCCAGGCCGGGGTGACATACCCCCTGGGCTTCGATCCCGCGGTCCAGGCGGCCGACGCATACGGCGTCACCGCGCTCCCGCAGACCTTTTTCCTCAACGCCTCCCACCACATCGTGAAGCGCGTCTTCGGTGCCCTCACCACGAAGCAGCTCACGGCGGGAATGGCCGAGATCACCGGGAAGGCGTGACGATGCCCCCAGCCACCGATACCACCTCGCCGGAGCGGCTTCCGCTGAGACGGTCCGGCTGGCCGGCCCTGCGCACCCCCCGGTGGCTGTTCGCGGCCGCGGCGGTGCTCGTGGCCGGGCTGGTGATCGCGGCCATCCCCCACCGCCCCTCCACCAGCCAGCGGGTGGCGGACCTTCGCGGCTTCGTCCACGACGTGAACACCGACATCCAGTCGTGCGCCGGCGGCGTCCGCGATTCGCTCACGGCGCTGCGGGCCATCCAGTCCGGGGCCAGCCACGACGTCAAGACGGCCGTCGGCATCGCCACCTACGGCGCCTCGAACTGCTCACCGGCCAACAGCATGCCGATGGAGGATCTGGTCCAGTATCAGGTCACCGAGTCGCTGGCGTCGTTCCACCTGGACGCCACGGTGAACGACCTGGTCACCTGGGCGTTCCCGCTCGCCCAGCGGGTGCAGGCCGATGCGGCGGCCGTCCTGACCGCCGGCAGCCCGGCGGCCAAGTCCCGCGCCTCGGCCACTCTGCAGCGTGACCAGGCCGCGCTCGACGCCAAGCGCGCCGCGATCGACAAGGTGATCGCGTCGGCTAACACGGCCCTCTCATCCCACGTCGCGCCGCCGGCCCTGCCCGGCTGATCAGGCGGGGCAATGGCCGGGCGGAAAGGACACCTCTCACCATGACGCGCTGGCGCCTGCTCGCGATGGTCTCGCTCGCGGTGATCGTCTTGGCCGGCGGGTCGGCCTACGCCGCCGTTCAGCATCTGAACTCGGCCCAGCCCGGGGAACTGCGGCCCAGTGGCATACCGGCGAGCGTGTCGACCGGCCTGGCCAATCTCATGGCGCTCAGCGCGCTCCCGGCCCGGCCCGCACCGGGCTTCCGGTTCACCGATCAGGCCGGGCGAACCATGAGCCTGTCGGGCTTCCGCGGCAAGATCGTGGTCCTCGAATTCATGGACCCGCACTGCACGGACATCTGCCCGATCGTCTCGCAGGAGTTCGTGGACGCCTACCGCGACCTCGGGCCTGCGGCGGGCCAGATCGTCTTTGCCGCCGTCAACGTCAACCAGTACTACTCGTCCGTGCCCGCGGTGGCGAAGTTCTCGGCCGAGCAGCGGCTGGGCACCATTCCCAGCTGGCACTTCTTCACCGGGCCGGCGCCGGCCCTGCGGACCACATGGCGGGACTACAACATCGAGGTCCAGGCGCCGAACCCGAACGCCGACATCGTGCACACCTCCGCTCTCTACTTCATCGACGCCCAGGGCCGGGAGCGCTACCTCGCCTCACCCGAGGTCGATCACGCGGGCAACGGATCCTCGTACCTGCCGCCCGGCCAGATATCCGGCTGGGGCCGGGGCATCGCCGAGCTGGCCCAGGCCATGGCCCGGTTACCGGGGTACCCCGGTAACCGTCGTACTGGGCCGGATGCCGCACCCGGCCGATCACGGCCGGACGTGCCGCCCGTATCGCCCAGGCCGGCCGAGGCCAGCGCGGCCGAGAACGCTTCCTCCCACTGACGCGGGTCGGCGGCCACCGGGCGGCTAGCGGCCCAGGCCCCGGACGACGCTGACGCCCCCGGCGCCGCTGACCCGCGGCGCCGCGAGGGCCGCGAGCGCATTGGCGACGACGGCCTCGCTCCCGGCCGAGGTGACGCGCGCGTTGCCCAGCTCCAGCTCGTGCTGGAGATTGTCCCGGCCGTGGCCGGGCACGATGTCGAGCACCAGCAGGGGCCGGCCAACCGCGCGGGCCTCGGTGCAGGTGTCGCCCGGGCTGGTGACGACCAGGTCGGCGGCGGCCATCAGTTCCGCGATCCGATCAGTGAAGCCGAACGCGCGGACCCTCGGCTGCCGCTCCTGGACGGCCCGCAGGGCGGCCTCGAGCACGGCATTGCGCCCGGCGACCGCGAGCACGTGGACGCCGGCGTCGCCGAGCGCGGCGGCCGCCTCGGCGACCGGGCCGAGGCCCCAGCCGCCCGACATCAGCAGGACGCATGGCGCGTGGTCGGCCAGGCCGAGCCGGGCCCGCGCCTCCGGCCGGGCGGGCGGGTCGTAGAAGGCGGGCCGGACCGGAGACGGCACGACGCGCACCGCCGCCCGGGGCTGGAACCGCCGGACGGCCGACTCGGCCACCGGCGAGGTGACCAGGTACAGATCGACCTGGGGGTGGACCCACAGCCGGTGCGGCGTGACGTCCCGGCAGAACACCACGTGGGTCAGGCCCGGATACCGCCCGGCCAGCGCGCTGATGGCCGAGGCTCCCGTGGCGAAGACCGAGATGACCAGCTCCGCGGGATGGGCGTCCAGATGCTCGGCCAGCCGCGGGACGAGCTGGCGGCGGGCCGCGGCGTCCGCGAGCAGGGCCAGCCGGCTCCCGGGACGCAGCGCGGCGAAGTGGAAGGCGTCGTACAGGCCGGGCACGGCGAACATCGAGCGGAACACCTTCTCGCCCGCGCCCCCGGCGCGGCGGCCCAGCAGCCGCATCGCGTCCAGGGTCTGCGTGGACCAGCCCCTGGCTTCCAGCGATGCCGCGCAGACCTGCGCCGTGACCTCGTGCCCCATGCCGAGGGCCCCCGACAGGAGCAGGGCCTCGCGGCGGCGCTCGTTCGGCGGTCTCATCGGTCTGCCCCTCCCGGCCGCGTTGCTCCGGGCCGGCCCGGCCCGCCCGTGCGTGACCCCCTGCTGTGTCATGTTAGGACGGCAACGAGGCGCGGCGGATTGGAGCAGCGATCAGCACACGTACTGGCGCCGGGCAGTGGCCGGCGTTCGCGGTTCCGGTGGTGGCGACGTCGGTGCTGGTGGCCGTCGCGCAGGGCGGTCCGGGGATCACCGCGATCGGCCCGGTCCGCCGCCGGCTGTTCCGCCGGCTCGCCGGATACGGGGCGGCCGGTCATGTCGCGCTGACCTTCGACGACGGGCCCGATCCCCGGTCCACGCCCCGCTTCCTCGACCTGCTCAGCCGGCGCGATGTCCGCGCGACCTTCTTCATGCTGGGCTCGATGGCGGCGGCCGCGCCCGGGATGGCCGGCGAGATCGCGGCGGCCGGGCACGAGATCGCCGTGCACGGCTGGGACCACCGCTACCTGACGCTGCGCGGCCCGGTCGCGGCCTACGACGACATCGCGCGGGCCCGTGACACGATCGCCGATGCGACCGGGCGGGTACCGGCGTTCTTCCGGCCGCCGTACGGGGTGCTGAGCGGCGGGGCGCTGCTGGCCGCCCGGCGGCTGACGCTGCGCCCGCTGCTGTGGACCTGCTGGGGCCGGGAGTGGGTGCCCGGCGCGACCCCCGGGATGGTCTACGCGACGCTGATGAGGGACCTGAGCGGCGGCGGCACCGTGCTCCTGCACGACTCGGACTGCACATCGCCGCCCGGGGCGTCGCGTGCGGCCCTGGACGCGCTTCCGCGGCTGCTCGATGAATGCGCACGCCGGGGCCTGTCCGTCGGGACGGCGGCCGAGCATGACGCGTTTTGCGATCCGGCCGGCCCGGTCCGGCGCACGCCCGAAGCAGGACCGGTGAGACCGGCTTAAGGCAGGGCTGGTCAGGCGCTGCGGCGCCGCATCCGGGCGGCGGTCCCGGCCGCGCCGGTCAGGCCGAACGCGACGGCTCCGTGCCATAGGCCGCTCAGCACGGGGCTGAAGATCCCGTGGCCGAGGACCATCGAGAGCACGAACACGACGGCCGCGGTCGCCACGCCCGGCAGCACCGCGAAACGCCACGGGTTGGTTCGGGCCCAGCGGATCGCCCGGCCCGACCGCTCACGCATCAGCGCGCCAGCCGCCGCGACGACGAAGAAGGCGACGACGCCGAGCGAGAGTGAGCCACCGAGGCCGGCCAGCCCGATGCTCCCGCCGATCACGTGCCAGCCGAGGTCACCAGCGGCGACGATCCCGCCAGTGACGGCCGCCCCGGTCCACGGAGCCGACGACATCGCTTCCCCGGAGACGGACATCTCCTCACGGCGTGACAGACCCGGCTCGTTCATCTGGGTTGGTGTGGACATCACAGCTCCTCGTACCGCCGGAACTCGCGTCATATCGCGTTTTCGGTAGCCTACCATGAAGATGTGCGTGTTTCGCGTTATGTCGCCTTGATCCGGGTCGGGGCCCGCCATCGCAATGGGGGCCCGACGCCCGATCTTCCCCGGCCGACCCGAATTCTCCCTGGGAGAACCCTTAGGGAGTTTGCAGAGTGAACCCATCTGCGGGGGAATAAATGCTCGTATGGCGGCGGCCGCAGGCGGGTCAGATCGCCGGAGGATGCAGGCGCGGCGCGGCAGAGGCCCTTCACGGCGAAGGCGATGAGGATGCAGCACGAGACCGGCAGCGAACCAGGCGGCGGTGAATTCGGCGGCCGCGACCGGCAGCCCGACGACGGTGCCGAGTCGTGGACCCAGTTCCCTGCGGGCCGCTACGGGCAGGCCGGTGATCTCGGCGGGACCGGGGGCGGTTACGGGGCACCAGGCGAGCCGGGCGGACCGGGGGCCGGGGGGCCCGGAGCCTGGCCGGTCCTCCCGGCGGATACGAGGCGCCGGGCGGATACGGCGGGTGGGCGGGCCCGCCCGGATACGGGGAGCCGCCCCGGCGGCGCAGGCGAGGCCGGGTCGTGGTGTACGCCCTGGTTGCCGTCCTCGCCGCCGCGCTGGGCGCCGGCGCGGCCGTGGGCCTGGACAACGGCCAGCGCACCCCCTCCACCGGCGTCTCGTCCAACCAGGTTCCCGGCCCGCACAGCAACGCCGGGAGCGCCGGCTCCGGCCCGCTGAACCAGCAGACGGTGGCGAGCAAGGTCGAGCCGGGGGTCGTGGACATCGACGCGGCAATCCAGTATTCGGGTGGCACGTCGTCCGAGGGCACCGGGATGATCATCAATACCGACGGGCTCATCCTGACCAACAACCACGTCATCAACGGGGCGCGGACCATCAGGGTGACGCTGGCCGCCACGGGCACGTCGTACACCGCCACCGTGCTGGGCTATGACGCCAGCCAGGACGTGGCACTGCTGCGGATCAAGAGCGCCACCGCGCTGAAGCCGGTCGCGGTGGGTGACTCCTCCCAGGTCGTGCTGGGCACGCAGGTCCTCGCGTTCGGGAACGCCCAGGGCCGCGGGCGGCCTGCGGTCGCCTCCGGCATCATCAACAGCCTGAACAAGACGATCAGCCCGACCGACGAGAGCACCGGCGCCACCGAGACCCTGCACAACATGCTCCAGACCAATGCCGACATCGTGTCCGGGGACTCCGGCGGCCCGCTGGCCAATGCGGCCGGCCAGGTCATCGGCATGGACACCGCGAACGCGTCGAGCGCACAGGGATCGGCCAACGTCCTCGGCTACGCGATTCCGATCAACACGGCGCTGGCCGTGGCCCGCCAGATCGTCACGGGCCAGGCCAGCGCGACGGTCCAGGTCGGGGTGCCGGGGTTCCTCGGCGTCCTGGTCCCGCAGAGCACCAGCGCGGACCCGCGGCAGCAGGCCCAGCAGCAGCAACAGCAGCAACAGCAGCAGGGCGGCGGGGCGGGCTGCCGGGTCACCCGGGTCGCCCGGCGGGCGGGCGCCAGGCAGCCAGGGCTGCATCAACAACAACGCGGACACCTCGGTGCCCACGGCCATCGCCCCGGCCAGTTCGGGCGCGCTCGTCGACGGCGTCCTGTGCGGGACCCCGGCGGCAACGGCCGGGCTGGCCAGCGGCGACGTGGTCACCGGCGTGAACGGGCAGGCGGTGACGACCCC
This sequence comes from uncultured Actinomycetes bacterium, assembly GCA_963718475.1. GTDB lineage: Bacteria > Actinomycetota > Actinomycetes > Streptosporangiales > Streptosporangiaceae > CAVQZM01. Next base: position 129,422 of record CAVQZM010000037.1, on the reverse strand, counting down.
GAACTCGCTCACCACGATGATGAGCCAGCTCCGGCCGGGGGCCAAGGTGACGCTGCACTGGGAGAACCCCAGCGGCCAGCAGAAGACGAGCACGCTCACGCTGGGCGCCGCCCCGGCCCGGTGAGCCCACCTCGCGCCGGGCCCGCCGGGTGGTGATTCACATCACGCCGCGAACGCCTGCCCCCCAGAACCCGGCTGCCTGCTGGGAATGCGCCGGTCAAATCGTGACGCTTTGGTGGTGTTGCTGCGCCGGGAGCGCCGGCCGCGATACTGAAGGACGCAGGTGGGAACAAAGTTCGGGAAGCACGGTCAGCTAGGCCACAGCTCTCTTCATAACCTGGAGCGGGCATTCAGGTTCGGCTCAGGAACGGATGGCTAACTAGGGATGGAAGCGGCGGACGGAACCAGGCCGGTCGCCGGAACGGGCAGCACCGAGGATGAGTCCCTTTCTCGGTCTCAACGCGAGGGCGATAGCGATGCAGGAAGACCAGAGCGGTAGCGAGCACCGGCCAGGCGGGCAACAGTGGCCGCCTGAGTCCGCCGGCGCGGACGACACCGTGGCCTTCGGCGACGCCGCGCACGGCGGCACGGCGGCCTTCGGACCAGGCGACGTGCCATCCGGCCCGGCCGACGAGGCGGGGCAGGAGACCCAGGCACCGTCGCCGATGAGCATGGACAACCCGGCACCGGGCGGCGACAGCGGGCAACCCGCTGGGTTCGGGCCGCTTCCCACCGGTAACTACGGCCGGGGTGGCGGCTACGGGCAGCGGCCCGGCTACGGCCAGCCGCCCGCCTATGGCCAGCAGCCCGAGTACGGCCAGCAGCCCGGGTACGGCCAGCAGCCCGGCGCGGGCGCAGCGCAGCCCGGCGGGTACGGCCAGCAGCCCGGCGCAGGCGCAGCGCAGCCCGGCGGGTACGGCCAGCCGACTGGGCCAGGCGGGCCAGGCGGTTACGGGCCGGCCGGGAGCTTCGGCCAGCCTGGCGAGTACGGGCCGCCCGGTGGTTATGGCCAGCCCGGCGGGTACGGGCCCGGTGCGTACGGGACCCCGCCCGGGGGTGGCTACGGCGGCTGGGGCACCCCACCCCCTGGCTACGGCGAACCGCCCCGGCGCAGGCACCGCGGCCGTTTCCTGGCCCTCGTCGCGGTGGCGGTCCTGGCGGCCGGAGCCGGAGCGGGTACCGCCGTCGCGCTGAACAACAACAGCAACGGCTCCAGTACCGGTGTCTCCTCCAACGACGTCCCCAACCCGCAGAACAACAACCACTCCGGCAGCAGCGGCTCCAACCTCAACACCCAGGCGGTGACGAACAAGGTGGAGCCGGGCGTCGTGGACATCACCTCGACGCTCAGCTACTCGAGCGAGACCGCGCAGGGCACCGGCATGGTGATCAACTCCAAGGGCCTGGTGCTGACCAACAACCACGTGATCAACGGCGCGACCAAGATCAAGGTCACGCTGGTCACGTCGGGCGCGACCTACACCGCCCGCGTGGTCGGCTACGACTCGGCCGACGACGTGGCGCTGCTCCAGCTGCAGGGCGCCTCCGGCCTCAAGATCGTGTCGGTGGGCAACTCCTCGCAGGTCACCCTGGGCATGCCGGTCCTGGCGCTCGGCAACGCCCAAGGGCAGGGCGGCACGCCCACCGTGGCGCCCGGCATCATCAACGCCACCAACCGGACGATCACGGCTGGTGACCAGGGCAGCGGTACCACCGAGACCCTGCACGGGATGCTCCAGACCAGCGCGGCGATCCAGCCGGGCGACTCCGGCGGCCCGCTGGCCAACGCCTCCGGCCAGGTCATCGGCATGGACACCGCCGCGAGCAGTTCCAGCACGGCGAATACCTCGACGATGGGCTACGCCATCCCGATCAACACCGCGCTGACCATCGCCCACCAGATCGCGGCCGGGACGACCAGCACGAACGTCCACATCGGGCTGCCTGGCTTCATCGGGGTCAGCGTCAGCGATCCCAGCCAGGGCTGCCCGACCACCGGCGGCACCGGCGGGACGGGCGGAATCGGGGGAATCGGCGGGTCGGGAGGCTCCGGCGGACTCGGCTCGGGCTCCGGCTCCGGCTCCGGCTCGTCGACCAGCTCCGGCGCCCTGGTATGCAAGGTGTTCTCGGGCATGCCGGCCGCTTCGTCCGGGCTCGCCGCGGGCGATGTCATCACCGCGGTCAACGGCCAGTCGGTCACCAACGAGAACGTCCTCAGCCAGATCATGACCAAGTACAACCCCGGGCAGACGGTCTCGGTCACCTACGCGAATGCGTCGGGCGGCACGAAGACCACCTCCGTGAAGCTGGTGGCCGGCCCGGCCAAGTGATCACTTCCCACTGAGCACGGCGACCACCTGGTCGCGGGGCCCGCCGGCCATCAGGCCGGCGGGCCCTGCGCCGTTCAGGAGCGCGTCAGCCAGCCGCGCATACGGTCTTCGCAGGCGAAGATCTTCGGGACCTCGACGTACTCGTCCGCGGTATGCGCGATCTCTGAGATCCCGGGGCCGTAGTTGACGGCCGGGATGCCCAGCGCCGAGAACCGGGAGACGTCGGTCCAGCCGAGCTTGGCGCGCGGCGCCCCGCCCACGGCGGCGGCGAACGACGCGGCGACCGGCTCGCCCAGCCCGGGCCGGGCCCCGGGAGCGGAGTCGACCACCTTCACCTCCCAGCCGGCGAAGACCTCGCGGAGGTGCCGTTCGGCGGCCTCGGCGTCCCGGTCCGGCGCGAACCGGTAGTTCACGGTGACCACGCACCGGTCGGGAATGACGTTGCCGGCGACGCCGCCGGTGATGCCGACCGCGTTCAGGCCCTCGTGGTAGCGCAGGCCGTCGACCTCGGGCTGCCTCGGCTCGTAGCTGCGCAGCACATCGAGGATGCCCCCCGCCTCGTGGATGGCATTGCGGCCCATCCAGGAGCGGGCGCTGTGCGCGCGGCGCCCGGACGCGGCGACCTCGGCCCGCATGGTGCCCTGGCAGCCGCCCTCGATCTCGCAGCCGCTCGGCTCCATGAGCACCACGAAGTCGCCCTCGAGCAGCTCGGGCTGGTGGGCGCCCAGCCTGGCCAGGCCGTTGCGCGCCGCCTCGATCTCTTCGCAGTCGTAGAAGACGTAGGTGACGTCGCGCACCGGCTCGGGCACCGTCGCGGCCAGGCGCAGCTGCACGGCCACGCCGGACTTCATGTCGGTCGCCCCGCAGCCGTAGAGCCGGTCGGCCTCTACGCGCGACGGCAGGTTTCCGGCGACCGGCACGGTGTCGATGTGGCCGGCCAGGACGACCCGCTGCGGGCGGCCCAGGCCGGTGCGGGCCACGATCGTGTTCCCGTCGCGGTGAACGTCCAGGTGCCCGAGCGCGCGCAGGGCGGTTTCGATCGCGTCGGCCAGCGGCGTCTCCTCGCCGCTCACCGAAGGGGCGTCCACCAGGCTCGCGGTCAGCGCCGCCACGTCGGCAGTCAGGTCCAGTTCCACGCCAAAAGACTAATGGCTACGGACCGGCGGATCGCGGGTCCGAGCGGCGGCCTGGGTGTCGGGCCCGGCGAGCGTCCGACGTACCGGCGAGCGACACAGCGGGGCGTCGCGACCGGGTCTGGGGCGCCGCCGGGGTAGCTAGCACCGGCTGGCAGGTAAGGGAACAGTGACGTCCTGGACAGCAATAGTAGCCTGCAAGCCGCCACTAATCGTGTTAATATTCGAATGAAACTTATAGCGTATCATTCTTTCGAACGGATGGTGGTGGCATGCCGGGGGTACCGGTTCCCGGGCGCGGGCGGGACGGCGACCCGCCCGGTGCCGCGCGGGGACCGGGTCCTGCCTCGCGGGGACCGGGTCCGCCGGCCGGGGACCGGGTCCTGCCTCGCGGGGCGGGGTGGCGGGGCGGGCGGCCGGCGGGTACGCGGCGTTCGAGCAGGGCCGCGCGCTGGATAGCGAAATAGCCTCGGCGGCGCTGGCCGTGGTCCTTGATGAGCTGGCCGGCGCGGACCGCCGCCCGGCCGCCGCCTCCGATGACGCGGTGCTCGGCATGCTGGCCGGGTTCGACAAGCTGGTGTGCTGGGCCGAGTCCGGGCGGCTGGGACTGGTCCGGGAGATGATCCGCCGCCGCCCGCAGCCCGGATATGAGGGCCGGGGGCCGGGCGGGCTGCCCGGCGCGTGGCAGCAGGGCCTGACCCAGGAGATCTCCGCCGAGCTGGCCATCTCCGCCCAGGCCGCCGGCAAGCTGATCGGCACCGGGTACGCGCTGGCCCGGCTGCCGGGCACCGCCGCCGCGCTGGACGCGGGGATCATCTGCGGGCTCAAGGCGTCGATCATCGCCGAGGTCACCGGCCCGCTCGATGACGCCCAGGCCCGCGAGGCCGACCGCCGCGCCGCCCCCAAGCTGCCCGGCAAGACCCCCGGCCAGGTCAGGGACCTGATCCGGCGGATCGTCATCGCGGTGGACCCCGAGGGGGCCCGGCGGCGGCGGGAGGACGCCCAGCGGGAACAGGCCCGGGTCGAGTTCTGGCAGGACGAGGTGACCGGGACCGCGAACCTGGCCGGGTTCGCCCTGCCCACCGACGAGGCACTGATCGCCAGCCAGCGGATCCAGGACCGGGCCCTGGCCTACAAGCAGGCCCGCATCTTCCCCGGCGCAACCATGGACCTGCTCCGCGTCCGCGCCTACATCGACCTCCTCCTCGCCCGCGACGCCCGCCAGACCACCCCCGCCGCACCCGCCGACGGCGCGCCTCCGGACGGTCCCGCGGGCAGCGATCACACCACCGCGCCCGGCACGCGCCGCGGCGCCGCTCAAGGTACCGGCACCGGGACCGCGGCCAGCGACGACGGCGCCGGCAGCCAAGACGGAGGCGGAGCCCGAAGCGAGCACAACGGCAACCGGGGCCGGCAGCCCGGGACCGGCCGGGACCCGGACAGCGCCCCGGCCGGCGGCGCGTCCCCTTCAGGCGCGTCCCCTTCAGGCCCGGCCCCCGCGGGCCCGGCCCCCGCGGGCGGGACCCCGGCGGGCGGGACTCCGGCCGGGCGGACCCCAGCGGGCGGGACTCCGGCGGCGGGCCGCAGCGGCGGACCCCGGCGGGCGGGACTCCGGCGGGCGGGACCCCGGCGGGCACCGCGAACAGTACCGCTGCCGGGCTGGCCGCCAACGTGAACCTGACCATCCCCTTGGCCACCCTGCTGGGACTGGCGGACCGGCCCGGGCACCTGGCCGGGCTCGGCCCGATCGACCCGGCGCTGGCCCGGGACATGGCCGCCGCCGCCACCCGAAACGGCCGGTCGGCCTGGTGCGTGACCGTCACCAGCCAGGAAGGCCACGCGATCGGGCATGGCTGCGCCCGGCCCGCCCACGGCAGCCACGGCCCCCCACCCACGCCAGGCACCGGCGGCGCAGCCGGCCCCCGGGACGGGCCAGCCTTCAGCCCGCACGACGATCACGGCCCGCCCGGCGGATACGGCACCTGGACCCTCACCCTAGGCGGCAAGCAGCTCACCGTCAGCCCCGGCCCAATCCCGGTGACCGACTGTGACCACCGGTACGAGTCACCCGGCTACCAGCCCAGCCGCCTGCTCCGTCACCTGGTCCAGGTCCGCGACGGCACCTGCACCTTCCCGCCCTGCCGCCGCCCGCCAGGACAGCTGCGACTTCGAGCACGCCACCCCCTACCACCAGGGCGGCCGCACCGACCTGTGCAACTGCGGCCCCAGATGCCGGCGCGACCACCAGGTCAAGCAGACCAACGGCTGGTCGGTCACCCAGGACCGGCCCGGATACCACGAATGGCGCACCCCAGCCGGCCGCCGCTACCTCAGCGGCCCCACCGAACACCCCGCCTGAGAAACCGAGACAGGCCACCCGCGAACGAACTTCTGCGGCTCAGTCCGGCGATATAACGGCAGGCACTTTACTGGGCGTTCCGGGGGCCGTCCCCTGGGCCAGCACCGCTGGGGAGGGATCGGGCCGCCGTTCGGAGCGCGCTGAGGACGGCCGCGACCGACGGGCGGCGGACGCTGGCCGTGCGGGCCACCGCGTAGACCTCCCGGCGCGGATCGGTGCCGGCCAGGCTGCGGACGGCCACCCGCCGCTCCCCCGCCGCGAGGACGAGCCTCGGGACGATCGCGATGCCGATTCCGCGCGCGACGAGGCTGAGGATCGTCCCGAGGCCCTCGAACTCCCACGGCACGGGCGGTGTCCCGCCCACGGCGGCGAGCAGTTGGTCCACGGCATGCCGGGACGGCTCGCCCTCCGGCGCCGCCATCCAGGCCTCGTCCCGCAGCTCCTTCAGGTCGACGGGCCCCGCACCGCGGGCGGAACGGTGAGAACGAGGCACGACCAGCACCAGCGGGTCGCTGACCAGGTGATACAGGGACAGGATGCCGTCACTGACGGCGGCGTGCCGTCCGCTCCAGTCATCGACGATGGCCACGTCGACCTCACCCGACCGGACCTGGCCCAGGCCCACCTCGCCGGCCGCCTGGCGCAGCAGCAGGGTGAGGTCCGGGTGAGCCCGCAGGCTGCGCGCGAGCACCGGTGCGAACGCCACCGCCGCCGAGGGGAACGCGCTGACCACGACGCGTCCCGACGGCTCCTGGGCCCGGGCGGCGAGGTCGGCCTCCGCCTTCTCCACCATCGCGAGGATGCGCTCGGCGCGGGCGGCGAGCCGCCGGCCGGCGTCGGTCAGCTCGGCCCGGCGCGCGGTGCGGTCGAGCAGCGCCGCCCCGGCTTCCCGCTCCAGCACGGCGAGCTGCTGTGAGACGGCGGACGATGTGTAGCCGAGTGAGGCGGCGGTTCCCGCGATGCTGCCGCGGGCCGCGAATTCCTTGAGCAGCCGGAGCCGATGCAGGTCGAGCATTAGAAAACCTTAACCTCTGCCTCAGAAATCAGCGCTTGCCCTGATGCTCAGAACCAGCGAGGCTGAGTAATCGTGGTGTCAGCGGGCAGCAGTTGCCCGCGTGCGGCAGTGTCGCCTGCGCCATCGGCAATTCCCGCAGCGAGGAGCCCCTCACCATGGCCTCGACCGCCATGCCCGCCGTCCTGCCTTCAGCTGACCAGACCAGCGTCGCTCACGTCCCCCCGCATCCCGCCGCTCCCGTCACGATCACGGTCAGCCCCACCCTGGCGGCCAACGAGGCGATGGCCATCCGGAAGAGCCTCGGCGAGCCGGTGCTGCCGCTGGCGTTCGGCGAAGCCGGGCTGCCGGCCCACCCGTCGCTGCGGCTGGCGCTGGCCGAGGCCACCGGCCGGACCGGTTACGGCCCGGTCGCGGGGCAGGCCGCGCTGCGCGAAGCGGCGGCCGGCTACTGGGAACGGCGCGGGCTTCCCACCGAAGCCGACGCGATCGTCTGCGGTCCCGGCAGCAAGGCGCTGCTGTTCGCCCTCATGCTCACCATCGGCGGGGACGTGGCGATACCCCGGCCCAGCTGGGTCAGCTACGCGGCGCAGGCCAGCCTGATCGGCGCGCGGCCCTACTTCGTGGACATCCGGCCCGGCGAAGGCGGGGTAGCCGACCCGGACCGGCTCTCCCGCGCGGCCCGCGCGGCCCGTTCGGAGGGCCGGCGACATCCGGTCGGTGATCCTCGACGCTGCCCGACAACCCGACGGGCACGCTGGCCAGCCCGGCGACGATCCGGGAGCTGTGCCGGGTCGCGGAGGAGCACGACCTGATCATCATCTCGGACGAGATCTACCGTGACCTCGTGCATTACGCGGCCGAGCCGTTCCTCAGCCCGGCGGCCATTGCCCCCGGCCGCACGATCGTGACCACGGCGCTCAGCAAGAGCCTGGCCCTGGGCGGATGGCGCATCGGGGCCGCGCGCCTGCCCGGCGGCGCCGAAGCCGAGCCGCTGCGACGGCGGCTGCGTGACCGCCTGCTCGGCATCGCCAGCGAGATCTGGTCGGCTCCGGCGGCACCGATCCAGCAGGCCGCCGCCTACGCGTTCTCCGACCCCCCCGAGCTCGCGGAGCGTATCGCCCTCAGCCGCCGGCTGCACGGCGCGGTCGCGCGGGCGGTGGCGGACCGGTTCTCCGCGGCCGGCGCGACCGTCCCGCCGCCGCAGGCCGCCTTCTACGTCTACCCCGACTTCGGCCCGGTCCGGGACGTGCTGCTCGGCCAGCACGGGGTGCGGACGAGCGACGATCTGGCCGCGCTGCTGCTGCAGCGGCACGGCGTCGGCGTCCTGCCCGGCAGTGCGTTCGGCGAGGACCGGGCCACGCTGCGGCTGCGGGTGGCGACCGGCCTCCTCTACGGCGAGACCGACCGGCAGCGGGAGGCCGCGCTGGCGTCGGCCACCCCGCTGACTGTTCCGTGGATCGCGGCGTCGCTCGCGAGGCTCGAGGAGGTGCTCGCCGAGCTCAGCGGCTGACGGTGCGCAGCGGGTCGCTCAGCGGCCGACCGCGTGGGCCGCGTCCAGCGGCATCAGTTCGGGGCGTTTCGGCGGGACTCCGTCGCCGGACGACCGGCGGGTGAGCCTCCGCCGGACCCACGGCGCCGCGTACTGCACCGCCCACCGGGTGTCCTGCCGGCGGGCGGTCATCCAGGCCAGGCCGCGGCCGGACGCCCCGCGGGCCGATTCGAGCCGGGCGTAGAGCCGGGACGGGCTGAGGCCGGCCACCGTGGCCCCGATGGAGGCCGCCGTGGCCCCGGCCGATGCGCCCGCGGCCGCGACGGCGGCGGCGTTCGCGACCGGGGCGGGGGCGGTACCGTACGGCTGCGGCAGCGGCGCGCGCCAGTCTTCGCCGACCGGCACGCCGACCACCTCGCAGACCCGCAGCGCGACCCGCCGGTGGCCTTCCGCGGTGAGATGCAGCCGGTCCGCGCTCCACATCCGCCGGTCACACAGCACCCGCATCGACCACAGGTCCACGACCTCGCACTGGTGAGCGTCGGCGATCGCCCGCAGGTGCATGTTGAACGCGGCGGTCTTCCCGCGCAGCATCCGGATCACGGGGAACGCGGACGGATCAAAACCGGTGAAGACCAGGACCCGGCAGCCCGGCCGCCTGCAGCGTGGCCACGCACTGGTCGAAGGTCTCGGCGAGCGCGTCGGGGTCGGTTCCCGGCCGCAGGATGTCGTTGCCGCCGGCGGCCAGGCTCACCAGGTCCGGTGCCATCGCCACCGCACGCGGGACCTGCTCGGCCACGACCTCCCGCAGCAGCTTGCCGCGCACGGCCAGGTTGGCGTAACGCAGGCCGGGCTGATCAGCCGACAGCGCGTCGGCGAACCGGTCGGCCCAGCCGCGGTAGCTGCCGTCCGGCAGGCGGTCGTTCAGGCCCTCGGTAAAGCTGTCTCCCAGGGCGACGAATGAGCCGATTCTCTCGGTAGGGGCACGTCCTTCCATATTTCGATGATGCCAGCCCACGCTCAGTTCTCCAGCCGGGGTAACGGCTGGGAGACAGACGGCGGGGACACGGGGCGGCCCGGCAGACAGACGGCGGCGGCATGGCCGAGACTGAGACAATGCCAACGATGCCTTCGGCCGCGGCCCGTCTGGCCGTCGCGGCGGCGCTCGGCGCCGGCCTGGCCGCCTGCAGCGCCTCCGGGAGCACCAGAGCGCCGTCAACCGGGCCGGCGCCCTCGACCCGCACCATCCCCGCCACCCCGTCCGCCGGAGCAGCCGGCCAAACCGCGTACCCGGCGGCCGCCTGGCCGCAGTTCAACCTGAGCGCGGCCCGCACCGGAGCGGCGGCCGGCCTCCCGGCCGCGGGGCACCTGTCGGTCGCCTGGCGCGCCGCGCTGGACGGGGCGGTCTACGGCCAGCCGCTGGTCGTCGGCCAGGTCGTCATCGCGGCGACGGAGAACGACTCGGTCTACGCGGTGGACGAGGCCACGGGCCGGGTCGCCTGGCGCGCGCACCTGGGCACCCCGGTGCCGCTGTCCGAGCTGCCGTGCGGTGACATCGACCCGCTCGGCATCACCGGAACGCCCATCTATGACCGCGACGACGGCCTCGTCTACGCGGTCGGGGAGACGGCCGGGTACCGGCACGTGCTGTTCGGGCTGTCGGCCTCCAGCGGCGTGGTGAAGGTCGAGCGGGACATTCCGGCCCCGGACGGCCAGCCGCGCTACGACCAGCAGCGGCCCGCGCTGGCCATGGAGGATGGCCGGGTCTATGTCACGTTCGGCGGGCTGGAGGGCGACTGCGGGCCGTACGTGGGTTCCGTGGTGGGCATCCCGGTCTCCGGAGCCGGCCCGCTGGTGTCCTACCGGGTGCCGACGGCCAAGGGCGGCGCCATCTGGGGCACCGCGGGTCCCGTCACCGGCCCCGGCGGCACGCTCTACGTCAGCTCGGGCAACGGCGCCGCGACCGGCAGCACCTTCGACGACAGCGACTCGGTCACGGCGCTCACACCCGGCCTGGCCCGGGCCGGCATCTTCGCCCCGGCCACGTGGGCGCAGGACAACGCCAACGACCTCGACCTCGGTTCCACCCAGCCGCGCCCTGCTGCCCGACGGCATGCTGCTGTCCGTCGGCAAACGGGGCACCGGCTACCTGCTGCGGGCCGGGCAGCTCGGCGGGATCGGCGGCCAGGTCGCGCAGGGCACCGTGTGCGATCGCGTTCGGGGCCGCGGCCGTCAGCGGGACCACCGTCTACGAACCGTGCGGCCGCGGCGGGATGGCGGCGGTCAGCACCTCCGGCGGCCAGATCCGCGTGCTGTGGCGCGGGCCGGCCAGCGCGACTGGCTCCCCGGTGACCGGCGGCGGCGCGGTCTGGGTGAGCGACGTGACATCGGGCACCCTGTACGAGCTGAACCCGGCCAGCGGCTCGGTGCGCGACAAGGTGAGCCTGGGCAGCCCGCTGCCGCATTTCGCGTCGCTGTCGCTTGCCGGGTCACTCGCGTTCGTCGGCACCAATGACGGCGTGACCGCCGTCCGCGGCGCCTGAGGGGGCGGCCGGCCTGCTGGCCGCGGCGAGCGGGCGAGCACACTGGTCACATGACCTCTCCGGTGACGTACACCGAATCACCCACACCGTCGTTCCTGTTCGACCTGGACGGCACGCTGATCGACAGCGTGTACCAGCACGTCATCGCCTGGCGGGCGGCGCTGGCCGGGATGGGCATCGACCTGTCCGTCTGGCGTATTCACCGGCGTATCGGGATGAGCGGCGGCCTGTTCGTCTCGGCCCTGCTCCGGGAGACCGGCCTGTCCCTGTCCAAGGACGACATCGACCGGCTCCAGCGGGCGCACGCCGATGAATACCGGGCCCAGATGGATTCCGTAACGCCTCTGCCCGGGACGGTGGACTTGCTCGCCGCCCTCACCGACCGGGGCGTCAAGTGGGCCATCGCGACCAGCGGGAACGCGGTGACGGCGCGGCCGGCCCTGAAGCTGCTGGGGCTGCCCGAGAGCACACCCATGGTCACCCGTGACCTGGTCCGGCACGCCAAGCCCGACCCGGACCTGTTCCTGGCCGCCGCCGCGCTGCTGGACGTGGAACCGCACCACGCCATGGTCGTCGGCGACAGCGTCTGGGACCTGCTGGCGGCGCGGCGGGCCGGGGCGCTCGGTGTCGGCCTGATGTCCGGCGGCTACGGCCGGGAGGAACTCGAGCGCGCGGGCGCCTACCGCGTCTACGCCGACCCGGCGGAGCTGCTGGCCCGGCTCGACGAAATGGGTGTCCGCGACATCGCTGGCTGACCCGCGCGCCCGCGGCGCCACGGGCCATCACCGGCTGACCCGCACACCCGGACCCTCGCCACCGCAGCCCGGCCACCCGCGCCTCCCGGCCCGCCCCTTGGCGTGGTCGTTCTGTATGGATTTGCCGCCTTCCTGTTAGGAGACCGCTAGGGCCACGCCGACCGGACTCGGGCGGACGTTCAATGGAAGCGTCCCTGTAGAGGAAGGCAGGAGGCGGTGTGCCGTGTCCGGGGTGCGACGGGTAGTCGCTGGCGTCGACGGTTCGCTGGGCAGTTTGCAGGCGCTGCGTTACGCGGCGGAGGAAGCGCGGGAGCGCGACGCGCTGCTCGTGACCATCATCGCCTGGCTTCCGCCCGGCGGCGATCTGGCCGAACGGCGCTATCCCTCGGTTCATCTGCGCCAGATCTGGCGCAATGCCGCCTGGGACCGGCTGCTCAGCGCGTTCGACGCCGGGCTCGGCGGCTTCCCGGACGACGTGCCCGTCGAGCCGCGCGTGGTCCGCGGTGAGCCCGGTGCCGTCCTCGTCGACTCGGCCGGTGACCCGGGTGACCTGCTCGTGGTCGGAACCGGCCGGCGGGGCGTGCGGCGGGCGGTGTCCCGGTCGGTGAGCCGCTATTGCCTGGCCCACGCCCGGTGCCCGGTGACCGCCATCCCCCCGTCGGCCCTGATGGAGGAGACGGCGCGCGGCATCCACCTGTGGCCGATGCGGCACCGGGTCCTGGTCCCCGACCTTCCCGAGAACTGGCCCGGCCGGGCGTAACCCGGACATTTCCCCCGTCTACCGGCTAGCTGGAATGCGGCCCTGAAGCCTGCCGGAAATCTCGCCCCGGTGGGGTTTCCCGGCCGCGGGCGCCGTTTTCGCTCAATACGGCCCGGGTACGGCCCGCGCTAAGCGGACCAGCCCATGGGCGCACAGAAGCGCCATTCAAAACGGCTCGGCAATATCGTAATTACTCTCCGTAATAGGCTGCGTGCTGAACGGAGTCACAGGAGGTTCTCCTGGCCTTTGACCAACGACGGGCCGGGCCGGTGCATGGATTCCGTTAGGAAGCGAAACGGCGCCGCATACGTCCCGCATAGGAGCGGCTTTTAACCCGCTCTGCACTGTTCTATTGCCTTGGCCAGGGCTGCACGAGGGCTCTGATTACCGTCTGAGGCCGCGGGCCGGGCCCGGCCCGGTCAGCGTCTCCTGGCCCGCAGTCCAGCTTGTTCTGAACTTAGGAGTGGCCGTGTCCGATGTGCTGTACGTAGCCATCACGATCGTCATCTTCGCGCTGCTCATCCTCCTGGTGAAGGGGGTTGAGCGGCTTGAGCGCTGAGAACTGGGTCGGCCTGATCGCGGCCGTCCTGCTGACCGTGTACCTGATTTACGCCCTCGTCCGACCGGAGAGATTCTGATGAGCAGTTCCCTCGCGGGCTTCCTGCAGATCGTTCTGCTGGTCGCCGCGCTGGCGGCCTGCTACAAGCCGCTGGGCGACTACATCGCGCGCATCTTCACCAGCGAAAAGCATCTGCGGCCCGAACGAGCCTTTTACCGGCTGATGGGCATCGACCCGTCGGCCGACCAGCGCTGGGGGACCTACGCCCGCAGCATGCTCGCGTTCTCGCTCGTCAGCGTGCTCTTCCTGTACCTGATCGAACGCATACAGCACTGGCTGCCGTACTCAAACGGGATGCCGAACGTAGGTCCGCCCGCCCTGGCCTGGAACACGGCGGCGTCGTTCACCACCAACACCAACTGGCAGAACTACTCCGGCGAGTCCACCATGGGCTACGTCACCCAGATGGCCGGGCTCGCGGTGCAGAACTTCGTGTCGGCCGCGGTGGGCATCGTCGTGGTGGTCGCGCTGATCCGCGGATTCATGCGCAACAAGACCGACCGGCTCGGCAACTTCTGGGTCGACATGACCCGGGTGGTCATCCGGCTGCTGATCCCGTTCTCGGTGATCGGCGCGATCATCCTGATGGCGACCGGCGTGATCGACAACTTCACGCCCACCCACGTCATCAGCACGCTGGCCGGCTGCAGCAGACGATGGTCGGCGGCCCGGTCGCCTCGCAGGAGGTCATCAAGGAGCTGGGGAACAACGGCGGCGGCTTCTTCAACGCCAACTCGGCTCACCCGTTCGAGAACCCGAACCCGTTTAGCAACTGGTTCGAGATCTTCCTGCTGCTGGTGATCCCGTTCGCGCTGCCGCGCACGTTCGGCAAGATGGTCGGCGACAACCGGCAGGGCTACCTGCTCGTGGCGGTCATGGCCGTGCTGTGGCTGGCGGCTGTCGGCGGCATCACCTACTTCGAATGGCAACACGCGGGCGCGGCACTGCAGGCCGCGCACGGCGCCATGGAAGGCAAGGAGGTCAGGTTCGGTATACCGGGCTCGTCCCTGTTCGCCGGGTCAACCACCGTCACGTCGACCGGAGCGGTGAACTCCTTCCACGACTCGTTCACCGCGTTCGGCGGCGGCATCGCCCTGTTCGACATGATGCTGGGCGAGGTGGTGCCCGGCGGTGTCGGCGCCGGCCTGTACGGCATGCTCATGCTGGCCGTGCTGACCGTCTTCGTCGGCGGCCTGATGGTCGGCCGGACGCCGGAGTACATCGGCAAGAAGATCCGCCCGACCGAGATGAAGTGGGCGGCCGCCTACATCCTGGCCACACCGGCCTCGGCGCTTATCGGCGCCGCGCTGTCGCTGGGGTTCAAGACACCGCGGGCGTCGATCCTCAATTCGGGGCCGCACGGCCTGACCGAGATCGTCTACGCGTTCACCTCGATGGCGAACAACAACGGCTCGGCGTTCGCCGGGCTGACCACCGCCACCACCTGGTACAACACGGCCGGCGGGGTCGTGATGCTGCTGGCCAGGTTCGCGCCGGAGATCTTCGTGCTCGCGCTGGGCGGCTCGCTGGCCCGGCAGCAGCCGGTGCCGGCCAGCGCCGGAACGCTGGAGACCCACAAGCCGCTATTCGCCGGGATGCTCATCGGCGTGATCATCATCCTGGTCGGCCTGACCTACTTCCCGGCACTCGCGCTGGGGCCGTTCGCTGAAGGGCTGCACTGATGTCCCTCAACCCCATCGTCAACAAGCCAGACGCCCCGTCGGGCGGTGGCGGCCGCGACACCGAGGCTGCGGCCCGGAGCGCGGCGGCACCGACGCGCCGGGTCGGCGGCGGGCTGCTCGACCCCAAGATGCTGTGGAAGTCGACCCCGGACGCGTTCCGCAAGCTGGACCCCCGGGTGCAGATTCACAACCCGGTCATGTTCGTGGTCGAGATCGGCTCGGTCCTGACCACGTACTCGGCCATCATCCACACCTCGATCTTCGCCTGGACCATCACCGCCTGGCTCTGGCTGACCGTCCTGTTCGCCAACCTGGCCGAGGCGGTGGCCGAGGGCCGGGGCAAGGCGCAGGCCGAGACGCTCAGGCGGACCAAGCAGGAGACCGTCGCGCGGCGCCTGGTCGGCTGGGCGCCGGGGCAGGCCAGCCCTACGGAAGAAGAGGCACCGGGAACCGAGCTCAGGCTGGGCGACTTCGTGGTCGTGGAGCCGGGCCAGCTCATCCCGGGCGACGGTGACGTCGTCGAGGGCGTGGCCTCGGTGGACGAGTCTGCGATCACCGGCGAGTCCGCCCCGGTGATCCGGGAGTCCGGCGGCGACCGCTCCGCGGTGACCGGCGGCACCCGGGTCCTGTCCGACCGGATCGTCGTCAAGATCACCTCCAAGCCGGGCGAGACGTTCATCGACCGGATGATCAGCCTGGTCGAGGGCGCGTCGCGGCAGAAGACGCCGAACGAGGTCGCGCTGAACGTGCTGCTCGCCTCGCTGACGCTGATCTTCGTGCTCGCGGTGGTGACCCTGCAGCCGATGGCGTTCTACTCGGGTGCGCCGCAGAACCTCGTCATCCTGGTCGCGCTGATCGTGGCGCTCATCCCGACCACCATCGGGGCGCTGCTGTCCGCGATCGGCATCGCAGGCATGGACCGGCTGGTGCAGCGCAACGTGCTGGCCCTGTCCGGCCGGGCGGTCGAGGCGGCCGGGGACGTGAACACGCTGCTGCTCGACAAGACCGGCACGATCACCATCGGCAACCGGGAGGCGACCGAGTTCCTGCCGGTCAGCGGGGTGACGATCGAGCAGCTCGCCGACGCGGCGCAGCTGTCCAGCCTGGCCGACGAGACCCCAGAAGGCCGCTCGATCGTGGTCCTGGCCAAGCGGGAGTTCGACCTGCGGGAACGTGAGCAGGGCGAACTGCCGGGCGCGGAGTTCGTTCCGTTCACCGCGCAGACCAGGATGAGCGGCGTGGACCTGGCCGGCGGCCGTGAGGTCCGCAAGGGCGCGTCCAGCGCGGTCCGCGGAATGGATCCGGGAATCCGGCGGCACCCCCGCCCCCGAGCTGGGCGAGATCGTCGACGGCATCTCCGCGGCCGGCGGCACCCCGCTGGTCGTGGCCGAGCGGTCCAACGGGACCGCGCGGGCCCTGGGCGTGATTCACCTCAAGGACATCGTCAAGGAAGGCATCGCCGAGCGGTTCGCGGAGATGCGAGCCATGGGCATCCGGACGGTCATGATCACCGGCGACAACCCGCTCACGGCCAAGGCCATCGCCGACGAGTCCGGCGTGGACGACTTCCTGGCCGAGGCCACGCCGGAAGACAAGATGGCCCTGATCAAGAAGGAGCAGGCGGGCGGCAAGCTCGTCGCGATGACCGGCGACGGCACCAACGACGCCCCCGCGCTGGCCCAGGCCGACGTGGGCGTGGCCATGAACACCGGCACCTCGGCGGCCAAGGAAGCCGGGAACATGGTCGACCTGGACTCCAACCCGACCAAGCTCATCGAGGTCGTCGAGATCGGCAAGCAGATGCTGATCACCCGGGGCGCGCTGACCACGTTCTCGATCGCCAACGACGTCGCGAAGTACTTCGCGATGCTGCCGGCCATGTTCGCCGGCGTGTTCCCGGGGCTGGAAAAGCTCAACATCATGAGGCTGCACAGCCCGCAGTCGGCGATCGCCTCGGCGATCATCTTCAACGCGCTGGTCATCGTCGCGCTGATCCCGCTGGCCCTGCGCGGCGTCCGCTACAAGCCGTCGTCGGCGGCGAACATGCTCCGGCGCAACCTGTGGGTCTACGGCGTCGGCGGGCTGATCATCCCGTTCGCCTTCATCAAGCTCATCGACCTCATTGTCATGAACATTCCCGGATTCAGGTGACAGGCGTGAACCGTCTTCCCCCACTGGTGCGGCAGCACATCGCGGCGCTCCGCGCGCTGCTCGTCTTCACCGTGCTGTGCGGCATCATCTATCCCGTCGTCATGTATCGGGGTCGCCCAGGCGGCCTTCCACAACCAGGCCAACGGCTCGACGGTCAGCTACAACGGCAAGGTCGTCGGGTCCACCCTGCTCTGTCAGGAGTTCGTCCGACGCCAAGGGCAACCCGCTGCCGCAGTACTTCCAGCCCCGGCCGTCGAATGCGCTCTCATCGACGGCTCCGGGCCCGGGCACGAGCAAGTACGGATGCGACCCAGGAAACTCCGCTGCGTCCAACCTCGGGCCGAACAGCCCGACGCTGCTCAAGCTCGTCCAGCAGCGCAAGGCCCAGGTGGCGCAGTTCAACGGGGTCAGCCCGGCCAGCGTGCCGCCGGACGCGGTCACCGCATCCGGCTCCGGGCTGGACCCGGACATCTCCCCGCAGTACGCCGACATCCAGGTGAACCGGGTGGCCAAGGCCCGGCACCTCAGCCCGTCCGTGGTCCAGGCCCTGGTGGCCCAGAACACGCAGGGCCGGAACATCGGGTTCCTGGGCGAGCCCCGGGTGGACGTCCTGACCCTGAATGTCGCGCTCGACAAGCTGTCGGCCCGCTGAACGGGAGGCGACGGTGACAGTGGCGCGCGGCCAGCCCGGAGACCCCGGGCAGGCCGTGCGTCCCCCGGCCCCGGCACTCTCCAGCGGGCCGCCGGCCATTCCGGACGCCGGGAGCTCCCGGGTGCTGCTCGTCGAGGACGAGCCCGGGCTGCTCCGGGCGCTCCTGATCAACCTGCGCGCGCGTCAGTACGAGGTGCTCACCGCGAGCGCCGGGCGTGACGCGCTGGCCATCGCGGCCCGGCGGCCACCGGACGCGGTCATCCTGGACCTCGGCCTGCCCGACATCGACGGCACCGAGGTCATCGTCGAACTGCGCCGGTGGTCGAGGGCGCCGATCATCGTCCTGTCCGGCCGCGCGAGCCCCGGTGACAAGATCGGCGCCCTCGACGTGGGGGCCGACGACTACGTCACCAAGCCGTTCTCGATGGCCGAACTGCTGGCCCGGCTGCGTGCCGTGCTCCGCCGGGATGATGCCCAGCCGCCCGGCACCGCGTCGGCCGTCGTCGGGCACAGCGTCATCGACCTGGCCGCCCACACCGTCACCCACCGGCAGGCTGAGCCAGGCCCGGCCACCGCGGGCCCGGACACCGGTCAGGCGGACGTGGCCGAGACGATCCGGCTGACCCCGACCGAGTGGCGGATCCTCGAGACCCTGGTCCGCCGGCCGGGCCAGCTGGTCAGCTCCCGGCAGATGCTGACCGAGATCTGGGGACCCGGATATGAGCCACGCACCAACTATCTGCGCTTTCACATGGCCCGGCTGCGGCGCAAGCTGGAAGACGACCCGGCCCGTCCCCGTCACCTCCTCACCGAGCCGGGGATGGGCTACCGCTACCAGCCGTGACCGCCGGTCCGGGTGGTGGGCCCCGGCCACAGACCGTTCGGAATCTCATGGGGTGTGTATGGATTGTGTTAGCGACCAGGCGGCACGGAATCAGCGCGCGAACTTACGCGCTTCAATGAAGGCATGCGCCGGTGCGGCCGCGGGGGCGGTCAGGCACCGGCTGGAAGAGAGGTCGTGCGGCGCACATGGCGACCCAGGAACCGAGTACGCCCGAGCGGGGACGCTTGCGGATCTACCTCGGCGCGGCCGCGGGAGTCGGCAAGACCTTCGCCATGCTCGGCGAGGGTCACCGGCGGATGGAACGCGGCGCCGACGTGGTCGTGGCGTTCGCCGAGACGCACGGGCGCCGGCACACCGCCACGATGCTCGAGGGCCTGGAGGTCATCCCGCGAGCCAAGATCAATTACCGGGGCTCGGTGTTCGAGGAGATGGACCTCGACGCGGTCCTGGCCCGCCATCCGCAGATCGCGCTGGTCGACGAACTGGCCCACACCAACGTCCCGGGATCCCGGAACGCCAAGCGGTGGCAGGACATCGAGGAATTGCTCGACGCGGGCATCGACGTCATCTCCGACGTCAACGTCCAGCACCTCGAATCCCTCAACGACGTGGTCCAGAAGATCACCGGCGTGCCGCAGCGGGAGACTGTTCCCGACGCGGTAGTGCGGGCGGCCGACCAGGTCGAGCTGGTCGACCAGACCCCCGAGGCGCTGCGCCGCCGGATGGCGCACGGGAACATCTACCCGGCGGAAAAGATCGACGCGGCGCTGACCAACTACTTCCGCGCCGGGAACCTGACCGCGCTGCGCGAGCTCGCCCTGCTCTGGCTGGCCGACAAGGTCGACGAGGGGCTGCAGGACTACCGGGCCGCGCACGGCATCCAGGGCACGTGGGAGGCCCGGGAACGGGTGGTCGTCGCGCTCACCGGGGGCCCGGAAGGCGACACGCTGATCCGGCGCGCGGCCCGGATCGCGGCCCGCTCCACCGGCGGTGACCTGCTTGCCGTCCATATCGCGCAGTCCGACGGCCTGACCGGCGCCGACCCCGCCGCCCTGGCCCGGCAGCGGCGCCTGGCCGAGTCGCTCGGCGGCACCTATCACCAGGTCGTCGGGGACAACATCCCGGAGGCACTGCTCACCTTCGCCCGCGGGGAGAACGCCACTCAGCTGGTGCTGGGGGCCAGCCGCCGCTCCTGGCTGACCGCGCTGCTGACCGGGCCGGGCATCGGCTCGCGGACCATCCGCGACTCGGGCGACATCGACGTGCACATCGTCACCCACAAGCAGGTGGGCCGCGGGCGGGGGCTGCTGCCCAAGGTCGGCGGCGGTCTCCCGGTGCGCCGCCGCATCGCCGGTTATGTCCTGGCCGCCGTGCTCGCTCCCCTGCTCACGCTCATGCTGGCCAACCTGCGCGGCAACCTCAACCTGACCAGCGACGTGCTGGTGTTCTTGACCGGCGTCGTTGTGGTTGCGCTGGTCGGCGGGTTCATCCCCGCGCTGCTGGAAGCCATCGCCGGGTCCCTGCTGCTCAATTACTTCTTCACCCCGCCGCTGTACAAGTGGACGATTGCCGAGGCGAACAACGCGCTGGCCATCATCGTCTTCGTCATCGTCGCCGTGCTGGTCAGCTCGGTGGTGGACCGGGCCGCGCGCCGGACCAAGCAGGCCGCCCGGGCCAGCGCCGAATCGGAGCTGCTCGTCACCACCGCGGGCAGCGTCCTGCGCGGCCAGCAGGCGCTGCCCGCCCTCCTGGAGCAGGTGCGCGAGTCGTTCGGCATGCGCTCGGTGAGCCTGCTGGAGTGCGCCACGGCCGACTGCGGCGATGGGGCCCAGCCGACCCGGGCCGCGACGTCGGCCGCCAACCGGCTGCGGGGATCCGGCGCCGGCTGGAAGGCGGTGGCGACGGCCGGCGACGAACCGGTGACCTCGCCCGGGGACGCCGACGTGGAAGTGCCGGTCACCGACACCCTGTCCCTGGCGCTGCGCGGGCGGACGCTGCCCGCGGCCGACCGGCGGGTACTCGGCGCGTTCGCCGCCTACGCGGCGGCCGCCCTGGAGCAGATGAGGCTGGCCGCCGAGGCCGAGGCGGCCAAGCCGATCGCCGCGGCCGACCGCATGCGGACGGCGCTGCTCGCAGCGGTCAGCCACGACCTGCGCACCCCGCTGGCCTCGGCCAAGGCCGCCGTGACCAGCCTGCGCTCGCCGGACGTCCACTGGGGCGCCACCGACCGCGACGAGCTGCTCGCTACGGCCGATGAATCGCTGGACCGGCTGGCCCGCCTGGTCGACAACCTGCTCGACATGAGCAGGCTCCAGGCCGGGGCGCTGTCCCTGTTCCCGCGGCCGGTCGGCCTGGACGAAATCATCGCCAGGTCCCTCGACGACCTGGGGCCGCGCAGCCGGGCGGTTCTCGTGGACATACCGGAGGATCTGCCGGAGGTGCGCGTCGATCCGGCCATCCTGGAGCGCGTCATCGTGAACCTGACCGAGAACGCGCTGCGTTACTCACCGCGCCGGCCAGCCGCCGCTGCTGACGGCCAGCGCCCTGGCCGACCGGGTCGAGCTGCGGGTGATCGACCGGGGGCCGGGGATACCGGAGAAGGAGCGGGACCAGATGTTCGTCCCCTTCCAGCGGCTCGGCGATACCGATAACACCACCGGCGTGGGCCTCGGGCTCGCGCTGTCCCGGGGCTTCGCCGAGGCGATGGGCGGCACGCTGACCGCGGAGGAGACGCCGGGCGGCGGGCTGACCATGACGGTGTCGATGCCGGCCGTGGCCGCCACCGCCCACCCCGACGAATATGAGCCGGGGCACCGGGAACGTGACGCCGGCTTCCCCGAGCATGACGCCGGCTCCCCGGGGCGGCCGGAGCCGACCCGCAAGACGGCGCCGGTTCCCCTGAGGCGGCCGGGGCCGACCCGGAAGGCGTGACCCGATGACCCGCGTCCTCGTGGTCGACGACGAACCGCAGATCCTGCGGGCGCTGCGGATCAACCTGCGGGTCCGCCACTACGAGGTGTACACCGCCGCATCCGGGACCGAGGCGCTGGAGGTCGCCGGCCGCCATCCTCCCGACCTGGTCATCCTCGATCTGGGCCTGCCGGACCTGGGCGGCGTCGAAGTCATCCAGGGGCTGCGCGGGTGGACCAACGCGCCCATCGTCGTGCTGTCCGGGCGGGCCGACAGCGCCGACAAGGTCGAGGCTCTGGACGCGGGCGCCGACGACTACGTCACCAAGCCGTTCTCCGTGGACGAACTGCTGGCCCGGATGCGCGCCGCCGCCCGGCGTTCCAGCCCGGTGGAGGAGCAGCCGAGGATCCGGCTCGGGTCTCTCGTCGTCGACCTGGCCGCCAAGCGGGTCGAGCGGCACGTGCCGGTGACGGCGGCGCCCTCCCTGTCGTCGGCCGCGGCGGCCGCGGGCCCCGGACGGTTCCGGTGACCCGCCGGAGGCGGGGGACATCCGCCTGACCCCCACCGAATGGCACCTGCTGGAGGTCCTGCTCCGCCACCCCGGCAAGCTGCTCAGCCAGCAGCAGCTGCTCACCGAGGTCTGGGGGCCCGGGTACGCGAACGCCACCGGGAACCTGCGCCTCTACATGGCCCAGCTCCGCCGGAAGCTAGAGCCCGACCCGGCCCGCCCCCAGTGGCTGATCACCGAGCCGGGGATGGGGTACCGCTACCAGCCCGGCCCCGAGGACGACCGGCCCGCCGGCACGTTAGCCGCCCGTGCTTCAGCCGCCCGTGCTTCAGCTGCCCGTACCTGAGCTGACCGTGCCGGACCAGGTGGTGGGCCGGAAGCGCAGGCGGCAGACCACCACGTTGGCCGTGCCGCGCCTGATGGCCCGGTCCAGGACGACCCCGCGCTGGTTGTGCAGCAGCCACTCCCACGGCCTGGTCGGCTCCAGCTCAGCGATGAGCACGACCAGCCGCCGGGCACTGTCTTCGTCTTCGAGCGTGCGCAGGTACTCGACGACCGGCGGTCCCAGCGAGCGGTGGTGCGAATGCAGCGTGATCAGCGGAACATCGGGTCCCCACTGTTCCCATTTCTGGCGGAAGTCTTCCTCGCCGCTCTCGGTCCTTCCGGATCGTCGAAGCAGACGTAGATCGCGACGACCTCCTCGCCGAGCGACATCGCCGCGGAGATCGCCTCCTCGGTCAGCCGCGACAGCCCGGCGACCGGCACGATGACCAGCGCCTCCCCCGGGTGCGGCGGCGGCGGCATCTGGCCCAGTTCGAGGAGCGCGCCCATCTGGTCGTAGGCGCGGTGAACCCTGACGAACAGCACGACCAGCGTCGGGATGACCAGCACGACCAGCCAGGCGCCCTGGGTGAACTTGCTGATCAGCTCGATGATGATGGCGAGGAAGGTCAGGACCGCCCCGAACCCGTTGATCGCGGCGCGGTACGCCCAGCCGTCCTGCCGGCCGGAGTACCAGTGGCGGACCATACCGGTCTGGGACAGCGTGAATCCAACGAACACCCCGATGGCGAACAGCGGAACCAGGGCCTGCGTGTCGCCCCGGACGGCGACCAGCAGCGCCGCGGCCGCCACCGCCAGGACCAGAACGCCGTAGCGGTGAACCTGGCGCTCGCCCTTCAGGGCGAAGAGATGCGGCAGGTAGTTGTCCTTCGCCACCAGGCTCGCGAGCACCGGCAGCCCGCCGAACGAGGTGTTGGCCGCCAGCACCAGCAACACCATCGTGATCACCTGGATCACGTAGAACGCGACCCCCTGGCCCACTCCGGCCCGCACCAGCTGGGCCAGGACGGTCACGTGCGCCGGACGGTGTTACGTCGAACTTGCGGATCAGGACGGCCAGGCCGAGCAGCATCGCGCCGAGGATGATGCCGAGCCACATCTCAGTGTGCTGGGCCCGGCGCACCCGCGGCTGGCGGAATTCGGGTACGGCGTTGGCGATCGCCTCCACCCCGGTCAGGGCGGAGCAGCCGGACGCGAACGCCTTGAGGATCAGCAGGATGCCTACGCTCTCCGCCACGCCGGGCAGGTTGTGAGCGGGCGGCACGACCGGATGAGAGCGGAGCAGGCCGATGACGATGACGGCCGTCATGGACAGGATGAACGCGACAGTCGGGGCGATGAACAGGCGGGCGGACTCGGCGACGCCCCACAGGTTCGCGGCGGTGATCAGGGCCAGCGCCGCGAGGCAGAGCCAGACGCGGGCGCCGTAGAGCGCGGGGAAGGCCGAGGTGATGGCCTCGATGCCGGCCGAGACGCCGACCGCCGCGTTGAGGATGTAGTCCACGAACAGCGAGGCGGCGGCGACCAGGCTCGCCCGGGTGCCGAGGTGCTGCTTGGCCACGGCGTACGCGCCGCCGCCACCGGGAAAGGCCTCGATGACCTGCCGGTAGGAGATCACGAGCACGGCGAGCAGGACGACGATCGCGACCGTGATCGGCAACTGGTACCGCAGGCCGGCTACGCCCGCCGCGACCAGGACGATAAGGATGGCTTCCGGCCCGTAGGCCACCGAGGACAGTGCATCCAGCGACAGCGCGGCGAGCCCCTCCAGGGCGGTCAGCCGGTGCCGTTCCTCCTCGTCGGCCTCGGCGGAGCGCGCCGTGGTCGCATCTCTCGTCGCCATGTAGCCACATCCAAGCACGCCCGGATGCCCTTCACGCGCGCGGCCCGCGGATGGGCGGAACTTCATGCCCCGATTACCCTCAGCATCCGGAAAATAGCACGCAATGACCGTTTAGGTGGAACGCGATGATTTTCTGAAAACGGGATCCAGCCCGCCTGATTATTTCCTCAATCCGGGACATACGTCCCTACAGCCGGAGCCCGGCAATACCAAGCTTGGAAAGGCAATGTGATATTCGCCGGGATGCCGCACTTTGTAGCAGACTGGTGCGGGGGGAACCGCAGCCCGGGCATGCTCGTCAAAAAGCAGGAGACGCTCGCCAGGCCGCGCGGGAAGGGCCGCTCGATGCGGCGTCCGATCGCACGGCAGGGAAAGGCGTACGATGCTCGCGCCGGCAGGCGGCCAGCCCACGTTCCCGCAGTGCGACGAGAGGAACACGGGAAGCAGCCATGATCAGCAACGTTGACAGCCCGCCGCGCGCCAAACCGCGCGAAGAGTCCGGATCAGCCGGCGCTTCGGCGCCGGGGGCGATCGCGCCCGGCCCGCGCAACGGTGAGCTAGGCGGGCTCATCGTGCGGAACGGCCGGGGCCGGCCGACCATGAAGGACGTGGCGTCCCGCGCGGGGGTGGCGCTGAAGACGGTGTCCAGGGTGGTCAACGACGAGCCGGGAGTGACGCCGGAGACGGCCAGCCGCGTTCGCAACGCGATCACCGAGCTCGGCTTCAGGCGCAACGACAGCGCGCGGCTGCTGCGTAAGGGCCAGACCGCGTCGATCGGGCTCATCATGGAGGACATCGGCGACCCGTTCTACTCGGCGCTGTCCCGGGCCGTGGAAGATGTCGCGCACTGGAACGGCTCGCTCCTGATCACGGGGTCGAGCGATGAGGATCCGCAGCGGGAGCAGGAACTCGTTCTCGCGCTGTGCGCCCGCCGGGTCGACGGGCTGATCGTCATTCCGGCGTCGGGCGACCACCGATACCTGCTGCCTGAAATGGCCGCCGGAGTCGCGTCGGTGTTCGTGGACCGGCCCGCCGGGCTGATCGAGGCGGACGCGGTACTCGCCGATAACATCGGCGGCGCCCACGCCGGCGTCACCCACCTGATCAGGCAGGGCCATCGCCGGATCGGCTTCATCGGGGACGACCCGGCCATCTACACGGCGGACCAGCGTCACCAGGGCTACGAGCGGGCCATGACCGACGCCGGACTCGATATCGGTGATTCGTGGGTGTCAATGGCCAAGCCCGGGCCGGCCGTGGTCAGGAACGCGCTGGACCAGATGCTGGCCGGACCATCGCCGGTCACGGCCGTCTTCTCCGGGAACAACCGGATCACCGTGCTGGCCGTGCGCGAGATCGCCCAGGCGGCGCGGCGCGTCGCGCTGGTCGGCTTCGACGATTTCGAGCTCGCCGACCTGCTCAGCCCGGGCGTGACCGTCGTCGCGCAGAATCCGGCCGAGATGGGCCGCAAGGCCGCGGAACTGCTCTTCGGCCGCCTAGCCGGCGAGCACGCCCCAGCCCAGCGCATAGAACTGGCCACCCGCCTGATCCCAAGAGGCTCCGGCGAGATCCCCCCAACCTAAAAGGGGGTAGGCCCAACCGGTCGTTCGCCTCGGGCGAGCATATGCATGGGTACGGCGGGCCGATCATCACCGGCCGCGAATCCAGGCCTCCGGCCTGGGTGAGCGACCGGTGCTATCGGCGAGCACCATGCGCGGGGCGTCGCGGGGGGTTCGGGGGGTCGCCCCCCCGAATTACAGAGTCGCCACCAAGATCGCGACCACGATCACCACTCCCACCGCGACCGCGATGATGATCCCGCGGTTGGCGGGTGCGCGCTTCGCGGACCCCACGTCATCGTCGGACCGCTGCGCGAAGGCGCGGAAGCTTGCGGTGCTCGCGCTCGGATCGTTGTCTGTCTCCGGCATGCGCGACACTCTAGCTGGTCAGCGGCTTGCCACAGGGCGGGACGAGATCAATACTCGCTAACTTTCGCCGAACCGCACGCCCTTGTGGCTGACGGTAACGCCCTGGCCTGCGAGCCTGCGGTGTGTTCTGCGCCTATCGGGATATACGCGCATATACGACTGCTAGGCTCGCTGCGGCGACGGCGGCGGACCCATGTCGGTGAGCGGGACTCCTGGCGTCCCAGGTGAGTCTTGCGCAGCCCCGGCGAGTCCGCGCCCGGATTCCGGCTGCCACGTGAGCGTGAGGGAGCCCTCGTGGGTGCAGGATCGGGCGGCCGCCTGGCGCTGTCACTGATCGCCGTGGTCGCCGTGATGGCGTCCGGCGTGGCCGGAACGACGATGTTCGGCTCGGGCGGGGGACACTCCAGGGGCGGCTCCTCCGGCCAGGACCGGATGCTCGGCTCCAACCTCCAGCGGCAATCAGGCCCGGGCGGGACGATGTCCGCGTCAGCCCCGCGCAGCTCGCGGCGGCCCGCCGGCGGGCGCACGCGGGCGCCGGATCGGCGGGCCCAGGCGGGCGGATCGGCCGCCGGGCGGTTCAATGTCGGCTTCACGCATTCACCCGAATTGCTGCAGCAACTGGATGGCCCTCTGTCGAAGACCGGTCATCCCGCCGCGCGGTACGCGGGCCTGGCCGGAACGGCCAGCGAGACCGCCAGCGTGGCGGCCGCGATGCCCGAGGGCGTCGACGTCGCGTCCTTCCAGCATCCGAAGTCCACCCAATACCCGAACGGCGCTCCCATCGACTGGTCACAGGTGGCGGGGGCCGGCTACACCTTCGCGGCGATCAAGGCCACCGAGGGCAGCTACTACACGAATCCCTTCTACGCCTCCGACGTGGCCGCCGCGAAGGCGGCCTGCCTGTACGTGGCCGGCTACCACTTCGCGATCCCGAACGCCAGCGACGGCGCGGCCGCCCAGGCCGACTACGCCGTGACCAACGGCCAGTACGCGGCCGACGGCCAGACCCTGCCGCTCGAGCTGGACGTCGAGTACGACCCGTACACCAGCACCGACCACACCAACCAGTGCTACGGGCTCACCCCGGCGCAGATGGTGGCGTGGATCAGCGCGTTCGATACCGAGGCGCAGCGCGTGACCGGCCTGGCTCCCGATCATCTATACCGCGGCCGGCTGGTGGAGCACCTGCACGGGGAACAGCACCGCCTTCGGCGCGGCTCCGCTGTGGGTGGCCGCGTACGCGACGTCCGGCCCTCCGCTGCTTCCCGGCTGGCCGGGCTGGTCCTTCTGGCAGTACTCGAGCAGCGGCACGGTCCCCGGCATCACGACGTCCGGCGCCACCGACGTGAGCTACTTCAACGACAACCCGGGCCCCCAGCAGAACACCGCCGGTGACTCGGTGGCCCTCCAGGTGCACTCGCTCAGCGCGCTGGCCGGGCAGACGGTGACCTACGCGGCGGCCGGCCTGCCGCCCGGCCTGTCCATCAGCGGAACCGGCCAGATCACGGGCGTGCTATCCCGGTGGGGCACCTACGCCGTGACGGTGACCGTGACCGGCTCCTCCGGCCCAGCCACTTCGGTGAGCTTCACCTGGAACGTGCGCCCGGCGTTCAACCCCGGCGGCCCCCTCCGCAAGTGACCCTCCTCCCGACCATCTACGCCACGGCGGGCATCACGGGCACGATGTCCGCCGCCTGGGTCGGGGACGCTGGCCATCTCTGGAGCGGCTGGCGTCAAAGTTCACACTTGTGGTTATGCGTGCAGACGTGGCGATATGCCTGCTACGCTCACCGCGGCGGCGGATGCGGGGCTGCGGGGCTGCGGGACTGCGGGCACGCAGGCGTACCGGCGCCAACTCATTCGAGCTGGCGCAGCCGTCGCCGGATCCCGTCGTGCGGATCCTGGGTGCTGCATGATCGCGAGGAGCAGCGATGGGAAGAGCACCCGGGAAACGGCGACGGAGCACAGCACCCAGTAGACGTCGCCTGACGGCTGGCCGTCGCGGTTATCGTGGCCGCGTCCGGCGCCGCCGGGCTCATGCGGCTCACCGGGCTCGGCCTCAGCGGCCCTCATTCGGCGGCCGCCGATTCGCGGCTGACTCATTCCGGGGTCGCTGGCTCCGGCGCGGGGCAGGGGGCCGGAACTAATGCAGCCGCCGCGACGACGGGCCCGGCCGGGGCGCCCGAGGCGATCTCGGCCGTCGCCCCCGGGCCGATCCCGCCCGCGGTCATCAGCGCCATGAACCGCGCCCGGCACGTTCCGCGGCCGGCGACCTCGTCGCCCGCAGGCAAGTTCAACGTCGCCGAGCCCCACTCACCGCAACTGCTTCGCGAGCTATCCGGGCCGCTGAGCAAGACCGGCCGCCCCGCCCATGCGACCGCCCCGGCGAAGACCGCCATCCCCTCCAGCACGGCCACCGCCACCCCGGCATCCGGCTCACCACCGCCACGGCCACTCCGGCCCCGGGCGCCACCGCCACGGCCAGCCCAGCCCCGGGCACGACCACCGCGCCGGGCATCCAGCAGCACCACCGGGGCGAACCGGGCCATCCGGGCCGCGCCCGCCGCGACATCGAGCACGTCCAGCGCGGGCCCCGAGGGCGTCGACGTCTCGTACGTCCAGGGCGCCGTCGACTGGACGGCCGTCGCTAACGCGGGGATCAAGTTCGCGGCGATCAAGGCCACCGAAGGGAACTACTACCCCTCGGCCTCCAACCCCAACACCTACTACGCCCCCAACTTCAGCGGGGCCAAGAACGCCGGTCTCTACGTGACCAGCTACCACTTCGCCAACCCGCACGTCAGCAGCGGAATTAACCAGGCCGACTTTGCGGTGGCGAACAGTGCCGGTAACTACACCGCCGACGGTCGCACGCTTCCACTCTTTCTGGACCTCGAGAACGACCCGTATTCGACCAACGAGTGCTACCTCCTCACGCCAAGCCAGATGGCATGTCCTGGATCAGCGCGTTCGACGGTGAGGCGCAGCGCCTAACCGGGCAGGTGCCGATCATCTACACCACCGCCGGCTGGTGGAACACGTGCACCGGGGACAGCAAGGCCTTCGCCTCCGACCAGCTGTGGATAGCCTCGTACCAGCTTTCGAGCCCAGTAATGCCGGCCGCCTGGCCGAACTGGTCGTTCTGGCAGTACACCAGCAGCGCCACCGTCAACGGCATCACCGGCAACGTGGACGAAAGCTACTTCAACAGCAACGTGATCGACCTCGTCGACCCGGGCACCCAGCGTGACGCGCCGGGTTCCGCGGTTTCTCTCCCGGTCAACTCGCTGAACGCGACGGCCGGGCAGTCCCTCAGCTTCACCGGCCGGCCTGCCCGCCCGGCCTGACGATCAGCCCGGCCGGCCAGATCACCGGCACCATCTCGGCAACGCCCGGCGCGTACAAGGTGGTGGTGACGGGAACGAATCCCTCGCCCGGCTCGACCGGGACGGTCAGCTTCGTCTGGGAAGTGCCGGGCACGGTGACCGTCACGTCCCCAGCGAACCAGGCCACGGCCATCGGCAGTGCCGCCGGTCTCCAGGTGCAGGCGACGGACAGCGCGTCCGGGTATTCGCCCTCCTTCACCGCGACCGGGCTGCCGCCCGGGGTATCGATCAGCAGCACCGGCCGGATCAGCGGGTGGCCGACCGCGGCGGGAACCTACAGCGTCACCGTGACCGGGACCGACGCCATGAACGTCTCCGGCTCGGCGACGTTCTCGTGGACGGTGAGCACCGCGCCTAATCAGGGCCCGGCGGGTCAGATCTGGCTGCAGAACGGCGGCAAGTGCCTGGACGACCCGAACGGAAGCACAGCCAGCGGCACCCGCTTGCAGGTCTGGAGATGCCTCGGCAACGCGAACCAGCGCTGGACGGTGGTGCAGGACGGGACGCTGAGGATCAACGGCGCATGCCTGGCCGAGGCCGGGACCGGCAACGGCGCGGCGGTCGTCCTGAACGTCTGCAACGGAACCAGCGCTCAGCGGTGGCAGGTCGGCACCAACGGCGAACTGGTCAACCCGGCGTCCGGCCGATGCCTGGACGACACGGGCTGGCGAGACGGCCAACGGCACCCTCGTCCAGATCTGGGCGTGCACCGGCGGCGCCGACCAGCACTGGATCCCGGCCGCGGCGGCGGCCATGTCGGGGATCCCGGGCAAGTGCCTCGACGACCCTGGGCTTCAGCACCGCGAACGGCACCCGCCTGGACATCTGGGCCTGCAGCGGCGGCGGCAACCAGCGCTTGACGGTCGAGCCGGACGGCAGCATCCATCTGACGGTAAGTGCCTCGACGTGCTCGGCGCCGGCACCGCCAGCGGCACCCCGATCGACCTGTACACCTGCGTTGGCAGCAGTAACCAGCGCTGGACGATCGTGCCGAAGGGCCCCCTCGGAAGTCAGGTGGTCAACCCGGCCTCCGGCAAGTGCCTCGCCGACGCAGGCGACGCCACGGCCAACGGATCCAGGCTGACGATCCAGGCCTGCCCGCAGGCCCAGGATCCGGGAACCACCTGGCACGTGCTGTAAGCGACGCCCGCCGGGCCGCCCTGGACCGCGCGGCAAGGCGGCCAGGGCGCGGCGTTAGCGCGGGAGATTCGCCGGGCGAGGCCGGGACGGGGCCGCCGGCCCGGTCCACCAGCTGGGACATGACGATCACGCTCCGGGTCCGGGCCGTGAACGGCTCGGCCCTGATCCGCTCGACGACCTGCTCGAAGTGGCCCACGTCGGCCGCCCGGATGTGCAGCAGCGCGTCCGCCTCCCCCGTGACGGTGCAGGCCCCGACCACTTCCGGGTAGCGGCGCACCGCCGCCCGGATATCGGCCGGCGAGGTGAGCCCGCGGCAGAACAGCTCGACGTAGGCTTCCGTCGTCCAGCCCAGGGCGGCCGGGTCGACCCGCGCGGTGAACCCTCTGATCGCGCCGGACGCGCACAGCCGGTCCACTCTGCGCTTCACCGCGGGCGCGGACAGCCCGACCAGGGCGCCGATCGCCGCGTAGCTGGCCCGCGCATCCTCGATCAGGGCGGCCACGATCCGTTCGTCAATCTTGTCCAGGCTCATGGGCGCCCGGCCCGCGCCGTCTTGGCCGCCGTACGGAGATCAATGCACGTCACAACGTCCGATCATGGCACTCCCCCGCGCCCGGGCGGGCGATACGGCGGACGCTGGGCTCTTCCGCCTGAGCCGGAGATAAGAACAGGGCCTGCCGCGACCGCTGATGCGGCCGTGACAGGCCCTATGCCCCGAGCGCAACTCCGGGCACTGGCTCCGCCAGGCGGGGAATGCCCACCTGGCGGAGCCAGAAGAAGATGAGGCCCGACGTCCCGCTTTCGCCGGGCCTCATAAGTGTGACGCGAGCCCCCGGCGATGGGTTTACCGCCGGCCTGCGCATTTTCGCGGCCGACCCTCAAGGCGTTCCGGGACCGCTGGGCATCCGGCCCGGGCGGCGGCTTCGAGGTGACGGCAACCCTCCCGGCCGCGCTGCCCCCGCACCCGCCCAGGGCGTTTAGTCAGCTTGCGGCCGCGCGGCGCGCCAGGCCGTCCACGAAGATGTCGATGAGCATCTCGAAGCGCTCGTCGGCGTCGGCGAACGCGAACTCTCCGGCCAGGCTGACCATGTTGGGGAAGAGCTCGGCCGGAAGTGACGCGATGTAATCGCGGGCCATGTCCGCGACCTCCTGCGGGCTGGCCGGATCGCCGGGCCGGGCGCTCTCACCGGAGTCGGCCGGGCCGGCGTCATCCACGCCGGTCTCATCGACCGTGAAGCCATTCACCGTGGCGATGAGGAGCAGGTATCCCTGCACGGCCAGCCGCGGCGGCAGGCCGCCCGCCTGCAGGATCGCGAGCACCCGCTCGGAGTAACGCACCTGGGCGGCCACTCGTTCGAGGCCGCGCTCGTCCACACCGGGCCCTACGCGATGGGCGCGTTCGCCCTGTGCGGCGTCCTGTCGATGCTGCTCCCGCGCACCGCAGTCTCGGAGGAGGCGCTAACCGAGTCCTGACGTCTGGCGCACCGGGCGGCCGGGCGGCGGTCAGAAGCAGGTCTCGACGGCTTCGGTGATGGTGTAGTCGTCGTCGACCAGGTAGATGACCCGCCACTTGTCGAACGTGGTGCACGGGTGCGACGGGCCCAGGGCCACCAGGTCGCCGACCTCGACGCCGTGCCCGGGCGGCGCGGCCATGTGCGCGTGCTGGTCGCTGGCCGCGGCCATCCGCCAGCCGGAATCGCGCAGCGGCCGCCGCTCGCCCGAACCGCGGCGCACATGGGTGAGCGCCACCGGGTTCCCGGCGTCCTGGCCGAAGTCACGCCGCCCGCCGACAGGATCACCAGCCCGGGCTCGGGCACCGAGAGCACCTGCGCCCACACCTCGAGGGCGGGCTCGAGGTCCGGGGCGGCCGGCCGCCCGGCCCGGCCTGCCCCATCCGGGACCGCAGATCGGCGGCCAGCCCCTCATACAGGCCCCAGTCCTGGGTCAGGTAGCAGCCGCTGCGCAGGATCACCCGGGACGGGCGGCTCAGGCGGGCCGCCCCCAGGCCCTGGACGACGAGGTCGTAGAACGCGCTCCCCCCGGCCGACAGCAGCACCTCGCCGGCGTCGAACAGGCCGCGGCGATCGAGCGTCTCGGCCATCTCGACCAGGAACGCGAGGAACGCCCGCACGTCGGCCTCACGCCGGCCGGCGTCCTCGTTCCGGACCAGGCCCTCGAAGCCCTCCACGCCCACCAGGGCCAGGTGCGCGCCGGCCGCGCGCACGGCTTCGGCCACCGCGACCGCCTCGTCCACGGAGCGGACCCCGCACCGGCCGCCCGCCAGGCCGCCCTCGACGAGCACGTTGAGCCGCCGGCCGGGGCCGGAGGCCGCGACGCGCTCGGCCAGCAGCCGGACCCCGGCCACCGAGTCGACCAGGCAGTAGAAGTCGAACCCTGGGTCGCGGCGCAGCTCGGCGCAGACGTAGCGGATCTCCGCCGCGCCGACGAGCTGGCTGGCGTAGAACACGCGGGGCACGCCGTGCCGCCGGGCGACCTGGAGCTGATGGCCGTTCGCGAACGTCAGCCCCCACGCGCCCGCGGCGAGCTGGCGCCCGAACAGCGGCCGGGCTCATGGACGTCTTGGCGTGCGGGCACAGCAGGACCCCGCTGGCCTCGCTGAATCGCTGGAACCGGGCCACGTTGCGTTCCAGGGCCCCGGCCCGCAGCACACAGACCGGCAGGGCCAGGTCCTCCCGCAGCACGTTCCGGCCAACTACCCCGGCCGCCGGCAGCCGCTGGAACCGTCTCGATGATGTCCTCCACGAAGGCGAACGGTACTACTGACGGAGTACACCACCGGGCGAGGGCTACCCCGGCAACTGTCTCCCGGTGTACGACGACGTTTCGGGCGCCACCCGGAAGCATCGGTAGCGACGAACTTCGGCCTGCCATTAGGAGACCTCAGATGCGGCACCCACCCGGCCCGAACCGGCCTGATTACCTTGGCCGCCCCGGCTTGCTCGGCCGTGCGGGGCGCACCTGCTACCGGCACCGGTGGCTCACCCTGGCCGCCTGGACCGCCGGCGTCGCCTGCCTCATCGTCTTGTGGATGCAGTTCGGCGCGGCCGCGAACAACAACTTCACCGGGAACGACCCCGGCCAGTCGATCCTCAACCAGCACTTCCCGCGGCAGTCGGGCGACACGCTGACGCTCGCGATCCGGTCGGCGCAGCCGATCACCTCCACCGCCGTGCGGGACCAGGTGACCAGCGCGCTGGATCCCTTCCGCGGCGCAGCGCACGTCACCTCGGTCTCCGACCCGTACACCACGCCGGGTCACCTCTCGCGCGACGGCCACATCGCGTTCGCCTCCGTGCAGTTCAACGTGAAGTCGACCAGCATCCCGAACAGCGAGGCCCTCGCGCTGATGAACGACGCGCGGGCCGCCTCCGGGCACGGCGTCACGTTCAGCCTGGGCGGCGACGTGGTGGACCAGGCGGAGACGCCTTACGGCGGCTCGTCGGACGGGATCGGCATCGGCGCGGCCGCCATCGTGCTGCTGATCGCGTTCGGGTCGCTCCTGGCCATGGGGCTGCCCATCCTGACCGCCGTCTTCGGCATCGGTTCGGGCCTGGCGCTGATCGCGCTGCTCGGCCACGTGTTCCCGGCGCCGTCGTTCTCCGCGATCATCGCCTCCATGATCGGCCTCGGTGTCGGCGTCGACTACGCGCTGTTCATCGTGACGCGGTTCCGCGAAGGGCTGCACGCCGGCCTGAGCCCGGAAGACGCGACCGTGACTGCCATGCGCACCGCCGGGCGTTCCGTCCTCGTCGCCGGGACCACGGTCGTCATCGGGATGGCAGGCCTGCTGGTGCTCCGCCAGCCGCTGATGAACGGCGTCGCGGTGGCCGCCGCGGCCACGGTCGCGATGACCGTCCTCGGCTCGCTGACCCTGCTGCCCGCGCTGCTCGGCTTCACCGGCACCCGCCTGGCCAAGCCGTCCCGGATACGCATACCTGGGTTGCGGCGCCGGCCACCGTCTCGTTCGGCGCAAAATTCCTCGCCCGCAGCGGAGCGCTGGGCCCGGATCGTCAGCCGGCACCCGGTCGTCGCCGCGGTCGCGGCGGCCGCCTTCATCCTGGTGCTGGCCATCCCGGCGCTCAGCATGAAGCTGAGCATGCCCGACGAGTCGGCGCAGGCGTCCGGCACCATGGGCCGGGCCAGCTACGTGACCATGGCGCAGGGCTTCGGGCCCGGGTTCGACGCGCCGCTGATCGTGGCGGCCAAGCTGCCCACGCCGAACGCCAGCACCGCCGGGCTGGCCAGCGCACTGGCCGCCACGCCGGGGATCGCGCGGGTCACGCCGCCCATCGTCAGCCCCGACGGCCAGGCGGTCATGCTCATCGCCTACCCGACCACGGCTGAGCAGGACCCGGCGACGAACGCCCTGGTCAACCGGATCGACAACACGGTCCTGCCCCGGGCGACCGCGGGTACCGGCATCAGCGCCTACCTGACCGGGCCCAACGCGGGCAACGTCAGCTTCGCGAACATGGTGACCCAGCGGCTGCCCTGGCTGATCGCGGTGGTCGTGCTGCTGTCGATGGTGCTCCTGCTGGTGGTGTTCCGCTCGGTCGCCGTCGCGGTCAAGGCGGCGGTGATGAACCTGCTGTCCATCTCGGCCGCGTACGGGGTGCTCGTCGCGATCACCCAGTGGGGCTGGCTGCACCAGCTGTTCGGATTCCCCGAGAAGGTCCCGGTGACGACCTGGGTGCCGATGTTCCTGTTCGTGATCCTGTTCGGCCTGTCCATGGACTACGAGGTGTTCCTGCTGTCCCGGATCCGCGAAGAGTACGACCGGACCGGCGACAACTCGGCCTCGGTCGCCCGCGGGCTGGCCAGCACGGCCCGGGTCATCTCCGCCGCCGCGGCGATCATGGTGGTGGTGTTCCTGTCCTTCGTGCTCGGCGCGGACGTGTCGGTCAAGCAGATCGGCCTCGGCCTCGCGGTCGCCGTGCTCGTCGACGCCACGGTCGTCCGCCTGGTGCTGGTGCCCGCGGTCATGGAGCTGCTCGGCCGGGCCAACTGGTGGCTGCCCCGGCCGCTGGCCCGGATCCTGCCGCAGGCCCCCGCGCTCAGTGACGAGCCCGAGACGCCGGCCGGCGTGATGGTCGGCGAGCAGTCCTGACCATCGGCCCACGACGCCCCCGGGGACCCCGCCGGTCCCGGGGGCGTCGCCTGGCCAGATAGGCGGGCTATCGCTCTCAATCCGAACAAATTGGCCTCATCTATAGTTGTTAACATGCTCGACGTCGCCAGGCTGCGTGTCCTGGTGGCGGTGGCCAGGCACGGCTCGGTGACCGCCGCCGCCCGGGAGCTGAACTACGCGCAGCCGTCGGTGAGCCACCACCTGGCCCGCCTCGAAGCCGAAACCGGCGTCAAGCTGATCCAGCGCGCCGGGCGGGGCATCCGGCTCACCGAGGCGGGGCGCCTGCTCGCCGACCGCGCGGCCGAGGTGCTGGGCCGGCTGGACGCGGCCGAGAACGAGCTGGCCGCCCAGGCCGGATTGCGGGCCGGTCGGGTGCGGCTGGCCGCGTTCCCGTCCGCGCTCGGCACGATCGTCCCGGCGGCCGCGGCCATGCTCCGCGCCGAACATCCGCAGATGGACCTGCGGCTGACCGAGGCCGAGCCGCCCGAGGCCCTCCGCATGCTGCGCGCCGGATACGTCGACGTCGCCCTGGTCTTCCGGTACTGCCAGCAGCAGGCCCCGGCCAGCCCGCCCGTGCCCGACGAGGACGGCACCCGCGGCCGTCTCCTGATCGACGAGCCGGTCCACCTGGTCACCCGGGCCCGCACGGCACCGGCCGGCACCGGAGCACCGGGCGCGACGGGACGACCGGGGGCCACGGAAGAGCCGGGGGCGGCCGACGGCCTTGACCTGGCCCGTTACGCCGGGCACCGGTGGATCGCCGGATGCGACCGGTGCCGCGTGCACCTCATCACCCAGTGCGCGCTGGCCGGCTTCACCCCGAAAATCGCCTTTACCACCGACGACTACGTGGCCGTCCAGGCGCTCGTCGCCGCCGGGCTGGGCGTCGCGACCCTGCCCGACCTCGCGCTGCGCGCGGCCCGGCACCCGGCGATCCGCACCGCCGAGCTGCCCGGGGCCCGTAGGCATGTGTTCGCGCTCCTGTACGGGGAGCCGCCCGATCCGCCCGCGACGACGCGGCTCATCGAGGCCCTCAGTGCGGCGGCCGGCGGCCTCGCCGCCATGGCCGGACCGCGCGGCTCGGTCGCGGCGCCCGGCCCGCGTCCCGCACCGGGTCCCGTGGCGAGGGCCAAGTCGCCGACCGCACACGACCTGGTGGCCCCGGCGCCCTGACGGCGGATGCGCGACCGGCGCGGCTGAGCTACAGTCGCGCCCGTGACATGGGGCGCCACACAGCCGCCACGGGGCCAGGCGGCGCTGCCCGGCGTGACCCCCGACCCCGTTCCCGCCGACGGTCAGCGTTTCCTGCCCGGAATGGGCGACCTGCCCGGCGCGCGGCCCGCCGCGCCCGGCGCGCCCGGCCCGCCGGAGCAGCCCGGCTCGGCCGCGGACGGGGACCCGGAGCTTTCCCGCGTCGCCGCCGAACTCCTCGCCATCGACCCCGACGGCTCAGGCATCGCCGGGGCGGTCCGCGGCGCCCTGGACATGCTGCTCGACGGCCAGCACACCGGCCGTTACCGCTGGGACCAGCTGTGCAAGACGGAGAAGACGCACGCCGGGACGCTGGTCGAGATCGGCATCCAGCGCCGGCTGCGGCTGGCCGACGGCGCCTCGCTGGACTACTCGGTGGCCGGCACCGACGTGGACTGCAAGTTTTCCCGCCGGATGGGCCGGTGGATGATCCCGCCGGAGGCGGCCGGGAAGCTGGTCCTCCTGGTCCAGGCCAGCGACGAGGAGGGAACCTGGTCCGCGGGCCTGCTCCGCGTCCGGGACGGCTACCTGCGCGAGGCGAGCAACCGCGACCTCAAGCGCACCCTCAGCGATCGCGGCCGGGCCGCCGTTGCCTGGCTGTTCCCCCGGTCCCGGCTCCAGGAAAATGCCCTAATCAGATTGCCCGAACGAGATGTGGCAGCCGTATTCGCCCCCCGCTCGGGCCAGCAGCGGGTGAACGAGCTCTTCCGCCGGGCCCAGCGCCTGCGGATCAGCCGGACGGTGGTGGCCACGGTGGCCAAGCAGGACGACTACATGAAGCGCGTCCGCGCGGGCGGCGGGGCCCGCGACCAGTTGCGCGATGAGGGCATCGTGATCTTCGGCGACTACGCCGGCGACCAGGCCCTCGCCGCTGCGCTGGGCCTGCCGCGCCCGGGCCCGGGCGAGTTCGTCAGCGCGCGGCTCACCCGCCATGACGGGGTGACCGGCGGCGCAGGGCCCGCCCGGCCCCGCGCCGGATGCTGGATCCGGCTGGACGGCGCGGACTGGACGCTCGCCGGTCCGTCCGATCCGCCGCAGACCGCGCCCCGGCTCCCCCGCCAGTAAGAGCGCCGTCCGGAGGCGGTCAGCAGGCCCCGTCGTGGGGCGAGCGCATGGCGCCGATGATGCGGGACAGCGCGGCGTGGAACTGCTGCTGTTCCTCGACGGAGAAGCTGGCGAAGACCTCGGCGATAGCGTCGAGCCGGGGCTCGAGCGACTTCTCGGCGGTCCTGATCCCGTCCGGGGTCAGCTCGATGAGGGTGGCCCGCCGGTCCGACGGGTGCGGTCGGCGCACCACCAGGTGAGTCTGCTCGAGCGCGTCGACCATGGCCGTCATGTTCCGCGGGCTGACGCCCAGCTCGCGGCCGATCTCGCGCATGATGGCCGGGCCCTTGCAGCGCAGCGTGTCCAGCAGCCGCATCTGCTGATAGCTGAGCCCGTTCGAGCAGGCCGAATCGGTCCAGCGCGCGAACGCCATGCTGAACCGGGCCGCCTGGTCGACCAGGACCTTCCGCCGCATCGCCTCGTCCATGCCGGTCAGGTCGGCCGGGGCGGCGTTCATGCATTCGGCGATGCGCTGCTCGCTCGACACCGCGTCCGGTTCCACGTCTTTCAGCGTACCCGCGATAGAGGTTGATCTCAGATTATTACACCCGGTACTATCTGGCGAGTAACAGTTACGCCGGTATCTAGTATCCGTACCGCGAGGTCGCGGCGCACGACCGCGACCAGACGAGCCTCATGAGAAGGAACGCCGTGCCGATGAAGCTCCAGGTGATCGTAGGAAGCACGCGCCCGACCCGGGCATCGGACAAGGTGGTGCCGTGGGTGCTCCGCCGGGCATCCGCCCACGCGGACTTCGATACCGAACTGCTCGATCTGCGGGACTGGCCGCTTCCGATGTTCGGCGAGCACATGGGCACGATCGGCGACTTCAGTGATCCGACCTACTCCGACCCCGTCGTCAGGCGCTGGAACAAGAAGATCGCCGAAGCCGACGCCTATCTGTTCGTGACGCCGGAGTACACCCACAGCATCCCGGCGGTGCTGAAGAACGCCATCGACAGCGTCTTCGCCTCCTTCGCCTTCCGCAACAAGCCGATGGCCTCCGTCGCCTACAGCATCGGGCTCGCGGGCGGGGTCCGGGCCATCGAGCACCTGGCCCACATCGCCATCGAGGCCGAGATGGTCCCGCTGCGCAACTCGGTGATCCTGCCCAAGGTGCACACGGCGTTCGGCGACGACGGCGAGCCGGCCGACCCGATGACCGACGTCAGCATGGGGATCGTCCTCGACGACCTGGCCTGGTGGGCCGACGCCCTGGGCCAGGCCCGCGCCCGCGGGCAGCTCCCGCCCGGTTCAGCCCGCACCCGCGCCGCCCTGGCCGCCGCAGCCAGCTGACGCCCCCCCGGCGCGCGCCAGCCCGCCTGACCGGCCCGGCCTGCCGGGCCGGCCCGCCTGGCCGGCTCGGCCGCCGCGGTTGGCCGGGGGCGGCTGCGTCTGGTCAGATGGGCGCATGGTGTACACGACGCGGCACACCGGGCGATGGACGCTCGAGGATCGGTTCGCATCGCCGTGGCACTACCTTCCCGTCGAGGCACCCGCCGGCTCGTACGCCCTGCGGGTGGAACTGGACTACGACCGCTCGGCGGGCATCCTGGACCTCGGCTGCCTCGGGCCGCGCGGATTCCGCGGCTGGTCGGGCAGCGCGCGGGACAGTTACGTCATCGGACCGGACGAGGCCACCCCGGGCTACGTCCCCGGCGAGATCGAGCCGGGCCCGTGGCACGTGATCATCGGCGTGGTCCGGGTGCCGCCCGAGGGCCTGCGGTACCGGCTGACGGCCGAGATCACCCAGATGCCCGGCAGCCTGCTCCGGCCCCCGCCGGACGCCCCGCCACCGCCGCCGGAACGGGTCCCGCCGCGCGTCCTGCCGGCCACCGACGGGCGGCGCTGGCGGGCAGGTGACCTGCATACCCACACGGTTCACTCCGACGGCGCGCTCACGGTCAGCGAGCTGGCCCGGTTCGCCGTCGAGCGCGGGCTGGACTTCATCGCCGTCACCGACCACAACACGGTGAGCCACCATCGCGAGCTCGCCGAGGCGGCCAGCCGGTACGGCATCACCCTGGTGCCGGGCCAGGAAGTGACCACGAGCGACGGCCACGCCAACGCGCTGGGGGACGTGGGGTGGGTCGACTTCCGGACATCCCCCGACGAGTGGCTGGAGACGACCCGCCGGCGCGGCGGGCTGCTGTCGGTCAACCATCCGATCGCCGGCCCGGTGAGCTGGATGCACGCCATGCGGGACCGGCCGCCGCTGGTCGAGGTATGGCACTGGACCTGGCTCGACCTGAGGTGGACGACCCCCCTGTCCTGGTGGCGCGCGTGGGACGCCGGGGCCGTGCCGGTCGGGGGCAGCGACTGGCACCGGACCGGATCCGATGCGCCGCCTGGCATGCCCACCACCTGGGTCGAGTCCGGCAGCGACGATCCGGCCGACATCCTCGAGAGCGTCGCGGCCGGGCGGGTCGCGATCTCGGCCCAGCGGGACGGCCCCCTCCTGCTGCGCGCCGACGGCGAGCTCGTCGCGGTGGACGCCGACGGGACCACCCTGGCCGGGCCGGACGGGCCGTGCGCACGGGTGCGGGGCAGCCGGGCGAGGTTCCCCGGGACGGCCGGATGCCACCGGCTGCTGAGCCCGACCGGCGCCACTCTCGCCATGACGCCGTGACCCGGACCCGTGACGCCCGGACCCCGTGACGCGGAAGGTCCCGCGCCTTGGATCAGGCGCGGGACCTTCCGGTGCTCTGCTGGACGGTTACGTCCGGGCCCGCCGCGGCTACGGTGGCGCGGCGGGCGCGCGCAGAGGAGTCACGCGGGGCGTGCGAGGCTCAGGAACCGCCGCCGAGAGCGCCAGTGGCCCCACCGAGGCCCGGCGCACCGCCGCCCAGGACACCGAGCACCGGAACCTGGCTGGTGACACCGCCGAGGCCGCCGACGGTCGACTGCCCGCGCTGCCCGCCGCGCTGCCGATGACCGGAAGGTTCGCGCTGACCGGGGACGCGCCGCCGGTCACGCCGCTGAGCCCGGTACCGCCGGTGCCCACGTTCTGGGCCGCGCCAGTCACCCCGGAAAGGCCCTGGGTCGGGGAGGTAACGTTCTGCAGCTTGGATGCCGCGCCCTTGGCCGGGGCGGTGCTGGCCCCCGTGTTGCTGGCGGCCGGAACGGCCTGGATGGCGCCGAGCAGGCCGGGCATCTGCCCGCTCAGGGGGCTACCCGAGACCAAGGAACTGGCGGAAACCGGCAGCGTCGCCGGGAGTTGCGGCGTAGCGGCGGCCAGTGCGGTTCCTGCCGTGAGGACGCCCGAGGCAAGGATGGTCGCCGATGCGATACCCCCGAGGACAATTCGCCGTTTGAACACGACACACTCCTTTTCGACTGTGATCTGGGGGACTCTGGGGTTGACGGACTGTGATGAACAGACTCCGGACCCTAGCACACTCACAGTGATCAATAAGTGACGCTTTGAAGTAAGAGGGGCGGCCAGCAAAATGACGAAGGGCCCGCTCCGGCCGGAGCGGGCCCCCTGACGCCAGGCGTCATGCGGCGCGAGAGATAACTTCCTCACCGACGATGTGCTCACGTCCACCCCGGTCGGCCGGTGGCCGGCGCCCAGCTGGGACGCACCCGCCTGCGTCCCACCGGTGCGCCCGCTGGACGTCCCGGCCGGCGACGCGGCGGCCGCGGGCTTCGCTGCCCCGGCCGCGGAGCCGACGGTACCGGCCGCGGGCTTCGCTGCCCCGGCCGCTGAACCGGCCGCACCGGTCGCGGACTTCCCCGTCCCGGCCGCGACCGGCCGCACCGGTGGCGACGGTGCCCGCTGCGGGCTTGACCGTCCCGGCCGCCCCCTTGGCTGCCCCGGTCGCGGAGGCCCCGGCGGTCCCGGTGGCGGCTCCGGCCGCCGGCTTCGAGGTGCCCGCGGCCGACGTGGCGGCACCGCCCGCGGAACCGGCCGCACCGGCCGCCGTCTTAGCGCTGCCCGGCAGGTTGGCCACGCTCCCGGCCGCCGCCGACGCCGAACCCGGCCCGGCGCTGTGGCCGGCCGCGCCCTTCCCCTGGAAGTGGAGGACCGCTCCCCCGCCGGAGGCCGACGTCGCGCCGGCCAGCGCTCGCGTCGTCTGACTGAGGCCCGACAGCGTGGTGGAGACCCCGCTCAGTTCCGGGCTCACCCCGGCCAGGCTCGTCAGGGCGGGCAGCGCGCCGGTGAGACCGGACGCTCCGCCGGTGAGACCGGACGTCCCGCCAGTCGGGCCGGACGCACCGTTAGTCAGGCCGGACAGGCTGCTGGTCAGCCCGGATGCCCCGCCGGTCGCCCCGGACAGGCCACCGGTCAGGCTGGACAGGCCGCCCGCCGCCGAGCCGACCGAGCCGATCA
The DNA here is from genome assembly GCA_963718475.1 of uncultured Actinomycetes bacterium. Classification (GTDB taxonomy): domain Bacteria; phylum Actinomycetota; class Actinomycetes; order Streptosporangiales; family Streptosporangiaceae; genus CAVQZM01. Next base: position 87,196 of record CAVQZM010000037.1, on the reverse strand, counting down.
GCGAGCCCACGATCGGCACCTGGCCGAGCAGGCTTTCCAGGAGAGCCACCAGGCTCCCCAGCAGACCGGTCGGCACGGCCACCGGAAGGGCCGGGACACCGGGGACCGGCAGGGACGGCACTGGCGGCAGCGCACCGACCGGCGGTGCCGGGACCGGCGGCAGCGCACCGACCGGCGGCGCCGGGACCGGCGGCAGCGCGGACACCGGCGGCACCGGCAGCATCGGCGCCGGCCCGGCGACCGCGAGCGGGGCCGAGACGATGGTCTTGGAGGCGTTCGCGGCCAGCGCGGGCGCCGCCACGAAGGCGGCGCTGGCGAAGACGCTCGCCGAGGCGACGCCCCCGAGAATGATTCGTCGTTTCTTCACGACACACTCCATTCCTACGAGGTAGGGGAATTCACGGTCGTGATGGCCCGGCCACTGACCCTTCGACACTGTGTGTAATTACCCAGTCGCTATTCGCACTCAAACCACTGACCTGCGAAAACGTCGTGCACAGTCACGAGAGAGCCCCAGAATCAGGCGAATTGAGGGGCAGGCCGAACGCGCGCAAGCCCTTACGGAGACGGTCCGCCGGCGTATTTCCCGGCACCGGAAGCGCACCAGGTTCAGCGGGCGCGGCCAGGAGCGGCTGGGTGGCTCTTTCCCGGCATGGCGGGGCGCCGGAGCCCCGGAACGCCGGGCGGCTAGCCCGCGGCCTCGACCGTCACGCCGTCCAGGAGCTGCTCGTAGACCGTGAGGTTGATCTTTCCCGACGGGTCGGCCGCAGCCGCGACGGCGACCGCGTGCCGGAGCAGGTCGGGCCAGGACCAGCCGAGGAGCAGACCGGGGACCAGCCCGGCCACGAGCGCGCCGAGAGATCCCGGTGCCGCCGCGGGTTCGCTCGGGCCGGGATTCGTGAGCGACGCCGTCCACCGCCCCGCCTTGCTGACCACCCGCACCCGGCCGTTGGCCGGGGTCGCCACCGCGGTCGCCCCCAGCCGCAGCAGCTCGTCACCGACGGCGGCGTCCGCGGGGACGCCGGCCTCGTCAGCGGGTCCGGGGTCCGGTACCACGAGGTCGGGACGGCGGGCGGCCGCGTACCGCATCGCGCTGCCCTCCGCGTTGAGGATGACCGGCACGCCGGCTTCGGCCGCGTAGGTGGCGAGCGAGCCGTAGATCTCGGGCGGCAGGCCCGCCGGGAGGGTGCCGCACAGCACCACGGCCGTGGCGTCGGCGAGCATCCGCCGGTAGTCGCCGGCGAAGCGGCCCAGTTCCTCGGTCGTGACGTACGGCCCCGGCTCACGGAGCCGCATGATGCGGCCGTCCGCCGTGTCGGTGACCTCCAGGACCCGGCGGGACTCGCGTCCGATCGCCGTGAACGCCACGGGAATGCCCGACCTGCTGAGGTCTTCCCTGATCAGCTCGCCGGTCGCACCGCCAGCCAGCCCCGCCGCCACCACCTCGTGACCGAACGTGTGCAGAATCCGGGCGACCGCCACGCCGCGGCCCCCGGCCCGGAACCGCGTCCGGGACACGTCGCGCGTCGACTGCCACGACAGTCCTTCGGCTTCATAGGCCACGTCCAGCGCGGCGTTGAGCGTGACGGTTACGATCACCAGCGTCCTCAGGGTTGACGCACGCCCGCCGGGACCGTCTCCAGCAGCGGAAACCCATCGAGGGCGTGTGCCGTTCGGCATCATTTGACATCCTCCCACGCTTGAAGGCCCGGGATTCCGTCTCACGCTAGTGGCGCGAGTTGAGGTTCGCGGTTCGCAGGCCGGGCCGACGCCTGGCCTCCCCGCGCAGTCACCACATGCCCTGCGGCGATGTTCTTGGCCGCGTTCACGTCGGCGTTGCAGGCGAAACCGCAGGCTGTGCACCGGAAGCTGGCTTGGCTCTTGCGAGACTTCCCGTCCACGTGCCCGCACGCCGAGCAGCGCTGGCTGGTGTACGCGGGCCTCACCTTCTCTATCCGGCCAGGGGCCTTGTCGTTCAGGCGACTAACCAGCAGGCCCCAGGCGGCGGCCAGGATTTCCCGGTTCAGCCCGGCTTTCTGCCGGATGTTCCAGCCCGGCTGGCTCACCGTTCCCCGCGCCGACCGGGTCATCTTCGGGATTCGCAGGTCCTCCACGCGGATCAGGTCGAATCGGCGCGCGAGATCGGTACTGGTTTTCTCAGCCCAGTCTTTCCGGGTGTCCCTCTCGCGCGCTTTCAGCCGAGCAATGGCCATCCTCACCCTTGCACGGCGGCCGGAGCCGCGCCTAGCGCGGGCCAGCCTGCGCTGACCCAGGTACCCGGGCACTCTCCCACGCCCCGCAGTTGCATGCCGTTCGGCAGCAGATGCGCCCTCCGGGCTGCGCTCTACTCGCCTCCTCCCGAACCGCCCGCAACGAGACGGCTCTTCCGCTAGCCCTGCGCACGAATTTGTAGGATTATGCCGGAAATGTTCCGGCTTCGCGCGGGTGGCCCATTCCGCGCGGCACTCGGGCCCTCGGCCGCCGGAGCGAGGAAGGCCAGGGAGGTACCGCCCGATGGAAAGACCAAAATTCCTCATTATCCGAACGAATTCCCACAGGCATATCCGGCCGGCGCGCGCTCCGGAACACTCCCGGACGCCCGAACGGCAGCTCACCGCAGTCGCGCGCACGCCAGCGCGACGTCGTCAGCTCGCGCTGGCGTGCGCGGGAGCGCTGGTCGCGGCGCCGTTGATCACCGCCGCGGCGACCGGAACCGCGCAGGCTCGCGCCGGGGCGGCCGGCGCCCACTCCGCGCGGGCGGACAGATCGGGGCCGGACGCGGCGCCGCCCACCGTGAACTGGGCCCTGTCCGGTCAGGCGACCGCGACCTCGGCCGGGTCGGGTAACGCCGGCGTCCAATGCCGTCGACGGCGACGCGGGCACCGACTGGTGCCCGTCCTCCTGGACCGGGACCCTCACCGTCGACCTGGGCCAGGTTCGCTCCCTGACCGACCTGGGCATCACGCTCGACGCGTCCAGCCCGTCCGCGGACGCCACGATCGAGGTGGCGAGCCAGGCCGGTGACTGGCACGCGCTGCCGTCCGCGAAGAACATCGCGCTTGATCCCGGCCAGCCGATGTACGTGCCGCTCGGGCACGAGAGCGGCATCCGGCTCGCCCGGCTGACCGTCTACAGCGGGACCGGCGCGCCGGTGTGCGTGGGCGAGTTCCGCATGTACGGGGCCGACCCGGCCGCCGCCCGGATGGACCGCGGGGCCGACCTGTCGTTCACGCCGCAGGAAATCGCGGCGGGCGCGCACTTCACCGACCGCGGGAGGCAGGCGAGCCCGGTCACCATCATGCGGGACCACGGCGCGAACTACGTGCGCATGCGGCTGTGGGTGAACCCGCCGCCCGGCTACAGCAACCTGAGCAGCGACCTGAGCCTGGCCCGGCAGGTCCGGGCGGCCGGGATGAAGATCTACCTGGACGTCATGTACAGCGACTTCTGGGCCGACCCGCAGCACCAGAACATCCCGGCCGCCTGGCAGGGCCAGGATCTCGCCCAGCTCACCCAGACCGTCCGGGCCTACACCCAGCAGGTCGTCGGGGCCTTCGCCCGGCAGGGCACGCCAGTCGACATGGTCGCCATCGGCAACGAGATCCGGAACGGGATCCTGTGGCCGGTCGGGCAGGTCGACCCCAGTACCGGCGCGGGCTACGACGCGCTGGCGACCCTGCTCAAGGCCGGAGTGGCCGGCGCGCGGGCCGCGAACCCGCCCGGGCACAAGCTGCTGGTCATGATGCACTACGACCAGGGCGGCAACAACCAGCTCAGCCAGGCCTTCTACCAGAACCTGATCTCACGCGGCGTTCCGTTCGACGTGATCGGCCTGTCGTACTACCCGTTCTTCCACGGCACGATCTCGCAGATGCGGGCGAACGTGGACGCCCTGGCCACGCAGTTCGGCAAGCCGATCGTCATCGCGGAAACGCAGTACGCGTGGACGCTGGCGAACGGCAACAGCGCGGCCGGCGACAGCACCGGGGACTTCGTCTGGGAGCCGAGCCTGCTGTCAGCCGGGTATCCGGCCACCCCCGGCGGGCAGCTGTCCTTCGTCACCGACGAGCTGTCGATCCTGGCCCAGGTCCCCGGCGGCCTCGGCGCCGGGCTGTTCTACTGGGCGCCCGAGTGGATCCCGGGCGTCGGCTGGGAGCCCGGAACCGGGGTGGGCTCGCCGAACGTCAACCTCACCCTGTTCGACTTCCAGGGCCGCGCCCTCCCGTCCATCGGCATCTTCGGCAACCCTGCCGCAGTCTGCGAGAGCGGCAACCCGGACAACGTCCCCTGCACCATCGGCTCCTAGCGCTAGGCCCCGGACGCCGCTGCCCCCGGCCGGGAACCGGCCGGGGGCAGCGGGCGTCACGACCCGTCAGCAGGGATTGTTGCCGAGGATCTGCCGGAAATCGTTGTACTTCGGGGCGGAGGTGGTCGGGCTGGTCGGGTAGTCCAGCTGGAGCAACGGCCCGTACTCAGCCGCGGACGTGCCGCCGAAGGTCCGGGTGGTGCCGGGGATGCCGGCCCCGCCCAGCTGCCAGGAGCAGCCGCCGGCCGCCGCCGAGGAGGCTATGCCCGGATGTAGTGAAGATCGGGTAGAACGGCGCCGGCTGACCGGTCGGGCCGTTCGGCGGGTTGACGCAGCCGGCGCCGGTGGTCCGGTTGCAGTTGTTGGTCGGGCTGAAGGTCGGGTCCTCGATCCGGGGCAGGTCGGCCTCGAACGCCACCTGCGAGTAGCGCTGCAGGCCGTTGAACCGCGGGCTGGTGAACGTGATCGGCTGCGGGGTGCTGGGGTTGCCGGTGCCCGGCCAGTTGTTGTCGTACTCCGGGCCGTCGAAATCGCCGTCGGAGGCGAGGCACCCGCCGATGCGGACCAGCGCGCTCGCCGACGGCGGGAAGCAGCCGAAGTCGTCGCTGGTCGCCGGGGTGTCGGCGGTGGTGGCGTCAGCGCCGCCGGGGGTGGTGCAGCTGCCGTCGCTGGCCACGACGGTGCAGTACTCGAAGTGCCCGATCTCGTCGGCAAAGGCCACGTTGTAGGAGTGGGCGGCCCACACCACCCGGGTGTTCGGGCTCGAGGTCGAGTACATCGGGTGGAAGCTGTACGGCGCCACGTTGCAGGTGCTGCTGCCCGGCTGGTAGAGCACCTGACCGAAGGTGTTGGCCGCACTGGCTGTCATCGAGCCGGCCTGGTGGGTGGTCAGGTCCGCGATGACCACCTGGAACCCAGCGCTGGTGTCGTGCATGCTGACGGCGATCAGGTCGCCGGGGTTCATGAACAGGTCCTTGGACGGGTTCGGGGTGTAGGTGGCGGCGGTCGAGTCCACCGGGTTGGCCGGCGCCTGGGCCTGGCCATTCTTGGTGATGAACGCGAAGTTCACGGGCTCTACGCCAACGGTGTTCAGGCAGGCGGCGTTGTTGTTTACCCCGGACGAGCTGGCGTTGTAGCTGTCGACGTTGAGCGCGGCGCACCATTGGGTGGCGGCGCAGCTGTTCCCGGCCGGCCAGGGCACCCAGCCGGGCGGGTAGAACTGCATCTCCATATAAGCGGCGCCGGTGTGCTTGCTGATGAATTTCGGCGAGGCCGGGTTGGTGCTGGTGTAGATGTTCGAGTCGGAGTCGGGCTTGCAGGTACTGGTGTTGTATTCGGGGAACGACTGCGTGTCGCACATCGCCATCCCGAACCAGAATGCCGGGTGAAGCTGGAAGTTCCAGGTCGTGGCCTTGCCACCGGTGGTCTGCTGGGTGGGCTGGGCCGCTGGCTCCTTGGGCAGCCGCATCAGGTAGACGTTGTTGTTACCCGATCCTCGCTGGTGGCTATAGAACAGCGCGGACGGCTCGTCGTGGCCGACGTACCACGGGGTGTGCCCCGCGGAGGCGGCCGTCCGGCCGTCGATGTCCACACAGTTCAGGCTGGCGATGCCGCCGCAGTAGAGCGATCCGCCCGGCTTCAGGTACTTCTGCTTCCAGGCCGGGGTACCTGCTGTGCTTGCCGCGTGGGCCGAGACCGCCGCGTGGCTGGCCGGCTGTGCGGTAGTGGCGAGTGCTGGTGCGCCGGTGGCGACCAGCAGCACGACTGTGGCCAGGGCAAATAGTCTCCAGCGCCATTCCCGTCTTCCCATGGGGGCCTCCGCGTCTGTCAAGTCCAATTCCTGACTTGCGCCCCAGTATGTTCCGCTACCGTCGATTTGCGAAGAAGTTTCTGTACTTGCGTTTTAGCCCGGCGGTAGATGGGCGTTGCTGGACCTCGGCGATCACCAAGTCCGCGCCCGGGCGGCAGGCCGGGCCATTTGTGGGCAATTTCTGCTGCTATAGCGACAGAAATCGACCACATTTGCGGTGTGGCGCGGCGCGCCCCGGCCCGCGGGGGCGCCAGAGCCGCCGCTCGCCCCACAACCGCGGCGCGTCAGGGGCGGGTGCTCAGCGGCAGAAGCAGTCGGCCAGGTGGTCGTTCACGATGCCGCACGCCTGCATGGTCGCGTAGGCGGTGACGGGGCCGGTGAACGTGAAGCCGTGGCGGCGAAGCTCGGCGGACAGCGCCTTCGACGCGGGTGTCTGGGCCGGGACGTCGGCCAGGGTCCGCGGGGGCTGCGGCAGGCTCGCGCGCGTATTTCCAGACCAGGTCGCTCAGGCCGCCGGGCAGTTCGAGCGCGGCGCGCGCGTTCGCGATCGCCGCGGCGACCTTGGCCCGGTTCCTGACGATGCCGGCGTCCGCCATCAGCCTGCGGACGTCATCCTCCCCGAAGGCCGCGACCGACGCGATGTCGAAGCCCGCGAACGCGGCGCGGAAATTCTCGCGCTTGCGCAGGATCGTCAGCCACGACAGGCCGGACTGGAACGCCTCGAGGCACAGCCGCTCGAAGATGGCCCGGTCACCGTGGAGTGGGCGGCCCCACTCGTCGTCGTGGTAGGCGAGGTATTCGGGAGCGCCGAGGCCCCACGGACAGCGCAGCCGGCCGTCCGGCCCGGCCACCGCCGCGCCGTCAGTCACCGGTCTCGTCCCCGTCGCGCGGCCGCGGCCGGGGGCCGCCGTTCCCGCCCGGTCCCGGCCGAGGGGAGCGCACGGCCCACGGAGGGACGCCGGCGGGCTGCTCTTCGGGCGCGGACGTCTCTTCCGGCGCGCCCTGCTCCTCAGCTTCGGGCGCGGGTGCCGCACCGTAGTTCTCCGCCTGCCCCGCGTGCTCCGCGTGCTCCGCCTGCCCCGCGTGCTCCGCGTGCTCCGCCTGCTCCGCGTGTTCCGCGTGTTCCGCGTGCCCCGCCTGCTCCGCGTGCCTCCCGCGGCCCCGCCTGGCGATCTGGCGCCTCGTCCGCCGCGCCGATGCCCGCCTGCTGACTGCCCGGCTGCTGACTGCCCGCCTGCTGACTGCCCGCCTGCTGACTGCCCGCTTGCTGACTGCCCGGCTGCTGACTGCCCGCCTGCTGACTGCCCGCCCAATCGCCGCCGTCCTGGCCGGGCAGCCGGCCAGCCGGCCGGGACGTCGTCCTGCGTCCGCTCATCCGCCGGCCCGTGCTCCCCGGCCCAGTGGTCAGCCGGGTCGCGGGGCGCCGACCGCTGGTCGCCGGCCTGGCCCTCCACTTCGGGGGCGGGAGACGCGGCGGGGACGATGTCGGTCGCCGGAGGCCACACCGGCTTGGGCAGCTCGACGGTGAATTCCCCCCCGACCTCCTCCCCGCCCGGGGCCCGGTGCCGGGCTCCCGGCCTCGGCGCCGGACCACGCGACAGTTCTTCGCGCAGGTCGGAGACCCGCTGCTCGAGCGCGGAGATCCGGACGTCCCGCTCGCTCATGGCCCGGGCGATCTGGGTCAGGGCCTCGTCGGTCACGCGCATGTTGTAGCCCCAGGCGGCCGACGGCGGCCGGAGCAGCGCCACGTCGGCCGCTGTGACCGGACCGAGGTCGAGCGGCGGATAGTCGGGATGCTCGTACGCCATCTCCCCGCCGCGACCAGAAGCAACGATGACGATTCCCGCCAGGACGGCGAGAGCCGCGAGAAGCATGACCACAGGCACGTTATGAATCGTGCCATGCTCAGCACGTGGAGTGGCAACTTAGGGACACATCGCCGCGCACCGCGACATGGCTGCTGGTCACGGCCGGGGACGCCGCCGCCGCCGACGCGGCGGTGCGGGCGGGCGCCGACATGCTGGACGTAGGGCCAGCCAGCCCGGCGGCGATCGGGGACATCCTGGACCGCCACCCCGGCATCCCCCTGTGCGTGGCCTGGCCGCCCGCTGAGCTGGGCGGTAACGCCATCCTGGCCCAGCGGACGGGGGCCCGGGTGATCTGCGCTGACGCTCCCGCCGCCACCGCCGCGCTGGAGGCCGGCGTCCCGCGGGAGGCGATCCTGCTGGCCACGCGGCCGCCGGGCGTCCGGGCCGCCCTGGCGGCTGGCTGGCCGGTGCTGGCCGACGTCGACCCGCCCGGAGCAACGGACATCCTCCCAGGTCAGACCGCCATCGTCGGCCAGATAACACCTGCGCAACAAAACGGCAGGGCGACGGCGGGTGAGGCCGGTGAGGTGGAGGCGGTGAATGCGGCTGTGGCCGCGACGGCGGTCTGCGCGTGGCTCGGGGTCGCCGCCGTCCGTACCCGGCACGTCCGGGCGGTGCGCCGCGCCCTCGACATGACCGCGTCGATCCGCGGCCTCCGGCCCCCGGCCTGGGCCGTCCGCGGCCTGGCCTGAACGGCCGTCCCAGGCGGGCGTCGGCCCGGGCGCGCTGGGCTAGCTGTCTTCCTGGCCGCGGGCGAAGCCCTGACTGCGGTGCGTATCCGTGATGATGCGGACGACCTCGTCGGCGTCGTCGGCCATATGCAGCAGGTCAAGATCGGGCGCGGCGATGTTGCCCGAGGCCAGCATCGTGGACTTCAGCCAGTCCAGCAGGCCCGACCAGTACGAGCTGCCGACCAGCACGATCGGGAACTTCGTGATCTTGCCCGTCTGGACCAGGGTCAGCGCCTCGAACAGCTCGTCCATCGTGCCGAACCCGCCCGGCAGCACCACGAACGCCTGCGAGTACTTCACGAACACGGTCTTGCGGACGAAGAAGTACCGGAACTCCAGCCCGAGGTCGACGTACTGGTTCAGCCCGAGTTCGAGCGGCAGCTCGATGCCAAGGCCCACGGAGACCCCACCGGCCTCGGCCGCGCCCTTGTTGGCGGCCTCCATGATGCCCGGGCCGCCCCCGGTGATGATCGCGTAACCGGCCTTCGCGAGCCCTCCCGCGATGCGCTCGGCCAGCTGGTAATCGGCGCTGTCCCGCAGCGTCCGGGCCGACCCGAAGATCGACACGGCGACGCCCAGCTCTGCGAGCAGGCCGAATCCCTCGACGAACTCGGCCTGGATGCGCATGACCCGCCAGGGGTCGGTGTGCACCCAGTCGGTCGGGCCGCGCTTGTCCAGCAGCCGCTGGTCCGTGGTGGTCGAGGGGATCTGCTTGCCCCGTAGGGTGGCAGGTCCCTGGCGGCGTTCCCGCCGGTGCGAATCGGAATTGACGCTCATCGTCCCCCCACGGTAATAGCGCCCACCAACTGTTTCGCGCCACCACCCCCGGCGACGCGGTGCCATCCTCAGCCGTTCACGAGGCGTCCTCAGGCGTTCACGCCGTGGTCGCGGAGGATTTCGTTGAGGGTGGCCTTGTCGTGGCGGTCGCCCTCGGCCAGCCGCCTCAGCACCAGCAGGCACGGCATGCCGAAGTCACCGCCGGGGAAGCTCCGGGTCCGGGTCCCGCCGACGCAGACTGACCATTCCGGCGCCTCGCCCCGGGGCAGTTCTTCCCCGGTCTGGGCGTCGATCACGTGCGTGGTCGCGGTCAGGATGGATCCCGCGCCCATTACCGCGCCGCGCCGCACCCGGGCCCCGTCGACCACCATGCACCGCGAGCCGACGAAGGCGTCGTCCTCGACCACCACGGGCACCGCGTTGGGTGGCTCGAGCACGCCGCCGATCCCGACGCCCCCCGACAGGTGCACGTTCTTCCCGATCTGGGCGCAGGAGCCCACCGTCGCCCAGGTGTCCACCATCGTGCCCTCGTCGACGTAGGCGCCGATGTTGACGAAAGACGGCATCAGCACCACGCCCGGGGCGACGTAGGCGCCCCACCGGGCGATCGCACCCGGCACCACGCGCACCCCTTCGAGCCTCGTCTTGAGCGGGACCCGGTCGTGATAGTGGAAGTCGCCGACCTGCGAGCGGATCATCGGCAGCAGGCGGAACGCGAGCAGGATGGCCCGCTTGGCCCGCTCGTCGACCACGACCTCGCCGGTACCGGGCGCGATCCGGGCGACCCGGGCCTCACCGGAGTCGATCTTGTCGATCGCGGTGACCACCTCGGCCCGCGCGGCCGAATCATCCGGCGCCAGGGTGGCGCGCTCCTCCCACAGCTCCTCGATCCGGGGGACAGCGGCGAGGGGGCTGTGCCCGCGGCGGCCGTGGCCCCGGCACGTGACTCATCCATGGCGACGGAGCCTATCGGCCCGCCGCGCATCCGGCGGCCAGGCACCCCGGCTGCCCGGCTGGCCTCCTGGTGCGGGCACCGCCGCCCGCCGCCGCCGCCGCGTGGCCGCGGGCCGGGCGATGCCACGCGTGCGTCCGGCCCCCGGCACCATGTGCCCGGCGGTACGGTCTGATGATGTGCCGACCAGACGCTCGCGGCGTAGGCGCAAGGGCGCCGCGATCTTCACCAGCCTCGTCGTACTGGTGCTTGCCGTAGGGGGTTATTTCGCCTATACGACGTTCCGGCACGTTACGCCGTTCCTGGTTGGCTCCGGCTGCCAGGCCGGCAGCGGCACCAACGCCGTCTCGCTCGACACGGAACAGGCCAACGTCGCCGCCACCATCGCCGGCGTCGCCGCCCACGAGCACCTCCCCAGCCACGCCGTGACCATCGCCTACGCGACGGCCATGCAGGAGTCACACCTGCACAACCTGAACTACGGCGACCTTGACTCCGTCGGTGTCTTCCAGCAGCGCCCGTCGGAAGGCTGGGGCACCACCAGCCAGCTTGAGAATCCGGTCTACGCCACCACCAAGTTCTTCGGCGCACTCGTCCAGGTGCACGGCTACCTCCAGCTGCCGGTGGACCAGGCCGCCCAGGCCGTCCAGCACAGTGCGGACGGCAGCGCGTACTCCCAGTACGACCTGATGGCCTCGGCGCTGACCAGCGCGTTCACCGGGCCAGTGGCCGCGATCCGTGTGGTGCTGGTACACGCCCGGCCCCGCGCCGAAGGCCAACTTCGCGGCGGCCGGCAAGGCGCTGGCCGCGACGTTCGGGCCGCCGGGACGTAGTCGGGCGGTGCTGCGATTCACCACCTCCCGTTCGGATAAATCACCGGTAGCGGCCGTGCGGGTGCGGCAGGCGGCGGCCTGGACGGTAGCCTCGTGGCTGGTGACACATGCGCAGGTCTACGGCATCAGCGACGTGCGCTACGCCGGGTACGAGTGGCAGACGGCGAACGGCAGCCAGGGCTGGCGGCCCGACGCCGGCTCGGCCGCCGGAAGTATCCTTCTCCACTGAGGCAAAACATGCCTCGAACCGCCATACTGAACGCGGACGGCATCGCCCATGGCAACGACCGTGACCAGCGGTGGCGTGCCCCGGACTGAGCTCGGCGAGGACGGGGCGAACACAGCAGAAGGCCCGGGCCGCGGCCAGCCGAGCCCGGACGACAGAGGAGTTCACACGTGACCTACATCATCGCGCAGACCTGCGTCGATGTGCTTGACAAGGCATGCATCGAAGAGTGCCCGGTGGACTGCATCTACGAGGGCGAGCGCATGCTCTATATCCACCCGGACGAGTGCGTGGACTGCGGGGCGTGCGAGCCGGTGTGCCCGGTCGAAGCCATCTACTACGAGGACGACGTTCCGGACCAGTGGAAGGACTACTACAAGGTCAACGTCGACTTCTTCGAGGAGCTCGGCTCACCGGGCGGGGCGTCGAAGACCGGCAAGATCGGCAAGGATCACCCGCTGGTGGCCGCGCTGCCACCGCAGGGAGAAGCAAGCTGACCCTCGCACCGAGGCTGCCCGCCTTCACCTGGGACCGGGTCGCGCGCTACCGCAAAGAGGCGGAGCGCCATCCGGGCGGGATGATCGACCTCTCGATCGGGGCGCCCGTCGACCCGGTGCCGGAGATGGTGCGGGCTGCGCTCGCGGCGGCCGCCGACGCTCCGGGGTACCCGCTCACGCGGGGCACGCCGCAGCTGCGCGAGGCCGCGGCGGGATGGCTCGCCCGACGGCACGGCGTGCCGGCCAGCCCCGATGCCGTGCTGCCCGTGATCGGCACCAAGGAGTTCATCGCCTGGCTGCCGACCATGCTGGGCTGCGGGCCGGGCGACGCGGTGGTGTACCCGGCCCTGGCCTACCCGACCTACGACGCCGGGGTCCGGCTGGCCGGCGCCGAGCCGCTGGCGGTCGGCGGCCTGGTCGAGGTCGGCCCGCGGCCGGTCCGGCTGGCCTGGGTCAACTCCCCGTCCAACCCGACCGGGCAGGTGCTACCGCCCGGGCACTTGCGGAAGATGGTGAGCTGGGCCCGGGAGCGGGGCGCCGTGCTGGCCTCCGACGAGTGCTACATCGAGCAGGGCTGGGACGCGGAACCGGTCTCCGTGCTCCACCCGGACGTGTGCGGCGGCCGCCATGACGGCCTGCTCGCCGTCCACTCACTGTCCAAGCGCTCCAACATGGCCGGCTACCGCGCTGGCTTCGTGACCGGCGACCCGGCGCTCATCTCCGACCTCCACGAGATCTGCCGGCACGCCGGGATGATCGTGCCCGCTCCCGTCCAGGCCGCGATGACCGCCGCCCTCGGCGACGACGAGCACGCGGACGAACAGCGGGCGCGGTACCGCACGCGGCGGACCGCGCTGCGGCCGGCGCTGGAGGCCGCGGGCTGGAAGATCGACCACTCCGAGGCCGGGCTCTACCTCTGGGCGTCGCGGCCCGGCTCGGACGGCTGGGAGTCGGCCGGGATCCTCGCCGAGGCCGGCATCCTCGTCTCGCCCGGTGAACTGTACGGGACCGCGGGCGCCCGGCACATCCGGGTCGCGCTGACCGCCACCGACGAGCGCATCGCCGCCGCGGTGGCCCGCCTCACGTCGCTGGCGTAAGGCCACCGGGCCGCCGGGCACAGCCGGGCGTTCCCTCCAGCGCCCCCAACGCCCCAGCCACCACTCAGGTCACAGGGGCACCATTCCCGGCACGCCGCCGTTGTTTGCCTCGCACCCGGTGTCCGCCCACCGGCCCCATCAATCGCTCCTGCCACCCCGGCCAGCCCGCCTGCCCGCCCGGGCGCCGCCATGCTTGCCTCGCACCCGGCGTCCGCCCACCCGCCCCATCAATCGCTCCTGCCACCCCGGCCAGCCCGCCCGCCTGGGCGCCGCCATGCTTGCCTCGCACCCGGCGTCCGCCCACCCGCCCCATCAATCGCTCCTGCCACCCCGGCTAGCCCCCCGCCCGGGCGCCGCCATGATCATGTGACGAAAACGTCACATACAGCGGCAAAGTTCACATGATCATGGTCAAACCGCGCTGCCCCAGCGGCAAACTCCACACGATCATGGAAACCCGAGGTAGCCCGGGCCGCCAGCAACAGCGAACTATTGTTCATGCAGGAAAATATTGCAGAAATGGGAAACTATTCGCCGGGGGGCGTCGCATCATCGGGAAATCGGTGGGGGGCGGGGGCTCCCGTAGGGTGGGAGCGTGCTGAGGCTCTATGACCCGCGGACGCGGACGCCGGAAGACGCCCGGCCGGCCTATGGCCGCGAGCTGCGCGTCCTGGCCGTCGCCCCGCCCGCCGGGGCCGCCTCCCATCTCGGCCAGTGGCGGGCGTGGCTGCTGCCCGACCTGATCAGCCGGGTCGCCGAACGCCGGGGGCTGGTCGCGACGGTCTGCGAGGTCACCGCCCCGGGCAGCGGGCCGGCCGGACCCGCGGCCACGGCGAGCGAGGACGCGGCGGCGGCCGGGCCGGCGCGCGGAGCGCTGAACATTCATCCCGCCGCCCGCACCGCGCCACCGTCCGAGCCGATCGAGCGGACGGTCGAGTTCGTGACGGCCGGGCGCCCCGGCCAGGCCGCGGAGGGACCGCCGTTCGACATCGGCATCGGCGCCGGCATTGGTGAGCGTGACTGGCTGGCCGGCCGCGAGCTCGCGCGCCTGGTCACCGCGCCACCGGGGGCCGTCACCATGGACGGGCGGAAGGTCGCCGCGGACGACGCGGGCGCGCCCACCCTGGACGACGTCGCCGCGCGGGGGCTGGATCCGCTCGCGGTCAGGCTGGTTTTCCTCGGCCGCCCCTACCGTGACGACGCCGACCTGAGCTGGGAGACGCTCTTCACCGCGGGAACCACCCTGCTCCGGTGGCGCGAACGCGTCGCGGAATGGGCGCTTTCGCCGAGCGCGCCGATGCCACGGCGGTACGCGGACCTCGTCACCGAGGCGTTCGACGACGACCTTGATACGCCCCGGGCGCTGCGGGAACTGCACGCGCTGGAGGCGGACGACAGCGTGCCAGGCCGGCGCGAAATTCGAGGCTTTCGCCGCGATGGACCGGCTGTTCGGGCTGGACCTGGCCCGCGAGGTCGGCCGCTAACCGTGGCCCGCCAGGCCTGATACCGCCAGGTCCTGATACTCGCGTGTAACACCGGCGTCACAGGTGCCGGGTAATGTTGTTGGCCTCGTTTAGTGATTTAACGATTCGTCGTTGCACGGCATATCTCGCAACGATCTGATGCTCACACGCATAGACGACGCATTATCTGTTGCCTGTAGCGCCCTTAAGCTGAAGATCTGCAAAGTGACGATCGAGGCCGGCGGCCCGAAGGAGGGATCAGGTGACGGTGACGACAGTGGCCGAGCGGACGCTCACTGCCGAGCTGGATGGGCCGCAACTCGCGGAGCACCGGGCATCGGCGCGCAGCTTCCTGATGTGCCCGCCGGCCTACTTCGCCGTGACCTACTCCATCAACCCGTGGATGCGGCCGGACCAGCCCGTCTCCGCGAAGCGGGCCATGCGCCAGTGGGAGCGGCTGCGGCAGGTCTACGCGGACCTGGGCCACTCCGTCCGGATCATCGACCCTGTTCCCGGGCTGCCGGACATGGTCTTCGCGGCCAACGGCGCCACCATGGTCGGCGGCAGAGTGCTCGGCGCACGATTCCGCTATCCGGAGCGGGCGGCGGAGGCGGCCGCCTACCTCGACTGGTTCCGCGCCGGCGGCTTCCCCGATGTGCGTGCGCCGCGGCACATCAACGAGGGCGAGGGCGACATCCTCTTCACCGGGCGTGCGCTAATCGCCGGGTACGGGTTCCGTACCGACCGGGCGGCGCACGCGGAGCTCGCGGAGACCTTCAGGATGCCCGTGACCAGTGTCCGGTTGGTGGATCCCCGGTTTTATCATTTGGACACGGCCCTGTGCGTGGTCAACGCCGACACCGCGGCCTACTACCCGGCAGCGTTCGACGACGCCGGGCGGACGGCGCTGGCCGCGCAGTTCAGCGAGCTGATCGAGGCCACGGAGGCCGACGCTGAGGCGTTCGGCCTCAACGCGGTCAGCAACGGGCGCCAGGTCGTGCTGCCAGAGCAGGCGACGCAGCTGGCCGCCCGGCTCGAGGCGCACGGATTCGAGCCCATCGGAGTGGACCTGTCCGAACTGCGCAAGGCGGGCGGCGGCCCGAAGTGCTGCACGCTCGAGCTTCGCGCATAACCGCGTTAAGGAGGCGACTGATGACGACCGACAGCCTGGCCCGGAACCCGGCCCTGGAGACGATCCCCGGCGGCCTGGCCGGCGGAGCGCTGGCCCTGAGCGACATGCTGCGCGCGCAGACCCGCGAGCACAGCGCCCACAACTACCACCCGCTGCCCGTCGTCATCGCCGACGCCGAAGGCTGCTGGGTGACCGACGTGGAAGGGCGCCGCTACCTCGACATGCTCGCCGCCTACTCGGCGATCAATTTCGGGCACCGGCATCCCCGCCTGGTCGACGCGGCCCGCCGCCAGCTCGACCGGGTCACGCTGGTCAGCCGGGCATTCGACCACGACCAGTTCGGCCCGTTCTGCGCGGAGCTGGCCGAGCTGGCGGGCATGGAGATGGTCCTGCCGATGAACACCGGCGCCGAGGCGGTGGAGACAGCGATCAAGGTCGCCCGGAAGTGGGGCTACGAGGTCAAGGGCATCCCCGCCGACCAGGCCGTGATCATCACGTTCGAGGGCAACTTCCACGGCCGCACGACGACGATCGTCAGCTTCTCGACCGATGAGGACGCCCGGGCCGGCTTCGGCCCGTACACGCCGGGCTTCCGCTCCGTTCCCTACGGCGACCTGGACGCGCTCGCCTCGGCCGCCGCCGAGCTCGGCGACCGGCTGGCGGCGGTACTGGTCGAGCCGGTCCAGGGTGAGTCGGGCGTGGTCGTGCCGCCGCCGGGCTTCCTGGCCGGAGTGCGGCAGATCTGCTCGGAGCGCGGCGCGCTGATGATCGCCGACGAGATCCAGTCCGGTCTCGGCCGGACCGGCGCCACGTTCGCGTGCGAGCACGAGAACGTGACACCCGATGCCTACCTGCTCGGCAAGGCGCTGGGCGGCGGCATCGTGCCGGTCTCCGCCATGGTGTCGAGCCGGGACATCCTCGGCGTCCTGCGCCCCGGACAGCACGGGTCGACGTTCGGCGGGAACCCGCTGGCCTGCGCGGTGGCCCGCGAGGTGATCGCGATGCTGCGGACCGGGGAATTCCAGCGGCGCTCCGCCGCGCTCGGCGCGCGCATGCACACGCGGCTGTCCGCGCTGCCCCCGGACGTGGTGGACAGAGTCCGGGGCCGGGGCCTGTGGGCGGGCCTGGAGTTCGCTTCGCTGCCGGGGCGCGAGGCGTGCGAACGGCTCGCCGCCCGCGGGGTGCTGGCCAAGGACACCCACGGCACCGCGATCCGCCTCGCCCCTCCCCTGGTGATCACCGAGGAAGAACTCGACTGGTCCATGGACCGCCTGGAAGAAGCCCTCCTCTAGGCGCCAGCCGCCTGGCCCGCGGGTTCCAGGGGGTCGCCCCCCCGGGCCAGCACAGCTCGCTGGATCTTGCCGGTGGCGGCGCGGGGCAGGTCCTCGACGACGTAGATGGCCTGGGGCTGCTTGTACCGGCTGAGGTGCGCGGCGCAGCGCGCGGTGAGCTGGTCCAGCAGGGCCTGCAGGCTGTCGGCCGTCGCGGGATCCCGGGCCGGGATCACGTAGGCCACCGGGACCTGGCCGAGGACCGGGTCGGGACGGCCGACGACCACCGCGTCCCGGACGGCGGAGTCGGCGATGAGCACTTCCTCGATCTCCCGGGGGTACAGCATCTCGCCGCCGCGGTTGATCACGTCGTCGGTGCGCCCGGCGAGGAACAAGAAGCCGTCCTCGTCGAGGTCCCCCAGGTCGCGGGTGTCCAGCCAGCCGCCGGCGTCGAACCGTTCGGCGGCGCGCCCGCCGACGTAGGCGTCGATGACCCCGGCGCCGCGGATCCAGATCCGCCCGGTCGTCCCGGCCGGCACCGGGATGCCCCCGGAGTCCCGCACCTCGACCTCGGCCCCGACCGGGCGCCCGCACGATCCCGCGGGAGCGGAGCCGTCGAGCGGCGTCGCGGTGATCTGGCTGGCGGCTTCGGTCATGCCGTAGCTCTCCACCACGGGCGCCCCCGTGAGGACCTCGATCCGGCGCCGGACGGCAGCCGGCAGCGGGGCCGACGCGGAACGGACGAAACGAAGGCGTGGCGGCCGCGCGGGGACGGGATATTCGGCCAGGATGCTGAGGATCGCGGGCACGGCGTTGATCCAGGTGACATCGCGCTCGGCGAGCGTCTCCCAGAACCCGTGCCGGCGGAACCGGCGGTCGGCCAGCAGCACCGCGCCCGCCGTGAGGGTGGCCAGCAGGGCGACGACTTCGGCGTTGATGTGGAAGAGCGGCAGCGGGCTGAACCCGCGGTCGTCGGGCGTGAGCCGGTTGTGCGCGGCCACGGCGCGCGCGACGTGCAGCAGCCGGTCCTCGGTCAGTTCGACGGACTTGGGCGCGCCGGTGGAACCGGACGTCAGAAGCAGCACCGACCCCGGTGACGGGTCCCCCGGGGTGTCAGCCGGGCCGTCGCCGTGGCCGGACGGGACGGCCGGCAAGGCGGGCAGGCCCAGGCAGCGCACGCGGTCCGGGCGGTCCCCGATCACCGCGACCGGCCGGACCGCCGCCACCGTCCGTTCGAGTTCACCCATGGGCGCCTGGGGGTTGACCGGCACGGCGCACCGGCCCGCGGCGACCACGCCGAGGTAAGCGGCGGAGAACTCGATGGGATCCGCGATGTCGATCAGCACCCGCGCCCCGGGCGGGATGGCCGCCGCGTCCAGCGCCGCCCGGCGCCGCCCGACCAGGCGGCCCAGCCGGGCGTAGGTCAGCACGCGGCCATCCTGGCTGTCCTCCAGGAAATGCCGGTCCCCGCATTCCAGCGCTTGTGCCGCCACCAGGCGCGCGAGCCCGCCGCCCGACAGCACGCTTTCTTCGCTCATGCTCACCAGTGTCGGGTCACTGCCTGAACACAGCAGGCGGTGCCGGTCAGGGTTTCCTTAAAGCGCGCGGGACGCTGAAACAGTCTGCAGGTGGCCGCCCAGGCCGGCGGCTAGCCGCCGGGCGATCCACCAGTCACCGGCGGCGGTCGGGTGCAGGTGATCACCGATCCGGGGGAAATGCCAGTGGCCGGCGAGCGGGTCGAACACCAGCACCGCCGGGTCGGCCTGCCGCGCCGCGGCGACGATCACCCGGTCGGTGGCCCAGGCGGCGCTGGAGGGCCGGCTGCCGCGGGCGAAGACGGTCAGGACCGCCAGCCGGGCCCGCGGCACCTCGCGGCGGATCGTGGTCACCAGGCTCTCCACCCGTTGCCGGATGAGCGACAGCGGCTGCCCGATGTCGTCGTGGCCGCCCTGGATGATGACGACGGACGGGTTGAGGCGGGCCAGGTCAAGACGGCCGGCCAGCCGTGAGAACGGGCCGCGATGCCCGGCTCCCGGGTTGACGTAGCCGGCGCCCGGATCGGCGCTGACCGCGAGCCGACCGTGGAGCATGCGGGCCAGGTCGGCCGGCCACGCGTCACGTGGGTGCCCGGGCCCGACCCCGGCCGCGACGGACGCCCCGACGACCGCCAGCAGTGGCCCGGAATGCCCGGCCGGCGCGGATGGCGGCCGCTGGCCCAGGCGATCGTTTCGCGGCCCGGCCGTCCGGGGCGCCCGGCTCTCCTGCCCGGCGGCGCTCGCGTGCTGAGGCGGTGACGGTGATCCGCCGTACGCGACGGCCGCCCCGGCGACTCCCCCCGCCACCGCGACCAGGACCAGTGCTCCCAGCAGGAACATGAGTTTCCGGCGCACCTGCGAACAGTACCTCAGGCCCCAGATCGGGCATCCCCGGGCGCGGTGACTCCCGCCGGGCGCCCACCTGGTCCTCACGCAGTCATGGCCGGGCGGCCGCGGCGACGACGAGTTCCGGGCCGGTCTCCGCGGCGGGCGGGGTGATCGCCTCCAGGGGGCGGCCCTTGGTTTCCTCGCCGAACAGGGCGACGGTGACCACGGCGACGAGGGCTACCACGCCGACCAGCGTGTAGACGGCGACGACCCCGCCCGCCACGAGCAGCAGCGGGACCAGCGCCGGCCCGATCACGCCGGACAGCAGCAGGCCGAACCCCTCGGTGACCGAGGTGCCGGTGGCCCGGATCGCGGTCGGGTAGCTCTCGGCCGTGTACACCTTGACCGCCGGGTCCGCGCCGATCCCGAAGAACGACATGACGCAGCCGACGAGCATCACGGGCCCGGCGCCGCGGACGAACCCGAACGCCAGCGCGGCGGCGGCGGCCAGGGCGCCGAAGGTAATGATCACCGGCAGGCGCCCCCACCGTTCGACGACCCAGGCCTCCAGCAGCTTGCCCGGGATGGAAACCCCCACGATCACGGCGGTGAATACGAACGCCGAGCTGAGCGTGAACCCCATGGACGCGACCACGGTCGGCATGAACGTCTGGATCGAGTAGAACACGAAGAAGATCCCGCCGAACGTCGTCCACAGCACCGCGGAGCGCCGCAGGTACGGGCGGCGCAGCAGCATCCGGGCCGAGCCGCTGTCGCCCGGCTCGGGAACGGGGCGCGCGGCGGGCGGTGGGGGCAGCGGCCGGCCGAGCTCGGCCGCCACCCGGGCCTCGATCTCGCTGAGCACCCGCTCCGATTCGGCGAACCGGCCTCTCGCCTCGTACCAGCGGGGCGATTCGGGCACGAACTTCCAGGCCAGTACGGCGAAGATGATCGGGATCCCGCCGAGGAAGAACATCACCCGCCAGCCGGTGTCGTTGGTCACCGAGGGGATCAGGACCAGCGCGAGCAGCGGCGACAGGAAGTAGCCGACGGACAGGAACGAGTCGGCGATGCCGGTGAACCGGCCGCGTAGCCCGGGCGGGCACAGCTCGGCGGCGTAGGCGTACGGGAGCGGGAAGACCGCGCCCATCGCCATCCCGGCCAGCACGCGCAGCGCGATCACCGCCGCGATGCCGGGCGCCAGGCCGGTGAGGAACGACAGCACGGCGTAGGCGACCGTGCCGGCCACCATGATCCGCTTGCGGCCGAACCGGTCGGCCAGCGCCGGCCGGGACGATGCCGATAACGATCCCGGCCGCCGACGAGATGGCAACCAGGCTCTTGGTCGCGGTGCCGAGCTGGTAGATGTGCGTCAGCGACGGCAGCACGCTCCCGGTCAGCCCGATGTCGTACGACTCCACCAGCCAGCCGAGGAACAGGACGGCCATGACCCCGGTGAGCCAGCGGGAGGCGGGCAGCCGGTCCAGCCGTTCGGCCGCGTGGACCGGCACCGCCGCCGGCGCGGAGCCCCGGTCAGTGACGGCCATCGGAGCCTCCATCCCGGTCGTGGTGTGCTGGCCCGCCAGGCCCGCCAGGGGCGGCGCGGGATTCCGGCGGTGGCCCGGGCGCCGGGCAGCCGGGCCAGCAGCGCGGTCAGCACGGCCGCGCCCACGAAGACGATGACGATGCCGCCCGCCGTCACCACCTCCCAGGGCAGGTCCCGGTCGAGCGACTGCCAGCCGAACGTGGTCAGCGCGGTAAGGAAAAGAACCTGGCTGAGGTAGATGCCATAGGAGTAGTCCGCGCCAGGCCCGGACGAGCGAGCGCAGCCAGCGGGGCCACCGCTGGCTGCTCATCAGCACGCCGAGCAGATACACCATCGTGATCAGCCCGAGGTAGAGCGGGATCTCGGCGGGCTGGAACGGATCCGACGGGTCGGCCCCGCGGAATCCCGGCACGCCGTGGACGGCCAGCAGGTACCAGGTCTCGCCGAACGCGACGGCCACGGCCGTCGCGGCCAGCAGCGCGCGCCAGTGCCGGACCAGCCAGGCGTGGACGTCGTGGTAGTGCCAGGCCATGACCGCGCCGGCGATCACGAAGAGCTGGTAGTTCCACAGCTCCCGGGTCGCGGCCTTGTTGAGCATCCAGGACGGCACGTACTGCTCGTGGACCAGCCAGGCCAGCACGAGCTCGACGGCGAGGCTCACCCCGAGCAGCCGCCAGTGATGATGCTCGGTCCGCCGGATCAGCCACAGGAACGCCGGGTAGATCAGATAGAACTGCAGCAGAACGACCAGGAAATAGAGCTGGTCGTACCCGGTCAGCAGCAGCCACCCGAGGTGCCCGGCGTCATCGGCGATGTTCCCGATCCCGCCCGCCTGGGCCAGGCCCATCGCGAAGTAGACGACCGTCCACGTCGCGTAGGGCAGCACGACCGCGAGCAGCCGGCGGCGCCAGAACGTCCGCCAGCCGCCCCGGGCCACGGCCGGGTAGGCGTAGACGAGCATGGCCGCCGAGATGAACATGAACGCGAACCGCGTCACGTGAGTGATCATCAGGCCGGCGCCGACGCCGACGCTCGCGGCCGGCGCGAACGACTGCAGCGAGTGCGTGGACACCACGCCCAGCTGCTTCACCGGGCGCATCGCGTCGACGTGGGTGAGCCGGGGCCGTGAGGGACGGTGGGGACGCGGGGCCGGCGGCGCTGGGGCGGTGGGGGCGGAGTCGAGGACCGCGCTCATGAACGCATGACGCGCGCCGCGCCGCCTTTCCGGCCACGGGGGCGGGCGCCGGAGGCGGCACGAACAGTCTGATCGGAAGGCACGACCGTCAGCATGCAGGCCCGGGCTGAGGCACCGCCTCACCGTGGCCAGAAATTTGCTGAGAGCAACCAATTATTCCGAACGGATGCTCAGCGAACCTGGAGCTTCCGCTCGCTCATCGATCAGGTGCTCCGGAGGGGCCCCCGCGCCACGGGGCCCGTCAGTCTGACTGGGCTCGCCGGGGGCGCCGGCTGTCACCGACGCCGTCCCCCGCCCCACCGGCGGCGGCCCTCCGGCCAGGGGCCGCCGGGCGCGGCCGGTCACCCAGCGGCTGAGCGGCGTGCGGGCCATCGCCGCGGTGAACAGGCTGGCCACGGCCCAGGTGGCGGACACCGCGATGAGGACCACGAACGGCCACGGCACCGCCGGCTCCAGGCTTCCGCAGGCCGAACGTGATCAGGATGTCGAGGAACACCGCATGACTCAGGTAGACGCCGAAGGAGTTGTCCGAGACCGTCCGGACCAGCCGGGACCGCCAGCCGTTCCCCTTCCGGGCCGCCCACCAGGCCCCGGCCAGCCAGAGCAGGAGGATGTCGGCCACGTAGGAGACGATGAGCTCGGGGGCGAACGCGTCAGAGGCCGTGGTGGGGCTGGCGCCGGCGTGGACGGTCATCACGTACCAGGCCTGCACGCCCGCGGCGGCGGCGGCGATGCCGGCCAGCAGCACCAGCCGGTGCCGCCCCGACCCACTGCCGGATCTCCGGCAGGTGGGCACCGACGACGGCCCCGGTCACCAGGTAGAACCCGTACGACGTGATCCACCGGATGGCGTTGCTGTCCGACCAGATGGCCGGGTTCAGGTGCCCGTAGTGCAGCGCGATAGTGAAGGCCACCTGCGCGGCCAGGCTGACCAGGACCAGGACGACGTGCAGGTGGTACCGCCTGGTCCGCTCGAGCACCCACAGCAGCACCGGGAAGACCAGGTAGAACTGCATCAGCACGATCACGAAGTAGAGGTGGCCCACTCCCGTGATCAGCAGCCCGCCGACCTGGCTGAGCATGTGGAGGGGAGAGCCGGATAGCGAGGTGATCGCGACGCCCCGCAGCCCCGCGAGGCTCAGGACCACGTAGATGACGGTCCAGAGCGCGCCCGGCAGGTAGATCGAGGTGAAGCGGCGCCGCCAGAACGCCCACGCGGACCACCGCTCCCGGCCGTAGGCCTGGTAGGTCAGCACAAGCGCGCTGACGAAGAAGAAGATGTGCCTGCTGGCCTCGGACTCCAGCAGGACGGCCCCGTAGAAGATGCTGCCGCCAACGGAGAACGCCTGCATCGTGTGGGTGATGATCACGAGCAGCGAGGCGACCGGGCGGACCACGTCGAGTTCGTCCAGGTGCGGCCGCGACCGCCGGTCCGGCGATGGCGCCCGGCCGCCCGCCGCCGGCGGCGAGGGACGTATCTGATCCTGCAACACGCGCGCCAGCCTGCCCGACCGGGCTGAACGTCAACTGCACGTTGGCCCGGGGAACCTGAACGCCGGCGCTGCGGTTCCTCAGGCCCCGTGGAGCCGCCGGTAGCGGCCCGCGTGGTATATGAGCGGGCCCGATTCGTCACCGGTCGCGGCCCGCTCGCTCACCGCCAGGACCTCGCCCACCACGATGGTGTGATCCCCGCCGTCGTGCACCGCGTACGTCCGGCATTCCAGCGCGGACAGCGAGGAATCGAGGACCGGGGCGCCGGTGGCCGGGCCCGGATGGTGCGGGTGCCCCTCCAGTTGTGCCTCGAGCGGGCGGCCCCGGGTCGCGAGCCACCGGGCGGTCTTCTCCGCGTCCTCGTCGAGCATCGAGACCGCCCAGGTCCCGGCGGCCAGGACCGAGTCATGGAAGCGGGCGACCTTCTCCACGCAGAACAGCACGAGCACCGGGTCGAGCGACACCGAGGTGAAGGCGCTCACGGTCATCGCGTGCGCGACGCCGTCCACGGTGGCTGCGATGACAACGATGCCGGTTGCGAACTGCCCTGCGGCGCGCCGGAAGGCGGCCGGATCAACGCCCGTCACCGGGCCGGCTTCGCGCCCGACTGCGAGCGGATCCAGAGCGCGAACGCCGCGGCCACCCCGATCACCGCGCTGATCGCGCCGCCGTAGAGGTACCACTTGCCGTCCGCCGTGTTCGTGATGATCACGCTGCCCTCAGGGTTCGGCATGGCCAGGACGAACGACACGATGATCCAGCCGAGGGCCGGTACGAGCGCGCCGGCCAGGGAGTGCATCGCCCAGCCCGCCAGCAGGCAGGTGAGGAGGATGGCCGCGCAGCAGCCCAGCGCGGATGCGGGGACCGGGCCGATTCCGTAGCTGTACTCGAACGAGCCGAACATCGCCTCGACCGCGCCGAGCAGGAACACGACACCGTAGACGCCGCCGGTCACGAAGGCGTCCCTGTGTTCGGCGGGCCGGGTCACCGACTGCACCACCGCCTCCCGCTGCCCTGGCTGGGCTGGCCTGGATCCCATGCCTAGAAGGCTACCTACCCGGCCTGGCCGGCGGGGGCGTCGCCCGGCACGGGGACCGCGGCGTCGCCCGGCACGCGGACCGGGGCGCCGCCCGGCACGCGGACCGGGCCGGGCCGGCAGCGAGGCCACGCCGGCGAACAGGTCGTCCTCCCGGCCGTGCGGGCCGGCCGCCGAGCCATGCGGGCCGTGCCGGCCCGAGTCGGGCGGAGCGGTCATCAGGGGACCGGCCAGCAGCGTGTAGTACTCGATGCCGGACGCCCGCTGGGCCACGTTGTTGGACAGCGCATAGAACGTGCCGTCCACCGCGATCTGGGTAGCGTGCGCTCGCATGGCGGCCAGTTTCGGCTCCAGGTAGGCGGCGGCGTCGATCTCGGTCGTCACCTGCTCATCCGGCACGCCGGGCAGGTCATCGGGGCAGCCCGGCACGTCGAAGGCCTCGGGCACGCGGCCGGGGCCGCACGCCGCATCGCCGCGCATGGCCTCGATCGCCCGGGCCAGCGCGGACCTGGGTGTCGCGGTCGCGTAGAACTTGCTCACCTGCCACGGCGGCGCGCACCCGTCCGCGTTCCCGTTACCGGCCGCGGTCCGGCCGGACGGGATCCGGGTGGCCGGGTCGCCGGCCAGCCGGAACGCGCGCCAGGCCACGCGGTGGGCCTGGATGTGGTCGGGATGACCGTAGAAGCCGTTGTCGTCGTAGGTGACCATGACGTGCGGGCGCACCTCGCGGATGACGGCGGCCAGTTCGCGGGCGGCCGCCTCGACGTCGGCCCGCCAGAAGCACCGCGGGTCGTCGTTGTCGGGCGTGCCCATCATCCCCGAATCCCGCCACCGGCCGGGTCCGCCGAGGAACCGGTGGTCCGTGACACCGAGCGCCGCCAGCGCGGCGGCGAGCTCGCCGATCCGGTGCTCGCCCAGCCGGTCGTCCCGGCCGGCCGCCAGGTGCGCGAGCCCCGGCGGGATGATCTCACCGAGTTCCCCCAGCGTGCAGGTGACGAGCGTGACCCGGGCCCCCTCGGCCGCGTACTTCGCCATCGTCGCCCCGGTCCCGATCGATTCGTCGTCGGGATGGGCGTGCACGAGCAGCAGGCGGCGCCGATCGCAGCGGCCCGGGGCGTCAAGCGGTGAGGTCACGCCAGGCGAGCGTAGCCGGACCTGGCAGTATCTGTGCACATGACCGAGAGCTTCCCCCGACAGCAGGCCCGTACTCGGCGGTTCACGCTCGGCGTGCCGCGCGCGTTCCGCATCTCACCCGACGGGAGCAGGGTTGCGTTCCTGCGGACCAAGACCGGGTCTGATCCGCTGACCTGCCTGTGGGTTCTGGACGTGGCCAGCGGCCAGGAGCGCCTGGTCGCGGACCCCGCCTCGATCGGCGCGGACGAGCACGACCTGCCGCCGCAGGAGAGGGCGCGGCGGGAACGGGCCCGGGAGCAGGCCGGCGGCATCGTGTCCTACGCCGCGGACGCCGCGCTGCGGACCGCGGTCTTCCCCTTGTCGGGGCGGGTGTTCGCCGTGGACCTGGACGGCAGCGGGCCGGCCGAGCCGCGCGAACTGCCGGTCCGGACGCCGGCCCTGGATCCGCGCCCCGATCCGGCCGGCCTGCTGGTCGCCTACGTGAACGACGGGGCGCTGCACGTCGCGACCCTGGACGCCGCCTCCGGGCCGGGTCCCGCTGACCGGGTCCTCGCCGATCCCCGGGGCGCCCCGGGGGTGACCTTCGGCCTGGCCGAGTTCATCGCGGCCGAGGAGATGGGACGCTCCCGCGGCTACTGGTGGGCGCCGGACGGCACGGCCCTGCTCGTGGCCCGGGCCGACGAGACGCCGGTGAATCGCTGGCACATCTCGGACCCGGCCAACCCGGACCGGCCCCCGGTCGAGGTCGCCTACCCGGCCGCGGGCACGCCGAACGCGGACGTGTCGCTGGTCCTGGCCGGCCTGGACGGCGGGCATACGCCCGTGGAGTGGGACCGTGCGGCGTTCCCCTACCTGGTGACCGTCGGCTGGGAGGACGGGCACGACCCGCTCATCGTGGTCCAGACCCGTAACCAGCGCCGGATGCAGATCCGCGCCGTGGACGTGGCCACCGGCACGACGTCGCTGCTGCGCGAGGACACCGACCCGGACTGGCTGGACATCGTGGCCGGCGTCCCGGCCTGGACGTCGGACGGCCGGCTGGCGTGGACCGCGGACGCCGACGGCGCCCGCCGGCTGCTGGCCGGCACGCCCGCCGAACTGTCCGGCCACACGGCCAAGCCGGTGACCCCGGCCCGCCTTCAGGTGCGCGACATCCTGGGGGTGGACGGCGACACGATCCTGTTCACGGCCTCGGCCGAGCCGACGGAGATCGGGCTGTGGAGCTACGGGCCCGGCGGTCTGGCCGAGATCTCCGACGGCACGGGGATATCCGGCGGCGCCCGGGCCGGCGGCACGACCGTCCTCACCCGCCGGTCGCTCGACGAGGACGGCGTGACCGTCCGGGTCCTGCGCGACGCGGGCGCCGGTCACGCGCCCGGCGCGCCCGCCGCGCACGGCGCTCCCGCCGGCCCCGGCGCTCCCGGCGCTCCGGCGGCTCCCGCGGCACAGATCGCCGTCCATGCCGAGCAGCCGAACCTGCCGGTCCCCCAGCCCGTCATGCTGGCCCTCGGCCCGCGCGAGGTCCGGACGGCGCTGCTGTTCCCGTCGTGGCACGAGCCGGGGTCCGGCCCGCTGCCGGTGCTGCTCGACCCGTACGGCGGCCCGCACGCGCAGCGGGTCCTCGCGGCGCGCGGCGCGTACCTCACCTCACAGTGGTTCGCTGAGCAGGGATTCGCCGTGCTGATCGCGGACGGCCGGGGCACACCGGGCCGGGGACCGGAGTGGGAGCGGGCGGTGGCCGGGAACTACGCGGATCCGATCCTGGAGGACCAGATCGACGCGCTGGCCGCCGCGGCCGAGCGCTACCCCGACCTCGATCTGGCGCACGTGGCGATCAGGGGCTGGTCGTTCGGCGGTTACCTGGCCGCCCTGGCCGTGCTGCGCCGCCCCGATGTGTTCCACGCGGCGGTCGCCGGCGCGCCCGTGACCGACCAGCGGCTCTACGACACCCACTACACCGAGCGCTACCTGGGCCACCCTGACGAGAACCCGGCCGCCTACGACCATTGCTCCCCGGTCAAGGAGGCCGAACGGCTCCAGCGCGACGGCCAGGGGACCGGGCGGCTACGCCGGCCACCGTCCGTTCCGGCCATTGATGCTTATCCATGGGCTGGCCGACGACAACGTGGTGGTGGCGCACACCCTGCGCCTGTCGTCCGCGCTGCTGGCGGCCGGCTACCCGCACACGGTCCTGCCCCTGTCCGGCGTCACCCACATGACCCCGCAGGAGGCCGTGGCCGAGAACCTGCTGCTGCTCCAGCTCGACTTCCTGCGTAAGGCCCTGGGGCTGGCCAGCCCGCAGGCGGCGCGGGGCGACGCAGTGTAGCAAGAGTCACAGCGGAGAACCCCTGGCTGGGGCAGAATTTCCCCCTCACTGGCATAAGTTCGTGAACAAACAACGTCCGCTGGCGACGGGGCACGGCCGGTGCGGGCGCGCGAGTCATAAACAGGCGCGCGACTCCTAACAGACGAAGGCAACGAGGACGTCGAGGATGACGCAAGCAATGGAGGCGCCGGCGAAAACCCGGGCGCAGATCCCTGAGCGCACGCTCCGCAAGGACCCGTGGTGGCGGCAGCCGGCCATCGTCGTCACCCTGCTGACCATCTGGGTGCTGTACGCGACCGTGCGCGTCTTCATGGGCCACTACTACTGGGTACCGGCCTACCACTACCTGACGCCGTTCTACTCCCCGTGCATCAACGGCGAGTGCGTCCCCGGATCCAGCAGCCTGGGCCACTGGTTCCCGGCGGTGCCGCCGATCATCCCTTACGCGGTGATCTCGCTGCCGTTCGTGCTCGGCTTCCGGCTGAGCTGCTACTACTACCGGCGGGCCTACTACCGCGCGTTCTGGCGGGCCCCGGCCGCGTGCGCCGTGCGCGAGCCGCACGAGAAGTACACCGGTGAGACCAGGTTCCCGCTGATCATGCAGAACCTGCACCGCTACCTCTTCTACGCCGTGATCCTGATCTCGATCCTGAACACCTACGACGCGATCGACGCGTTCCACGGCAAGGACGGCGGGATCGGATTCGGCCTGGGCACGCTGATCATGGTGGTCAACGTCGTGCTGCTGTGGGGCTACACGCTGTCGTGCCACTCGTGCCGGCACATCACCGGCGGGCGGCTGAAGAACTTCTCCAAGCACCCGGTGCGGTACTGGATCTGGACCCAGATCTCGAAGCTGAACGCGAAGCACATGCAGCTCGCGTGGACCACGCTGGGCACGCTCATGCTGACCGACCTGTACATCATGCTCGTGGCCAGCGGCGCCATCAGCGACCTGCGATTCTTCAACTGAGACGGGCATTGGCATGACCGACATCCAGCGGATTCCTACGACGTCGTAGTGATCGGCGCGGGCGGTTCGGGGCTGCGCGCCGCGATCGAGGCCCGGCAGCGGGGCAAGAAAATCGCGATCATCTCCAAGTCCCTGTTCGGCAAGGCCCACACGGTCATGGCCGAGGGCGGCGCCGCCGCGGCGATGGGTAACGTCAACCCGCGCGACAACTGGCAGGTGCACTTCCGCGACACGATGCGCGGCGGCAAGTTCCTCAACAACTGGCGCATGGCGGAACTGCACGCCAAGGAGGCGCCCGACCGCATCTGGGAGCTCGAGGCCTGGGGCGCGCTGTTCGACCGGACCAAGGAAGGCAAGATCAGCCAGCGGAACTTCGGCGGGCACGAGTACCCGCGGCTGGCCCACGTCGGCGACCGCACCGGCCTGGAGACTGATCCGGACCCTTCAGCAGAGGGTCGTGGCCCTGCAGCAGGAAGACGCGCCACCCTGGGCGACCCCGAGGCGATGATCAAGGTCTTCGCGGAGACCACGATCACCCGGCTGATCAAGGACGCGCTCCGGCCGGATCGCGGGCGCGTTCGGCTACATCCGGGACACCGGGCAGCTGATGTTCTTCGAGGCGCCGGCGGTGGTCCTCGCCACCGGCGGCATCGGCAAGACGTTCAAGGTCACCTCCAACTCCTGGGAGTACACCGGCGACGGGCACGCGCTGGCCCTGCTGGCCGGCGCGAACCTGCTCAACATGGAGTTCGTCCAGTTCCACCCGACCGGCATGGTCTGGCCGCTGTCGGTGCGGGGCCTGCTGGTCACCGAGTCCGTCCGCGGCGACGGCGGCGTGCTCCGCAACTCCGAGGGCAAGCGGTTCATGTTCGACTACGTGCCGGACGTGTTCCGCGCGCAGTACGCGGAGACCGAGGAGGAGGCGGACCGGTGGTACACCGACCCGGATAACAACCGCCGCCCGCCCGAGCTGCTGCCCCGGGACGAGGTGGCCCGGTCGATCAACTCCGAGATCAAGGCGGGCCGCGGCTCCCCGCACGGCGGCGTGTTCCTCGACGTGTCGTCCCGGATGCCGGCCGCCGAGATCATGCGGCGGCTGCCGTCCATGCACCACCAGTTCAAGGAACTGGCCGACGTCGACATCACCAAGGAGCCGATGGAAGTCGGCCCCACCTGCCACTACGTCATGGGCGGCGTGGAGGTGGAGCCGGACACGGCGGCGACCGGCGTGCCCGGCCTGTTCGCGGTCGGCGAGGTCGCGGGCGGCTTCCACGGCTCGAACCGGCTCGGCGGTAACTCCCTGTCCGACCTGCTGGTCTTCGGCCGCGCGCGGGCCTCGGCGCCGCCGACTACCTGGACGGGCTCGCCGGCCGGCCGGAAGCCCCGGCCGCCGACCTGGAGGCAGCCGCCGCCGAAGCCTCGGCACCGCTGGAGCGGTCCGGCGGGGAGAACCCGTACGCGGTCCACTCCGAGCTGCAGCAGACCATGAACGACCTGGTCGGGCTGATCCGGCGGGAGGCGGAGATGACGAACGCCCTGACCGAGCTGGACAAGCTGCGCCAGCGGGCCGCCCAGGTCAGCGCCGAGGGCGGCACCGGCTACAACCCGGGCTGGCACCTCGCCCTCGACCTGCGCAACATGCTCCTGGTCGCCGAGTGCGTCGCGCTGGCGGCGCTGGAACGCCAGGAATCCCGGGGCGGCCACACCCGCGACGACTATCCCGAGATGTCGCCGCAGTGGCGGAAGATCAACCTGATCTGCTCGATGAGCGGCGACCACGTGGCCCTGACCCGTCAGCCGGTCGTGCCGTTGCGGCCCGACCTGATGGCCCTGTTCGACCGGGCGGAACTGAAGAAGTACCTGACCGAGGAGGAGCTCCCCGCGCCAGAGGACATCGCCCCTCCCGGGTCGACGGTTCATGAGGAGACGAAGTAATGGCTTACCAGGCACAACTCAAGGTGTGGCGCGGCGACGCGGGCGCGGGACGCCTCACCGACTACCAGGTCGAGGTCAACGACGGCGAGGTCGTGCTGGACGTCCTGCACCGGCTGCAGGCCACCCAGACCGGCGACCTCGCGATCCGGTGGAACTGCAAGGCCGGCAAGTGCGGCTCCTGCTCCATGGAGATCAACGGCCGCCCCCGGCTGGCCTGCATGACGCGGATGTCGGTCTTCGAGCCCGAAGAGGTGCTCACGATCACCCCGATGCGGACCTTCCCCGTCATCCGGGACCTGGTCACCGACGTCTCGTTCAACTACGAGAAGGCGCGCGAGATCCCCTCGTTCTCCCCGGATCCGGAGGTCAAGCCGGGCGAGTTCCGCATGCAGCAGGTCGACGTGCAGCGGTCGCAGGAGTTCCGCAAGTGCATCGAGTGCTACCTGTGCCAGGACACCTGCCACGTCATCCGCGACCACGACGAGAACGAGGGCCCGTTCGCCGGGCCGCGGTTCCTGATGCGGGTCGCCGAACTGGAGATGCACCCGGCCGACGAAGCCGACCGGCGGGAGATCGCCCAGGATGACTTCGGCCTGGGGTACTGCAACATCACCAAGTGCTGCACCGAGGTCTGCCCCGAGCACATCAAGATCACCGACAACGCGCTGATCCCCCTGAAGGAGCGCGTCGTCGGGCGGAAGTACGACCCGCTGGTGTGGCTCGGCTCCAAGATCGGCTTCCGCACATCGGCCAAGGACACCCCCAAGGTGCCCAACACCAAGTAAGAGCGGATCTTTATACCGAACGAAAGCGTGGTGACAGTCCCGGGCCGCCGTGCGGCGTCCCGGCCTGCCTCCCGGTCGACATGCCCGCCACCATGCCAGCCGCCCCCGGCAATCGGCTGCCGCGCCCGAGCGGGCGCGGCAGCCGCAGCCGGATTATGAGCCGTACTTGAGAATCACGCCCGCGCCGGGCAGGTTTCCGGCGCCCAGCTGACCGGCCGCCCATACGGAGGCGGTCCCGGGGATCCGGTCCAGCGGGCCGAGCTGTGTCGTGTCCCCCGGCTCACTCACGGCCGGGTGCGACGTCCAACGGCCGTTGCCGAAGTGAACGATGTACGACGTCGTATAGTCCGCGCTTTCGGCGGTCATCCACAGGCCGTTATGGCCATCTGGAACGGGGCCGTACGCGCGTACGGATGCATCCTTGCTGACCTGGCTCCACCCCTTGCCGTTCCAGTGCAGCAATGTCGTTCCCGGAAGCACCGGTGTGCCGCTAAAGACCGACGGTCGGAATGTCATTTACCCACACACTGCTCGCGCTCAGCGCCGTCACGCCTTCCGGGTACAAGGGATAGCCCTGGACGGGAGGCAGCTTGGGCAGGTTAATGGCATGCCACGACGCGCCGTCCCAGTGCATGGCGATCCAGACCCATTTCGCACCGGACCCAGCCGCCGTCCTGGCCGTCGGGCCAACGGCCCATATGTCGCTGCCGGAGACCCGGCTCACTTCCAGGGGCACACCCGGCATCGAGACCTGACTCCAGGCGTGGCCGTTGTAATGCGCGGCGTAGGGCGGCCCGAAGCCGAGCGAATTGGGCGGAGCGGCCTTGGCGCCGAATGCCCACACGTCGGCCGGCCCCGAGACGGCGGTCCCGGTGATCGTCGTCGCGCCGGCCAGCTTGAACTTCGTCCATGCCCTACCGTTCCAGCGGAACGCGGAATAGACGTTGTTCACCTGCGGGAACAGCCAGGTATTGGTCGCCGACGACGTGCCGATGGCACCGGCGTCGACACTGCCGCCGCCACTGATGCTCGTGCCAGCCGGCGCGGCGACCGGCCGCCACTTCCCCGCCGACCAGTGCTCCACGACCAGCGACTGAACGCCGGACCCGACGGCCCAGGCGTCGGCTGGCCCGCTCGCGTCGATTCCCGTCATGTTGACGATGGGCTCGGACGACGTCGAAACGGTGGCCGAGATCCGCCAGCCAGGTGAGCTGGCCGCGCAGGCGGATGCCGCCCCCGCGAACGGCAGGACGGCGGCCGCGCCAACGAAGACGGCACGGCGGACAGAACGAAGGATCACTTAGCACCTCGATCTCGCTCAGGACGTTCGGCGGCACCCGAGCGAGCGGGATGACAGAGAAGCGGTCAGATGCCCCCGTGCGTGGACGAGAAGGAGTATTCACCCCAGAGAACTCCCCGCAAACCGACACACCCCGACAATCCCCGGCCCGTGCCGCGCCGTAAGCTGGCGGTCGTTGCCACGGGGCCGATCGCCCGCGGGTACCCTGTTCGTGCCCTTGCCGTTCCCGCCCTGGCGGATGGACTCGCCGCGCTCGCGGCAACTGCAACCACTGTCCGTTCGGCATCATCTTCGGCTGATTCGAGCAGGCGACCGTCCTGCGGGGAGCGAAAGGCTGGCATGGTCCCCACCCTGACTTATCCAGAGGCGCTGGTTGTCGGCTTGATCCAGGGGGTGACCGAGCTCTTCCCCATCTCCAGCCTCGGTCACAACGTGCTGATCCCGGCGCTGGTCGGCGGCAAGTGGGCGCAGGATCTCAACGTGTCCAAGCCCGAGTCGCCGTACCTGGCGTTCATCGTGGGCATGCACGTCGCCACGGCCATAGCCATGATCATCTACTTCTGGCGGGACTGGCTGCGGATCATCGGCGGGTTCTTCACGTCGATCGGGCGCCGGCGCATCGAGACCGTCGACCAGAAGCTCGCGTGGATGATCGTCATCGCGACCATCCCGGTCGGCATCGCCGGGCTGGCCCTGGAGCACCTGTTCCGTACGACGTTCAGCAAGCCCGTGCTCACGGCCTGCTTCCTGGCGGTCAACGGCGTCATATTGTTCGCGGGCGAGCGCGTGCGCCGTCGTCAGATAGGCACCGGCCAGCCCGGACCGGCGGTGCCCGGCGGCGGGGCAGCGCCGGATCCGGCGATGGCGCCGGGCGGCTGGCCATCGGCACCGGGCGACCCCGCGATGACACCGGGCGGCCGGGCGGCGCCGGGGGCGTCCATGCCCCATCCGGACGGGCGGGGCCAGGCCGCCGGGAGGCATTCGGCTGGGCAGCGGGCGGTCCGGCAGCAGGAAGTCAACGAGGCCATCGAGGCCGACTCCCGGCTGGCCCGGCTCGGGTTCGTGCAGGCCTTCATCCTCGGCGCCGCGCAGATCCTGGCGCTGCTGCCGGGGATCAGCCGGGATGGCGTCGTGATGGTGGGCGGCATGTTCCGCGGCCTGTCCCGCCAGGACGCGGCCCGGTTCTCGTTCCTGCTGTCCGCCCCGGTCATCTTCGCGGCCGGTGCGCTCAAGGTTCCGGACCTGGTGGGCCCGCTCGGCAACGGCATTCGCGGGCAGGTGCTGGCGGGCAGCATCCTGTCGGGCGTCGGCGCGTTCCTCGCCCTGCGGTTCCTGATGCGCTACTTCTCCGAGAATCGCACCCTGACCCCGTTCGCGATCTACTGCCTGGTCGTCGGCGTCGGCAGCGCCATCTACCTGTCCGTCGTGTAGGGCTTTCGCCCGGCCGCGGCGCCTGCTCGCGCCCCGCCCGCCGGCATAGGTTGCCTTCGCCTTCCCCTGGCGTGCCCATCACCGGGGAACGATCCTTCCGTAATCGGATATTTTTGGGTCATGCCGAACGAGCTGTCGGAAATCGTCCTGCACCTGGCGGGTGAGACGGGCCAGATGGGCCTGGCCTGGACCGACGGCGCCGTCGGTATGCAGGCTTCCGTGGACCAGCACGCCGCCGAGGTCCGGCAGGCACTGGCTGGCCACGCCCTGACCGGGCCGGCGGGTGACGCCCGCCATGCTGCTGGAGTACGCGCAGGGATTCCTCGAGGCGGCCGTGGCCCGGGACTGGTGGCCGCCGCACCGCCGGGCCGGCGCACCTGGCGGGCTGGATAGGCCGGACTGGGAATCGCTCCGCCTGGCCGCCGTGTGCCGCCTGGTCATGGAGGCCCAGCGCCCCTGAATGCCCGTGATCGGGTGGAGTTTCCCGCAGATACTGCGGAAAACTCCACCCGTTGACGGCTACCGCTCGGCCGGCGGCGGACCGGGCCAGCTGGTGCTGGCCGGACCCGATCCGGCGGGGCCGGACGCGCGGGTGGCGGGCGCGCCCTCGTCCGCCTCGACGTCGCGTCCGGACGGGTAGGCCGGCGCGTTCATCGCGTCCTGCCGGCCGCGCTCGTAGGCGAACGCATGGGTGTTGGTCTCGCGCTCAGCCGCATTCAGCATCCGCTCCCAGCGATCCTGCATGGGGCTGGATCATGCCGCCGCCGACGCCGATCGCGAGGATCGCCCCGATGGTGGCCACCACCCCGATCAGGACGGTCTGCGTCACCTCCGCCGCGATCCCGATCTGGTCCAGAGCCGCGATCACGCCGAGCGCGATGATGGCGATCGATGCCGCGGAGGCGATGAACCGGCCGTAGCTCACTGCGCCGAGCGCGGCGGAAATCAGGTCCTTCACCACGCGGGCGATGGCCGAGGCCACCACGACGAGGACGATCGCGACCGCGGCCTTGGGCAGCCAGCCGACGATCGCGTCGAGCATGGTGGAGACCGGGTTGGTGCCGAACACGCCGAACGCCACCTGAAGCGTCACCAGCAGCACCGCGTAGTAGATGATCTTCGCGATCAGGCCCGAGGCGTCGTAGTTGCTCCGCGCGAGCGCGTTGCCCACGAAGCCGCGCTGCGCGAAGCGGTCGAAGTGGGCCCGGTGCAGCACCGCCTGAATGAGCCTCATGATCACCGTGGCGATGACCCACCCGACGACCAGGACGACCAGGAACACGAGGATCTTCGGCAGTGAGTGGATGACCGTGTTCAGCAGGCCCTGAAAGCTCTGGCTCACGTCCACCGCAGCCAGTGGCTGGTTCATGACTCCCCCTTACGCATCAGCCGCGCCCGTCCGCTGCGTCCGCCGGGCGCGGGCGACCACTCCATTGTGATCGCCTGAATACCCTCAGTTACCCTCGCTCACTCACCGCAACCGCAAAATCCCGCGCTCCGCCCCGGGGCACCGGGGGAATGCGGGCCGGGGTACACAGCGGCGCCTCTGTAGTCGCCCTAGCCGCCACAAAGGCGCCTACGTGGACATTTGGGGTAGCGCGGCGCGGGATCCCGGCGGGCGGGCGGGACGCGGCGGGGGTTAGGGTTCCTGGCTGCCGCGGGACTTGCGGGCGCGCATGCGGCCGCGCTCGCGGGCATCGAGGACGACCTTGCGCAGGCGGACAGCGGAGGGCGTGACCTCCACGCATTCGTCGTCGGAACAGAACTCGAGGGCCTGCTCCAGGCTGAGCAGCCTCGGCGGGACCAGCCGCTCCAGCTCGTCCGCGGTGGACTGCCGGACGTTGGTCACCTTGCGCTCGCGGGTGATGTTCACGTCCATTTCATCCGAACGAGAGTTCTCGCCGACGATCATGCCCTCGTACACCTCGGTGCCGGGCGAGACGAACAGCGACCCTCGCTCCTGCAGGCTGAACATGGCGTACGCGGCGGAGTTCCCGGTCCGGTCGGCGACCAGCGCCCCCGACGGCCGGACCCGCAGCTCCCCGGACCAGGGCTCATATCCCTCGAAGACGTGGTGGGCGATGCCGGTCCCGCGCGTGTCGGACAGGAACGTGGTCCGGAAGCCGATCAGCCCGCGGGAGGGCACCACGAAGTCGAGGCGCACCCATCCGGTGCCGTGATTGGTCATGCTCTCCAGCCGGCCCTTGCGCACGGCCAGCAGGGATTGCACGGCGCCGAGGTACTCCTCGGGGACGTCGACGGCCAGCCGCTCCACCGGCTCGTGGACCTTGCCGTCCACCTCGCGGGTGACGACCCTCGGCAGGCCGACGGTCAGCTCGTAGCCCTCGCGCTTCATGGTCTCGACCAGCACGGCCAGCGCGAGCTCGCCGCGGCCCTGTACTTCCCAGGTGTCCGGCCGCAGGGTGGGCAGCACGCGCAGCGACACGTTGCCGACCAGTTCCCGGTCGAGCCGGTCCTTGACCAGGCGCGCGGTGACCTTGGTCCCCTTCTCGCGGCCGGCCAGCGGGGAGTTGTTCACCCCGATCGTCATGGAGATCGCGGGCTCGTCCACCGTGATCAGCGGCAGCGGGACCGGGTTGTCCACGTCGGCGATCGTTTCGCCGATCATGATGTCCGGGATCCCGGCGATGGCGGCGATGTCCCCGGGCCCAGCCGAATCGGCCGGGACGCGGTCGAGCGCCTCGGTGAGGAACAGCTCGGAAATCTTCACCCGCTCGATCGAACCGTCCCGGCGGCACAGGGCCGCCTGCTGACCGCGCGAGATCGTGCCGTTGTAGATCCGGCAGAGCGCGATCCGGCCCAGGTAGGACGATGCGTCGAGGTTGGTGACGTGCGCCTGCAGCTGCGCGCCGGGAACATACGACGGCGCGGGAACGGTCTCCCGCAGCACGTTGAACAGCGGCTCCAGGTCCTCGGAGTCCGGCAGCTCGCCGTTGTCCGGCCGGTTCAGCGACGCGCGCCCGGCCCGGGCCGACGCGTAGACGATCGGGAACTCGATCTGCTCCTCGGACGCGTCCAGGTCGATGAACAGCTCGTAGCAGGCGTCCACGACCTCGGCGATCCGCGCGTCGGACCGGTCGACCTTGTTGATGACCAGGATGACGGGCAGCTTGGCTTCCAGCGTCTTGCGGAGCACGAACCTGGTCTGCGGCAGCGGCCCCTCGCTCGCGTCCACGAGCAGCACCACGCCGTCCACCATGGAGAGGCCACGCTCGACCTCGCCACCGAAGTCCGCGTGCCCGGGCGTGTCCACGATGTTGATGACCAGGCCGTTGTGATGGACGGCGGTGTTCTTGGCCAGAATCGTGATGCCCTTTTCCCGCTCGAGGTCGCCCGAGTCCATCACCCGCTCGGCCACGTGCGACCCGGCGCGGAACGCACCGGACTGCCACAGCATGGCGTCGACCAGCGTGGTTTTGCCGTGGTCGACATGCGCGACGATCGCAACGTTCCTGATCTCGTCGCGGGTCGCCAAGGTCTGCGACGCGCCGGTGTCGGCCGGTCCGGCCTGGATGTGACGTGTGGGCATGCGGAAATCTCGCTCATGGGTATGGAGAGGCGCCGCGCGAAGTGGCGGCCTCTCAAGCTTATTAGCCGGTGGCGCCCGGCCGTGCCGTTCGGGTACTTAGCGGCCTGCGCCGTCCGCCTCAAGGCCTAAGGCGGTGATCAGTCCGGAGATAAGGCATTCGCCCGATGTGCCAGGCGGGGCCTTACGGCGAACCTTGAAATGCGGGCGATTGTCCGACCGCCCCGCACTAGGAGGAACAAAATGCATCCGGATCTTATTCGCGCCCTGGCCGAGCAGCACGTGAGGGACATGCAGGCCCAGGCCCAGACCGGGCTGCGGGTCAGGCTGGCCCGGCAGGCCCGCAAGGCCCGCCGCCGCAGCCGGAGCGTCCCCGACCCGCTGGCCACGGTACGAGTGCCCGACTACATCGACGGAACGTTCCGCACCGATGCCCGGCCGGCCGGCCGCGCCCACCTGGACGAGGGCGCCGCCTCCGCCGGCCGGGGCCCGGCCGAGAGCCGGGACGCGGCCTGAGACGGCCGGTGGTTATCACCACGCCAGGACGCGCCCCGTCGGACGCTGAGCTTTCCGCAGTGTCCGGCCTGGGTGGCATCCTGGAGGGTATGACCGCGCGAGTGACGAGTCCTGTCCTGGTCGGGCGGGCCGAGCAGACCGGCCAGTTGCGGTCCGCGTTCGAGCGTGTCCGGGATGGCTCACCGGCGACCGTGCTCGTCGGCGGTGAGGCCGGGGTCGGCAAATCCCGGCTCGTCGGTGAGTTCACCGCGGCCGCACCGGACGGCGATGCGCGGGTGCTGGTCGGCGGCTGCCTGGAGCTGGGCGCCGACGGTCTGCCGTTCGCGCCGTTCACGGCCGTGCTCCGCGATCTGGTGCGCGAGCTCGGCGCTGAGGCGGTCGCCGGGATGCTGCCCGGCCGGGCCACACGGGAGCTGGCCCGGCTGCTGCCCGAGCTCGGGGAGCCGGACGCAGGCGGGGATCCCGGCGAGGCCCGGGCCCGGCTGTTCGAGCAGGTGCTCGTGCTGCTCGAACGCCTGGCCGAGCCCGCTCCGGTGATCCTGGTCATCGAGGACGCGCACTGGGCCGACCGGTCCAGCCGTGACCTGCTCGCCTTCCTGATCCGTAATCAGCGGGCCCTCGGCCACGTGCTCATCATGATCAGCTACCGCTCCGACGAACTGCACCGGACCCACCCGCTGCGTCCGCTCATCGCCGAGCTGGCCCGGATCGACTGGGTCGAGCGGATGGACCTGCCCCGGCTGACCCGCCGGCAAGCCGGCGAGCTGACCGGCCGGATCCTCGGCCGTGCCCCCGACCCCGCGTACGTGGACCGGCTGTACCGGCGGACCGAGGGAAACCCGTTCTTCCTCGAAACGCTGCTCGACTGCGCCGACGACGGGAACTGCGAGCTGCAGCTGCCGGACTCGCTCCGCGACCTGCTGCTCATCAACGTGCAGAAGCTGCCGGAGGAATCCCAGGAGGTCCTGCGGGTCGCGAGCGCCGGCGGCGATCGGGTCGGCCACGGCCTCCTCGCCGCCGTGACCGGCCTGGGCTCCGACGGCCTGTCCCGCGCCCTGCGCCCGGCGGTCACCGCGAACACGCTGCTCACCGTGGACGACGCCTACGTGTTCCGGCACGCCCTGATCCGCGAGGCCGTGCACGAGGACCTGCTGCCGGGCGAACACGGCCGGGTGCACGCGCGCTTCGCGGAGGCCATCGACGCCGATCCCTCGCTCGTCCCGCCGCACCGCGCGGCGATCGAAATGGCCCACCACTGGAATTCCGCGCACAACGTGACCTGGGCGCTGATCAGCGCCTGGCAGGCCGCCGCGCAGGCGGGCAAGGCGGTCGCCCACGCCGAACGGCTCACGCTGCTGGCCCGGGTCCTCGAACTGTGGGACCAGGTGCCCGACGCGGCCGAGCGGATCGGCGCGGACCACGCCCGGGTCCTCGAGGAGGCGGTCCAGGCCGCGGACGACGCCGGTGAGTCCGAGAGTGGCATCGCCTTCGCCAGTGCGGCCCTGAAGGAACTGGATCCCGAGGAGGAGCCGGTCCGGGTCGCCCTGATGCTGCACATGCGCGCCGTGTTCGGCCAGGGGCTCGGGCGGCCCGGTGATGCCGCTGACCTGGATCGGGCGCTGGCGCTGGTCCCAGCCGAGGTGTCCCCGTCGGCGAGGGCCCGGATCCTGCTGTCCTGCGGAAAGTTCGGAGGCCGGCACCAGGCGCGGGACCGGGCCGCCGCGCAGGAGGCGCTGGCGCTGGCCCGCCAGGCCGGTGACGCCGGGCTCGAGGCCGGCGCGCTCCTGGCGCTGGCCCTGATCGCGGCCGACCCGGGCGCCATGGCCGCGCCGGGAAGCGAATCCCTGGAACTCCTGGCCCGGGCGCGCGCCTTCGCCGAGCGGGCCAAGGCGTATCCGCCGCTGCTGCGGGCGGCGATCAACGAATCCCACCTGCTGGAGGGCGCCGGTGAGCATGAGGCCGCCGCCGCGGTGGCCCGCCAGGGCATCGCCCGGGCCGAGGCGTACGGGCTGTCGCGGACCTCGGGCACGTTTCTGGCCATCAACCTGGCCGAGCCACTGCTGGCCCTCGGCCGCTGGGACGAGGCGGTCGAGGTCATCGAGCGGGCGACCGAGCTTTCCCCGCCACCCCTGCACGGATCGTCCCTGCACGTGGTGGCCGGGCTGATCGCCGTCGCCCGGGGAGAACTCGATGCGGCGGCCGGATCGGCGGCCGCGGCGCGGGCCGTTCTGGCCGCCGCGCCGTACAAGGACCAGCACCACCTGCCACTGGGCCTGCTGGAGATCGAGCTCCGGCTGGCGGCCGACGACGCCGTCGGTGCGGTGGCGGCCGCCAGTGACGCACTCGACGGTCTGGACCTGCCGGCCAGCGGTTCGCGCTACGTGTGGCCGCTGCTGGTGGCGGGAGCACGGGCGGGGGCCGCGGCGGTGCGGGCCGGCGTGACCGGCGACGGGCCGCTCCGGGACGCCTCCGCCGCTCTGATGGACCGGCTTCGCGGTCACGCGGAGAAGCTCGAGTCGTTCGGACCGGTGCAGAACGCTCACCGCCTGACGTTCACGGCCGAGACCGTCGAGCTGGACCGGAGCTCCTGGGACGGGGCGGCGGCCGCGTGGGAGGCCGTCCAGCAGCCATATCCGCAGGCCGAAGCGCTGTTCCGGGCGGCCGGAGCGGCCATGACCGAGGGCGATCGCGACGGGGCGGCCACCCGGCTGCGGCGGGCCGCCGCACTGGCGGACGCCCTGCGGCTCGGCCCGCTGGGTGGCGAGATCGCCCGGCTCTCCCGCCGGGTCCGGCCGGGCGATGACCGGGCCGCGAGCGCCGGCGCTACGGCCGGAGACGCCGGCCGTCAGGCGCCCCTCGGCCTCACCGCCCGCGAACTAGAGGTGCTGCGCCTGGTGGCCGAGGGCCGGACCAACCGGGAGATCGCGGGCGAGCTGTTCATCTCGGCCAAGACGGCCAGCGTGCACGTCTCCAACATCCTGGCCAAGCTCGGTGTGGCCAGCCGGGGCGAGGCCGCGGCCACCGCCCACCGGCTCCGCCTGTTCGACGACTCCCCGGTGGGCTGACGGGCGGCGGCTCACGTCCTGAGCCGCCGCCGCGACGTCAGCCGGCTTGGGTTGCCGTTGACGGACTGGATCTCGTCGGCGCGGATCTGCGCCGTCCAGTTCGACCGGGTTCAGCTGCGCGCCAGGAACCGGCGGTGCAGTTGCCCGCGGGCGGCGGCCCAGCCGGGGCCTGAGCCCAGCACGTGCGCCAGGTCATCGACGCCGTCACGTTCCACGTCGCCGGTGAATGGAACGTCAGGCCGCAGTCGATCGGGCCACCGACCCCGACGTGCGCGGCCTGCGGTGTGGTCATCTCCTGCGAACCGAGGTAACCGCAGTTGTTCGTGTCGGCGGTGAACGACGAGCCGCCGGATGCGCTGATCTGGAGGTGCGAGGCCTCGGCCCAGACGGTCACCGTATTGTGCCCCGAGCGTGGCGGTGACGGTCACGTACGGCATTCTGGCCGGCCGGCTCGTACCCCCGGCCCCGCCCGCGGCCCCGCCCGCTGCGAGCGTCACGCGGACGAAGGTCGGCAGATTGGTGAAGGTACGTGGCCCGGGCCGGGTTGAAGTACAGCTGCCCGGCCGCCGGGATCGCCACCTTGGCCAGCGCGAGCTGAGCCAGTGTCTGCGGGGGGACGTTGATTCCGGGCGGGCGTCTGGCCGCGGTGGAACCCACGCGAACAGCGGCATCTGCAGGCATTGCTGTCTCCCGGCCTGGCCCCGCAGCCTGGTTGATCGGCAGCATGTACCACTCGCCAGCGGGCGGGGGCTTGGTGCCTTCCAGAGTGACTGCCTGCTGCACCGCTTGATTTACCTGGAATTGGGTCGTGGCCGTCTTCGGGTCCGTGCCGTACTGGCTGGTTATCGACTGGCTGCCGGTCACCGCGTCGCCGATCGGCTCCCACAGGCACGGCGGCGGCTGGATATTGACCACCGTGTTGTTCGCGCCGGGCGAGTAGTTCGCGCCGCTGTACGTGATCATCTTTTCCAGCATGACCGTGCAGCTGTCGCCGGTGGAGCAGCCGACGCTGGACGTGCCGTTGCCGGCGCTCGCGGGCGCGGCGGCCAGGGCCGGGCCGATCAGCCCGGCGGCAATGACGAGGATCGCGGCGACATGGCGTTTCACGGCTTGCACTCCTTCGCCCGCGGGTAATAAACGGGAGGCAGGTCAGAGATCACTTTCCACGTACCAGTGGAATCCTTCGCGAGCTGATCGGTGAAGCGATAGAAATGCTGATCAGCCGGAACATTGTCGGGGATGACTTTCCCGCTCTGCAGGTTGGTGTTCGACGACTGGGAGTTGTCGAAGCAGGCCGACACGTCGAGGTCGCCCTTTACGGTCGGATCGGGCACGGCGGTCATGTCGAAGAACCGGATCTTCCCGGTGAACGATTCGGTGGTGATGCTGGCCTGGGACAAAGTGGTCTGCACCTCGGTCTGCATCGTCGGGCTGACGTAGGCCGTCCAGCTCTGGTCCTGGCCGCCGGTGTATTCGGCGTACAGGTAGGCCAGTTCGTAGTCCTTGTCGGTCAGCACGGCGCGGGCCTCGGTGGCGTTCGGCGGCAGGGCGCTCGTCATCGTGATGTGGACGTTCTTCCCGAACGGCGGCATGGTGACCGAGTCACCGCCCGGCGCGCCTTGTGTCGCCGGCGAGCCAGCCCCGGCCATGGTGCCGCCGGGCTTGAACGTCGCCGTCGCGGTCGTGCCGCTGCCACCGCTCCCGCATGCGGCTACGCCGAGCAGTCCCGCGCACATGAGCGCGGCCCCCGCGCATCCTTTCCGCATCATGCCTCCAGTACCCGCCCGTCCCGGGCTCCCGGTCTGATCAGCGGTCGTGGGCCGACAGTCGTTACTACGTGCCCCGCGGCGGTTTCGTTCGGCATCAGGCGGCCGACGTTCGCCAGGACGGAAGCAGCTCGTCGATGAGCGCCTCGGTTTCCGGGGCCATCCGCGGCATGACCTCGTCGAGCGCGGCGCGGGCCGACACCTCGCCGACGACCGCGCGCAGCACGTGTTCCTGCCCGGTCGCCGCCGCGCCGAGGAGCAGGCCGCGCCAGAGCATCTCGTCGTTGAAGGCCAGCCGCAGCCCGGCCCGCGCGGCGTCCATCGCGCCCTGGGCGTCCCCGGCCACCAGCCGCAGCGCCGACAGGCGGTGGGCCGCGTCGGCGATCAGCGCGGTCGCCTCGTATTCGAAGCTGTCCGTGGCCAGCCAGGCGTACCGGCCCGGGTCGCGGCCGTCGAGGAGCTGGCCGCGGACCAGGCCCAGCGCCCGCTCGAGCGCCGCGGCCTCCTCGGCGGCGTTCCCGCCCTCGGCGGCGTGCCCGGCCTGGGCCAGGAGCGCCCGGAACACCAGCCAGTCCACCCGGACCTGCGATCCCGAGCCGCAGGCGTCCCCCGGCGTCAGTGGTCAGGTTGGGCCGGCCCACGTCGTCGGTGCCCAGCCACGCCTGGACCCGGGCCAGCGTCGCGTCCCGCACCTCGGGCTGGACGCCGCGCGGCCAGATCGC
The DNA here is from genome assembly GCA_963718475.1 of uncultured Actinomycetes bacterium. Classification (GTDB taxonomy): domain Bacteria; phylum Actinomycetota; class Actinomycetes; order Streptosporangiales; family Streptosporangiaceae; genus CAVQZM01. Next base: position 43,102 of record CAVQZM010000037.1, on the reverse strand, counting down.
CCCGGTCAGCACGTTGGGGTGCACGCCGCCGGGATGCGTGGCCAGATAGACGATGAGCTCGGTGGCCAGCGCCTGCCGGCCGGCCTCGATCGGGCCGGGCGCGTGGACCTGCACCGGGCCGAGCAGCCCGATCTCCACCGGCATCCGCGAGCCGGGCACGAGCTGCGCGGCCGGCGCGGCATCCGCCGACGGGTCGGGCAGCGGGACGCCCGCTCCCTCGGTGGCCGAACGGAACAGCTCGGCGACCGCGCGGTACTGGTCGGCCGGGAGCAGCTCCGCCTTGAGGTCGAAGCCGAGCACGTCGGCCTTGAGGCGCCCTTCCTCGGTGACCTCCCAGGTCCAGGTCGCGCCCCGCATGTCTCCGGCGACGACGTCGCCGGCCGCGGTCCGGTGCCGGGTCCGGGCCAGCGCGAGCAGCCGCTCCCGCTGCGTCGGCGTCGGCGGCACGGCCATGATCAGGTAGTGCGGCGCCCAGGCGTCCGCGTCGGTGGTCCGGGACCGCCCGGTCAGCACCGGAGTCGCTGCCGGCCGACGCGAGCGCCTGCTCGACCTCCGCGGCCCGGGCCTCCATGGCCGGCAGCGCCTCGTCCAGGGTGGCCACGGCGGTGACCCGTTCGGGCGCGAGCATCACCAGCTCCTCACCGAACCCGATGAGGGTGATCCGCATCCGGTCCGACCAGCGGTTGGTGGCCAGCTCGACGGCCAGCGCGGCCAGCGCGGCCTGCACGGGCCGGTGCGGTCCGCGCACCGCGATGAGCCCGTGGGCGACTTCCAGGTCGACCAGGATCCGGCCGGTCTCGTTCGTCCCGATCGACACGAGGCCGGGGTAGGGGGCGAGCACTCCGCTGGAGGCGTCCAGGTCGAGCCGGGCCACGGCGGCCAGCGGCAGCCGCCACACCTGCCCGCCGTCGGCGGCCGTCCACGGGCCGGGCGGGCTGGGATCGGCCGGGGCGACCCACAGGTCCAGGTTCTCCGGCCCGATGTGGGCGGCGAACACGGTCGGCAGCGGCTTGTCCTCGGCGGCCAGCGCCCGGGACAGGTACCGGAGGCCGAGGTCGAGCAGCTGGACCGACGGCTCGTCCGCCCCGATCCGCAGCGCGCTCTCCGCGACCGCCGCCTCGCCTTCCGGTGCCGCGATCCGCTGGCCGAACGCCCGCCGCCAGAGCTGCTCGCGCCGCCGGCGCCCGAGCGCCGAAAGGACCCCGGCCGCGAGCAGCGACGCGGCGGACAGCTCGTACGGAAACACCGGCGTGCCCGGACCCGGCTGGCCGGGCGCGGCGAGAGTTCCATTACCAGCCCGAACGGACTCGTTCGTTGCGCCGGCTCCAACGGTTCCCGTCCCGGTGGCGGCCCCTGCTCCGCCTGCGCCGCCGTCCTGCTGGAGGCCGGCGCCCGCGCCGGCTCCGTTACCGGACGTCCCGGATCCCGCTCCGGCGGGCACCCCGGTGCCGTCCTGGCCGGCGCCGGGGGCGGTCGGCTGCGTCACGCTCTCGATGCCGGGGCCGTACGCGTCGCGCGGCATCCGCAGCGTCCAGCCGGGCCGGATGAGGCTGGCGATGGTCAGCTTGGTGCCGTCCGGCTGGGGGTGGTCCTTGTTCATCTCGAAGATTTCCCGGTACCGCCGGCCGTCCCCGAGATGGTTTTCCGCGATCTCCCACAGGCTCTCGTGATAGCGGCCGGCGGGCGGCTTGACCACGTAGACCTTGTCGACGTTGGGCGCCTGGGCGATCGCCGGCTGGGCCGCCTGCTCGGGCGGGGCGGTCTGGGCGCCGGGCTGGACCGAGCCCCGGGCACTCGGCAGCACCGAGCCCGCCGTGTGCTGGGCCCGGGGCGTGCTGGCGTGCGCGAAGGCCGGTGACAAGGCCGCGCCCGCGGTGAACAGCAGCAGCGCGGCGGTCACGAGCCGGTGGGCCGCGGACTGGGTGGCGCCGGCCAGTGGTACCTGCCGCGGCACGCCCACGTTGCGCACCGCCGCCTGGATCTCGACGATCACGCACCACACGAGCTGCAGCCAGGCCAGCCAGATGACGACGGACAGGACCCGCAGGATGGACGGGATGTCGATCTGGTGGGTCAGCACCGACAGGCCCGGCGTGGCATGCGGCAGCGGCAGGCCGATCACGGTGATCAGCGCGATCGGCACGCCGATGGTCAGCGCGGCGAGGGCCGCGATGGCCAGGATCCCGACCAGCACGTCCCCGGCCGTCCGGGTCGGCACCTGGACCGGCCGTCTGAGCCCGGGAATCGGCGGCGCCATCAGCACACTCCTTGTTGAACAGCGGTACCGCACTCGGACGTGGCGGTCGCGGGGGCGGTCTCGGTGAAGGTGCCGAGGATGCCCCCGCCGATCAGCGGCTTGGCCACCACCTGAACGACGATGCGTACCTCGGCCGCGTTCAGCTGCTGGCACGCGGTCATCGACACCGTCGTGCCGGGCAGGCCGGCTCCGTAGCGCTGGACGACCTGGTCAGCGTTTCCGCACGCGGTGCCCCAGTCGATGGGGAGTGCATTCGTCGTCACCCCGGAGCGCAGGGCGGTCGTCTGGACGTCGTCGGCCGCGGCGCGGGCGGCCTGGCCGGCGATGTCGGCGGCCCGCTCCCGCGCGTTCATCGCGTTGCCCCCGTCGACGATCAGGGCGGTCAGGAAGATGACCGCGATGGCAAAGACCACGGTGAACACGGCGACCGACCCACGGTCCCCGGGCGTGGCTGCGTTCCCGCGGCGGGCCCGGGCGAGCTTCCTCAGCAATTCGCACCCCGGCACATGAAGGGATCCAGCGGGGCGACGGCCGTTCCCGTCACCGGCGACGCCGCACTGAAGCCGAGCATGGTGAACGGGCTCATGTTCACGTTGCACGTCACTGTGACCGTCACATCCGCTCCCTGCACGCTGGCCTGGGCCGACGCGGGGAACCCGGTGACTCCCACGTTCGTCGTGCCCCGGTCACACCAGCCGGAGCTGGTCAGGTCGGCGTCGGCCGCCTGCTGCGCGAGCGTCACGGCGTCACCCGACGTCCGCGCGAGCGAGGCGGCCCGGGCGGCGTCGCGCGCCGCGCCGTCGATGGCGCCGTGGGATTCGACCCACCGGCCGCCCGCCCCGACCAGCAGGAGCAGGAGCACCAGCGCCGGCGCGATGACGACCAGCTCGACGGACATGGACCCCCGGTCGGCCGCATCGGGTCGGCCGTCATCGGGTCGGCGGGCATCATCCGCACGTCCCGTTCAGGGCGGCGGGCCGGAAGCATTCGACCGGGCCGCCGGCGGTCTCGGTGATCGTCCACTTGATGCCGAAGAAGTTGAAGACGGAGTAGCCCATCGGCCCGGTCACGGTGACGTAGACCTGGTTGGCCGGACTGCCGTGGGCGTTCGCGTTCAGGCTGCTGAGCAGGCGCGTGTTGAGCCGGTCGTAGTAGCCGGTCGCGGCCTGCTGGGCCTGCGTCTGCCAGGTGCCGGGGTCGAGCGCCGCGGTCTCGCGGGCCCGCGTGGCTCCGGCCTGGGCCGCGGCCAGGGCGGCCTGGCGGGCGTTGAACCACAGGCCGAACTGCACGATCAGCATGATCACCATGAGGAAGCCCGGCGCCAGGACAGCCAGTTCCACCACGCTGGCGCCGCGGTCGTCCCGCCGCGCGCGTGAGGCGAACCGGAAATGTCGGCGCATGACCAGGTCTCCTATAGGGCCCTTAGCCGTGGATCTGGCTGCTCTCGGATGAGACAAACGTCTTGATCACGGCCAGGAGGGCGACGGCGATCCCCAGGATGACCGCGGTGATGATGGCGAGTTCCACCGCGGAGGCGCCGAGGTCCCCCCGGTCGCGGGCCTGAGCCAGCCTGGCTTTGCGCGCGCCGAGCAGTGCCCTCAGGTAGGTCTGTAGTGCGGTGGTGGCGTGAAACATGGCTAACTCCAGATTCTGCTATGCGGCAGAGAACTCACTAATGCCCTTGGACACCCAGCAGCACTCCTACGACAGGGAACACGAGAAACACCAGGAAACCAGCGACGAGGAACATCTGTGCGACGAGCATCGACTGCGAGCGCTCGCCCGCCTGGCCTTCGAGATCGGCCAGCTCGCGGCGGCGCAGGCTGACCGCGCGGGCGGTGAGGGACTCACGGACCTTGGCCCCGTCCTCGGCCACCAGGCTGAGCGCCGCGGCCAGGTCGCGCAGCTCGTCCACGCGGATCTCCTCACCGAGTGCGCCGAGCGCCTGCCACGGGGTCTGGCCGGTGATCCGGGCGTTGCCGAGCGCCTCCCTGATGCGCATCATCGACCAGCCGCCGCCGATCTCGCTGGCCGCCATCAGCGCCTCGGGCACGCCCCGGCCGCCGGCCAGGTTCATCCCGACCAGGTCGAGGAACGCCCCGACCGCGTGCCGGAAGTCCTTCCGCCGCTGGGCCGCCTTCTGCTTGACCTCGACGTAGGTCAGCATGGCGAAGATCACGGCCAGCACGAGTCCCAGCCAGATCGGGACGATAAACGAGACGTGCACGCCGATCACGGTCATCAGTAGCAGCAGGATCGGGCCGATCAGGAAGCCGAACACCGCCAGCAGCACGCTGGTGGCCAGGAAGTTCTCGAACGACTTGCCGGCCAGGGCCAGATCGTTCCGCAGCGCCGGGAACTCCCACCCCTGCTCCTTGCAGAACGCGGCCAGCCCGAGGCCCAGCCTCCGGGTGACCTCGCTTTCCTTCTCGCCCGGCGCGCGCCGGAGCGCCGTCGCGGCCGGGCGGGCGTCGAAGGCGGCCAGTCGCCGCGCGAGGCTGATCTTCTGCGGCATCAGGGCGATCACGAGCAAGAAGATCCCGGCGCCCGATGATCGCGCCGATGATGATCGCGGCCATCATGACCGGCCTCCCCGCCACGCCGCGACCGTCTCCGGCGCGTCCGCGGCCAGCCCGGCGGCCGGGTCGGCGAGCAGCCGCTCCGGCACGTCGAAGCGGGCCAGCTTGCGCAGCCAGAAGAATCCCGCCGCGTACAAGGCGGCCACCACGACGAGCACGGCCTGCCCGAGCGCGCCGTCGTAGACCTGCACGTAGCTGTGGTTGAACACCCCGAGCAGCAGGGCCACCGCGACCGCGACGAGCACGACGATCTGCACGCTGCGGCGGGTCGACCGCCGGTCGGCGTTGATCTTCCGGCGCATGTCCAGCTCCTCACGGACCGAACCGGACAGGCCGCCGAGCAGGTCGCGCAGGCCGGGCCCGCGCAGCCGGGCGTTGATGATGAGCGCGGCGATGATGAGGTCGGCGCCGGGATCGTCCAGGTCGTCCGCGAAGCGGCGCAGCGCCTCCGGCATCGGCATCCGGGTGTGCAGCCGGTCCACCAGCCGGGCGAGCGGTTCGTGCAGCGACGGCGCGGCGGCCCGCAGGGAGGACGGGATCGCCTGTTCCAGGCCGACCGCGCCCGCGATCGTGTCGCGCAGGGACTCGGTCCACGCGGCGAGGCCTTCGAGCCGGGCCATCGCCCGCCGCTCGGACGTCGCGCCGCCCAGCGAGCGCCAGCCCAGCGCGAGCAGCGCGACGCCGACGCCGGCCACGACCCAGCGCGTGGCCAGGAGGGTGAGGGCCCCCAGGATCAGCGCGACGGCCCCGCGGGCACCGAGGAGGTCGCGCAGCGCCTGGTCCAGTTTCCGGCCGCGGGCACTCTGGGGTTTTGGCAGGCAGGCCACGGATCGCGATAACCAGCAGGAAGACGCCGCCGCCGACCACCCCGCCGAACACGATGCCGAGCAGCGGCAGCGCCGAGGAGCCGCTCATACCCACCCCCCGGTCGCCGGGTCGTACCCGTCAGCGCATCAGCTCGTCCATGCAGGAAACCGGGGCATGCCGCACCGCCCGGCCGTCGGCGCCGGGCGCGAACACCTCGCTGGACAGCACCCGGCCGTCGACCCCGGTCACCTCCCGGACGCTGTTCACGAACCGGCGCAGCCGCCCGCCGCGGGTGTACTCGTTCCGCTTCTCGATGAAGACGACGAAGTCGATCGCCCCGGCGATCAGCATGTGGGTGGCGTCGACCGGAAGCCGCTCCTGCGCCTGGATGGCGTAGGTGGAGATGCGGTTGAACACCTCGAGGGAGGAGTTGGAGTGAATCGTGGACAGCGATCCGTCGTTGCCCTGCGTCATGGCGTTGAGCATCGTGACGATCTCGTCGCCGAGCACCTCGCCCACGATCACGCGGCTGGGGTTCATCCGCAAGCTGCGGCGGACCAGCTCGGCCATGGCGATCGCGCCCTGGCCCTCCATGTTCGGCAGCCGCTCCTCGAACGCGACCACGTTGGGGTGCAGCTCCGGGAAGTGGTCCAGGCCGAGTTCGAGGGCCCGCTCGACGGTGATGAGCCGCTCGTCGGCCGGGATCTGGTTGGCCAGCGCGCGCAGGAGCGTCGTCTTGCCCGCGTTGGTCGCCCCGGCGATCATGATGTTCTTGCGGGCCGCGACCGCCGCCGCGAGGAACGAGCCGACCTCCGGGCCCATCGTGCCGTTGCCCACCAGGTCGGCGAGAAACACCTTGCCCATGCGGGAGCGGCGGATCGAGATCGCCGGCCGCAGCGTCACATCCATGACCGCCGACAGCCGGGAGCCGTCGGGCAGCCGGAGGTCCAGCTGGGGGTTGGCGGTGTCGAACGGGCGGCTGGACAGGCCGGAGTAGGCGGCCAGGATCTGGATCAGCTCGACCAGTTCGTCGTCGCTCTCGGCGACCGGGTCGCCGATCATCTCCCGGCCGTCGGCGTAGCCGATGAACACCCGGTCGCACCCGTTGATGTCGATGTTCTCTATCTGCTGGTCCTCCAGCAGCGGCTGCAGCCGGCCCACCCCGAACAGCGCCGCGTGGATGGCCTCGGCGAGTTCCTCTTCCTCCTGCGCGTTGAAGGGCGCGCGCCCGGCGGTGATCTCACCGCGCGCGAACTCCTCGAGCACCTGGGAGATGAGGGCCCGGGCGAACTGCCGCTCGTCCTCGCCGGACATCGGCGGCATGCCCGCCGCGGCGTCCAGGCGGCGCTGCTCGGCGAGCCGGTCCCCCACCTCGCCCCGAAGCCGCTTGACGGCACCGTGGTCCATTGCCGTCACCGCCCCCGCTGGCCGTTGGACGGCTCACCAGAGTGCCTTCCCCCGGCGGCCGGGTCGTCAGCGGGCGCCGGGGCCGCAGGGCAGGGCCCGGCCGGTGCTGGCGGTGCGGGCGGGAAGCTCGTAACCGGCGGGCTGGGCCGCCCGGCGGCCTGCGCGGCGGGGCGGCCTGCGGGGCGCGGGCCTCGTGCGGCACCGGCGGGGGTGTCCGGCCACCGCCCGGCTCGGGCGGCGGAGGATATCCGGCCCGGGCCGCGGCATGGCGGGCCCCGGCCCCCTCGGCCCAGGTGGACGGGGACACGTACGGTTCCGCGGCACCAGCCTGCGGCCGGGCCGCCCCGCCTGCCCCGCCCGCTCCGCCTGGCCCGGCCTGCGGTATCGACGGCAGGCGGGACGCGAGGCTCTCCGCGATGTCCCGGGCGGTCCGGATGAGCAGGGACTTGTCGAGTTTGCCGCCCCACTCACCCCGGAGCAGCTCCGCGCCGCGAGGGTCGTCGGCCAGTCCGCCCGTGACCCGGGCCTGAATGCTGGCCTGCTTCAGCGCGTGCCCGATCTCGGCGACGGACGTCCGGATCTGCTTGTAGTCCGCGATGACCACCACGTCGGCCCCGGCTCCCGGGCGGCCGCGCTTCTGGATGGCCGCCGTCACCGATGCGACACGGTCGCGCAACCGGATCACCTCGCCCAGGCTGGGCCGCGTGACCAGCACGATCAGCGCCGCCTCGGCCAGCAGATCGTAGTGCGGGCCGTCCACCCCCAGCCGGCCGCAGTCGGCGATCACGTCGGCCTGGGAATTGGCCGCCAGCACCCGGCCCACCGGCCCCCAGAGCAGGTTCAGTCCCGCGCCCTGCTCGGCGTTGGTCACACCGGCCAGGATGTCGAGCCCGCCGTTCAGCTTCTGGGTGTGCTCCCACGCCTGGTGGGGCTGCAGGCCCCGGCGGGCCGCCACGGCCAGGCTGAGCAGCCCGCGCCGCGGGTCCAGCCGGCTGCCGTCGGCCGCCGGGAGGCGGTAGACCAGGTCCCCGCCGGCCGGGTCGCACTCGGCCAGCAGCACCGGCCGGGGCCAGACAGCGGCGAGCGCCAGGGCGGTCGTCGTGACCCCTGGCGCACCTTTGTCAGCCGCGATCGCAATCAGCGCCATGGGCTATCCCGCCCCGGTGCCGGCGGAGGTTCCGCTGCCCGTACCGCCTGTTCCCGGAGCCAGGACATTCCCGGGGGCCACGGCCACGCCGATGATCCCGTTCGATGCGTTACACGCGACGGCTCCCGCCGTCGCCGGGGTGAGCGCGACCTCCACGTCGGCGACCGCGCTGCTCGACGTGGCGGACGGAGCCGAAACCCTGAGCACGATCGCGTCGCCCGACAGGAGCGAGCCCGGGGCTCCCGGGCACGCCTCGGTGGCGTCGCTCACCTCGTAGATGTTGACCCGGTCGCCCATCGCGAGCCCGGCCGGAAGCTGCCCGTCCTTGAGCGCCAGTCCCAGCACCGTCCGGCCGCCGGTCAGGTTGTTCGCGGTCACGGCCATGTTGTTGGTCAGCAGCGTTCCGGCCGGGATGTTGGTGGCGGCGAACGTGCGGGCCACCTGCGCGGCCTCGGACCAGGGCACGTAGTTCAGCCCGTTGCTGGGGGTGACCTGCACCTGCTGCATGGCGCTCAGCGCCAGCGGCTGGCCCTCGCCGACCGTCTGGGCGATCTCGATGGCGGCGACCTTCTTGGTGCTGGTGAGCATGAGGTAGCTCACGGCCAGCGCGCCGCCCACGATGAGCAGGACGGCCAGCGCGGCCAGGGCCGGCTTCCGCTCGCGGGGGGCGCCGGGAAGCTTGCGGGCGGCCGGCGCGGTGGGCTCGGCCCAGGGCGCCTGCGCCTCTACGCTTGGCGCCATCCCGCGGTGGATCGTCGTGCCGCGATCACTAGACATCGGATCGGCGTCTCCCCTGCATACAGCACTGGCTTGGCGCTACCTGACATCGCTGTCCCCGTGTGTAGCGGTGCGAACGTATCCCACAACGTGCGTTTTTGACCACGATTTGACCAACCTGATAGCGGGCTATCACCGGAACATGACCGAGCTGCGACGTCGCGTAACCATTGTGCCGGCGAGGTCTGGTCAGCGCTAGACCTCCGGGTCTTCCTATCTCCACGGGCCGCTCACCCGTTTGGTTCAGCTCCAGGGGTCGCCGGCCGCGGGGTCCTTGGCGAAGACTTCCTTCTGCAGCTCCGACGCCGACATGCCGTTCAGGCCGCTGGCGCCGCACACCGCGCTGGGCAGCTTGCCGGTCTGGGCCGCCGACTGCTGCCACTGGGCGAGCGTCTGGCCGGCCACCGTGTCGTTCTGGTTTGCCCGGTACCACGAATTGAACGACGCCTCGTTGGACGGCGTGACCTGCACACCGAGGCTGGTCACCCAGCTGGCCCGGCCCACCGAGCTGAGCACCGTGCTGGTCAGGCCGCGCACCACCACGCAGTCGACGATCAGCGCGGGCGCATCGGCCTGCCGCTGCGCCATCTGGTTACTGCTGCTGCTGCTGGGCGAGGGCGAGGCGCTGCCGCCGGCCGGGGAGGACCCACAGCCCGCGGCGCCAGCAACCAGCGCGGCACCGAGGACCGGGACCACCAGCCAGCGGCGGTCGGGGCGGCGGGACGCGTTCAATCGAACCTCCTGTTCGGGGCGGCCAGGCGCTACCGAGCTTGTGGGTGACGCAGAAGGCTCGGGACCGCAGATGCTCGCGGGCCAGTTCCCGTTAGCGGCGCTGCGCACCACGTCGTCAAGATGCTGGTAGGTGCCGTTCAGCTTGACCGGAAGACCCTCGAAATTGTGCCACCAGAGGGTGAACTCACTGTTCACCGTCACGTGGCCATTCTGGTACCAGGATTGGTTCTGGAGGTCCTTGGCCGGAATCAGCCCGTGGCCGGCGAAGCATCCGACGAGCAGCGGCTCGAGTTGCTGCTGGCGCTGCTGCTGGGCGGTGTATGACTGCGAGTAGCTCGCCGTCGGGTTCGGCGACGATGACGTAGACGAGCACCCGGCGGCCGCCGCCACCATGGCCGCCAGCATCGGGGCCAGCGCCAAGCCTCGCATCAGTTGCCTTCTCATGATCCCTGAGTCAGTGAGCCTGGTTGAACGCGTCATTCTGCAGCATTTCCCACACCGCGGTCTGCTGGTACCAGGTGTCCAGGTGATCGTACTGGGTGCCGGGCAGGCTCTTGTCCTGGATCGGCATGCCCTTATGGTCTTTCCACCAGATGCTGAAGTCGGAATTGCGACAACCTGCCCATTGATGTACCAGTGCGGATCGGGCTTGATGATTCCCTGCTGGACTAGGCCCTGAACGAGCGGGATCATCGTCTTGAGCTGGGCGTCGCTGAACTGGCCTCGCCCTTGCTGGATCGCGTTGGCGGCGTTGTTGGTGCTGAACTGGGGGATCTGCGGGACCCCCAGGAACTGCAGCTTCTGGTCCCAGGTCAGGACCTTGCTGGCCGTCGGCCCGATGACCGGGATGCTGCCCACCTCGCTTTCCCCGAACGAGATCAGCGAGTTCAGCTCGGCGTTCTGGGCGTCCAGTTGCTGGCCGGCGGTGAAGTGCAGGTTGCCTTCCTCGGTGACGAACCGGCCGTACAGCGAGGCCAGGTCGGTCGCCGGATCGTCCTGGGTGCCATCCGAGATCCCGTTGAGCTTCATGCCGAGCGCCACGCCCATCTTGGCCGCGACGATGCCCTTGAGGTACCCATAGTTCTCCGGGGTCGACCCCAGCTGCTGGAGCAGGGTGGACAGGTTGGCCTGCGAGACGTTGATGTTCCACGGCTGCCCCCGCGCGTACGGGTCGGCGTAGGCGCCGGTCACCTGGCCCGGGCTGCCGGACGAGGCGGCGATGTCCGGCAGATACGCGCAGGAACGTGTTGGTGAGCGCCTTCTCGATGGCCGGATCGTAGGCCGGCTGGACCTGGCCGTTGTCGGTCAGGGGACCGGCGACGTTGCCGAGGATGTTGGCCGCGGCCCAGGCCGAGTACCTGGCGTCGGTGCCGGTACCGCGGGGCGCTGAGGTGGCGGCGTCGAGGAAATTCCCGACGGTGGTCTGGTCCGGGCTGCTCAGGATGATTGCGCCCGTGTTCCCGGTGATGGTCTTGCCGGGCGCGACCATGGTGAAGAACGCCGGGTACTGGCCCCGGTCGTCAGGGCCGCCCTGAACGAACCGGCCGTCGAGCCCGGGCAGGTCGCCGTGGACGCTGTTGAGGAGCATCTGGGCCAGCGCCCGGCCGTTGGGGCCGCCCATCACCTGCCACGAGGCATTCTTGTTCTGGGCGTCGGCCTGCAGCATGACCTGGATGGGGTCGTTGCTGGCCAGCGCCTGGGCCAGCTGCTGCTGGTCCTGCAGCCCGTAGCGGTCGTAGCCGCCGCCGAGCGGGATCCGCAGCGTGCCGTTCTGCAGGTCGGCGTACACGTGGTTGGTCAGCTGGGCGAGCAGGCTCAGGCCGTCCGGATTCTGCGGGCTCGCCGTCTCGCTGGTCGCCCACGAGGAGCCAGGCGGCCCGTATTTCACCAGCATGGCCGCGGACCAGGCGTCCGGCGCGTTGGCGATGGCCTGCACCGCCTGCGGGGTCAGCCCCTGGTTGGGCCCGCGCGACTTGTCCGCGGCGGCCAGGCCCTGGCCGAACGTCGCCATGATCTGCTGGCCGGCCTTGGTCAGCACGGTGAACCGGTTGGCGTACTGCTGGGCCGGGTTGCCGCCGGCGTCCAGCCGGTGCAGCGTCGCGGCCAGGGCGGCGACCTGCGGCGCGGCCTGGTTGTAGAACGCGCTCAGCCACACGGTGTCGTTCGCGGTCAGGTGGTCCTGAAGATCCTGCTGGATGGCCTGGATCGCCGCCATCGCGGCCTTGGGGTCCTTGCTGTTCTCGGCGGCGGCCAGCGCCTGCGCCTCGGCCTGGGCGTCGGCGTTGTCCAGCGCCGGGCCGGAGAAGGGGATGTTCACCATGCCGGTGCCGGTCAGGCCGACGTTCTGCTGCAGCCACAGCGCGGCCAGCCTGGCCCGGGTCCGCATGTCCGCCGCGTCCCCGGGAGCCCGGCCCGAGGCTTGGCTCAGCACCCCCAGGTTGACCTGGGAGCCGGTCCCGCCCGACCAGTAGCTGTTCATGGTGTTCACGATGATCGGGACGTTCGCGCTCAGCGCGTCCCGCAGTTGCTCCAGCGCGGTGGCCGCCTGCGCCACCCGGTCGGGGTTAACACCGACCTCTCCCATCCCCGTTCACCTCGCTCCAGCCTCGTCACAGTTAGCGGATTACCGCGGTCAGCTCGGGGCGGGCTGCCCGGCGTGCTGGCGGGCCAGCTTCTCCATCTGGGTGCGGGTCTGGGACACGACGCTGGCCTCGGCGGCCGGCAGCCCGTTCAGGCAGCTCTGGACGCTGGCGTAGAAGGTCTCCCAGTCGCCCATCCAGGTCGTGGCCTCGCTGCCCTGCCAGGTGTCGGCATTGAGCCAGGGCTGGACCTTCTTGATCGCGGCGCTGATCGCATCGGCCGCCTGCTGGACCTTGGCCATTTCACCCGAGGCGTCACTCACGGCCTGCTGGACCAGATCTCCCCATCCCATGCGGTGGCTCCTTGGGTTGGACGTCCATGGGGGGCGGCCCGGCACCCGCCCATAGATGCACGTTGGCCCGGCCCGGGCGGTTCACCCCGTTGGACCGGATCCAGGTGGGCTGCGTACGTGTTGCCTGTGATGGTACCGGGCTTCCGTGACCAGGGCCATGTACTGATGCGATCGGCGCTGGGCCCCCGCGGCCCCCGGGCAGGCAGGCGCGCTGACCGGCCCAGATGTTGCGTCTGGGTCACGATGTGAACGTATTAGCGCTCTTCACCGTGATGTTATTGGCGAGTATGGTTTCGCTAATGTACGTCTAGGGGGCCAGAGCCTACAGGATGGGCATAAGGCCCAGCCGACCACGAGGGGTGAGTTTCCCAGTGTCATCAGGCTTCATTGGCGTCGACCCGGCGGGTGTCCAGGCCTGGAAGGCCAGGCTGGACGCGAAGCACGCGCAGGTTATCTCCGCGCTGAACGAATACCGGTCGCTGGCGCAGCAGAACAACGAGGTCGCGCACGGCTCGCACTTTGCGAACATCAACACGCAGTGCGAGGACATCACCAACAAGCACGTGTCGGACCACACCGACCTGCACTCCCAGTACACGACCGCTTCCAACAAGCTGGTCCAGGGCGTCATGGACGTCGCGGGCGCCTGAGCGGCCGCCGGCGGGCACTGCGCCCGAAACACCGTGCCCGAACACGGGGCGCGAAACGCCGCGGGGGGTGGCGCACCACACTGGTGGTGCGCCACCCCTTCGCGTTCAGTCGCCCAGGGCGAGCTGCACCGGCGTGATGACGCCCGGCCGGACCAGCAGCCCGCGCCCGGCCGCGCCGCTGCCCGCGTTCCGCGGGAGCCGCACGCCGAACAGATCCCCGTCGCTCGGTGCGGTGACGGCGACCAGCACGCCGCAGCGGGACTTCAGCGCCTGCGGGATGAACCCGGAGTACGCCCGGCCGAGGTCGCCCGTGGACCCGGCCAGGATCACCCCGTGGTCCCCGTCCCGGCCGCTGCGCAGGATCTTGTCCAGCGGCTGCTCCAGCACCCCGTTGAACAGCAGCTCCGCGTCGTCGGCCAGCACGACGTAGCGTTCCCGGTCACCGATCGCGGTCGTCAGCTCATCGGCCGCGGCTGCGTCGCCGAGCACGGCCAGCACACCCTCGCGGCCTTCGAGCGAGCGCAGCGGCGACCGTCGCGGCGTGATGATGACGATCGGCGTCCCGCTGGCCAGCAGTGACGTGGCCATGGTCAGCAGCGTCGTCGACCGGCCGGACCGCGGCGGCCCGGCGATCACCAGGCCGGGCCCCTCGTCCCGGACATCCAGTCCCTGCGGCCCGAGCTCGTCGCCGCCCGCGCCGACCAGCGCCCACAGCGGCGACGGCGGGGCGAAGTCCCGGTCCAGCTTCCAGGTTTCCGCGACCGTGATCCGGGCGGGCAGCGCGTCCACCCGAAGTGGCCGCTGCGCCCGCTCCGGGCGGCCGAACCGCGCGACCGACTGCTCGCCGAGCCGCCGCAGCGCGGCCACCTGCGCCGGTCCTGACGCATCCCGGTCGAGCATGGCGACCTGTGCCTCGAACGGGTTCGGCGTGCCTTCGAACATGACCCGGCCGGGCGGCTGGTGGCGCGGCAGGCTGCGCTCGCTGAGGCCGGCCAGCCCGGCGTCCACCGGGTCGGCCAGCCGGAGCAGCAGCCGCTGGCCGAAGACGGTGCCGGTCTGCCCGGTCATGGCCAGGCGGTCGGTGGTGACGACGGCCCGCATGCCCACGGCGGCGCCCTCCCGCAGGGTCTGCAGCAGCGTGTCGATCAGCCGCCCGTAGTCGTAGTGCTCGAAGGCGGCGAAGAACCCTTCCCACCAGTCGAGCAGGAGCACCATCCACGGCAGCTTCTCCGGCGGCCGGGGCGCTGGCCCGCTGCTCGGCGAGCCCGGCGAAGCCCCCGGCGGCGAGCAGTTGCTGCCGGCGGGAGATCTCGGCGCGCAGCTTGCCGAGCAGCCGCTCGACCCGGTCGGTCTGGTCCCGGGAGACCACGGCGCCGCAGTGCGGCAGCCAGGACAGCGGGAGCATGGCGCCGGTTCCGCAGTCGATCGCGTAGATGTGCACGTCGTTGGGCGAGGCGTGCACCGCGACGGAACCGGCGATCGTCCGCAGCATGGTCGACCGCCCGGACCGGGCCGCGCCCGCGATGACGACGTGGCCGGCGTGGGCGAGGTCGAGGGTGAGCGGCTCCCGGGACTGCCGGCCGGGCACGTCGGTAAGCCCGTACGGGATGGGGGCGATCTCACCGGGCGCAGTGGCCAGTTCGGGGCCCAGCCCGGGCCCCAGTTCGCCCACCGTGACCAGCTCGGGCAGCGGCGGCAGCCACGGGCTGGGCTGGCTGGGCAGGCCCAGCCGGGTGGCCGCGCCCGCGATCGCGTCGACCAGGACGGACAGGTCGGTCACCATCGTGCCGTCGTCCCCGGGCCCGGCCGGGCCGGTGAACGGGAGCGGCCGGCCGAGGTCGGTCCAGGAAACCGGGATGACGCGGGCCGGCGCCTCGGCCGGGCCGGAGCCGGGACGCCGCCCGCCGATCCGGGCCGACTGGACCGGCACCGGGCTGCCCGCGCCCGAGCGGACGTAGCACCGGCCGGGCGTGGCCTTGGAGATGAACGCCGCGTCGCGCGTGTCGATCACGTCGGCGGACTCGTCGGCGTCGGTGACCCGGAGCGCGATCCGCAGGTTCGTGTTGGCCCGGATGTCGGCGCTGACCACGCCGGCGGGCCGCTGCGTGGCCAGGATCAGGTGCACCCCGAGCGACCGGCCCCGCTGGGCGATCCCGACCAGCCCGGTGACGAAGTCGGGCAGCTCGGCGACGAGCGAGGCGAACTCGTCGATGATCAGGACCAGCCTGGGCAGCGGCCCGAGGCCGGGATCGGCGCGGCTGGTGTCCCAGTAGTCCTCGATGTCCTTGGCCCCGGCGTACAGGAGGATCTCTTCGCGGCGCTTCAGCTCGGCCGACAGCGACGCGAGCGCCCGCTCGGTCAGGTGCCCGTCCAGGTCGCTGACCATGCCGACCGTGTGCGGCAGCCGGGCGCAGTCCTTGAACGCGCTCCCGCCCTTGTAGTCGATGAGCACGAACGTCATGGCATCCGGCCGGTTCAGCGTGGCCAGGGACGCGATCAGCGTCTGCAGCAGCTCCGACTTGCCGGACCCGGTCGTGCCGGCCACCAGACCGTGCGGGCCGTCCGCGCGCAGGTCGACCGCGAACACGCCGTCCGCGCCCACCCCGACCGGTGCCACGGTCGTGCTGCCCAGCCGCTGCCAGACCGCCACGATGGCCTCCGGCGCGGGATCGGGCAGGCCGATCACGTCGAGCAGCCGCGCGGCCGCCGGGATCACGGCGGCGCCGTCGTCGTCCCGGCTCACGTCCCGGACCGGCGCCAGGGCCCGGGCCAGCCGGTCCACCCACGCGATGCTCACCTGGTCGGCGAGGGCCCCGCCGATGAGATCGAGGCCGCTGCCGCGCATCGTCAGCCAGCCGGGGCGGTCACGATCCCAGGCCAGCACGGCCGCGCACTCCTCGGGCAGCGCTCGTTCGGAATCATCGATACAAATCGCGTAGATCCCGGCCGCGCGGCTGGCCGCGAGAACCTGGGGCATCCCGGGGATGCGCCGCAGGGTCCGGGCCCCGTCCAGGACGACCAGGATCTTCGGCCCGATCGCGGCGCCGGCCCCGTTCGTCAGGCCGTGGCCGGACTCGCCCGCGATCTTGATGCGCTCGGCCGCCTGGGCGCTGAGCTCGGCCACCCGCCGCCGCGCCGCGTCCGGATCCGCGCCGACCAGCGCGACGCAATCCTCACCGCGGGTGGGGACGCTGTGCGGCAGCCAGCGGACCCAGTTCCAGTGCGCGCCCGCCTGCGGGTCGGTGCTGAGCACCACGATCGACAGGTCGCGCGGGCTGTGCAGCGTCGCCGCCTGCGCCACCAGCCACCGGGCCAGCCCCCGGGAGGCGTCCCGCGGCCCGGCCAGGCCCACCACGCCGAGCTGCGGCATGGGCAGCGACACGGGCACGTCCCGGTCGGCCGGGGCCTGCGGGATGTCGCCGTCGGAGCCGGCCTTCCTCTCCGGCACCAGCTGGACGCGGGACGGCTGATCGGCCAGCCCGACCCGCAGGTGAAGCACGTCGGGATCGTCGGCCCGGCGCTCCCACAGCCGCCGTCTCGGGCCGGTCGCGGTGAGGAGGATCTGCGCCGGGTCCGGGGCAGCGTCCCGCAGTTCGGCCTCCTCGGCGGCGCGTTCGGCCGCGATCCGGCCCTCCAGCTCGGCCCACCGCTCGCGGTAGGTCTTCATCGCCTTCTTGTGCGACACCCGGCCATGCCTGCGGTCGCTCATCCACTGGCTGACCACCATGACCGGGCTGAGCAGCATGAACAGCGCGTAAACCCACTGATGCAGGAGCTTGGCCATGACGATGCCGAGGGCCAGCGGGACCAGGGCGGCCACCAGCTGGAGCCGGGCCCGCTCGCCGCGCTTCGGCTCGGCGGGCACCTCGATCCGGCGCGGGCGATCCGACGGCAGCAGCCGCGGCGGCCGGTTGTAGGCCAGGCCGCCCTCGTCCGCCGGTGACAGGTGCGCGTCCGGCGCCTCGGGCCGGTGCAGGGCCAGGACGTGAGGGCCGATCGTGAGCAGCGAGCCCGGCGGCCACGGGCCGGGGGCGGTCACCGGCTCACCGTCGAGCAGCGGGTCCTCCCCCGCCGCCCGGCCCCGGCTCGTACGGCGGCTCGATCATGGCCGTCACCGAGCCATCGGCCGGGGTGATCACGATCTGCGCCGCGTAGCCGGGCACGCCGGGACCCGGCAGCCTGATGTGGCATTGCGGTGACGCGCCGAGCGTGACGGCGCCCGGCCCGAGCCGGTGGACGGTCCCGGCGCTGACCCCGCCGACCGCCCGGACCTCGATCACGCCGGACGGCTCGCTGAGCCGGGTGGCCGCGGCGGCCCGCGGATCCATGGCCACGACCCCGCCGTCGGGCAGCGCCCGGGCGGCCGGGGCCCGCAGATCGACCTGCCGCCCGTCCACCCACAAGGCCTCCTGGCCACCCCCGGACGGCGCGTCCGGCCGGCCGCCGGGCGCGGGCTCGGGTGCCGGGCCGGCCAGCGGCAGGGAGATGACCGGAGCAAGCCCGCCGCCCGCACCGCCCGCTGCCGCCCGGCCAGGCCAGCGCCTCACGGGCCGCGGCGGCGACGTCCCCGACCGTGGCCAGGTCGTCACCGCTCACGATCAGGTCCCGCGGGCCGTGCGGTGTCAGTGCCGTCAGCGCGATCCGCATCTCAACCCCATCCCAGGCCAGATCCCAAAAGCCCCATCAGCCGAACGAAGACGTGGTGTCACTCCGTAGACGTGCGGCGTCCCGGGCGCGTTCAGTGGCGCTACGCCACCAGTTACATGATCACGAGTCTCGTGGCCCGCCGGCCCGCTGCTCGCGCGTGACCGCCCGGGCCAGCGCCACGGCGCGATTGCGGAAGATCACGGCGCAGACGAATCCGGTGATGCAGCAGGCCAGCATCAGCGCGAGGAAGACCAGCCCGATGCCGGGGGCCCGGGCGGCGAACGCCGCGGCCGCGCCGGCCAGCATGACGACGCCGGCCAGCAGGGCGCGGATGCTCAGCCGGTACGTTCTGGTTATCTGCGTTTCAGCCACCTGAGTACTCTCGCATCCCGGCCGGCTAGAGGGCGCGCAGGACGAGCAGGGCCATGTCGTCGGCGCGGGGGCCGGTCCCGAAGTCCTCGGCGGCCCGCTGGATCCGGGCCGCGACGGCACCGGCGTTCAGCCCGCCGCACCGGGCCAGAACCTTGGCCAGACCGTCATCGTCGTCGAGCAGCAGGCGGCGGGAGTCCCGCCGCTCGGTGATGCCGTCGGTCACGCACAACAGCAGGTCACCGGGCGACAGGTCGACGGTCTGGGAGCAGAACGACAGGTCGCCCATCACCCCGAGCAACGGCTGCGGCTCGGCGCACGGCTGCGGCAGCGAGCCGGGAACCCCGGCCGCCGGGGCCAGCCCGCCCGCGGCGCCACCGTCCGGGCCGCCCCGGCCGTTGTCCGCCGCGGCGCTGCGCTCCCCGGCCACGGCGGCCACGGCCGCCGCAGGCTTGCGGCCCTGTGCGGCAGCGTCCTGCGCGCGGAGCAGCAGCGGCAGCGGGTGGCCCGCGGAGACCAGGCAGAGCCGGACGACGGCCCCCGGGCTGTCTTCCGCTGTCGCCGCGCCGCTGTCCAGGACCGTGATCTCTCCGTGCAGGAGCGTGATGAACCGCGCCCGCGGCCCTTCTTCCAGGATGAGCTCGTTCAGCCGGCCGACGACGTCGGTGACGTCGTGGCCTTCCCGGGCCAGGATGCGCAGCGCGTGCCGGGCCAGCCCGGTGACGGCGGCCGCCTCGGGGCCGGTGCCGCAGACGTCACCGATCGCGAACCGCCACCGGTTGTCCCCGGCCGGGAAGACGTCGTAGAAGTCGCCGCCGACCTCGTTCCCCTCCCCGGCGACCTCGTGCGCCACCGCGAGATCGATGCCCGGGATGCGGGGCAGCTCCGGTGGCAGCAGGCTGCGCTGGAGGGCCTGGCTGGTCAGCTGCTGCTGCTCGTACAGCCGGGCGTTGTCCAGGGCGAGGGCGGCCCGGCGGGCCAGGTCCTCGGCCAGCTCGAGCGCTTCGCGCGGGGGCCGGTCACCGCGCGGGCGGCCGATGACGACCACGCCGAGGCGCCGCCCGCGCGCGGCGAGCGGGAAGCACCAGGCCGCGTCGGAGGCCAGGCCGCCGCCTCCTCGGGGAGGCCGCTGGTGGTGGCCACCGCGAGCGACCAGCTCCGGCCCGCCTCGGCGGCATCCGGCGGGTCGACGGAATCCAGCAGGCAGGCGAGCGGGTCGATGAGTGATTCGTCGGCGTGCCAGACGTAGGCGGGCTGCAGCGCCCCGGCGTCGTCGGCCAGCAGGACCGCGCACCACGAGGCCAGGCGGGGCACGACGAGCTGGGCGATCAGCGAGATCGTCTTCTCCTGGTCCAGGGTGCTGGCCAGCAGCTCGCTCGCCTCGGCCAGGAAGCCGATCCGGCCGCGCCGCTTCCGCTCGAGCTCGCTCAGCCGGGCCCGCTCCAGCGACATCGCCACCCGGTCGGCCACGCGCTGCAGCCGGGCGGCGTCGTCGCCGTCGAACCGGTCGGAGGAGGTGGCGGCCGCCCCCAGCACGCCGGTCACCCGGCCGTCGACCAGGAACGGGACGGTCACCAGTGACTTCGCCGCGGCACCGTCGGCGAACACCGCGGGCACCGACGGCGCGAACAGGGCGTCGGACACACCGACGCCGGCCGCCGCGCGGACCCGGAGCTCCCCATCCTCGTCCGCGACGAGGGCGTAAGCGGCGTCGGCGGTCACCACGTCCCGGGCCGTTTCCACCGTGTGCCTGAGCAGCTCGTCATAGCTCAGCGTGCCGAGGTCGGGGCGCAGGCCGGCCACCGCGTCGTCGTCGTCGCCCACCGCGACGTCCCGGCGCCCGGCCACGGCATCCTGGTGCCCGGCCACGGCATCCTGGCTGGCCGGGACGCTCGCCGCCCGGCTGGCCGGCATGCCGCCGGCCGGCCGGATGGTCGCGGCCAGTTCCGGCCGGGGCCGCGACACGGTCCGCGGCGTAGCCGGCGTCGGCCCCGTCTCGCCCGGCCGCGCCGGTCAGCGCGGACGGGCCGCCGTTCGCCGCGGCCGCGGTCACGGGCTCTCGCGGAAGCGTCTCCGGCGGCCCAGCGTCGGGCCGCGCCGTGTCGGGCCGCGCCGTATCGGGCCGCCGCCGTGTCGGGCCGCGCCGTGTCCGGGAACTCAGTGTCTGGCCACCCAGTGTCCGGCGCCTCGGCTCCCGGCTCGGCCGCCCCGGGCCGCCCCGCTATCTCCGCGGGCACGGCTCCCGTCAGGCCAGGGCCCGCCGGCCCGGCGCCGGAGACCACGTCGAAGGGACTGCCCGTCCCATCGGGGGTTTCTTCCCCGCGGGCCAGGCTGATGCGGAACCAGACCGCCTTGGCCGTCCGCGCGTAGGTCACGCCCCACGATGTGGCCAGCGCGGACGGGAGCAGCAGGCCGCGCCCCCGTTCGGCCGAGGCGCTCGCCGTCTTCGGGATATCCGGGAGCGTCCGCGCCGGATGGCGGTCGCGGACCGCCACCTCGAGTTCGCCGGACACCAGCCGGCAGGTGACGTCCAGGGCGGTTCCCGCGTGCACCACCGCGTTCGTGACCAGCTCGCTTGTGAGCAGGACCGTGTCATCGATTAGCCTGTCAACGTCCCGAGCCCGCTCCGCGATATCCCACGAATGCAGCGTTTGACGCACGAAACGGCGCGCGGCCGCAGCAGCCGCCGGCTCGGGCTGGTACGCCGCGGACGCGACGAGGTCGTCCGGTCCCCTCACGTGTCCTCTCGGTCTTCGTCGTCGATAGACGTGCGATTAATCGCGTTAAGTGCTGAGCCCTTTCCTCCATCGTGACAGACTCGTGAGGTCGATACTTCTTATCGGGACATCCTAGAGAACTTACTACGGAACGGAAGGCCGGCTTGACTGAGGATGGGAGCACGGCCACGGAGCGCGCCGCCACTAATCGCCGCGCGAATGCCATGGAGGGAGCACCATGCCTCAGACCGCGCCCGTCTCGGCTGCAGAGGCGCGATACGCCGACACCGACCTGGAGCCCATCCGTGATGCGCTGACGGCCCTGGCCAACGGCGATTTCCGCGCGCGCGGGCGGCGGCTGAGCGACGGCCCACGGGCCGACAGCGCCATGCTGGCGGACATCGGGGCCCTGGTCGACGAGGTGGCGACCCAGCTTTCCTCACTGACGTCTGAGGTCGATCAGAAGGCCGAGCAGGTCCGCGACATCGCCATGGTCACCACGGCCGTGGCGCGCGGCGACCTCACCCGCAAGGTGACGGTGGACGCGCAGGGCGAGATGCTGCAGCTCAAGCAGACCTTCAACACGATGGTCGACCAGCTGTCCGCCTTCGCCGACGAGGTCACCCGGGTCGCCCGCGAGGTCGGCACCGAAGGGCGCCTCGGCGGCCAGGCCCACGTCCGCGGCGTCTCGGGTGTGTGGGAAGACCTGACCGATTCGGTGAACGGCATGGCGAGCAACCTGACCGTGCAGGTCCGGAACATCTCCCAGGTCGCCACGGCGGTCGCCGAAGGTGACCTGAGCCAGAAGATCACCGTCGACGCGCAGGGCGAGGTGCTGCAGCTCAAGCAGACCATGAACACGATGGTCGACCAGCTGTCCGCCTTCGCCGACGAGGTCACCCGGGTCGCCCGCGAGGTCGGCACCGAAGGGCGCCTCGGCGGCCAGGCCCACGTCCGCGGCGTCTCGGGGATCTGGAAGGACCTCACCGAGAACGTGAACTCGATGGCCAGCAACCTGACCGCCCAGGTTCGCAACATCGCCCAGGTCACCACCGCGGTGGCCCTGGGCGACCTGACCAAGAAGATCGACGTCGACGCCCGCGGCGAGATCCTCGAGATGAAGACGACGATCAACACGATGGTGGGCCAGCTGTCCGCCTTCGCCGACGAGGTCACCCGGGTCGCCCGCGAGGTCGGCACCGAAGGCCGCCTCGGCGGCCAGGCCGAAGTCGAGGGTGTGTCCGGTACCTGGAAGCGGCTGACCGAGAGCGTGAACGGGCTGGCCAGTAACCTGACCACCCAGGTGCGCGCCATCGCGGCCGTGGCCAGCGCGGTGGCCGAGGGCGACCTGACCCAGTCCATCGCGGTCAGCGCCCGCGGCGAGGTCGCGGAGCTCAAGGACAACATCAACCTGATGGTGGCCAACCTCCGGGAGACCACCCGGGCCAACCGTGCGCAGGACTGGCTGAACACCAACCTGGCCCGCATCTCCGGCCTGATGCAGGGCCACCGTGACCCGCTCGAGGTCGCCAGGCTGATCATGAGCGAGCTGACCCCGCTCGCCTCCTCCCAGTACGGCGCGTTCTACCTCGCGACGCCGCCCGGATCCGACCTGCCCGGCCGGGCCCTCGGCGCCGCGTACGGGACCGACAACGCCAGGACCGCCAACGGGACCGAGGCCGCCAACGGCAGCCCGGCCAGCGGGCACGACGGCCAGCTCCCCGCCACCAACGGCACCCCGGCGGCCAGCGACGCCGGGAACGGCGCGGCGGGCGACGGCGGCGGGAAGGCCGGCCAGGAGCCGTCGGGCGACGGCACCGCCACCGCCCCGGGGACCGAGGCGGAGGCCGAGCCGGCCGCGGCCGAGGTGCCCGGAGCGCCGGAGCTGGAGTTCACCCGGATCTCCACCTACGGGTTCCAGCGGGGCGGCCTGGGCCGCTTCGGGCTGGGCGAGGGCCTGGCGGGCCAGGCCGCCCTGGAGCGCAAGCGGATCATGATCACCGATGTCCCGCCCGGTTACCTCACGGTCGGGTCCGGGCTGGGCATGAGCTCGCCGGTCAGCGTGGTCATGCTGCCGATCCTGTTCGAGGACCAGGTGCTCGGCGTGCTCGAGCTGGCCTCGCTGCACGAGTTCAGCGACGTGCATCTCGCCTTCTTCGACCAGTTCGTGCCGACCATCGGCGTCACGATCAACACGATCATGGCCAACTCCCGGACCGAATCGCTGCTGACCGAGTCGCAGCGGCTGGCCACGCAGCTTCAGGAGCGCACCGACGAGCTGCAGCGCCAGCAGGCCGAGCTTCGCCGCTCCAACGCGGAGCTGGAGGACAAGGCCGCGCTGATGGCCAAGCAGAACCGCGCGATCGAAGTCCAGAACTTCCAGATCGAGCAGGCCCGCCGTACGCTCGAGGAACGCGCTCAGCAACTGGCCACTTCCTCCCGGTACAAGTCCGAATTCCTCGCGAACATGTCGCATGAGCTCCGCACGCCGCTGAACAGCCTGCTCGTGCTGGCCAAGCTGCTGGCCGAGAACCCGGACGGCAACCTGTCGTCCAAGCAGGTGGAATTCGCGATGACCATCCACGAGGCCGGCTCGGACCTGTTGCGGCTGATCAACGACATCCTCGACCTGTCCAAGGTCGAGGCGGGCAAGATGGACGTGCACCCGTCGGAGATCCCGCTGGACGGCCTGGTCGAGTACCTGGACGCCACGTTCCGGCCGATGGCCGCGGAGAAGGGGCTCACGTTCGAGGTCGAGACCTCCTCGGCCCTCCCGCCGATGATCTACTCCGACGAGCAGCGGCTGCAGCAGGTCCTGCGCAACCTGCTGTCCAACGCGGTGAAGTTCACCGCCCAGGGCGGCGTCCGGCTGCGGGTGGCGCCCGCCGAGGACGTCACGTTCACCGGGCCGCTGCGCGACGAGCCCGACGTGATCGCGTTCTCCGTCTCCGACACCGGCATCGGGATCTCCGAGGAGAAGCAGCACCTCATCTTCGAGGCGTTCCAGCAGGCCGACGGGACCACGAGCCGGCGCTACGGCGGGACCGGGCTGGGCCTGTCCATCAGCAAGGACATCGCGCGGCTGCTGGGCGGCCAGATAAAGGCGACGAGCCGGCTCGGCCACGGCAGCACGTTCACGCTGTACCTGCCCGCGCGGTCCCTGCGGGCCGGGACCAGCCCGGCGTCGCGGCGGGCCGCCGATCAATCCGTGCTCGGCGGCGGCCTGGCCACCGGCGCCGGGGATGAGTACGCGGGCCGCGCCGGGCACCTGGACGGCATGACCGGCCCGGGCCGGCCCGGTCAGCCCGACCAGCCGGCCAGCCGGGGCGGCCGGGCGAGCCGGCCGGAACGGCCCGGCCTGCCGGTGTCGCCGCCCGCGCCGGTGCTGTCGGCCGCGCCGGACCCGGACGACCCGCTCAACGGTGCGAAAATACTGATCGTGGACGACGACGTACGTAACGTATTCGCGCTGACCAGCGTGTTCGAACGGTGCGGAGCGGAGGTGCTCTACGCGGAGAACGGCCGTGAGGGCATCGAGGCGCTGGAACGCAACGAGGACGTCCGGCTCGTGCTGATGGACATCATGATGCCGGAGCTCGACGGATACGCGACGACCGAGGCGATCAGGAACATGCCGCAGTTCGCCGACCTGCCGATCATCGCCGTGACCGCCAAGGCCATGAAGGGTGACCGGGAGAAGAGCATCGCGTCCGGCGCCACCGACTACATCACCAAGCCGGTGGATACCGGGCACCTGCTGGCCGTCATGCGCAACTGCCTGGAACGGGCTGCGGCACGATGAGACGGCCCCGCTGTGGCCGGCCGGGCCAGTATCCCGCGATGATGCCGAAGGAGCTCGCGAGGTGACGAACAAGGCACGGATCCTGCTCGTCGACGACCGGGCCGAGAACCTGGTCGCGCTCGAGGCGATCCTGTCCTCGCTGAACCAGGTCCTCGTGCCGGTCCGGTCCGGTGAGGAGGCGCTGAAGGCGCTGCTGGTCGACGAGTTCGCCGTCATCCTGCTGGACGTGGTCATGCCGGGGATGGACGGCTTCGAGACGGCCGCGCACATCAAGCGGCGGCTGCGGACCCGCGACGTCCCGATCATCTTCCTGACCGCGGCCAGCGCCGAACCGGACCACGCGTTCCGCGGCTACGCGGCCGGGGCGGTGGACTACATCTCCAAGCCATTCGACCCGTGGGTGCTGCGGGCGAAGGTGTCGGTCTTCGTCGAGCTGTACGTGAAGAACCGCCAGCTGCGCGAGCAGGCTGAGCTGCTGCGCAGCCAGCTCGACGCCGACCGCGGGGCGGCCCGCCGGGCCATCGTGAGCGCCGACGGCGCGGCATCCGGTGATCTGGCCGGCGACGCCGCCACCGACCCGCCGCAGCCCGACGATGAGGCCGGCCCGGACAGCGACGTCCAGGCCGGTGGCGCGCAGCCGCTGCTGCTGGAGCTGTCTGGCCGGCTGGCGGCCGTGGAAGACCTGGTCGGCGTGCTCAGCGGGCAGGCGGCGGTCAGCACGGACACCGCGATCGTCGACTGCGCCGCCCAGCTAGAACACCGGGTGGGGCGGCTCCGTGACGCCCTCGACGCGCTGCGGGTCGGCTAGGTGCTGCCGCTGATGCCGGCCACTGATCCGTCTCGGCCAGCCCGGTCTCGGCGAGGTCCGCGTCGGTCCGGAGCTGCGTGGTGCCGCCGGGTCGCAGCGGCGGGTGCCACCCGTCGCCGGGCACATAAGAGCGGACGACCTTGGCGGGAACTCCCGCGACCACGCAGCGGTCGGGGATGCGGCCCCGCACGACCGACCCGGCCGCCACGACGACGTTCTTGCCGATGACCGAGCCGGGGAGCACGATCGCGCCGGCCCCGAGCCAGCTTCCCGCGCCGATCGACACGGCCGCGTTCGTGGGCCACTGCCGCCCGATCGGCACGTGCGGATCGGCGTAGCCGTGATTCTGGTCGGTGATGTAGACGTACGGTCCCGTGTAGACGTCGTCGCCGATCACGATCGAGTCGTGCGCGACGATATGCGTGCCCCGGCCGATCACGCAGCGGTCACCGATCCGGAGCAGGGGCGCCGCGCCGAGGTCCTGGCCGGGCACCGTACCCGCGGACATCGTCACGTGCTTGCCGACGACCGTGTCCGCCCCCACCTCGATCCACGCCTCACCGAAGATGGCCCCCGGCGGGAACACGAGGATCGACCCGGCCCCGAACGCACCGAACTTCCGCCCCGCCGGACTATCCGCCGTAACCGCCCCCGCCCGCTGCGCCGCCTGCCACACCCAGTGCACAGCCCGCTGCGCCACCGCACGCCGCTGCCTGGCCAACGCGCCTCTCCACGCGGTGCTAGCCCGGGGGGACGACCCCCGGCCCCCCCGCGACGCCCCGCGGAGGTGCTCACCGAACCACCGGCCGCTCGCCGGGCCGGAGGCCCGGACTCGCTGGGCCGGTAACGATCGCCTGCCCGTAGCCCGCTGCGGTGCTCGCCGATAGCACCGGGCGCTCACCCGGGCACATGGCCCGGGGTCGCGTCCGGTCGGGCCTTCGGCCCGTCAGTCCGTAGGCCGGTCAGGCTCAGCGCCGTAACACCTGTGCCTTCCACGGCCGGCCTGGCGGCACGGCCGGTGCTGGTACTGCGCGCGGCCAGCTGGCCGCAGGCGCCGTCGATCTCGCGGCCGCGGGTGTCGCGCACGGTCACGGGCACGCCGTGGGCTTCCAGGCGCGCGACGAACTCCTCCTGGACGCCGGGCAGCGGAAGCGGTCCACTTCGAGCCGGGCGTGGGGTTGAGCGGGATCAGGTTGACGTGGGCCAGGTGCCCGGCCAGCAGGCTGCCGAGCAGGTCCGCCCGCCAGGCCTGGTCGTTGACCTCGCGGATCAGCGCGTACTCGATGGAGACCCGGCGGCCGGTCATCTCCGCGTAGGCCCAGGCGGCATCCAGTACTTCCGCCGACCTTCCAGCGCCGGTTCACCGGGACCAGTTCGTCGCGGGCCTCGTCGTCGGGGGCGTGCAGAGATACCGCCAGCGTCACCGACAGTCCCTCGGCCGCCAGCCTGCCGATGGCCGGGACCAGGCCCACCGTGGACACGGTGACGGAACGCTGCGAGATGCCGAGGCCACCCGGGCGGCGGCTCGGTGATCCTGCGCACCGCCTCCAGGACGTTCCGGTAGTTGGCCAGCGGCTCGCCCATGCCCATGAACACCACGTTCGACACCCGGCCCGGGCCGCCGGGGACCTGGTCCCGGGCCAGCGCCCGCGCCCCGGCCACGACCTGCTCCACGATCTCGGCGGTCGACAGGTTACGGGTCAGCCCGGCCTGCCCGGTCGCGCAGAACGGGCAGCCCATCCCGCAGCCCGCCTGCGAGGAGACGCACATGGTGACCCGGCTGGGGTAACGCATGAGCACCGACTCGACGAAGGCGCCGTCGAAGGCCCGCCACAGCGTCTTCCGGGTGGTGCCGCCGTCGCAGACGAGCTCACGCTCGGCGGTGAGCAGGCGCGGCAGCAGCGCGTCCGCCAGCCCGTGCCGGGTGGACTGCGGGCAGGTCCGTCATCTGGTCGGGGTCGTCCCAGCCGGCTGAAATACTGCCGGGACAGCTGATCGGCCCGGAACGGGCGCTCGCCGAGCTCGGTGACCGCCGCCCGGCGCTCGGGCAGGCCGAGGTCCGCGAGGTGACGCGGCGGCTTCTGGGGCACGGTGCTCCGTCCGGTGCGATTAATACGGCAAAGACCCAGGATAGGCGCTCGGCCGAGCCTAACGATGTCAGCTCGGACGCACGGCCGGCTTATGCGATTGGCGTAGATTCAATGCATGCCGACGTTGCGCCGGGCTTCCGCCCAATCCCGGCAGCCGAGGACGCTGCTGGAGAGCGTGAACCCGTACGAGAGCCGTCGGCTCACGGTCATTTTCGACGGCGCCACGACCGCCGCCTATCTGCACGACGACACGTCCACGATCGCGGCGACCTGGATCGCCAATCACCAGCCGGCCCCGGCCAGCACCGATCTCAGCCGGATCAACGCCGGCCAGGCCCCGGTCATGCCGGCGGCCACACCAAGCTGCCCGAGGGGCGGCCGCCCCTCGAGCCCGCCACGCTCGAGCCCCTGTGGTTCGAGGAGGGCGACGGGGCGGCGGTGCTGGAGAACGGCAAGCTCCTCGCGGTGATCCCGGGCTGGTCGGACGCGGGCCGCGGCATGCCCGGCTACAGCCGGGACATCCTCGGCCAGACCCCGTTCGGCTGGTCGCTCGACGATGCCATGGAGGGGCTGGGGCCGCGGGTCGACCGGGCCCGCGCGTACTGGCAGTGGCGGCGGGACGAGCGATCATGGGGCGTGTTCCAGCAGGGTGTGCTCGGGCACCTGCTGTCAC
Organism: uncultured Actinomycetes bacterium; assembly: GCA_963718475.1. Taxonomy (GTDB): domain Bacteria; phylum Actinomycetota; class Actinomycetes; order Streptosporangiales; family Streptosporangiaceae; genus CAVQZM01. Next base: position 14,708 of record CAVQZM010000037.1, on the reverse strand, counting down.
GCCTCGGGCCCGGCGCCCATTACTGGGACGCCGGGATGGGCAAGCAGCCGATGGCTGGGGTCTCCGAGCGCCCGCCGACCGCCAGCCGCCCGTACACGGTGCTGTCCACCGTCGGGATGAGCTGCCAGCGCATGCCCGTGGTCGACCGGGTCGTCCCGGATCCCGCCTCCCACGCCCGGATCGAGCTGGCCATGGCGACCACGATGCCGAGCGTCCAGGCGGCCCGGGTGTTCCTGTGGCTCGCGTCGTATCCGTGGCGGGCGGTCACCTGGTTCGGCCCCGGGCACAGCGTCCGCTGGTACCACGAGCCGGCCACGTTCCCGCTCGGCGGCGGCCATGAGGCCGTGCTCCTCCTCGACGAGCCGGGCGGCCTGCTCGGGCCGGATCCGCCCGACCTGTCCGGCTTCGCGTTCGGCGGGGACCCGGTCCGCTGGCTGTGGGTCGTGCCGATCACCGAGGAGGAGCGACTGCTGGCCAAGGAGCGCGGGTCGGCCAGCCTGGTCAACCGGCTCGCCTCCCAGCGCAGAAGCTGGATCGTCGGCTCCTAGAACGATCGGCTCGGGCCGGGTTTTCCGCACATAGGGAAGCCAGGCCAGGACACGCCGAAGGGGCACCCCCAGACACGAGAGTGCCCCTATAGGTCCCGGCGGCCCTACGTAGCAGAGCGGATACTACGGCGCTTCACCTGGCCGGCGAACGTGCGCCATGCGGCGGGAGTGAACCGCAGCACGGCGCCTTCACGGCGCTTGGTGTCCCGTACGACGATCGCACGGTCAGCGTCACCGACTTCCACGCAGTCTCCACCACCGTTGCCGCTGTAGCTGGACTTGCGCCAGCTTGGGCCTATGGGTTCCATCGTTCACCAGCCACTCTCAATATGAGGTCTCTCGATGCGGCACGGGGGAGGGCATCCCCGCGCACGCGATCAAAGGCTACCGCCGCCTTGCGTACTAGTGATCGTCTGTCAATCGTCTGGTCTTCGACGCCTTCCATCCGCAGAGTACCCGGCATGTCATCCGTGCTGGCTATGGCGAAGCCTCCGCCGAGACCGGCGTTTGCCCCGTTCGCGGCCGGTATCACCTGAATGCCGACGTACGGTCGCATGGACAGGCCGGCAACGTGCATCAACTGGTCATACATGACCTGCGCCGATCCGATGAGACGGTGCAACACTGCTTCATCCAGCACCACCACAGTGTCCGGCGGGTCGGCCCGGTCCAGGATGGCCTGCCGGTCTAGCCGGGCTGTCACCAGGGCGTCTATGGCGTCATCGCTGGTATCGGTCTGCGCGGCAAGGAACAATGCCCTGGCATACTCAGCCGTCTGGAGCAGGCCGGGAATGATGGTCGGCTGCCAGATACGCAGCGTGAGTGCCTCGCTTTCGGCCTGCAGCCAGTCTTCGAACCATGTCGGCACGGGACCGTCCGCCAGGCGGGCCAGCTTCGCTAGCCGTGAAAACAGCTCTTCGTCGAGCTGGCATACCTCGCACCATGCGGCCAGCACGTCGGCGGTCGGAGGTCGCTCGCCGGTCTCGGCTTTGGCTACCACCGTCCGGTCAAAACCAAGCTTTGCCGCTAATGCGTCCTGACTGCTGAACCCAGCAGCCACACGCGCGCGCCGCAACTCCGCCCCCAGGAAAGCGGCGGGATTGGTCTCAGGGTCGCGTCTAGCCATCGTGGCGAGCCTCCGGGGCAGTCGTGGCCAATCGTGGCAACCATCCACGCCACGTAGTCATTCTGCCCCCTGGCTGCCACGTTTGGTAGTGAGAACACCTCGCCCGATCCCGTCAGGAATCAAATACTCATGGCCGCCCAACCAGTAATTGCTGCGCCGGAATCTGAACGCCTGGACCCGGCCCGCCTGCACAACCTTTTGCATGACCTGCGCGAGCACTGGACCGCCGCAAGCGGCCCCGTCTACCTGTTCCGGTACGACGGCCGATGGGTCGCCACCCACGTGCGCACCGGGCAAGAACTGGCCGCTGCCTCCGCTCAGGAACTTCGCATCGCCGTGGCCGGCGACTACGCGGAGCGGATAAGCCAATGAGCGCCCCCGACCTCCAGCCACCGCCCCCACCGGCCGTTTCCGTCCAGGCCGCCGCACTGCGCGCCGCCTTCCCCCACTACACCGTCAACGTCATCCAGCACCACGGCGAACCGGCCCGCTACGAGGCCGTCAGCCGCGACGGCCATAACCCCTACTGCCTGATCTCCACCGACGCCCGCGAAATATGGCGCGAACTGCGCAACCGCTAACCCCCGCCATGCTCCCCAGACGTCCGCCGCCGAGCCCCTCCCGACGGCACCAGCACCGCCAGCGTGGTCCCCGCCCCCGGCGGGGACCACGCCACCAGCAGCGACAAGTTTCCGGATTCGGCGCTTCTCCGTATCCTGCGGGAAACTCGACCGAGTCGCAGTTCCTAATGAATATGCAGGTTCACGCCGAGTAGCACCAGCCACCACAGGAGTATGGCCAGCAGGGCGGATGCCAGCGCCTTCAGGAAGGCGAGCCCGATATACCCGCGATCCCAGGCGATGATGATGCCGATCAGTATGTAGACAAGAAGGATGAGGCGTCTGACCGTCGATCTTCGCATTTAGCCCATGCGCTCCGTTTTCCCCCGCTTATTCCGGTTGGATTATCGGCTATCTCCCCTCGCAAATCAGGACCAAACGCCGGTAAACGGATATGCACGTGTCGTGAAGAAAATGCATCCGCGTCGTTATTTGCCGGATGACAAATTACCTTGTCGCAGCCTTAGTGGCCGGGGGGAAGGCGGCCAGCCTTAGTGACCGGGGGGAAGGCGGCCAGCCTCAGTGGCCGGGGAGGAAGGCGGCCAGCATCAGCCAGATCACGGGCGCGCTGACCAGCAGCGAGTCGATGCGGTCCAGAACCCCGCCGTGGCCGGGCAGGATCGAGCCCATGTCCTTGACCTGCAGGTCCCGCTTGATCGCCGATTCGGCCAGGTCGCCCAGGATGGCGGCGGTCACCGCGGCCGCGCCGGTCAGGACCCCCTGCCAGACGTGGCCGTGCAGCAGTTCCGGCAGCAGGATGGCCCCCGCGACCAGGCAGGCGATCACCGAGCCGGCCAGCCCTTCCCAGGTCTTGTTCGGGCTGATGATCCGGGCCATCGGGTGCCGGCCCAGCAGGCTGCCGGCGAAATAGCCGCCGATGTCGCTGCAGATGGTGAGGATCACGAACGCCAGTACCCGACGCGCGCCATCCGCGGGAGCCAGCATGGCGACGATGAATACGGCCATCAGCGGAATGTAGGCCAGCGCGAAAATCCCGGCCATCACGTCACGCAGATAGCCGTCGGTGCCCCCGGGCAGGCGCCAGGCGAGTATGACGATGACGGTGAGGATGAGCGACGCGAGCACGGCCTGGTCGTTCCACCAGTATTCGCAGGCCCACATCGCGGCGCCGCCCACGGCCACCGGGATGACCGGGGCCTGGATCCCCCGCGAGCGCAGCGCACGGCCCATTTCCCACAGCGCGACGACGGCGGCGGCCCCCATGAACAGGAGGAAGGTCGCTTTGACGGTGAACAGCGTGAGCAGCACGATGCCGCCCAGCAGGACCCCTATCCCGGCCGCGACCGGCAAGTTCCGCCCGGACCGGGCGGCCGGGGCAGGCGGGGCGAGCGGGTTGGCCGGTGCGTCCTGGTCCGCGGGCTGGCCCCCGCTCACAGGCGGCGGCTGCTGCGTGCCGTCGGCAGCGCCCGGCCGGTTGCCGACATTCAACTAAACCTCGAGAAGCTCGGATTCCTTGTTCTTGAGAAGCTCGTCGATCTGCTCGACATAGGTCCGGGTGAGCTCCTCCAGTTCACGCTCGGCCCGGCGCACGTCGTCCTCGCCCGCCTCGCCGTTCTTCACCAGCTTGTCGAGCGCGTCCTTGCCGTGCCGCCTGATGTTCCGGATGGAGACCCGGCTGTCCTCGGCCTTGTGCCGGGCGACCCGGATGTATTCCTTCCGGCGCTCCTCGGTCAGTTCGGGGAGGACGACCCGGATCACGGTACCGTCGTTGGTCGGGTTCACGCCCAGGTCGCTGTCCCGGATGGCCCGCTCGATCGCCGGGAGGGAGGACTTGTCGTAGGGCTGGACGATGACCATCCGCGGCTCGGGCAGGTGGAACGAGGCCAGCTGGTTCAGCGGGGTGGGCGTCCCGTAGTACTCGGGCGTGATCTTGTTGAACATGGACGGGTTCGCGCGGCCGGTGCGGATCACGCCGAACTCTTCCTTGGCGACCGCGACCGCCTTCTGCATCTTCTCCTCCGTGTCGAGGAGGGTGTCGTCGATCATTGCGGCTCCTGTGGAGGCGGGGTCTTGTTCAACAGTTCACGTTATCCAGGTAGTCGCGAGGGTACCCCCGCAGCACCGTAGCGGCCGCGCCCGGCTGGTCAGTTATCTGCCGCGCACACGAGCGTGCCGACCTTCTCGCCCCGGATGGCGCGCACGACATTGCCCTGCCCCATCAGGGAGAAAACGACGATCGGCAGGCCGTTGTCCATGCAGAGGCTTACGGCGGTGGCGTCCATGACCTTCAGCCCCCGGCTGAGGACCTCTCCGTAGTCAACCCGGTCGAAGCGGACCGCGTCCGGCGTCGTCCGCGGGTCGGCATCGTAGACGCCGTCGACGCCGGTTCCCTTGAGGACCGCCTCGGCACCGATCTCCAGCGCCCGCTGGGCCGCGCAGGTGTCGGTCGAGAAGAACGGGGCCCCGAGCCCGGCGCCGAAGATGACGACCCGGCCCTTCTCCAGGTGCCGGATGGCCTTCCTGGGGATGTAGGGCTCGGCGACCTGGCCCATCGTGATGGCGGTCTGGACCCGGGTATCGACGCCCAGCTTCTCCAGCACGTCCTGCAGCGCGAGGCAGTTGATCACCGTGCCGAGCATGCCCATGTAGTCGGCCCGGGCGCGGTCGATGCCCCGTTCGGACAGAGCGATGCCGCGGAACATGTTGCCGCCGCCGACGACGGCCGCCACCTCTACGCCCTCTTTTACCGCCGACATCACTTCGGCGGCGATATGCGAGACGGCGTCGGGATTAATGCCGAGCGGCTCGTCGCCGGAGAAGGCTTCACCGGACAGCTTCAGGACCACCCGGTGCCACCGCGGATGGAACGGGTCACCGATGGCGGCGGAGGCCGCCCGGACCGCCGCGGCGGTCGCATCTTGTCGTTGCGCCGAGCTGCCCCATGCGCCGTCCCGCTGCTGCACCGAGCGACCTCCTTATCGTCCGCCGCGCCCCTTATGCCGAAACGGCCGGCGGGCAGTGCCCGCCGGCCGTGAGGAACTTAGGCCTGTCCGACCTGGAATCGGGCGAAACCGCGTACGGTCACCCCGCTGTCGGCCAGAACCTGCTTGATCGTCTTCTTCGGGTCCTTGACGAACGGCTGCTCGACGAGCACCACGTCCTTCAGGAAGGCGTTGACGCGCCCGTCCACGATCCTGGGGATCGCCTGCTCGGGCTTGCCCTCCTCGCGGGTGATCTGCTCGGCGATCCGGCGCTCCTTCTCCACGACCTCCGCGGGCACGTCGTCCCGGGTCGTGTATTGCGGACGCATCGCTGCGATCTGCTGGGCCAGGTCCCGGGCCACCTCGGGCTGCGCCTGGTCAAGCTGCACGAGCACGCCGAGGGTCGGCGGCAGCGCCGCGTCCGACCGGTGCAGGTAGGTGGCCACGAAGCCGCCCTCGAAGCGGGCGAACCGGCCGAGTTCCAGCTTCTCCTTGAGCGAGGCACCCGCCTCCTCGATGGCCTGCTCGACCGTCCGGCCGGGCTTGATCTCGGTACTGAGCAGGGCCAGGCGGTCGGCCGCGCCGCTCTCCAGCGCGGCCTGGGCGATCTCGCCGGCCACCTGCTGGAACACGTCGGTCTTGGCCACGAAGTCGGTCTCGCAGTTGAGCTCGACCAGCACCCCGGCATCCGAGCCCGCCAGCTCGGCCGTCACCAGGCCGTTGGCGGCGGTCCGGGTGGCGCGCTTCCCGGCGTCCTTGGCCCCCTTCAGGCGAAGGACCTCGATCGCCGCCTCGATGTTGCCGTCGGCCTCCTCGAGGGCCTTCTTGCAGTCCATCATCCCGGCGCCAGTCTGGTCGCGAAGCCGCTTTACGTCAGCGGCGGTGAAGTTCGCCATCTCTCTCGTCTCTCACTTTCGTCCTATTCAGATGTCCGCGTCACTCAGGGTCAGGCTGGAGGCCACCGCCGCACGTGACCCGCGCCATCCTCCGGGACGAGCCCCGAACTCATGCGTTTCCAGCCGGCGGCTGGCGTGCCCCGCCAGCTGACCGGCTGGTCCGGCCGTTCACCGGCCAGCGCTGTCCCCGCAGAATGCCCGCCGGCAGCCGGGGCAGCGGCCCGCCGCTCCGGCTGCCCGGCGCGCATTCTCACTCCGAGCCTTCGGCCTGTTCTGCCGGGGCGCCGGCGTTGACCGGCTCGCCCTGGGCGGCGTGCGTTCCGTTGGTCGCGGCCACGGGCTCGGCCGGGCTGGCCTCCTCCGTCGCGGGAGCAGCCTCAGCCTCGGGCGCAGCCTCAGCGGCTGGGGCAGCCTCAGCGGCCGGAGCCTCGGCAGGCGCCGCAGCCTCGGCAGGCGCCGCAGCCTCAGCGGCCGGCGCAGCCTCAGCGGCCGCGCAGCCTCAGCGGCCGGCGCAGCCTCAGCCGCAGGCGCAGCCTCAGCCGCAGGCGCAGCCTCAGCCGCAGGCGCAGCAGCCGGAGCCTCAGCCTCGGCAGGCGCAACCTCGGCAGGCGCAACCTCGGCAGGCGCAACCTCGGCAGGCGCAACCTCGGCGGCCGCCGGAGCGGCCTCAGCCTGGGCCGCGTCGGCCTGGGCCGCCTCAGCCGGGGCCGCCTCAGCCGGGGCCGCCGCGGCCCGGCTCTCGGCCAGCTCACGCTCCCACTCGGCCAGCGGCTCCTCGGTGCCGACTTCGGCGGAGGGCTTCTCCTCGCCGTCGGCGGCACCGGCCCGGGCGATCAGGCCGTCGGCCACTGCGTCGGCCACCACCCTGGTCAGCAGCGCGACGCTGCGGATGGCGTCGTCATTCCCCGGGATCGGGTAGTTGACCTCGTCGGGATCGCAGTTGGTGTCGAGGATCGCGACGACCGGGATACCCAGCTTGCGCGCCTCGGCGACGGCGATGTGCTCCTTCTTGGTGTCGACCACCCACACCGCGCTCGGGACCCGCGCCATGTGCCGGATCCCGCCCAGCGTGCGGTCGAGCTTGTCGCGCTCGCGACGCATCTGCAGGAGTTCGCGCTTGGTCATGCCGGAGCCGGCCACGTCGCCGAAGTCGATCTCCTCGAGCTCCTTGAGCCGCTGGAGGCGCTTGAAGACGGTGGAGAAGTTCGTGAGCATGCCGCCCAGCCACCGCTGGTTGACGTACGGCATCCCGACCCGGCCCGCCTGCTCGGCGACGACCTCCTGGGCCTGCTTCTTGGTCCCGACGTACAGGATCGTCCCGCCGTGCGCGACGGTCTCCTTGATGAACTCGTACGCGCGGTCGATGTAGTCCAGCGACTGCTGGAGATCGATGATGTAGATCCCGTTGCGCTCGGTAAGGATGTAGCGCTTCATCTTCGGGTTCCAGCGACGGGTCTGATGCCCGAAGTGGACACCGCTCTCGAGGAGCTGCTTCATGGTGACGACCGGAGCCATGCCGGAGGTCCTTTCGTTTCTCACGCCGCGCCTGGGCGCTAGCGCTACTCGGTTGATTCCCTGGCGCCCGTACGCACCTGCGGCAGTCCGGGGAGGGACTGCGGACCGAGCGGTGCGTACCGCCGGGAACACCTGGATCCCGGCCGGCAGGCGGGCACGCGAATTAGCCGCCGTCGGCGGGCGAAAAAGTACACCCCCGTCAGGCTGCTTGTACCAGTGTATGTGCTACGCCGGCGGGTCGCCGCCCGGGTTAGCAACTGTCACCACGGCCTCGTTCGGTATCGATGATGGGTCCCGGATATGGCGGGGCCCCGGGCCGAGTGCCTTATACAACAGCTCGTCCGGGGCCCGGATTCCCCGGCTGGCCGGCCGGGGCGCCTGGTCAGGCCTTGCTCAGGCGATCCACTTCCTCGGGGGTCAGGACGAGGCCGGGGGCCTGGGCCGAGTCGGTGATCGACTCCGGGCGGCTGGCGCCGGGGATCGGGACCACCGTGGGCGCGAGGGCCAGCATCCAGGCCAGCGTGACCCGCTGCGGTGAGACGCCGTGCGCCTGCGCGATCTCGGCGAACGCGGCGTGCCGGGAGCCGAGCTCGCCGGCGTTGCCGATCCCGCCGAGCGGGCTCCACGGCAGGAACGCGATGCCGTGGGAGGCCGTGTGGCGCAACTCCGGCTCGCTGGAGCGGAACGCCGGCGAGAACTGGTTCTGGACGCTGGCCAGGTTGCCCTCCCCCAGCACGCGCCGGGCGATGTCGATCTGCTCCACCGTGGCGTTGGAGATCCCGGCCAGGCGGATCTTCCCGGCGTCGAGGAGTTCCTTGAGCACGCCGACCGACTCCTCGTAGGGCACCTTGGGGTCGGGCCGGTGGTACTGGTAAAGGCCGATCGCCTCGACACCGAGCGCCTTCAGCGACGCCTCGACCGCGTCGCGCAGGTGCGCGGGTGACCCGTCGACGGTCCATGAACCGTCACCGGGCCGGATGTGACCGCCCTTGGTGGCGACGAGAACGCCGCTGGTGTCGCCGGAGTAGGTGGCCAGCGCCTTGGCGATGAGCCGCTCGTTGTGGCCGGTCTCCCCGGCGTGCAGGTGGTAGGCGTCGGCGGTGTCGATCAGCGTCACCCCCGCGTCCAGCGCCGCGTGGATTGTCCGGATGGACCGGTCCTCGTCCGGGCGGCCCTCGATCGACATCGGCATGCCACCGAGGCCGATGGCGCTGACCGTCACAGAACCGATAGTCCTGGTCTGCATGAATCTTCCTCGCTTCCGCTGCGCGGCCACGTCCCAGACGCCCCCAGTGCGCCCTCGTAGCCGCCGTTCTGGGGCTGCTATCTTCCTTCGTGTATCAACTGCGGACCATTGCTGATCATGCCGCGCGGGTTATAGATGTTCGCGGTCACGGTGATCTACGGCAGCGATGCACGGCGCGCGGCCCGGGCGATGGAGTGGATGGATGATGAGCGGGCGACCGGCGAACTGGGCACGCAACGTGGTCTTCAGCACCGGGCAGGTGGAGCGGCCGTCCAGCGTCGCCGAACTCCAGGCCATCATGAGCCGGAGCGAGCGGGTGCGGGCCCTGGGCAGCGGTCATTCGTTCAACCGGATCGCCGACACCACCGGGGTTCTCGTGTCCACCGCCGGCCTGCCGCCCGAGGTGGAGATCGACAACGAGCGGGCCGTCGTCCGGGTGGCGGCCGGCGTCCGTTACGGCGACCTGGCGACCAGCCTTCAGGCGGCCGGCTTCGCGCTGCACAACCTCGGCTCGCTGCCGCATATCTCGGTCGGCGGGGCGGTGGCGACCGCGACCCACGGCTCGGGGGACGCCAACCGGAACCTGGCCGCCGCCGTGACCGGGCTCGATATGGTGACCGCCGACGGCGACCTGGTCCGGCTGGACCGCGACGCTGAGGAGTTCACCGGCGCCGTCGTCGGGCTCGGCAGCCTCGGCATCGTGACGTCCCTGGACCTGGAGATCGTGCCGGCGTTCGAGGTCCGCCAGTTCGTGTACGAGGACCTGGCGCTCGGGTCTGTGGTGGACCACTTCGGGGAGATCTTCTCCAGCGCTTACAGCGTCAGCGTCTTCACGGACTGGCAGGGCGGCCTGGGCAACAAGGTGTGGCAGAAGCAGCGGGTGGAGGGTTCCGCGGGCGGCGGGGCGGGAGCGGACGGCGCCGCTGGAGCGGGCGCCGGAGCGGGCGCGGTCGCAGGTGGCGGCGCGGGCGACGGTGGCGGCGCGGGCGCTCGTGGCGGCGCGGGCGCTCGTGGCGGCGCGGGCGCTGCTTCTGGAGCGGGCCCGGGCGGCGGGGAGGCGGCCTGGCTGGGCGGTCACCTGGCCGACGGCCCGCGCAACCCTGTCCCCGGCATGCCCGCCACCAACGCCACCGAGCAGATGGGCGTGCCCGGACCGTGGCACGAACGGCTGCCGCACTTCCGGCTCGCGTTCACGCCGAGCAGCGGCGAGGAACTCCAATCCGAACATCTCATCCCGCGCGCGGCGGCCGGCCCGGCCCTGGAAGCCGTGGCGCGCCTCGGGGATCGCATCGCCCCCGTCCTCCAGATCTCCGAGATCCGGACGATGGCCGCGGACGACCTGTGGCTGAGCATGGCCTACCAGCAGGACACGGTGGGCCTGCACTTCACCTGGATCAAGGACGAGCTGGCCGTCGCCCCGGTCGTCGCGGCGATCGAGGCGGCGCTGGCGCCGTTCGGCGCACGGCCGCATTGGGGCAAGGTGTTCAGCACGCCGCCGGAGACGCTCAGGGGCCTGTACCCGCGCTGGGACGATTTCCAGGCGCTGCTCCGCCGCTATGACCCCGCCGGCAAGTTCCGCAACGCCTTCATGGACCTCTACTTCCCGCCCTCTTCCTGACCCCGCGCCCTCTCCGGCTCCGGCTCCGGCCAGCGCCGGCCCGCGGCCCGCCCGCGCTCGCCGCAGGGCCCCGCGCCGTTAGCCACAAAGGTCCCTTTGTGGCTGCTCTAGTCACCACAATGGCGCCGCTGTGTACATACGAACGGGCATGCGTGCGCCGCGCTGGGCTGGTGGACGGCACCGGTTAGGTTCCGGAGGGGTTCAGGGCGGCGAGGGCCTGGCCGGCCCGGGCCTTCAGGTGCACCTGACTGTGGCGATACAACGGGCCAGTTCCGTCGGTGAGGAGCACGCGGACCTGCGCGACACCTTTTGCCGAAACGGGACCCTCGGCCGCGAGGCGGTCGGCTAGCGCCTCGAGCTCGCTCCGTGCATCGCGGACCTCGTCACGGCAGAGCGGCACGATCGGGTTGGTCCACGACTCGGGCCGCGCCTCGGCGGCGATCCGCGTGATACTCCGGGCCAGCTGCCGGCACGTGGCCGGCCGGGCGAGCCGTTCCGCGTGGATCGCCAGGGCCGCGGTCGATTCGGGTGGCACGCCCCGGGCCAGGTCGCTGTCCAGCCGGGAGGAGCGTACCCACGTCTGCAGCCGGTCCTTCAGGCCGGGCTTCGCCGCACGGAACCCCGTGCGGTCCTCCGTGATTAGCAAGATCATTTTCATGCCCTCTCAACGGGCTTTCCCGCGGCTCCCGCCTGGTTATCAGCGGACTGCCACCGGGCGATCACGTCGCCGTGCGGCTCATTCGTGACCTGTAAGTACAGTTTAGTAGTCACGCTCATGACCGGTCAAGGTCTTTATACGGTCACATGCGGCTAAGCTGAGCTGGTGACCTCGCCTTCGTGGGTGCAGCCAGGGGAGACCAAACCGGCACCGATGCCGCTCCTGCTGATCCAGGCGTTCGTCAACACCTGGGATGGTGATGACGGCCGGGACGTCTTGCTCCAGCCGGCGGATGCCCAGCAGTGGCTCAGCGAGGCCTGCCTCATCCCCCGCGACGAGATCCCGGACCCGGCCGGCCTGCGCCTGGCCCGGGACGTCCGGGAGAGCATCCGCGCGCTGCTCACGATGAACGGCGGCGGACCGGCCGCCGAGGCCGAGGCGCTGCGGCCGCTGCACGTGCTGACCGGGATGTGCCGTCTTCAGGCCAGCATCGGCCCGGACGGCCTGGTGGAGCTGGACCCGGCCCCCGTCGCGCCCGGGGCGTCCGCCCGGGCTGGACAGTGGGCTGGCGGGCGCACTGTTCCGGCTGGTGCTCATCATGCGAGACGCGCAGGCGGAGGGAACGTGGCCGCGGCTGAAGGCGTGCCGTAACCCGGAATGCCGCTGGGCCTTCTACGACCGCTCACACAGCCGGCGCGGGACGTGGTGCGACATGGCGGTGTGCGGCAACCGCATCAAGAATCGCACCCTCCGCCAGCGGCAGAAGACCTAGGCGCGGGGGTGGGCCTGCCGGTAACTCGACTTCAGCCGGTCCACCGAGACGTGGGTGTAGATCTGGGTGGTCGCCAGCGACGAGTGACCGAGCATCTCCTGCACGCTGCGCAGGTCGGCCCCGCCCTCCAGGAGGTGGGTAGCGGCGGTATGCCGAAGCCCGTGCGGCCCGGTGTCCGGCCCGGCGCCGGCCGCGCGCAGCCGCTCGTGCACGACACGGCGCGCGGTTCGTGGATCCAGCCGGCCGCCCCGCACCCCGAGGAACAGCGCGGCGCCGCTCCCACTGCGGGCCAGGACCGGGCGCCCAGACCGCTCCCACTGGGTGACGGCACGAACCGCCGGTATGCCCACCGGCACCGTACGTTCCTTAGCTCCCTTGCCGAACACCCGCACCGTGCGCCGCCCGAGGTCGAGCGCGCCGACGTCAAGCCCGCACAGCTCACTGACCCGGATTCCGGTCGCGTAGAGGAGTTCCAGCACCGCCGAATCCCGCAACGCGACGGCGGCCTCCTCCGGGCTGCGGCCGGGCGGCGGCTGCTGGATGTCGGCCTCACACGAGGCCAGCACCGCGGCGATCTCGGCTTTGCGCAAGACGTCCGGCAGCGCGCGGCGGACCTTCGGCGTCCCGAGAGCGGCTCCCGGATCGCTCGCGAGCCAGCCACGCCGGTGCGCGAACGCCGTGAACGACCGGGCGGCCGCGCCGCGCCGGGCCAGCGTGGCGCGGGAGGCACCCGCCGCGTGCTGGACGGCGAGCCAGCTCCGGAGCACCTGCGCGTCGAGCTCGGCGGGGGCGGAAACGCCGCAGTGGCCGGCATGATCGAGCAGGGAGCGGACGTCACTCACATACCCGCGCACCGTGTGCGGCGACATCCCCCGCTCGGCCCGGACATAGCGCTCGAACTGCGCCACCGCGTCATCGATCCACGCCGGGCAGTCGTCGATGGTCCGGGTGCGGCCAGTATCCCCAGTGCCGGCGCGGGCTTTGCCGCTCGCACCGGGGCTGGTTCGGGGTGATCCGCGCACCGTCTAAGTCTGACCGCTTGCGGCGTTTGCCCCTAGTACCGCCTTGCGTGTCGCCGGGGACTACGCAGCTGCCTCCTCCATCTGGCCGGCCCTTCCTCGGCGCCCCCGTGGGCCGCGGCGCCGGGCCATGATCGGGTGGAGTTTCCCGCAAATGCTGCGGGAAACTCCACCCGGAACGCGGGTCAGCGGGGCCGGCGGACACGCCAGCCTCGGAAGCAGCGTTCGACGAAACCGCCGGCGGCCAGAAGGCCGAGCGACCGCATGACGGCGTCCACTCCGACGCCTGCCGAGACCGCGATCGTGGCGGGCCCGGCGCCGCGGACGGGCACGGCTTCGAGGACCTCCGTGGTTACGGCGTCGAGCGCGTCGCGGGCCAGCACGGGACGCTCCCCGGGCGGGCTGTATTCGCCGTGCGCACGGCCGTTGTCGTCAGCGCCTGGCCGACCGCGGGTGGCGGGGAAGGCAGGCGCGTCGGGCCACAGGAACTGCTGCCCGGCCGAGTCCGCGCTCAGGCCTTCGGCGACAGGCTGGCCGCCGGGATCTGAGCCGTCGAGCGGGGCGAGAAGCTCTATGACGTCGCGAGCGCTGGTCACGCAGACGGCGCCCCATTCCCGGATGATCTTGTGGCAGCCGGCCGAGACGTCAGACGTCACTGGGCCGGGGACGGCCATCACCGGCCGGCCGAGGTCCCGGGCGTGGCGCGCCGTGTTCAGGGCGCCGCTGCGCAGGCCGGCCTCGACCACGACGGTTCCCCTGGACAGGGCGCCGATCACGCGGTTCCTGATCAGGAAGCGCCGGCGGGTGGGCGTCCGGCCGGGCGGCCATTCGCTGATCAGGACGCCCTGGGCCGCGATGCCGGCGAACAGGTCGTGATGACCCCGCGGGTAGGCGTAGTCCACACCGCAGGCCAGCACCGCGACCGTTACTCCGTCGGCGGCGAGGGCGCCGGTGTGCCCGCAGCCATCGATGCCGTATGCCCCGCCCGAAACGACCGTCCAGCCACGCTCGCCCAGCGACGCGGCCATTTCCGTGCCGACGTGCGCCCCGTAGGCCGTCGCGGCCCGGGAGCCCACCACCGAGACCGAGCGCAGGCAGCAGTACCGCAGGTCAGCTTCGCCGCGCAGCCACAGGGCATAGGGGCGCGCGTCGGCGAGCGCGTCGAGCTGGGTGGGCCATTCCGGATCACCTGGGCAGACGAGGCGGATCCCGTCCCGGTGGAAACCGGCCAGGTCCATTTCGGAGGGGGTGCCGCTGAGCCGGTTCCGCCAGGCGCCGAACGCGTGCTCCATCCGGGCCAGCTCCCGATCGCCGGCCGGGCCCGGGCTCAGGCTGGCCCGCGCCGTCGCGGGAATGCGGCCCCGGGCCACCGCCCTGACCACCTCGACCGGCTCACTGGTCCGCAGCATCGCGACGAGCACCTGATCTTCCGGCTCGGCCAGGTAGGTGAGCACGGCCCGTGCGACACGGTCCTGGTCGAGCGCGGCGATCACTTCACCACCCCCAGCCAGAGACCGAGCGCGTAGCCGCACTCGTCGATGGTCGGGCGGTCCTGGCCCGCGAGGTCGGCCAGCGTCCACGCCACCCGCACCACCTTGTCGACGCCCCGGGCGCTGATCTCGCCGATCTCCATGGCCCGCTCCAGCGGCGCCAGCGCGCCACGGCGAGGCGCGAAGCGTGCGCCGGAGCTCGGAGCCGGGGACCTCGGCGTTCAGCCGCCACGGACTGCCCCGCAGGCGGCGGGCTGT